>CAYSBJ010000001.1:0-570340 GCA_964429275.1 uncultured Pseudomonadota bacterium
CTAAAAACAATGGTAACCGAGGAACCATCACTCGAAACCGAGGCTGCAGCTGAAGACTCCGCTACGGGCACCGCCCGAGATGCGGGTATAGTCGAAACATTCGCAGCTGGTGCTGAGAGTAGGGCTTGAGCAGAAGAACCTCCCGCTGCTGAAAGATCCACTGGTGTCACCGAGTGCACAGGTTTCTTAAAGATATCCTTTTGTTGAGGCAAATTGCCGGAAGAAGGGACTGCCATTTCTTGAGACATAAGGCTCTTCGAAGCAGACGGTGCAAGCGCTACAGGCACCACCGGAGAGACTGGTCTAGTCACAACATTCGTAGTTGACGCTAAAGATGGTGCAGAAGGTAGAAGATCCTTAAACTCTTTTTCAAGGGATTCTACGAGGGGTTCAATGTGATCAGATTCATACCCAAGCTCGCGCAAACTTTGTATTTTCTCCTCACGCGTCGCCTCAACTACCGTTTTTTTCTCAGCATCATTTGCAAAAGACCTATTTTTTAATTCTTCAATAGCACGAATTACTTGAAAAACAGCAGCTATGTGAGGAGTCATATCATCACCTTCCCTACGGCTAAACTGCTGACTGAGTTTCGTAGCCATTTTGTGCACCTGCTGATTACGAGCGGGCTGGCCTTCTGCGCTCGCTGCCATGGCATTTTCCAAGGCAACACGCAACTCCCCCCCCCCTCCTTCTTTAATTTCAAGCGGCAGTATGCCGTACGTTTCCCCGTAGAGATTATTCCAACGTTTGGATACTTCTTGATAATATTTAAACACCTGAAAGAGGTCTGCACTCAGAGAAATGAATCCGCCTTCGCCGCCCATCTCATGAGCCTTATCAATCAGTCTAGCGAGGGCCTTTTCAGGTGAATCTTCGCGATTCTCTTGAGCAGCAGAACCTCCTTCTCCTTCCACTCGCTCATCTTTTCTCAACTCTTCTCCTGAAGCAACGCCTGACTCGGAACGGGCTGCCACTTCTTGAGGCGAAGAAACAACCACTCCCGCAGCTGCAACTGAAGGCTGCTCTACGGACACCACCGGAGATTCTAATCTAGTCGCAACAACATTCGCAGCTAGTGGTGAGAGCGGGGTTGCTTCACCCAAATTTTCATCACTCGTTTGAGAAGTAGAACTTACCACTACTGGACGAACAGCTGGTATCTCAGAAGACACAGGTTTTAATGGCACGAATGAAGGTGCGCGTCTCTCCACAGTTAGTTCCGAAATTCGGGCTTGAGAAGTAGAACCTCCCGCTGCTGAAGGAACAGCTAATGTCGCAGCGAGCGAAGGTTTTGATGGCATTTTTGGTTCACTCGCAACGCGCTCTTCTCGAGAAGAGCGGCCATGAGAGGGATCAACCACTTTCGTAGACGCTGCAAGCACGACTGGTGCAGGTTCCTCTTGCGCTTCTACCACCGGAGATTCAACTTTTTCGCTTTGCGATTCAAACCCTTGGGAATTGTTAACTGGACTATTTATCCGACTACTGAAGTCTGGTTCTGTCACAGTGCTTAATGCATCACTGTCGCTGTCAGCATCATCGTCTTCGGCGTCAACACTGGGTGGAACTACAAGAGCACCCTGAGGCTTTTCCTCTTCCTCTGAGTATCCGCGACCGTTTAGCTCCACCACACCAGCAGCAAGAAATGGTAGCAAGCTTGCCCACAGCAAACGCATCGTTGTCCCACGGTTTTCTCGAGCTAACATCTTCTTAAAATAAGACTTTTTCAACTTACCCTTTGCAAATAAGTCGACCAGATTTAAGGCGCCGATAAGGCCAAGACCGGCAGCGTACCCGTGGCGATTTTTTTTGAGATGGGTGCTAACTTTGGCAAATGTCGAAGGCTCTGCTGACGTACCAGTGGTATCCGGAATAGATTGAACAATGCCTGTAATAAGTGATGCCGCTACTACCAGAAAAAGTAAGCGCTGATGCTTGATGTTCATAAAAGCTCCCATAAAAATTACTGCATAGGCTTTATTCTATACTATTTGGGCCAAAAAGAACAAGGGATTGGGCAGCACTGGCCTTACCAACGTGATAGTGTCACAACTCTACCAAAATAAAACAACAGGGAGGCCTAGCCCAGGCTCAACTTAAAACGTAACCCGACAACCGGCGTATACATCGGCTTCTTTTGGCATATTTTGACCAGCAAACGTAAGAGCCGCTCCGGTTCGGATGCTAAGCCAGTCAGAAAGATGGTACACAACCCCGGCTTTGACCCGGTTGGCAAATTGCTCTGTATTAGCCGCCGCGAGATTGTTATCAAGCGCTATGCTATTATCCACCGTATAATCCTGTGTCGTAGAGCTGTACTTCGCGCCAAGCCATGAATCAACGGTGCTTGAGGTAAAACGAACGGTATCTTTCCTCTTCCAATAAAATTGGTAGCCAATATAGCCGGTAATGTCAGTTGTTTGTGGATGGCAGAAATGAAGCTCGCCATTTGCTACAACCGAATGCCAACTCACATCAGCCAGCTGAACCGAACCGATATTTTTAATCATCGATTCCACTGGCGTCCCACACGTTTTTTCTGTGCGGGCAAGTGCAAAACGATACTCCGCATCAACATGTATCATTAGCCACGAGCGAGTCTCGGCATTCAAATGAATGCCCGTTCCTATTTCAAAATGGCGTCCATTTCCGGTATGAGACCGGTACGGGTTGCCTGTGTAATTCCCTTCATCCGAGCCACTACCACATGCGGTTGGCAATCGCAATAAGGCGCTCACGCCCCCCACAATGCGATCACCAAACGAGTGGTCGTAGTAAGCCTCAAGATCAATATCGCCTAACCCAACTTGGCGTGTCGTTTGAAATATATATCCACGCTCATACAACCACTGATGAGTATTTGCATTGAAACTTGAAATGTAATCTTTAATACCACTACTAATACTGCCGGTAGCCGTACCAGATCCATGATAGGCACCGCCGACTTCATGAGTCGAAGTAACCCATACCGTCGCTTTTTTATCCTGATTTGCTACCCGCGTTGGTGTATTTATCGCAGCAGAATCGGCAAGCCCAGAAAAGCTCCCATTTCCAAAAGCATAAGTAGTTTTTTCATCAAGCCCAGTAAGCGACGCCGGCAACGCAGGAGCACCAAACGTTGAGGTATACAAAATACCAACTTTCGTCGGGCGTGGAACCATTCCTTCTGGCACATACACTGCTCCGGCGCCGCCATTACGTGGATCTTCAGCAAATATATCGATGTATGTATTAGAACCATCAACCGCGGCATAATTTACTCGTGAAGTGGAAAAATCAGTTGTCGGAATTGCTTCAAGAAAGTCGAGCCGATAGGCAAACCCAACTTGGGTACTTGCCACCTGATTAATTTGAAAGCGAGCAACTTCTTCCGTTTGTGAATCACGACGAGATTCAGTATCTTTTCGCACCGTATCAATGGCACGTATTGGCGCCTTCACACGAATTCCCCAAGACCCCTTGCCATCAAACACAGTCCGCGAAAGATTCATAGAAAGATTCATACCATTTTCATAATACTCAACGCGCGGCTGCATGAGCATAATACGCATAAAGGGATTATAAAATTCGGTGTTGTGCGCAACTAAACAATGCTCAAATATTTGGCTCATACGAAACGTATCGGCGTTGAAAAAGAGCGTAGACAACTCCCCCGCCTTCAGCCCAAACGAACCAAAAGCGCGATGCGCAGTGCGACTATACCAGTCAACATCGCTTGTAATATGCCACTGAGATTTTTCTCTCGGGTCAAAATCCCACCCGCCTTGGCCCACAACAAGCGGTGCACGAAACTCTCTCGCCAATACACCAAGCGACATACACACCACCAACACACCTGGCATCAGAATGCGTTTTATTTTTCCAATCACTGCTCTCTCCTTTTCATAACACCAGCCTCTTAGTATCGATTAATGCGATATGTTTCCGGTGCGCCACTTGTCACCCCTCCAGAAGGGCTTGAACCTACAAAATACCCGCTCGCCAATGCTTGCTGAGGCGACACTACATTCCCAAAATTATCCTTTGCACTGGCAACCGTAGCCCGCACGATAGTTGCTACTGTTGCATCAGATGGATTTGGTACCAAGTAGCTTGTCAGCACACTGTTACCATTCGGTCCCGCAGGTACATATTTCGCTTTATATCCACCATAAATTGGCATACTTAAATCATTATATAACTCAACCAATGCAGCTCCTTGTGTATCGGCCGCGCCACTCACTGCCCCGGTCACTGCAGAACTTTGGAAAGTATAGGTTGTCGGCGTTGAAGGACTACTCAGCGTTGGTACCGTTACCGTAATTACTTCTTGGCCTGTTGGATTAGTAGGAGAACCAGTTGGCGTGGTGTAGGTATAAATCATGTTGCTTGGGGCAAGGATAGTGTATTTACCACTATCATTCGTACCGGTAAGATAGGCAGAATCACTCCAAATATTAAGCGACAATGGCGTATCTTGTGGAATACCCGCATCAACAAAAACTAAATTCCCGCCACCGCGAATAAATGACTTTGTCGGATCGCCAAGGACAATAGTGTACTTGCCACCATTCATCGGATCGGTGACATCGGTGGTATTGTAATCAATTGGTCCAATAGCAAAGACTGAGCCATATTTAGAAGTGGCCGATCCATCAAAGATTTGATTATGATCGAAGTAACCACTCAACACACGCAACGAAATATTTTTCACGTTCCACAACGACTGTACTTGCCATGGGTTAAAGGGCCCACTATCAGGATCGGTTGTTGGGTTTGGCGTTGTACCGTTAGGATTTGCAACCTTATTTACAATACCAGCACCCAAGCCAAAGAACCCGTTGCGTCCAATACGACACAGTGCATTATCGCCATTCACAATGAGGGAGAAGTTTATATGCGTTTCCTGGGCACCAACAACAGTGCGCGCATTTGTACCGTCAAGACCCCCATCAAGGATATTACCAACCTGGAATGAACCACCATTTTTCGACGTATCTCCAATCAGCATCTGGGCATCTTGCACAATATTTATTGTTATATCAGTCGTATACGTTTGCGCATCTGACTCTACCCCTACAAGGGCATTGTCGTAAACAGTCATTTTTGACTTGCCATCGAGAATAATATGTCCTATCCCCAAGAACTTCACGCGCAAATTATCAAATGACTGAATTGGATTACCAGTAGCCCAGACCCAACGCTCTGCGTCGGTTTGCAAGTTACTCATAATCACCAACTGGCTGTTATCGATAAACCGTAACGCTGGACCAACATGCGTCACCGCATTCGGAAAACGAATTTTTGCTCCCGGTTCAAGCACCAATCGCGTTTCGCCACTGAAAACAATTTGCTGGAACGGGGTACCATCAGTCCCAACAGCGCCACGACAAAATGAGCTCAGATCGATTTCACCATTGGCAGGAACCCGTATTTCACGGGGAACATCAGAATAAAACACCAATTGATGCGGAGTTGCACCGTTACCAAAATTTTCTGTCGCAATAAGGGGTAATTTATCAGTAATCAAAATATCAGAGTTCAAATCAACGACACCATTCCCGTTCGGATAAATTGTCACTTTATCAAGCCCTAGCTGATTCCATGCATTCACCGAATTTGCATTCCACGATCTGCTACCAAGCCCAATGCGCGCACCATTATCAAGGAATAACGCACCAAACATTCCTTCACCCAACACTACCGGATCAGAAGTCATAGTGACAAATTCTCGTACCCGAGAAAAACCGGTACCATCACCGCTCATGTACAAATGAAATGGTTTAGCACGAGTAGAGCCAAACACCTGTGCCTGATCAACAGTATCACCACTAGCCATAACCATCATGCCAGAACTTGGCATAGTTACCGGCACCGTCACCGAGTCCGTCGATCGTGTAATAGCGCGACCACTATACGGCCAATGACGAGCAGGAGCACGTCGCTCAATTCCTTTAACTGGCTCAAAAGTACTTGGCGTTTCCAGTAAGTTAACATTAACAGCAACAATTGGATTTTTTCCATATTGATTTACCAAACGAGGGCTCGCATTTGCGATAGGATCAAAACCGCAGGTCTCCACCCGACCATGCGACTGGAATATAAATTGGTCCTCCGGGATGCTTACAATACCTGCGCCTTCAGGAATTGCACAGGTACGGCGTCCAATAACGGTATCAAGTATCATATCGTGCCCACCACTTGCTGTTATGGTACCGCCAAAATTAGCATACAAAATGCCGCCAACGTCACGTGCATTACGCGGAATAAGTTCGTTGCCTGCTGGCGAAATAATGCCACTACTATCATAGCGACCTGCCCCGCTCACATATACATTATCTCCCGCAAACTCAAGAACACCTCCACCATTTGCGTAGGGTAAAAAAGCACTCGAATTCGTAAATGAAGCATCTATAATTACTTGCTGCAGGACATCAGACGAAAACTCCCACGGCGCAAAGTTGCTATCAACCTGAACAAACGTATCGCGCTGCGGCGTTTGATACTGCCCTGCAGCCCATCCAACATTTACCGTCGAGCGATCAGCAATATGTATGGCCTGAATCGCTCGCTCTTCAGCCGGCACGCCGGTCTCAGCAGCAGTCGTAATCGAAAGCTTTATCACACCCTCAGGATCCGTTTGAGAATTCACCAGCGCTGCTGGCAGTGGATTTTGACGAAACACATCAATAAATGCATCGCGTAACGAACTTTGCGGGTATATACCATTTTTGGTTACCAGCGGATCAAGCGTAACACCATCTGCCATGGTATTAAGTCGCGACCCAAGTTGAAAATAGCGTCCTAAACCACTTAACTCAAGATCATATGCATGACCACGGTTGTACAACGTAATAGAAGAAATGTTATCGCCACTCGCTATCATCTCCTCATCAGACAAGCCTTGTGCTACACCATGATCATAATCAATCAAATTATCTCGCACAACCCAGCGAACACCGGCACTCACAAAACTTTCGTGACACTCTATAGTGCTGTTAATAAGGTAAATAGGTGATCCGGTATAATCAAGCACCCAATACGCAGGATCAAAAAACAGCTTGGTTGCAATTATAAGTGACGGTAATTCACCACCAACAACCGCAGGTACTGCATTACCTGTACCAATAAAAGAAACATCGCGACCGACATCATTATGAATTAACCTTACGGTATCAAGAGTTACAATATCGTTAACGAGGATTTGACTGTTGTTGTAACGCGGATAAAGATACCCGTTCAACGGCAACGGCCGAGAAAAATCATTTGCAAGAAGCGTAGAACTTACCTTATACGCAAGCTCGCGACCATCATGTCCAAGCAGCAATGTTGGTACATTAATATATCCTCCTGCAGCAACTGTTTGATCAAATGTCGCGGTAGATGTAACGGTCACTTGGCCTTCAATATCAATAGCAACTTCACCATTGTATGAAATTTCTGGAGCAATAGCCCCATCATCATCAAGCATCAAAACACTAAAGCCATCATACGATGCTTGACCAATGGTGCCGCCAAGATACTTTCCCGAAAATCCAGCAGAATGCATTCCGTGCGTATCCAGGGTGAGGCCAAGCGCGTGATCGCCTGTAGAACCAGTCAGCAAAGCACCAGAAACATTGTCCGCGGCAACACGCGCTACAATCCCAGCATTGCCGCGCAAAATAATCTGCGCCGTATCAGTTGCATCGTACTCGAAGAAAGGATCTTGTGCCGCGGTGGTACCTGTTTTACGAAACGCATTGCCATCGATAATGAATGCTGATGGGTTATGCAGTTTTACCTTATCGGGGGCATGCGTACTACCACTTTCAGTGGCTCCCGTTGGTACATGAACACCATCTTTAGGAAAGTTAGCAGAAGAGGCGTTAGTACGGCATGCAAAATAATCAAGAAATCTATTGTTCTCTATTTCCAGAGTACCGTTGTTACCAAGTACAAAACCATTTTGTACCGTGTTAGCAACAAACCACTGTGAGCTTATAAGCCCACCAACCAACGTGCTCAAATCCCCTGCATACGAAGCTCTTGTTTGATCATAGTTATTTGCAAGGAGTGGATAAGAATTATTGTAGTTTAATACAACCAACCCCCGATTATTAAGCGGGTCATTCAGATACGTATGCAGTGTTGGTATTGTCGTATCTGAATATGCAGCACGCACCAACGCATCACCGATACGCATAGCGGCATTAATACCGGCACGATATTTATAGGTAACATTGTTACGCATATCGCTCGTCTGTACATCGGTAACACTTACTCCACTTCCCAGCACATAGCTACCGTAGATCATAAAGGCACCATCAGTAAAATCAACCGGAGCACTGCCACTGTCAATCTGCAAAATCATACGACCGGTGCCACTATTGGATGGATCAAAAGATACTGACCCATATCCATAGTTAAGAGCATCGGAAACAAGTCCTGACTTGACCTGAGAAATAAAGGAAAAAGAGCTGTTTTGACCTATTCTAATAATTGAATGAAGAGAAGTATCAAGATTAACACCGTTATCAACATCAGGATCAAGCGACCAACGGTCAAACGAAAGCTGAGAATCAGCTCTTTGTTCTGTTAAATTTTGCTCCATCAATACGCGCCAGTTAGCACCAGTCAGTGTAATGTTTTTACCGCACGGTAGGCGAAATTGCACTTTCCCCTTGCCACGAACACCAATATGCATGGGCACTAAGCCATTTGACTGAAAGATAAGATCATTCAGCACCTGCACCTCAAGAATCGACCCCTGCTCTATTACATCAAAAACAAGTATCGCTGGAGCCACTTCGGTCGATGTTGGATTAACCCCAGGGCTAATAGTAACTGAGCCAGAGCCAGTAGTCGCTCCAATCTTTATATAAGCGTGCGCATTAGCCCCCGTAAGCACAATAACGCGATCTCCCGGCGCATCAGAAGCGCAACCAGTCGGCGGCGCTAGGTGAACAGTTCCGCTCGAAAAAACAAGCGTGTTTCCATTAACCAAATCATAATCAGCAGTAGGATCAAATGTCGCAGTTCCCGAAAAAGTTAATGGCTCTGCAAAAAGAGATACTCCACACACTATTCCAATACCCACCATCCAAAGACAGTTGCGTAACATTTCCTTCATACCGACCACCTTTTTTAAAATAAGAAGCAGCTAGCATGATAATCGAGACAAACGCAAGGGTGTCAATGAAACCGCAATTTTCATCGCTTACGAGAATGACCGGTTTTTTTGCGACGCCGCGAACCCCCTTTGACCTGAATAAGAGATGGCGACTGTACCAGATTACCTGTTGCGAAGTGAGACGTATTTTTTGGTAGCACAATATTACCGGCATACGGTCCAGTTAGTTCAGCGGCAGAAGCAAAATTTGCCCCGTACCCCTGTATGCGCGCGTTGTTTGTCAAGATCAACTGGTCCGCGGGAACATTTATTGATCCTGCGAGCGCACCATTTCCCAGTGCAAAAGCCACCGGCGTATCAAGAATCAGCCGTCGAGACGCATCAGCCATTAAGGTACCACCGAAGTCAACATAGACAACCCCTGATTGATCGGCGCCATTAACCGGCTGTGCTGGCGGTAAACCATTCGTTCCACGAGCGCTTACACACCAACTATCAGTAGCAACTCGCAACGTACCGCCACCCGTTACCCCAGGATTAAACTTTCTACTCTCATCAAACGTCACTCCCGTTAACGGAATATTCCATGGAGAATACCCATCAGTAGACCCAAACGGTAATGGCCAACCAATATTTATTCGCGATTTATGCGCTAAATAGAGAACATGTGTTGCCTTATCTCGCGCTGAAACATCTTGCTCACGGAAATCGCTCAGCACCAACTCAATCGTCGACGGCATTAATGCCGTTGCTCCTGGCGTCAGTGCACTACGATACACATCAATAAAGGCATCGCGAAGCAAAGCCGACTGGGTACCGTTACTCATGCGATTTGCTGAAGAACCAAGCTGGAAGACCGCTCCTCGCCTATGCAACGCATCCAACGATCGACCTCGAGAATAGGCAAGCAATGAAGAACTATTATTGCCATTCGCGCTATCATTTTCACCACTATCTCCGTTGTTTTCATGAATACTCCATCGCACACCAGCACTTATCAGCGACTCTTGGCACGCAATAGTACTGTTGCACAACGAAATACTTGGTCCATATGACTCACCAAACAAAACTGCTCGCTCGCCACCAATAATAGTCGGCAATGCCGTCATCGTTACGCTTGGCGCTTGAACCACGCCAAGATTGCGAGAAACGTCACTGTGAATGTATGTCACGCGATCAAAATGTACAGGTGCATTAACCAAAATAGAAGATGCGTTATAGCGTCTATACGAAGCGCCAACGATGAGTGGTCGATTACCATACAGTGGATGTTCATACGCAGTAGGAAGATCATTTACAGCCCTATTTTCTGCATCAGCAAGAAAAGTCTCTATCCCCGCAGCAATGCCCTGTAAAAATACCTGCTGTACGAGGGCTAATGGAGGGAAATTATGAGGCAAGATTCCACGGTCTGTCACTTCGTACCACGCACCACTGGCAAAATCGTACCCCCAATCTTGGATACCGGTAGTCCACAATCCAGTTGCTGTATTATAAGACCAAGCAGTAGTTGTTGGGTTATATACCCAGGTATGGCCAGAACCGTGCTTATACCACTTGTTCGCACTATTCGCGGCACTGATCCAATAAGGCTCACTGCCATCGAAATAGTACCAACCATCAGCAAAGGTTCCCCCATCAGGCATCCAACGATTATGAGCAGAAGTATACTGCCAACGAGTATCACTAAAAGACCACGCCCATGCACCAGTTGTGTTATTGTACGTTACTTGGTTCTTGCCAGAACTATCGTTCCAGTAATACGGCCAAGGATCCAATGGACTATAAGAAGCCGTCCCATTACCAAAAGTATCGACACCCTTCAGCACTTGTGTTGACGATGACCATGTTAAACTCGGCGAAGAAGAAAGCGCATGTGACACAATTAAAGCACGTCGTATTTGGTGAGCAATCATAAACTGTGGCACAAATCGTGGCGGTAAAACACCTTCTGGCAAACTCGACCACGAGTCACTTATAAGATCATATGACTCGCCTGAATAGGTATCATTACTCGGATCATACGTAATAGTTACATCACCATTAGTCCACTGACGCATGCTATAAGAATACGTCCAGCTTTCTGTCTCATCCGCGTTGGTCCAGGTGATAGTTGCCGGATCGTACGTCCATTTTTCTGATTCATTCAGCAGGTTTTGCCAGATCTTAGTACTACTGTTGTAACTGTACGATATCGGATTAAATGGATTAAGTGAATGAGCCCAACTCCATGAACCATCTACTGCCGCAGTAAATGCAATTTTACCGTCAACCCATGATGGTTCAGCTGGTGGAACTAATGTTGCAATAGCAAGCCTATCGCCCAACGTATTATCATACACAATACGCATGCCTTCGCTCGTATTCGAGGCAAGCCACGTGCCATCATCTTGCCGCGCAAAGGTTAAGCCTGCAATAGACCCAAATGAAAGAAATCCTGACGCCAAAGCAGAATCAAAGCTTGTGCGAATTTTTGCTACCTGCCGAGCTACAGATGGTGGTTGGTAGCCAGAAAGCGCCGGTGGCGTACCCGCTACTAACACCCATGTTTGTGCATACTCATCAAAGCGCCAGACTGTTTTATAAGCATTACTTACCGCAACACTTCCCCATGTCAGCGTTAGCGGATCATACCGCCAACGAATTGCATTGGCAGGATCATACCAAACATTAATCGCTGGGTAATAAATCCAATGCGCACCGAGTACTGCTGGGGTTGCAGGATTATATTTATACCAATTTTGCGTTGCAGTTCCGCCGTTGAGCAACTTCCATGAATCATACACCCCACTAACCATTGGGCCAGTTACTATGGAAGTACTTGGATTATAGGTCCACGTACGTGACGGTGAGCCCAGTGTGTGCGTCCATGTCCACGCGTTGGTGCTTGGTGTATACACCAAAGAAGCAGAAGAATCCCCGGCCACATAGGTCAACGTTGGTGTGCCTGCACTTGCAAAATTTGCCGTCACAGTACCGTCAGGTCCCGTTATGCCAAATAAATCGCCAGAAACAACCTCAAAGTCACGTTTTAATGCAATCGACGGAAGGAACGCAAAATTACTTGCTGTCACCCCAAGCGCATCCACCTGATTCATTACCAACCGGAGATACATTTGATGCACCAGTGCAACTGGTGGCCGCCCAGCATCACTAATACTACCTGTACCCGAAATTAACTTCCAAAACCTGCCCGCTACACAATAGCGCCACACGGTACCAGAATTAAATTCCTCCCATGTATCAGCAGTTGTACTATAATGCCATATATTTCCACTCGGACCATGCATCCACGTATCATCACTTGAATCATAGGTAAAAATTTGCGAATCATCTCCAACAAAGGTCCAGGTAGCCGCTACTGAATCGTATACCCAATCGGTATCGCTATCGCTCTTTTCTTCCCAAACTCCAGTGCCAAAATTATAGACTGCAGTATATGCGTTGTCAGTATCAACAAGATTTAGCCACTCCATTAAACCTGAATTTAGGTCAACCGTAAAGGCAACCTTGTTTTCTTCGCCAGTCCATTGAATCGTATTGGTTCTTGGTGCATACACAATCGACTGTATTGATGAGCCATTTGCGACTCTCCAAGAGCCATCGTCCTGTTGCGTAAACGGAGTAATCCACCCGTACGGCCCACTCGATTTCTCAAAGGCACCTGCTAACCGGAATGCATCAAACAATGTTCGTACAATCGCCTTTTGTATCACTACAAGCGGCGGAAATCCATCTGCTGGTGCGCCAGCGTAAGAAGTAATCTGTACCCAACCATCACCAAGTTGATAGTAATTATACTGCCAAACATTCGTACCATCATTATATGACCAGCGCCCGGTTGACGGACTATACGTCCACACATGTGAACTGGAGTTCTTTGTCCAACTTAAGGAATCACCTGCGCTATTATGCCAGGTCGAGCTGCCATCAGTCCAGCTACTCGTGGATGGGCTAAATGACCACGTAATACCTTTTTGACCATCAACCCACACAGAAGAATCTCCGTCATACGACCAGGTCTCTGGCCACAGTGGATCAACAGATCGCTGCCACGTAAAATTACCCGAAGCAACATCTACGGTGACCAGAATAGCACCTTCATTAAACGACCGTGGACCAACAAGACGGCCACTTATTTCTTGCGAACTCACCGTATACGTTGCTGTAAAATCAGCGGCTGTATTAGCAGCATGATAAACACCAGAAACTGGTTGGGTAACAACCCAGTTAGCAGTACCTGCTGATGCAAAAGCCCCATAGCCTAAGAATTTTTTGAGAATATAACGCGTATAGAGCTGCTGCAAAAGCGGCAATGGCGGCCTTGTTGACGGCAATATCGCGCCAAACGTAATTGGTTGCCATTGGTTATCAGTTGCCGCAAAATCATAAAACCAGTCAGCATTTCCTGTCTCGTCACGCCACAAACCGGTTTGCATATTCCAAGACCAGTGACCTGAACCACTTGACCAGACACCATTTGTTGAGTCATAACTCCACAATGCACTACCACCTGTTATTTGCTGCCACGTTTGAGCATCAAGATTATACTCCCATAGCGTTCCATGAATTACATCAGTCCATCGACTCGTATCATTATTAAAAGTGTACGCATTTCCGTCACCCATAAAGCTATCCCACTCACAATGCCCCGTCGTCAGTTCGTAAGAAAATATTATGTCAGGAGAAGAGCCTATATGTGCAGCATTATTTCGCCACTCAATAGTCGGTGCAGAAGAAGACGTTGATACAATAGCATAATCATTAAAGCGTCCGCCCCTCAATGTCCATGTGGAACCAGATACTGTTTTTGTACAAAGCGAACCTACCGCATTCCATATCGTATCCACTAACGCCTGTTGCACTACAACAAGTGGTGGCAAGCCACCAGCAGGAAGCCCATTGTAAGAAGTAATCTGCATCCAACCATCAGCAAGCATCTTATAAACCCAACGCCACGTAACTTCACCGTCATTATACGACCAATAGCCTGTTGTTGGGTCATACGTCCACAGTGTACTGCTCCCATTATGAGACCACTGCAAGCCAGCAAGACTTGATTTCCATGAATCAGAATCACATGAGAAAGTTCCTGTAACTGGGTTATAATCCCACTCTTCGCCTGTTTGATTATTGGTCCACACACGATCTACACCGTCATATTCCCACGTCTTCGTCCAGCGCGGATCAATCGAAGATTGCCAGCTAAAACTACCCGTATATGTATCATACGAGAGATCGATTGCACCGTTAGCAAGTGAGCTGTCTGAACGAGTACCTGTAACCACACCAGTCTGAGTATCATACGTAGCAGTAAAATCACCTGCACCATTTGTTAGAGCATACGTAAGCGAAGATGGACCACTTACAATCCAATCACCACGACCACTTTCACCAAGTACTCCATCCGCCCAGAACGCATTAAGCACTCGTGCCATATACACTTGCTGTATCAACGGTAACGGCGGCGTAAGTGATGGCAGAACAGCGCCATTGGTAAACGACTCCCAACCAGACCCTGCCGGAGAAAGATCGTAAATCCATCGCGCACTGTCAGCCACATTCATCCAAAGACCAGACGTTGCATTCCAAGCCCAATGAACGGTAGTCCCACCATTCACTCCGGTCCAATGATCGGCTGTCGAATCATACGTCCATACTTGCGAACCACCGGCAGTTTGCGTCCATCGCTTGAGCGCCACATCATATGCCCATACATTACTTCCACCATCCGTCCATGTGCTACCACTAAATGTGTACGCAGGCGAACCACTACCGCTCAAATACCAGGAATTGCTCGCTGTCGTAAGGTTATAGGTAAATCTAACATCAGATGTGAGACCAGAGAAATTTTTGTTATTGTACCAGGCCAAACTGCCAGACGAATGGCCGCTCGCCAAAGTCAATACAGCATAATCATTAAGATATCCTCCGTATGACCGCCATTCACTAGGGCCTGTCTGAACAACCGAAGGCAAAGCGCTTGCGGCACTAAAAAGTGTATCGGCCATCGTTTTGTGCACCACCGCGAGCGGCGGTAACCCTGTTGATGGAGATGGGTAGGAAGAAATCTGGTTCCACGCATTATTAATCATGGAGTACTGCCATACTGATTCATGATCACTTCCGTAGTACGTCCAGTGGCCGCTAGATGCATCGTACAACCATGGATTGACATCTGCTCCCTTATACCAATCACCCGTATTTGCATCATATGACCAGTACACCGAACTGTCGCTGCCAGATGTCCAAATGTTTCTTTCGACATCATAAAGCCAGGTCTCTTGCGTCTGACTGTCTGTCCACGTGGTAGTTGAATTATCATAACTCCAGCTTAACGGCCACCGAGAATCAACAGCAGATCGCCATGTAAAGTTGCGTGTGTTGGTATTTGCAGTAAGTGTCACCGTATTATTTATAAAAGCATCAGGATGTACATTCCTACCAACAATATCCCCAGTACTTATATCATACGTAACAGTAAAATCCCCTTCTTTATTTCCTGCCTGCGCCAAGCCTGAAGATGCAATTGGTGCCTGGAACACCCAATCTGCCGTAGACTCTTCACGGAACATACCAAAAGCCAGCATTTTGCTAAGAATTTGCGCGGTAAACATCTGTTGTATCAACGGCAATGGTGGTGTTGGCGAAACTGGCGCTGTAGCCGATTCCCATCCTTGCCATGGAGAGCTTGCATTAAAGTTATACAGTCGCTGCACGCCATCGGCCAATGAAAGCCACAAACCACTTGCAGGCTGCCATACCCAGCCCGAACCACTTGTTGGCATCCAGGCACCGGTGCTACCATTAAACGTCCACACCTGACTGCCACCAACCGTTTGCGTCCATTTCCTCAATGCTACATCGTAAACCCACGTTTGCGTATTATCAGCATTAGTCCAAGTATGAGTATTTCCCGTATAGGTATACGCTGGTGTACCACTTCCCGCCAAATACCATGAGTTATTACCAGTTCCAATTGTATGAGAATAATTTATGGCTGGAGAACTCCCAAGACTGCCTCCATTGTCACGCCAGGCTACGGTACCAACAGACCCACCACCGCTCACGGTCAGCGTTGCATTATCATTGAAATACCCACCAGTAAGAGTCCATACCGTACCACTTGTTGCACTAACGTCAGACAAATTACCTATAACGTTCAGGAGTGATTTTAAAAGAGCTTGCTGTACTGCTACAAGTGGCGGCAACCCGGCCGCAGGTGTACCAGCAAACGTAGTTATTTGCTTCCATGCACCAGCAAACCAGAGATACTCCCATTCCCAAGTATGCGTACCATCATTATGCGTCCAATGCCCAGTATCAGGGTGATAAATCCATATCACTGTACCACCATTTTTCAACCACTGTACACCGCCAACTCCCACCGTCCAGGTAGTACTATCAGGGGCTGTCCACCGCTGTGTCGTAGCATTGTAGGTCCACACAGCACCGGTCTGAAGGTCGGTCCACGCACCAGCGCTATACTGCCATTCCTCTGGAAAGCGAGTATCAACCGATCGCTGGAAAGTAAATTCTCCTGTTTCTATATTATATGCAGTAAAGCCATATTTTCCTGATAAGAACCCATACGAGCTCACTGAGGCACCACTAACCATTCCTGCAATAGTCAGCATCGTCGTATCGTAATGAGCCTGAAAATCTCCTGCCCCATTCGTAATCGTATATATCCCGTCTACAGGCCCGGTCACAGTCCAATTCGCAAGCTCACTCTGAGCAAAAACGCCAGCCGTCAAAAATTCATTTAAAATGCGCGCGGAGTATAATTGCTGGACCAATGGCAATGGCGGTGCGTGTGATGGAATCGAAGCTCCATTAGTCAATGGTTCCCACGCGCCGCCGGAAGACGCAAAATCATATATCCATTGGCCGCCGGAAGCGATGTGCTTCCATATACCCGTAGATGCATTCCATTGCCATTGCACTGGGCTGCCGCCAAGGTCATACGTCCAATAACCGGTTGCTGTATCAAAAGTCCATACAGAGCCTGTTGTTGGTGTCCATGTGCGAGCACTAGAGTCATACGTCCACGTAACACTATGAGGCACATCAGTCCAAAGGCCCGAGCTACCTACATACGTATACGCTGCCGAGCCACTACCACCCAAGTACCAAGAGCTATTGCCACTTGCTAAGGTATAGGTAAAGCTCACATCAGGAGTTAATGCTAAATTATACCCTTTATTACGCCATGCAATTGCCGTATTTGATGAAGGTGAAGCTACTGCCAAGGTAGCATAATCGTTAAAGTAGCCGCCTCTCAGTACCCAATGAGTTGAGTCAGTTTCCGTTACAGCCACCGAATCACCTGTAAACGCATTATACAAAGAGTTTAAAATAACCTTGTGCAGCACAACCCTTGGCGGAAATCCCGTCAGAAAATCGGCTATAGAGTATGCACTTATCTGGTTCCATGTATTAGATACCGGCCCGTACTGCCACACCCATGAGCGAGTTCCATCGTTATATGACCAAGAACTTGCTGTCGGATCATATATCCAAACTTCCTCTCCACCATTTTTCACCCATCTATATCCAAGAAGGTCTGACTGCCACGTCTCAGAACCACCAACTACTGTCCAAACCATCGTCGTCGGGTTATATGACCATTCATTCCCAAGAAGTCCATCAGTATAAATATGAGAAGTCGCATCATATGACGACTGAATTGGCCACTCTGGGTAACCGGCAAAGTTCCACGTAAAAGCACCGTTACTTGTGTTATATATAATATGTGTTGAAAACAGCAACTCTGCCTGAATCACACCTGTTGTTGGGTTATACGTAGCAGTAAAATCATTAGCACTATTGTGCGCAGAGATCACACCAGAAGATAACACTGGTGCATTAAGTATCCAATCAGTTTTGCCCAAGGAATCAAATGCTCCCCAACGCAGAAATGCATTATAAACCCCAGCAGCATACAATTGTTGCGTTAACGGCAATGGGGGAGCAATAGCAGGCGTAGTGCCACCACTGAACAATGCTCTCCATGGAGTTATCGGATTAGTGAAGTCGTACAGCCATTCTTGATGTAGCTCTACGTGTTGCCATAGGTTTCTCGTTGGCTGCCATTCCCAATCAACTACACCATTAATCCCATCATCAAAGGTCCAATAGCCGGTAACAGGATTAAAAATCCAAACCTGGCTACCGCCACTCGTTTGAGTCCATGTCTGCGCAGTTGCATCATAAGCCCAGGTGGTACCCCCAGCAACATCAACCCATTCTCCTGTCGAATTATCAAAGGTATATACTGGTGACCCGCTCGAAGAATCATACCAAGATGCATTACCAGTATTCAGAGCATACGTAAAATTAACATCCGGATCAGCAACAAGATTATTTCCTTTATTGCGCCATGCAATTGTTGCAGTGGAAAGATCTGTTGGCATCGTCAGCAAAGCGTAATCATTAAAGTATCCGCCACGAATCACAAATTCGTCGTCAGCATCACCAGGGACTATTCTGTTTTCTTTTTTTATGGCCGTATTCTGAAGAATATCAATCATTGTTTTTTGCACCAATGCAAGCGGCGGAAAGCCGCCCACAGGTATGGCATCTGCCGTTGTAACAGGAAACCATGTGCCAGCAAAGAAATGGTAGTGCCACAGCCAAGCACTATCCGCATCTTGATATGCCCAATAACCAGTCGCCGGATCGTAAGTCCAACTCACATCACCAGAACTCCTGCTCCACACCAGGCCTGCAGTGTCACCGCTCCATGTGACAGAATCATAGAAGTTACTCCATACGCGCGTATTTGAATCGTAGGCCCACTGATCTCCGTTCTGCTCATCAGTCCACACCCCATCATAGGACCATTGCGCCACGGTTTCACCATCAATAGACCGCTGCCATACAAAGTCATTGGTCGTGCTGCTGCTTCCAACAGTAACAGACCCATTTACAAACGAATAAGGGCTTTGGAATGCACCACTTACCAAACCAGTTTGCATATTATACGTAGCAGTAAAGTCACGCACACTATTACGTAACGAGAACACATGATCTGTCACTGGGGGCTCACCAAGAATCCAATCAGACTTCCCGGTACAATCAAAGGCCCCGGCAACCAAAAATTGGCGAACAATATGCTTACTATACAACTGCTGGACCAACGGTAATGCAGGCACTATCGTAGGTACATCTTCACCAGAAGTTAGTGACTCCCACGGGGAAAGAAGGTTGCCAAAATCATACAGCCACTGATTTCCTGTAGCAACTTCGACCCAGAGCGATCTATCTTTCTGCCACTGCCACTGAACTTGATCGCCCCCGCCGCTTTCATACGTCCAGTAATCATTTGTAGCATCGTATGTCCATGTCTTACTATCTGCGGAATGCGTCCAACTTTGCGCAGTAGGGTTATAGACCCACGTATCACTGGTAATCTCATCTAGCCATACGCCGCTACTTTCGGTAAAACTATACGATGAAGATGCACTAGCACCAAGCGTCCAAGCCATGTTGCCCGTACCCATATGATACGTAAATGCAATATCAGGATCTACATCAAGATCGTCGCCACGATTACGCCATTCTATAGTTGATAAGGCTTTATTATCTGGAATAGTTAATGTTGCGTAATTATTATAATAACCGCCAGATCCTATACATTCAGTGCTACTTACTGACGAAACAGAAAGAACGTTATTAAATGCATCGCACAAAGAATCCAGGAATGCTTTTTGTACTACAACTAATGGTGGACGAACTTGAGAGAAGCCTCCTTCAAAAGAGGTTATTTGCGTCCAAGTGCCAGACAAGAATGAATACTGCCATTGCCATACATTAACACCATCATCATACAACCAATAGCCAGTATCTGGTGCGTAATACCAAGATGAGGAGCCATTCGACCATTGTCGAATCACTGGGTTAGAAGTCCACACTACATCACTAGCACTCGTCCATGAATTTGTGACTGCGTCAAAAATCCAATATTCACCCGTTTGACCGTTAGTCCATCTCCTTGTTGCACTATTATAGACCCACGTTTCTGGCCACCGAGCATCGACCGTTTGCCGCCACGTAAAGACACCAGACGATCGGTGGTAAGTAATAGTAAGAGCGTTATTAACAAATGGATAAGGGCTCACTGAATGCGCTGTAATAACATCTGTCTCATTCGTATAAGAGGCAGTGAAGTCGCCAGCGCTATTGGTAACGGTTAACACTCCATCGTCAAGCATTGGCGAAGTAAATGCCCAGTCGGCAAGCCCACTCGAGGGAAAAGCACCCGCCGATAAGAATTCATTCACCACACTC
This sequence comes from uncultured Pseudomonadota bacterium, assembly GCA_964429275.1. Classification (GTDB taxonomy): domain Bacteria; phylum Babelota; class Babeliae; order Babelales; family JAUPTZ01; genus JAUPTZ01. Next base: position 20,387 of record CAYSBJ010000001.1, read on the forward strand.
ATCATGAACATCTGTTGCACTAATGGTAATGGCGGAGTCAGGACTGGCAAAACTGCAGAATCAGTAAGTGCTTCCCACGAATTGGTAGCTGCAGAAAAGTCATAAAGCCACTGGTTACCACTCGCCACATCTTGCCACAGAGAAACATCAGAGATCCATAGCCAGCGCTGAGACCCGCTCACCCAATGACCTGTCGTACTATTAAATGTCCAGACGGTTGTTCCGCCAACGGTCTGCGTCCACGTTTTTGCAGTCGGACTATACACCCATACATTCGTTCCAGCGGCATTTGACCATACATTAGAACTTCCAGTAAATGTGTATGCCGAAGACCCACTACCTGCTAAATACCAGGCACTATTACCTGTGTTAAGCGTATAATTAAAGTTAATATTCGGCGCCACACTTAAGTTATATCCTTTATCTCGCCACGCAATAGAGGGAGAAGTAGGGCCGCTCGGAACAGTCAGTACTGCTCGGTCGTTAAAGTATCCACCCTTTGCAACCCACTCTGTCGGGCTGCTCTGCGTAACGATACACCGATCATTTACACAACTCCATAAGGAGTTCAAGAGAGCTCTCTGCACAACCATCAGAGGGGGCAAGCCGCCAGCGGGTGTTCCCGTGTATGTAGTAATTTGCGTCCATGCATTACGCATATGCTCATAAAGCCACTGCCATGTATTTGTACCATCATCGTGCGACCAGTAACCAGTCAATGGATCATATGTCCAAATATAAGCACCAGCATTCTTTGACCATGCAAATCCATCAACATCTGATTGCCACGTGGTAGATCCGCCACTCAAGGTCCACACATTAGTCACCGGTGAATACACCCATGCTTCAGCCGTTTGTGCATTTGTCCATGTATGCGTGCTACTATCGTAGGCCCAACTTAAATATGCTTGTGGATTAACGGTATTTTTCCACGTAAATGCCCCCGTTTCCGTATTGTTAGAAATCGAAATAAAGGAAAGCAAATTTCCTGTAATCAAATTGTCATCTGGTGTATACGTGGCAGTAAAATCACCCAGGCTATTTGCTACAGTCAATGAAGTGGCCGCGACAACGGGTACATTGAAAATCCAATCCGATACTGCACAATCATCAAAAAGATTAAGCGCCATAAATTGATTCAGTATTCGGGTACGATACAACTGCTGAGTCAAGGCAAGCGGAGGCCTTCTTGCCGGTAGTGAAGCACCAACAGTCAACGACTCCCAAGGACTACTAAGGCGAGTAAAGTCATACAACCAATCCGCCACTCGCGCAACATCATGCCATGTACCTTTAGCTGGATCCCACAACCACTGATCATCCTCAGAAGAGGTCCAGTAACCCGTAACGGTGTCAAAGTGCCATGCTTCTGATCCGCCGCTATTCTGAGTCCATGTTTGCATCGCTGCATTATACGTCCATGTTGCATTTCCTACATAATCAGTCCACAACCCGGTGGCTCCATTAAAGGTTTGAGCTGGTAATCCACTGGTCGCCGTATACCAAGCAGTATCACCGCTTCTCAATGTATAGCTAAAAGAAGAAGATGCTATGCTACTTAAGTCATTCCCATTACTACGCCAAGTCAAACTCGCATTACGTCTGTCCACTGGCAAGGTCAGCGCAGCATAATCGTTAAAGTACCCACCGTGTGCGACCCAGCCGTGTGCTGTCGGGTTTGTAATGTACGAGGTATTACTAAAGACATTTAGCAATGAGTCAAAGAATGCTTTTTGTACCGCAACTAACGGTGGCAGCCCTTGTGTTGGGGTGCCAGTATAATTTGATATTTGCCGCCATGTGCCAGTCAAAAAAGAGTAGACCCATACCCATGCACGGGTGCCATCATTATATGACCATTGTCCTGTTGATGGATCAAAAGTCCACACGGCAGCGTCAGTATTTTTCGTCCAATTCATGGTTATTGGGTTCGATGTCCACGTCGTCGCACTATCGGAACTTGTCCACGTAAGCGTTGATGCGGAATACGTCCAATACTCTGAAGTCTGTGTATTCGTCCATCGATGAGTAGAAATGTCATAAATCCAGGTCGAAATCGGTTGAGAATCAAAGGCCAACTTCATAGTAAAAGCACCAGTTGAAGCATTACCAGTCAATGACAACACAGAGAATACTTGTGCCGTAATATTTCCAGTCGCAGGGTTGTAAGTTGCAGTAGAATCATTGTTGCCATTATTGACCACAAATGTCTCTGTTGAAACTACTGGAGAATTAAAAATCCAGTCAGCTGCACCAACGGCGTTCAGCATTCCATTATTTAGAAATTCATTAAAAACTTTTTTCGCATATAATTGCTGCACCAAAGGCAATGGCGGGGTGGTTCCCGGCAAAATGGCGCTCGAAGATAGGGCTTTCCACTGACTACTTGTTACCGTAAAGTCATACAACCATACCTTTGCATCAGCAACATTAAGCCATGTTCCTGTTGTCGGTTGCCATCTCCAATGTACTCCTGCCGCTGAAGTCCAATAATCATCTTCACTATTATAGCTCCATGTAGCGCTACCACCAGATGTCTGAGTCCATGTATGCGCAGTAGCATTATACGTCCACGCAGCACTACCAACCACATCAGTCCACGCTCCGGAAGACCGCACAAAAGTATATGCAGGAGTTAAATTCTGCGCTGCAGTATACCAATCAATATCTCCTGAACTTAATCCTTGAGAGTAGCGCTGCGCTGGCGTACTAACGAAATTGTCCCCGTCAGTTTGCCATGTAATGGTAGATAAAGATCCATCACTAGGTAGTGTAAGCAATGCATAGTTGTTGAAATAACCACCCTGTGCAAGCCAAGAAGAAGAAGTTAACTGCTTCATTACCGGCGCATCAGTAAAAATGTTTACAAGTGAATCAACTACTGCTTTTTGAACTACTACTAATGGCGGAAGCCCATGAGTCGGGGTTCCTGTATTACTAGAGACTTGCGTCCACTGGTCACTAACAAAAGAATAGCTCCAAACCCAGGCATGCGTACCATCATGATAAGACCACTGCCCAGCCCATGGGTTATAGGTCCATATGGCGACGCCAGCATTCTGCGACCAGGCCATTGTAGCTGGAATCGAAGTCCACGTATCCTCGTTCGTCCACGTCAATGTGGACGGAGCATATGTCCATTGTTCATTCGTCTGACGATCAGTCCAAACATGAGAAGTCGAATTGTATGACCACATTTCTGGCAATAATGGATTTACCGAACGAGTCCAAGAAAAAGAACCGCTTAAGGTATTTGCAGTCATGGAAACCGCCTGATCCAAGAACAAATCGCTGCTGGATAACGAACCAACAATATTTCCGTTCGTAGTGTTACAAGACGCAACAAAGTCATTCACACTATTTTCTACCGCAATTGTCGTTGCCGCAACGACCGGCGAAGGTGTTATCCAATCTGCTTTACCACTTTCTGCAAACATACCATAAGAATAAAATTTCGAGAGAACACGTTGTTCATACAACTGCTGAATCAGCGGCAGTGGAGGTGTTACTAAGGGTAACGTAGCGCCATACGAAACAGCACGCCATGGGTCAGTGGAAGCAGTAAGATTATAAAACCATTGTTTGCCACTTGCGACATCAGTCCACATCCCTGTTGCCGCATTCCAAAGCCACTCTTTACCCGCAGCCTCTTCCCAATAACCTGTTACATAGTTATAACTCCATTCCTGCGATCCGCCCGCAGTCTGAGTCCACGTAAGAGAAGGAATATCATACGTCCAAACGTCCGTATCATCATCATTTGCCCAGCTGTGAGTACTTGCAGTGTACGTATATGCTGGGCTGCTATCGCCATCAATATACCAGCTAGAATCAGCAGTTTTTACTTTGTACGAAAAACTAACTGCCGGTGTGTCAGATAACGTTGCACCATTATTCCGCCATGCAATTGTTGTCAATATTGTATCGCTAGGAATAGTAAAAGTTGCATGATCATTAAACGCTCCACCTGCCAGCGTCCATACACTTGAGCTGTTCTGCGTTACTATATTTTTAGCCTGCAACGCATTCCACAACGTATCAACAAAAGCCTTTTGCACGACTACGAGCGGCGGGAGTCCATGAGCAGGCGCCCCTGAGAAAGCCGTTATCTGTTGCCACGCGTTAGCAAGCAACAAGTAACGATATACCCACGAATGAACCCCATCATTACATGACCAGCGACCTGTGGTTGGATCATAGGTCCATACTGCATCCCCATTATTCTGAGACCACTGCAAGCCTTGTAAGCTTGATTGCCATGTCACAGACTCTCCTTCGTCAGTCCATGTTGCAGTCGCCGGGTCATATGACCACGCCTCAGTCGTTTGAAGATCAGCCCACATGGCGGGTCCTGAGTTATACTGCCACACTTGAGGGAACCGGGGATCAACCATACATGTAAAAGTAAAATCGCCCGTTTCAACCGAATAAGAAGTCAATGAGTACGCACCGTTAAGAAATGACGAACCGCTTACTCGATTACCAGTAACATCACCAGTCGATGGTGTATACGCAGCAATAAAATCATTTGTACTATTCGCAACAGGATACGCCCCACTATGCACAGCACCCACAGTCCAGTTGGTTTTTCCTGATTCAGCAAAAACACCAATCTTCAGAAACGCATTTAAAATGAAACTACTATACATTTGCTGCACTAAAGGCAACGGTGGTGTAATAGAAGGCAGCGTCGCACCTGAGGATAAAGCCTGCCACGGATTTGAAGACGCCGTCAAATCATACGTCCATCGCTTAGAATCGGCTATGTGCACCCAGCACACATGCGCTGCGTCCCACAACCACTGCACTTCATCCATACCGCCAAGATCATAAATCCAGTATCCGGTTGTGGCATCAAAGGTCCAAACTTCACCCGCCGTTGGTGTCCAAGTAAGCCCTAGCGAATCATACTCCCACAACGTACTATGCGCTACGTCAGTCCATAAGCCAGACTCAGCATCATACGTATACGCAGCAGTAGAACTGCCATTGCGATACCACGTGTTATCACCTGTTGCTACGTCATAGGTATAATTCAATGCTGGCACTAGCGCTGCATCGTTGCCATCAGTACGCCACTCAATAGTTGCCAAAGACGGATCATCCATTGCTACTGTTAATGTAGCGGAATCATTGAAATAACCACCGCGCAATGACCATTCATAATCACTTACTTGTTCAACCATTGCTTCATGAGCAAAAACATTTAAAAGAGAATTCAAATACGCCTTCTGTATAACGACATACGGCGGCATGCCTGAAGCTGGCGCTCCAGCGAAAGAAGTAACCTGCTCCCACGTATTAGTAAGCAGATTAAAAGACCACACCCACGCATGGGTACCATCATTGTGCGACCACTGACTGGAACTTGGAGTGTATGTCCAGACAGCTGCACCGCTATTTTTTGACCATATCAAGCCCGTCACATCAGACACCCATGTCGTTGAGCCACCAACAAGCGTCCACGCTTTTGTGCTTGGCGCATACGACCATTGCTGATTTGTTTGCGCATCCGTCCAACGTTCCGTATTACTATCAAAGCTATATTGCTTTGTCGCTTGTGGGTCCAAGGTAAGCTGCCACGTAAAATCACCCGTACCGGTATCATTCGTTATTGTTAATGCAGACCACAATTGCCCATTAATTATGCCAGTGCCGCTATTATACGTAGCAGTAAAATCATCAGAGCCGTTATGTAAAGCAAATGTAGTACCTGATGTTACAGAAGAACTAAGAGCCCAATCAGAGGAACCTCGACCATCAAGAACATTGGCCGCAATAAAAGAATTAATGAGCCGCAGACGATACATCTGTTGCAACAATGGAAGTGGTGGCGTCATCGCTGGTAATTCCGCACCAAAAGTCACTGCATGCCAAGGGCTTGAAGTTGCAGTAAAATCATAAACCCACAGAGCGCCACTGGCACTATGTTCCCAAACTGCAGTCGTCGGATGCCACAACCAATGAACACTCGTATCAGAAATCCAATGCCCTGAAGCAGCATCATATCTCCACGTATGGCTATCGGTATGAGTATGCGTCCATTGCTGCGTTAATGGCGCATACGTCCATGTATCACCGCCAACCACGTCAGTCCAATTCCCGGTAGAATTCACATACGTATATGCAGGAGTTGAGTTATGCGCCGCCGTATACCAGTTATCATTACCATTCAAGAAAGTATAAACGAACCGTACCGCTGGCGTTGTTGACAGATGGCTACCGTTATCACGCCAAGTCAATGAAGCAGTAGACGCATCAACAGGCACGGTTAACGTGGCTAAGTCATTATAGTAACCACCAGTTAATTTCCACACTGTATCACTCGTTTGAGCCACTACAAAAGTCTCATCAAGTGCTGCCCACAAAGAATCAAGAAAAGCCTTTTGCACGACAACTAATGGGGGAAAGCCATTCGCTGGCTGACCAGCAAAAGCTGAGATTTGTTTCCAAGTATCAGCAAAAGCTAAGTATTGCCACTGCCAGATACCATGACCACTATCATAGGACCAATACCCGGTTGAAGGGGCATATGTCCATAATGCATCACCGTCGTTCTGCGACCACTGCAATCCTTGCAAACTCGATTGCCATGTTGTTGAACCACCCACACGCGTCCACGTTCTTGTCGACTTACTATACGACCATGATTCATTGCTTTGGCTACTCGTCCAAAGGCCAGTTGTTGAACTGTACTGCCATGATTCGGTCCATCGCAAATCTATCGAGCGACGGAAAACAAAGTCACCATGCTCAATATCATACAACGGCAAGAAATACGCTCCATTTATAAAGCTATAGCTACTGACACGCTGCCCCGCTATGTTACCACTTGTTAGTGCATAGGTAGCCGAAAAATCATTCGTACTATTGGCCAATGGATACGCTCCACCGCTAACCGTCCCAAGAACCCAATCTGCTTTCCCGCTCTCAGCAAAAACACCGCCGGACAAGAAGGCATGAAGCACTCGCGCACTGTACATCTGCTGAATCAGCGGCAATGGTGGTGTCACCGCCGGCACTGTCACACCTGCTGTAAGCGAAACCCACGGGTTTGACGCAGCAGTTAGATCATATATCCACTGATGATTACCGGTGATATCTTGCCATAAGCCAGTATCTTGATTCCATAACCATCGAACGCCATCATTAGAAGTCCAATATCCGGTTGACGGAGTATAGGTCCACGTTTGTGTAGAACCAGCAAGAGACCAGCGCTTTAGTGACGGATTATATGTCCAAACACTTGTCCCAGCAGCATTTTTCCAGGTGCCAGTGTTTGCAGTATACGTATATGCTGGATTCCGACTTGCCAAGGTATACCATATAGAGTCACCGGTATTTATTACATAAGAAAAGTTTATATCCGGCGTCTTTGTTAGATCATTTCCTTTGTTACGCCACGCAATAGACGCGGTGCCACCAACAGCAGGCATTGTAAATGTAGCGTAGTCATTAAAGTATCCACCAGTCATCGTCCACTTAGTAGCAGAAGTTTTAGATGTAGTACAAAGACCACCAACGGTATTCCATAGTGAATCTAAATAAGCTCGTTGAACAACCATTAATGGAGGAACACCGCCTGCTGGACTTCCGCTGTTAGTAGATATTTGTCGCCACGACTCTGCCAAGAAATCATACTGCCATACCCATAAACGAGTGCCATCATTATACGACCATTCATTTGTCGTCGGTGCGTACATCCAGACTTGAGCACTACCATTACGAGACCATCGATTTGTCGTCGGATTTTGTTGCCAAGTTGTAGAACCGCCAGACAACGTCCACATCTTCGTGCTTGGGGTATATACCCACGCTTCAGATGTTTGTGCGTCGGTCCAGGTATGCGTACTATTACTATACGACCAACTTTTTGGTGTTTCGGGATCAACAGCAAGGGTCCACGTAAAACTACCGGTTTGTGTCGTACTTGTAACATTCATAAACGATAGCAGTTGCGCCGTTAAAATAGTAGTAGTTGGGGTATACGTAACAACCGTATCATTAGCTCTATTTTGCAAAGAAAAGACCCCACTTGCAGGTGATGGCGAGCGGAATACCCAATTCGAAACTCCAATCGTATTGAATGCACCCGCCGTCACAAATGACTTCAGTACACGCGTATAATAACACTGTTGTACTAACGGTAATGGCGGTGTAATCACAGGCAACGACGCACCAGCTTCCACGGCAGTCCAAGAGTCTGCGTAGCGCGTGAGATCGTACAACCAATGCTTGCCAGTTTCTACCTCTTCCCATAACCCAGTTGCCGTATCCCACGACCAAGAAACAGCATTGTCACCCTCAAAATCATACACCCAGTGGCCAGTAGCAGTATCAAAAGTCCATGCAACGCCAATTGCTGGTGTCCAGGTTTGAGCTGAGTCATCATATGTCCAGGAAACCCCGCTAAAAACATCAGTCCACAGGCCAGTTGAAGCAACGTATCTATAACTTGGATCGGAACTAAGAACGGTATACCAGGAAATATCTCCCGTTCTTAGAGTACCCGAAAAACTAATTGCCGGTGTCGAAGTCAAATCATTTCCTCGATCACGCCAAGTTAATGTAGCCAGCTGGCTATCGCTTGGCACTATTAAAGAAGCATAATCATTAAAATACCCGCCAGTAACCGTCCAATTACCGGAGCTCAGCTGCTGTGCCGTAGTAGTCGTGGCAAGCTGGCACCACAACGAATCAACCAAAGCCTTATGCACCACCATTAACGGCGGCAGGCCATGAGCAGGCAAACCAGCATGCGAGCTTATTTGTTCCCACGAACTAGAAAGAGCCAAAAAGCGCCACACCCAAGAGCGAGACCCATCGTTGTAAGACCAATGCCCATTAGATGGTGTGTACGTCCATACTGCTGCACCAGCATTCTGTGACCACTGCAACCCTTGTAGGCTTGATTGCCACGTAGTAACACCATCAGGACCAACCCAAATATTAAGATCAGCATCGTACGTCCATTGTTCGCCGGTCTGCAAATCACTCCATGTTGCCGGCCCCGAGGCAAATTGCCATGTCCGCGGAAGACGAGGATCTATCGAAAGCACAAAAGTAAAATCGCCGTGCTCTATGTCGTATTCCACCAGGGAGAACGCCCCATCTACAAAAGGATATGTCGTACTTACCAGTCCTCCTGTTACTACCCCATCAAGAGTAGTATATGAAAGATTGAAGTCTGCCGTTCCATTGGTAACCGGATAAACACCCGCGACTGGTGCCCCCACGCTCCAGTCTGCATGCTCACTTTCTGCAAAAACCCCTGCCGCCAAGAATTTGTTAAGGACCCGACTGCTATACATAAGCTGCGTAAGTGGCAATGGTGGTGTTACCGCGGGTAACGTTGCACTAGCGGAAAGACAAACCCATGGGCTTGAAGGATTAGTAAAATCATAAACCCACTCACTACCATCGCTCACGACTGTCCACGTAGCCGCCTCAGCATCCCACAACCACTGAATAGGACTCGTCCCATCAAAATCATAGACCCAATAACCAGTTGTATCATCAAAAGACCATACCTGACTGCCGCCCGAAGTCTGGGTCCAAACCCGTTCTAAGTCATTATATGTCCAGGTATTTGCACCAGCAGCATCACTCCACTGACCAAATGATTGGCTATCTACTGCTCCATTATACGTTGCCGATGGGCTCGCGTTTCCATTGCTGTACCAATTAATATCGGTCGTATTCAGAAGATAATTGAAAGAAACAGCAGGGATTGAGCTCAAAATTCTACCATTACTACGCCACGAAATAGCCGTCCGTGTTACATCGGTTGGAACAGTTAAGGTAGCGTGGTCGCTAAAATAACCCCCGTCCAGTGTCCATGTAGAACCACTTGTCGCCGTTACCAACGCAAGACCATTCAGCACTGTCCACAGGGAACTAGCAAAAGCATGCTGAACAACAACCAATGGCGGAAAGCCATGTGCTGGTTGCCCCGCAAAGGTTGAGGTCGCTTGCCACGTATCAGACAAAGCACAGTAACGCCACGTCCAAATACCATGACCGCTATCGTATGACCAGCGACCAGTAGCAGGGTTGTATACCCACACAGCCGCATCGTTATTTTGAGACCAATGCAACCCTTCTGCAGTTGACTGCCACGTAGTCAGACCATCAGAGCTTGTCCACGTGTGACTATTTGCTGCGTAAAGCCATTGTTCACTCGTTTGACTGTTGGTCCACCTCGAAGAATTAGGGCTATATTGCCATAATTCTGACCAGCGAGGGTCGATTGTTCTTCTAAAGGCAAAAGCCCCTGTTTCAATATCATATGAGCTAAAAGAAACGGTGCCATTCACATAACTGTAAGCACTCACCAAAGCACCAGTTGTCACCCCTGTACCAGCATTACATGAACCGGTAAAATCGCCGGTACTATTGCTTACCGGATACAGGCCGCTAGCAAGAGTCCCCACAATCCAATCTGTCTTGCCGCTCTCAACATACGCACCGCCAGACAAAATACCTTTCAATATGCGAGCACTATACATTTGCTGTATCAATGGCAATGGCGGTTTAACCGATGGTACTGCCGCACCAGCCAGGAGTGGTTGCCAAGCTCCTGAGGTTACCGTCAGATCATAAAGCCATTGCACACCAGTAGATATATCAGTCCACAAGCCCTTTCTTGGGTCCCATAACCATCGATTACCACCATTTGAAACCCAATAACCGGTCGTAGTATTAAATGTCCATGTCGCAGTTGTACCAGTCTGCGCCCATTTTTTTTGCGTTGGGGTATAAGTCCAAGTACTGCTTGCACCAATATCAGTCCATAAACCAGTACTTTGTACATAGGTATACGCCAATGCCCCCGCGCTATACCAACTTGAATTGCCAGTGTTTACGATATACGTAAAATTAACTTCTGGCGTTACGCCTAAGTTATAGCCGTGGCTTCGCCACGCAATAGTACCAGTAGCACTCCCTGATGGCTGAGAAAAAGTGGCGTAATCATTGAAGTAACCACCAGCCAACCTCCACGCCGTAGGACCAGTTGATGTAACAACAAAAGCATTATCGATCGCACTCCACAATGAATCCAAGAACGCTCGTTGCACCACCATTAACGGCGGCAATCCTGTAGCCGGCATACCAGAATAAGAAGAAATTTGCTGCCAAGAATCAGCTAAAAAGCTGTACTGCCATACCCATGAGGAAGTTCCATCATTATACGCCCAATAACCCGTGCTTGGATCATAACTCCAGGGCGTAGTACTCCCATTCTTTGACCACTGAAATGTCGTCGCGCTGCCCTGCCAAACCGTTGTTCCACCAACTAAAGCCCAGGCGCTCATCGCTGGCTCATACTGCCATTGTTCATTCGTCTGCACATCAGTCCACAAGTGCGTACTACTATTGTATGACCAGCTGTTTGGCACTTGAGGATCGGTCGTATTCATCCACGTATAGTTGCCCATCTGGCCAGTACTCGTAATTGCCATAAGCGAGAGAAGTTGAGCTTGCACCGTGCCGCTTTGCGGATTATACGTTGCCGTAATATCGTCAGCCGTATTCTTAAATGAAAGAAGACCGTTAGCAAAAACGGGGGAACTAAAAATCCAATTCGGTATCGCATTCGTATCAAAAGCGCCACCAGCGACAAAGGCATTCAGAACTCGTGCTGCAAACTGTTGGTGCACCAACGGCAATGGCGGCACTACTGACGGCAATGTAGCGCCAAAAGTAACGGCCTTCCAAGGATTTGTGGTAGCGGTTAAGTCATACAACCATTCATTACCCGTTGAGACTTCTTTCCAAAGCGCTGTAGCTGGTTGCCACAACCAATCAGCAGAACCAGAACCACCACTGTTATATACCCAATAACCGCTTGTTTTATTAAAACTCCATACCTGGCTCCCGCCACTCGTCTGTGTCCATACGTGTGTCGTCCTATTATAAGTCCAGGTAGTTCCACGTACAATATCGGCCCAAACACCGTTGCTTGCTACGTATGTATACGCAACCGAGCCAGCAGTAGACCACGAAACGTTACCACTAAGAAGCGGCGCAGAAAAACTAACTGCTGGTGTTGAACCCAAACTGCCACCATTATCTCGCCACGTTAAGGTAGTCGAGGCATTGTCAGAAGGAATGCTAAGACTTGCATAATCATTAAAGTAGCCACCAGTCACTTTCCAAGAAGTACCACTCACTTGCGTTACAACCGCCAACTCTCCTACCGCATTTTTAAGAGTATCAATCAATGCTTTTTGTATCACAACTAACGGCGGGAGACCACCAGAAGGCAAGCCAGGATGGCTACTTATCTGCGTCCAAGTGCCGGCTAATTCAAGGTATTGCCATACCCAGGCATGCACGCCGTCATCGTATGACCAACGACCAGTCGTCGGATCATAGGACCATACCGCGGCACCAGCATTTTGGGACCACCGCAGGCCCTGTAAACTTGACTGCCACGTCGTTAACCCGTCTGATGAGGTCCAGACACCAGACGCGGGAGTGTATCCCCACGTTGCACCTGTCTGCAAATCTGTCCAAGTACGAGTGCTAGAACTATATTGCCATCCCTTGGTAATTCGCGGATCAACAGTACAATTAAATACAAAATCGCCCTGCTCTATTTTGTATGAAACAAGGGAGTAATCACCATGTATGAACGGATATGTACTTACCCTCGAACCAGAAATAACACCAGTTTCCGTATTATAAGTACCGGTGAAATCACCAGTGCTATTGGTAATCGGATAACTACTTCCAGACGCAGACCCTACTGTCCAATCAGCCTTACCACTTCCCGCAAAAACACCTCCTGCGAGGAAAGCATTTAGAATGCGAGCACTATACATTTGTTGTACCAGTGGGAGCGGCGGCGTAGTAGCAGGAAGCGACGCTCCTGCTGAAAACGGAATCCACGGGCTACTTGTTAACGGTAGGTCGTACAACCATTGTGTCCCACTTGCCACATGTTTCCATAAACCAGTCTCTGCTTGCCATAACCATTTTACTTGGTCACTTGCACCAATATGAAAAACCCAGTACCCGGTCGCCGGATCAAATGTCCAGACCTGACTCCCCCCTGCCGTTTGTGTCCACACTTGCGTTGACGCATTGTACGTCCACGTATTTGTTCCACCAACGTTAGTCCATGTACCGGAAGTAAAAGTATACGCCGGTGATCCACTACCAGATGCATACCAAGAGTTGTTACCGCTATTGAGAAGATAAGAAAAATGTACTGCCGGTGCCGCAGGAGCACTGCTACCATCACTGCGCCATGCAATAACAGTTGTCGTCGTATCCGTTGGAATAGTAAGCGTTGCGCTATCGTTAAAAAGCCCACCAGACAACGTCCACTGAGCAGCACCAGTTTTTTCTACCACACTTACTGAAGAAAGCTTATTCCACAAAGAATCAAGTATCGCTTTCTGAACTACAAACAGAGGCGGCAAGCCAGCAGATGGCTGCCCACTATAGTTGGATATTTGCTGCCAGGATCCCGCAAACATAAGATAGCGCCACACCCAGGCACGATGCCCGTCATTACAAGACCAGTACCCAGTAGACGGTGTATAAGTCCAAACTGCAGCACCAGAATTTTGAGACCACGTAAGCGCAGTTACATTCGACTGCCATGTCGTAAGCGTATCGCTACTCGTCCAGGTGTTTGCATGAAGATCGTACGACCACTGCTCACCAGTTTGCGCATCAATCCAAAAGCCAGTAGTACTGTCATATGCCCAGCTCTCTGACCACTGTGGATTAATCGAACGTGTCCAACTAAAATCACCGGATTGGATGTTATATGAGGCAAGATCTGCAGCACTGTTTGCCACCGAATAGTAACTGTTAATAGTCCCCTGGACCACACCAGATACCGTGCTGTACGTTACCGCAAAATCATTAGTACTATTAAGTAGGCTATACAGACCTGCAGTCTGAGACTGAATTATCCAATCAGTTTTGCCACTTTCAACCAGAGCACCAAGCCCCAGCACAGCATTTAACGTTGACTGCGCATACATTTGCTGCAGAATAGGCACTGCTGGTTTAACTGCAATGGTAACAGAACTTGGGTTATAAATAGCCGTCCACGTTTCAGTCGTAAAGTCATATGACCAAGTCGTCGACGATGGGATGTGCGTCCATTGAAAAGTAACTGGATTCCACTGCCACGCAGGATTACCAGTAATTCCTAGCGTACATACCCAGCAGCCAGTGCTACCGTTATATACCCATTTTTCTGGAGCTCCTACAGTCACCTGCCAAGTCTTGGTGCTCGGTGTATATACCCACGTACGACCACTCGTCTGATTCCACGTTTGTGTGCTGCCAGTAAACGAATACGTTCTACCAGTAGTAGTATTTCGCCATGCAATATCACCCGTTATAAGATTCCAGTTCGCGACAAAGATAGAGCTGGCTTGCGGCACCGTCGAATTGTCTCGCCATGACAAGGAAGCCGATGAACTGGTTGCGCTCAAAATAACCGAATCATTATACGGCCCACCAATAGCGCCCCACTCTACTATTTGCGAACCATTTGCGACTGTCCGTGATAATGTGTAAGGGGCAGCACTACACCCAACACTTACAAAGACGAGAACTAAACCTACCAGGCACTGCCGTATATTCATGAGAGGACTCCATCAATTTCACGTCCCGTGTGGTCAATTTGAATAGAAGGAATGGTTACGTAGCCATTCGGAGGAAAACCAAACTGACTCAACACTGAAACAAAACTCAGCTCACCTTCAATATCCAGTGCATGCTCACCATCTAAACAGCGTGCATCAGATCCTTCATTTAAAATCGGATTTCCATACCGATCAATTACAATTGATTCTGTCGCTGAGAGCACTCCATTGCTATCAAGCACTGGACAAAAAGTACCATCGTATACTCCAACACCAATCGTAACATCAAGCGTTTCTGCACCAGTGTCAGAATCGGTAGCAACTTCATTTACTATAGTTCCAGAATCAGAGGCAGCGCCACAGCGGAAAAAACAGCCTGCAGTACCTTCTAATACTATTGTGGCAAAACTCGTACCGGCATAAGACATGTCATATGATACGTTAGCTGAAGCACCATATGTGCCCAGTTCATCAATAATGAACGCCGAAGGATTGTGCAATTTTACCGTAGAAGTAGTCCCCGCGCTTCCACCAAGCTGCAAAGGATCCACCGCCTGATTGGTTGTACCAGCAACGTAATCCAAAAAAAGATTATGCCGTATACGCAACTGCCCATTATCACCCAAAATAAAACCTGGTTGATACCCTTTAATTTTTTGTGAAGCCGCCCAATCGCTTGTTTCAAGAGAAGGTGCATGCGATAAATTTGAAGCTAAATATGGATACGTAGTATTGTTGTTAACAACTACAAGCCCACGCCGCATACTTGCATCACGATCAAGCCACGCGGGCAGATCTGCTTCTACATCCTCAACTAAAGTGCTATAGGCAAGATCATCGACGATACTAACTAGTGCAAGCATACCTGCTCGCTTATTAGGGAAGACATTTTCACGCAAGTCAGTTGCAATTACTGCACCACTTTCGCCAGTGCCAACTACCAACGATCCCCAAATATTAATTCCTGCATCAGAGCCAAGGCCAGAAATAATCCCTGGTGCAAGGTCAAGAATAGTTCGACCGGTTCCTTCATGGCACACATCGAATGCTAGAGAGCCATACCCAGGCGTATCAGCATCAGTCCCCGTTTCATTGTAAGAAACAAAACGCAGACATGACGATGGGCCAAAGAGTATCCAGGTAGTTTTGTTCGTCTCCGTGTTTACCGAAGAGGAATCGTCTGAAGCTTCTTGAGCGTAACTCCATGGTTCAAAAACTACTTGCTGGACTCCAGAAGCAATATCATCCGCGGTTAAGTCCATTAATACTTGCACTGTAACACCAATAGATGCAGAATCTGGAGCAGCTGGCCCAAATGAAAGCGTCTTTCCTGACGGCAACCGAAAAACAGTAGAACCCTTCCCCCGGAAAGTCACGACAAGCGGTATCGTCGCGTTTGCTTGAAAGTAAACATTGTTCAAAACCCTTATCTCAAGCGTATTCCCCTCCGCCACATTAAAAATCAACTGCGCACATGTTGCCGAATCGGCTGGCTGAATAACAACATCAGCATCGGGCAGACCGGTACCAAGAGTCAATACCGCATCGTTTGTTACTGACAATTCAATATCACCACTCAGCGCTACGGTATCCACAAAGGTCATAGTAGTAACTAAATCAAACGTAAAAGTGCCACCGCGGAAAAGACTGCTCGTTGTTGGGTCAATCAAGCCAACGTCGGAACCATCGCTACTACCAAATTGAACACCACTTGCAAGTAATGTTGCATAAGCATCTTCAATGACTGCCTTATAATGAGCAAATGGTGTTGGCGGCAATAATGGCATTGCCTCCACAGGAGAAACCGTACCATCAGTTGTATCATGCCATAAAAAGTCATTAGTATGGTAACTCCACGTATGCAATGCACCAGTACCCGGTGGCGAAATTTTTACTGCTTGCGATGTCAGACCACCAGTAGCCAATGCAAGCTTCCACACAACATAATCCCATCCATCCGGAGGCGTGCTTCCAACAATATCCCACTGGATCTCAGTATTTGTCATTGCTTTGAATCGCCACCACTTACTCGTCTCCTGCAAGAGCCACTGCCCATGCGTAAGATCAGAGCGGTACGTCAACGAAGAGCCAGAATCAGGGCTGATTTGAGACCATGTTTGCGCCGCTGAATCAAAGGCCCATTCACCACTTACGGGAACTGTTGGCGTGCCCGAAACAGTACGCACATAATTCCAAACCCGATCCTCCGGGACATACTGCCAATAGACTGAACTCACCGCTAAAAAGCTGTACAAGGACCCACTCAAAGAAGTACGCGTTACAGGAGACCATTTTTTAGTCGTTGCATTGTAATGCCATACTTGATGTGCATACGTAGTTGACGTTGTAAGATCATAGATTCCATCCGCAGTATTAACCCAGACACCATGACTATTGTCATAACGCCACTGTTCTCCCGTTTGCATATTCTGAAAAACACTGCTCGCAGCCTGAAAAGTCCATTGGTTTGATGTGGCTATGTCGGTCCAAATCCAATCCCCAGTAAGTACTGCATACTCCCAATGGCTTGTCGCATCAGACCAAGAAATAACATTACCCCCTGGCTCTACCACCAGACCAGTGGCCACGCTGTATGCAAGCGAAGTTACACACAAAAAAATCATTAATAAAGAACGTATCTTCATGTTGAACCTCATTTTACTGACTCGATATCAGTAGTCTCATACAACTCTGGCACATTAAATACATGTGACGAATCAACCTCACCAACGACAATGTAGTTTGGATACAGAGGCCGCTTAGAACCACTTGGCTCTGTACTTGGGTCTTCATCAGAAGTAAAGTCAACGTCATAATCTTGCACCGTACCATTTGGTAAGAAGTAAAGCTGATCACTTGGCGCTACAATCATGCCAGTAGCTGCTGGTAGCTGTGCTTTACGACGACCAACAACCGTATCAATAAACAGCCGTGTTTTTGGTGTCAGCGATAACATACCACCACAATCTGCGTATACCACACCATCAACATCAGCTCCTGAGATTGGACGCTCTGGCGGCAATGCGTCAATATCATCACCAGCAGCGATACAGAATGAAGAGCCATTAAATTGTAAATTCCCTACACCAGTATCATATGGATTAAAGCGGAACCCTTTACTGTTTGCAGGATCAAGCGCCTGCAATTGTGAAAGAACGACATTATCCATAGCAGATGGGAGATAACCACTATCTCCTTCTAGCGTTGGCCATCCTAAATGCACTTGAGAACCATTAGCCAAATAAAGGAGATGGAGGCCATGCTCTGTATCATCTGCAACACCAAAGTCAGAAGCCGAATCTATAGAAAGACGAATCGTTGTCGGACTGGCCGGCGGGATATTTCCTGCAACCAAGCTTGCAGTTGGCGCCGAGCGATAAACATCAAGGTACCCAGAGGTATACATAAGGCTGGTAGTCACCTCATCCGCAGCAACGTTTGCCTGGCTTCCAAGCTGTATAACACGACCGTATCCATTTTTATCATAATCACGTCCGCGGTCATAGCACACAATGTGCGAGGTATTATTAGCAAGAGTAGGATCAGTAACTGAAGATCCTAGTGCGTATTCTTGGACCGTAATAGCGGCCCCAGTCACTACCAACGATTCATGACAATTAACCGTCGTACTATATAATTTCAGCAGGGGTGGATAAAGAGCATCTTGCAAGCTTGCAAGTTCACCGCCAACGACATGCGGTAATGCTTTAATAAATGGTTGCGGCAACACAGCCGGGGTATCAAGTTTTCGTGTTACATCACTGTGAATCCAATTAATAGAATCAAATATCAAGTTAGCGTTCAAAAAAATAGTTGAGCGATCGTAGATAGCATAATACGCTGCCGTTGAAGAAGAACCACTCTGTACCGGTAATGGACGAGTAAGGGCGCTGGCAGCATTAACCGGCGCTTGCGTTAACGTAATATTTGTTGTTGAGTCAAAGGTCACTGCGCGGCCACTAATTGGCAAGAATACTGTTTGCGTCTGACCACCAGCATTTGCAAGCCAAGAAGCCCAGGCCGCCCACTCTTCAAAATTGGTATACCCAAGCTCACGACCAGCATAATCAATTTCAACAGGTGGTACCGTGAAGAATCCAGCAACCGGCTCCCCTCGCTGGCCAACGTGTGAAACTATCGAAAGAGTGCCTTCAACATCAAGAGCGTGCGAGCCATCAAGTTCGGCAGTTTGCATAATATTTTCGCCATACGTGTCAGTAATTGGAATATAAGTGCCATCATAATTACCAATGCCAAGGGCTACCGTAATCGCCTGCACAGTATCATTTACCACTGCTTGATCAAGATAGTACAATTCGTTCGTAAACGGTTGTAAAAAGAGCTTCTTTACAAAAGCATCAGTATCATTTGCCGCAGTCGCTCGCACAAAAAAACCAGCATCGCCTTGCAAAATCACCGTTGGATGTGAATTGGCTATATATTGCAAGTCACTAATCGGAATCCCCCATTGATCGGTCTGGCGTGTCGATCGGCGCGGAAAACTTGGTATAGCTTGTGCATAAAAAGCAGCCGGATTATGCTTTTTTACTAAATTAGAAGTATATACAGAAAGATTTGCATGCGCCGTTGAAATAGATTGGTTAAAATTGTTCGCAATATAATCGATAAAATTGTGCGAATAGACCTCAATCTGTCCATTTACTCCAAGAACAAATCCCGGCTCATAATCATTCCACTGCGCCCACAATGAATCATCTATACGCAACGCACCTTCATAGTTATTAGTAAAATGTGGAATGCTATTATTATGATTGATAATAACAAGGCCACGACGATCGCTCACTGGTCGCGTAAGCCAACCTGCAGGATTAGAACTCAAATCACCAGTTGAAAATTCAACACGCTCTGCAAACGAAACATTATCAACAATGCGCATCAGCGCCTTAACACCAGCACGTTGGTTAAAATAAACGCCGGTGCGAAAATTAGAATTCAATACAATTGCTGGTGCGCGCGTCGTACTGGCAACCGTCGGAACAAGCAACGCTCCATAAATATTAAATCCAGCATCGGTAAAGTCATTACCATTTGGATCCTGACCAGCACATAACTGCAAAATCATGCGGCCAGTTCCTCGATTAGATGGATCAAATGAAATTGAACCGTACCCGGGCTGCAGTAACTGTTCAGCGACATCCTCCTTGCCATTAACCACAATGTTATCATTCCATGTTTCACCAACACCGGCGTAATTATCCGAAATAAAAGCAAATGAAGATAATTGCCCCCACGTAATCCAAGTATCAAGAGAAAGGTTTGTATTCATAGCAGGTGTCACAGTAGTATCAACATCATAGCTCCACTTCTCAAAGCAAAGTTGTTGTTGTGGTGCCACAGAAGAGTTGCCGTACACATCAATATAGCCCTGCTCCATATAGACTTGCACATGCACACCTTGCGTACTAAGCGGCGCATCAGCTGGAATAACAATCGGGCTTCCATTCTCATCAGTAGTGCTAAACGCAGTATGCCCCGGGCTTGGTGGCCCAAATCGTAATCGGCGACCTGAAGGCAAGCGAAATACGGTACTCCCGCGACCACGAAAAGTTACATATAACGGTATTGACGCACCACCCGAAGAAGAGTTTGTTGGATCATGCGAAGAAAGAGCATCAGCACTTTCAAAATTAAGATCAGCGTACAAATTGACGACAATTACTTTACCTTCAGCAGGATTAAAAATTAACTGGGATGCACCGCTGCTCATAGTTGTTGTAGAATCAGTGTATGCAGAAATAGTAACCGGCAAGTTAGAGGCTGGTGTTGCAGGCGAGCCGATGTTAATCGTAAAAACTTCCGGTTCAATTTGCGGATTACCGTTTGAATCTAACGTCGGATCAGAGCCGATAAAGCGAATTTCTACATCACCTTGGATGGAAACGTTATCGACAATCGTTAATACATCACTGCCAGTAACTTCAAAAATTCCCGCTTGCGTAATTGGCGAAACTGGCGTGCCATCAGGCAGATTCGGCATAGCAATGCTCTCTTCTACGAACTCAGTATTAAGGTCTGAGATAAAGCCGCCGCCAACGCCGCCAGTCCACGCACCACTACCATCAATGCTTCCCCATTGATAATTCGTTGCGTGCACAATGACGCTGCTACAAATAAAAAGAGATAGTATATAAATAGAATGTTTGCGCATTAGAGCACTCCGGCGTAAAATTTTTACGCCGGAGTGTGTACCAGATCAGGCAAAAGAAGCAATAGTTAAGGCGAAAGCAACACTCCGCCGGAACGATGCATAATTAATCAATAGATAGAAAGAGTGCTTTCGCTTCACAGCTGCTCTTCAATTGATTAAACTGATCACAGTTCTGCAGTTGCTCATCTATTTCCTTCAAATGCTCAAAAAAATCGACAACATCGCGCGCCCTCTCTAAATCGCGGCGTCTGCGTGCCTCGATAAAGTATGCCGTCAGCATAGCTGCATCTTGCGCCTGTTTATTCCCAAACCCTGCAAAGCCCTGATGACCCCGAATTACATCAAAGAGCTTAGCATCACCCATCGAAAGGTCCCTCGAAAACCGCAAATTCACGGCTTCTTGATTTTCACGAATAAGATACTGAATATATTCCTTAGTCAATGTACCATCCGCCGGTCGCGTTGCAAAAAAATCTTTTTTTACATTCTCTAAAGCTTCCGTCAACTCTTCCAAGCTTGCACCCTGGCCCCATGGGCGTTTAGCCACAGATTTACTAACACGAACTGGAGCTGGTGTCGCATCGGAAAGCACGTTAGGAGCAACGGGTTTGGGTTCTTCTTGATCAGGCAACACATCGCTCGGAAGATCTTTCTTTAGTCTATGACACAATTCTCTTATTACGATCTCGACGTTAGAGATGCATTTATCAATTTGTAGATCATCTAGAAGAAGTAAGCCTCTCTTCGTGTTCATCTTAGCTTTACCAGAACCTTTCAATTGGCGGAGAGTTTGAAGCCTAGAATGCTCAAGACTAAGGAGTGACTCGGCCATTGCTTTCTTAATACTGACTACATTCCCATACCGACTAGATCCAGCTACAACCGCAAACGCAGACGCATTATTATGATCTGTGACAGAAAAATTCGGGTCAAAAGCCAAATCATGAATGCTCATGTGATCCAAAATCCTACTCACATACTCCGCGTCATCAAGCGGGTTTTGAGTTGTAGGCTTATACGACGCTTCAAACGCTTTCAATTTTTCTTGAAAATCTTCGAAAGTCCATTGAGTATGCGTCGTTTTTTCAGTCGGTGTTACATCACTGTCACTCGAAACCGCTTCAACTTGCGCAGACAACAACGCTTGATGAGACTGCACTTGGCGTTGAAGCGCATCACACATCTTCTTCTTTTTATCGAGCTCGGCGACATGTGCTTCTTGCATTTTGCGTTCTTGCATTTTGCGTTCTTGCGCTTGAAGAATTTGCGCCTCTTGCTCAAGCCGCTCATAAACAGCCTCTTCCGCCTTAAGAATATCAGCACGCGCATCAAGCGCTTTCCGCAGATTTTCCTGCATTTGTTCTCTTTCGACGATAGCCAGCCTCATTTTGTCATTTAAGGCAGCAATCTCCTGAACGATTTTATCCTGTTGAGCCGCTACAGCAACATGCGATGCTGCATCGGGCAGGGAAGAAGCTTTTAGGGAAGAACCCTTTATTGCTAATCTTGCAGAAACATATGCCATAAGTAGCGTGCCGATAAGCCACCGAGTTGACGCCTTGACCATTGGATCTTGCATGCGAGTCATTAAGCCTCGAAAGGCCCCCCCTCCTTCCCTTGAGAAAAGCTTTCCAAGCGCAGCAGATCTTTTTTTATTAAATAAAAGTTTATAGGCCCCATAGGCAGCCCCCACCCCAAAGAGGCCAGCGCCCCCATAGTAAGTTTTCTTTCTTTCCCAAAATGGCTTTTCCACCGGAGTCGCCATAGACCGCGTCGTATTGAGACCAAAAGAAAGAGCTATTATCAAAAATATCATGCTTCTTTTCATTATAAATCCTTCACACTAATAAGGTACTTTCTTGCCACTCTATAAAATTTCACACTCTCGCTCAAAGTTATAGGGCGTTTTGTTTAAAAACACCCTATAAAACCTATTCTATTATACCGATGGCGACGACCCGTCTTGCGTGCCCTGTATCCCGGAAGAAGTAGTTGCTCCGCCATACCAGACCGCGTCTAAAGAAATGCGCTTCTCTGTACATTGCGTATGAAATGCATTTCGTGCTTCTTGCGCCTCGTTACGCGCCATCTCAAGATTATTCAGCTTTTGACCATTCGGCGTCGCAAGAAGTTTTGTTTCTGCAACGGTAATTTCTTCCTCTTTTTTTGCAATGCGTGTCGCTAATTCAGGCGAGATATTTTGCTTTCCTTTTTCATCTTTTCGAATATCACGCACCAGTTCCTTCAATGCACAACGCTCTTCTGCAAGAGCTTTCAGCGCTCGTGCCTCATCAGTAGCCTGTAGCTTTGCTCGCTCCTCATAATATGCTTTGTCGGCAGCCTGATACTCTTTTTCTTTGGCCAGCGTTTCCTTTTCAAGATCGACATACTGCTGCTGCAGTAAAAGTTTAGCCTCACTTGCACCAGCTTTTTCCAACGACGCCTTCTGCGCTGTCATCTGTGCAACAGAATAGTCTATTGCTGCGACAGCCCGATCATGAGCCTGATCACTCGCCAATCCCGCAGGAATACCCCACGCTATAAGCGTTCGAGGATCGGTTGGTGTCGCTGGAATATCTTTTGCCGTAATACTTTGCCATCGATATAAACTTAACCCCATACTGATCATGGAGGCGGCACATCCAGCCGAAAGGAGAGAAAGAACTATGCATCCAATGCGATATTGACGTTGCAAAGCCACATTGTTTGGATCTGCCTTCAAGCGAACGCATACATTTTTAAACTTTTTCGCAAAACGATAAGTGCCGTACCCAAAACCAACAGCACCAACAGTACTCACTCCACACGCAACTTTTGATAAAAATGCTGCAGCACTCTTACAGGCGCGGCGATCTTCCTCCGGCGATACTGCCGCAAGAGGAGCACCACTCAGCATAAGTGCGGGTAAAAGCAATAACAGCCTTGGAGTAATAGATTTCATAATAGTTCCTTCGTATTAACACTGCACAGAGCCGGTAAAAAGACGGTACAGTCTAGCACTTTTAGAGAAAAAGGTGCCTCCGGGTATACACTAGATTAGTAGTTACTCAGTTTTTGCAAAAGCATCTTGAGGCACTTGCGTATTTTTATTTTCAAAAGCTATCAACATTGATCACATCGATGTGACACCAGCGTGCTCCACATTATACTTTTTCTAAAAACTCCTCCGCCCTACGCATTTCTTCTTCCTGTTGGCGCATCTCTCTGGCAAGCGCATCGTCTGCCTCTTCGTTCGCATGTTCTTGATCAATAATTGGAAACTCCTGACCGTCTTCAGGCTGACCTGACGGAGTTTCGGCGTCGCTGCCAAGATTCAACTGTAAATCTGGCACCAAAACTACAGTATTTTGATCTGGCGTCGCCTGCTTTGGCGCACGTTTATATGAAAGACCGCCAAAAGCAGCCAGACCTAGCGATGCGCCAACAAAGATCAACCTGCTATTGTATAACTTGCTTACACGTTCAAGTTTTTCCTGTAATTCAACATTTTTTGGATGCTTCGCTGCTCTTTCGCGGAGCTTAACAACTCGGCGAGACAGTCGGTAGGCTTTGTACCCAAAAACGCCGGCAGCGGCAAGCCCGCTAAGAATAGCAATTGTAGGCATTGTATTGTTAATTTCTGGGCTCATGTTATTAGGTCGAGCAATAACACAGATATTGCCAAGTATGCAGACAGAGGCCGTAAGTAAAATTTTATAAAGAGATTTCATCACTACACCCTTCATTCGTACCTTTTTACGGTATTACTCAGCCAATAACTGCTCAGCGTCACGCGGCAAAGTATATTCTTGGCCATCAACAATAATTTCTTTTTCTGGAAGTTCACCGCTCCACAAACTCTTTTTCATCCATTCCCAAAATGAATAATGCTTTTTATACACCTGGTCATAGAGTTTTTGTTCTCTCTCCACTGTCGCAAGTCTTTGTGCTTGAAGCGATCCTTTCACTTGAGGATGACCTTGAGCAATCAAATGTTGAATAATCTTTTGGTTGTATTCCTCTTTCAACTGCCGCTCGATATGAGGAGCCACCGTGGCCACTGCCTCGGCAGGCTTTGCTGGCGCCTTTGCTCCAACGCGAGGGTTAGCACGCTTATCGGCGGCCGCAGCTGCTTTTGCTCGTTTTTCAGCTTCGGAATTGGTTTTTTCACCTAGTTTTTGGCGGTATTCAGCAAGAATATCACGCAATACCACATCGTTCCCCGCAGCACCAGTAGCCCATGCTGCCGTCAAAGCGGCATCCCCATTAACTGCCTCACGAGAAATACTCTCTTTATTACGCAAAAGTTCGTTTTTCGGGATGTTCATACGAAGACCCTTTACGCCAAGGTAGGTAAGCCCAAGAGCTCCGGCCAACTTTATACCACATATAACGAGGCGGCGAACTGCCCGGTTATAGGTAGCCTGAAGTTCAAGATTATTTTTGTCTTCAACCAATCTTTTACGTAACTCTTTTACCTCCTGACGAAGGCCCCCAAAATTTTTTTTAATACATATGCCGCTGACTACAGCACCCACCGAAGCCGAAAGAGCTGATGCAGCAAATGGAACAAAGTTTTCTCGGGATGGGCCGTAAGCCTCTTTCCATCCAGCCTGTACCGGCGAAAAGCACCCGACAAATGAGATGGCTAAAAATGAATTTTTTAGCATTTTAAGCATAGATTTTCCCCTTTAATAAGGCATTATAGCAATCCATACTACACCAAAATCAATACAGATTGCAATGCGACCACAAGCCTGCCCCGGTAATTTACTAGGCAGATCCACTGAAAACCAGTAGAATCGATTGCAGTAAACTCCTCAGTATTTCAGCGGAAGAAAGGCGTATGTTCAAAGGAACTCTTATCACTATTGAAGGCATCGACGGCGCCGGCAAATCGGTACTCCTTAACGCCCTGGCCAAAGCTCTCATCAAAGAACACCATCCCGTTCTTGTTACCAAGGAGCCAGGGGGAACTCATTTGGGCAAAATGCTCAAAAAAGTTTTGCTGGAAGAGGAAAAAGCATGTGACCCGCGGGTCGAGTACCTTCTGTTTGCCGCTGACCGAGCCGAACATTTCCAAAAACTAGTCATCCCAGCCCTTATGCGAGGCGACATCGTCATTTCTGACCGCATGGCAGATTCGGCAGTCGCCTATCAAGGATATGGACAAGGAATCGATCCACACCTTATTCAAACCGTCAACCGCTTTGCTATGCACGGCATTGAACCAGACATCACCCTATACCTACGCATCTCTCCCCATGAGGCCCGCAAGCGCTTTACGCAACGGCAAGAGGCTCATGCTCACAGCACCATGGAACGCAAGGGAGAAGAGTTCTGGGAGCGAGTGGTGTATGGTTATGAACAGCTTTCAAGCGGTTCTGACCGCATCCACGCTATCAATGCAACTACATCACCAGAGGCCGTCTTTGCCGCTGCGTATAACATTGTCACCACATTTCTGCGAACGAAAAGGCTATGAACAACTTGATTAATACTGCGGCCACCGCCTTAATTTGCATTGGACCACGCGATGAAGTAACCGAATTTGCAATCGGGCACCTCCAAGACACCATGTGTCCACACCGAAAGGCACAGCCGGGCTCTGCATGCCGCTGCGCAGTTTGTCACGCGATTACACACCATCAATCAAGCGCTGTTACCTGGATTGAACCGACCAATGACTACCTTTTGGAAGATATCGAACCGATATTTAATGTCATTCGCTACCAACTCGATGAAGGGTCTCGGCACGCATTTGTATTGGTAAACGCTCACTTATTATCTGTTGCCTGTGCCAACCGACTCCTTAAAGTAGTGGAAGAACCACCTCAAGGGTACTTCTTCATGTTCTTGACCAATGATTATGCCGCCCTCCTGCCGACTATCCAGTCCCGCGGCACCGTCACATATCAATCTGTACACCAAGCCCCAGCCCTTGGCGGCCTTCTTACTTATTTCACCGATCCAGAAAAACAACAAGATCCTGTCGGCTTTGACACTTTCTTACGAAATGAAACAATTAGTGTTGCCGAAACACGTCTTTTAGTACACCAACTCGCCACCGTCATCGATTATACTCAGTACCGCGAACCAGCGCTGGCTCGCCAAACACTTGATACTGCTCAGCGCAATTTTCCCCAGGCTGGTGGCGCCCAGCACTTCCTGCGCTGGTTATTTATGGCGCTCCATGCCGCCCGGTTTATAGAGTAGTCCTTTATGATGAATTTGCGCACCGTATTCTTAAACGCGCTTATGCTCCAAATACTACTGAGTATCGCAGCGTTACCTTTCCTCCTTTGGTGGCATATGCCGTACCCTCTGTTGAGTATTGTTGGCAATCTCGTTCATCCTATCTTTTTGACAGCATTTCTTTTTCTAGCAAGCATCTTATTTTTTGCCGTACTTTTTGGTCTACCACACGCGACACTTGGCAGCCTCTTAGTTTCGGTTACCACTGTTTGGGACCACCTCCTCGACACCCCACTTCCTGCCGGATGGATTGCACTCCGCTGGTGGTATTTACTCCCAGCAGCCAGCGTAGCATCCATTATCATCGCTCACCTATTCCAAGAATTTCGTTGGCACCATGCTAAAAAAGCGGGAATGCTTTTATTTGTGCTTAATGCAAGCACAGGACTCTGGCAGATTAAAGCCTCCAACAATCCTGCAGTAAGCATTCTGCGAAAGGGAGAATACACGGTACTGTTTGTACCCAACCCGGACAATTCAATAGATATAATCGATCATGGCTATATCGGACATGCGCGAGATACAAAAGCGGTCATCCATTATGATATCCTGCCTCACCTTTTTTTCACATATGGAACTCCCAATGGGATATCCCTTCGAGGGCATGGCAAACGCGTAACGGTAGCCCAAAAGTTGCTCGCATCGGTTAGTTATTAACAAGATAAATGCATCTAATTCATTCATAAATAGACAGTTAATTACGCGTCATTGCGAGCGAAGTCCAGCTATCCAGACATTACTTATAGCTTGATTGCTCCGCCGACGCCCCTAACGGGGGCTGAGGCGTGACTCGCCGTAGTATCCAAGGCGGTTCGTCATGATGCTGACGACGGAGCCGGTGCCGATCTACTGCGACCGCCAAACCATGCAAAGGCTTCTGGCTTAAATTTATTAAGTAACAAAGCTCCTGCCACCAATACCCCAATCGCTACGAGAATCATAACCTTCTTATTCGGACCAGTTCGTCGGTGAGCAGGAGACAAAAGAGGGTCTGCCTCTTCAGCATCTTCATCTCTCATCATTTGGCGAGCAGAGTGAGATACTACAGGCTGGTGTTGCTGACCCATGCCAGGAACAATTTGAGCAAGGGCCGCCTTATCAATTGCAGACGACTGTTGAATCATCTGCTGATCCTCAACAGGCAGACCAGCTATCTCGTTGCGAATACGCGATACCGACTCAATATCAGCCATTTCACGAGCTACCAGGTCGCAGTCATTAGAAAGATAGCTGATTTGGTCCGCAACACTGAAATACTCTTGAAGTTGCTTATGTATTTCGGGAGTTATTTGACCGGCAGCATCATCGATTTTTTTCTTGACTATTTCAGCACACTTCATTGCCACAACGGTCGGCTGTGCGGCTTGGGCTTCTTCAAGAGGAACTCCTTCTTGTGCAAGAAGATCCACTCCCTTTTTAACCTGGACTGCAATAGCATCGTTAAGTTTCTTGATTAGAGGTTCCCGTTTCAAATCTTGCCGGATTTCTTCCATTGAAAAGCTCACCAGCAAGAGCTTGAGCCTGCCAGCAAAATTTTTGTCTTTATCAAGGATTTTACGGCCCCAGTCCCCGGTAGAAAATACTAATTCATCTGGTGAAAAGCGGAATTTCTCCTGGACATACTCATTGTACTTTTTTAAAAAAACACCAACCCCGGTAGCAACACTTGGATCGCCTTCACTACTGTAAGCCAAATTTTGAAATATTTTAAAGAAAATTTCTTCTTCGACACCGTCAGTTATCGTTCCATATTTCTTCTCAAGATGGCTCTTAAAAGTTGCAATAAACTTGGCGAGTCCAGAGGTCGCGACTGCTCGTTCTTTTTCAAGCTCATTCATTACTTCTTTTGCCACAAGAGCCTGCGCTCGCAACCCGTGGTCACTCTCGGCAGCCTCAAGATATAAGCGAAATGTTAATTCACGATGATGAGATACGGTTGGCATACCTGGATGTTGTAAACGATCGCTAAATTTTGCAGCATTTTTTATAACAGTAGACCCATATAAGTGAATATCCTCAATCGAGATATCACCCGGAATAGTTTCTTCCACTACAGCCACTTCTTTTCTAGTTAGCTCTTCTGCTTCCACTGGCGCTTTCATTTCACCTTCCAAGCTAAGCGTTTCCAACGGAAGAGCATCTACTGGGCGATCTGCTTGAGTCACATAATTTTCAACCGTCTTTACCTGCTCTTGTGCAAGCCCCAAATGAGCCTTAATTTGTCGCGCTTCAGTGGAGTTTGTCATACTCAACTTTTCATAATCAGCAAAGACACTGCTCAATAATTTTTCTTTTTGCTGCGCTGATAACCGAACATCACGTATGATGCCATCAGCACGACCTGCAAGCCGCCCTTGATTGTAAAGACGTGTATTTTGCTGCATTGGGACACGTGCAAACACCACGCTGGAGATAGCGCATAAGCTGGCTACCAGTGCCACAGAATTCATTTTTTGCCATTTCATACATCACCTCTTACAACGTTATTCCTATACCACACCACAGATGCAGCGAATCAAGCACTGTCGGGTTGCTCGCAAACTCATAAGCAGCTCCCAAACGTATGGTCATCGTTGCAACATCATGGATAAATGTGCTGTTATAATCAACAAACAAGGTATTTGATGCCACTTGCGGCATCGCACCACTATCAATATTAAACTCAATATCCTGGACTACTGCAGGGCTCGTAGACACAGCCAGATCATCTATGCTAAACCGGTCGCTGATATGCGCTGCAGAAAGCCACAAGGGATCTGAGGTATGAGAAAGCCCTTGTGGCGATGGCACAGCAAATGTCCGCGAAATTGGAGAAGAAAACGTCACTTGCTCAGCAACTCGCCACCAGTATAAATACCCAACGTTAACACGGTGCTGTCCAAAAATTAACTCGAGACCGCTAATGCTCTGGCCAGTTGGCCCAGGCGTTACGAGTGTATCTCGTATAAAGAAATTCCCACCATTTGATGCTTTAAGCGTTACGTTTGCAATATCAGGAATCAGGCTCGTATCCATATAGACCAAGAAGCGCGAAAATGGCTGGCCTTTCAAGTCAAACAACCGCAGCTGATGTGACTGGAAATGGTAACGATACCCTAAGTAACCCACGTATGAAAGTAAGCAATTTTTACTAAGATTAAACAGCGGCACTACCGTTTTAATACTCGCACCAAGACCGAACGATCCCTGTGAACCAATAAGTGGTTCAAAAAGATATTGTCCCGTTGGCCGTCCACCAATCGGCACCACTGCCTCCAAAGCAATTTGCTGTAAGCTTTCCATGGGCCCATCAATATCAAGTCCCAACTGACACACCATATCGTCAAATCCAGTTAACGTCTGCGCAGCGTTTGACCATTTACCAGAACGCCAGTTATCCCAATTAAGCACCGACAACACGGAGCCAAACGGCGAAAGAGGATCGACTTGGTTTACAGAGGTTTGCCGCTCAGAAACACGCAAGTTATGCGTCACTTGCATCAGCGGCAATGCAACCGCAGCCCACAATCCTTGCAATAATTCATCAAGCAAATACTGCGCTCGGAGACACAAACCAATTGCTGAACGATGCGGATCCACTGCTAGCGCTGACTGGTAATTCGTGTCAGTAACCGTCTGAATGTGAAACCAGTCAGAATTAATATCACCATCTTCTGCCTGGTCAATCATTACGCTACGCTTGTCATCTCCCAGGAAAAAAGGAGCACTCTTGGTACCATTCAATGATTCTTGAAAAATAAGACTGTGCCCCAAAAGCACTACCCGCTTGTGCTGTTTATCGTGCGTAGCCAGCAAAGAAAAACCATCGGTATACAAAACAGAAGAGCTAATCGAACGAGGAATAAATACCGTGCGCGGCGGTTCAACACGCGCGATACAGGTATTGATTAAGCCTACTGCTGTGACAACCCAAAAAACAACGTGCTTCATCCAGCCACTCTTGCTGATGCAGGCGCTTTTTCGCCAATACCATACCATTGTCCCACTGCCTTGTCGCGTCCCTCAAGAGTCATCGAAGCACGCTCATTGATATCTTGCAGCGTCTTACTCGATTGCATTGGAAGCACAATTTTGCTTGCGTCCAGCTCACCACTCATAGCGCGTTGTACGTCGATGAGAGACTCTTTCATATAACGCTCTTCCTGAGCATCATCTCCCTCTTTGACCGTAGAAAGAAAGTCATTCATCAGCTTACGAAAGGCAGTTTTAAGCCCAGGAATTTTCGTAAGAAAAACTGCAAGCTTTACTTTTGCAGAGCCAGCAAAATCTCGTATCCCTTTTTGAATTTTACCAATTTTTTTTATTGCGAAGTCGCTCAAACGATGTGCATATACCACCAGTGCTTTTGTAGTTGCTGAAAATCGGTTAGCGACCTTATCACTCTGCTTAAACAAGTCAACAGAAGCTGGCTTGAGATCCTCAATAAGGTTTGCCATATCGCTCAGCCCATTAAGAGCCTCATCGAATCCTCCGTCAATATCTCCTTTTGTTTTAAGCTTGTTTGCCCCTTGCTGCGCACGATAAGACAAGGTTGCAACGCTATCACGAATCTTTTGTAATGCACCTGGCTCGCGCGTCTGCTTCTCTTGCGCAGGACCAATGTCAGTACGAAGCATGCCTTTTTCATCAAAAACAATATCTGACTCTCTCAATGAAACTTCACCTACTGTTTTTTTAACCAGTCGCTCTTGATTCTGCAGAGATACTACTACCTGCAATCGAGACCATATATACAGCCACAATAACATATAAAGCGCCTGATAAATCTGAGGACTACACTTCACCTGTGTAATCTTAGGCCCTCCTGTATTTGTCAGGCCGAAAACAGATTTATACGTAAAAGCTGTATGCGGAGACCAGGTATTAATCACATTAAGAAGCTGCCGATAACTTTTTGCAACGGCTTCCTGATTTTCAACGGACAAGCCAAACTTCTCGAGATTTCCACGTACGACCGCAACCCCTTCTTGCAACTTTCCAAGGACTTTTTCTTTATTTCGTGGAGGGATAATGCCCCATGCAAGACCATTGATATAACAATTCTGAAACATTATCGTCTTATACAGTTTTGATGCAGCCATAACACCGCTGAGCTTACTAAGAGCCCCTTTCACCTCGAGAGCCAAAGACTTAGACTCAAAAAAATCTATATCACCAAGCAAAAGCGCAAGCCGAGCTTCAAAAGAACGCCGCTGATCGACTTCAAACGGCTTTGAAGATGGCCCCGGCATAGAGCCCCGACTATCTTTTTCTCCAACAGGGACATCAAGCATAATATGACGCAAGAGTCGCTGCCCTTTATACTCCTGTGCGATAACTGTTTGCATGTCAGCATAGTTCATGAATAAGGACTTCTTGCCTCGACACATGCGCTCACCAAGGCGGTAGAGAACACCAACTAAAATACTGAGAATATGCGTGTCATACAACGCCGCTGAAGAGGCTTGCATTGCATCTGGATATTGGAAAAAATTATCTGGAACGCGCACTGCTTCTAAACGGGCTTGGAATAAAAAGAGTGCGTTGCCTATATTGTCCAACTTTTTTTGCACCACACTATACGTTTCTTCATGTGCACGAACACGAGATGCCTTTGCAACTTCTCGCCACTCAGCGGGATTAAACCCAGCATTCAGTTTAACAACCTCCGGCACCTCAGCACCAAGATACTCAGCTTCTTCGAGTAACATAAGATCTGTGTGACCAATCGTAAAACGCTTTCCATAAACCAGTGCTTGATAATCGCGCGCTGCTTGAAAGCGCTCATCATACTCTTGCCGATAAAAAGCAGCTAGAAGAGCAAAAAATCGATTCCGGCACTGCAAGTCTGACAAGGAAGCACCGTTAATAACACGGGCCTCTTTTGTATCAAAAGAAGGAGCTCCTAAAACACTCATCAGTAAATAGTTATACGAAACGTGCTTAGTCAGCTTCAACAGCGCCTGCAAATATTCAGCGCCATCAGCTCCAATATCTGCACGAACTATCCATTCCGCAAGCTCCTCGTTTGCTCCAGGGAACATATCGGGTTTGTCGGCAAGCTTTTGTATTTGCTTAGTAAGATTAGTAAACGGAGCACTCTTCGCATCTGCCTTTTTCCATTCCAACCACAGTGTGCGCGTTTCCTTTCGGAGTTGTTGTATTTTTTTTACCACTGATTCAGTCATAAGAGCAAAAGAAGTCTCAAGGGCAAGCAATGAGTCCTTAAGATCCCATTTATCGACCGGCAACGCCGCCAACACTTCAAGTGGATTTTTCCATTCAGTGTCCACCGCAATTGATACATGAGAAGGCTCAGTTGATGTCTCTTCGGCCGAACTAACTGCCAGCGATTCAGATGCAACAGGCTCAGCCACTTTGTCACTGAGCAATTCTGGCACCGCCGGTTTTGCTATTATCGCCTCACTCGATGCAGGTTGAGTAGTTGTTAATTGCTCCGCAGCCGCTTTTGGGTCCGGCGCTGTGAGTAATGCATTTCCTATCGCCGAGCCACCAAGATCATCAAGATCATACTGAGCGAGAACGTCTGACTCTCTGAGCGAATCAGCCATAAGAAATGGTTGTCCACCTACAAAAACAAAGAGCAACATAAAAACAGGTGTATATCTCAAGGCGGTACTCCTTTGCATCATGCCCACGATTCAATCATACCTGGGGCAAATTTATTCACAAGCGTACGTATCACCGGCAAAATCGTACCAACACCTGGATAAATACGACTAACGGCACGCATACGCATTTCAAATTCAGCACGCACTGGCACCATTTCTTTGAAGCGAGAGAGATGCTTACTAATGCCCACAGCCATAGAACCGAAGAGAGAACTCGTTTTGACATACTCTTGCGTACGAAGCAATGTCGATTCACGAAGTAAGGCAGTAATACCAATTCGTGATGACTCAGTTTCTGTCGGTTTCTTTGGATCAATGGAATTTATACGAGAAACAGCTTCTTCAAGCGCAGCGCGCGCCTCATGCAAAGAAAATTCTAAATCCAAACGTCCCTGATCTTTGCGGTATGACTCATGCCGTTGATTGGAAACCTTTACAAAAGCCTGGATCAATTCGTCAGTCTTTCCTTTTACCTTCCGTGATTGTTCTTCATCTGCCAATGCCTCTTCATAGTCAATTTTACGTTGCGCAATAAGTTCGGTCTTATCAACCTCTTTGCCATCTTCTTTCCAGACGATTTTCATCTGACGACGACATTTCTCAATCTGCCGTTGATACTTATCGATAGCAACCAAAGACTTTGCGGCAGCGTCTTGTTCTTTTTCTTGAATTGCCTTACAACGGTCTTCAAAATCTTTTCTGTCACTGAGGCTGTCATTAGCTCCTCCAGAAACAGCTAAATCAACAACTGGGCCCGCCTTTTCGGCGGCCTCTTGCGACGCATGCACATAGCCTTGAAGGACAAACATTTCTTCTTCTTTTTGGTTCACAAAGCTTTTGGCTGACATAACCCACAAGCCATCCAACATTCGCTCAAAATCTTTATGCAAATCGATCATAACATCGTAGTACGCCAAAATTTTGGTGCGCGCATCGGTCAAAAGAGCTTCCAATTTTTCCGGCGTAGCGCCATTACGTTGCGCAACAAAAGCATCAAGCGAACTACGCATGGTATCCCTGCCTTTATCGCCAGCAGCCATATCATTCAAAATTTTGATCGTTTTCGTCGCTTCTTCATACCCATATTTTAGCTCTTCTATCGGGTACCGCATACGCTCTGGCATACCACGAACGGCAATTAAAAGCTGCTTCTCGCCATCAATTGCTGCTTTCACTTTGGCCCAATATGCCAATTTCTTCAGCGCATCGCTGTCATTCTTTTTTAACTTCCCAAGATCATCTTCAGCGATATCAAGACGGGCCTGCAAAGCAAGGATGTTCTTGCTGTACTCTTCTACTTTTTTTGCCTTAAAAGCCTGCATTACCCTGGCCAACTGCTCAACATCTTGGATGTCAGTTGGCTCAGCTTCACCCTTTGGCAACTCTGCTTTTAAATCGAGAGCGCCTACTTCTTTACCTGCGGTCACCAACGCCTCTCCCGCAGTCTTCACTGCCACTTCTGGCACGACTGAAGGAGCAATCTCAACACCAAAAGCTACCGGCTTTGCGGGCAACTTCAAAGAACCTGCCGCAGCAACAGAAGTACTTCCCACCGCGAAGCTATTCATCAAACAAGACCCTACACACAGGGCTACTACTTTTATTTTCATGGGTACACTTCCTTATTTTGCTTTTACCGGTGGCACTACACCTAACAGAGGACAATCGGCACCTATTTTTTCTTTGTGTGATGCAAATTTAGGCTTATTTGCTAAGTTTAACAGTGCCTCTCGATATAAATTCCCTACTCGTTGAGCCGCTTTGACATGAATAGTTACGGTATCGCTAATCAACGATTTAATAACTTTTGAACACTCGGCACTATCTTTAAAGTATTGGCCGGCAATAGCGTAGAAATCAGTTGTTGGACGTTCCATCAATAAACCGAGTGGTAATTTCAAGAAACTTGCCTCTGGACTATCCAGATAGGCCTGCGCAAATTTTTGCCGGCGCTCTTTTTCCATAATTTTTGCGGTAAGCTCCGCATTCATTTCATTATTGCCACGGACAACTTCGATGTAGCGCCACAGCGCTTGGAAGAAGATTACCGCCACAATTTTTGCAGCATCCGTTGCCCCAGTTTCATTCGTGCAGTAGTACACATAATTACCAGCATACACGACCTTTGGTAATGCATTATATTCACCAAGCGGGCGATCGGGGCCGATTAATTCTCTAAATTCTTTTGTCTTCAATTGCGCATGTATACCAACCGCATCCTGCGCTTCAAAATCAAAACGACCAAAATCATGGAGCCCCTGACGCATCACAATGTCTTCGATGGCATCACGTACTGGCTCAAACTTAGCAAGACGTTCATCGCGTGCTTTCTCTGGTAACCGCCCAAGCTGCATGGCATACATCTGCGCAAGCATTGCTGCCCGTACAATAAATGGCTTGTTTGGCATGTCTTGCGTCTCAAGCTTATCCCAATTGATTTGCTTTTGGCTCAAGAATTCGCCTAAAAGAGCAGCTTCTTCCGCAGAACGACATTCCAAGCCAGTCACTGAACAACCAAGACCCCGCTGCACACTGCCGTCTGGGCCAAAAACAATCCCATCTCCTTGCACGATTAGCTTCCACATACTATCGAGCTTACGATGGAGATATAATTCGTCACGTGATGGATTCATGCTTTGAGGAATGCATTTACGAGAAACGTTACGAAGCAGTTCCCCCAAAGATGGCATATTTTCTTCGATAGCCGCTGATATACCACCAATAGCTCGACTATCCCGGCGCCAAGCTGCAAATAAACGCAGCGTTAAAATACCAACGTCAGCAACATAAGAAAACCCTTGTATAAAGCGATTACTGCTGTTTTTGCCATCGCGCCAGCTTTTACGATAATGCTCACCCGCATGCTTAAGAAGCAAAAATAACTTTAATGCATACACAAGACCTGGTGTCATTCTAAAACTAAACAAGCGCTCCAAAAGATGTTTTTTGCGGTCAGCACTTGGCGATTCATTAAAAAAATCAATTGATTTTTCGCCGTCCTCTACGTCAAAGTCATCACTACTAAAAAGCTCAGCAAACCTGTCTTGAATCATTTTTAAAAACATGGTTTTTGCTTGTGCGGCAGCGGGTGAAAGCGAGCCAGTATCCGTCCAGTCGAAATAGATACGCTGCGGCGAAGGAAGGGGCAAGAACGGCGATCCAGCACCGGCACCACCGAGGTCAAGAACTACGCTAACTGACAATGGTAACGGCAATGCGATGCGTCCAGTCGAATAAAAATCAAGCTCTTTTAAACTATCAAGAAGACCGCTCCCCACTTTTAGAGGGGAAGACTTTCCACCGGAATTAAGAAATGCTTCTAGTAACTGAGCAACCGGCTCAGTAGTGGGCAATGCCGATGAGGCAACAAAAAAAAGGGCAACGTACAAAGGCAGACGTAGGTGTTTCATAAGCAATTCCCGTGTTAATGCGATCGAACCGATCTTCTAAACGGGGTCATGCTAGCAACAGCAAAAAAGTTGTTGCAATAGTTCTGCAATACCGGCTTTTTATGCCCACAGCCCTTGCAAGCTGTCATTGCAAGGCACCAAAGCCACCAGAGCGGCTCATTTGATGCATAATTAGGCCCTATTATAGATATAAGAAAGCTATCTCTGTCAGACCTTAAATTACGCAGCTTGCTCTTGAGTGACGACTGGCAGTAAAACACCATTTGATTGATGAATCTCAAACAAATCAGCACCAAAAGGGGAACCATTTTGCTGTGTTACCACTTCTATAGAAATCATATGAGGCTCAGGAGAAACTATCGGAGGCTCGATCGTTGCTGTTGCTTCTCGCAATTCATCAACAGTTTGAGCAACCTCTTGCGCTGTTGGAATTGGCGCCTGCTCAAATTCGATTGATCTTCTCTGCGAGATCGTAATGTCGGCTGAGGTCTCCTTTAAAAGATCAAGCGCCATTTCAAGTGAACGTACCACTTCGACGTGGTCTGGCTCTTGCTGACAATCGCGAAGCGTACTTAACAGGTCAGCAAGCTGCTGATGAACGTGGCGAACATTATGCGCTGCACCATGCAGTCTATTGTAATCACTCAGCAATTTATCCCCAAATGCTGCCATTTGTGTCAAAAGATGAGCGTGCGCAGCAGAACGACGACTATCTTCAGCCCGCTCTCTGCGGATTTTTTCGAGTGTTTCTTGCAACCGCGTCATTTCTGCATACGCCGCCTGTCGTTCATTTAATTCTTTTTGCTGCAACTGCAGCAGTTCCAGCAAAATCCCACTCTCTTTTTGAGATTTTTCAGCCAGGTCAATCGCCTTCTGCTGGAACGTCTCCGCGGAAAGTGCTATTGCCTTGTTTTTATCACCCAACTCAACAACTGATTCGTGGAGGGCGGCTATTTGCTCTTGATATTCAACTTGCTTTTCTTTAAGCCCGCTCAGCTGTTCCCGATACTCATCACGCTCCTGCTTCACTTGTGCTAAAGTATCTACAACAACAGATGCTTGCTCGAGTACCTTGTTATGCACTTCACTTGCGCTTCGCACTTGTAGCTCAAGCTCTACACTCTCTCTTTGCTTATCTTCAAACAACTCTCCTAGAACTTTGCAGCGATCTTGGAGGGTATTTACCTGATCGGCCAACACAGTGACGACCTCTGTGCTCGTACGGCGAAGCTGTGATATTTGCTGGTTAACCCGCGCCAAGGAAACCTCAAGCTCGGCTTGCTTGCGTGCTTTCACTTCAACTGCTTCTCGCAACTCTTTTTCAGTTACTGCCTTATCAGAAAGCTTGCTCGCCAAGCTTTGCAAACAAGACTGAGAGCGAGAGGTCAGCACTTTCATATGTTCGGCCACTTGTGCAAGTTGCACCTCAAGCTCAGCTTTTTCCTTAGCTTTGTTTTCTAGTACTTCAACCAAAGATCCTCTTTCCTTTACATGGGCTTCTTCTTGCTCATGTATCTTACTTAAAAGACTTTCTCGTTCTTGCTTGAGTAACGCAAGTTGATCATGCGCCATCGCCATTTTTTCAGAGTTTTCTAGAGCAGCTTTGTGTACCTCATTCTCCTGCATCAGCTTATTCTCAAGCTCTGCTATGCGAGCCGTTAAGTTTTGCACTTTTTCTTTTTGACTCACAATCTTGACCTCACGCTGCCCTGGCGCAACATCAATACTAATTTTTTGGACCAAATTCTCAATTACATCTGCTGGCAAAAACACCGAGGGATCAGAAGAATTCGTAATATGCCTGTTAATAGCCTCCAATGCCATGAGCCGTAATCTTGACTGAACCTGAGCCGGAAAATAATACTCTTGCACCAAGTCCAAAATAAGATCATCAGCTTGCCGCTGCGCATCAACGACCGCTGCAATAGCATTACGCTTTTCAACGACTTTGTTATAATTTTCATCAAAGAAGAATTCTGCTGCAGCAACTTTTTGACTGAACCATTCCTCCTGCTCCTTAAACAATACTCTAAAATTATCTCGCTCTACGCGAACAATTTCACCCTCTAGCACTACCTGTTGCAAGAACTCTGCATCTTTGCTGTAGTCCCGTAACATCTCACGACGCCACTCTTTGGTGATAGGGGTGCGGCCAGCGACTTTATCATCTTGCACTTCTTGCTCAAGGATAGCCTTAAGTTGGACAATCTTCTTCTCTGATTCTTTTAGTACTGCTTGCTCCTGCTCTACTCGCTTCCGGTCAACTTCTTCTTTTTCTTTGCGAGCTTTTTCCTCAAGCCGTGCTTGTTGCTCTGCGTCTTTACGAAGCAATTCCTCACGGCGCCGCTCTAGACGGGTCTGATGACGTTTAACCTTTTTATCTAAAGCTTCTTTCTCGCGCTCAGCAACTCGCCGGGCCTCTTCTGCTTTGCGTTTTCCTTCCTCAGCAAGCAAATAGATATCGCGATACTGATTAGATAATTGATCAATGTTGATGGCAGGTTGTGCCACTGTAGTAGCTTTTTCAGGAACAGAAGCCGCCTTTACTGCCGTTCGTCGCGGGGCACGGCGAGCATGAAGCTCCCCGGAAGGGACACACAGCGCAACAACCACAAGAAACAAAAGAATCATGGACTATCCTTCTTAAGATAATTTATCGAAAAGAGTCACTCTAATGGTTTTTAGGGTAGCCTGAGGGCATGCCAAATTGCAATCGTACAGCTTTTCTGCTTACACAATCGCATTAATCAAGCTAAAATGCTGTTCTATGAACACAAAAAAATTAAAGACCGTCGTCCTCGTCGGCAACCCAAACGTCGGCAAAAGCTCCTTGTTTTACCGCCTTACCGGAACCCATGTGGTCACGGGGAATTTCCCTGGAACCACTCTGTCTGTTACCCGCGGCACCCTCAGCACACACCAGAAAAATGCCGAGTATTCTTATGAAATTATTGATTTACCTGGCATGTATTCATTAACCGAGCATACCGGTACGATAACCAAAGGCGCTCTGTTTGTTTTGTCCCAAGCTGACATCATTCTAAATGTTATCGACAGCACCCAACTCAAGCGAAATTTGTATCTTCATCTACAACTAAAAAAGCTCGGTAAACCAATGATTATTGGGCTTAATCTCTATGATGAAGCTGGTTATCACGGCATTCACATTAACACAGACCTTTTAAGCACTCGCCTCAGCTGCCCGGTCATCCCTACCGTAAGCATTTCTGGGAATGGTATTCCAGCTCTTGTAAAAGCAATTTCAAGCCTCCCTAGTACGACCAACTCGACTGCTCAGTCTTCTGACCGACCAAATTGGCAAGAAATTACCGAGCATGTTACCGCAGTTCAAAGATGCACTCAGCGAAAAAAAACCTTTCTGGAACACCTTACTACCCTCAGCGTTCACCCTGTATGGGGAGCGGTACTCGCGCTTATTGTTTTTGGCAGCACATTAGCAGCCCTTTTTGCACTGAGTTCCTCACTTGAGTCCACCGTCCTATCACTCTTTAATTTTGTACTAGAGCAGCCGCTGCGATTACTGCATACACTCTGCGAAAAGTATGCATTCTTACAAACATTTTTGATCGGTGACATAAGCCAATCACCAATCGATTTTGAAAATGCGATGGGTATTCTTACTACCGGTCTCTATATCCCACTTGGCCAAGTTGCCCCTCCGGTCATTGCTTTTTATGCCACCATGGGCCTCTTGGAAGATAGCGGCTATTTACCACGCATTGCATACGTTGCTGACACACTTATGCACCGTTACGCACTTCATGGGGCAGCCATCATTCCTATGCTCATGGGAGCCGGCTGCAATGTTACGGGAATTATTGGCACTCGAATTTTAGAAAATCGGCAACAGCGAATTATTGCCGCTACCCTTATTGCTATCGCAGTTCCCTGCGCCTCACAAACTGGTTTTATTGTTGCTATGGCCGGAAGAATGGGACCTATACTTCTAACCTGCTTAATCATTTCACTCATCGTGTTATGGCATTTAATTGGACTTATTCTGGGCGTTCAACGAAGAAATAATTATCCAGAACTCATCATGGAAATGCCCCCACTCAGATTACCTCGCTGGCGACCATCGCTGCACAAGTTAGCCCATCGCGTTAAGAATTTTTTATCCGATGCCATACCTATAACAATTATAGGCATAGGGATCGTGTTGCTATTGACTCACACCGGCATATTAACCTCTATTGCACAAACACTTTTCGGGTGGACGCGCACTCTTTGGGGATTGCCGCAAGAAATAGTACCCGCACTGTGTATGGGGCTTTTTCGCAAAGAAATAGCCCTCACCTTCCTGCGCGCCATACCATCACTTACACAAACACAAGCATTTACTGCCACGCTCATTTTAACACTCTGGTTTCCCTGTGTATCAGTATACGCCATTTTGTACAAAGAATTTGGATTTAGAACCGTATGCCTCATGACGCTGTTTATGGCATTGGTATCAAGTGTTGCTGGAATTATTGCACATATGGTGCTGACTACTTTTTGGCTCTGAAGAAATTATTGCAAGGAGTCTACGACGAGACAATGACAACCTTGCAGTTGTATTAACACATGAAAGAAAACCACATGACATACACTGGTGTCGACATTGTACACATCCCTCGTTTTAAGGCATGGCTCAATTATAAAGAGGCTCAGCTACTCACCATTTTCACATCACGGGAAATAGAAGAGCTCGCTAAACGTGCACCAAAGCAGACACAATTCCTTGCTTCACGCTTTGCTGTAAAAGAAGCATTTTATAAAGCAGTAAGCGCTGCCTGTAGTGTCCACCCGGCTATACAACCATTTGGTTTTCGCGCTATTGCACACTTTATAGAAATAGCACCAGAAGCACGATGGGGCTGCCCCACGATTCTTTTTGATGCCGAACGTTTTCATGCGGCTACCGGCATTGCACTCCCAAAACTTCAGGCAAGCATTTCTCTTGCACACGACCACGAATATGCTATTGCACAAGTTCTTGTTACGCTTCTATGAAACGGTAACTTTCTTATCTGCCGCTTTCTCTGTGGGCTCATCTGCCGGCTTATCCGAAGAGTCGTCTGCAAGATCAGTTATAGTTGACGCGTTGCTAGCGACATCGGTGCTATCAAGTAATGCCGCCAGCGTAGAAGCATCCTCTTGTGACGACTCTACATCGCTCATGAATGCCGTCGCTTTTTTCAAGGTATCTCTCTGATAGGCAACGGCAGGTTGCAAAGCAGTTTTCTCTGCCAGTTGATCTTTCAAGGAGGCAAGCGATTCTTTTTCTTGCTTTAAAATCGTCTGCATTATTGAGTACTGAGGATTTGCCTTATCAAGAGCATTCAATTGTTTTTGCGCAGCATCCACATCAACTTGCTTATTCTTTATTTTGTCATTCAAGGCGGTAATCTGCTGACCAACAAGCGAAGCATAGTCATCAAGTGGCGTTGATTTGGCAGCCGCATCTAAAGAATCGGCAGCAACAAGGCTCTGGCCGATCCCAACCACGCAAAAGAAAAGGGCGTACAAGAAATTCATAGGTAAAAATCCTTTAAACCATCAATGAGAATGATGATACTTTAAAAAAAGAACCGCCATAGTTGTCAATGAATGTCTTTACCTAAGCCAAAATCCTTTGCATACTTCCTCTGTTTTGCCCCCCAGCGCGGCCAAACGATCATTTCTGTGATAAGGAGAAAACGGTGAAAAACTCAGAAATACAAGCAAATCTCTACGCGCTTGCAGTAGAGGCGATGAAGAGAGCATATAACCCGTACTCACACTACAGCGTGGGGGCAGCGCTCCAAACGACAGATGGCATAGTGCAAGCAGGATGCAATGTTGAAAACGTCTCTTACCGGCTCACACTCTGTGCCGAAGCAAATGCAATTGGTGCACTTGTTGGTAAGCATGGCCAGGCTACGGTACAACATATTTTAATTGTGGCCAGCGGC
Source organism: uncultured Pseudomonadota bacterium (assembly GCA_964429275.1). Taxonomy (GTDB): domain Bacteria; phylum Babelota; class Babeliae; order Babelales; family JAUPTZ01; genus JAUPTZ01. The sequence goes on from CAYSBJ010000001.1 coordinate 63,383, forward strand.
ACCGGATTTCCTTCTCCCTGCGGCGCTTGCCGACAAATTATCGCAGAATTTTCTCAACCAGAAACCGAAGTTCATCTCGCCCGCGCTAAAGAACGGGGCGAAGGATTTGATGTGCGCACCTATCGCATCAGCGCACTGCTGCCCCTCAGCTTTAGTCAATCGATATTGCACGAGGCGACAGTACCACATACAGAAATTGTGACGCCAAATGTGGTAGTAAAAGCAGAAAGTAGACAGAGCGCGGTAGAATAGTGTTAGAGAGAAGGCTCTGGTGACAACGGAAACAGTTCAACTTGCGGTGGGTGTGACTCACGAAAGGTTATGTTTTTGTGCAAAATATCGTGAGCAAAATAGCAATAACTATTGTATATCATATTCCCATCGGAGTGGTTAATAGTCGACGCGCCCCCTCCCTGCATCATAGACGCATTCCATACAGCATTACAAAGAGCCCTCTCCTGTAGTTCACGCGTCGATAAAGTCGTTATCGCTTTAAGTTGTTTTTGTGCAAACAATTGAGGATTAAATGGCACACCAGCACCAAGCACACAAGCAATAAGATCGTTCTTTGCCTCTTGAGAGATATCAGGGCCACGGCCGTCCTCAAAGGGTAACCGCTGCAGATCTATAGGTAACGCAGCATCAACATCAGCGTAAGCCCGAGGAAGAGGAAGTGGTTCTGGCAACTGAAAATCATCGGCAAAATCAACCTTTTTCTTTTTTAGCGATGGCTTGCTCTTCGACATTAGCGTAGTTGCTGTGCTGACAGTAGTATTTGGCACTTCATTTGTTGGATTATCTGCTTGGCCAAGCTTCTCTTCCCCGCTTGTAGCAAAAGTACCCACACCACCACCAGCAGCCATAAGCAGGGCCAGAACATTCAGTTTCTTAAGGAGATGCTTCTTGTACGTTAACGCCGCTTTTTCTTCCGGAGTCTGGGCATTCGTAATGGCTTTGTTCAAGTAAGCCATGTAACCAGTAAAGCCAAGTGTTCCCAACAACCCTCCGACCAGAGAGTACTTACTCACGTTATGGATGGTTTCACGCGAAATTGCGCCAACAGTACTCACCGGTACGACTGCTACTACGACCATCAACAAGCCAAAAAATCTATTTTTCATGCACTATACCCCAAATGATTAAGAATTTCAGTGTAATCAATCAGGCAAATAACGCAATAGAAAAGGCCTTTTTTTGCCTTAAAAAATCTCATCCACCAGCGTTTCCAGCTTCTGGACCGCGACCCCGGCCATCATATCGGCGTAGAAGGTTTCGTCATACTCACGGGTACGCACCACCACCGGCATTGGTACCGCATGGCCCATAACAAGCGCCTGCTTTTTGGTATCCAATGACGCCAAAATCGCCCGCAGGCCAGAGCCGTTGCTTACACCAGTTAGTACCGCCTGAATGTCTTTATCATCAGACAGCAAGGCTACAATCTTGGTTCCCACCTGCGAAATGATTTCCTGGTCAATACCAGAAGGCCGCTGGTCCACAATGAGGAGCGAGACGTAGTACTTACGCATTTCCCGCGCTATTACGCCGAAAATGGTTTGTTTTGCCGCTTGAGGATTAAGGAACTTGTGCGCCTCTTCAATGGTAATCATAAGTTTTTTCGGTTCATCCGCTGCATTCTGCGTGGCAAGAAATTTTTCTGTTTTGGCCACATAAATGTCATGAAGACGACGTGTAATGATATTTGAGATGAGCAGATAACACAGAAGCGAGGTGTGGTTACCAAACTCCAGTACCACATGGATGCCACGATCAAGGTACTCAAACAGTGTGTCGATAACGGAAGAGCCTTGGCCCTCACGGCGCAGAAATGGGAATTTTTCTAAGCGTTTTAACTTGCGATACAAAGCCGCCACCGATTCGGCGTGAGCACCGATTTCTTCGGCAAATTCTTTAGCATTTGCTCCCTGCGACAAGAGCACCGAAAGCCACTGTTTTTTGTATTTGTTGGCAATCAAGTACGCAGCTTCAAGAGCAGTCGGATGCAGATTAAGCTCATCCTGCAATGGCATCACATCTTCCACGCGAATGTCATCAAAACTCAAAAACACTTCAACGTCTGGCGCACAGCCTCGGCGACGGGTTGACTCAGGGTCTAAAGAAAAGATGGCAACTTTATCGGGGAACAAAGTTTTGAGCCCTTTTACAAACACAATCCCTTCCCCTTCACGACGAGCCTGCACCCCGTACTCTGAATGCATATCAAATACCAAATTCACCGCAGCCTGGCTCTTCACTAATCCTGCCAAGATAAGGCGTGTAATGAACGTTTTTCCCGTACCAGTCTTTCCAAAAATGCCGTTGGAACGCTCGGCAAAAAGGTTCAGATCAAGGCAAATAGGAGTGTCCATATCCAGCGGCTTGCCGATATTAAAATACTTCCGATGAGAGACTTCAGAACCAAAGATATGGGCAACATCAGCCGCGCTTGCTTCGAGCACATCAGCAAAATGCGCCGGAATTGTTTTGACTGGCATGCGGGAATGAGTGGCGTGATCAAGCATCAGCATCGGGCGCAAAGAAACGGTCGCATACATATCACGCTTGCTGAGCATCGCATGCAGCAAAATCTCCTGCTTTGTCGGCGGAAATAAAAGAATGTCTTGATTAGTAACCTGCAGCTGTATATCAGTAATGAGCGAAAAAAAACTGTAATGCAGACCACGCACACAGGCAAACTTGCCGGTCTTGATAGACTCCAGCGGGTAGTCAGCCGACAAACGCATGGTCAGGCCTTCCGTCAGCGAGCCACCAACAATGGTTCCGAGCTGACGAACAGCAGTGTCATTTTTCTTTTTTTGGGGCATCATACAGCATACTTTCTTTACGCGGTTTTCGGGGTGATTAGTGATGCCCCATGGTACAAAGATATGGAAAAAAATAAAAGAGGCTAGGCTTCAGCCAAATCTCCAACAGCTTCAGCACTCATTTGGGCAACGTCCACAACAACCACGGAAATATTGTCCCCACTGCCGAGCCTGAAGGCTTCCGCAACTAAGAGCTTACTAATTTCTTGGCAATCAGCGCCATTGGCACGTTGCGCCTTAACAAACGCGGCAGCGGCCTCATTGGACATCTTGTCCCACAAGCCGTCGCATGCAAGTACGACAAAGTCAACTGGAGAATTAAGCAGATAAATATCCGGTTTAATGCCAATTACATAGTTCCGCGCCGAACCAGAACCTACTGGTTTGAAATGAGCGTCGCCAAAGCCACGGGAAACGGATAGGCCACTATCTCCAACGTAACAACGATTATCAAGTTGCACCTTGCCGCCCTGATCTATTATGCGCTTACGCTCTGCTTCGTCAGTCGGCTTATGGTCTTTTGTTCCAACAATAACATTTCCATCTGCATCCAACGCAATAGCACGGCAATCTCCAAGATTTATAAGACGCTTTTTGCCATCCACCGTTTGCAGGAAGAACACAGCAGGAGCCCCTCCGACCAGTGTCTCCCCATCAACCTTACCCTCTAATAAAAATGTGTCCAACTCTTTTACAGCCTCACATATATTCTCATCAGTTATCGAACCACCAACCAGCTTTGCTTTCAAAAAATCACTAAATTGTCTAGAAACAGTTATTGCCAATTTATAGCCTCCGCTATGGCCGTCAATAACACCGAAAAGCTTATTGCCTTCAAAATCACGCACACATACTGCATCTTCCATTTCCGACCTCTTCCCTTGGATCTCGGTCGCGCCCGCATAAGAGGGCATGCTCACAAAGTTATTTGCCTGGTCAAAATTGTACTGTGCGGCCGTTGCTTCCCACAAGCGCTGCTGTTTCTCAACATAGAGCATCCGCATGCTATCACATTCTTGTATCGACATCTCTTCTAGAGAAGTAGCAAGCTCCCCAAATGTAACACCAGTGGGAGCAAAAGGCTCATCGGGGACTACTTCTTGCCCCAAAAGACAACCGTACTTCAAAGTTCCGGAGAGACGGAAATATTCCTGAGGCGAAGAGGAGTAGGCGGCCGGCAGGAGAAGGGCAAATCGCCCTTGCTCGTCCTTAAAAACAGGGGCAGAATTGAGGTCTGTTTCCACGAAAGAACTACCAACATGGTACCCATTACTATTAAAGAATTTCTGAAAATTCATGTACACCAAAAACTCATCACGCAGCCTCGTCCTCTCATCCGTCAAGTTGTCCCGGCGCACAGCAACCCCTGGGGCTTCCATGGCGCCGCTTCCATCCAAAGGCCCACCGGCAGCCGCTCGAGGCGAACGGGGTGCAGAAACAGAGACAGAAGCTACCACTGATGCTGCAGGTCCGGACAAATGAGATACTGACACACTAGGCTCAGTCGGAGCTGGAGCAGGCACGGGGGCAACAACAAATCTAGCCGCAGCCTCTCGAGGCTCCGGCACCGTCACGGCTTCATCATCAGCATCCACACTTGCCGCGGCACGTGGTTTAAATTTGAATACGAGCGCCGTTGTGTCGTCTTCCACCTGTGCGCGGCTATTTCTTGCGCTTCTACGTACGAAGTCTACAAGCGCTTGTCCAAGATTTTGCTTGTTAGATGCAGCCAACTCAAGCTCTCTTTTAATGTCCTCAAATGAAATAGCCGGCTCTCTCTCTACGCCACTAGAAGTACTTATATGATCCAAAACACCATCACATGCGACAATCAAATACTCAGCGTTATCAGGGATCTGAAAATCCCTCGTCTCTAGATCGTTTAATAAACCATGTACAAAACCAGTATCCCTCTTTGTTCTACCACCCAAGGCCTTATGCTGGGATGGACCAACAACAACGCTTCCATCGCGACAAATAACAAAGCATCCTGAGTCGCCAGCATTCTGGACCGAGCACGTTCTGCCGTCAGCAGAAATTTGCGCAACGCATGCCATGCAGCCACCGCCAAAAAGTGAAATGCGCCCTATTTGGTCCGCCAAATCGCGTCCTGAGAATCGTCCAGCTTCAGCCGCATTATAGATATTTTTTTCTTGGTCGTATACGTTACGATAAGAAGCGCTCGCATCAAGCAATGACCTGCCCTGAGACACCTTTTCCATGAGAAACTTGGCCAAGTTTGCGCCGCCAGCTGCATGCTCAACAGGGCACCCATCAAACATAAGGTGAAAAGGCACTTGACTGTTTCCATCAAAAACACCTGCGCAAAGCCCGGAAGCAAAAGCTGCATCTTGGTCACATCTAGGCCCAAAACGCCCTTCATTGTAACCGGATAGGTGTCCCATATACCAATCACCCAACGGCGTTCCAACACAAAGCGCCTGATCATTACGAGCACCCACAAATGTACAAATTTGAGCTACCCGATTAAAACGGTCAACTGTCTCTAGTTTTGGTTCATAAATTTTGTATTCAAATTCTCCAGGCTGTCCCTTTTTTGGTGTAGAAAATCTGTATTCAAATACCCTAAGCTGTTCAAAATCCGGGTCAAGCGACCGCGTTAATGCCACATCAAATCCTTCCGCCCTCCCCAACAACGCAGGGCGATCAGTTGAGGCGGCTGATGCCGCCTCAGATTCACCGGCCGGCAGAGAAGTTCCCGCGCGAAGCTCCTTTAAGTAGCTCGCTACTTCTGGATGAGGTTGAGCGAGCTCTTCAGCAGTTTTGCCATCGTTATCTTTGAGCCCAATATCTGCTCCATGCGTGACTAGAAACTTAACCATAGGTAGATAGCCACTATGAGCTGCGCTCATAAGTGCTGTGCGATTTTTATTGTCAACATCTTTTGCATTAATATCCACTCCACGAGCTAGCAAAATCTCAGCGTCTTGAACAAACTGAGCATAGACCCCCTCAACACCCATTTCCTCAGGCTTTGCCGTCAGGAGGTCAACAAGACCACTAAAAGTCTCTGGTACCGCAGAAACAGAGCCCGGAGTAAGCCCATTCAAATGCCGCATCAATCGATCTGCAGGCTTGGGGGTAGAAAGCGGCAATGCGCTAAGAATAGCATCACCGTAGGAATGGCTAAAGCGAGCATTCTCGCGCAAGAACCTGGTCATATTTTCATCCTCGAGCGCATAGTCAATAGCGGTCTTGCCTTGATCGTCTTTGATAAATGGAGACGCATTCATGATTAACAACTTCGGCACAGCAGGTGTGTTGCGATCACAAACCGCCATCGTCAGGGCAGTGCGACCACGATCGTTTTTATCATCAATAGAAACGCCCCGCTCAAGAAAGATATCCAGATCCTTGCGAAAACGATCAGCCAGGGTGTCCAGCGATGCCTCAGCACGAGCGCCATCCCCTTGGAAGAGCTGCGGAATCAAGACATTGAAACGCTCGACGAGCTGGAATAGCGTTGCCGGAGGGGTATCATAATCGAAAATACCAAACTCCTCCGCATATCTACCAAGATTTTCAGGCTGCCTCATGATGGCCTCTTCGGGCCGTGGTGTCGAAACTCTGTGCGGTGACGTGGAGCTGGGACTTGCCGAGGTTAATTCGGACGGCGACGCGGGCGACCGAGGCGAACCTGATGCAGAAGCAGGAAAAGGAGCAGCGGGCAAAATAGGGGTCGTTAAACCTGAAGTACGAGGCGCCGCCGAAGGTATTGGAGTCCGCGCTGCAGCAAGCGAAGGGCTTATGCCAGAAGGAATTGAAGCCGAAGGTCGTGGCTCTGCACTGGAGGCTGATGAAGAAGATACAACAGGAATACTGGAGGGCTCAGTCATCCGCACGGCAGGCGCTTGTTGCGGAGCCGACGCGCTTGAGGATGCCGGAGTAGTTAGTTTCTTTGATGAAGGACGAGTTGACTTCGGATGCTTTAGAGCAACCGGTACTACTGGAAGAGCAGGTACTGAGGCATGACCCGAAACCAATGGCTTCAACGCAGCGGGGGACGTAGTAGGTCTTGTTTGCGCAGAAACAACTGGCGATGCCGTTGGCGCTGTAGGGGCCGCTGGCTGAGGCGTGACTAAAGGCTCTACGGATGGTGCCGCATCGCCATCTTCTTCTCCATCCGAAAGGCTTTCTGCATCATCTTCCGAGGAAGTGCTTCCTCCAGGCGAAGCAATTAATTCATCATTTTTTGAATGAGTAACCAGCTGAGGCTTATCTTCACCGCGCCCAGCAAGAATACCAGCACCCCCACCGGCGGCAACAATCATGGCCACGATATTAAGTTTTTTGAGAAGGTTTTTTGTACGCAAAATCTCTGCTTTTTCTTCTGGGGTCTGAGCATTAGCAATAGCCTTATTCAGGTAAGCCATGTAACCAGTAAAACCAAGTGTTCCCAGCAACCCTCCGACCAAAGAGAACTTACCAACGTTATACATTGTTTCACGGGGAAGTGCCGTTAGATTACCAGCTGGAAGACTCACTAAAATGGCCATCATCAGGCCAAAAAACCTTTTTTTCATACGTATATCCTCAGATTATAAAGAGGTTTTAGTATAAACAAATAGATTAATAACGCTACAAGAAAAAGCTTTTATCGCCATGACTTCCCTTGTCCTCTCGCAACTCCTGTTTTCATCGCGATAACGTCCTAAATGACAATGCCTCCTGAATGTGTGGCGCTTCAATGAGCTCACTTCCCGCTAAATCAGCAATAGTTCGGGCAATTTTGAGCACTTTATGATAACCCCGCATACTGAGCCCGAGACGGTCAAAATTAGCAGCGATTAAAGTATGTGCCACCGCAGCAAGTTTGCAAAATTCGACCACCTGCTGCCCTTGCAGCTGACCATTTAAACACTGCTGACCACGGGCAAACTGCAGGTCTCTCGCCTTGAGCACGACTGCAGCCATTTCTGCCGAGCTTGGGCCATCTCTTCGTTGCTCGCCGCTCACTTCATCATAATGCACCGCCCGAACCGGCACATGCAAATCAATGCGATCAAGCAATGGGCCAGAAAGTTTTCCAATATATGACTGCACTTGCTGCGGGCTACATCGGCAACGCTCCGGATTTCCAAAATACCCACACGGACACGGATTCATGGCTGCAATAAGCAAGAAGGATGCAGGGAAAACCAGTGATCCTTGTGCACGCGATATACGCACAACACCACTTTCCATTGGCTGACGAAGCACTTCAATGGTTGCACGTGAAAACTCAGTCAGTTCGTCTAAAAACAAAATACCATGATGCGCCAAACTCACTTCACCAGGACGCGGCACGCTGCCGCCACCAATCAGTCCGGCCTGCGAAACCGTATGGTGCGGCGCACGCACCGGCCGGCGCGTCACCAGTGAGCGTGAACCTAACATACCGGCCACTGAATACACTTTCGTAATGCCAATCACTTCTTCAAAAGAAAGCGGCGGCAACAATGTACGCAAACGCTGTGCAAGCATTGTTTTGCCAGAGCCCGGCGGGCCAATCATAATCAAGTTATGATGACCTGCAGCAGCCAAAAGGAGCGCGCGCTTTGCTGACCACTGACCAGCAACATCGGCCATATCTTCTGCTGGCTCTTGTGCGCACGCGGCGGCAAATTGCACCTCAAATTGTGATGGCATCGCTGCAATCATTTGTGCCCCGCGCAAATAAGAAATAAGTTCTGTGATATGGGTCACACCAATTACTTCAATACCTCCAACTAGTGCTGCTTCCGCCGCGTTCCCTGCTGGAACAATTAAGCGCCGCTTTCCTTGCGATCGCATGTAATCAGCAATGGCAAGGACTCCACACACGGGTCGTATTGAACCGTCAAGCGCAAGCTCCCCCAAGAACATGGTTTCATCAAAATACGCTTGTTGCGCAGGAATTTCTCCGGCCGCAAGCAACAGCGCAATCGAAATAGGAACATCAAACAACACATCCTGTTTCTTAATGTGCGCCGGCGCTAAGTTGACCGTAATTGAGCGTGTCGGAAATGCGCTTCCACTATTCTTGAGCGCTGCACGAATACGCTCCTTGCTCTCATTGATCGCTTTGTCTGGCAGTCCAACGATCGAAAATGAAACAAGGCCAGGACTCAAATCAACTTCAACTTCAATTAATTGTGCATCAACACCCACCGTTGTGGCGCTATAAATTCGTGCATGCATTTCTGATTCCCTTTGATACACATAGTAAAATAAATCATCAAAAACTTTACCATGTTCCCAGGAAAAAACAACGCTGCAGAAACATTTTAACAGCAACTGTTGCTATTCTACATGAGCACCAATTACACTTCTCATGATGCACAAAGGTTGCATCCTCTCCCTCTGGCGCTTCTTGCCAGCACATCAACTGTATTTAAGTAAAACACTCTCATAGGAGATTCGTATGAAGTACATACATCTTATGGCAGCACTCTGTGTTGCCTCCACGCTGCATGGCGAAGAACAAAAAACCATAAATACGGATGCACAGACGATTGCTCTTTCAATACAAAGTCGCATCAGGGAACATTTGGACCCGCACTATCTTACCGTCTGCAAGCAGACAAAAAATAGTCTCAAGCACGGGAGCGATCAAGCGAAACTCCGCATGCGAGAAACCCAAAAACAACTACAAGAAGAATGTAATGAAATGAAGCAAAAGGTGTACCAAGATTACCTTGCAGCGCGAGCAACCAAACAAGACGCAGAGAATAACTCCCTTGCCCGACTTAAAGAGGTCAAAGCACTGGTCAAAAAACACTCTCCAACGCTCAACGATCTGCTCGAAATAACACATGAGTACGTAAGCGCCCTCCTCAAACAAGCGGTGATCGCTGATGACGGCACAGCAATCACCCTTCTTGAAAAGGAACGGGAATGGCTACGAAACCTTGAGAAAACAAGCTTAAAAGCTGGTATATCTTTTGATGAACCACTGACAAAACCAGGAAAAAAAAGCCAAAAACGCGGCCGCACCAAAAACGCTTAAATACTGCTCTGGAAGCCGGATTTGCCATCGTCGAATCCGGCTTCCAGACAATACAAATAGAATAGACTATTGCAAGCTAGCGATACACTTTTCTATACTCAAACATGACAAAAGAGTCCATAACACAGAGTTTTTTGCCATTAACGAGAGTAAACAACGTTCATACAATGGAGCATGCCTTATGAACAACCACAAAATTTTGATCGCCCTCCTGGGCATTCTCGCCGTCACATCGGCTCCGTCCTGCTGCACGCAAGAGGCAGAGACAACACAAACAATAGAATCTGAAGACACTACCGCAACGCCTTTTGCCGTCACCGACTACGACAGTGATGATCAAATGCAAATCTTCACAGACGCCAACTCAGAAAGCGCAGAAATCGACAACAGCGTCTCAGACATAGCGGCAACTGATTCAATCTCGTTTAATAGCGACATTTTACCGGATACCGATTACAATTCAGCATCCGACGCCACAAGCGATACCGCGGCAGACGAAAATTCGTCCCAACGCACAAGCCTCTATATTGACGATCAAACCGAAAATAAATGATAAAAATTCAACCATCTTACCCCTAAAAAGGAGCTATACTATGAACAAAAAAACAATGCTTTTACTCGCAATGCTTGCCTCATCGAGCATAATCGTTGCAGAGGAAGAATCATTTAATGACTTAACTCCAGAGCAAATTGAACAGCTCATGGCAGCTTTTGAGAATGACCCTGAAGCTATGAAGATCCTTCAAGAATCCGCCGAAGAAGAAGTCCAGAAAGAAGAAACTCAAGACAATGCTGATAAGGCAACAGAAGAAGCAGTAGAAGCAGTGGCCGAAGCAGTAAAAGAAACAACCGAAGCCGAAGAAGCGGCAGAAAAGGCAGAAGAAGAAAAAGCAGAAGCCGAAGAAGCAGTAGAAAACGCAGCAGCAGCAGTAGAAAAAGCAGAAGTATTGGACGCTGTAGCAAACTCCTAACAAGGGACCTACTATGAAAAAATCGCTTTATATAGCAAGTTTTTTCACAATCCTTGCGGGTGCTACATCGCTTCTCGCGGATGACACTAGTGAATCAACTTCTGTACCGATGACCAGTGATGAAACAGCGGCGATAGCTACGTGGAAATCATTGCTTGCAAATGCACCAGATTCAGCGGTATGGACAACGGAAAGTGGCAGACGCACCTTCATGAAACTCCTTCGCGCATACATGCCAAAATTTGGTGGCCCGCACGGCGGCGGCAAAGGCCCTAGAGGCCCACGCCCACCCCATGCAGATCTTGCCGAGAGCGGAAGCTAACATTACCAAATACCAATAGAGGCCGATGTGTTACGCTCATCGGCCTCTATTGTCTCTATCGATTCATTGACGTTTCCACTCATTTTAAGAAAAACTATCTTCCCGGTAGATCATTATTCAAATGAGGCGCAATGAAAGCTAATATTATTTTTTCCTTACTTATCACCTCCCTGCATGTCGTTACTATTACCGCAACCGATGATGTTGCCGTTACCGCAAAAAAAGAGGGATGTAGCAATTTTTACGATGCCATCGTAGCCGCCGGTGTTTACGAACATGCGAAGAAAAAACCTGATGAGAACGGCTCACTAGCTCCATTCACCGTCTTTGCACCCACGAACGAAGCCTTCGCTGCCATAAAAGACATAGATCCTAAAAAAAAGAAGAAGATTATTATGCTTCATGTTGTACCGGGCAAAAAAATAGCGAAAACAGCTGATGATATGAAAGATGGAGTAACAACTGTCGGCGAACAGCTCCTCTTTGAAAAAGAAGGAAAAATAAGCCTTGATGGTGCTCAAACTAAAGCATCCATAACAAAAGGCCCTATCGATGCAAACAATGGGGTTGTATACCTAATCGATACCGTTCTGTTACCCGCTGGTGAAACCATAAAGAAACCAGAGCAAAAACCTGAACACACAGAAGAACAAAAAACAGAGCCTAAGCCTGAACACGCTGTAGAAACTAAAACAGAACCTAAGGCAAAAACAAAAGCAGCGGCACCAATAATTACTGAGAATACTGCGCAAGCGCTGGTAACCAGTGTCACGCAACTTACTCAGTCAATTCAGCTACTTATTCATGTCATACAGCAAGCGCAAGCAGCCAGCGAGTCCCCAGCACCCGCAGCTTCCATAAAATAAAATTACAACTCACGGTACGCAAGCAAACGCGCATGCAAAAAGAGATAGAGCCGTCGCTCCTGTTTATTACGAACTTCACCAGAGAAAAGCCGTCCAATTAATGGTAATTTTCGTATCCAAGGGATTCCGGTATCTTCCTCTGTTTGTCCGGCCTGCGTTAGCCCACCAAGCAATACCGTTTGCCCATCATCAAGCACCACTACATTGTTAACCCGAGAGGTAACGATGGTGGGATAGGTCGTACTAGTACTCGTAGGGGAAAGATGCGAATTTTCCACAAAAACTTCGAGCCGTACCCGCTTACCATCGGCTAGAACTTGTGGCTTAATCTGCACCTTCACCCCCACATCTTTATAATTGGCAGAGCGCACTGTGCGTGTGCGCCCTTCCACAGCATCTTCAGTAAAAATCTCAATCGGCACGCTTTGCCCTTCATGCAATATCGCAAGCTTGCCCGAGCAACTCATAATCTGTGGCGCAAGCAAGGTGCGCACCCAATTTCGACTTTCAGCAGCATTCAAAACCACATTGAGTGCATTCATCGAAGTAGCACTATTGAAAAGAAATGGTAACTCAAGGGAATTCCCCGTGCTTTGCACTGTTTTGAATAGCCATGGTAAAGTCGTAGGTGGCGTACCCCCAACAGAAGAAAACGGCATATGCCCCCCACCATATGAAAACTGCACGTTAAGCCCCAAGCGTGTCATAAAATCTGCCCGCGCAATAACAATCCGAGCCTCAATACGAACTTGTGGCAACGGCACATCAATTGCTTTTACCATACGCTTAAACAACCTCACCTGCTCAGCAGTCCCTTGCACAATCACCCGATGCCCATCATCATCAATGAAAAAATATTGGCTCCGTGATGCGCCAATATATTGTCGTATGCACTGCTGCCACATAGCTTCTAAGCGCAACTTCAGTTGCTCCGTCCAAGAAATCCACGTCACCACAACCGCATCATGAACTGGCGGTTCAAAAATAGACAAAAGTATCTGACGTGCTCGCTTTATTAAAACGGTACGGGGCGCCACATGCAACACCCGATTAACAATCAAAATCCCCAGCGGCGGCGAATGACTCGTAAGTAACGTATGCAACACACTTCCAATAGGCTCTCCCCGCACCACCAGAAGCGGCACATTGCCGCCCACTGCATCATCCACCACCACCGAGAGCTGTGCTCGCTCAGCAAGAAGCTCAACTGCTTCCCTCAGCGGCGTCGCTTGCAATGACAATTCAACTGATACCCGCAAAGCCGGATGGTTGAAGCAGTCATTTAAAAAATCATCAATACGGCGGTTGCTTTGCTCTCCCTCCTCCTTTCCTTTCGCGACCACAATCGGCTCCAATGGCTGAATCATGAGGGGAGCCGATTGTGGCTCTGCAACCAGCTCAATACAGCTGGCAAAAAGAAACACCATATAAAAAATCATACGACAATCTTCCAAGAATACCGCCCTGAAAAACCGCATGGCTTAAGACTATATAAAGAAATGGGGATAGCGTGCAGCGAACAAAGCCAGGCACAATGAATTATTTTTCCTTTACTGCCTATTACCGTAATAGTGTGGCCGGCAGCCCGTACGTGACATTGTGCCTGCTGCGCGCACACTTCAATTTTTTGGCGCCAGTTAATAACGGGCACCGATTTTGGCGACAACATATCAGCAGAAGCCAAAACCAATACGCCACATGATGGCCATTGGTACCAGCACCATGCACTCAAAAGAAGGCACAAGCTTACAAAAAGCCACAGCACGCGGCGCACTAAGAATAAGTAGGGAAAATAGAAATAGATCATACGGCATGCACCAGTTCCTGCCGCACACCCATGTCGTTGATAGCGAAACAATAGAATAAAATTAAGGCCGCTGTAAAGCACTTTCCTTAAAAAGTGCCGCCAGTGCGTCATTTTTGAACCATTTTTTTCTCAATCTAAAGACATGAAGCAAAAAAACTCGTCACAGCAATTCACTTTAACTCAGCCTCGTCAGGGAGGTAGTGCGATGAAAGGAGATAGCCCTATGATGGGCATAGTCCCGCAATGCAACCAAAGAGCCATGTGCAAGAAGAGCCCCCGTCAGCACCTTCCCCTCAGGAAATTGCTCAGAATAAACTGTTTCTTCTCGTTTCGCCAAAGAAACAAGCTCCGTAACAGTCCCCTTTAAGAGCGGGTCTAAAACAGCTTTCACTGCACTCAATTGCCCTTTACCACCATCAATAACGATTAAGTCAGGCAAATCATCCACTGTTTTATAGCGACGTTGCACTATTTCTTGTAACGAGGCATAGTCGTTCTGGCCATCCACTGTTTTAATGTGAAAGTGGCGAATTCCCGCCATATCAGGCCTTCCATCAGTGAAGCGAACGCACGACCCAACCATTGCGTGGCCTTGTTTGTGTGAAATATCAAAACAATCAATCCGCCGCGGCGTTCGTTTGAGCTTGAGAAACTGACGTAATTGCTGTGCAATTTTTTCTGGGCGCAAATACTCAGCATCGGCATATGCCTGCGCATGAAGCATAATTTCAGTATGTTCTGGCCGTGGTGGTGCATTGACGACAACTGCATAGTTAAGTTGATGCCATGCCACTGCAAAAGCAGCTAGCAACTCACTATCAACTATCGCATCAGACACTAATATTTGCGGTGCCGGGCGATAAAGGCGGTAGTAGCTAAAAATGTAGTTACTCAACTCTTGATGGTAGTCATCTTCCATAAGCGGCACACACAAAACGTGCTCTTTTTTCAAAACCCCCTGACGCTCTCGAAACAAAAAGAGGCAACCAAAAGCGCTTCCCTCAATGGGAGCCCGCCATACCCAAATATCTTTTTCAGCTAATCGCTGAATTGAAGTCGGTCGATCAAAGCCAGTCGCTAAAGAGGCATACACGCGAGCAAGTGCCTCTTTATACACCACCAACTGAGCTGAACGCTCAAAAAAGAGTTCTGCATTTGATGCAGCTATCATATTCTCAATCTCGATCATCATCTCATGCGGTTTTGACTGCAACGCTTTGCGCACTAGATCAAGGCGCTCTTTATAGGCATCCACATCAAAATCAAGGCGACAATTGCCTGCACAGCGACCCAAGTGATACGCCAAACAACCCCCGGCGATAGTACGTGAGCATAATGAGAGCCTGAATGTTTCCTGTAAAAAACGAAAGGCACTGCGCGCTGCCCCCTTATCAATAAATGGTCCAAAATAGATTCCTTTTTTTGACTTGGTCCGTACCATTTGAAACTGCGGCAAAGAAACAATACCTTTATATGCGGCACTACGCATCGGCTCATTGGTTATCAAAAAGTAGATATATGGCTGACCAGTTTTAAGCAAAATATTGAATGGCGGCTGGTAACTTTGAATCATTTGTGCTTCAAGCAAGAGCGCCGCCAGCTCCGTTTCAGTCTGATGCCACTCTATGGTATCACTCGCATCGATAATACTGGTTGCCTTCCACTCTGTCCCGTATCCAGTCAGATAATTCTGCAGCCGCGACCGCAGTACTCGTGCCTTGCCAATATACAAAACCGCCCCGTCAGTCCGTTTGAACACATAAACACCGGCTGTTTTTGGAGCCTCCTTAATACGCAAAGAAACTTGTTTCAACATTACACAACTCTTGTTAGCTCAAAACCATTCTCTTGAAAAATACTGCAGCATAGGCATACCTTTTTAATCCTATAACCAAAGCGATTCAGCATGAATGGCCTCCATCGACAACCACTCTGCTGAGAAACTCTCACCTGCCACAGTATACATAGGATGACCATATATGAAACAGTTATTATGTCTCGGCCTTCTTTTTATCTCTTTCCCAGCCATTACAGAAACCTATCAAGAATTTTCTTCCCGCGCAGTGACTGACTTTGCCCGCAAAAGCTACCAACAACATGATCGCATGACCGACTTACAACACCGAAAAGAAAAGAAATTCAAACGACAACAACATATAAAAGAACGCCAAGCAAAACGCCATATCGACAACACCGCACGCAAGGGAAAACTACAAGCACATTCAGATCGCATAAACGCGCAACGCACCTGCGCCACACACAATGAGCAAGTGCGCGACCTCCGCCGCCACAAGCAAAAAAGTCGCCGGCTTCAACAACAAGTCGCTAATCAAAAGCAATCATACATAAATCATGAAAAAATTATGACGGAGCAATACATACACATGCATCAGGCCGCACGCGACGCACTCCACAAACTTCCTATTTAAGAACATGTATCGCATCACTGTATCGCTCATTATCCTTGCGTGGATCCAGATGGCTCTCCCAAACGCTCAACCATCACGTGCACCACGGCTCTTAGTTCTTGATACACCCATCACAATCGGGTCAAATACAACACTCTGCATTCAAGACACGGTCATCATCAACCTCGCACAGTTTCCATTTATTCTCGCTGATGAGACAAGTACCGTTAGTTTAGAAAATTGCAGCATAGTCCTTAGCGATGACTACTACTGGAAAAAGGGAAAGCTCAATATAAAAGGGATTTGCCACATTTTAGGGCCACACACTTGGCACCAACAAATTCCAGGTGCCTGCCTGATTTCCCACAACAGCACGCTTATTCTGGGCAGTGGGATAACTTTCTATTATGAACCATCCGAATCAAATCAGGCCGGCATTTTGTTTAACGATCAATCATCAACGCTGCAACTTAGCAGCAGTCATTTACGCAGCGGAGACCACGGCCTCACTCTTACTATTGGTACAGTACGCATTGAGGGGCCCTGCTCTGTGCATGCTGAAAACAACACCCCACAGCGCGGCATCTTCTTCGGATCAGGCACTTCATACAAAGAAAACATAACACTAGAGCTTCTTGGGCCCGAAGCGCGACTTACCGTCACTGGACCGTATTTTCAAGAAAGAAGCCGGGGATCATTTACCCGCAAGGCATTCAAGTTTTGCGGGAACACAGTTCTTGCCTGTGCGCTCTGTGCCGGAATCATGACAATAATGACTAAGCTCACGCAAGATTAGGTCGTCTCAATCGAGCAATCCAGAGATTTAAATAAGTTTTTGTTTTTCTTGACACCGGTATACCACGTTGATACTCTTCGCGTCATCTTGCAGGAGCAATAGCACTTCTGTGAAACGTCCCTAAATGAACAATGCTTCACGTATTGTTCGCCCCCCCAACCCTCCGACTTTCCCAAGTTGGAGGGTTCTTTTTTTAGTTATCCAAAATACACTTAAGATAGGAGAGCATGCCCGCCGTCTTTTGGTTTAGTAAACACCAAAATAAACTCATCGGCCGCACGACGAATGGCTGTTTCAACGAGCTCTGATAATCCCTCAGCACTCGCCACCGCGTGGTATACCTGCGGATAAACCTCAAGAAGATACGAAACAAACTGGCGCGAAAACGTATTAATTTGCAAAATATCCAGCCGATCAAAAAAGTTTTCTTGTAACAAGAAAAGAAAAACTATCTCCTCTGCTTGAGTGTACGTCACATGCAAGTCTTGCTTGAGCAACTGTACCGCACGCTCCCCACGATCAATAGCGCGTTGACTGGCAGCATCCAACTCAGAACCAAACTGCAAAAAAGCCGCCAGTGCTTCAAACTGGGCCAATTCAAGCTTCAGCGAACCAGCAACTTTTTTCATACTTTTAATCTGTGCTGCCCCGCCAACCCGCGAAACAGAAAGACCTATACTAATAGCTGGCCTAATTCCATTATTAAACATATTGGTATCAAAAAAGACCTGCCCATCTGTTATTGAAATAAGGTTCGTCGCAATGTAAGCAGAAATATCATCACCCTGCGTTTGTATAATAGGAAGCGCAGTCATCGACCCGCCACCATGGTCATCGTTCATTTTACCCGCACGCTCAAGAAGTCGTGAGTGTATATAGAAAATGTCTCCAGGGTACGCTTCACGCCCTGGCGGGCGACGAAGTAAAAGAGACAACTCTCGATACGCAATTGCGTGATTAGATAAATCATCGTACACAATCAATACATCTTGCCCCTTATCCACGAAATACTCTCCAACCGTACAACCAACGTACGGTGACAGAAACTGCTCTAATGCCGTCGCCTTTGCGCTCGCATCAATAACAATGGTATAGGATAGTGCATCATACTGCTGTAAAAGATGGATCATTTTTGCAGTATCAGACTGTTTATGCCCAATAGCTACATAGATACACACAACGTTTTTGCCTTTTTGATTGATAATCGTATTCAGTGCAGTTGTTGTTTTACCAGTACTGCGGTTACCAATAAGCAACTCACGCTGCCCTTTCCCAATTGGAATCAATGCATCAATAACCAAACACCCAGTTTCAAGTGGCTCATTCACTGGTGTACGAGCGATGATTCCTGGCGCAGTACGCTCAATAGGACGCAGCTCACTGGTTACCACATCTCCTAATGCATCAAGGGGTTCGCCGGAAGCGCTCACCACGCGGCCAATCAAACCGTCTCCTACTGGCACACGGAAAGAATTCCCGGTTCGACGTACAATTTCTTGTTCAAAAACTTCTTCTGCCTTATCAAGCAAAATAATAGAAACGTAATCTTCATCAAGATCCATCACAATTCCACGGGCACCAGATTCGAAGAGCACAAGCTCACCAAAAACAACGTTCGTTAAACCGTATACCTTACATATACCGTCGCCAACCCCGATAACTGTACCAATTTCTTCTATTTCTGCCTGCGCCTTAGGGGTAAGGGCTTTTTCTATAAGCGAAATAACGCCAGCTGTTTCTTTCATAACTACTCCTGTGACTCTCTCTGTTGCTGCAGTGTTCGTATGGTCCTGGCAGCACTATGCTCCCAGTAATACAGTGGGGTTTCAATTTTAATACCAGCGATTAAAGCACGATCATTTCGATACATAAATCGCAATGTACCGGGAATTTTTGTTGCTACCAATGCCTCTATCTTGCCCTTTCCATCAGCATCTAATGGATGCGAAGTACTAACGATAACTTCATGAATGCAATGCATTTTTTTATATTCTTCCTGTAGCATCTCTAAGATGCTGCCTAAAAGATGGAATTCTTTATAACGCATCACTGCACGCAAAAGTTGCATAAGCTGCCACGGCAAACCAAGACGAGCGGACAATTCATCAATAGCGCTGTGCTTTTCATCAACATGCGCACTACTTAGTTCAAGCAAATGGAATACAAGCGGGTTCGCCCGACCGCAATCACGAAGCATCTTTATCCCCGCAAACAATTCAGCCTCCGCCATTTCATGAGTGCGCAAAAAAGCACGTGCGAAATTACGTGCCTTCTGTTTTCTTTGCGTAAGACGATTCATATAATGTATCCTTTTTTTCAACCCCGGAAAGCTGTTTTTGTGCCCGAGACATGTACTGAGGGAAAAGCGCATCGGCCTCTTTTTCAGCCTCATGCAAAGCTTCCGTCAAAACTTTCTCTACCGTCTCCGCCACCAATCGATCCCGCGCAACAGCTTGATGCTGCAACGCCGCCCGCACATTCATACTTTCTGCACGCTCGGCAATAATTCGCTCACGCTCGCGCTGCTTATTACTACAAATCAAATGCCACGCTTCAAGCTTTGCCGTCAGCAAGGCTATTTGTTTTTCCTGCTGAAGGAATTGCGTAGCAAGCTGTTTCTTTTTTGACACTAAAATCATATGCTTCTCTTGCAGTGCAAACCAGCGCTCATCTGATTCCTGACGACGCTTTTCCAAGTATGGTATTACATACTTAACAATCGCGCCATACGCTTTAATACAAAAAAGAACAAAGAAAGAAAGATTTGTCGCAATACCTATATAAAACCAATAACTAGCTTCCTGCATGCAGCGAATCCTCCAGTTTCTTCCTAAATGCGGAGAGCTCTTCCGATGAAACAGGCCGCAATATAACGCGAGCAGTACTCTGCGGATTAAGCGCGATTTTTACAGCGTCATTAGCTAACTGGACCTTAACATCCTGCTGAAATTGAACCAATTGCAATGCCTTCTCCGACTGAAAGTTGTCCACATCGACTTGTTTGAGAGTTATTTCTTCATTCAGACGACGCTCTTCGGCTTTCTGCTTAATAAGCGCATCGATTACCGGATCAAATACCATACGACGCAAAGCATAATAAACAACTAAAAAGTTTATTACTTGGATCAGTAGCGTAAGATTAAACTCTATGAGGCTTTTCATGATGCACTATCTTTTTTCTGTGCTCTACGCACGAAACAACAGCATCAACGCGATAATAAACGCATAGATGGATGATGTTTCGGCTGTTATTAATGCAAACATCATTGTACTGAAGATCGCCCCATAGCTTCCAGGGTTGCGGCTGATACTTTCACAAGCCTTACCTCCAATATACCCTTGACCAAGCGACGGTCCAAGCGCTCCAATGCCCATGCATA
Source organism: uncultured Pseudomonadota bacterium (assembly GCA_964429275.1). Lineage (GTDB taxonomy): Bacteria > Babelota > Babeliae > Babelales > JAUPTZ01 > JAUPTZ01. Next base: position 83,746 of record CAYSBJ010000001.1, read on the forward strand.
TCCCAGCACTAAGGTTTGCCGCTACTTTTGCCCAGTTTATTGCTTCCATTTCCATATATGCTCCTGCTGTTAAAGTAACATTCAATATATTAGATGTTACCAGTAATGGAGCATAGACTAAGACGCGACCAATCAGTTGTCAAATAATTAGCAAATTCTTCGCAAGATGGCGGTAAGAACAATCTTTTTAGCTTGTCGTAAGTACTGCTCGAGCAGGCGCCGCTTCGCTGCCCACAAATGCGAGCGGCAATAGGTGCAACAGATAGTCCTGCCGGTCAATAAGCAGCGCACCAAGCCGCAATCCTTCGACTATAACAGCATCAACGTCAAACAAAGCCTTATGAGACGCATAGCCAGGCTGATTACGCTCAAGCCCTAGTGCATCAACACCAACAAGAGCGACTTTACATGCTGCCAAGTACTCAGCCGCTGATGCACCAAGATAAACCTCGTGCGGGTTGTATGGTCCATACGACGAGGCCAAACTATTGCGCGTTTTTAACAAAATTCGCTGGCCGGGCTGAATATTAAATGCAACCAAGTCTCTTTCTTCGATCGACTCCCCAGTAAGAGAGGTCAAATCAAGCACGCGACAAGGACCATTCATTTTTTCAAGAGAAAGCTGCTCAATCGTTTTACCACCGGGGATAAAATGAGAGGGAGCGTCTACATGAGTACCAGTATGCATATGAAGACGTAGACATAAAGAATCCTGAACCCCATGGGTCGCTACCGTTCGAAGCTCTTGGACAACGAGGGGATGCCTATCCTTATACGAAACAGTCCTCGCGGCAAGCGGCCAACTAATATCGATTATAACGCTCATTTTTCATCTTTTTCGATTTGTTCAACAGCGTGGCCACCAAAAGCATTCCGCAGAAGTGCCACCAATTTAGTCGCATAGTTTCCACCACTTTCACGTGACCAAGAACGCACCTTAAGTGCCTCTGCAATCACCGGCAAAGGAACATTCCGCCGCTTTGCTTCATGCACCGCCCAGCGACCTGTACCATTTTCATGAATTACACCACTTGTTTGGGAAATATTTTCTGGACGCTCAAGCACCCCAACCAACAGCTCAAGAAGCCGAGAGCGGATAATTGAACCATGCTGCCATAACTTCGCCAGCTCCGCTGCGTTCAGGGCAGGATACTGCCCTTCATAAAGAAGATGAAAGCCTTCGGCATACGCCTGCAAAACCCCATACTCTATAGCATTATGAACCATTTTTACGTAATGGCCTGCCCCGACGGGACCAACGTGTGCATAACCGTTTACGGCTGCAAAAGAGCGCAGTACATGTTCAATGTACGGCACTACTTCACTGGCAGCCCCAAGCATAACGCAATAACCATCCTTTGCACCATGGACGCCGCCAGAAACGCCGGCATCACTTAAAATAATACCAGAACTCATGAGAGCCTCGTGTCGCCGAAGCGTATCACTATACAAGCTGTTGCCACAGTCAACCACATACAAAGCCGTCCCGCAATCGAAAGCCGTTTTTGCAATCACCAAAGAGGCTAATACTTCATCGACTATATCACCCGCCGGCACTAGCAATAGAATACGACTTGTCGCGTTAATAAGAGCTGCGTACGAATCAACGCGGTGCACGCCAGCTGGCGCTTTCGCTGAAGAAGATCGATCATAGCCAAACACGACATACCCCGCAGCGACTAATCGCTCTGCAATACCACTTCCCATGCGGCCAAGGCCGATGACGCCGACCGCCTCTTTAACGGCGCTCACAGGATCCATTCCATGTTGTTACGCTTACAGAACGCCTCCAGCTCCTTTGGTCCGTTCGTCTGCGGAGCATAGGAATGCACTGGCAATTTTTGCGCGACTAGGGCATCAGTGATCCGCCACATTTCGGCAATTTCTTCGAAGCTAACAAAGAGTGTGCGGTCTCCTTGCACAATAAGCTCCAATACTCGACCATACGCATCCAACTGATCACGTGAATCTGGGTTCGGCCCCTCTGTAACGTGTACTGCTTCAGCAACCTCTTCCCGCCCTATTACTAAGGCAACCGAGTTATCACTAAACGCCACGACTGCCATCGGCATATCTTCTATTCGATCCGGGTCATTTGATTTAAATTTTACGTAAATAACCAGTTTTTGCGTCGCCACCATCTTGCCAGTCTTCACAAAGATCGCAACCTCATTCCAACGAGGAGCATCTACTGCCACGCGAGCAGCAATAAAGGTTTCAGTCATCGATCCGGAAGCAACAAAAGATTCTTTTTCATATCCCTCATACTGCCCAAGAACCGCATCGGCAATCGACAAGCGAGCCAACACCTTTTTCTTTTCGTGACACAAGTCTGGATAATCAAGCACTGGGCTATCCACCAATAACAACGCCACCGCTTGAAGCACATGGTTTTGCACCATATCCTGTATGGCGCCAGCCCCATCATAATATCGACCACGTAGATTGATGCCACTCTTCTCATTCATAATAACCTGAATAGACTCAATGTTGCCGTTTACCCATAACTCATTAAACGCTTCATCAAGCATTCGCGCCACAGGAAAAGCCACCACCGCTTTTTTGGCAAGGAAATGATCCACACGATAAATTTGATTTTCCGGCAACAAAGCACGAATATCTTTTTCTATCTTCAGCGCATCGTCACCACTGCGCCCAAATGGTTTTTCATACGCGATTCGATGCCAAAATGCTTCATCAGCATCTTGGCGATGCATCACGCCATACTTCAAGGCGTACTTAGTAATAGGAACAAAAAATTCAGAGCTTGTCGCCAGATACAACAACCGAGATTCAGAATCATCAAGCAGCGCACTGAGCTTCTTATAGAGCTTTGCATCAGCAAAATCACCGTGCACATACTGTGTTTTTTCGGAAAGAACCTGCCATGCCTTTTCATCCAACTCGCGAACGTGCGGCCGCGCCCGCTCAAGCATCTCTTGCGCGGTTAATTCATCGTGCGCTACACCCACAAGACGATAATCGCCACCGCTCGTATGAATAAGATCGTGAATTGCCGGAATAAGTTTACGTGCGGCCAAGTCGCCGGTAGCGCCGAAAAGTATGATTGTACAAGGGTTCATGAACGTTCCTTAAAATCGTTAACTATCTAATGGCTCCAGTTCTACCGTATTCTCAGAAATATTGCGAGCTCTCTTTGACGGCGAAGGCGCTGCGGCATTCAGATCCGGTGGCAACCGAAAATCAATCCCTGACGATACAGTAGCACTATCATCGCAAGCTCTTTTAACCAGAGATAGAGAAGCAGCATCCGAAACCGGAAGAGCATGAGAGACTAACGTTGGCGATAGCACATCCACCTCTTTTAAGCATTCAAGCCGCTTGCCAGACAAAGATCGGTCAGGATTCGGAGAAGACGAAGAATCTGAATCTGACGAAGAATCTGAATCTGACGAAAAATCTGAATCTGACGAGGAATCGGACTCAGACAAGAGAGCTGCAGATTTAGGAAATTTAGAACTTATCCCAAAAAGATCTTGTATGAATGGAGTTATTGCCGTTCCTAAGACAGATTTATCGGCATCTTTAGACACAGCATAATCCGAAAAAAATTTGGAAAATGCATACAATGCACGTAAGTCATTCCCATAAATAAAATTAAATCTCCGTCTCTTAAGTTTCTTTAAATGCCACCCAAGCAGATCGTTTTCTTCGTCAAGACGGATTCCATCCACAAGAAAGCAGGATGGAACCATAACTACATAGATATCGGGCGCTATACACACACTCAGCAATTTCTCACCCAAGCCATTACTTTCCAGATCTAGCGGTCGCCAGTCTCCATCAGAAAAATTCAAAATGAACGTAGTGTAATCATAAGCCCACATTATCGTCCCCACTGAGAACCCGTGTTCAGAAAGTGACCATAGTTTGACCGGGTCTTCGTCGTCTACATAGGTATCAACAACCCCACAGGATCCATCTTTGAGCCGACTATGCGGCCGAAAAAGATACCCTTCTTGTTTTTTTCCATTGAAACAAAAAATAGCATGGTTCTTGTAGCCAGGAATCGTAGCCAGCCGATTGTCAACTGCACACAAAGACGCACTAAAAAAAACCGAGAAAACACCCACCAATAAAAATCTTAAAAAACTCACTCGATCCTCCGAAAATAAAAATATTAATCGGCCGGGCAGCGACGTGAAAAATCTACCCAAAAGGGTTAGGGGACTCTTAATGCTGAATAAGAGAATAACGGCAATTGAGACTATTTAGGGAGGGGCTTGTTTTGTTCACACTACTGCATGAGGGAATAACATCATACACGTTTGCCTCAAAAAAACCTATGGTTACGAGCATTCTGTTCTTTTTACAAAAAAACGCCCCCCATTATTACGCCTCGTCTTACGCTTCTGGATCACCAACAGATAAGTCTTTACAAGCCTTTTTAGATGGCGATGGTTCAACATCATCTAAGATCAACGGCACCTCGGAAACCGATGTCGGCGTTGATATCTCACCCTCAGTTAGGCCAGCCGCCTCAGGACTGGATGGCAACCGCCGAGGAATTGGTGAAAATGCAGATCCTGCTGCTCCAAAAGAAACAGCGCCGGTCGTACTTACTGGCGCTAAACCAAAATAGGACCTAACACGAGGTGTAATAGCATACTTGACCTGATTAACGAATTCAGAAAGAGGCTCACACGACAACATACTTTTAATTTCCCCGCTGAATTCTGGATTGCAATAATAGGCAAATGCACCAAAAGCGCTCCATGCGGTATACAAGCAAACGCTTGGAGACACAGGTAACAATGTCGTGCTAAACTCCACCGAGTTATGCGCTTCTTTGTAATCAGGATTCAGATGCTCATACTGAGCAATAAATTCGTCAGAATAGAGCGGGTTAACCGAATCCTTTTCAGCACGTTCAGAATTTGCTACAAGCTCTTCCAAAAGCCACTCTCTATGAGAAAGGCTAGGGTCTGAAGGCTTGCCCGACACCTGCATAATACGCGGAATAGTAACAACATAAATATTACGAAAGACTTGAATACTTGGCAACGGGTAGCCCCAAAAATTTTCTTTAGCCAGAACGCCTAGCCGCCACTTTCCATACTCAAACCGCAAAAAGAAAGAAGTATCACCAACACACGTAAACCCTGTAGTTTTCCAGCCATTGGGGCTGCTAAGCGTGAAGGGCGTAACAGTTACTTCTGAGATATCATAAACTGCATTTCCATGCACATCAGGATGAAACATAAAACTTTTTTGAGTAGCCGTATTAATACAAAGAATAGAATAACTATCAAAGCGGTCAAGTTTCGTTCGATCATCAAGGGTTGCTGTATCCATCGCCAAGAGACCACTGCTTAAACCAATACTCGCACCCACCAATAAAAATCTTAAAAAACTCACTCGATCCTCCGAAAATAAAAATATTAATCGGCCGGGCAGCGACGTGAAAAATCTACCCAAAAGGGTTGGGGGACTCTTAATGCTGAATGGGGAATGTACAGCAATTCAAACTATCTAAAAGAGGGGCTTGTTTTGTTCACACTACTGCAATGAGGGAATGAGATCATACACATTTGCTTCAAAAAAACCTATACTTGCGCACATTTTGTATTTTCACAACCAGGACTTCTCATGAAAAGACGCCTATTACTGCTCCTCCTGCTCCTCACTTGCGGCCTGAGCCAAGACTCACTCTCAACCCGACAGACCGGTACCTCCCTCACCCTCTCACAAGGAGAAAAAGCCACTACAAACTCAATGCCTTATTGGCTCAAAAAAGCTAAGGACTATCAGTCACCAAACATACTACCAGCCGCAATCACCGTAGAAACCTTATTTGGCTCACTCAAAATTACCGAGCCACTACTCATTGAGCTTATAACCCACCCAGTCCTTGAACGATTAAAAGGTGTAGACCAACATGGCCCCGCAACTCATTTTGGTAAATGGCCAAGCTGGTCACGTTATGAGCATAGCGTCGGCGTATTTGCTTTGCTGCACATCCACAACTGCCCCCTCGTCGAGCAAGTCGCGGGCCTCTTGCACGATGCATCTCATACCGCTTTTTCTCATTCGGCCGACCACCTTTTTAATACCGGCAATGAACATTCCTATCAAGATTCAATTCACAACCAATACCTGGAGCGCATGGGCCTCAGGCCTCTCCTTGCGCGTTATGGATTCACCATCGATGACATTAACCCGGATCGCCCAGAATTCACCGGCCTTGAGCAAAAAAATCCGATTTTGTGCGCTGACCGCATCCACTATAACTTTCATGCTGGCCTCGCACATGGACACCTCACCCAAGAGCAAATATATGAGATGGCAAAATCACTGCATTTTGAAAACGGCAAATGGTTTTTTGATAACCAAGAATACGCTCGAAAATTAGCCGATATCGCGCTCCATTATTGTGAACACTCCCTTGCGCCAGCTGCCAATTTGGTATGGCACCATTGGCTTTGTAATGCACTCCGTCGCGCTGCCGAACTCGGACTCGTAAACTCAGACGAGATTCACTTCGGAACCGACTCCTACATTTTAGCAAAGCTTGAAGCCAGCCAAGATCGCTCTATCAAAGAAATGCTCGCGAAATGCCGCGCACCCCTCAACCATTATTGCAGCGTTGATGACACTACAGCGGCCGACCTGGTGGACTATCCAAAACTCCGCGCCATCGACCCTTTGGTAAAACTGCCTGGCGAAACAGAAGGGCTTGTACTAACCGCACGAGACGAAGACTATCAAGATGCGATGGAAGGATTGCGGGAAAAACTGAAGGCCGGGATGAAAGTACGGTTCTTGTAGTCTAAGACACACCGCGGTTCTTATTAAAACTTTTAAAATGGCCAACCGATGGGCTCTTGTTGAACCGATTCGAGGCCGCTTTTATACTGGGCCCAAAGCTCCGAACCCAGCATCTTCTCATTGATAAGCCCGCTATTTTTCTCTATGTAAGAACAAAGGTCAAACCTTCGGCTGCTAAGCAAGCTCTTAAAGAGATCTATTACTGCACCTTTTAAGTCTTCCGGCACATTAAGTTTGCCCCGCTTAAAGAGCAATGCGGCAAAATATTTATTCTCTTTTGCAAGAGCATAAGCAAGAGCCCCCTTGCCAGCGCGGTCCGTACTATCAAGATCCGCTCCTCTCTTAAGAAGGCTGTCTACTATATCGACTTCATCATTAATAATGGCAAGCATGAGGGCTGTTTTGCCATCATTTCCTTGATGATTTATGTCTAGACCCCCTACTTCACCAAGCGCCAATAGATAATTGGAGAGCTTTTTGGCCCAATCCCTTTCAGGACTGCAAAGAGCACACATCAATGTGTTATATCCTTGTTTGTCGACAACCTTCAAATTCAGCTTAAATTTCTCTACAAAAAGCCTTACTGCTTGATCAACCGAGCTAAAACCGCGGAGATCCCTCAAGCCTATGATTTTTTTTAAGCACGCCAATTGTAACAAAGGAGCCTGATTCAAATCGAGTTGCGAGACTTCCGCAAAATGTTCAAGATACGAGTCGTCGAGAGACCAGGAGCTTAACAACTCTAGAAATTTTTTGCCTAAACGTCCCTTATCACTTGGCGCACAGCAAAAACCTAATTCACGAAGACCCGATGCCAACGCAAAGTGGCGATTCGAAACCGCCGCCACAAAAGCCTCCGATACTTCTGGACTTTTTAAATTCACGTGCTTACCAAGCCCATGCACAGCAAGATAAGCATAGACCAAAGGTTTTTTTGCCTCATCTAAAAGTTTTTGACCCCCAGCCGCAATATTCGCACCGTGGAGATGAAAAAATTCTACTGTATAAACATCACCACTGTTCACTGCATCAGCCAAAAATAGATTACTATACTCACACAACGCTTCTTTTTTTGTTCGCTCATTATAGCCCCTGGTCAAATGAGCTAGAGCTGTCTCCAAATTCATGGATGCACGGCGCTGAATAAACGATCGTATAGAAGCCTGATCATCGGCACTCAGTGATCTAATTTCTTGCAATTCCTCCTGCAACACACTTGCTGTCGATTGTGCATTGGAAGGCACTTCAACGGGCGCTTCAATGGAACCACTTCTTGAATCTGCAATTATTTCTAAGGTCTTATCAGATTTTACCAACGTATCTAAAGCCCCCGCAGCGCGAAGAATATTAACTAGTTCCTTATCCTTTTTTTGCACAGCAAGCGAAAGAGCTGTGTCACCATTTTTTGCCTGAGAATTAGGATTGGCTCCTCTCGCAAGAAGACTCCTTACGTACTCAATTTTGCCATTTTTTACGGCCAGCATAAGCGCAGAAAAACCTGCATTGTCCTGACGATTGACATTTATCCGAGCCAAAGCGCTATCGCTGCGCCCATAAGATTCCGGCAGGCCCTGAAATAAAGATTTCTCCTCATCCGAAAGGATAATATCACACACCTCTTGCGCACACTGTCTTTCCTTGGATTCGTCTGCGAGAGCGCACATCAACATATTCCGACCGCCACCATCCACAGCATCAAAATCGAGTCTGAAATCCAATGCAAACGTGGCTAACAAATTTCGCGTAGCGCCAGCCGCAATATAATCGCAGTTCCATAGCCCTGTTTTTCTGTAAAGTACTTTACAACATTCAAGCTGCTTTGCAGGCGTATTCAAGTGAAGTAGACACATATCGAAAAAGCCATTTAGGGAGTTATTTTTATCCATAAAAAGAGCAGGCGTCCAGTCCGGCAAAAGAAGCAAAAACTTCTCAAACAGAGCCTCTTGGTCAGCATTTTTAGGATCAAAACCCAAGTCACACAAACCTCGTGCTAAAACCAGATCACCTTTGTGCATCGCCTTCAAAAAAAGCTGCGCCATTTGCGGAGCAGCGGGATCTACATACTCACGAAGTCCATTCTCAGCAAGATAGATATAAACAGCAGGATCTACTGCCTTCTTCAAAAGTTCTTTGCCCCCAGCTTTAATATCAACGCCCAACTCAGTATGCAAATACCGCACCAGCCCTTCATCACCCCATTGCACCGCATCAGATAAAAATAAGCTGCCATAATGCGCTTTTGCTCGCGCCTCAAAACCTGCGACTGCCTTATCTAGTAAATTTTGTGCATAAGTAAAATTACTATCAAACCCGACAATAAATTGACGTATTCTAGCCTCAAGTGAAGGGGCAAGCGGTTTAATCTCCTGTAACTCTTTTACTCTGCCTGATTCTACCTGAGGCGCCGACTGAGGCAAAATTGATTGGAATTCCGGCTTTGCCATTACTTCTAGGAGCTCAACTGCTGACGCTGATTCCTGCCCAACAGACTCATTAGCACGCATCAACTCATGCACAGGATTTTCAACAACTGCAGTGTCATCGGCCCTTTCACCCACAGCGGTAGGGACATCTTCACTGCCATCAGTCACAGCCAACCCCGTCTCAGCCGTAACCTGAGCATCCAGCGGCTCACTCTCCTGGCGTTGTTCTTCCCTGGCTGGTTCTACCTGAGGCGCCGGCTGAAGCAAAATTGATGGGAATTCCGGCTTTGCCATTACTTCTAGGAGCTCAACTGCGGACGCTGATTCCTGCCCAACAGACTCATTAGCACCCATCGACTCATGCACAGGATTTTCAACAACTGCAGTATCATCGGCCCTTTCACCCACAGCGGTAGGGACATCTTCACTGCCACCAGCGAGAAAGGCAAGTAACGCAGTCATCAAGACCGAAGCCCCGCCTGCTTTGAGCAAAGTGTTTACCCGTTTTTTTGCCAATTTATAGGCATTTTTCCGTTCTTCTGAGGTGTTTTCAGCCAAATCTATTCGAGCTTTTTTAAGCTGATTATAGGCAAGCAGCAGAGCAACGCCCACACCACCAGCTGCTATCGCACCACCGGTCAGGACGTGCTTTCGATATCCAGAGGAAGTGCTCTTTGAAACCGGGCCAGCAAAACTTTGCATTGGCAGCAAAAGCACCACAAACAAAAAGAACGAAGAAAAACGCTTTTGCATAGAAAAATCCTTTAAAATTAGACTAATTGAAACCTTGTCTCAGTGTACCCGTAACCCGCGAGGCCCGTCAAGTCGCTGGACAGGAATTCAAAAAAGTGGCTATAATTCCGCTGCCGTCCCCAAAGTGCACAACTATTAAAAGGATTTCTCATGAAACGGCTTCGCTTACTACTCCTCCTCACCCTCACCATACTTACCCCAATCACCCCGACCGGCAGGCGCCTGCCTGAAAACGTTGGCGGAGAAATAGCCACAATCGCCCCCCGTAAAGCTCAAAGGCCAAAATGGCTTACAGCAGCAGAAAACTACATCGCTCCAGCTAAAATCCCAGAGAAGTTGGAGGTGGAAACTGTTTTCGGAACGATCAATGTAACGGAGCCGGTTCTTATCGAACTCCTTCAGCACCCGGTCGTTCAACGCATGAAAGAAATTGACCAGCACGGCCCACCAACCTACTTCATCAATCGCGCTACCTTTTCTCGGTATGACCACTGTCTCGGTGTATTTGCCTTACTGCGAATGCACGGCAGGCCGTTAGCTGAGCAGGTGGCCGGCCTTCTCCACGATGCCTCACACACCACCTTCTGCCACGTTGCCGACCACCTTTTCAAGACAGGCAATCAGCACGCCTATCAAGATATAATTCATAATTGGTACCTTCAAAAGATGCAGGTAGACCAAGTACTTGAACGCTACGGCCTCACTATCGAAGAAATAAATCCAGAGCAACCAGCCTATATCGCCCTCGAACAACACCACCCACGACTCTGTGCCGACCGCATCCAGTACATCATCAATACCGGGCTCATGCTTGGACGTCTAACACAAGAAGATCTCAGAAATATCCTCGATTCCTTGTCCTTTGAAGGAAACAACTGGGTTTTCAGCGATAAAGCCGCAGCGCGCACATTTGCCGATGTCTCCGTTTATTGCACCGAGCATATCTGGAGCGCTCCAATCGAGCTTGCCTGGCGGCACTGGCTGTGCAGCGCCCTTCAACAAGCGATTGCTATCGATTTAATTAGCTCTGATGATATCCATTTCGGAGTAGACGCCGAAGTCCTCGAGCGACTAAACAACTCGACCGACAAGCATATCAAAGAGATGATGGCAAAATGCTACAACGCCCAACAACACTTTAATACAGTGACGGCTGGCGACCCATATGACATGGTAGATATGCCAAAAATTCGTGCTGTAGACCCTTTAATACGCCGAGAGGAGGAGAACGTAGCAACTCCACTCACACAACTGGACAACGAGTATCGCATCCAGGTAGACGAGCTCCGCAGCCGCCTGAGTGGTGGGGTGCGTATTAAGCTCCTAGCCGCAGAAACCTAGACACTGACAACGTCTCACGTATTGCATTATTTTCCTCTTCGGGTAATCTCTTCTCAGTAAATATAAACTATTTTTACAGGAGTTTTATACTATGGCGACAATCATCCCTCTTCGCGACCGTGTTTTGATAAAAAGAACCGAAAAAGAAGAACGAACGGTCTCGGGGATAATACTTCCGGCAACTGCGCAAGAAAAAACACATTGGGGCACTGTCCTTGCTACCGGAAGCGGACGCATTGATAATCAAGGAAATCTCCACCCCGTTTCAGTAAAAAATGGCGATCTTGTCGTTTTTACTAAATACACTGGCACTGAATTCAAATTCGAAGAAGAAGAATATTTAATCTTGCGAGAAGAAGATATTCTCGGCGTCGTACAACAATAATTTTAGTAGTTGAGAAAGAACACAGAGATGGCAAAACAAATCATTTTCGGCGCGCAAGCTCGCGCTAAAATTCTAGAAGGGGTTAACCAACTCGCCAATGCAGTCAAGGTAACTCTGGGGCCTAAAGGCCGCAACGTAGCAATTGAGCGCAGCTACGGCTCTCCAATTATCACTAAAGACGGCGTTTCAGTTGCAAAAGAAGTCGAGCTCAAAGACAAGTTTGAAAACATGGGCGCTCAAATGGTGCGAGAAGTCGCCTCCAAAACAGCTGATGTTGCTGGTGACGGCACAACTACCGCAACAGTCCTCGCCCAAGCAATCTATCGCGAAGGCATTAAAAATACTGCTGCAGGAGCGAACCCTGTCGAAATCAAACGCGGCATGGACCACGCCGTAAAAGTAGTTGTTGAGTACATCAAAACCATGTCGCGTCCTGTGTCAAACAAGGAAGAAATCACGCAAGTGGCAACCATATCTGCCAACTCAGATACCGCTATCGGCACTCTAATTGCCGACGCTATGGACCGCGTAGGGAAACATGGTGTTATTACCGTAGAAGAAGCCAAAGGTTTTGACAGCGAACTTGATGTTGTAGAGGGAATGCAATTTGATCGCGGCTACCTTTCTCCGTACTTTGTTACTGATACGGAAAAAATGGAAGCCTTAATGGAAAACCCACTCATTCTAGTCTGCGAAAAGAAAATAAGCTCAGTTAAAGAAATGTTACCAGTCCTTGAGCAAGCCGCCAAAAGCGGTCGCGGACTTGTCATTATTGCTGAAGATGTTGACGGCGAAGCGCTCGCTGCGCTCGTGGTGAACAAAGTTCGAGGGACTCTAAGCTCGGTAGCCGTTAAAGCACCAGCCTTTGGTGACCGCCGCAAAGCAATGCTTGCTGACATAGCAATATTAACCGGCGCCACGCTTGTATCAGAAGAAACAGGCATTAAGCTTGATGGTATCTCGTTGGCTGATCTTGGAAGTGCCAAGCGCGTACAAATCACCAAGGAGACCTGCACTATCGTCGATGGCGCGGGCTCAAAGCAACAAATTGAAGAGCGGATTACCCAACTCAAAGCAGAAGCCCAACGCTCAACGTCTGACTATGAAGTTGAAAAAATACGCGAACGCTTGGCAAAGCTTTCCGATGGCGTAGCCGTCATCCGCGTAGGGGCCGCAACTGAAATAGAAATGAAAGAAAAGAAAGATCGTGTTGAAGATGCACTTCATGCTACTCGCGCTGCTGTGGAAGAAGGCATTGTACCCGGCGGTGGCGTTGCGTTCTTACGTGCTCAAGAAGCACTAAGCGGCATAAAATTAAGTCATGAAGAACAACTTGGCGTTCAAATAATCCAACGCGCACTTGAAGCGCCTGCGCGCATTATTGCAGAAAATGCCGGGTTTGATGCTTCGGTAATTGTGAACAAGACAAAAGAATCACAAGGGAACATTGGTTTTGATGCACGTGCCGAAGTGTTTACGGACTTATTAAAAGCTGGTATTGTTGACCCTGCAAAAGTTTCGCGATCAGCACTACAACATGCTGCATCAATCGCTGGCATGCTTCTCACAACTGAAGCTATGATCAGCGAAATCCCTGAAGAGAAGAAAGAATCTCCTCAAGGGCTCAATCAAGGCGGTGGCCTTGGTAGCATGTACTAATAATCTTTATCCCAACATGGATAGCAATAAGGACCCAACTTCTAAAGGGAGTTGGGTCCTTATTCGTTTTTAAGAGCTACTACGCTTCTTATATTGATGCCAAATTCCTACTGCTCCTAAGGAAGAAAAAACCCCCAATCCTACCAACAGGCGCCGTACTTTTTTCTTTTCCTTTTCCAACTCAACAAGGGCAGCTCTATCCTGAGTGCCTGCTTTCATTTTTTCTAATGAGCGCAAACGCAACAATAAAAGAACAGCCAGCAAACCGCCAACAGCAGTTCCCGTCCCCAAAAGTGGTAATAAGATCGCCAGACTTCCGCCCTCAGTCGCTGTAATATTACTAATGTGTTCTCTCTGCGACTGATCCCGACCGGTCACAATAGCGGGGATAAGCTCCTTGTCGGCTGATTTTTTTGATTGCGTCTCTGCTTGCACAAATGCGGGTGCGTCTAATTCTTCGAGCGCCATACGTTGGCGCTCTTCAGATTGCTTCTGTTCCTCCTTAAGTGCAATCTGGCGCGCCGCCTCCACCGCTTCAGCTTCTCGTGCTATGCGAGCTTTCTCAGCTAATTCCAAAGCCGCTATTTCGCCAGCTATTCTCTTTGACTCTGCCAATGCAGCTTGCTCACGAGCCTCCCTCTCTCGCGACTCTGCTTCTAATGTCTCAACTTTACTTTTAATCATTTTGGGAAGCTCTTTATTTGGATCAAACTCATCACTAAACGACAAACTTGAAACAAGCTTCCATAAACGTATTTTTTCCGCATGAGAGCGGTTCTCATGTCCTGGCGAGACTAAAGTTTGGAGCGCTTTAATCGGCAGGTGAACTCCATTAGCCTCCTTCTCTTCATACACTGCATTTAACTTTCGCATATCATCAAGCAACCTCTCAGGGCACTCCTCTCTTGAGCCGTAATAATACCAGGTACTTACTGTCGCAGGTTCCTTCTTAAGCCAGTTGGTTAGAAATTGAAGCTCCTCAGGGGACGCATAATCACCTGAAAGAGCCTTGCGAGCAATAACAATCGGAGGCAAACGTTCCGGAACCTCATACTTCAACCAAGATAATAAAAAAATCCGCAAAAAAGCGAAGAAATAGTGCTTATTAGCAGCAGCCGCCGCCAGCGACTTTTGTTCAATCTTCACGCACAAACTTTTAATATCAAGCTCCCCGGATAACAAAGCAGGACGCAGCTTTTCTTTAGCAATTGCAAGGTATTTATCATATCCATGCGCAGAAAAATCAGTATCCTCGAGAGCATCAATAAAATTTGCTACCGCCGCCCACGCATTCTCCTCCGAAGAAAAAGATTTAGTCTCGGCTAGCCCTTGCACTGCAGCAATCACTAATGAATTAGATAACAATGCGAAACTACACACTAAAAAATACATCGTCCTACCTTTCATAAAAGTATGGTCTCGTCAGTCTAAAAGCCTGGCTGCCCCAGTTCAAGCGTCTAAAATAAAACCAATACAAATGCAGTATTGACAGACAAATTCCCCAATAAAGTATGCTGCTCCCTCACTTAAGCAATTCTGTTCGCCCGCAAGAAAGGACCGCTGGCATGCGCCACCACACACTACTCCTTTTACTCTGCCTTACGAGCTGCATAGCATCTCTGAGCGCTTTTCAGCCTTATGTATCGTATCGTCCGGCTCCTATTCCCGAAATTGGACTCAATCGAAACAGCTACTCCCCTTTCTTCGTTGAAACTACTACCTCGATGTATGGGCAACTAGCCCACGAGTGTTTTCTGGAAGACCTCAAAGATCGCTATCAATTAAGCGCTCTCTATTTTGGTAGCGACGACTTTCGCCTAAGCCACATGTTTCAAAACTGCCAAGTACCAACAAACACAAAAAACTACAATCCTTATGTTCGCGTGCTCCGCATGCAGCCGAAAGTGGAATTTAGCGAGGTTGGCTCCATTTTTGCCTTGCGAGCAGAAGCAGCAGTTGGACCAAACAAATGGTTCCATGTTGGCATAAAAGCCTCCTTGCCATTTAAGCGACGCGAAATAAATCGCAAAGATATTGGCGCTCGCGGCGTGGCAAACGTACAAGATTTGGCAAGCACAGCAGAAGGACAAGTTGGCGGTACCGATATTGGTGCCGTTAGTGCATACCGACTCGATTTTATCGAAGCTATTCCAGCTTTTGGAGCACTATCTGGACCCGCAGATTATACTGAAAGCATTGCATATAATCTTGGCGGTGCCACCGGCGATACCACTCTCTTTACTTCAACAATTCTGAATACCACATACCCAACCAGCAGCGGTAGCATTGGCGGAGCCATAATAAAGAAAGCGGAAACAGCGATTCCAGGCCCAAGCGAAATCGTAATTTCAGACGTCCCCTTTGGTGTAACCAATACCCAAGTTGATGAGCTTCTGCCACAAAATATCGCATTTGCTCAAACAGGCAAAGTCTATCAGGTACAAACCGCTGTCGATTACACCGGCATATTAGATAGCGCCACTAAAAGTGTCGATCAGCGCATAGCAGACCAAGACACTAAAGCAACTTTATGGGTAATCGGTACCTACAATAGCGATAGCGAAGCAACAACTGACTCAACCTTTGACCTGAGCACGACTATGTCGAGTAAGATAAAGGGGTATAATCAAAATGAATATGAATGGTTCTACCAACGCAATTACATTCTTGAATCGCAAATCGCTGACGGCATTGGCGATGCAACGGTCGAAGCGTATATCGCCTGCGACCTCTTTGATTCGTTTCAACTACGACTCCGCGGGGGCGCCGTTCTACCGACGGCACGACAAAAGACAACTGGCCTCAATCCTTATGCTATACACCTAGGCAATCGTGGCCACACCGAGGTATTTATTGCAAGCGGTGTCACCATAGCAATCCCTAAGAGCTCCTGGTTTGTCACCTCAGATATCCAGTACACAACCGCACTCAATGCTCTTGAATACATATCAGCCACTCCTGTTGGCGCACAAATAAAAAATATGGGGCCTGAAACACAAGCAAATATCTCGTGGCACAGCGCGCAAGGTAATGTCTGGCTTCATTTACAACATCCAGAAACAACAGCACTTACTTTTGCGATAGGCTATGATTGGTATGCCAAGATAGAAGACACACTCACCTTCGTTTCGAGCACTATAGAATCATTTCTTGGCAAAACCTACAATGCCACGACACAAAAGTTTGATATTGCAAACCCATTGACGCTAGACACGGAGATCGCTAAAAAAAATACCGGTATGGTCAGCCACACACTGCGCTGCTCAACAACCTATCAACCTTCACCGTATATAAAATTTTATGGCCAATTGGGCTACATACTTGCAGGACGTAATTGTCCTCAAATCACTGAGTATTCCATCGGTTGCTCTATCTCGTATTAGGAGTTTGTTATGAACCGTACCCTTCACTTTCTCTTTATAACATGCCTTACAATTACCGGTGGCCTTATGGCTTCTGATCCATACCAGTCATACGTAGACGACCTGGCAGCAAAAGTAACGCTCGTGAACAACCTTGCTAGTGAGTTTGGCGCGCCACTGGTAACTGATGCAACCAATACCAAAACTGCAGTTACCACCAGCCACACCACAATTACGGCATTTATTGATACGTTTGGCGGCAGCGCTCCCTCGGAACTAACAACAATTCAAGCCTCTCTTGCAACTCTTATAACGATATGTGATGACTACATAATTATCGGAACTCTGCATAACTCGCTCGCTACCGCTCTCTATACACTGGCTACCATTGACATTTCACAATCAGCAAGCACCAATGCCTCTATTATTAGTACCGGGGTTTCAACTCTCACCACAGTCATCGGTTCATATGCAACAACACACGCCCTCGGGCTTGGTGGCGAGGGTGGCATTCAAAATAGCGCACAATGGAACCTCTTCTTAACTGATTACGCACGCGCAATTATTGCTTTTAACGCCTCTTCGCCAGCCGGAATAGCGCAACGGCTGCAAACATTTGCCACTCACAACATAACTCTTGAATCAAACCTTGCTGCGGTTCCGTCACCGAGCGATGACACGGTCATTGACTATGACACCAGCTACACGGGAGCCCAAGCAACAGTAACCGCGACAGCAAATACTGTGATAAGCGATCTTGCAGCAGTCACCACCCAACTCGCCTTGCTAACCGCAAGCAATCAAGCAACTCAGGATGACCAAATCGATTACATCGCAGATTCATCTATTGTACTACAATCAAAAGTTGATCAATTTAACTCACACACTACCGCGATCAAAAATAAAGCAGCCCTCGGTGTATCGGATATTGCCTTACGGGTTCTACAGCGACAACTTCTTTTTGACACCGTCACCTACACACAAAAACAGACCCTCATTGACTCCATTACTACCAATCTTGCTGGGAACTCCACTGCCGCAGCCAATGTCCAATCAGCCGTCAGCGATGTTGGCGCATTACTAACTATCACTCCACCAAGTTTTAACTGTGGTCCTGTAACACCTTCCTCATCGCCAACAGATGCACTTGAAGCCATGCAAGCTGAAGTTGATGCGCAAGTGACAACGTACTTAAACAACCTTACAACAACCATAAGAAACCTTTTCGTTTCCCCGCCAAACCAAGATACTCTTGATGCAGCGCTTCAAACATTAACTCCTGCCGTCTATATCCAAATGACGGCGAACGTGATGTTGAGCTGGCTTACTCAGCGGGTATCTGATCTTGGAGCAAATAGTAGCATAAGCCTCGCAGATGCAACTGTAGCTAAATACGTTGCTGAATGGAATGCGTTAAGAACCGTACTTGCAAGTTCTAATGCTGCAGGAAATACTCTTATCAGTAGCGCGGCTCTGGCACGAATAGCAACCGCACAAAGCAATACAAATTACGCAAGTCTTTTCAACTCGCTACCCGGAAGTGAAGCCGGAACTGCATTTACGCTGAGGGTAAATGCACTCTTGAAGCTTCCCAGTGGCAGCATACCAACCATTAAAACGCAAGGAATAAATGAATTCCAACGTCTTGCCGTACAAGTTATTGTCGCTATCCAAAACGGCTCACTCACTGCTCCTGCAACTACCACAACCAACGCTTCTGCCACAACACCAAGCCCTCTAACAGTACCTGGCTCGCCCAGTACCACCATTAGCGATACCAACATTATGACTTCGCAATTAGATGATGGTGACGAAATCCTTATTACCGGCTCCGGCACGCTAGGAACCCGCCTTCGCGACCCCATCTTTGCCTCCAGTATCTCTAATAAGCTTTCAGCCGCAGTTAAAATATTTATGAATCAAAGTGCTCGCATAGGCCTAGGAACAGCAAATATTAGTGCTCACCCCGGAAATACACTTAACGTTCTTGGTGGTAGTGGAGCTTCGGAATCCACATCAGTCCAAATTATACCGGATGGAAACTGCTTTCTCGATGTTAATTCAGACCTAATAATCGGGGGCAGTAAGCCAATCATCCCGACTCCTAACTTTGGTACTGATGTGCATCAAATCACCTTTTACTCTCCGGTTCCTCGCACCATAACCGTTACAGCTAACACTACCTGGGACCTCAGCGATTTTGGCTCCACCGGGAGTGGATACATAGACTACGGAAAACAAATTGTATTTGCTGGCCAAATTCGCTTAGTACTCGAACCAGGAGCAAAAATTAGATTTCCCCATGTCGACCCATCCAATATCGCGCAAACGGTCGTTCTCTATTTTGATGATCAGGCCTCCATCGTATTCCAAGGAGACCCTCTAGTAATAGGAAAACCATGGACCGACTCCGGTATCGCAGGAACAGACTGTAAACGCAGCAAAATTCTTGGCATGGGACAAATTTGGCTCAATAAAACATCCAAAATGATTATCAATAAGCCAGCCCTTGTCGGGATTGAAGCCGATTACACAACCCCCAAAACCGACATAACACTCAGCTTGCAACGAAACGCCCAGGTTTTAATTGGCACCAGTAGTACTGCTGGCGGCGCCCTGCAGATTGGAAACATGTATGATGGCGGTAGCAGTGCAAACCCAGAAGCTGCAGACGAGGATCCCTATTTCCCTAATAGCCCAGTCCACAGTGAATTCTCACCACATATCACCAGCGTAGATTTCACTCTTACGATAAACGGCGATCAACCACTCTTTCAAATCGGGCGGCAAGGCTTTTTTGGTATTGCGGCAGGAATAATAAATAAAGATGGGGCTCCATCTTCTACCTCACAAGCCCCAAACGGTGTGAGCGGTGTACCACACAGCGCGTGGCAGCTCCAACGGCTCTACAACGTAGGCAACATAACACTTAACATCACACAAGGAATTTTTGATCATAGCATTATCACTGACGGAAGCTCGGGAGATTGCTCTCTGCTTGCTGTCTCAAAGCCCGCCAACCAATTTCCTACAAGCAAATACATTATCAAGGTTGGCCCAAATGAAAAAGGAGTTATCCGCGGCGGTGGTAACGTCTATTTCGTAGATAAAGATGCTTCTATGGTTTTGGATGGTAGTGGTGCCGTAACAGCCTCGCCACATACCGTAAGCATTGGAAGCACTGCTGAAACACTAAGTTTCACCCTTTCAAATAGCGGGACCTACGCTCCCTTAGCGCCAAGCATTGCGATCAAAGGACGATTTTACAACATTCCGACTATTACCACTTACAGCCTCTATGGCCGCGGGATAGTACAAAGTAGTGATTCAATTCCGTATATTTTTGCCGGGCCAGCCGAGGAGTTTTTTTCCGCCATAACACTCAATAACTATAGCGATTATAGCGAGCGCTACGTTCCAATGGGCATTATGAATACAATACCAATGCTGACCTATATAAATAGCGGCACAATTATACGAACCCCGCTCATCACTAGTCGGCTTAAAGACGGCACAAGCGATCAAGCAGCTGGACTGGGTTACCTTCGAGGGGCAAAACAAATTTCAGGCGCCCCAAGCTTATTCTATTTACCAACCGAATAGTATTATTGCTTCTCCAGATATGCCAACTCACCATCAAGTACACGTCGTGTCTGCTGTAATTTAACCCGTTCTTCAGCACTTACTGGGTCATTACCCAAAGCAGCTAGCTGAACGTCAATGGCATCAATTTTGTTCTTAACATTCTTTAGCAGAGCCTTAATGCCTTCACGGCGTTTCTGCCAGAGAACTTTGAGGGCTGCCCCCGCAGCAATACCATGAAGAGCGCGTAGAGCCAATCGAGCTTTCGCCCAACGATTTGCGCTTTTAAGATCATCACGCATTGAGTTGAGCACTTCTTTCCTCTCAGCAGGCAATGCAGCCCGACCCTCTTCAATGGCAGCCAAATCATGCGTATTTTTTTTCATTTTTCTAAAGTCCTTCAACCCTCTCCATAGATCATTTGCCAAAAAGCCACCAAGCCCAGCGGTTACAATCCGCGGATGATTTAATGCCCACGCAGCAACCTTTTCACGCAGAGATGGGTCGGCTGATCCAGGCACAAACTCCAGATCTTGTTTCACCGCAAAATTTCCTGCTGCGCCTTGCAAGAAAAAAGGAATTAGCGCAATTATAAAAAACTTTTTCATGATTTTACCCCTGTATATATAAACCCCGTCCTAGTTTTAGTATGACAAAGCACATGAAGTAAAAACAAGCGGTTACAGCAAAAGGGGGCTGCTCAATGAGCAGCCCCCTTTTGATTTTTTAAGTCGGAATTATTTCAGTTCGTGCCAGGGCACCAAAGCATTTCCGGTTACTTTATGGTTTGCATAAAGCTCCGCTGCCAAACCACCAAGCACTATTCCCAAGCACACGTAACTTTTCTTTTTATAACTAGCAAGCTTGGCTTCCTCTTGTGCCAACTCCGCTTCTAAAGCGTCAAGAACGCTGTCTGACTGAGTCTCGTCGCTTGTCGTAGCATTGCCTGCATCAGTAGTAGATTCATCAGTTTCAGCAACGTTTTGCGATTCTGCTTCTGCTACTTCTGCCGCCGCAATCTCGTTCTTCAATTCTACAATGCGCCGTTGAGTTGACTGTATTTTTGACGCAACAAAAATTTGATACGCAAAAGCAAGTCCAGCTGTTCCAAAACCAGTCCACCAAACTTTGTTATAAGTATTACGTATAGCCTGGTCCTCGGGAGTAGGCGACAGGTGACTCTCTGCCTTAACAGATGAACTAATTCCAGCAAACGCCGCAACAAATGTCACAGCCATCAAAATCATTTTTTTCATATATACCCTTTAAAGGAAAACTAAAGAAACTATTGGTTTCAGGCTCGTTTTTTAGTTACCAGCCAAAAATTAGCGTAGCAAAATATATCCAATACGTCAAAGAGGCTCGCTGTGCCATTTTCTGTCTTCACCCAGTACCATCCGGTAACTTTCCCCCAATTTGAGCGCATCAGCATCATCCCGCCAATTAGAATTAGAAGCCTCGCCTGTAGCAGCATAATTGGCATACAGGGCAAGGATAAGCCCCACGTAGGCTGCAGCCATGCCGCCGAAAGCGCGTTTCCGCAAAGACGCAAACTTTTCCTTTTCCTGCTTAAGCGCAAAGCCTAGCGCCAAAAGATGCCCCTCTTTTTGAGTTGCCTTTGCGATGGTAATATCAGCCTTCAACTCAAGCATCCGAGCGTAAATAGACCACATTTTATTGAGCATAATCGTAGAATACACAAGCCCACCAAACGAAATAATCTCACCACCCCACCACATTTTTGAACAGCGCCCTGGTTTTTTAGAGGCCCATTCTGCGTACCTGGCTGGCACCGCACTCGGGCTCACGCCATGTACCACGCCAGCAGGGGCCGCAATGGCCACGCAAAGAGAAATCCCAAAAACTATACTTTTTACACTTAATCTTCTCATACACAACCCCCAGGGAGAAACTAAAAAACGCGACAGGAAAGCAAATTTCTTACCAAAACCGACCTAATGAGCGTACTAGAATATATCCAATACGTCAAAGAGGCCCACCCGGTAAACCTAGGCAGGCCTCTTTAAAATTGTAACCCAGAAGTGATTACAGAGTTGCAATAAGCAACGAAATAATCGACATCAGCTTAATCAAGATGTTCAGTGAAGGACCAGATGTGTCTTTGAATGGGTCCCCAACCGTATCACCAACAACCGCAGCCTTATGAGCTTCAGAGCCCTTGCCGCCAAAGTTGCCTGCTTCAATATATTTCTTTGCATTGTCCCACGCACCGCCACCATTTGCCATCGAAAGGGCAAGAAGGATGCCAGACAAGGTTGCACCAGCAAGAAAACCGCCCAAAGCTTCTTTACCAGAAGCCCCGAAGATCAAACGCACTGCGATTGGTGAAAGAATAGTCAACATAGCCGGAAGGAACATTTCCTTAAGCGCAGCTGTTGTACTGATTTGGATACAACGTTCATAGTCAGCTTCCGCTTTACCTTCCATGAGCCCTGGGATTTCCTTGAACTGACGGCGAACTTCTTCAACCATCTTCCATGCCGCAGACCCGACTGAGCGCATTGTCAAAGCAGAGATCAGATATGGCATTACGCCACCGATGAAAAGACCAGAGATGATAACCGGGTTCAAGAGATCAAGGTACGCAACACCAGCCGTTTTGCAATATGCCGCAAACATAGCAAGTGAAGCCAGTGCCGCAGAACCGATAGCAAAACCTTTACCAAGCGCCGCAGTCGTGTTCCCAAGTGCATCAAGACGATCAGTAATTTCACGCACCTTCGAACCAAGACCAGCCATTTCGGAGATACCACCAGCATTGTCAGCAATTGGACCATACGCGTCAACCGACATCGTAATACCAACAGTGGCAAGCATCGATACCGCTGCAATAGATACACCGTACAATCCACCACCATATACAAATGAGAGGTAAATCACACCAGCAAGAGCCATCACAGAAAATACAATCGACTCATATCCAAGAGCAAGACCGTAAATGAGGTTCGTCGCCGCGCCAGATTGAGATGCTTCCGCAAGTTCACGCACTGGTTTGCCGCTTGTATAGTAGTCAGTTAACAAACCAACCACAACTCCAGAAACCCCACCAAGGAGCACTGAGTAGAACAAAGCAATTTCAAGGCCAGTGTGCGCAATGTACTTATACGAGCCGGCCACAAAGAGCGCTATCGCAATATACGTCGCGTTGTGCAGCATTGCTGAGAGTTTAGTGCGAATAACAAAAACCGAAAGAAGCCCCACGATAGAACCCAAAAGACCAATAGCTGATAGGACAATTGGCAAACTCACATAGAGCAAGTTGCCAGCGTGGCCCTCAAAAGCTAAAACCATGGCCGCAATGCATGAACCAACGTATGACTCAAAGATATCAGCACCCATACCAGCAGTGTCGCCTACGCAGTCACCTACGTTATCCGCAATAACTGCTGGGTTGCGAGGATCGTCCTCAGGAATGCCCATTTCTACCTTGCCAACCAAGTCTGCTCCAACGTCAGCTGCTTTGGTAAAAATACCGCCACCCACGCGAGCAAAGAGCGCAATAGAACTTGCGCCAAGACCATAGCAGGTAACCAGCTGAATAAAGTTGTCAGCGCCGCTACCCACGAAGAAGTAAAACAACCCGCCAAGGCCAAGAAGACCTAATGAAGCAACCACGAAGCCCATAACCGACCCACCAAAGAGGGCAGTCAAGAATGCGGCATATTCACCGTCATCTTTTGCCGCCATGGTGGTGCGCTCATTAGCGGTAGTGGCCGCACGCATACCGATAAAACCTGCCAGCATGGACGACAAAGCACCCACAACATAAGCGCCAGCGGCAAGAGGATTAAACACGAGTGTTAACGCCACAAATGCCACGACCATAACTGCCAACAAGATTGTATATTCTTTTCTTAAGAAGGCCATAGCACCCTGACGGATGAGAAGGCCAATTTTTGCCACCTTTGAATCGGTAACTGCTCGCCGGGCTATCATGCCGAACATAATAAATGTGGTCATCATCCCGAGCACGGACACTGACACAAACATAGTTAGATAACTCAATAGCTCCATGCATTCTCCTTGGAACAGTTAACAATATTTGGTTTATAACAGTTGATCGTATCATCTTTAAAGAGCGCCCCTAAAGGCGCGTCACTGCGAGAAACGAAGTGACGAAGCAGTCCAGATGTGGATTGCCGCGCTGCGCTCGCAATGACGGCATTAAGCCGTCCATAAAATCGACACAGTGTAGAATACTACCCCCCGAATAAATTCAGAAGAAGGCAGTAAGTTTAATTAAATGGTGGTTTTTGTAAAGAAATCTGACCAGTTTTTCATTTGCGACCCCCATCGAATAATGATACGCTGCTCCCCATTATTCATTTTTAGTCGATAAAACATGGGGAAATACCAGCTTATGAACACCGTTCGCACCCGTTTTGCACCAAGCCCAACCGGCTACCTCCACGTCGGCGGCCTCCGGACCGCTCTCTACGCATACCTGCTTGCCAAGAAGCATGGCGGCCAATTCCTCCTCCGCATCGAAGACACCGACCAAACCCGACTTGTTGAAGGAGCAACCCAGAACATCATTCACGCTCTTCAATGGGCCGGCATCGAATTCGACGAAGGCCCTGGCAAAGGCGGCCCGTGTGGCCCTTATGTCCAGTCAGAGCGCCTCGATATCTACAAAAAGCATGCCCTTGAGCTCATAGAAAAAGGCCATGCCTACCACTGCTTCTGTTCCCCTGAACGACTCGACCAAATTCGCGCCACGCAAATGGCTCATAAATTGCCACCAGCGTACGACAAGCACTGTCGGAACCTAAGTGCAGCGACGGTTGCCCAAAAATTAGCTAGTGAGCCAAAATCAGTAATTCGCATGAAGATCCCGCTTGAGGGCGAACTTACTTTCTCAGATCTCATTCGTGGGCCGGTAACTTTTGGCTACAAAGTAGTAGACGACCAAGTACTAATAAAGTCGGATGGGTTTCCCACCTATCACCTCGCCGTAGTAGTTGATGACCATTACATGAAAATCAGCCATGTTATTCGCGGCGAAGAATGGCTTTCTAGCACACCAAAACACCTCCTCTTGTACGAGTATTTTGGCTGGGAAGCCCCACAATTTGCTCACTTGCCTCTGCTTCTTAACAGTGACCGCAGCAAATTAAGCAAACGACAAGGAGATGTTGCCGTTGAAGATTACAAAAGAAAAGGCTATCTGCCGGAAGCACTCATAAACTTCATCGCCTTCTTGGGCTGGAATCCGGGGGATACTCGCGAGTTCTTTACGATGGAGGAGTTAATCAAGGAATTTTCTTTGGCCTGCGTCGGCAAAGCTGGAGCGGTGTTCAATCTGGAAAAACTAGACTGGCTCAATGGCCAATACATTCAAAAAATGCCGGCCACTACACTTGTGCAACGCCTCAAACCCTTTGCCGCCGATTATAGCTTTAGCAACTGTGACGATGCCTATTTGGCTCAAGTAATAGATCTTTTGCGCGAAAGAACAACGCTTTTGCCGGAGTTTTTCAATAGAGGAAGCTACTTCTTCCAAGCACCAATAAGCTATGACTCAGCAATCGCCGCTAAAGCGTGGAGCCCAGAAGCAGCAGAGCACATTAAAAATATCCTTGCTCTGTTAGATAAGCTCTCTCCCTTTGATGCGTCAAGCATAGAAGCAGCAATACGAGACCATGCCACAAGCCTTGCTATTGGTATGGGCAAAATCATCCAGCCATTGCGCTTTGCCATATCCGGCATGAGCCAAGGGCCGAGTCTGTACCACATCATTGCCTTACTTGGCAAAGAAGAAGTTGAGCGTCGCTGCTTGACGGCGATTGAACTCCTGAAGGCTTAAGATTTAGCCGCAAAACGTAAAATTCCCTGTATAAAGTTCGGAAATCTCGAATTTTGTACAGGGAATTTATTGAATTTGGACACAATTCCCTATACATTGTTAGAAGAATAGTAATTTTGTATAGGGAATTTATGTCATATAAAAACCGTCACGCCGAAGCGCGCATCCGCCTTTTAGCACAAAACTTTAAAGTCCTTCTCGTTACTGGAGCCCGCCAAGTAGGCAAAAGCACCATTCTCCGGCACATTTTTCCAGAACTGCCAGTCGTCACCTTCGATCCGCATGAAGATATCCACGGCGCCCTTGCAAGTCCAGACCTCTTCCTTAAAAATAACCCAAGCCCCCTCATATTAGACGAAGTACAGTATGCACCAACCCTCCTCTCCGCCATCAAGCGCAAGGTAGATGAGTCACCTGCTATGGGCCAGTACTTTTTGACCGGCTCCCACCATATCGGGCTCATGAAAGCGGTAGTAGAAGGAATGACAGGAAGGGTTGGCATCCTTGATCTTGAGCGTATGTCGATCTTTGAAGCAAGCGAGAGCGTCCATTTTGAAGACATCTATCAAGACCCGCCGTCATGGCTTGAAGTATACCTTGTTGATCCAGCTTCAGTTGCGCGCCATTTTAACGGCCTTGCTGACCACCATACGGTCACTGATGCTCTTTGGCGTGGCGGACTCCCCGTTGCATTAGAAAAACGAGATATCTTAGTCAGCGATTACTTTTCCTCATATATTCGCACATACCTAGAACGAGATGTTCTCTATGCAGACCCGTCAGCCGCGTCACCAATCTTCACACGCTTTTTAGGTTCTATGGCTGCACGCACAGCTCAAGAAATTAATGACACCGACATTATGGGACCACTTGGCATCAAGCGTGAAACATTCACGCAATGGGAGCATATCCTTAGACAAACCTATCAATGGAAGGAACTCCCTCCGTATTTTGGCAACACACTAAAAAGAATCGTAAAAAGAGGAAAGGGGCATTTTGCCGACACAGGATTATCCGCATACTTGCAAGGCATTCGAGAACCACTCACCCTTCTCACTCATCCCGCCAACGGCGCGCTTTTCGAGTCTTACTGCGTAAATAGCATTTTTCAAATGATGTCTGGTATGTATAATCGGCCAATGGTTTATCACTGGCGAACCTACGCCGGTGCTGAAGTTGATATTGTACTCAGCATGAATGGCAAGCTCTACCCTGTCGAAACTAAGTTTGGCACCAACCTCAGCAAACATGACGCTCGAGGTATTACTGCTTTTCGTGAAACATACGGCCCACAAGTTCAGCACGGCCTGATTCTTTATCCAGGCGATTACGCCTATCAACTCTCAGAGCAAGTAACTGTACTGCCATTCAATGCCTTAATGAAAAAACGGAGTATTTCGCTGGGCGAGAACAGTCGCTCGACCAAAGGCTAAATCACCGAAGGATCAAAAGTGCCTTGCAATTCTGAATTCACAATTCGATTTTGCAAGGCACTTTCAAAAATTTAATGGAAAACCACTAAAAGCGATACGTTACCCGCGCCTGACCACCGCTCACCATTTGAGTACCAAGACTGTCATAGCGCCAATCACCTTTCTGGTCTACACGGCGAGTATTAGCATTTGGGCATCCTTGGATATCAGTGTACAACGCTCCCGGAATAAATATGCCGACGCGCAAGTCAAACTGCAAGCTATCATATGGACGCCAGCTAACGAGAGCATTGAGCTCAAGACCTAAACACTTGCTTGCAAGGGTCGTTGTTGAGGAACCAGAAAAGTACAATTCATTCTTCTGAATATACGCATACAGCGAATCTTCTTTACCATGCCCACTACTGTCAGTCGCGCTGTTGCGTGCAAATGTACGTGGCTGATTAATGTTCCATTTATGTGGAGGCGAAACTTCCCAGAAGCAAATCGCGTTACCTTCAACCATTACTGTACCACTTGTTAGCGGATACCACTGCGAACCAACACCAATATACTGTAGATTTTCCACCGTTTTGTAGTCGTTATGAGCAAAGAGGTCGTTGTCCGACATCTCCATTGGGCGCGGCAAGTAACGTGGATAGAACATTACAAACGAAGTCACATAACGTCCGACATAATTTGAGTCACGAAGCGGCATGAAATGACTTGAATCCTTATCTTTTTCTGCTGACGCTTGGAACGGATATGCATCACCACCAACGTACCCCATTGCTGCAGAGAAATTCATGCGAGACTCTGGCAACGTATAGCGAACATCAAGCAATCCCATAACACCAAGATTGGTAACCGTGTATTCAGGGCGGAAGCGACGCTGAGCACCAAATGGCAAGTTTGCGTTAAAGAGAATACCGTTCGGCGCGGTATTTACAACGTTAAACACGTTATCATAATAATCAACACCAGTCTTAAAGAGATACTGGCTATACAAAGAGCCGTTCACAAATGTTCCATGGTCAGGAACTTGCTTCTGGCTCACATACAACTTACCAGCAGTAAAATCATCGGTGCTATGAAGAGGCGCCGCACAGCGGATCTTACCACCTTGCTCTGCCATTACTCGATTTGCATTAATATGCTGCATTTCATCAGATACGTAGTATGCACGGTACGGCAAGTATTCCGTCGTAGTATCAAGACCCGCCGTCGTTGCAGCCGCATCGGTACTATGATCAGAGCTATCATTCAACGACGCACCAAGAAATATATGACTATGATACTTGACTGGTTGGCCGATTTGCTGATCAAGCCGGCCAGCTACAGTACTTTGTTGCGGCACTCCCGCATCACCACCGGTACCATAAAGTGTTGCTGTCTGGGTAAAATACGCATCATCAACAATAAGATGGTTACGATCTATAGGGAACATATACTGCTTGCCGTATTGAAACGCAGTTTCACAGTTTATACTCCAATTGCCGTAGCTATATTCAGTCATAACGCCGAAAGTTCCTTGCCGCAATGCAGAGTCTGCATCAAACTCAACCTTCAATTCTGGCGCATTTAAAAACACTGCGTATGGCTCTACATACAACGCATGCTGTTCATCATCAAAGTTAAACGTGCATCCAAGTCGCGCAGCAAAAATATCGGTATCAGCATTTATACCCCGCTCAATATTTCGGGGATCAAGCGACAAATCACGGTCAAGGCGCTTTGCTTTTACTTCTTCACGATTGTAAAGAGGGCCACTAGAGCGCTCCTGCCATTTTGAATAATAAAACTCAAAGACCGCATTATCACTAATGCCTGCCGTAATCAAAAGGCCATTTGGTTTTTGCGGTGCGTTACCAATATCACCTTTTCGCTCAAAACCACGATACTCATCGCCGCCTTCAAAGTAATCGCCAAGACTCACACCACGTCCCACAATAAACGGGAAAGTACCAACTTGAATCGACAGAGGATAGTTTATTGTATCGAGAAACGCGTCAAAATTAATCCTCAACCAACCTTCCTCCAGAAACACAAGTGGCACAATACCCCTATGTGCATGTTCCCCAATTTCTGCTTTTTTTAAAAAGTTAGTTGCATGAAAATAAACTTTTTCGGAAAGAATTGGCGTATAAATATAAGGATCAGCCCATAAAGAGAACGCGGTCAATCGCATACCCATTTGAGCTGCTGGCTTACCATAACTACGCACTCCATACTGGGAGTGAAAATCGAGATTAAGCTTGCTACGAGTAAAGGCATAAATATCGTTGAAATCATTGCGCAATGTTAGCGGGCGATCAAAAATTTGCCCTTCCTGGCGGACACGCCCACTCAAAGCGAAATCAACATCTTCTCGATACAGCCCTATGGCATTATCCGTAACCTCTGTTTGCGACATCGCCAAACGTGTAGTCATTAAATCGGTACGCAACACTGGAAAATGCTGCTCTGCAGATGCACCAAAGTTATTTGAGTACCAAAGAGACGACTGCCTATTGTGCATCAACGAAGCCTTAGGATCGCGCGCCAAAATTTGCCCGACCAAGCTCACAATAACTGCTAGACAAAAAATGTAGTTACGTTTCATTACTCTCTCCTTAGAACAAATAGGTCAGGCGAACCATTCCGCCAAACGGAATTTTTCGCCCCAAACTGTCAAGATGCACATCACCATTAGCATCAGTACGAACGCCATACTCATTTGGTGTGCCATCAATATCTTCATATAATTTTCCAGGCACAAATGTTGCAAACAAAGCTCGCACTTCAACGCTTGGCACCGGTGTCCACGTAACCACCGTATTAAATTCAAGGCCAAGTTGCTTGCTTGCACGCCGCGTCGTTTGGTATCCCGTAAAATGTAGATCTGATTGCAGCTTCTGCCATATGC
Organism: uncultured Pseudomonadota bacterium; assembly: GCA_964429275.1. GTDB lineage: Bacteria > Babelota > Babeliae > Babelales > JAUPTZ01 > JAUPTZ01. The sequence goes on from CAYSBJ010000001.1 coordinate 114,184, forward strand.
CATTAATCGAGGGATCACCAAAATCTCGTGTGGCTGACTTATCCCAGGTATACGGAGCAACATCTTGCCAGAAATAAAGCAGGTTACTTTCAATTAATAACTTATTACGATCCTGGCATGGTCGGAAAGCTGAGCCAAAACCAAAGTATTGTAAATTAGATGAGTCTTCGAAGTTGTTTGGTGCATACAATAGGGTATCTGAATACGTACTTGGCCGGGCAATCCGACGGGCTGCTAACACAGCGTACGACTTAACAATTTGGCCTTGATAGTTTCCGTCACGTAATGGCACAAATCCGCTATAGCGCTTATCTTCTTCCTTATCAAACGGATACTCGGCGCCGCTTATATATCCAACGGCTGCAGAAAGCATCCACTTCTTTGATGGCGTCGTATAAGAAACATCCAATACTCCCATTACTCCTGCAAAATCAAGGGTGTATTTATCGCGAAATCTCTTGCCGCCACCGAAAGGAATGTTCGCGTTAAAAAGTGCACCATTCGGTCCTAAGCCGGAAAACCTAAAGAGGTTATCGTAATAATCAATACCCGTAACGATCTGATAGGGGCTATAGAGTGAGTCATGAGCAGTGATATCAGACGTAAATTTCGAACTCTTATAGATGTCACCGGCATTCAGAGCATGAGTAGTATCAATTTCATTCGGATGTTCCGGCGGGCCACGACGCACAAAGCTTCCTTGCTGAGAAAGCATACGCTCTGCGTTTACATGTGCATTCTCATCAGAAACATAATACGCACGGTAGGGCAAAAACTGGGCCGAATCAAGAGCAGTTCCAGTCGTCATACCCACCAAAATATGGCTATGATATTTCGCTGGAACGCCAGACGTCACATCAAGCCGACCAGCAATTGCCGATCCTGATTGCGGAACTCCCTCATCAGCGTAAACAGTAGCTACTTGTTTATAGTACGCATCGTCATACACAACATGATTTCGGTCGATTGGATGCATTATTTGCCGTCCAAATTGAAGCCCAAACTCACCATTTACTTTCCATCCATCACATTCCCAATCAAGCATGCAACCAACAGTACCAAGTTTCGCACTTGAATCACCTTCAAATTCTACTTTGAGCTCCGGTGCATTCACATACACCAAATATGGTTCGGCATACAAAGAAAACCCATCATCAGCGGCATTATGCTTTACTATGCCACGCAGTGAAAACAGATTCCGGTCAGCATTCGTGCCACGCTGAATTGAGCGGGGGTCGCTAGCATTTTCATCACGATCAAGGCGCCGCACAGCAATCTCCTTACGTGTATGATCCGGGCCTTGCGATTGCTTCTTCCATTGAGAATAATAAAACTCAAGAGCCAGAGACTCGCGATCACCAAGCGTAAGTGTTAACCCAGGAGAAAGATTTGTATTATTACCAAGATTGCCTTCTTCAAACCATCCCAAGTAATCAATGCCGCCACCAAAGTAATCACCAAGAGCAATTCCACGGCCGATAGCCTGAGCAAAATAACCAATCTTCAACTCAGTCGGCACTAGAATCGGCATAAGTTTTTCAAGCTTTACCGCAACAAACCCTTCTTCAAGAAAGGCCAGTGGAACAATCGACTCGTGTCCGTGATCAGAGATATCAACTTTTCTGATGTAGTTACCAGAATTGAAGGCTACTGGTTCTATAATGGGCGGCGTATATGCTTTATCGTTGTCATATACTTTAAATGACGTGATACGAAAACGCGTGTTGATCACATTTTCGCCATAGGTTTTTTTCCCAAAAACTGCATCTATATCAAAATTAAACCGAGCGCGCTGAAACGTATACCGATCAAAATAATCAGATCGAAGCACAAGTGGTGAAAAAAAACTAAATGTTTCTTGACGGATACGCCCTCCGAGCTTTACCTCCACATCTTTTTTACTCAAAAAAAGAGTGCTCGAGTCCTTCATCTTTTCCACAGCTTCCTGAAAAAGAGTCGTATCTACTGCATACAATGCCTGCGATGCACACACTACATACGCACACCAAAACGCTACCGACACTACCCTGCGTTGCATTACTTTCCTTTTTTAAACATAGTCAAACAGACGAGGCATGCTAATAAAATAAATTTTCCACACTCAATGGTTTAATAAAGAAAAACTCTTGGCAACGAACAAAATTCCACAAATACATTCTCATAAAAAAATGTGATCCATAAAAATACCTGTCTAAATACTCACTCATGCCGATCTATTGGCCTTCATATTAACTCCTGGAGCCCCTCTCTCCCGCGCACAAGAAAAGAAGCAGCATCGGCAAACAATTGACACATTAAGCGAATATAAGAAATCATGTTCGGCAAACGCTCTCGAAAAAGGATCCACATGAAAAAAATGGTTAAAAAGCTATTATTCTGTATCTTCACACAATTAATCAGCGTGCCTTCACTCACCGGTATCTCATGGACAATAGCACCTGGCAACCAAAGCGCAACTGCTACTGTTGGAGCGACAACATATACATACAATCTTGCCACAATTCTCGACCCTAACACTTTCGCAGGGCCTTTAAAGTCTGTAAATACGGCAACAAATGTAGAATGGATATACAACATTTATTCCTACCAACAATCTGCTTTAGGATGGGGTGAATGGCATTGGAAAGTAGGAGATCAAACCTGGACCTACAATGTAGCGACTAAGCAATGGGCAGCTGATAATGGCAGACAAATTTGGAGCCACACTGATAGCGATACATGGCGGCATGATGCAAGCAACGACACATGGACCTTTCGCTTTGCGTTTTTCCCACCTTGGGCGCACAATATCACCGATACAGCAAATGACGACGCCGTATTCACGGAAAGTTGGCAGTACAGTTCATTCTCTAATCAGTGGACAAACATGACGCGTGATCTAATATGGACATTTGACTATCCAACTTTCACCTGGATGCGAGTAGGTTCAACGGAAACATGGAGAGTAAATTCTATTGAGGAAACAGTTACCTGTACCAGCAGTGGAATGCCAGAAAATCGTTGGAAAATTCTGAACAATAACATCTGGATCGAACAAGTAAGCGGCATTCGATGGCAATATCTTACACCAACCACCCCTTATTCTTTTGGGCACCCTGCGTCAGGAATATGGAAGAATCTTACGACACTTGAAACATGGTCATTTAATAACAGCACCAAGCTTTGGACCAAAGATGGGGACACAGCTACAACCTACTTCCCACCACTCACGCCACCCCTCATTGGATTACAAATACAGGCCATTTATGACATTTCTTATGATGTTATAAACACAGTCGCAACGGCTCCTCTACCACCCAGCGGAGACTACACCTGGACTGATGGACCAAATACTCTGCATGCAGCAACTACTGACTTTCAAATGACGTTGAGCACTCTCGGAATAACACTTGGGCGAGGATTCCGTTATGGGTTCAATAGTTCATACGCATTTCAATCAAGCACAGGGGAAAAGTGGTTTGGGCCTTTTTCAGCGCTAGAGGGCTCCACATATACAAATCAAAGTACTAACATCACGACTGCAGACAGCACAACATATCACGCTGGTACGGATAGATTTTGGAGAAACGAAACAAGTGGAAATCATCCATGGCAGTATCATATCGAAAATGATGAGTGGGTCAATATGAAATCGGGACAAAAAATGTCATTCAATTACGCCACTTTAAAATGGACCAGTGAAAATGGTAGCTTGTGGGAATATCTGTATAGCAATTCTAAATGGGTATGGCGTAATCACACCGCACACGAAGACTGGGTATATGCTGAAATCCCAGTTGGCCAGGGAAGCTACATTAAATGCTGGCAAAACCTCAATACTGGGGTGTATTGGAGGCCGGATATCATAGGAGCAGTGCCAGTTATCACCAATCGTACAACTTCAGTAGCGTATTCTTACAATTCAACGACTCATCTCTGGCACCCTTATCTAAACCCCTCTGGCCCTGGTTTAGATCTTTTCCCGCTTCATCCCTCAAACATGGCCGGATATAAAGGTTTTATGCAACGACTGGCTATTACTGAAACTACCTCAACTTCGCCCTACCAAAACTCTCTTGGATTATTATCTCGGATTGCAGCAAATAAAGAAACCTTTGCCGCTATACAGTCGAGTTTTGATACCTTGATAAGCAACTATACAGGGCTTGCACGCTACAACAACTTACTGCCATTTCAAGAAACAGTCTCAAACTTTTATCACACAAACTTATGGTTATACTATGAATATCAAAGCCTTTATCTAGGTTCTAGTGGCGACCAGTGGTTCACGCCAAACAACACCTCAGACTTCCCCATCTGGCTACCAACACGCGGCTTCTGCAGCACCACGGGTAAAGCTGCATATAAAATACAAGCATACGCTCCAATGATTATGCTCGACACAGTACCTGTTTCCATAGGATTTGCTGCCGATCCGTTCTTGAACGGAAATGCAATCTACAAACTAAAGCTTGGCAAAGTTACAACCGACCTCGATGTTCCCCCATATTCCATAACAACTTATCGAGCGCAACTATACAAAGGTGAAGAAACGCTCGTTGATCAACAAGTTTTATATCCTCCCGCCAGCGGATCTTATTTATGGCTTTCCTATGATAACGGCCAGATTAACTTTGGCAGTGGTGACCCGCTCGCCTCGACTGACGTCAAAACACTGTTCGAATACACCATCAATGATGGCGATACTCCTTCTTCTATAAAATACCTCACGTTCAGCCGACACGATCATGACACCGCTCTGACCATTCAAGCCTCTCCCTATATCCCAGACTACTTTACGACTCAATTTGAAGCTAATGACATGTATAGCCAATGCCAAGATTGCTTACGCATCGCGCCCCTAGAAGAAATATGGAATACCGCCAAAACAAAATTAACAGCTTTAGCTACTACTGACTCTTCCTACGCGGCAAAAGCACGAAGAGCACAGGAGGTCATTGATACTATCCTGGGGACTTACACCGTTACCAAGCCCTCAACTGAAGCCACGGCGCTTGGATCAAGCCTTCAGAGCCAAAACTCACAACATTACTATGATTACGTATATCGCTCATATGGTTACTCTCAAGGCGCAATGGGACAATATCTCACTTACAACACTCTCACCACAGGGTTAGAGGATTCCTTCACCCCACTCCTCACGGCGGATCCTTCTTCTCTTACTTCAACAGAGGAACAGACTCTTATTGATAACGTACGATCTGCAGCCAGCGACATCATAGAACAAATGGGCGCAAACATTGCAAATCTTACTTACAGCGCAAACCAACTGACCACATTTGAAGAAAATGCCGACTTAGAAACCTTTACCAACTTCTTCAACGAAGAAACGGCTCTCCTAAATGATCTTGCAGCACTGCTTGACCTTATGGATCCTTTCATCCTTGATCGATTCTTGCAGCAAGTCGCTCTTTACACCAATAATGAAACGCCATCTCAAGCAAGCGTTAATGAAAACAACGCACGTCGTGCCGCAGAGCGCGTAACAGCAATTAACCTCCTAGCGGGACGCATAGCAAACGGGCAGTCTACTTTGTTTTCCACCTTGACGGCTGCCTGCATCATTTTGTGTATCAATAATAACTTTGACACTATAAGGGTCCAATTGGATACCTATCTAACCGCCAATGGGTATATCAATGCACACTTTTTTAATTCACCCCCACTTTCACAGGCAACGGCTACTCACTTGCTGACAACCATATTAGATGTGATGGAGCCACAAATCGACCTGGACGGCTCTGTTTTTTATACAACTTTTGCAGGGACGAGACAAACGATAGCTGACTCCACAAGCACTGCCTATATGCAAACAACTATAACCACGACCGCCCCATCCTTTACGGCAGCCGTAAGCAGCGGCAATATAAACTATCTTAAGAACACCTCTATTTCGACCACGTCAAACGAACATGTACGCAACGTAGTACGTGAAGTTACTACACCAAGTGACGTCGCAAAAACAGCAACCTATTCTCGTATTTACATAAAGGATGCAAATGTTGCGCTTGGAAATGGCAACTACACACAAGCATCAGATAACGCGTTAGCTGTTTTTGGGAGCACAGAACTTACGCCAGACGGGGACACCCTTATCATACTTAATAGCGACTTAACTGTTGACGGGGTTAACTTTCTACGTCCGTCTCCCAACTTTGGTTCAGATCCAGCAGCCGCTCTGCGCTGCATACCTGCAACCCCGACAGGGCAAGTTGGCAAGAATGCGATTATTTTTCATTCTGACACAGAACGAACCATCACCATAACCTCCGGCTCAACCTTTGATCTTACTGCTTTTGGTCAAGGAGGAATTGCTCAGGGCCAAAAAATAATCTTTAGCGGAAAAATAAAGCTCGTTCTTGAGCCGAACACTCGCTTGCGCTTTCCATACACAGCTCCAGACCAACTAAATAATGCCCTTGAATTAACGTTTCAAGACGATGCGCAGCTCATATTTCAAGGACTTGATAATTACGACCGCGCTCGATGGACAGATTCTTCAACCGGCTCTGACCTCGTTCGCACCAAAATACTTGGTGTAGGAAAAATAAACTTCTCTGGCAACGCATCTGCAAAACTCATGCGATCTGCACTTGTAGGCGTCGAAGCTGATTACAATTCAAACATTACCGATGTAACGATCGAACTGAACGACCAAAGTTCTTGGTACATCGGTGATACAAATACCACCGGCGGCGGACTCCAAATTGGAAACATTATTAATGGTGGCTCAGACAATCTTGGTAACGAAGCAAACTATCCTAACAATACAAACAACCCTCTCTACGGAGATTCTGAAAATCCATTTATTCCAAATCCTACCGCTATAAATTTCACGCTCACTTTAAACAGTGGTGGAGCTCTATTCAATATAGGAAGAGAAGGATTTCTTGGTTTTGGTGTCGGCACTGTCAATAAAGATGGCAACATTAACGGTACATTACCAAACGCCACAACCGATCCAGATACCGATGATAACCAATTCTACGCTTGGAGCGTGCAGAGCCTATTCAACGTTGGTAATATTACACTCAATCTCCTGAATGGAACTTTTTCTCATCACATAGTTGCTGATGGTACTGACACTAATGGCTCCCTGCTGGCTTTTGGGCCACAGATGCCACGAGCCAATTACAAAATTTTAGTAAATAAAACAAAAAAGGATATCATCCTTTGTGGTGGAAATGTTCTTTTTATGCGCGCAGGAACGGTACCAGAGAATGGCGCCGGCGAAGCAACTCCACGAGTGATTTCAATTTGGAGCACCGTGGCCCCGCTTGTTGGCGGCTCTGCCGACAGCGGCAAGTATTCGATGCTCGCTCCCGCAGCCCTCTTTATGCTCCGGAATCAAACCAACGTAGCACTTCCCGGCGTCCTTACCTACGGGCGAGCCACAATATCATTAGGATCAGATCTCTATCAATTTACAGGCCCAGTTGATGAAGTGTATCTTGCCCTGACTTTTCAGGACTTCGCACATAACAATCGCTATGTGGTTGCGTATACCACAAATCTTCAAAGTGCTATTGCATTTGTTGATACAAGCGGCGCTATCAGAGCTTATGGCCTTAACAAACGGTGGGTTAGCAACCGGCGTGGCCAAACAATTAGTGGTGGCACAAGCGTCTCGCAAGGCTACTTGCGCGCAGTAACAACAGCTTCAACGCCAAAGAAATTTGTGCAATAGATCACGGCAACAATTATTACTTGAGAGATAGAAGCCCCGTATCCCCAATCCTGACCATCCCCTCTTGAGCCAACCGCTCAAGAATGGCCAAAAATTTCTTGCCACTGGCCGTTTTGCCGATGTCAGCCTGCACGTATGCTGCAAGTTCTTCATGTCGCAACACAGAATACTGAACTAAAATACGAATAATAGCGCCGCGAATTTGGCGATCTGATCCTTCAAATTTTGATTGCACCACATGGTGTTTGCTTTGGCGGCTTGGGTTTTTTTGCGTTTTCTTAAGCATTACCCCATAATCCATTAAAGCGTAGTACCATTGCCGCGGATCCTCCCCTTCAACCGCTTGCGCAACAAGCGGCATTAGTTGCTTATCATGAATTCCTTCTTGATCAGGGAAAAAAAAGTTGATAAAAACCGCACGAATATTTGTTTCTATAAACACAGTAGGTACCCTGTATGCAAATGCTGCAATCGAGCATGCTGTGGCATATCCTATCCCGGGCAATTTCTCTAAATGCTCTGGTTTTTCTGGAACCTTTCCACCATGTTTTACTACAATTTCTTGGGCTGCCATGTGCAAAAATTTTGCACGACGATTGTATCCCAAGCCTTGCCATGCGCCAAGAACATTTGCCAATGAGGCGGCTGCCAGCGACTCTAAAGTGGGAAAGAGCCCAATAAACTGAAGAAACTTCGGCTCAACCCGATAAGTCTGTGTCTGCTGCAACATAATCTCAGATACTAAAACGTAATATGGATTCTCTGTATCACGCCAGGGGAATGGCCGCTTGTACGTGCTATAGTAGGCATGTATTGCAGCTTTAAAGGCATCCAAGGTCGCCTCTCTTTGACGTTTCTAGTTTTTCTAGAGGCACGCAATTAAATACAAAATAATTGTCTTTGCTATAGGACGAACAACATTCTTTCTTATTTACTGGCAGGAGACAACTCGGTTCCCCCTTCCTGCGCGGTGAACAGCCAGGCTCACGATACACCCAAGATGCAATAAGAATGTGGTCATCTACCACCCTTGCTTGAAAAGAGCAGTAGATCAGTCCACTGGAAGACAGAATCCACGATACAGAAGCGTTTTCGTGGCAAGCACGGAAAACCTCAAAATCCATAGCATTATTAAACATGATATGAATAATAACCCGAAACCTCGATCCCCAAGGATAACGATTCTGACAAAAAAGAGGGCGCCTCAAAACAAAAGGAAATTCTATCGGCGCATAACACAATTCAAACCAATAAAAGCGCCCAAAAGAGCAACAGTTAGTTGCTTTTGGCTCTACCCACAAAACCTGAGATTTTTTTTGCTTATAAACCCACTCAAGCAATTCCTTATTAAAATCTTTCATCGCAGAAAGAACACTCGCGGTCATATCCCTGTGCGGCTGATCTGCCCCAGCGAGAAAACCTGAGAGGCCTAAAAAAAGTAATAGTATTCTCACATCATTCTCTAATTTAATTTCAGCACTAAAAAGCGGTAGGAAGTATAGCCAGCCTAGCCGTTACACAGCAAGAAAAATTTTCCAAGAAAACGCAAAAATATTGACTCTTTGACTGCAAAACATTCAAGCTGGAATAATAGATCTACACTAAAACAAAATGAAAGGCTATTTATGAACGCTACATCTACTAATAAAAAATTATTGCTTCTCTTATGTACTCTTTTCAACGCAGACCTCCTTGCGAATGAGGCGCAAGTGCAGCCATTCGCGGCCGAAGGTAAATTGGAGCCCCTTAGTCTCCAGTCCCCCATAAACATCAGTACCAAAGTAGGTGGCGGCACTACTAACAGTGATCTGCCAGATATACAGTTTAATTACCCAAATACGCTTCCTTTTAAGCTCTCATTCAATGGCCATACAATGCAAGCTGATGTCGATCAAAGTAGCCCTGTAAAGGCGACTATTACACTTAATACTGATCCAACAAACCCGGCGTCAACAAACACAGTCTATGAATTAAAACAGTTTCACACTCACAGCCCAGGCGAACATCAAATAGACGGCAGTCGCAGCACAGTCGAATGGCACTTCGTACATCAATCAGCAAACGGAGACCGGGTTGTTATTGGCGTATTAATGGACGACGGCGCAGAGACCACACCAGCCTATCGCACGATTTTAGATACACTCAAGAGCAACCTGCCTGGCGAAGGCCACCATTTGAGTGATAACCAGCCGCTTGGCCAATGCTCGCTCGCAGTACGAACACTTATTCCTGATGATCAGCGTTGCTGGCGCTACAAAGGTTCCCTGACATCAGCTCCATACTCTCCAGTGTACTGGTGTGTTGTACGTAAAAAAACAAGCATAACCGAGAGTGATCTTAATACCTTATTCACTGCAATGAAGGTGAACACTCGACCAGTCCAAAATCTTGAGAACCGCTCGGTTATATTTGATACGACTCTTGGTAGCAGCACAAAAGGGCAGGACAACAGCTCAATGAAAGCGAATCGCTCGAGATAAAAAATAACAGCCTATTTAACTCGGTTTGGATCCTGCATAAAGCGCGTCAGGCTCGAATTAATGCAAGAGAAAGACTTCTCATATACTCCCTGTTTGTTTTAGAACTAAAACAAGCAGGGAGTATTGTTTTTATTATGGTAAAGTTGTGACAATAGCACGCTTCCGCTACACGGCAAAAAACTCCACTAGGTCCCCCGCAATTTTTTCGCTATACTACCTGCCTGTAATTTAAAAATCATAATTCCCAGGACCCTTTATGAACGGCACCATCCTTCTCTACTACAAATATGTAGCCATCGAACACCCAGACCAAGTTATGAAATGGATTCGCCCCCTCTGCGAACGCTTAAACCTCAAAGGGCGCATTCTTATCGGCACAGAAGGCATCAACGGCACGGTCGGCGGCAGCGTCGATGAGATCGAGCAGTTCAAAAAAGAATTCTTAGCCAATCCTCTTTTCGCTGGAACCGACCTGAAGGAAAGCGCTGGTTCTGCAAGGCATTTTCCCCGATTGATGGTAAAAGTAAAGAAAGAAATAGTGGCTCTTGGGATTGATCCAGAAGCGCTAACGGTGAAAGACACAGGAACCCATCTTTCGCCAGACGAAGTTCATGAGCTCATTAAGACCAATAAAGAACTTGTTATTCTTGATACCCGCAATGATTATGAGTCGCGCATTGGTAAGTTTACCAACGCCATAACTCCAGACCTCAAAACATTCAGAGATTTCCCTGCATACATCGAAGACAATCTTGAAACATTCAAAGATAAAGAAGTCCTTATGTATTGCACCGGCGGAATCCGATGCGAACGAGCTACAGCAGTACTAAATGTGAAGAAAGTAGCCAAAAAAGTTTATCAAATAAATGGTGGTATATGCCGCTACGTCGAAAAGTACCCAGACGGGTTTTTTCGCGGTAAAAACTACGTATTTGATGATCGAATTGCACTCACAGTAAATGATGACATCCTCACCAATTGCGACGTTTGCCAAAAACCAGCCGATACGTACACCAATTGCATCAACACCCTCTGCAACAAGCAATTTATTGCCTGCGCGACTTGTCGTGAGACCCATGACTATACTTGCTCACAAAACTGTCTTGACGGTATTTTACGCGGTATCGCAAAACCTCGTAAAAATAAAGTTGGTGTTATTGCTTCCCTCTAAAACCACATAAATATTGTTTTTACCCTGAGCATGTCTATATCTTTTTAGCAAAAGTAACTTACGATTTTTGCTAGAAAGGCCCGCATGCTCATTTTTTTGCTTTGTACATTTTTACTGGCCAACAACACGATTATAAACGGCTTTGGCTATTCGCAACGCAGACCAGTAGTGCAAAAAACAGTCGCTGCCCCCGCACAACCAGCAGCCCCAGTAACGCCAACTTTTGCACAATTGCAAGCGGAATTCGAAGAAAAAACAAGCGGTCCATCAGAAATGGGAAACACCGTCCTCAAGGGCCTTGCCTCTTTCTATGCAAGCATAGCTCAATTATTGGCGCAACAACGCAGCGCTGATTGGAAAGGCTATTTTTCTAGCGGTGCCGGCACAAACGCTCTTGGCAGCCTCTCGAGCCGCATACAAGAAGCAAACGCACTTATAAGCGCGCTGTCAACGCAAAAACCTACCGCGGCCTCGGGAACAATTACCCCACTTGATACTGTTGAGCAAAGGCAACGAAAGAGCAAGGCAATTGAAAAATATTCGTCTGCTGCTCAAGATTTTTCCAACATTGCGCAAGAAATTGGCATACAAGGACAGCTGCCACCGGTTACACCAGCAACACCGCCAGCAAACAGCACTACAACAACAGGGCAATCTCAGGCGGTCGCTACAACAAAAATGGCCCCGCCGGCTGCATCAAGCACACCGCAGGGCCAAATTGTTACCACATTGGATCCCAACCAAGATCCTGATGCAGTCTAAGCTTCTTCTTGCTGATGAGTAAAAATCGTTATGCGATCCCCAACTGCCCAGTCATGGAATGAGTCTGTTAATAAACCACAATCGTTTCCTGCAAATATTTCTTTTGCTTCTTTACGGTCACGCTGCAAGGTTACCACTTTGCCACTTCCTACTTCTTGACGAGAGCGAATACAAACTACCTTGTCACCAATACGCAGAATACCTTCTTTGATCATACAGCCAGCAATCACTTTGTGTCCCTTAATAGGGAATACTTTGAGTATTTCTGCTTTTCCAGCTTCAACCAAATGTACGATTTTACGACGCTCAGCCTTTATCATTCCTTCGATTTGCTCAAAAAGATGATAAATAATATCGTGTAAGACTATCTCCACACGTTTTTCTTTTGCCATTGCTTGTGCATTTTTATCCGCACGAACATGGAGGCCAAAAAGCATAGCGCCAGTATCTGCCGCACGGATCACATCATTTTCACTGATTGGGCCGACCTCACAAGAAAGCAATTCGATACGAATTGATTTATTCTTGTCGTTATGTTCCATTTTAGAAATTGCGTCAATAATCGCTTGGCAAGAGCCTTGCATATCAGCCTTAAACATAAGACGTAAACTTGGCGCAGCTTCACCCTTGTTTGCAGCAAGTACTGAAGAGGACGATATTGTCGCAGGCTTACGGTTGTGCGCATTGGCACGCGCTTCTTGATATTGTTCAGCCGAAACAACTTCAAGATAATCCCCTAATCCATGTGCTTCATCAAACCCAACAATTTGAACTGGAATCGATGGCCCTACCGCATCCACAAATGCCCCAAAACTATCGATAAGCAATCGAACCTTGCCGGTAGTCTGACCGCAGATAAAGTAATCACCGCGGCGCAATGTACCCTCACGACAAATAACAGTTACTGCAAGACCATGGCCCTTTAGTTGCCGCGTTTCAAGAACAAAGGCGCGTGCGGGTATTTTTGTCGTTGTTTTAAGATCGAGCATGTCGGCCATAAGACCAAGCATATCGAGAAGATCATCAACTCCTTGTCCTGTCTTAGCAGAGATTTTCACGCACACAGTGTCCCCGCCCCATTCTTCAGGAGTCAAGCCATGCTGTGCCAGTTGCCCACGCAGCGTTTCAAGTTGCGCTTCAGAGTCCAATTTATCAATTTTGTTAATAGCTACAACAATCGGAACGCCAGCTTGCTTTGCCAGATTAATTGCTTCGACAGTTTGCGGCTTTATACCGTCATTAACCGCTACAATAATAACCGCAATATCAGTAATGCGAGTCCCACGAGTCCGCATAGCAGAAAACGCTTCGTGACCAGGCGTATCAAGGAAAATAGAATTGCGTTTACCAGTTTTTACTTCATAAGCGCTCAAGTGCTGCGTAATACCGCCCTTCTCCTTAGCAACGACATTTGTCTTGCGTAAGTAATCAAGCAGCGTTGTCTTGCCGTGGTCAACGTGACCCATTACGACAACAACAGGCAAGCGCTGCTCACTATGATCGTCTTTAGAGTTTGTTTTTTTGTCAGCAGCTACTGACACCGCATGCTTTTGCGTTGGCGCATCTTCAAGGACAAGTAATATGCTAAACGCTTCACACAAAAGCTTCATGTCGGCAATCGTTAAAATTGCGTGCACGTTCTTTGCTATACCGTTTTTAAGCAACACAAAAATAACTTCGCCAATCGGTTTCTTCATCAAAGCAGCAAAATCAACCAGTGGCATGTCGCCAGAAGCCGCAACACACTCAACCAACGGCGGAGTTATAACGGTTTCACGATTGGTACGGCTTTGTTGTTGGACCGTCGTGGCTTCGGTATCAGCATCATCTTTTTCTTTTTTATTGGATCGTTTTTTAGGCGCGACACCTTTTTTAGTGCTTGTTTTTTTGTCTACAAGCGCTGTTGCTGCAGGCGTGGCTTCAGGCCGACCGCCAACAGCTCCTGCTGGCCTGCGCCAAACGCCACGCTTGTCGTCTGCGCCTCCATCAGGACGAACCTCGCCAGTTGAAGATGGAGATGAAGAAGATAGCGGTCGCGGGCTTCGTGGCACATAAGGGCCAGAGCCGGCAGGCCGCGGCGGACGTGGTCCTCGGGGAGCACCATCGTTGCTACCAAATCGCGGTCCTCGTGACCGCGCGCTTTCGCCGCCAATAGTTCGATTCAACAACGCAGTCATATCAGTAGATAGATCAGAGTTCTGATCCGCCACTTGATGGCCATTTTGGCGTAAGGTATCTACAACGTCTTTAGGTGATAAATTATGCTCTTTTGCATACTCGCTTATACGCATATCGTATGGCTACTCCTCTGTACTTTTCTCTGATTCTTCTGAGAGTGCGCCCAAGTCAACATCAGCCGCCCCCGCTTTTTTCTGCGACCCATCTTCCTGCAGCTGCACGTGCAGACCGGTCAAGCGAGAAACAAGAGCGATATTTTGCCCCTGCTTACCAATCGCAAACGATCGCTGGTCTTGCGCCAGCCATACCGTTGCGCGCCCAGCTTCCTCATCAACTACTACACGGTCGATTTCGGCTGGCTTAAGCGCTTGAGCAACCAATTGCTCAAGATCATCAGTAGCCTCAATAAGGTCTACTTTTTCTTGGCCCAATTCTTTCAAGATTGGGCGTATACGGACCCCGCCAATACCAACACAAGTACCAACTGGATCGATTTCTTTACTATTCGAGGAAACAACAACCTTGGACTTATACCCAGGAACGCGGACTACTTGCTGAATCTCCACTACCCCTTCAAAAATCTCAGGAATCTCAAGCTCTAAAAGCTTTTGAACAAATTGGCTTGAGGCTCGATCTAAAATCAATTGATGATCAGCACGAGCGGTTGGCAACACATCCTTAAGCAAGGCGCGCATCGGGTAGCCTACCCGTAAATTTTCGCCCGGCACAGTACAGGATTTTGGCAAGAAAGCCATTGTTTCGCCCATCTTGACCACATATCCAGCGCGCTCTTTCTTGTGAATGCGGCCATTAATGATCGTCCCAGCTTTTTCTTTAAATTCTTCGTAAATCGCTTGCTGCTCTACACCGCGAATTCCGCCCGCAATAAACTGTCGAGCTGCAGACATCTCAATCCGGCCCACAGCACCTGCAAACGTATCAAGAACTACACTGCCAATCGTCGCTTCAGGATCAAGGATCCTTGCTTTGCGCAATGTGATTTCATTGTCGCCCTTGGCGTCAGATGCATCAACGACGGTCTTTTCGACCAAAACCTCTACCTGGCCGGTCTTAGTATTATACCGAGCCTGAAAAGAGAGATTAGGGTATTTTTTACGATAGGCAGTCAAAACACCATCACGAATAACCGCAACGACCTTCTCCCTATCAAGGTTTCGTTCCTCAAGTAAGGACTCAATGACTTCAGCAAGATTCACGCTATAAACTCCAATACGCTTAAAGAAAAATCCGGGGAAAATGATTAACATCCCCGGAGGTTCAGATACCAGCACGCTTTGTTATGGGTACTAGTCTACCGATTTTGCACAGAAAGTGAAGCAACCGGTTTTTTAGCCCCTTAAGCCAGGACCTATTACTTCTTTTTATCACATGTTTATAGATTAATAATAATAAGGGAAGCGTTTTTTGTGGATAACTTCGCCAAAAGCTGCAAAAAAACCAATTAAATAGCCGATTTTGTTTTGGTCCTGGAATGTGGATAACTTGTGGATTCGTGTGGATAACTTGTGGATATCTTTTGCTTGTCCTTTGGATCGCCGCTCCAGGAGGCTCTTTTCAGAGGTGTGCGCTGTATCTTGCGATCTGCAGGCGCGATCCGAGCTTTGTCCACAGTGATTCCACGGGGAATCCACAAGTTATCCACAGAGTTATCCACATTCTCCAGCCAAACCTCTTGTTGTTACAAATGAGCCAGGTTTGAGGGGGCTCGATGTGCTTGCTCCGATTATTTGGCGTCCAAAAATGCGATAAGACGAACGAAGTCGGCAACGACGGTGTCTTTGGCTGGCGGGTTTCTTAATAGATAAGCAGGGTGATAGGTGGGCATTATGGCAAAGTATTCTGTCTGTATGATTTGGCCGCGAATTGACGAAAGGCTTTGGGTATGATCCAAAAAGGCGTTGGTTGCGGTCGCTCCGAGGGTGCAAATAATTCGTGGCTTAATGATGCTAATTTCCCGCAATAGGAGAAGGCTTATGCAGGTGCCGCTTTCTTGGGGCAACGGTTGTCTATTTTCTGGTGGGCGGCAGCGCGCTGTGTTGGCGATATATATTTTATCCCGCGTAAGGCCGAGCCCATCCATCATTCCAGTGAGAAGTCGTCCCGATCGGCCAACAAAGGGCCGGCCAAGTGCGTCTTCTTCTCTTCCTGGAGCTTCGCCAATAAAGATTGCAGGGGCGGTGGGGCATCCTTCGCCAAACACCACTTGTGAGCGCCCTTGCGTGCCGAGTGGGCAGCGCTGACAGTTTTTGTAGTATTCGTACAGTCGCTTGAGGCGATCGCCTGGTGGGGCATCTTGGTGCTCGTGGGGTTGTGTGAAAAGTTGTTTAAGCCGCGCTGCGACTTCTGGTTTTAAGGAGAGAGTCAATTGCTGCCTTCCGAGTCTTTGTTGCGATTGTGAGGTCGCAATTCTACCACACTACAAAAGAAAGGCAGAGCGCAAAATCAACGTAGATTGAGATACTCTTTCAAAAATGGCACCCAGCGCGTTTTTTGAGCGAACGCCGTTTTGTGGAGGGATGGATGAATAACGCGTAATGGGAATGAGATTGATATCCCGCGCGAGAGTATCGGGTTGCCGGCAAACGCAGGGCCGGCTGTGTAGCATGGCACTACTTTGTAGAGGATTTCGAGTGTTTGTACACAGCGAGTCACCGCATCTTGCATTTTTTTGGTGGTTTCAGGGTAATTATTGCGGAAATTATTTAAATTAAGCGCCTGGCGCAGGCCATTTTGTATGCTTATTAAAAAGAGGTGTAAATCGATGTATTCGTTGAAATAGAAGTCGCAGAATTGATTTTTTTTCTTACGAGCGTCGGTTATTACTTGCCGAACAAGATTGGTTTGCGGGCCCTTTAAGAGGGTGGTTAATTTATCAGCAACATCACTGAGTCCTTGCTCTAGCAGATCAAAATACGTAGATTGTCCGCTTTGTGGCTTTGTCGCAAGATCGTAGATGGCAAGTGTGTAATCGGGGAGCATGTTCATATACTCTTCTCGATAGGCATTGACTATGTCTGTGGAAAATTCAAGCGCAGTGCGTGGTTCCTTTGCGACTTTTTCAAAGGCACGTGAGTAATTCCATCCATACGCAATTTCCACTTCTTGAGACGCAATGACGTAACTTACGAGCCCTTTTACCTGAGCCGCGATTTCAATTTGCCCACAACAGCAAACATCGAGGCCGAGTATATCGATTGGGTCTCCATTTAAACATGTGCGCGAAATAGTACTGAAAGCTTGCGTGAGGTCTTGATTTGAGAGGTAGTAGCCATAGCTGTCGTTAAACGCTATGCCCCGACTATTTGGGATGATGGAGTCAGTGTTGGGGTTGCGCCAGCCGCTTGGATCTATTGCGCCGGAGCCGTGATTCCATATAATAACGCATTGCTTCTTCGCCTTAAATTTCTGCATGCCGGTCTGGAGGAAATCAGTGAAATTTTGTACTGAACCGCTGTTGTAAAGTTCTGGATGTGCGTTTCGTTCGGCCTGAGCAATGGATGAGGCGCGCCAGTAAGTCGCAAGGGCTCCTTTCTGTACAAGTGAACGCGTGACTTCGCGGGTGCCAAACTTGTCGACTTGTATGATGATGTTGATTTTGTCATTAGAGCCAATACGCATGGTTTGTTGAATATTTGCTTCTAAGAATTTGTGGAGATTGTTGTTTCCAGCAATGTAGATGAAAATATTCCATTCTTTGATGCTGTTTATATCGCGGTAAGGAACTTCGTGGGGTGTTGCCGGAGTGATAATTCTGCTGACAGGTGTTGATCGCGCGCTTGGATTGTTCGTATTTTGTGAGCTCGGGTGCAACCCGGTTTTTGCGCTGCAGCAGAGCGTTACGCTGCAAAATGCTACGAAGAGACGGAAATAAGTGAAAAAGCTATGAAGCATACACATCCTTACGCAAAAAAAGAGGGGCTTTGTGTATACCTTATTTTTTTTTATTGACGCAAGAAGACAGCAGAAACGGTTGCTGTTTGTAGTGCCCGTAGAGCATTAAAATCATTGTTAAAAAGAAGCTGAGCTGAAAATCAAGGCATTCAGCTTGCCATGGATTGTACAGTAAAATAGCGAGCGCAAGATGTATGAGTCCAAAAATAGGGGATGCAGCATTACTGGAAAGCCAGCCGCCTAAATAAAAAAACCAAAGCCACAGGGACCGATTAAACGATATGCTTGCCCAGGATAGATGGTCGTAGACAAAAAGAATGATACTTAAGACAATTGCCTTTAATGGGAAAGGAATAGGGATGAAGCGCAAAACCCCGGCCCATAGCGAAATGAGCAATGATATATGAAGGCCTGATCGCGCAAGGTAATGGGTGAGCCCCCATCGGGTGAATTTTGCACGAATATCCAAAAAGTCTTCACGGTCTTTGTTGCCGAAAAAAAGCGCTGAGAAATATGTGAATACTTTGTCAGGGAGCAATGATTTTATATAGGTGTAGAGTTGTTCGCGCCAGCTATGCCACCAGGCGATCCAGATGCCATAATATGTTTTTTCTGGTAATTTGCGTGCATATACATAAGGAGTGAAACAGATTCCAATTTGATGGTCACGTAGCGCGTAGGGAAGGAGTTTTTCTTTGTTGGCATCGGCAGAGGCGGTCACTTTAAAAAACACTGCTGAATCACCCACTGCAAGCGATGGTGCAATGTACGCAAAAAACTTGAAAATTCCCGAAGCCGGGGCATAATCGATATGACTAAGGCTTACCGTTACTACAGCGCCATTTTCTGTTGCGAGCCATTTTTTTTGATCGATAATTAGCCCATGAAGTGTGTGCGCATTGTGTTTAAGAAGCTCTCTTTTTTCATTGAAGCGATGATAATCAACCCACAATACTAGTGCTGCGCATAGGGCGCAGGCCATCGCGTGAAGCGTTGGCATATCGTGTCGTCGTGTCGCTAAAAAATAAACACCGCATAGCGCTCCGATAAGGGGGATGCTATACATGAGAAAGCAGTGATACAGAACGATGCCAGTGATCGTGGCGATCAGCGGCTGGAGCGCCGAGAGTGGCGTAACCATTGCAAAGGGTCTTTGCGTGTAGATAAAAAGGCTTATAGCAACCAATCCGCCCGCAAAAAGAATTCCCACGGCATGGAGCAAATCAAAAAAGGGGCAAAAGATCATGAGAGCGTCTTATTGTGTCCGAAGCGATGATTGTCGCTGAGAGAGTTGAGTTGCTCGTGATAATGTTGGCTCTGGTGTGCTGAAGAAGTCATCTTGCATGAGATTATCAAAAACCCCTGGCGTAACATATTCCTGCGGTTTGACGTGTGGCATAGAAGCAAAACCTTCGTCTGGTTCATAGGCCATGCTATTTGTCTCGTGAATCTGGTAAAAAGACTGGTCTTTAGCCATCTCTACCTCATTTGGCATATGGCGGCGTTCAGCAAAGTCATCAATGATAGCCATATGCCCATCTTTGGGGCTGGCAGATTCTTTGTTGTGAATGTGGTTGTTTGGTGAAAACAAATAGCGCTGAATAGGATCCTTTGTTGCTGTTGCTGAATCTCCTGTTAACACTTGATACTTGGCATAATCGAGTTTAAGTTGGGTATATTCGTCTGCCCCCAGTCCAAAGTGTGGCTTAATTACCGTAGGACGAATGAATATGTAGAGGTTCTTTTTTATATTTGTGCGTGTCTTATCTCTAAACAAATTGCCTAGGATTGGGATAGAGCCCAGGATGGGAACTGTCCAGGTTGAGTTGTCATGCTCGCTGCTTGTTAATCCGCCGAGCACAAGCACTTCTCCTGCTGCCATAGAAGCCCCTTTTACTGAGATTTCACGATTGGTTTTGTCTGAGCCAGAGTTTGTTGCGGAAACGAATTCGTCAACGGTGATATCCACTTCTAATTTGATGATGCCTGATGCGTTTACGTGTGGCGTAATTTTCGCTTGGATGCTGGCTGTTTGTGGCTGTAATATCTGTACAGGTTGTGTGCTGTTATTCGTCTGCACGGTGGGTATTTGGTGTGTAACGGATGATGCTATGATGCCAGTCTCGTTATTATTGGTTACGATGTACGGCTGTGATATAATGTCGCTATGATTTAATTTGTACCATGCGCGAATTGCGCCCCATACTTGATTTGATGATGCATTACCAAATGAAAGAATTGAAGATCCAATAGGCTCAAACGCCGTGTTGTTTAGCACGTTTGAAAGCCCTGGATTTGCTGAGTTTTGCAATTGTGATGGAAGTCCTAACATATATGATGAGGCGCTTATGTTATCACCAAGCATTCCGGTTGGCACTCTGAACTGGCTGCCAAGGCCTACATTATCATTTACTTGGACGTCAACTATCATCATTTCGATAGCGACTTGTGCAACTGGTTTGTCTACTTCGTTAATGAATGCAGAGAGTCGTTGCCAGTCTTCTGGATTACATGCAATAATTAATCTATTACCGCTACCAGGAGAGCCGTTTGTGCTGCTTGATATTTCTGGAGTAATGGTGACGTCTTGGAAAAATTTATATTCTCCTTCAACTAGGCCGGTCGGCCCACCGAGTCCTTTTGGTGGGACAATCATTGGCTCGAGTAGATCTTTCATTGCAGAGGCGCTGTAGTATTTGAGTTCCTTGATGTGAAGACGTGATTTTGCGCTCTCTAGTGGTATATCAAGATACTTGTTTATAAACGCAATAATTTTGTTAATAGCGTCTTCCATGCCCATAAAAATGAGGCGGTTATGCATCGGCTCGCTAAAGATTTTTGTGTCTTTAGAAAAATATGACATTTCTCTCTTTTTTTCTTCGCCAATAATGCGAATCTTTGAATTGTCTTGTTGCTGGTTCTGTATCAACTGCTCATTAAGGAGTTTAGCGAGTTGGTCGGCATTTGTATGATTAAGCTGCAAGATTTTAATATTCTGTCGCATCCCATTAACGTCAAGCTCTTTTATGACACGTAGGGCTGCCTTAATGTAGTTGCAATTATCAGTGATAATACAGGCTTGTAGAGTTGCATTTACTTGAACCGCTTTGTCGCTCAGAAGTGGTGTTATAATATCTCGCGCGATGTCGATTTTAAGGTTTTTACAGAAGTATATGTAACGGCTAATCGTGTTGGTATCTGGCAAATCTTCTGGCTCTATGCCTCGCAGTGAGCTATAGCATGGCAGTGGGCTTTGTGGGCTTGTAGTAAGCGGTACAACACGATGGATACCATTTACTGTTACGATGGTAAAGTTGTTGGCTTCCATAAGAATAAGCATGGTTTCCCAAGCTTCGTCTATTGTCATAGGTTCGCGAGAAACCAGGCTGACCTTAATGTTTACAAGGTCTTTATGCGGGATTACATCCATATTTTTGCGGTCTACTAAGTAATTAAGTACCGTCGTTAGCGAAGCATTATCAAAATTGAAGTATATAGTCCCTTCTGGCGGCTGGGCGTCATCTGTTTTTGCTTTCTCTTTAGGAGAGTTGCTCTGAGTATATTTTTTGATTACTGCGGTTTTTTTATCTTTGTTTGCCGGTGTGGCCACCGGTCTTTTTTTGAACGAGAATTTTTCTATCGTTGCATGAGATGTCTCATCTTTAACGGCGCTGTTACACGTGAGGTTTATACAGACGGATAGAAGCAGTAAATACCAATGTCCCATCATGGCTTAATCTTCCCAAAATTGTTTGCGTTTTTTTGTTGCTATGGTGAGTTCAAATGAGATGGTCTTTTTGCCATCCTTTTTGATTTCAAGTTCTTTTATGTAGACAATTTCATTGTTCTCTAGTGCTCCAAGTAGGCTCACTAACGATTGGGTCGTCTGTCCTTTGAATGTGGCTGCGAGCACGATTTCATCAAATGTCTCATTGCCTTCAATATCACGTCTTTCGGTATCCCAACCAGGTTCAGCTTTTAATTTTTGGTTAGAGGTAAGCGTCTCAAAAAATGTTTTTATGTTGAATCCTTTATTAGTTTCTAAGAGTGTTTGTACGCGCTCTTCTTCGGCCTTGATACGCTCGCTCTTTGCCATGAGCGCGTCGTTTTTTTTGCTCTGTTCTTTGAGTTCATTAATAAGCTGAATATTGCTTTCTCTTTCTACATAAAGGAAGTATACAATGCCACCCAGCATTGCTGTTATTATGCCTACTGTTGCCGCAATGAAAATTCGATGTTGCTTCTTGTGTTGCTGTGCAATGGCGTCGCTTATGGTATCGAGTAAGTTCATGCCGTTCCTTCACGTAGTTTAAAGCAAGCAGTAAAGCTTACCCCTTTGTCAGGTAGTTGTGTTGGGTCAATCTCTTGCGTGATAGCTAACGTTTTGCTGTTTCCGATGTCGTTTGCAAGCTCAGTGAAGTGCTTGAAGTCATCTTTGCCGGTTTTTGAGCGGAATACTCCTTTGACTTCAATTGGATGTGGTGCATCATTATCCCCAATAAATATGTGTTCAATGTCTATATCGAACTTTTTCTTGTTAAAGAGTGAGGAAAGCTCTTGTAGAATTTCGAGTGGGCGCAGGCGTTGTGCTGAAAAAGCTGCCCAAAGCTCTTCTTGTTCTTGTATGTGGGTTTCAACTGCCTTTGCAAGGGCTTTGATGTTTTTTTTCTTGGCGTCGGGAGAGTCACTTGGAAGGGCGCTGCGCAAGCGTTTTAATTCTCGTAGATCAAGAGCTTTTATATAAGCCGTTTCTTCCTCTATTTGGAGGTACCCTTGCACTCCGATAATCCCAAGTGTGAGAAGGAACAGGAGTGCCCCAGCAATGAGCTGCTGCTGAATAAGGGGTCGCGGTGAGAGTTCCAGGTCTTTGCGGCGAAGTGTGAAGGATTCATACGCCGCAGTGCGGAAGACTGCTCCTAGGACACGACTGTATGTTTGCCATGAAGGAGCTTGGAGAGATAATTTTGTCTGTATTACTGGATTGGTTGCGAGCTGTTCTGTTGCCAGAATTTCGTATGGGCAATGAATAGCTTTCTTTGCATATTCTTCAAAGCGAGGGGAAATGTCGGGGGACCCGATGAAGAATAGTTTTTCTATTTCTGGCGTACTTGTTTGCTTCATTTCAAATGAGTTGAGTGTAAAACTAACTTCGTCGAATAATCGCGCATGATGAGAGGCTAAATCAACTATTAATTCATCGCCATCATCAGATTTTGCGGGGAGTTCTGAGCCCTTGAGAATTGTTCGTGATGCGATAAGCCGTTGATTATTTATTAATGCTATACGAGTAGATTGTGGGCCCATGTCAACAATCGCGTACGCATGTTTTAGTTTGCTGTAGGCTGGAATGTGACTGAAGAGTGAAATAATACTAAAAAGGTCTATGGTCATTTGTGTTGGCTCAATATCTGCCTTATGAAGAGCGTCGAGGAGTTTTTTGACTTCCTCTTTTTGCGCTGCTACGACTAATACCGTAGAAGCCTCTTTTACTTCACTTTGAGCGAGTATTACAAAATCAATAATGGCGTTATCGAGTTTAAAAGGAATTACCGATTCCATTTCATACTCGATAACCATTCGAATTTTTTCTTCATCAAGGAAGGGGAGTGTAAGTTCTTTGACAACAACTTTTGACGAGGGAAACGTTACTATTATTTCAGCATTTTTTTCTATTTTAGGAGCAATTTTTTTTAGCGTCGTAGTGAGGCGTTGAGTGTATGTCCGCGCGTCGCCCGGATTGATTTGATATTCTTCAAGAGCAGTAATTACGGTCTTTGTTCGCGATTCCTGGGTGTGTGCAACATGTATGGTTGTCGATTCAATATGAAGTGCCACGCGCCGTATAGGAAAAAGAGGCTTGCCTTTTATGAAGGAAGGAAAGAATAAGTTTCGTAGTACCAACATAACTATCTACTTCCGAATAAAGATTGTAAGCTGCTGCTCGTACGTGAAGGCGCTGCTTGTGTGTTTGACTGTGTATTGCGCTCTCCTGTTGAAAGGAGATTTTTTATTCCTGATCTGCGGCCGAGTACAAAAGAGCTGGCTTCTTTTTCGTCTGATTCAGGCGTATCTGGCGCGCCGTACTTTTGTTCATATTCAGCAGGAGACATCTCTTGGATTTTTTCCGTCTCTACTGGCTTGGTAAGTAGCTCGCCGAGCGAGTGGTGCGATAGCAGTGACCGAAGTTTTGAGCGTTTTTCAGAGAGCGCCTGGTCCACATCAAATATAGCAATACTTGCCGGCTCATTGTCTGATGGAGCGGTCGCTTGTTGTGTTTCAAGAACAACTCTCTCTGGGATAGCTTCCTTAATAATTTGAGGTGTCGATGTTTTCGTTGCGGCCTTCTCTTTGTTGGTATTTTTTTGAATGACTGCTTTCGGTGCCTCCACTTCAATTTCGTCCTTGTCTCGAGCGTCTCCTTCTCCTTCTTCTTCTTCTTCTTCACCTGAGGGGCGAGCTTTTTTTGCAGGCTCTTTGGCTTTTTTAGGTTTATATTTTTGTATGTATTCCTGCGGTGACGATTCCGTGTTATCGATTCTAAATGTTTCTTCTTTAGCCGTGTCTGCTGTTTGACTGCGATAGTAAGGATCAAAGCGTACGTCGACGTTATTCGGTTGATACCGAGCATTAGCAAAATCGATAACTTTGTGCGAATAATTTTCTCCACTCGCATTGAAAAACCAGTTGTATAACGGATCGTTTGTTTTCACGGTTTTTATGGCTTCTTCTGTTTCTCTTGCTGCCTGATGTAATGCCATCTTCGTGTACATGCCAATACCAGGTGTTGTTCGTGGCTTAAGAATGGTTGGGCATAGGAATAGGAATAAATACGATTTATTTACTGTGCGATTAAGGTTTTTAGCTATCCAGCCCAAAATTGGAATAGAGCCAAGGAGAGGTGTTTGCCCGCCTTTATCACTTATTTTTGTTTGAATGAAACCGCCAGTTACTAATACTTGTCCGTTCGCAACCATTACGGTTGAGTTGAGAGATTTTGCTTGTACTGTAAGGTTGCCCGTCTCTGGTACGAAATCTTTTATTTCGGTGTGTATTTTGAGGCGAATTACCCCGTCACTATTTACTTGGGGAGTGAATGTAATGGTGGTATTTGCATCTTGCTGCGTTTTGCCTGTTAATCCTCCGGATCCGCCAGTTTGTTGCGTCTCGACCCAACTAGTACTACCGACCACAAGCTTTGTCTCAGTGCAGTTTGCGGCTACTGCAAATGGTTGCGACAGTACTGTTGCATCCGTTTCTGTTTTAAGAGCTTGAAGTACTCCCCAGATTCCGTTGCTACTGGCAGCATTGCCTAAAGCAACTACCGATGATCCGGTTCCTAGTGCGAGGGTAGATAATACGTTCCCCAGGATACTTTGAGTATTTCCTGTACCATCTGTAGTGAGAGCTGGAGAATTTATTGAGGCGCTTTGGGCCGTAACGCCACCACCAATACTATTTTGGTTTGGGGATCGCATTTGTCCACCAAGATTCATTAATGATGAAGCCGAGATGCTAACAATAAGCATCTGCATGGCGACTTGCGCTTTTGCAACATCCAGTTTTTTAATGGTTTCCTTGAGAAGAAGCCAGTCTGTTTCATCCGCGCACGAGACAAGCAATCGATTTCCGTCCTTGTCTGCTTGGAAGGTCATATTTTTAAAGTACTTTACACCATCACGTATCGCGCCGTATTGGCCTGCTTGTTTGCCGATCGATGAAGACTGTGACGAGTCACAAGCGCTTTTTAGAATGGCGACCATATCTGCGGCATCTGAGTTTTGTAGATTGTAGATTCGAAGTGGTGATTTGGCTTGCTTAAGTTCTGTATCAAGGTGTTCGACGATAAAGTTTTTTATTTTTTCCACTGATTGTCGCTGTCCCATCAAAATGAGCTTGTTAGTTCGCTCTTCAGGGATCAGCCTGGTGCCGGGCGTGAAGTATTCACTTGAATCTTGTGGTTTACCGAGCAACTTTGCCAGTGGGTTTACATCTTTAGAGGTAATAAGAGAATCAAATAAGGTTTTAATGTCAGTCGCATTTGCTTTTTTGAGCTGCATAACATACACAGATTCTTCGACGCCAGTTTGATCAAGTTCATTTATTACGCGTATGGCAGCTTTAATGACGCACGAGCAGTCAGTGATAATAAATCCGTTAATATTTGCAGGCGTCATGATTGTTGCGCCTTGACTTAACATGCTTTGTAGAAGGTCTTTTACTTCGGCAGCAGGTAGATTGTTGAGTAGTGCAATATAGCGAACGGTGGCATCAGAATCAGGTAAAGTATCTGGTTTGACGCCAATGAAGGTAGGTAGTGGTTGGCGGAATTTTTTATCTTTTGAAATCACGCGGTACAAGTTACCGATTTTTACAATACTGAGATTGGACATTTCGAGCACAGTCAAAAATGTATTCCATGCACCAGTTTTGCTTATTGGGTTACGAAAGTTGAGTGATATTTTATTCCCCGCAATTGACTTATCAGGAATGATATTCATTGATTTGATATCAGCAATGTACTCGACAAAGTTTTTAAGATCGGCGTTTTCAAAATTTAAGTACACGTCTTTTTTTTCATCGACAGGGCCAAAAAGGTCCGGGTTGCCGATTGCTTCTTTTGTTAGTAATGACTCATTCGATACACTTGCGGAGGGTGATGCCGATAATATCTCATCATCAGGAATCGATGACTTTTCCTCACTAGTAGACGCGTTTTGAGGTTGTCTATCAAATTCAAATTCGATAGGTTCAAACGGAACGCCTTCCTTGCTGAGGTTGTCAAATTGATTTTCTGCTAGCGCGGACTCTCCATTTAAGAAGTCTTCAAATGGAAAACTGCTTACAGAAGAAAGCTGTAAGCATGCAATGAGCGCAATGGTAAAAATGTTTTTTTTATTCATATTTTATACATCCTTTGGTCACTCATAACACTCGCCGATTTGGCGCTCGGTTACGCATATCATCGAGTATTTTTTTGCGCATTTCTGCAACTGCTGCATCGTGTTGCTCGGCCGTGCGATGGACTTGATCGAAACGACGACGAGTTTGTTGCCGTTGTGCATCTTTTCCGAGCTGGAAGAGGTCACTTGGCGCCTGATTTTTTGTCGCGTCTTTGCTGCCTTCGGCGGAGCCAAATGGTGATGGCTTTTCAATTCTCTTGAGCAAGTAAGATAAGTCTACATTCTTACCATCGCGTGTGAGGGAGAGGTGAATATAATCGCCGAGATTAAGTCCAGCAATAGCATCATATATAGCAATTCGTTCTTTTGAGTTTGTGGCTCCTAAGTTGTTTACTTTGGTAATGATGTCGCCAGAAACCAAGCCTAACTTTCCACCAAGAGTATTATGTTTTAGTGAGCCGATAGCAATACCAATAGCCTTCCCGTCTTTATAGGCACTGCAGAGGTCAAGAGCTTCTATTACTTCCCCTACGCTTGTTATCTCTTTAGTTATTTCTACTGGGTCTAGATGGTAGAGTGAATCATCAATTTTTTTAATTGCCGTATCCCACGATGAAAGACCTGGATTTAATTTCTCTGGTTTGCGAAGATAAAAGGTTTCCTGTTGCCCGTTTGCACGAATAATAAGCATTTGATTTTTGATTATTTTAAGCACTTGTCCATCATTAATTTTGTCGCCAATATGATACATTTGCTCCTTGCCGGTGGAGTCGGCTACCATCACAATGCTATTCTTTGGTTGGGGTGACATGATTATCCCTTTGACCGTTGCATCGAGCGGAGGAATAAAGTCGACTCTTTGGTTTTTTGTCGGAACAGCAGCGTTTTTTACATTGAGTTGCGGAATTGGAGTGACAAGACTTTTAGACACCGGTGCTGGTTCTGCAGGCGGGGAAAAAGTGTCAAAAAGATCGTTTTGATAGATCTTTTCCGGCGTCACGATAATGCGCGGAGGCTTTGCTTCTGTTTGTAGAGAAGCACGACGTTTATTTGAGGTTGTCGGAAGCTCTTGTTTTATAAGTTGCGCAATGGTAATGCTGATGACTGCAAGCACGACAAGAGTGCTATTTATAATCCACAACTGCTGTTTTACCATATCAATACCTTTGCATGCCAAAATATTCAGAGTCAGCCTACTTTTCTTAAAGAAATAGTGTCAAGTCATGCAAAAATGGTCTTATTTTACTGCGTTTGATTGCGTAATTTGGATTCAAGTTTTGCGCCTGTGCTTTTGTGATAAAGGGAGGAGTGCCCGCCATATGTTGTGACTGAGCGTGCGAGAACGATAACACAGAAATAAAAACCGGTCAAAAAGAGCCATTAGCAGGCTTTATGGTGATGGCAGCGTCTTTAAAATCGCGTGTACAATAGCATCGCCGCGCATTGACTCTGCTTCTGCTTGATAGGTAAGTAGGATACGATGACGCAAAACGTCAGGCGCAATTGCTTTTATATCGTCTGGAATCACGAAATGCCGCTTTTTTAAAAAGGCGTGAGCCTTGGCGGCGTGAAACAAGGCAAGTGTTGCCCGTGGGGAGGCGCCATGCATAATAAAAGGGACCAGGGTGTCCAGTTTATACGCTTGCGGATTGCGGGTGGCGAAAATAATGGAAAGTAGGTAGTCAACGACTTTATCGTCTACGTAAATTTCTTGAACCAGGGCCTGTGTTGTTTTTACTTCCTTTGCGGTGAGTATGCGATGTATTTTTTCTGGCTCAAAGACTGATTTAATAATCTTTTTTTCCTCTTCAAGTGACGGGTAGTTCACTATTACTTTGAGCAGAAAGCGGTCCATCTGTGCCTCTGGTAGTTGATAGGTGCCTTCTTGGTCGATAGGGTTTTGGGTGGCTAGCACAAAAAATGGGCTTGGCAGTTTGAATGTTTCATCGCCAATGGTTACTTGCCGCTCCTGCATCGCTTCAAGGAGCGCCGACTGCACTTTTGCGGGAGCGCGGTTTATTTCGTCTGCAAGTACTAAGTTGGCAAAAATAGGCCCTTTTTTGGTGCTGAACTCTTCAGTTTTTGGGCTATAGATTTGAGTTCCGATAACGTCAGCAGGCAATAAGTCAGGGGTAAATTGAATGCGTTTACAGTCAAGCCCAATGGCTTCTGCAACAGCAGTAACAAGGGTGGTTTTTGCAAGTCCAGGGACGCCTTCTAAAAGAATATGACTGTTGCAGAGAATGCCAATAAGAATACGGTCAATTACTTGCTCTTGGCCAATGACGCGTTTTTTAATTTCTTGCTTGAGGGTTTGCCAGCGGGCAGCTTCCTCTTTAATGTTTTCTATTACTTCTGGTGCAACGATTTTGCTCATATGTTCCCCTGTAGTGTAATGTTGTTTCTTTTTTAAAGAGATGCCGGTTATATACCAGAAAATCGGGGCGGTATGCAATAAGATGGCGTGCTACTTCGCCTTCTCTGATATCATAGTAATTGGCCCTTCTGAAAGGCCGCGGATGAATTGGTGGATATACGGATTCTCTTCTTGCCAGATGGTTTTTGCGTCGCCGATATAAAGAATGCGGCCCTCATGGAGCATGGCAACTCGGTCGGCGTAATTAAAAACATCCGGATCGTGTGAGATAACTACGGTGGTTGTCTTGTTTTCATCATGCGTCTTACGCATTAATTCATGAATCATGCGAACTGAAATTGGGTCCAGGCCGGTCGTTGGTTCATCGTAAATGAGGATTTTAGGGCTACGCATAAGAGTGCGCGCCAAGCCTACCCGCTTCTTCATACCACCGGAGAGTTCTGACGGGTACCGGCTTGCGATGGCCGGGTCAAGGCCTACAGAAAGCAATTTGTCTTTAACAAGAGGTAATACCTCTTTTTCGGTCATGCCAGCCTCAATAAGGGTAATACCAACATTTTCAGCTACGCTTAGAGAATCAAGAAGAGCGGCGAATTGGAATACATAGCCGCATGATTGAAAAACCTTTTCTTGTGCTTGGTGGTCCTTGGCGATGGTTAGATCGGTGTCATCTACAATAACAGTGCCGCTATCTGGTTTAATGAGGCCGATCATTTGCTTGAGCAGAACTGATTTTCCCTCGCCGGACCGGCCAATGATGGCGAGGAATTCACCCTCAACAATAGAAAGGTTGAGGTCTCGACTAATGACTTTTGGGCCGAAAGCTTTGTGAAGATTAATGAGTTTTATGATGTATTTTTTTGTCATAGTGCACTCGAAATTGCGTCGAGAATGTAGTCGGCTATGAGCGTTGCAAGGCAAGCGGTCACCACGCTTTGTGTTGTGGAGTTTCCTACTTCCCGAGCGCCACCACGAGTGTGGTATCCCTTAAATGTGGCAATGCTGCCTATTAGGAATCCAAAGACTATCGACTTAAGTAAGCCGTGGACAATGTCTCCCGGAACAACTGTTTGTTGAATTGAGGTGATGTATAGTTCATGGTTAACCTTGAGTACCATGACCGCTATTACGTAGCCTCCGATGATACCACACAAAGAGCAGAACATTGAAACAAGCGGCATCGCAATGGTTGTAGCTAGAATGCGCGGTATGATTAAGTATTGTTTTACGTTAAGACCAAGGGTTCGTAAAGCATCAATTTGCTCTGTAATTTGCATGGTTCCGATTTCAGCAGTCATTGCAGAGCCAGCTCGACCGGTTACCATGATAGCTGAAAGCATGGGCCCGAACTCTCGAACCATTCCCATAAAAACAACTGGCCCCACGAATTGAAAAGCACCAAAGCGACTGAGGCCGAGATGGGTTTGGATGGCGAGTACTGAGCCTACGGCAAGTCCTGTTGTGGCGATAACTGGCAACGAGTTAACGCCGATATAATTAATTTGCGCCAGAAGCTTACCAAGGTTAACTCCATACTCAATAAAAGAGCGCATTGAATCATATAAAAAGAGAGCAAATACTCCACACCGATGTACAGCTTGTTGGGTGTACGACCCCAAGGTGTTAATCGCGTCTAGTATCATAGGTGTATTTCTCTTTTAAGAATAAACTTACTCGGTTGGTGTTGGTGCCGACTGTTCTGCCACAACTATGCGGGTTGAGTCAAGTTGTCGCATTTTTAGTACCGTCAGACTGAGTGAGCCAATAAGGAAAATAGCGCCGAAAGCCCATGTTAGTTTTTGAAAGAAGGTTTGTCCGCCAGAGCCGCCAAAGAGAGTTTGAGTGCCGCTATGGAGTGCGCCAAGGCCCATATCACCCTTGCCTTGCTGGATCATAACCAAGACGCCTAAGACGAAGGCACAGAAAATAAAGAGCCCGACAAGTAAAGAAACGATCATGAAAACCTCATTTTTATAAAGGATTAAGAGATAAAATTAGAGTAGGCAGTCTACTAACTTTTTAGGCATATTCAAATACTAGGGACAAATTCCTTGGTTTTTTTTATAGATCAGCTATGTTAGGGCCACCTTAGTAGTACGAGTGCACCATCCAGCAGGAGTTTTTATGAATATCCGTCTAGTCGTCTTTTATGCATTACTTCCCTTGTCTTTGTCGGCAACCGGCCCAGTAATAAGCCGCTATATCCCCTCGTTTATTTCAAGCTCTGCTCAGACGGTTCAGATGCCGTCATTGCGCCCGACTTTTTCAGTAACAACGCGAAATGGCCATGCCTCTAATTCTTCTAGCTTCGTCAATGAACCGCAGGAGATGTACAAATTTGACGGCCTTATGGAGATGGGCGGGCTCTATGATTTTCATGAAATGGCTTGTTCAGCCAAAGAAGCAGTGCCGGGTATTGTTTCGCCTTTTTACCGTGAAACAGGGGCTGATACTTTGGCCTCACGACAACTTCTTTTTGGTGCACAAAGTAGTGTTTCTTACTACGGCCTCGATTTGACCGCCGAGCTTCCTCTTTCTTCTCGAGTAAAATGCGGTTTTACGGTTCCGCTGTTTCATGTGGAGGCTCGTCAGCGATATGATTTCCCTATTCTTTCCGCTGACAATACAGTTTCTTTTGCCCAAGTTGAGCAGACGCACCGGTTGCGCCAGCTTTTGCATCAAGACTTGGGAATGGTACAGAAGGATTGGATTGTAAATAGTATTGGGGACTTGAGTGGCTGGATTGAGTATGCGCAGAGCTGGAGCTATATTTGGTTGCTGCGCACCCTTCAAGTTGGTGGTCGACTTAGTATCAGTGCCCCTGTGGCGAAAACAGAGGATGTGGCGTATCCAGCCTCTTTTGCGTTGGGAAATCCCGGTTCATGGGGGAT
Organism: uncultured Pseudomonadota bacterium; assembly: GCA_964429275.1. Lineage (GTDB taxonomy): Bacteria > Babelota > Babeliae > Babelales > JAUPTZ01 > JAUPTZ01. The sequence continues at coordinate 146,542 of CAYSBJ010000001.1, forward strand.
TGGGCTTTCTTTGGTACCACGTGCTGAGATTAAAGAGGCAATATGGCTTCAGTCTCCAGTTAGCCTTGTGGTGCAAACTCCTTCTTTGCGGACTCAGCGGCTGCCGGTTTACGGAGAGCCTCTACAGTTTGGGGTTCTTCAGGGCTTAGTGCGGACAGTCCCCGGGATTACTGTTTCGTGGGAACCAACAGTTTTTTTCCAGCATTTTATCGACAACCTCCACCTGTTCGGGGGGATATCTATAATGAAGCACTACAGCGATGCAATGAGTGATCGCCGAACAAACCAAGCAACACCAAGCTATCTTACTCGCACTACTGTGCCACAAGGATCGCATGTAGGTATTCCAGGCGGCATTGATGGATCCTTGCTTGCGTCTAAGGCCCAAGCTGGCCTTGCGCAGTTGCAACAGGTGCAGAAGAAGATTTACAGTAATTGGCAACGCACTTACCTTATGCTTGGTGTTCAGTATGAATTGGTCGATCTGTTTGCAGGGGTTAAGTATGCCCCGACGCTTAATTTGAATTTTAATTATTGTGTTGGCGCGACTCGCGCGGCACGGATGCACCAAATATCGGCTGGATTGTCCTGGAGATTCTAGTTTTTTTCGGTTAATAACGATTTTCGATCTGATCTGCAATGAGGACTGGCCAAAGAGTTGTTTTGGCGAATTCGTTAGTTCCATAAGAAGAGTCGATTGAGCGTTGTGGGAAGTAAATTGACATGCCGCTTGCGCGGGCAAGGTAGCGGCCGGCGGTATTGATGGTGATAGTGTTTTTTATAGCTGTAAGCCCGTCTGTAAGGGAGACTTTTATTTTCCTGAGGAGTTCGTTATCGATTCTTGGGATTGCCATGTTTCGATTGCTTTGGTTGTCCAGGACGCAGTTAACATTTTTGAGAAGCTCTTGATAAAATGATTGAAGGTCGATGTAGTCTGAGAGGCTGAATGATAACGCTTGGAATTTTGCTTGTTGGATGAATATTTTCATGCGCTGAGGATCTTGTTTTTTTGCAGCCATCAAGAGGGTAACAAGGTTGTCGATGTGCTCTTTAATCGTGGATATCTTGCTGAGATCAACACATGATTGGGTGAAGTAACTTGTGCGGCTTAGGTAGTATTGTTCATATGCTTCGACGATAATTTTTCCCAGATCTTTTGCGGAGGTTTGTTTTGTAGAGAGTCGTTCTATTATGTCTCCGTAGGGCCAACCTTGAGCGAATTCAAATTCTTCTGAAGCCACAAAATAGTGGGCAAAATCTTTTAATTGATCGGCTACTTCTATCATGCCCATGAGGCAAGCATCCATTCCTATGAGGTCGATCTTTTTGCCCCCAAGGAATTTTGTTGATATGGTTTGCAGGGTATTGCGAAGTTCTTCGTTAGAAAGGTAGGTGTGGCGTTCGTCATCAAAAAGGATGCTGCGATCTGTTGGAATACTGTTTTTTGTTGCTCGAGAAAGCCCTTCTTCTGAGTTTCCAGTCAGATATCCGGTGCGCCAATTATTATTCATATTTCTTAAATAAGCTGGTCGATTGCGCTCTTGGACTGGGTCTAGGCAGCCGTAGCCATGGTTCCAGAAAATAAAGGCGTAATGTTCAGCCGGATAGTTGGTTACTGCCCAGTTGGCAGTGTGTATGACTTCTTCGGCGATAGTGGATTTGGTTGTTCTGGCTGAAACCTCTTCTATGACACAACATCCTTGTTCAATACGGTATTTCCATGACTTGTCGCCAGTTTTGTGTAGGTCTACAAGTAGATTAACTCGGGCCGATGAGCCCCAGCGCATCATTTCTTTCATGTTTTTATGGGCAAAACTCTCTAGATTGTTACTTGCTTGGACAAGTATAACGATGGTCCATTCTGCCTTAGCACGGGGTGTCTTTGTTGTGGGCTGAAGGGCAAGATGGTGTGAATTATTTTTTTTAGCGTGGCGGTTTTGATTAAAGCGGTTGCTGCCTTCAATAAGGCGCGTTTCTGCCTCGATTGCCTCAAGGCTGCACGGGACAGTTTCATTAAAAATTTCGGCCTGACCTGTAAAAATTGTCAGCCCGAAAAGAAACAAAATAAATTTCATTGCATTTTTCATATGGCCTCATTGCATTGTATCCGCGCGGAAAAAGCGGCCACAAAAAGGTTTATTTGGATGTCCTTGGCTTTTATTAGCTTAATTAATTTTCAGTGAGAAAATGAATGGTACTGAAAAAATCGCTTCTATCGCCGCAATAGATCGGACGAAGCGTTTTCGGCATTTGAGCAGGTATTTTTTTTTGTTTTTGTTATAATGACGCCGCTTTTTAACTATTTTTTAACTCTTGTTTTGCAAGGATCAGCGCGATGGCAGCATATAATCATGAACTTATTGAGAAGAAGTGGCGGGCTTTTTGGGAAAAAACGCCCTACTTACGCTCAAAAGGGGTTGATGAGGCTAAAACTTTCTATTGCCTTGACATGTTTCCGTATCCATCTGGGTCAGGCCTTCACGTTGGCCACTGGAAAGGGTATGTTTTTTCAGACGTGTATGCCCGTCGAAAGATTTTAGAAGGGTACAATGTTCTTCATCCCATGGGGTGGGATGCTTTTGGGTTGCCCGCTGAAAATGATGCGATTAAGAAAAAAATTCATCCTGCAGCGGGGACGGCGAGCAATATTGCGACTTTCAAGCGTCAATTGGCGACAATTGGAGCAGTGTATGATTGGTCAAAAGAGCTTAATACGACAGACCCTTCGTATTATAAGTGGACTCAGTGGATCTTTTTGCAGATGTACAAGGCTGGCCTTGCGTATGAAGACTTTATGCCTATTAATTGGTGCCCAAACTGCTTGACTGGTCTGGCAAACGAGGAGGTTGTTGGTGAGGGGTGCGAGCGTTGTGGTGCGAAAGTTGAGCAAAAAAGCATTCGCCAGTGGGTTCTTAAAATTACCTCATATGCTGACAAGTTGTTGCAGGGGCTTGATTCTTTGGAGTGGCCAGAAAAGGTTAAGCTTATGCAGCGGAATTGGATTGGCCGCAGTAAAGGATTGCTTTTTACTGCTCCGGTAAAAGGCTTGGAGCTGACTATTCAAACATTTAATGCTCATTTTGAGGCGTTTGCTTCCGATACTTTTGTTACTATTGCCCCTGACCATGCCTTGTTGCCAACGCTGCTTGAAGGGGTGGAAAACCGGGATGAAATTCAGGCTTTTTGTGAACAAATGCTCGCGCGGCGCGAAGCCCGCGGTCGCTCAGAAGAAGAAGAATCTGAAGGGATTTTCACTGGTCGTTATATCATTGATCCGGTGAGTGGAAATGATTTGCCGATTTGGGTGGCAAGCTTTGTTGTTCGTGACTACGGGACCGGCATTGTTAAATGCTCTGCTCACGATGAGCGCGATTTTGCTTTTGCGAAAAAATATAATATTCGTTTGAAACCAGTGCTTTTTCCTGCTGATCCGGTGGAGGCAGAAAAAGTTGCACGGCTTGAATACTGCTATACCGACATGGTGAATGGTATTTTGCGTGCTCCAAGTGCATTTGATGGTCGCGTGTCTGGCCAGTGCCGTCAGGAAATTATCCGTTATTGCCAAGACAATGAACTGGCAACCCCTAAGGTTAGCTTCCGACTGCGCGATTGGATTTTCTCTCGCCAACGTTATTGGGGTGAACCAATTCCGCTGGTGCATTGTGATACATGTGGCGTAGTTCCAGTGCCTGAAAATGAGCTGCCAATTGCTTTACCTGACGTGGAGAATTATGAACCGACTGGTACTGGTGAGTCGCCATTGGCTGCTATTGACTGGTGGGTGAATACGACCTGCCCACAATGTAAAGGACCTGGTAAGCGCGAGACAAACACAATGCCTCAATGGGCGGGTTCTTGTTGGTATTTCCTTCGGTATCCAAATCCGAATCTCGAGACAGCTGCGTTTAGCAAAGACGATATGCAAAAATGGTTGCCGGTTGATTTGTATGTGGGCGGTGTAGAGCATGCCATATTGCACCTGCTCTATTCTCGCTTCTTTATCCATGTATTGCATGATTTGGGATTTCTACAGTTTTCAGAGCCGTTTAAACATCTCTTTAATCAGGGTATGGTTTGCATGCGGTCGCCAAAGACTGGTCGTGTCGAAAAAATGTCAAAATCTAAAGGGAACGTGGTTAACCCCGATGAAATTGTCCAAGAATTGGGTGCAGATACACTGCGGATGTACATGCTCTTTATGGGCCCACCGGAATTAGATACTGAATGGCAGATGGAGTCCATTAAAGGGGTCCATGGGTTTATTGGTCGGTTGTGGGTTTTCTTAACCAATCCTGAAAATCGCTGCGGTAAGGCGACGCCGGAGTCATACAAAGCATTCCATCGCTTTCTAGCCTCGTATACTCAGCGAATTGACCAGTATAAGGTGAATACGGCCGTTGCGTCTCTTATGGAGTACCTAAACGTTCTAACAAAGAACAGGCTTCAGCTTGATGATGACTTATTAAGGCAATTTTTGACTGCTCTTTCGGTAATGACTCCTCATGTTGCATCCGAGCTGCTTGAATTGTTGTTGGGCGTTTCGCTTGAAGAGTGCGTGTGGCCAGTTGCTGATGCAAGCTGCCTGTCTGATGAAACAGTAGTAGTTGTTGTGCAGGTAAATGGTAAGCTCCGTGCGCAATTGACGGTTGATCGATCAATCTCGCGTGATGACCTTGTTGCGCGCGCAGAAGTGGCAGCTTCTCGTTGGCTAACTGGTACTGTCGTGAAAACGGTGGTGGTGCCAGAAAAGCTTGTAAGTTTTGTCGTGAAAGAATCATAGTTTTGATTGTGGTGCGCATACGATTATTTCTTGTAATAGCGCTGATTCTGAATACAAAATCAGCGCTATTCGCTTCTGAGGAGTTGAGCCCTTTCTCCGAGTTATTGCAGCTCTCACAAAATAAAGATTTTCTTTATGAGCAAACTGCTGTGCCATCGTCGTTGCGGAAATTTTTTATACCTCTCTCTTTAGCGTATGAGGATACTGCGCCACTAGAAGGTTGGTGCACACGAATCAATAAGCTTTTGGTTAGTTTGTCTTTGCCGACCTCAGTTCACTATGTGGCCCGTAAGTATGCGCCTTCTGTTTATGAGCTTGTTGGTTCTATGTGTGCAACTATGAACATAGAAACGACACTTATTTTTGTAGCGCGCAGAAGTAACAAGCATATTAAGGCGATTGAGGCGTTTTCGCTTGGCGGTGGGTTTAACGCATTGGTATTTAGTCATGTATTTATTGGGCGTCGAACTGGATGTGAAATACGGGCTGTTGTCGCTCGTGAATTAACTAAACTTGCGCGTCGACATTGTGAAAAGAAGAATCTTGCGCGTAAAATTTGGTGGGGTCTAGCTGGCTCTATTGCCGCGGTGGGAGCGGTAAGTTGTCTCCGGATAGCTATGAAAAACGGCGACTGGTGGCATCATGCTAAAGAACTTATTAGCTATCATTCCACGTCAGGTTTAATTTCTCTTTTGGGGGTTGCTGGATGTGGATTAACGGCAGAAATTATTGATATGTATTTGAGTCGAAAATATCAGCGCGAGGCCGATTTATTTGCGCTTAAAGCATTTGGCGGGCGGCCACAAGAGTATCTTGAAGCACTGAAGAGTGTTGAGATTGATGAGGCATTACGAAGGCAGCGCATTGATCATCACTATGCTGATCATTATCGGTATATTGACGCAAAAATCTCAGAGATTGGCGATAGAGTGTGTCCACGAGTGGCGACATTTCTAAAGAATGAATTACTTATGTATCGTAAGCGGCAAACAGAAATGCCCGCTATGTTACAAAAAGCGGGCATTTTCGATACGCGGTATTCTTTAGATGAGCGAATAGCTTATGTGCATGAGCATGCATCTTTTTTGCGCAATGACATTATGCGGCCGAAGAGCTATATGCCTTCTGAAGATGATGTAGTCGTGTAAGTGTTTGATTGATCCAATGTTGGTAGCGTGAAAAGCTGATACGCAAAGAGTTTTCTATTTTTTTTGTCTGAATTTTGGTGCTTTTTACTTTTTGGGCTACGAATTCATTAAAATTTTCTGGCGCTGGCTCGTAGATTTCAATTGTTTTTTCTTCCTCTGTTGCTTGCATAGTTTCGAGAATGACCCGTTCACGCTCAATTTCTGCTTTAATGGCGGACAATAGATCAAGATAAATCATGACGCTTTGGTCTGTGCGATCTCTGGATGGCTCTTCTTTTATTATGTGCGCACTTTGCATTTGCAGTAATAATTCAGAAGCTGCTTTGTAGCCAACAGAGATCGTTTTGTAGAAATAATCGAGTTGCTCTGTCATGGCTTCAATACGAGCAAGAGCTTCCTGCAATGATTTTCTTTGTAGGGCATCGTTAATCGGTCGAATGAGTACAGTATATGTTTGTTCCATCTCGGGTTTTGCTTGATTTTGCATTAATGCTCCTTACGGTTAAGGTAAAAACAATTATAAAAGCTGCTTTTAGGGTGCAGATTCTACTGTGTTTTGGATGAAAAGCAAAGAAGATAGCCGAACCTTTTTTCTCTTTTTATCTCATTGCGTAATAGTAATCGCCACAGAAATTATCCAGAATCGTAATGACGCTGGTCGGTAAATGATTTTTATTGTTCTAGGCACTCCATTCGACAAAAGCCCAGCTTCTTTTTAATTGTATAAGCAAGTCGGAGTAAACGGGTGCTCGGTCTCTTTATCTACCATTTTGCCTAGTTATGCACAAAAATGTGAGTAATTGGGCGTGAGGAGTCATTTTTTCCTCGCACCAAAAACGGTTCTTAGCGATGTCTCTTTTTGAGGCAGTTTCAAAAAGCCGATTGGATCGGCCTTCCTGAGAAGTTACATAATATTAGTGGAGCGACGGGATTGGGTTATTTGCTCAATTGTGGCACACCCCCCCCTATACGATGGTTTTTAAAGATGCTAGATTGTTTTTAGGTTTAAATGAAAAAAAAGGCTTATCTAATGATACATTCTTCTTATTATATCTCTTCGATGGACGCTGCTTGTCGCCCGTTTTCCGAACCATTCCTTGTTCTTGGGGACCATGAAACTGTTACCCCTGCCGATTTGGTGGCAGGAGCTGTCGCTGATGGTGTTAGGACCATTGTCATAGAGCGAAGTCGAGCAGGGTCCTATTGCAGGCCCTTTGAGCGAGAGCTTGTTGGCGGGGTCTCATACTTTTTTGTACGATCTCTTTCGGCGACATTGTCCCGATGGCAAGCAATCCCGCTCGTCAAAGCCGAATAACTAGAGTTTGGTAACGATACAGCCAATAATGCTGAATGAGACTGCCCAATGAGCAATACTGATTAAATAGAGCTCAAGAGGGCGTTTTTCCCACAGCACGGGGCTAAAGAGAGTTGTTGCTACAAAGCCCAACCAGACAATCAGGCTGGTTTCAATCGCGCCGAGGCACGTTGCGGTACCAAGAGCTTTTAAGATATGTCGAAGGACTATTGTAATGGTAGCCCCGGTAACTGCGGATCCTGCGATGTGGCCGCCATGCATTTTAATTGATGATGCCTTAATTTTGCACAAATCCATCCAGTGTTTGCCGAATGCGAATGGTGAATACCAGAACATGCCAATGGTCATGTGAGCAATAATCCCAAGAGTAAGCGCTGCAAGGCTTATTGAAAGAAATGGGATGCAAAACATAAACAGTCTCCTGTGCGGGATGAATGGAACTTTCCTTTCAAATGGTGGCAAAACGACTTTTAAAAAGGCAAGAGTTTGGCCCTGGATTTGTTTTTTTCCTGATCTACTGCTATTGTTTTACTATGTCTAAGTCCTTATTGGGGGTTGATTTTATGATTAAAAAGTTCATTTTTGGGGTTTTTTTCGCCCTCTGTCAGGTTGCTGGTTTTCTTACTGCGTCTCCTGAGTTGATGCCTATGGGTTCAGTAACAGATGCTGACCGAGCGGTTCGTAAAGAGATCATTGATTCATTACGGGGTCGGATTTGCCAATATACTCTTGCTAACGGCATGACTGTTATTTGCATTCCTGCGACTAATACAAATTCTGTCACGGTGGGGGCATTTGTGCGGGTAGGGAGTATTCATGAAGCACCAAATCAGTGGGGGTTGGCCCATATCCTAGAGCATATGGTTTTTAAAGAAACAAAAAACCGCCGTGAGGGTGACATTAATCGTTTGGCGGAGCATTTTGGTTGTAATTTTAATGCTCATACTACTTTTGACCATACTTATTACTATTTCAATACCGACGACAAGAATTGGCGGGTTTTTGCTGATGTAGTAGCTGATGCTACTCAGAATTTGATAGTTACGCCACAAGCCCTCAGTTCTGAGTTGGCTACGATTTGTCAGGAAATCAAACAAAGAGGACTTGATCTTGATGGTCTATCGTTGGACAAGTTTGTTCCTATGAACCATCCCTATGCCCATAGCCTTATTGGATATAAAGAACAGGTGCTTTCATATACTGCCCCAGAAGTAATGGCGTTTTATGAACAGCATTATGTACCACAAAGAACGACTTTTTTTGTTTGTGGCAACGTTAATCCGAGTGATGTGATTGACTATGCTCAGAAGGCTTTTGCCGGCTTTACGCGTACTGCTGACGCTTTGAATGCTGATAGTCTTAAATCTAATCCTTTCTATGCGGGGTTCTCGGTGACACATAAGACCGTCTACCATACCCAGCAGTATCGCATTGGAAATTGTGTTTGGCAGACGCCGGGGTCTGGGCAGCCTGAGTGGCTAGTTTTTTATTATATTGTAAATGCGCTTAATGTGCGTATGAAAAATAAGCTCGTTAATCAACTAGGTTATTGTTTTAATGCTGGAGCAAGCCTGGTCTCATTGCCGTCATTTGGTATGCTCTCTGTGCATTATGTTCCACGGCCTGATTTTTATTCTATAGATTTTGATGCGCTAATCGCCGATGAGCTTGCTGATATTGCTCAAAATGGATTGAGTGAGCCAGAGTTTTTCATGATGTATCATGGTCAAACGGCTCAGCTTGTTGAATGTGCTGAGGATCCGACCGCATTGGTTTCTGCTTTGGCTGCACTGCCGCAAGTAACCGAAGACATTACGAGTCAGTTTTTTGCTTTACAAGAAGCCTTGCTGCAAGTTCGGCAAGATATGGTAAGGCACGCGGCAGCTCAGTACTTGCGACCATTCTGCATGAATAAATTGGAAGTGTTGCCATTGCCTACGGAAGAAATGAACGCCTGGAATGTGCTGCAAGTAAAGACCTCTTTGCATGAATCAGCGCTTTTGCAATCGCGGCAGCGTAGCGATAACCCACCGTCCTTTTCAAAAAATGATACTTCATGGTTGCCGGCGCGTATTGCATTAGATCCCATATCGGTTGGTACACACGAAACATTTACTCTCCCTAATGGTATTCAAGTGTATTGGCAACGGGATGCGACGTCGCCACGGCGTGTGTGCTCGCTGGTCCTTAAAGACATTGAGTCGCTTATCCTCGCTTATAAAGCTTCGGGCAAGGCTTTTGCATGGGAGATTACACCGACACTTCTTTTGCAGGGGACTGAGCAATATTCCGCAAAAGAGTTGACTGATGCCTTCTTAAAGCACGGAGCTTCACTGGTTATATCACCGGGAGTTGTTAAGGCTTCAGCGCTTAAGAATCATTTCGAAGAAGGTATTCAGTTGATGCGCCATGTGCTTGAAAAGGCGTGCCTATCAGACGCGATGCTTGCACGGTATAAAGAGGAGCAGGTGCAAGGAATTGCGCTCAACCAAAATAGCCCAAGTCAGTGTCTTGAGGAGTATTTGACCAAGACATTGTACGCAGCATATCCATGGCGTTTCTCTCGGGAGCAGGTGATCAGTAATCTTCAGGCAGTGACTCGCGATGATATCGTGCAGTTGGTTGCGTTGATGCGTGATCCGTCGCGCATTGGCTTAGTGATGTGTGGTGATTTTGACAAAGAAGAGGCGTATTCTATTGCGCAGCGCCATTTTGGGTCCTGGAACCAGGCTGCTGAGTGTACTATTTCGCCAGTAACGATTCCGGAATTAGCGGTGCAGGCCGCCAGTGGGCACATTGAGTTGCCACTTGAGCACTCGCAGATTATGTTTTTGCGCCCTTCATGCCCTCATGTCTCTCCAGATGCGGCACCTGTAGCTCTTCTGGGTTTGTATTTGAATAGGCTGCTTTTTGATTTGCGGGAGCGATCTGGGGTGTTTTATGCCGGCGGAGCGAAGGCTTCTGTCGGTTCTAAGTTGTTGCCAGGCCTTATCTATTTTGTAGTGAATGCGACAGCAGAAAACACTCCAATGATCATTGGTGAGGTTCAAAAGATAATTCAAAATCTTTTTGAAAATGGGATTTCGGAGTCAGTGTTTCTTGAGTTGAGGGGGGAGCGGGCACATACGCGTGGTACCTATTTTAATACAGCTGACACTGTTGCACAGGTTTTTACACGTGCGCTTTACGATGGACTGGCGTTAAATTTTGATGAGCTTTTTGATAAACAAGTTGACGCTGTTACGCTTGATCAGGTAAATAGTGTTGCTCGCAAGTATTTTGATCCTGCCGCATGGTCTTGCATCACAATTGGGCGTTCTCATTAATAAGTAAGGATGATGTATATGATGAAGAAGCTATTAGGGCTTGGATTCCTTTTTGCCTGTATGGGTACCGTAGTTATTGCTGTTACCGATGCTGATCGCGCAGCGAGGCAAGCGATTCTTCAATCAATACGAAATCGCGTATATATCCAGACGCTGCCAAACGGCATGACGGTTATTTGCTACTGCACACCAAATACTAATAAAGTTGCCGTTGGCGCCTTGGTTGGTGTTGGTTGCCGTCATGAACAAGCTGATGAGTGGGGCATTGCACATATTCTTGAGCACATGTGGTTTAAGGGAACACCAAGCCGTCCTGAAGGATTTCAAGACTCATTGTTTAAGCGCCATGGCATAGTTTTTGGCCGTGATGCGAATGCGCATACGTGGTATGACCATACTTACTATTATACGATTAGCGACACTGAAAACTGGCGAGTTTTTGGTGATGTCTATGTTGACTGCCTACAAAATTTAGCGCTAACTCCTGCTTCACTCACATCTGAACTTGGTGCCGTTTCACAAGAGGTGAAATTGTCTGCCTACGACCAAGCCACTCTCGATTTTATGGATTTCTTGCCGTTTAACCATCCATACAGCCATAGCGGAATTGGGTATAAAGAAGAAATTTTTACCTACACCCCAGAGCAAGTCCGCCAGTTTTATGAGAAGTACTATACGCCTGATCGGATAACCTTTATGGTGTGTGGCAACGTGGATCCAGCTTCTGTCTTTAATTATGCGGCGACTGCATTTGCTGGTTTTAATCGTCCAAACACTGTTGTAGAAAAGCCTGCGGCTACGTCACTCCCTTTTTATGCGGGATTTTCAACAGTGACAAAAACGGTATATCATTCTCAACTCGATCGTATCTATAGCTATGTCTGGCTGGGCGCGCCACAAAATACGGTTGATGCGGCAGCTTTGGAATACATAGCTTTTGCGCTAGAACGTCGTCTCAGCCAAAATCTTGTTGATCAACAAGGCCACTGTCTTGCGGTGGAATGTAAAAACTATCCGTTTGATCATGTGGGTCAGTTTATGATTCGATTGAAGCCAAAAGCGAGCGCATACGCTCTTGATTATGACGCAATTATTGCGGCTGAAATTGCCGATATTACGGCAAATGGTTTGCGTGATGATGAAATGGCAGCTATGTATCAGTATAGCTTAGATGATTTGACTGCCGCAGCAGAGAGTCCAACGGTATTAATCCGCCGACTGGCTTTCTCTGTGTGCATACATACTGATATTTTTACACAGTATTGCATGCAGGATGAGCTCTTGCAGCAGGTCTCTCCAGACGCTATCAAGAGTGCAGCTTATACTTATTTGCGCCCGATTTTGATGGGTAAAGAGATTAAGTTGCCAATTCCAGAATCGGAGCGAGCTGCATGGCAGGAGTTACAGAAAGCAGTTGTTGCTCATGACCAGGCATTGCTTGCAACCCGTACACGCACCGACGTTACATCAGCCATTACTGCTGGATTAGAGCTTCCAGAGCCTGAACCCCTGGCTGAGCGTCCAGCGCTCGAGTTTGTGCCGCTTATTCTTTCTAACGGTATGACGGTGTATTTTAGACAGGAACCAGTTTCCCCGCGATGTGCGTTTTCATTGTTGATTAATAATGATGAAGCAGTTGCTTTATCAGTGGATGCTAATCGAAAAGCTTTTGCTAAAGGTAATTGGGATGCGTTGTTGCTCCATGGTACCGATACGTATTCTAAAAAAGAATTTGATGATTTATGTGACTCACTTGGTATAAAAATTGCTGGCATACAGTCCTATAGTCCGCAGAAGCCATACTCTGTTACTGGGTTGGGACTTGTTTCATTGGGGTACCATTTTGAAGAAGGATTGCGGCTTTTACGTCTTGCGCTTGATAAACCTCGGCTGCCCGAAGAGATCTTAGCCCGCAAAAAGGCTGAAGCGGTTGAGGTAATAATCCAATCGAAAAATGATCTCAACTACCAATTGAATCAATATTTGACGCGGACATTATATAAAGATTGTGCATGGAAATTTGGTGAGCAAGATACGCTTAACAATATTGCTGCAACAACAATGGACGATATCAAAGCTATGATTTCCCTACTGCGCGATCCATCCAAAGTGGTAGGGGTTATGACTGGCAATTTTGATATCACTAAAGCACAGATGTTGGCAGAAAAGTATTTTGGTTCTCTTGTAGATAAGTCTCCAATTACAGTGAACCCTATTCATGTCCCCAACCTTGATGCGGTAGTAAGCGGTCATGTAGAAGTGGCTAACGAGCAGTGTTATGTTTTTGGTACGCGAATAACTTGTGTTGATTCAGATGATACCCTGGCCCTTGAAGTTTTGGAGGGTTACTTTAAAAAAGCTGCTTGGAATATTCGTGAGCGAACAGGGCTGTTCTATGCAGGTGTTGGCGATATTGCGGCCGGTACCTCCTTGTTGCCTGGCAGAATTCGCCTTATCGCTATGGCGGTACCAGGAAACGTAGCTCCTATTTTGGTCGAGTTTCATCGCTTGGTTAGTTCAATTTATCAAAATGGCGTTGACGATCAAACAGTGCAAACCTTAAAAAACGAAGTGCTTCACTTGCGTAATAAATATACGCATACACCAAATTCGGTGGTGAATGTTGCCGCGGATGCAATTGAGTTTGGCAGGTCACTTGATTATGCCCGCCGGTTTGATGAACGTATTGCACAGGTAACGACTGAGCAAGTTAATGCGGTTATTAAGAAGTATTTTGACCCATCAACTTGGTCTTTCATTACGGTTGGCCAGTTGCCGGCCGGCGCGTAAAGTTTCAACTTTGACCAAAAACACCGCAGAGCAATCCTGCGTTGCGTGCAACATTCTGTCGAGCAGCCGTAAACCATTGTTCAGCATTTTTTTCTGAGAAAATATTTAGCGACTGCTCAATCGGTTGCGCTAACAGTTATTATGCCTGAACTGTTGCGCCGATGCCGATACTCCATGCGCCTTTTTGGGTGCCGAGAACAGTATAACTGCCAGTGAGGTATGAGGAAGCCTCGCCCCAATTTTGGCGGCGTCTCCAACCTGCCGTAGCATGGACCTGATGGTTGTTAATTGTTGATTGTGTGAGTGTTGCGAGTGGTGCTGTCTCGCTATACTCGCTGCCGCTCATAATGTGCCAATAGCCGAGTGATCCATGGAATGGAATGGTGGCGTAATTAAGAGTGATTCCTTTGCATTGAGTATTACCTGGGCGAATTTCTGTTTTTATTTCGGTTGGGTAGAGCTTTTGTTTTAAGTGTTGCACAATCAATTCATTGCTACTGATGCCATCTAAGCTACCGGGAACTCCTTCTTCGATGGCTCCCAGTGATGTTGCAGGGCTCAGCGCAAAACGATTTTCTAGGCTGTTTTTATAATAAACCTGAGTAAATTGACCGCGAATAGAAAGTTTCTGAGTTACGTAGAGTTGTGCTTGAAAGTGTCCTCCTAGGCCGAGATGTCCGCTATTGCCAAGCGGAGTACAGAGCATAATATCTCGGGCTCGATTAATGAGGCGAATGGCTAATTCATGGCCGCCTTCGAGTGGTGGTATATCTTCGTTTACATTCACTGTCTTGCGATTAGCAAGGCTCCCAACAGGGATGGTAGTATACAGTCCAACTGCGCAAGAAAATCGGTTGTGAAGGGGAATGCGATAACGTATCTGCAAGTGAATGTCACCAAGTCCAACGTTGGTACTTGTTGCGTGCCATAGCGTTAAGCGGTGCTGCGGCTCTTGTGGAGCGTGAATGTCTTGGCTGGCATTTCTGGTTGGTGATGAGCTGTAATGGTGCAATGTTTTAAAGTATTCATTACGGTCGTCACTTTTTAACCAAAAATTACGTTCCCGGGCACCGATCCACAATTGCCATCCAATTTCCAAGCTATCTTGGCTCCATAGCTGACCAAAGTGTAAACCGCTTATGTGTTCTTGGATTTCTATTTTTTGTCCTGATTCAATAAATGGCTGCAAACTAGTTTCTTCAAATGCCGTAGGATCTACAAAATCCTGAAGGCTTGTTGCGTGTGGGGTGCGCGAGAAGAAGAAAGTTGCTGTTGCCGGAAACCCAGGGAGAGCATCAAGTGTCGGCTGCAGCGCAAATAAAGGATCCGTTTGATGATGGGGCGCGGTGCTATGCCAAACAGGAGCGGAAAGGCTATTAAGTAGCAATACGGTTTTTTGTTTCGCCGTGTATTCAAGAGGATATTGGGCATTCAGAGCAGGAAGAAATAATTGAAGTAAGAGAGCAAGACTACTAAATCGTATGTTCATAAAAATTCCTATGGTATGCTGCCCGCGATTAAGAAATAAAAAGGTACTAGAATGCAGGCTATTATTCAAGCAGTTATATTACGGAACGTACAGTCGGAGCCAATGGCTTTGTCGCTGTACACCCCTTTGTATGGGCGCTTGGTTGTTCAGGATATGCGACGGAAAAGGCAATGGCAAGAGGTAACAATAGGTGATATCTGTTATGTATCGTTGAGTGTACAAGGGACTCGATGGTTTTTACACGACCTTGAATCTGTGGTTACCCACCAGGAGTCAGCTGACATGAATGCCTTTTACTGGCGGTCGCATGTACTTGATTTATTTTTTCATTATGTACCGTTGCAGCAACCAAGTAGCGAACTCTTTTCTTTACTGGTTCACATCTTACGCATTTCTTCAGCGCCGGACATAGTGTTTAAGCTCTTTGGACTGCATTTTTTCTCTCTTCTTGGGTATCATGTGCCGGAAGATTTGCGGTGGTATCGCCAAGTGCTTGCGGGGATTGAGCAACACCATGCTGAAAACAGCCAAAATCAAAATATGGCTTTTGATTTTGGCGCAACCCCTCTTCATGTCGCGGATGGCGTTGATCGTTGGTTGATGTCAATGGTTGTACAACACGATCATTTCCGCTACCTTAAAACACAGATTTTTTTAAACCAGCTTTATAGTACGGCAGGATAATTATGATGATTAAGAAATTTCTTCTTCTGGGCTTGTTTTGTGGCGCTTCCGCTCTGTATCCAATGAGTGATACTTTCCCGTTCAATTTAATAGGTTCTAGTAGCAAGGACATTAGTTTTGCGTTTCTTAAAAGTACTGAGCTTGTGCGGCAAAAAGAGTATGCCAATCGGCAAGAACAATTGAGCAAGCTTCAAGTCTACAAAGAAGAATTTCGTATACGCTCGGCTAATCTACAATCACAAGCGGTAGAGCGGGTTGAAGCTCTCAAGAAAAAAATGTTGCTTATGGGTGAGCACGCTACTGTTGATGACGATGTACGTATCTTGTTTATGGAGCGCGAAAAAACTGCGGTTATGCTTATTGAGACAACGGATCTTGTGCGCAAAGCTATTGACGAGTATGAGCAGTTGCTCAAAAAGTTTGTTGCGGTATTAAGTAATGATACGCAGGGGCCCGGCGATGGTCTCCATCAGCCTACCTGTTCTTGGTTGCAATTTAAAGAAGCAAAGAAGAAATTGAGTGAGGAAACAGAAAAGCTTGCTAATCTTAAAGAGAAGCGTGGTTTGGTCATTCGTGAAGGGGTGCGTGCTAAGGACCAGGCCTCTCTTACTAGTAAGCAACTTGAGCAAGATTTGCTTGAGCTCGAGGCGCGGCGCGACGCAGCTGCTGATGCCAATCAGCGCGAGTATTTTACCACCTTGATTGGCTTGCAAAAGGCTTGGATTGAAGAATCAGGGCAGGTGCAGAAGCTTGAGCAAGACTATCATGTGCAGCGGGAAGCGCTCCACACGACTGAGTGTGCACTTCAGAAGTATCTTGTTTCTCAGCTTGAGCAGCGCTTGCCAGAGCTTCAAGAACGCATGGTTTTTGAGCAAACTGATGTAGCTTTTGCAGAGCAGGAATTGAAAAGCCAAAGAGCTGAAACAGCAGAGCAAAACGCACTTCTTGCAAGAGACTTTCGACGGCTTCGTCGAGAGAAAGAGTCTGTTTTGAGTCACAAACAGTCACTGGAAGTATTGAAGCTGAAAAATGAGGCGTATGAAGTGGAGCTCGAAAAAATAGAGCAGGAATTGAAGTTGCTCTATGAACAAGAGCTTTTTTTGGGCCATAGTAAGCACTTTATCGAGGAAAAAGTAGAGCAGAAAAAGCTCCAGCTGTTTATTGTGACGATGATGTATGATCGTGGGAATGATTTTTCTGGCGACGTCGTACCGCAAAAGATTAATAACTGGTTTTCTGAAATTACTCAAACAAGCAAGCAAATAGATACCCACTTGGAACAATTGAATGATTATATTCAAGAAGGTATGTTGCGCAGCGATGATCATCGTAAGTATAGTGAACAGATAGGTATGCGACTTCAGAGTAAATTAAGCCAGCAGGTCGGATACGCTTGCGAGGCATTGCATGACGTTGTTATGCGGTTGCGCGCAATAGATCAAGAGATTTTGGCGGTTAATAATCAGCACGTTGAGTTATGCCGGTCTATGAAAAGTGATGCTCTCTTTGCGCTTGATGAACTGGTGCGCGAGCAACGTGCAATCAATATTTGGCAGCGATCTCGTCGTGCCGTTTCTTATATACAGTTGAAGCAAGCCTGGACTGATATCCGCAATTTCACTCATATTATGTATGATAAGACAGCGGCTTTATTCTCCCCTTTTGCTCTCTTGTACGCAGCATTTACGCAGCCATTAAGCTCGTACTTTCTGCTCTTTTATTTCATGATTTTCTTGCTTCTTTTTGTAGCAGGAGCGCAGTTTTCAGTTAATTATTTGGGGCGTTATATTGATCGGCTTCTCTACATTTACCAAGGCAAGATTTGGGCGATTTATTTTACGGTAGTGCGTTCTTTTGTGCGATTTATAGAGCAATACAGTCGCGCTATTGCGGTGTGGATGTGTATTCGGTTGCACATGGCATTTCACTGTGGATATTACATCTTTGCAGGGCTTACGCCGCTCTATGGGCCATATTTTGTTTCGTTGTTCTATGTATGCTCGATACCCTTTTTCCTCTATCTGGCTCGTCATTTAATGCGGGAAGTTAAGACGATTAACCAGCGAATGAGCTTTTTATTCTTTACCGAGACATTGCAAGAGAAGTTTCTTTTGTTGCTTTCTTCAGTTTTATACATCAGCGCAGTGTTGCTTCCGTTACGCCAGGTATTTTTGTGTAGCGTGGTGGTAGATATTTTTGAGCGCAGTTCTTCTTCGGTGCCAAACGTTATCTACGGTGCTTGGACGTTGGCTATTTCTATTGTTTTCTTGTTGTTCTTCAATAAGCAAGACGTACTGCGGCTTATTCCATTGCACGGGCGGTTGGGAAGTTTTATTAGTAGCGTCATCGGTAAATACTATTACCCGGTATTTATCTTTATTATGGGCTTTTTGATTCTTATTAATCCGTACGTCGGCTATTCAAATTTAGCGTTTTATTTGGCCGCCTGTGTGCCGTTGACAGTAGTAGTTGTATATGGCTTGCTTACGCTCCATGCTTCTATCCGTCACTATTCGATGGCTCTCTTTATTAAGGAAGAAGAAGGATCTGACGAAGAAGGCACTGACCGATTTGAGCACGCCAAAATGTACTATGGTGTCTTTATTTTACTGACATTCTTGGTTATGTGTACTCTTGGTTTTGTTGCCATTACCCATACCTGGGGATTTGATTATTCACTTGCGCAGTTGTGGCAAGGACTGAGCCATGACTGGGTTTTAACGATTGAAGGTACCGGCGTCCACATTGGCTTTGCTGGGCTCTTAACCCTGTCTTTGTTTGTTGTGTCTGGTTTTGTAATATCATCACTTTTCAACCGTTTTGTGCTGTCGCGATTATTTGATATTTTCCGCGTTGAGGCTGGTGCCCAAAATACAGCAACACGCATGATGCACTATACGATTATCTTTTTAGCCATTGTGCTTGGGCTGTATGCTGTCAAGCTTGGTCAATTGGGTAGTTGGGTCCTCTTCGGTTTAGCATTGGGTATTTCATTTGGTGCAAAAAACCTTGTAGCTGATTTTTTCTCTGGTTTATGGATTTTAATCGAACGGCCAATGGAACCGGGTAACTACATTGAAACGGGCTCATTGCGTGGAGTGGTAAAGAAGATTGCATTGCGTGCGACAACCATTCGTACTGCGCAAAATTATTCGGTGATTGTTCCTAACAGCGAGCTTGTCTCCAAGCCAATTATTAATTGGGGTGGTGGTTACTACGCGGTTGGGTTTGAGTTTGACGTCACAGTTTCGTATCATGCAGATGCACAAGTAGCTCGTGATTTAATTGCGCAAGTGGTTGCTAACAACCAACAAGTGCTGCGTATTCCGGCGGTTATGGTGCGGCTGGAAGATTTTGGTGAAAATGGCCTACTGTATAAAGTTCGTGCCTTTATCAGCTCTCGCCGTGTGAGAGAGCAATGGGATATTGCGGGTGCTATTCGGATTGAGCTTTTGAAGGTATTGCAGGAAAATAACATTGGTATTCCATATCCGCACTTGGTTATTCAGCGCGAGAATGCTTTTGGTATTAGCAAACGTATGTATGATGACTTGGTTTCTGAAGAGGAACAACTCAATAAGAAGAAGGAGTAGTATGAGTATGCAAACTCAGCCCATAGTACAGCAGGAGCCGATTGGTTTAGAGAGCAATCCTCAGTTTAGTGGTGTGTCAGTAACGTTGGTTGACCATATGGGGTCTGATCTTTCCGTGGTGAATGCTGCGCGAGTGAGCTTTGCTAAAGAAAGCCAGTGGTTGAATGGCGAAGTGAATCAGCTATCGGTTCGTGATCAAAAGTTAATTGAATATCTTGCAGAACATAATCATTGGAGTCCTTTTGGCCATGCGTTTGCTTCTTTTCGGATAAAAGCTCCGGTAATTAGTGCTCGCCAGCTCGTGAAGAGTAGCGTTGGTCTCTGTTGGAATGAAATATCGCGCCGTTATGTTTCATATGAACCAGAAGTATTTAGCGTACCAGTATGGCGTGGAGCACCCGTTAATGCCAAGCAAGGTAGCACCGGTGAGCCGCACATTTCCCAAGCGGCGGCTTCAGAGGTTTATGAGAAGGTAAGTATGCACGCTATTGCTGCGTACAACGAGTTGGTAGCCGGGGGTGTTGCTCCAGAGCAGGCGCGTCTTGTGTTGCCGCAATCGATGATGACGGAGTGGATATGGTCCGGTACACTTGCAGCCTTTGCTCGAGTGTGTAAACTGCGAATGGCGCAGGACACGCAAGCTGAAACGCGTGCTGTAGCAAATGGCATAGGAGCTGAAATGGAGCGGTTATTTCCGTTCTCCTTTAAAGCATTATTGAACCTCTGGAAGGTCTAGTATAGATGACAATTACCGCTGAACTTGTGGGGACTGTGCAGCGATGCTTGTTCAAAAATAATGAAAATGGATACATGGTGTTTCTTTTGGCAGTTAACGCAAAAGAAACAGTTACGGTAACTGGATGCTTTCCTGACGTGCACGAGGGAATGCGCGTATCGCTGGAAGGTTCTTGGCAATTTAACCCAAAATTTGGGCGCCAGTTTGCGGCGACAAAATGCAGTGTGCAGTTGCCGCAAACTGCGATTGGTATCGAGAAATACCTTGCATCTGGCCTTATTAAAGGTATCGGTCCGGTTTTTGCACGTAAACTCGTCACACATTTTAAAGAGCGCACACTTGAAGTTATTGATACTGCGCCATACCGACTCTCTGAGGTCCCTGGGGTTGGCCCCAAGCGGATTGAGCAAATTACTGCTGCATGGAAAGAGCAACGTGAAATTTCTCGCGTTATGGTTTTTCTGCAAGAAAAGGGGGTTGGAACTGGGCTTGCAGGTAAAATTTATAAAGCGTACGGCGCCTCCTCAATCGAAGCTATTTCTGCAAACCCCTATCGCCTGATTGAAGATGTCTGGGGTGTTGGTTTTAAGTCGGCTGACGGACTGGCATTAAAGCTTGGGTTTGCTACGAACTCAATGCCACGAGTGCAGGCCGGTATTATTTATTCCATTACCAGTGCTGTTGATGAAGGGCATTTGTATAAAATTGTTACTGATGTTTTTGCCCAGACCCTTGAGCTTTTAGAACTGCAACCTGAGCGAGATGAGTCGCTGGTAAAACAAGCAATGCGTTCTTTGTATGAAGCGAATAAAATAAAAGTTATTACGTTTGAATCGCAGCACTATGTGACCTTGCCACAATATTATTATTCCGAGGTCAGTATTGCAAAAAGACTGAAGGCCTTTGCAGCACCGACCGCAATTAAAATAGCGCTCGACTTTGATGTTGCATATAAAACATTATGCAAAGTTCCTGAAAATGGAGTGCATCTGAATGAGGAGCAGCAGATGGGGGTTATGGGTTGTTTGCAGCATAAAGTCTCTATCGTTACTGGTGGGCCTGGTACTGGTAAAACAACGTTGCTTAAATCATTACTCAATGTTCTTGATGAGCAGCGGGTCAAAGTGCGATTGGCTGCTCCAACTGGTCGAGCGGCAAAGCGAATGTTTGAAGGAACTGGTCGTTCGACTGAAACACTCCATCGGATGCTTGAATTTTCTCCGATGACTATGGGGTTTACGCGCAATGAGCAAAATGCCTTGCAAGCCGATTTTGTGGTTGTTGATGAAGCGTCGATGATTGATGTGTTTCTTATGAATTCATTACTGAAGGCATTGCCAGATCGGGCACACTTAGTGCTTCTGGGAGACGTTGATCAGTTGCCATCAGTCGGTGCGGGCAATGTATTGCATGATCTTATTAATTCGGGCGTTGTGAATGTTACCCGCCTAAAGCATATCTTTCGGCAGGCGCAGGATAGCTTAATTATTGTGAATGCACACCGAGTGAATAACGGTGAATTTCCCTCCAGTAAGGGAGTCTGGGAGACAAGTAAGCGTGACTTTATGTATATAAAGCATGAGGCTCCTGAAGAGTTGTTTGAGTTTTTGCGAACCTTTTTTACTAAGACTATTAAACAGCATCATTTCGTATGGCAACAGGCAGTAGTCCTGACTCCCATGAACCGTGGAACCGCCGGAACGCAACGTATTAACCAGGAATTGCAGATGATTCTGAATGCCGAGGGGGCGCAGGGGCCGGTTGTAACGCGATTTGGACAAGAATTTCGTGTAAATGACCGAGTTATGCAGATCCGTAACAATTACGACAAGTTTATCTTTAACGGTGATATTGGCTTCATTACCGGCATTAATGTCGAAGATCAAGAGGTTACCGTTACATTTGGTGAACGAGCGTTGGTGTATCAATATCTCGAACTTGGTGAGTTGGTCTTGGCGTATGCGATATCGGTACACAAATCTCAAGGGTCTGAATTCGATGTCGTGGTGATTCCTTTGTATGTGCAACATTTTATGCTTCTACAGCGAAACTTAATATACACCGCCATCACGCGAGCTAAAAAACTTTGTGTACTTGTGGGGCAAGCTCGTGCTATTGCTATGGGTGTACGGAATGTGAAAGGTAATCAGCGACTTACCTTTTTACAACAGTTTTTGACCGGAGTTTTGTAGAAAAAGGCGTTTATGTATAATTTTTTTTTGCTTATAGTGAGTATTATTTCATTTGATGCATCGTTAGTGGCAATGAATAGTCTCAATACATACCGTGATGAGCTTGGTTCTGCTCTTGCAGTCACTAATTCAGTTTTGGGACGCGCATCTCAGTTAAGAAGCGGTCCTGCGCTTGGCATTTTGCGTTCTGCGCAGTGGCATGACTATCTTTCTGCAACGCAAAACCGTTCTGCCTTGTGGCGTGATAAGATGGGGTATTATTTTATGGAAAATGAAATTGTCTCGTTTGCTGATCGCTGTTATGTTTTGCCGCCAAATGAATTGCCATTGTTGTATGCCACTGCTGCTCAATATGCCCAAAAGTTGGGCATATTGGTGCCTTTATTGCTTTTGGTTGATGATAGCAAATTAGTTGATGCAACAGCGGCCTGTTGGTCCTCAAACACCGGATTTGTGGTTCTTGGTCGGGGCTTGTTCGAGGAAATGAGCGAAGCAGAATTTTGTGGTGTTCTTGCCCATCAAATGGCAGTGGTGGCTGGGCGTCATCAAGCAACAATGGCTAAGTCTTTCGTGCCAGTATTCCTAGTAGGCTTAGTAGCTATGCTCTATTCAGTCAGTAAGCTGCGCGGGAGTGATCAGACAATTTCGCTGCGGCGAGGCGTCGCGTGCCTTGGAATACTTGGCTTTTATGGTGCAATTATGGGTATCTATTGGGGCATTCTGGCTCGCCACTGTGAGTATAAAGCAGACGTACTGGCAAGTTCTGTTAGTGCTAGGAATGGTTTAGCGATGCTTGAGGCGTTTGACCGTTTTTATCAAGAAAACATGGGCGGTGATTTAGCCGTTGTGCGAGAGATTGTTTCGAACGACCTCCCTTACCTTTCAGCGCAAGATGAGCATAGGGCTGGCGAATTCATAGCGGGTATGGAGGCTCTTTATGTTGTGGCTCGGAAAGAAAATGATGCGGTTGGCAGAAGCTTTTTCTCTACTCATCGGTCACTTAGGTTGCGTAAAGCTTTTTTTAAAAAGGCAATCGCCGATCAGGCAGTAGAGCCTATTCCTGCCCCTTGATCGCACGGCGAGTTTCTCGGGCGATATCCCGTTCTTTTATGGTTTGGCGCTTATCAACAGCATTTTTGTGCTGGGCAAGCCCAAGTTCTACTTTTACGTAGCCTTTGTTGGTAAAGTATATTTTGAGCGGAATAACCGTGAGCCCTTTGCGAGAGATGGAACCAATAAGCTTATTAATTTCTCGGCGATGCAGAAGTAGCTTTCGGCTCCGGCGTGCGGTATCATTTTTTATAAACGCGTGGGAGTAAGGCCCAATATAGCAGTTGAGGAGCTGAAGAGTGTTGTCGTGGGCGGTGGCATATGAGTCACTTAGGCTTCCGTTGCCCGCTCTGAGTGATTTTACCTCGTCCCCGGTTAGAACGATACCAGCTTCAAAAGTCTCGAGGATGTGGTAGTCAAAACGGGCTCGTTTGTTGTCTGCGATCAGTTTCATATTTTTCTACTATTGAATTTTATTGTAAGAAGCGTATTATTGTACGCAGTATAACACGATTATAGTCCTTAATGGTACAACCTCCTCACTTTACCAAGGGTAAACTCATGTGCTATAGATCAACCAATAGCCTACTTGCCGTTTTAGGATGCTTCAGTTTTCTTTCAGGGTGGGCTCTGCACCTTAAGGCGCTTTCAGACCAAGCAAGCCAAAACATATACTGGGACGATATTTCTGCGAGTATGTCTCAGCCAAATTCCGCCCTTGTCCGGCTAAAGGGAATAGAAAACCCAGCCCTTTTGAGTATAGTTTTTGACGCTGAGTGGGCAATTCATCACGGTAAACAGCCGACTTTTTCTGAGGCCATTGGCCGTAATTTTCTTTTTAACGCAGTTTCTTCCTTGGGGACGTTTGTTGTTCTGCATCCCGATGATGCGCCGCGCTTGCATGAGCTGGTTGACGAATTATCCCAGGCTATGAAAATTAAAAAGCCGATGATCATTTACTCTGACATCGGTCTTTTTAACGCCTTTGCGACTGGCCTTTCATCAGATAATTCTTGTATAGTACTTTGCCGTGGGATGCTTGAAAAAATCACTACAGAAGCAGCTTTTGGGGTTGTTGCTCATGAAATGGGCCATATAATGCATAATCACACGAAAAAGAAGCTTATAGCCGTCTGCAGTATGGGTGTTGCTATGACGGCGCTTTTTATGCAAGTGGTTCATGCCGCATGTGCTGCTGATAAAAAAGGTCCTGCAATGTTGCGGGGGGCCGCTCAGTGCTTTTCCTTTGGTCTGTTGTGTGTTGGCTTTGAACTTTTGTATGCCCGACGTTGCGAACGCGAGGCAGATCAGGCTATGGGAACCTATCTGAGGGATAAAGGGCGTACGATGCTGCAGTCTATGCTGAACTACGAAAAAAACGCTAATCATACTGATGCACTAGCGGTGGCGGATTTTATGAAAACGCAGCGGTTTAGAAGCCTGACTGCTGCTCAGCAATTAGAGTTTAAGACTCGCCTTTCTCAGGGGAAATTGTGGGTGAATAATAACCATAATTGCCGCGGACTTAATGCCTTGTTCTCTTCGCATCCAAGCACCCAAGAACGACTGTCTCGATCGCTAGAAGAATTTGCTACGGAGCAGCCTGCATAGGGCTTTTTCTCCTAAGTCCTGACTAGATCTTGCGTATCGTTCTTGTCTGCTTGTAGAGTTGATTAGATTTGATCTTGGAGGGCGTATGTATGGACGTACCATGTGCCCTGGTAAGAGGACTAGGGATTCTCTGGGCTTTACAGAGCTACTATTGTGTCTCTAGCTTCATTTGTGTAATCTAAGTCTAGTAATAGTGTTGTGAGACAAAGGTTTTTACAGCTTTTTCTTGTGAGGTTTATATGATGTTTTTTTTATTGTTATCACTTTCCTTTCTTTTTTTTCCTTCTGCTACCCAGGCGCGAGCTTTTAGTGTACTGCCTGCGGCGGCCCAACCATTGGTTAGCGTGGTAAACTCAAGAAATGCCGAGCCTGCCATTCCAGCGGGGCCTATCCGCTTGATGGGAGAGTTTGTGATTGAGGGGCACCCTGGAGAGCCAGTGCCACCGCTTACGATTTATTTTGACGGTAATATTCTTCG
This sequence comes from uncultured Pseudomonadota bacterium, assembly GCA_964429275.1. Taxonomy (GTDB): domain Bacteria; phylum Babelota; class Babeliae; order Babelales; family JAUPTZ01; genus JAUPTZ01. Next base: position 171,734 of record CAYSBJ010000001.1, read on the forward strand.
CTCTAACGAGGCTGGTGATTATACGATTACAGTTTCGGAGGAAGAGGTTAAAAGTGGCCGGCTGGACGATCTTTCCTTGGTTATTTGCAAACGCTTGGAGCTTGATTTTGAACAAGGGCATACCTTGGCAGGCATTAAGATGAAGAAGCTTGAGAAATGCTCCTGGTACAAATTGGATCGCGAATGGGATGCACAGCAAAACCGATGGACCTGGATTATCACAGAGCAAGAGATTGGGGAAGATGATTATGTGCCAGAAAAAGCCTTGATCGTGCTCATTAGCAGCAAGCACGTTTCTGCAGTCTGCGACACTGCCCATATGGCTTCTAATACTCCGCACGTGCATGGACTGCTTCCTACTATTGTTCTGCACGACTATGATCACTCTCGTAATTCTATTAAAAGCGCGATTGAGGCTATCGAGGTCCAGCAGCATGCTGCGCCGCAGAAAGTGGAAAAATTTGTGACACCCAATGGCGTGGAGTGTCGTCGTTTTGTCTGGTAAGGCCGGCAACGCGCTTCTTTTGGCTACTCGGCTGCGGCCTCTCGAGTGACGCTTGTACCTTTGCCACCGACTATAGCGCGTTCTGTTTCTGCTTCTTCTTACGTTGTCCCTGCAACGGCTGGCTCATTTGATTACCGGAAAGCAGTTCCTCCGACTGGTTTTCCTTCATCCCTAGTAATTCCTGCGGCAGAAGGGAAAGAAAAGTATGTGACTGTGTCGGCAGGGGTGCTCGGGTTGTCAAGGAGAAAGAAACATTAAAAACAGACTAGAAAATATCAACATCAAGTGGCGCTATCTCGCCCTTAGCAAGCTTGTACGCGCCGACAAAAGCGATCATCGCAGCGTTGTCGGTGCAAAATGGTGGCGGACTGGTAAAGAGGGTTGCTTTGCATCGTTCCGCTGCCAATGCTAGCAGGGCGCCAAGATATTTGTTGCAGGCAACACCGCCGACAAAGGTGACCGCTTCAATCTTATGTTGTGCTTCTTCCAGTGCGTTGACTATTGTTTTCTCAAAAATATCGCCAATGCAGATGAGTAATGAGCTAGCAACATTTTGTTGAATTTCTGCGGTAAGGAGTGCGGTGCGTTGTCCAGTCTTAAGGTCGACAAAGCCTTGCTTTGCCAAGTCGTACAGAACGGCCGTTTTGAGGCCGGAAAAACTGAATGAATAATCAGTCGACATAAATTTATTGCGGGGATAGGTGTACACATCACGAAACCCTGCTTCACGAGCAAGCTTTTCGATAGTTGCCCCGCCGGGATAGCTAAAACCTATGAGTTTGGCAATTTTATCAAATGCTTCTCCTGCTGCATCATCTCGCGTTTGTCCAAGGAGCGTAAACTCGCCAAAATCGGTTACCAAATAGAGTGCCGTATGTCCGCCAGAAGCGGTAAGACATAAATGAGGAAATGGTATTTCGGTACGAACGGTACCGTCTAGATTAAGGAATGAAGAAAATATATGACCTTCAAGGTGATTGACTGCAATCAATGGAATGTTGCGAGCAAAGGCAAGGCCTTTAGCATAACACAAACCAACAAGCAATGAACCGGCAAGCCCTGGCTTGCTGGTTACTGCGATGGCAGTAATGTCTTGTATCGTGCAGCCAGCTTGCTTAAGGGTGAGTGCGACGACAGGACCAATCTTTTCTAGGTGAGAGCGCGAAGCGAGCTCTGGCACTACACCACCATACTCAAGGTGTGTTTGCTGTGAGTAGGTGTGGTATGCCAAAATTTTCTGTTGAGCTGTGTCAAAAACTGCAGCTGCGGTATCGTCGCACGAGCTCTCAATGCCTAAAATCAAAGCCATAGTGTTACTTTTTCTTGTTCATGAGTTCCCAGAATTCATCGTTGGTTTTGGTTTTTTTCATCTTATCGATGAGCAATTCCATACCTTCTACGACGTTCATGCCACCAAGGAACTTTTGCAAGATCCATGCGCGGTTCAATTCTGCTTCGTTGAGCAACAAGTCTTCACGGCGAGTGCCGGAGGCTTGCAAGTCGAAGGCTGGATACACACGGCGGTTGGACAATTTACGGGTAAGGTGAATTTCCATGTTGCCGGTACCTTTAAATTCTTCGAAAATCACTTCGTCCATACGAGAACCGGTTTCTACCAGTACGCTGGCGATAATAGTAAGCGATCCACCCTCTTCGGCTTTACGTGCGGCACCAAAAAAGCGTTTTGGTCGTTGCAGTGCAGTGGCATCAATACCACCACTTAATACCTTGCCGCTCGATGGTGACAGAGTATTGTAAGCACGTGCTAAACGGGTAAGAGAGTCAAGAATAATAACAACGTCTTTGCCGCATTCAACTAAGCGCTTTGCTTTTTCGAGTACAACTTCAGCTACTTGTACGTGACGAGTCGCGTATTCGTCAAAAGTAGAAGATACTACTTCTCCTTTGATCGAACGTTGCATGTCGGTCACTTCTTCTGGGCGCTCATCGATCAAAAGGATGAGTAAAATCGCTTCAGGGTGTTGTTGTGCAATGATGTTGGCAATGTCTTTAAGTAAGACTGTTTTACCGGTTCGCGGTGGTGCCACGATCAAGCTCCGTTGGCCTTTACCAATTGGAGTCAACATATCCATGATACGAGTCGAAATATTGGTTGAATCTCCCTCAAGCTTAAATCGCTCATTCGGGAAAAGTGGTGTTAAGTTTTCAAATAAGGTGTTGCGAACCGACTGAGATGCAGGCTGGTCGTTAACCATATCTACGCGTTGAAGTGCGAAATATTTTTCCGACTCTTTTGGCCGACGAAGGATACCCTTAATAGAGTCACCAGTACGCAAGCTAAAGCGTTTAATGTGCGCCGGAGAGACATAGATGTCATCCGGACCAGGAACGTAGTTAAATTTGGGTGAACGAAGAAAACCGTAGCCATCCGGTAATTTTTCCAAAATACCTTCACCATGGACGTCAGCGCGACGTTCAAGTTCAACACAGACAATGCGGAAAACCAAATCTTGCTTTTTATAAGACGACGGTTCTTTGATGCCAATTTTTGTTGCATACTCGATCAGGTCGTTGATGCTCATTTCTTTGAGTTCTTGGACAGAAACCGCACGTCGTGGCGCGCCGTTGCTGTCTTGAATTGCTAGCTGATCTTCGTATGTTTCTTCTTCAGGTCCGTTATTGGTGCGTGTTGGTTGTCCTTGTGGTGAACGTCGACCATTGTTGCGTCCAAATTTGTCGTCACGGCGACGGTCATTATGATGAGGACGGCGCTGTTGGTTTGGATTCTGTTGTCGTTGGCCAGGTTCTTGTTGGGCGACCGGGGCCTGATTTTCTGATGATGCAGCAGCATTCAAGGCTTCTAACGCCTCGGCGATGATCGAATCTTGCGTGTCTGGCGCTGAAGATGTCATCGTTTCTTTTGGTGCATCAATAATGGATTGGGGAGCTATTTTATCTGGCATCGGTCAACTCGCAAGCTAGAAATGGGTTAATGAGAATGTTCCAAAAAAGAACTACCATGACACACAGTACCAATGTGTGGGGCAAAAAACATCTATTTTAAGCAAATGGTTCTAATATGGACGGGTATTCAAATTCTCATCAATCCGTTTTTAGCGCTGTTGAGCGCTACCAATGGCAAGCATTATTGGACTTGCTATGTAGATTGATGAGTAGGTTCCTGCCACGATACCGACAAGCATCGAGAGCGAGAATCCTTTGAGCGCTTCGCCACCTAATAAGTAGAGGGATAAAACGGCCAAAAATGTGGTAAAACTGGTCAGCAATGTGCGACGCAGCGTTTGATTAATACTTATATTTACGACTTCTTCTTCAGTATTGTTCTTCAGAAGAGCGAAATTTTCTTGGATGCGGCTAAAGATAACGATGGTATCGTTGATCGAGTACCCAAGCGTTGTCAAAAGCGCCGCCAAAACGTTAAGTGAAACTTGTTCGTTCAGTAGTAAAAGAACAACTAAAACTGCCAATACGTCGTGCACCAGGGCTACAACAGCGCCAACCGCAAAGCGGTATTGGGAGCGGAGAGCAATGTATGCCAACATGCCAAGCAAGGCGAAAAGAATAGCGATGAAGGCATCCCATTTAATGTCGTTACCAACTTCGGCGCCAACCCACGAAACGTCATCAAGCGTCACTGCGTTGCCGCGGAGTTTTTTATCTGCTGTTTCAAGGAAGCGTTCTTCCAGCGACTTGTCGCTTTGCTTTACACGAATTAAAAATTGTTTATTCGCCGATCCGATACTTTGAATAACAGGATCTTGCCATCCGTCCTCATTGAGCGCATTGCGCAAGTCAGAAGAGGAAAGAGGTTTTTCAAAACTTACTTGCAGTTCAGTGCCGCCCACAAAGTCGATATGGTAATTAAACCCACCGCGATATACATATGCTGCTACACCGGCACCTAAGAACAACACAGAGAATGTTGCACAAACTAAACGGTAACGCAGAAAATTGATCACGGTATCTCCTTATTTTTTTAAAGCGAATATAAAACTCGGGGCCTTTTGTACCTTAAAAAAGCAAATAAATAAAGAAAACAGATTGAAAGGGTTTACGCCGCTTCGATCTTTACGAATTTACGGCCTTTGAATCCTTGATAAAATTTTACGCTGCCAGGAATGATAGCAAACAAGGTGTCATCAGATCCTTGCATAACACCAACGCCTGGGTTTACGCGCGATCCACGTTGCCTTACCAGAATTTCGCCTGAGTTGACTACTTGGCCGTCAAAACGCTTACAGCCAAGACGCTTGCCTATTGAATCACGACCGTTCTGAGTAGAACCACCGCTTTTACTTGTTGCCATCGTGTGCTCCTAGTGGATAAATAGTTGAGTAATTAGTTTGAAAATTTAGAAGGGCTATAGCCCAAAACAGGCTAAATCATGACATATTCTGCACAAATGTCAACCTCAAGCGTTTGCTGGTTTCTTCGCTGCGGCCTTGCTTAATGCTATTTTTGTGGCGGCTAAAACTTCAAAAGGTGAGCGGTAACCGTCAAAACAGAGTCGCTTGATTAATACGGCGGCAGGGATGCCGGCGAGTATGGTGCCGCCGATGATAGGGAGGACGAAGTCGCTTTTGCCGTAAAAAGTCCCCCCAAGAACTGGGACGATGGGGCTGCGAAAGCCAAGTGCATTATTAATTATGGATTCAATTATTGTCATGAGGATAATTTTGGTTACTGCCCAGCCGGTATCAATAGCCAATTGGCCAGCGACTCCTTGGCCTCCATTTTCGCTACGAATTTCTCGAATTCTGCTTTTTGCCATAGCGACGCCGAGGGCAAGGAGGAGTGATCCTAGAATGACAGCCCCTCCCATCCAAAAGAATGGAGCCTTTTTTTGCATGCTCAGGTAGCCTGGGACCTCGCAGACCGCAATGTTGGGGTTGTCTTGAAAAAACTCTATAAGCTCAGACTTTTCGATGGTGAATGTGTTGAAATTTCTGTCGGTGGTAGAGATGGCAAAAACCTTTTTTTTCTTGTCATAGAGGAGTGTGCCGCAAAAATCCTTAGCTCGCTGATCGTACAAGGCGATTACTTTACCTTGTACGTAGCTACGGAGCCGACGACCGGTTTTTGGGTCGGTCCCGAGTTCCTCGATGACAAATTTAGCTTGGCCTTTGGTTCTTGCCATGGCCATTTCAAGCGGGGTAGGCCTAGCGATTGTGCTAAAGCTGGTGATGGCTAGAAAGAGCAGGGGGAGGAGGCTGTGCAGCATGCTTTTTTTCATTAATTTTTCTTTCGATAAAGCAATAAATATGCATAAATTCTACACTATTTGAGTGTTTTGTAAAAACCTTCTGAGGGAAGGGGAGCGCTTCGCTTGATCTTGATGTTTTTCGTATGGCTCCTGCTGAGCATCTGAAGGGGGCGTTCGGTTTTCTGTCGAAAAAGCTGCTGGGGTCAAAATAGCGGATTGTGTCTTGTGCTTTGCTTTTTTGATTGTTACGATTACCCCATCTCACTATAGCCAATAAATGTGTAAGGAATTTTATGAAACTAAAATCTTTCGTGTTGGGTTTTTGCGTCGCTGTTGTGGCCCCTTCTTTTGTGTTGTCTTCTGACGGGTCTATGGAGCTCTGCAAGGCGATTTTGTCGCCGGAGGATTGTTTTAAGCTTGGACTTACGGTAGAGCGTTGCGCGTCTGATTTGCGCGAAGCAATTGGAGAAGCAATAAGACGGCGGCCTATTTTTTCTAGAGATCCGAAGGTATTTATGACAAATGGCGAGGTGAGAGGTCTTCCCTTGTACGGACAATGCAAGATCTATGTAGAGTATGTGGGGGATGCGTATCAGAATACCTACGTTGTACTGGAAGGATCGGACCTTTGCACTCGATTTAGTCTGTTTTATCGTGTTGCTACTACTACGCTTGATTCGCGAGGAGCCATTCATTTAAAGGAGCCTAACCAGATGGATCTTCATCGCCAAGTCATCGTGCGTTACCGAGTTTTTCCTCCTGAGGTTTTTGAGCATGCATTTAATTCTCTCTCCTAAATCGTTTTTGATTTCAGAGATGCGAGCAAAGGCTTGGCAGAGCCTCTTGCAAGCGTCAAAATGAAGTTTGCCCATAAATAGTTTACTGAGGTTGCAAGAAAGGAGCCAGCGTTTAGATGCTGGCTCCTCTTCATTTTTCTAGTCTATGCTTCTGATAAGAATGTGTTTTCATTAGGGCTTGGTTGTCATCATTTTTTTAACTTCAGAAAGGTGAGCCTGATAGATTTTAAGTTCTGCCTTGCGCTGCGCTATGTTTCGCCTATAAAAGTCGGCTTGCTCTTCCAAGGTTAAGTCTGTTTCTCCTATTGTCTTTTTAGCACGCTCAATTCTTCCGGGAGACGAGTAGGTGCTGCCTACACTCCCGTCACTGTAATCATTATCGTCATCATCTGAGCTGAAGATTGGATTTTTCAATGCTGTTTCTACAGCTTCCAGGCTTTTCATTGCTCCATTCATCCCTCTCGTGAAAGGCGAGGTTTGAGGCGTGCCTTGAGGTGTATGTTCGGTTCTTGGGGGAGTTGAGAGACTCCAAACCGCTTTATTGAGTCCTGGCGAGTCTTGAGCTCTTGGTGGCCGACGGCTACTTCCGGGTGCCATGCGAGAAAGGTTTTTTGAGACTTTTGTTCTTTGTGGTGTTACGAGGCCATGGCTGGTTGGCGTCCGGCCCACAGCCTGATCGGTCTGTTTAGGTGGCGATTGTTGCAACGGAGAAATGTGTACAGATCCCAATGTATTTTGCATTTCTAGCGTGGCTGGGCTTTTCGGGTCGATGCCGCATGGGGTTATAGGGCTTATGTCTAATTCTTTCCGAGCGGGGGTGTTTCCTGTTTGGACGCTCGTTGTTTTAGAGGCTTTCGAGTTTAGCGCGATACTTATGACTTCTACTTGGCTACGCAGGCTGAGTTGATTTGGGGGTAACGTTGGCTTCTCTGGCGCTACATTTTCTGTTTGTGTGCCGATTTCTTCTCGAGAAACTTTGATGATCGGGGTTGGTTCGGCTTCTTGGATGAAAGGAGTGATTGCCAAGGTCGCTTCTGCTGTTTGCACGCTCATTTCTTCCGGCGTCTGCTTGGGAGGCTTTGGCGGCTCGACCATTAGTAGTGGCGGAGAACTTAGTGTGGTCACACTATCAGTTTGAATGCCTGTTTCTTGCAGAATTGCTTTGGACGCTTGTGGTTGATCAGGTGTGTAGCCTGAGTTTTGACGTGACTTATAGAGGGCCAAAGCGCTGATGAGGGCAAAGGCGGTGCTACTGGCTACTTGCATCGTAACATTTGGTGAAGAAGCCCCTCTGGCGAGGTTTCGGTTTTTCTTTTGAACGAGACGCAGGAGCGCCGTGCGCTTTTCTTTGTTAAAGGCTAGCTCGAGCAAGCCGATTGTTGCGGCGGTGCCGCTGACGATACTAATGGTGCGCCAGGGGTTGCTTGGATCTTGAGCTTTACTGATGAGAGATGAGGTTGGAAGTGCGGTAATAATGAGTAGTAAAAAGGCGTTTTTTGATTTGCCCACGGTTCTTTCTCCATAGAATTTAATTGTTTGAGGTTAGCGGCGATTAAAATGGAGGGTAGAACGATTTTAAGTGGGGTAAGTAGCTAGGGAGAATAACAAAAAACGCTTATAAAGCAAGTGTCTTTATCATTTCTTAGTCTATCATGAGGGCGGTTTTTGTGTGCTTGATCGCTTCAGCAGGGTCCTTGTAGCCAGGAGCAAAAAAATCTCTTAAAAAGAGAAGGGTCGATGGGCCAAAGAAGAGAGGTCCGACTATGAGAGGTACTACTGCATGGTCTGTGCCGTGATAACTATACGTTGTTCCTAGTGTCGCTAAATAGAGTTGGCTACCGGTGGTGCCAGTAAGTGCTTCGATTCCTAGGTACATAAGTATGAGCGCGACAGAGCGCATGATGTCTTTCCCTATTTCTTCATTAATGTTGCAACCTTGTTTTAATTGAAGCTCTTGGTAGCGTTCTTTTGTTGCGTACACACCAAGTACCGTCAAGAGACCGCCAGCTACCGCGAGTGCAGCTAAGCTCCGTAGTTTGTTTTTGTGTGCCTTCTGGTAGGCAGGAGTTGGGCATCCAATTATTTGGGGATTTTGTGCACAAAAGGCCGTTAGGTCAGCGCTAGAAATTAGTTTGGTGGTGTACCGACCAAGGGGATCTTTTGTCGAAAGTGCAAGACGGGGAGAGTGTGCATCTTGAATGAGCGTTCCAGAAAATGACTGGCTTTGTGTATCATAAAGGGCGATGACTGGCCCCTGTATGTAGACTGTGGCCAGGAGCTTTGATGATGATTGTTGCAAAAAGCTAAAAGCACCGGTGCCAGTGTTTTGTGCAAATATCTCCTGAAAATTGTCTGCATTGTTTGAGACGGCAACTGTGATCAAAAAAATAAAAAAGTTGGTAGTTAGAGTGGTCCGGGCCATGTGGGGATAACTTTGTTTACTTATTTACTGACGTCGCCCCAGTTGGTGCCGGTGCGAATAGAGACCTCAAGAGGTACTAGCCAACCGGTAACGACGCTGCCCATGCACTCTTTGATGAGGGGCACGAGGGTATTAACATCTTCTGGTTGAGCGGCAATTAAAAGTTCGTCGTGGATTTGTAATACGAGATGTGCGTTCATATTTAACTCCTTGATCTTGGCATCAAGTTTCAGCATGGCCATTTTGATGAGGTCGGCACTTGTGCCTTGAATAGGTGTGTTTATGGCGACGCGACGCTCAGCCTCTTGTAGCGTTCGGTTGCGCTCATGAAGTCCGGGAACATAGCGGCGCCGGCCGAGGAGAGTGCTGACGTAGCCGACTTCTTTGGCCTCTTGCACGGTGCGCTCCATCCACTCTTTAACCCCAGCGTACTGGTTAAAGTAGCTTTCAATATAGGCCTTTGCGCTTGCCGGTGAGATGGAGAGGTCTTTAGATAGGCCAAACGGGGTAAGGCCATACATGATACTAAAGTTAATCTTTTTCCCAACAGCTCGCTGATCCGGGGTTACCGCTTTTTCTTCCACACTGAAAATGAGGGCTGCTGTTTGCGCGTGAACATCTTTGTGCGCCGAAAATGCTTGCAGCAACGCCTGGTCTTGGCTGAACTGTGCCAAAATACGAAGCTCGATTTGAGAATAATCGGCGGAGATGAATACGTATCCCTCTGGGGCTACAAAAGCATGCCGAATGGAGCTGCCAATCGGAATGTTTTGGAGATTGGGGTTAGTGCTGGATAGGCGCCCGGTCGCGGTAATTGTCTGTGTATAGGTGGTGTGAATTTTACCGGTGCGTGGGTTAATTTCCTCTGGCAGAGGTAAGAGATAGGTGTTCAGTAGTTTACTGAGCTCACGATAATGCATGATCAGCCCCGGAACCGGGTGTATTTTGCTGAGCTCGGTCAGGACTTCGCTGTCGGTCGAGCGGCTACCAGTTTTGGTATTTTTCTTGAGAGCGGGCAATTTGAGTTGGTCAAAAAGAAGTACTTCAAGTTGCTGCGGCGAATTAAGATTGAGGGATGGTGCAACAATCATTTGCTGGCCGCCGTGTAGGCACGCCAGTATCTTCATGGTAATATGTTCTAACTCTTCCTGCGTCTTTGCGGCGATTTTTTGCATGAGTGGCACATCGATATTGATGCCGAACTCTTCCATTTCCCACAAGAGGCGCGAAAGCGGGAGCTCTACGTTGTCATACAGGCTTTGAAGAGCCGGGTCTTGCGCCAATTTTTTGGATAGTATCTTAAATAACTGCCAGGTTTGGCGGGCATCATTGGCTGCATACTGACTTGCAGGGATTATTTCGATATCAGCAAAGGTTTTTTTTCCTTTTACTAACGCCTCGTACTCAACCATTTCTTCATGGAGATGTCGACTTGAAAGAGCTTTGAGTCCAATGCTTTCGTTGCCAGTGCGGAGTAAGCTTGCGATGATGAGGGTATCGCCGATGACGCCATTGAGATGGATGCCATAGCGGGCAAAGCCGGCCTGATCAAATTTGGTATTGTGGAACACTTTGGGGATGGAAGGGCTGCTCAGGAGTGGTTCTAATGCGTTCAGAACGGTCTCGCGTGGTAGCTGATCTTCTCCAGTTTTGTGACCAAAAGGGATGTAGTAGCCTTCGGTTTCATTAAAAGCGCAGGAAACGCCAACTACTTCATCGCGGAATGGCTGTAGTGAAGTGGTCTCAGTGTCAAAAGCGATGCACGACTCTTGCTTGAGTTTGTCGATGAGGGTTGCGAGTTGTGCGGTTGTAGTTACCAGATGAGCCGTGAACTGTGGTGCTGGAAGCTGTTGCTCGCTGTGAGGAAGTGCAGTGGGCATACCAGTGACTCCGTTCGGAAGGAATGGGCGCATCTCGTACCGCCTGAAGAAAGAGGCTGCCTCGATCCATTTGCTTTTGTCGTAGAGGCTTTGCGCCCCATCAAAATGGGTGGCATGGTATCGTAGTGTAAAGAGAGATGCACTTAAAAACGCCTCCTCTTTGCTTGCCGTTAAAAGTTCCTGAACTCGTTTGGGTGTTACGGTAGCTAGCGATGCATAGAGATTTTCGATGGAATGGTAATGCTGCGCCAGTGCTTGCGCTGTTTTTGCCCCAATCCCTTTTACACCAGGAATATTGTCAGAACTATCGCCAAGAAGGGCGTGATAGAGCAGCAGATCTTCCGGTGCAAACTGGCGTTCGGCGATAAACGATTCATGAGTTATGGTCGCTTGCTTAAATGGATCGAAGATGCTTACGTGTCCATCGAGGAGTTGGTGTAGATCTTTGTCGCCGGTGACAACAACGATCGGGACGCCTTCGTGCTCGCGTATAAGGGAGTACATGATATCATCTGCTTCCAGGCCTGGCTTGGCGAGTTGTGCGACGCCGATTGTGGTAATGAACTCTATGATGGCTTCTTTTTGGGTGATCAGATCGCTTGGTGGGGTCTGGCGTGTTGCCTTGTAGGCTGGGTATTCGGCATGGCGGATTGTTGGTCCTTTGCTGTCCCATACTACGATGAGATTTTTTGGGTCGAGGTCATCAGTGATCTTTTTGAGGGTGCGGCAAAATCCATAAATAGCATGGGTCGCCATGCCACTGGTGGTATGGAGCGGTTTTACCCCGTAATACGAGCGATAGAGGAGTGATGACGCGTCAATGATGTAAAGAGCGGTTGGTTTCATAAAAAATCCTCGTACTATTTTTGCCAGCGGCCAGTTGTTTGGGTAGTATAATGCGTCTTTAGTATTTTTGCTAAAACCATAGGGAGGTTTGTGATGCGCATATTAGCGTTAGATTTAGGTGATGTGTGGGTGGGGACTGCCCTCTCTGACCCACTGGGCATTGTGTGTCGCCCTCTTAAGACAGTAAAGCGCAAGGAATTAGTCGATTTTTTAAAGAAAGTTCTCCCTGAGCATGACGTCAGTATGGTTCTGGTTGGTTTGCCGGCAGGAGCACGCGGGGAGGAAACTGAGCAAAGCAAAAAAACACGCACATTCTTTGTTGCCTGCCAGGAGCAATTCCCTTCGGTGACGTGGGAGCTTCTTGATGAGTATTTAACGAGTCAGTTAGCAACGAGCCATCAACAAACAGTGAAACGCCAGAAATTAAGCAGCCAGAGTAAGCTTGAATCACATTCTTTGGCCGCCGCTTTTTTGCTAAAAGACTATCTTTATAGCCGTCGATCTATCGAGGAAGAAGACGATCGCATTATTGATTAACAAATGTGTTTACTCTTGTGCGAATCTCTTCATAGTATGCGCCCGGCAGTGATGCCGATCTGTTGTTTTTATCCACGTATATATATCGCAAGAGGATAGTACTATGAAGTGCCCTAAGTGTACTGGCATGATGGTGATGCAATCGTTTTTCAACCAATCGGTAAATTTCGAAGGGTGGAAATGCTTAAATTGTGGTAATGTAATAGAGAAGAAGAAGGTAACCATCAAGACGGACGTCTTTGGTGCATTTTATCAACGCCAAAAAATAAAAGATGAAAACAGCTAGAAATCAAAAGATCTTAGCCCTTTACGGGTCGTATCAGGAGCTCATTGTTGGTTTATTTGACGGTAGCACGTGCGTAGCGCAGCTGCATGCGGAGAGCCAGCGACTGAGCTCTTATCTTTTGGTGGCCATTCAAGAAGTGCTGCAGAAGGCGGCATGGCAATTAAGTGACTTGAGTTTTATTGCCGTTGATCAGGGCCCGGGTTCGTTCAACAGTCTGCGCGCAATGCTGGCTACTATAAATGGCCTTGCTTATGCAAGCGGGATACCGTTGGTTGGCTGTGACGGCCTAACGGTTTTGGCCGATGCACTTATGGCGGCGAGCGATCGATCGGCCTCGCAGCTTCACATCGTGCTTTTAAATGCTTATAACAGCGAGCTTTATTATCGCATAGAGCACGTTTTTTCTGATGGTAAGCGCGTGCTTGTATGCCCACCGGGCTATGCGACCATTCAAGATGTTGCAGCAAAAATAACCCAGGCTTCTGTGGATAAAAAATCGTTGCTGTATGCCGGCAACGGATATTCGCTTTTAATCGAGCAAGCTCCTGAATTAGCGGGTGAGTTTATGAAGGCAGAGCCATCTGAAATTATCACCTGCCTTGTGCATCATGCTGTAGAGCAAAAAAAGGCTGGCACATCATCTGAATCATTGCAGGCTCTTTATTTGAAGGCACCGACCTACAAAAAAGTGTCCTAAAATCGATAAAAATAGCTGTCAGTATGCAATCTTGCTACTTGTAGCCTTCTTTTTTTTGTGACAAGACCACTTGCTTTAAAACCATGTAAAAGCTCTTCTGTGGCGCGGTAACTCTACTTTTTTACTCTTTTGAGAAACGACATGTGTTTCTAAATTTGCAACACGCTCATTCTTGTGGTTTAGTGGGCGTACCCATTGGTTATTACAAACCGAATCAATATGAAACAGTTTTGTTTTGTGGTTAGGGTATGGTTGTAAGGGCAATAGAATGATTCGGTGGTGTAGGTTTCTGTAGCATGGCTGGTTTATGAACTCAGAAGTGGCAAAGGCTTATCACTGCTCCGTGACGATATATATTCTATTGATACTTGCGTGTTGTTCAATTAAGAGCTGAGGATCGTCATGGTTAGTATTATCAATATTAAGCAATCTGTGTTTTTGAGTGTATTTCTATTTTTTAGTTTATTGAGTGTCACTGGTGAGGCAGCAGCGGTAGAGCAATCTCACGTTGAATCTGGAGAGGTACTGTTGCCAGCTCTTGTAAATAATTTTCGGCAGGAACTTCACGTGTGCGGTAGTCGTCCGGAATTTAAAAGGCGTGTTGGGAATCATAAAGTGGTTGTTTCCTCGTATGTCGACTATATCAAGGGCAGCAAGTGCGATGTATATATGTTTTTTGACGAGTGGCGTAGATCCGAATCAACTACTCATAGTGCGGGTTGGCAGTGTAATTGGAGCCCGCGCGGAAGCCGCCCTGAGGATAAGGAAAATTGGTGCGCGATTCGTGTTGATGACTCGCACACCCTTTTTGTGCCTGTAGAATATAGAAAGCGTTTTGCTGAAGACCTTTGCGAGTCTGATGCATCTCGCCTTGATAGTCCCGATAAAGAAGGATTTCTCGGCTTAGGAAGCTATAAACGTAAGACCTCTTTAAAGTCCAAAATGGAGCGGGCAGGGAAGAGGCTGCTAGGTGACGGCGCGCGAGCGCAAGAGCGCCTTTTTTTTGGAGTTTGCTCATTAGTATGTGCGGTGGTATTTGATGCGGTTTTCATACCGTACAAGAACGGTTTTCGCAACGATTATTTACTGTTTCCTGCGGAAAACAATGTGGTTTCTAAGCTTTTATTCGATCCTGAAGTTTATTCGATTAATTTTGCCATCTCTAATGATATTCATCCGCTGCAATGCCACGTTATGGCACTTTTGGTAGATGACTGGGTTAAGCACAAGGGACTTTCAAAGGAGAGTGCTCGAAAGGTATTGCGCTCCCTTGATAGGGATCATTCTGCTCCAACAGCAATCCACTTATATGCTGAGTACGCCGATGAAGAGCATTACTCAGCAGAGCTTGCTGACGCAGCAACTGTTCGCTCTAGAGCTGATGATTTAAAGCGGTATGTAGCTGTTTTGTTCCGTGGAGCTCAGAGTGGCGCAGAGGGGGGGATCACGTCTTCTGTTTCCTTTGAGCGAAGTTTGGATCCTCTCGCTGATATAGTGAGAAAGGTGAAGGGCGAAGGGCCTCGTTGTCGGATACTTGGCACTCTTTTTCAGCTTGCTGATGAAGCAGTTGAGCAGAATTGGGCAGTGGGGTCGATTATTACGTGGCGTGCATTAGCTATGCTGAGCTTTTTGAGTCGGTATGATGAGGTTGTTGAGAGAGTTGTAAATCTTCTTCAGGCGGTTTACGACCGTCCTGTCACCACAGACGAGGGGCAAAAGAAGAGCGAAGTTGGCCGGCTTCTTGCTAGTACGAGAGGGCGAGCGCTTGAGGCTCGATTGAAACGTGAGGAGGCTGAGGCTCAGCTCCTCAGTGTGAAAACTCGTAAAGAAGCAGAAGAAGCGGCGCAAGAAAAGGAGCGTGCAAGGGCAGCCCGAGCGAAGGGCACACGGCGCCCCGTACAACAATCAGGCTCTTTTGATGGTGTAACTGTCGGTCTGGACAAGCCCCTCTTATCTGATATGGGCGGGCTTTTGGATATCTCTCTTGATAGTACTACGCTCGATACCTCTTCTACGCGGACATCGACGTCCGGTGAGGGATCGATATCATCTGGCTCACCACACTCATTGCCTCGCAAAGTTGATACCATGGCTATTGATGAGTTATCTGATGATGAGTCGGCGGCCTTGCTGAGGCCTGCTGAAGTTGTCTAAGCGTACCCGCTTATAATCTTAAGAAAGGGGCCGGAGTGAATAATCTGGCCCCTTTTTTTGTACGGCATCCGTGTGTTTTGCCGTTTTTTCCTAAATTGGATGACGATGACAGACAGTTTTGCTTGGTTTTAACAGCGGTTGTTGACACTCGGCGATATAACTCGTAGGCTGACTTGCTCATGATTAATGAATCATAGGAGGATCGTATGAGTAAAAAATGGTATATCGTTGCTGCCAGCTTTTTTATTATTTTTGCCTCTGGGTCGGCCCAGGCAAAGGAAAATCTGTTACCAAGATTCAAGCAAAAATTAGTCGAAACCTTTCGTGCCGCCGATGAGCAGTGCGAGGCTTTGCGTACCCTTGTAGAGCACAAAGGGGTTAAGTTAGAAGAGTTATCGATGGAAGAAGTCGAAGAGACCACTAATAAGCTTAAATCGTATATTGATCGCCTAATGAACCTCCAGCACGACATGGGGGGGCTGACAGAGGAAGAAAGTCGTCTGCTGGTGCTTGCCCAAGAGTTGCTTCATCAGTTGACGAATGCTCGAATCTCGTATACCCAAAAAATTAATACCGACACTTCCGTGAAGAAAATTGCTATCTCGGTCGGGGCTGGTGTTGCCGTTTTTGGTGGGTTAATGTTGCTAAATACTCTTACTTCGATCGATATTAGCGTAAGCGCGGCCTTGCTTTGTGGCTTAGCCACGGGCTGTATCGTTGGCATGGTAACGCACTATGATTCCTTGCTTCACAGTGTTCGCTCGGTATCTGACTTGGTACAGGGCTCACTATCGCATGGTCCGGCATGGCGTGAGGGTCTGAAGTCAGCTGCTGCCATAGGAGTAGTTGCCGCGACTGCAGGCGTTTTGTACGTTAAGCGCGGCGCAGTCCTTGACTGTTTCTCTTTTAAGAAGCGAGCGCAGAAGTCCTTGGAGGCCATGATTCAGGACGCTGGTTTAACCGGCGATCGGCCTAGTTTCTAGTTAACACAATTCAAAATGTTGATTTTATGCTCTGGCCTGCGCGTTGTTACGTGCATAGTACGCTTGGCTTGGTTGTGAATTTTCCAAACCATGTTCCAGTTGTATTGCATCAATTTTCCGTAAAGCCCATGTTTTTTTGATTTTCGAATTGCGATCTTGACCACAAATGAGCAAGTTGCGTGGCATCAGCATGTTCTCTGATACTCCCGCTGTTGTTGTAATTACTACGCAGCAGAGTTCAACTTGTGGATAGCGCTTGCTTTCATAGATTGGGTCAACCATTTGGATTGATTCGATTTCACCCAGGTTTAATCTGCTTGTTGAGTTGTCGTTTTCTTTTTTTACCCCATCAATCGTTGTGTCGCCGGCAAAAGAGAGTTTGGTTACTGGTATTTGCTGCTCACTATCGCTTATTGTGGCGTTATAGACCCCCTGATCAGCACCGAGCTCGATCCAATGTTGTTCTGTATCTTCTTTTGCTTTGCCTCCAGCATTGATGTCAAGATTGATGGTGGTGCTGGCGAGTGCAGCGAGTAAGATGATTAACAACATAAAAAGCCCTTTTCGTATCATACAAAATAGTGATATTGATACCTTAGCAAATCCTAAAAAGGAGGGGCAATATATCGGTATCTACTGGCGAAAAAGCGCAGATTTCTTTGATACTAGTGTTCTTAATTGTAGCTTTAGTATAGTTGCTGCGTTATACATGCATTTGGGGAGAATAGGATGGTATTACGCTTTTTTTTGCGTTTTGTACTGCGGTATCGGTGGCACCTATTGACTGTTGAGTTGCTCAACGTCGTATGGGGGATCACCGAAGCCTTTTCTCCTTACATTCTTAAATTAATTGTTGATTCTTTAGAGCGCGGGCCAGAAGTAACGAGTGTCTCCTCTGTGTGGCTGCTTTTTGCTGCTTTGATTGGCGCTCTTATCGCTAAGCATGTTGTGCTCCGCGTGACTGATATCATAACTCATGGCTACATTAGTCCCTATGCACAGCGGGATATGCGGCAGGCAGCTCTTGCGTATGCAATGGGCCATTCTTTTGATTATTACCAGAAAAATTTATCCGGCAGCGTAACTGACAAGATCAATCAGTTGACCAAAAGTTTTGATCGGCTGTATGAGGGGTGGGCTCATTGGACAGTGCCCGTGCTTTGGTCCTTTCTTTTTTCTATTTTTCTTCTGGCGCAGACGAATGGTGTGTGCGCTGGATTGGTTGTGTTTTGGCTGATGTGTGCTATTGGATTGAGTGTGTATCTTTCAGTGCATGGTATTTCGTATGCCGAAAAGTATGCGGCAGCACTCAATAACGTGGTTGGCTCAACGGTGAATGTTTTACAAAATATTTTTACCGTAAAAATGTTTGGACAGCAGAAAACTGAGCTCACGTTGATGGAGCGAAATCATAAAAAAGAAATTGGCGCGACTCAAAATCTTGAGTGGTTTTTATGCCGAGCTAATACTCTCTTATCGCTTGCCTGCATAGCGCTGTTGGTTGGTGTTTCTTGTATCTTGGTTGGTGCGTGGCAGCGTCATGTAATGACTCCTGGTGATGTGACCTTTATTTTGGCAACCTGCTTTAACATGTTTAACCTTGTGTGGTGGCTGTCCTCTCATATTGCCAAGATGTACAAAGATTATGGTATTGCACGAGAAGCGTATTCAATTATGAGTATGCCACACGAAATTAAGGATATCGCCAACGCTCTTCCCCTGAAGGTTACAAAGGGAGACATATCTTTTAAGAATGTTAACTTCAAGTACCAGGGGAATACTTCTGTCTTTTCTTTGTTGAATATACATATAAAATCAGGAGAAAAGGTCGGATTGGTAGGGGATTCGGGAAGCGGTAAGACAACATTTATTCATCTTTTAATGCGTTTTTTTGATGTCGCCGGGGGTACTATTTCGATTGATGGCCAAGATATCTCTCAAGTAACACAGGACTCTTTGCGAAATGCCATTGCATTGATTCCGCAGGAGACTCTCCTTTTTGCTCGCTCTGTTAAAGAAAATTTGCTCTATGCAAACCCGCATGCGTCTCAGGAAGATCTGACTCGTGTGATTGTCCAGACTCATGCGGAACAATTTATTCAGGAACTCCCAGATAAGGAGAATACCATGCTTGGTGAGCGAGGTGCTAACTTAAGTGGAGGGCAACGTCAACGGATTGCGATTGCCCGTGCATTGCTCAAAAAGGCACCCATTCTTATTCTTGATGAAGCGACATCGGCCCTTGATTCAATTACAGAGAAAGCAATAACACAAAGTCTCTATGCATTGATGGAAGGGCGTACGACTATTGCAATTGCACATCGATTGTCGACCTTGCAGCAGATGGATCGGTTGTTGGTTTTTGTTGATGGTGAAATTGTGGAAGAAGGTTCTCATGATCAGCTGATCATGAAGAAAGAAGGGCACTATGCTAAAATGTGGCAGCTTCAAGTGGGCAACATGATAGGTACTGACGACATTCGGGAGCGAGTATGAAGCCATTAGTTATTTTTTTGAACGGGACCTCGAGTTCAGGTAAATCTTCAATAGCGGCTGCACTCCAGGGGTTGTATCAGACGCCATTGCTTCATACGGGTATCGATTCTTTATATGATATGTTGCCAAAACAGGCTGTGGGCACTGGGGCTATGGCTCGTTATGGCTATTACTACGTTATGCGTAATGGATTGTTGGATCGTATAGAAGTTGGTGAGTCTGCTCAGAAATTACTGAAATGTGTTGTGCCGTTAACAAAGGTTCTGTTGGACCATGGGAATGATTTGGTCATTGATGAAATCCTTTTTTCTGGTGAGGGGCGAGTTTTTTTACATGAATATGCAGATATTTTTGCCTCTGCACGTGCCTATTTCATTAAAATTGAATGCCCTCTTGCGGTGCTTGAGGCTCGTGAAGCTCAGCGCCCAGATCGGCATCGTGGGGTTGCTAGAGAGCAATTTTTACGAGTGCATAATCATGGGTATCGCTATGATTTTACCGTAGATACGAGTCTTTTTGACGCTCAAGCTTGTGCGCAGCAAATTATGCAGTATATTCGACAAGAACCGGAGCCAGTTGCATTTGCTGATGTGCGGGCTGGACAAAGGAAGTAGCCATGGACGATTTTTTGGTGAAATACTTTAATCGCGCTATGCCACTCAGTGAAAAAGAAGTGATATCGCCGGTCTCATTGGCACATGTTGTTTGGGACGGGGGTGACCATGCAATGACTGCTTTAGCCCTCGCCACACAATGTATCGAAAAAGTACTTGGCCCTGAGCCATCAATTGACGCAGAGCTTTTGCTTACTGTTATGACTGAGTTGACAGCTCAAGAGCTCGGTTGCCAGCATTTAGCGCATCGGTTGAGACTGCACCCGCGCAAAATATTACAGCTTCTTGGAGCGGCAGAGCTTGCGGGGATTTGGCATCACTTAAAGTGTTTTGGGCGGGAAGATATTCTGATCAATGATCGCAGTAAAGGGTATATGGCTGACGTTTCTCTTGCCTGCCAAATGTTTAAGATAGCAGATACTTCTTCAATCAGTCTCCACCGCTCCTGGGGAGCGATTTTTGAAACATTTATTGTTGATCTTCTGATCAAAAAACTACCCTCGGACGCCAATATTTTCTACTGGCGAACCGTTGATGGAAGCGCGGAAGTTGATATTGTTTTGCAGCGAGGGAAGGTGCTGTATCCTATTGAGGTGAAAAGCGCGGTACATGTTTCGGAATCGAACGCCAGGAAGATTGATATTTTTGGACGTTATTATGAAGCTGACTATGAGATAGCCCCTGGACTTGTTGTTTATGCTGGTGAACGATATTATGCGTTCAGTGGTGGGGTTATTGCAGTTCCCTGGGCGCTGTTGGCAGGAGTAGCGGATTAAGCCGCGCCCGTTAGGGGTAGCGACGGATGATAGGGAAAAGAGGAGTCTATGATAAGAATAATGGTAAAAGTTGTCCCTCAGTCCGGCAGGCAACAGGTTTTATGGGATCATAAACAACAAATACTTAAGTGCTATCTCAAAAGCGCGCCGGAAAAAAATAAGGCGAATGAAGAGGTCGTGGCAGTATTTTCCGAAAAGCTTGGCATTCCAAAGTCGCTTGTAACTATTATTAGTGGCGTGACTTCTCGTCGCAAGGTTCTTGCTATTGCAAGCGCACTCACATTGCCTGACGTCTACCGGCTGCTGGGCGTGGGGGACGAGGCTGGTACACATCAACAAACAATAGGCTAATGTGTCAGCACGCGCAAGCGTGAGCATGATGCAGAAGCAATTATTTCTTTATTACTGGATTTGTTTCGATAAGCGGCGGATAGTTCGGCGTGGCCGGGTCTGGTCAACTGATATCGATGCATTGGTCTCCCGTTTTGCGCGGGGTGGTTTTCTGCCAATAACGATACGGTATTCTTATTGGATGCACTTTTATCCGGCGTGGTGGTGGCGACAATGGGTCTTGTTGCAATCGCGAGAGCGATTGAGCTTGGCGCAGGTCGCCTTTTTCTGTCGCAATGTACAGGCACTTATGAGCGGTGGGCTTTCGTTTTTTGCGGCATTACAGGTGTGCGCGGCAACGGCTACTGAGGTTCAGCTGCGATCTGCTGTTGATGATGCGGTGGCGTATATTAATCGTGGGATAGCCCCAGGTGATGCCTTTGGTATGGTTGGTGGCCGGTGGCCAAGTGTTGTGCCGTTGGTGTTGTCGGCAGCACAGGGGACCGGGGCTTTCGGAGAAATCCTAATTCATTTGGCGGATGCGTTTGAGCGAGAGGTTGCCTATCGGCGTGACATTGCGCGTGCGGCTTTATTGCCGGCAGTTACGGGACTGGGAGCTTTTTGTGTCCTGGGATGGGCGGCTTATCTGTGCGCTGACCACAGTGGAATGGTCGGCGGCTTGGGAAATGTGGTAGGTATTATCAACTGGCTCTCTGATTATGGAGGGTATGCGGTGCTTGGTTTGCTGGGGGCTGTATATGCCTGCTCGCAGCTGCTTGGGTTGCTGAAGGGGCCTAGAGCCCTCTGGGATCGCATAGTTTTGTACTTGCCGCTTGTAGGTCCATTGACGGCCCGCGCGCATGCAATTTTGTTTTTTACCATGTTGGCGCTCCTTTTGCGGGCACACATTCCGGTAGTGAAGGCGTTGCATGCAATGCGGCCACTTTTTATTAATGCCTATTGGCGCCAGACTATAGATGGTTTGGTAGCCCATCTTATGCAGGGCAAATCGCTCCCTGTTGCAATGGAGGCTGCGCCGCGAGTGTGTATACCAGCGTTGTTTGTTGCTACGCTACCTTCTGCAACCGATGCTCAGCTGCTCGCTGCAGTCTGTCAGAATATGGCAGTGCTCCTTATTCGTGAGCGAAGCCATTTAATGGATCGCTATGTTGCGTTGCTGCAGCCGGCGCTTATGGCAATCGTTGGCGTAGCAATTGCCGGCTTTTTATACTTAATGTATCAGGGCTTTTCGCAATCCTTAGGCGCGATCGGCTTGATCTAGCTGCTCTTGCGGAATAAGCCCAGTGGTAGTTGTTTTTATGTCGCGGGCGCTGATTTCGCGGGCGGTTTGGTATTCAGGAATCTCTAGTGTTACGTAAGAATTCCCTTGAACGTATCGATCATAGTGGAATCCTTGTTGATCTCGGCAGATGAGGAAGATTGGTTTTTGTGTAGGGTGCTTTGAGCGTGCACAGCTTGAATAGATAAATACAGATGATGAATTGGTATGGCCGCGTTGTGTAAGAAAAATAACGTGACAGGGCAATATTTCCCCCAAAAATTCGCTGTCTCTAAAATTATCGAGTCTGTCATCTCCTTGTAATATTTCGTCGGGGGTCGCTTGGTGCTTTCGGGCATGCTGAAATAAGTGTTGCGCATTTGTTTTGCCATCATCCATAGTAAGTTCACCTGTTATGGCGCGCCAGCCACAGTAGCCATCTCCAGCTGCTGTGCGGTAGCCAGCGAAAGGGATCTTGAATAAGGCTTCGCGAAAACTGCCGGTCAGCTCATCGATTGATTTGTCATCTGTTGTGGAAATAAAATTTGCATCATTTTCGTCAAAAAAATCAGCAAAATGTGTAGGGTCGTAGCCTTTTCCTTCGAATAGTCCTCTTTCGATTTCAAAGCCTGTGCCTTTGTGTTCCTGTATTGTAGCAGCTAGCGGAGCACTGTTTCCTGCGGCAGCCAGTGGAGTCGGGGCTGGGGCGGGCGTAGCAAGTGCAGCTGATGCCGCCGGTTTTAGCCTATTTGCTTCGGCATTATTTTTTGTCTTAAAAAAGGCAAGCAGCTTGTCGTATTGTTCTTGAGTGAGCTCGTCATCAATATTTTTCCCGTTCATTGTTTCTCGTATGGTATTTGGTCCTATGTATATTTTTGCTGTGCGTTCCAACCTTTCATTAAAGTCATTGATTTGTTCTTTAGTGATACCCGCGCTTTCAAGGCGTGCTCTGGCATCGGTGATTAACTTGGAGGCTGGCGCATGTGGCGCTGCCAGCGCTGGGGCGGTTGTAGCAAGCGCATCTGATTTGAGACGTTTGCGTGCGGTATGAATTGGTTTAGGCGCGGGTTCTGGCTGTGGAGTTGGAGCAGGCTGCGCGATTGGCATTGCAGCTCTTTGCTCTAGCGGCGCTTCTGGGTTCGGAATCACCGGCGGTGTCGGGGTTTTTATTTTTCGTTCTATCGGGGCGTTTATAGGGCCTTGTGGTTCATCGACTGGTATTGCGATAGGCTGTTTTGGCTTGCTGTTTCTTCGTAGTGTTCGGGTAGGAGCAGGGGTGGTTACTGGTGGTTTGGCTACCGGGGAGTTGTTTGCGTGCGGAGCGACTTGTGGAAGGGCAGGCGTTGCTGGCTTATTTGATACAGGAGGCGTCACCATTCTTGTTGGCGGCGTAGGGGCCCGTCCATTGCCTGCGGCCGCTGCTTTTCCGCTCCCTATGTCAGTGTTAACGATGTGAGATTGTATCTGAGGTTGCACTGGGCTAATAGGTTTTGCTGGCAGGTTGCGAGAAGTTTGGTAGCTTCCCCAGAGAAGTGCGATGAGACCAGCGAGGCCTTGCGCTGAGGCTATTTGTGTATCTTTGTCTTTGAGTAGGCGCTTTAAGAACCCGCGGTGCAGCGATTTACGCCCAAGAAGCGCGTCGCGCTTGTTTTTGTTCAAAAGAAGCTCCAGGAGAGCAATTGCGCCCAAACTAGCGCCTGTTGCGGCGACTTTGTTTTGGGATAAACGGTCTGTAAAAGAGATGTCGTTTTGGCTAGCTGCGTTTCCGGCTGTAATAAGTATTGGGCAAGATATGGCCACAGCAAGAAGGAGGAAAGTTTTTTGGGCGAATTGGTTCATAAAAGACCTCTTTTTTTTATGGAGATACTATATTCTACTTTTTTTCCTGGTGCCATGTCGATTTTTAGTTGATTTCAACAGGGAAAAGGGCAATAAAAGATATTCTTATTGTGTTAACAAGAGGCAAGAAGAGTCTTTTTATAAGATTTTTATTTGTTTACTCATTACCATTGCATGTGACAGGTTGCATTCCGCTGAGGTGTCCAGAAAAGGGTCAAAAACACTCGGAAAGATTACAATGATGCTGGTTTTGTCGTCTAAAAATGATTTCTTTTGTGTACATAAAGAAATAAGCATGTTTTTGGTGCTTGTAATTCTGAAAATATACCATACAGTTTCTTTCAGTAAGCCTAACAAGAGATTACCAAAAAGTAGTCATAAGAAAAGGACTTTGGAGATTTTAAAGCGTATCGTAAATCAAGGAAAAGGGACTCCTATGAAAAAAATGATCGTAAGCATGGTAGCAATTGTGGCATTATGGACCGGTATGGCCTGGTGCACCTGGGATCGCGTGGCAACGTTGGAAACAGCGCCGATAGCTGTGCTTGCCCAGTAAGGCTACTGAGCATATAAAAGCCTATTGAGGGTAGTGGAAAGAGGATGAGGTTAAATTTAATTTAACTTCATCCTCTTTTTCAATTTACCTAACAAATTCTACTTTTAAGGTGCCGGATAAAAGTTCGGCAATGTTGCGATGATCCATCCCTTGAGCTTTCATTTCGTGTCGGTCTATGTAAATTCTATAGAGGCTTGCGGTATTGAAGTAGGTGATGGGAATTGATTCAGCAGATATCCCAGATTTGAGTACTTTAACCATTGTTTTTGCTGTCAGCAGAGCTATTTCTTCTTCTTCTACGCAAATAGCAGCGACGGCTCCCTCTGTTACAGATTTTGAGTCTGAAGTGATACAAGAAACTCCTTCACTCCGACATTTTTTAACAATTTCTTGAAGGTTTCGAAGCATATTTCCATCTCTGAGAAGGAGGACGACATCGGTTTCTGGCGATATTTTTGTGCGAGTGAACTCGCGAATTTCAGCGGCGTTTGATGTAATAACGTTTTCTGTTCTAATATTTTTTTTACTTAAGCTGATTGCGAGTTCGGCTGTTCTCTCGGCAAGTAGCGGTGTATTACTGTGGAAAACAACGATTTTTTTTATATCTGGGCGCAAATGAATAAGCGCGTTGGTAAATACATCCAGAGCGCCGATTGTATTCTCAGCAACGCCAGTGCTATTACTGCCAGTGAAATACTTGCCCTTGCTAATTCCTAAAATTACAGGGTCTGGTATGCAGGTAAATATATGTGGGGTGGTGTTTTTGCGCTTATTTAGATACGTATGTACCCCTTGAGCTGCTGTAATACCGATTGATATTATCGCTTCGCTTTTCCATGCAATAGCCTCTTCAATTTGGCTCTTGAGGAGTGCGTTGTTCTGGTAGTGATAAAATTTTTTGACATTTAGCTCTAGGCCGCGTAAGGCGCAGTATTTTGTGGTCGTGTCTACGAGTGTTTCAAGCGCGGAAACTGCATCGCTCAGCATAAATGCGACTCGACGAGTTCGTAGGCTTGAGGGCTTTTTTGGTTGTAAATTCTCTTTAAAGCAAATGATAGCTAAAGAACAAAGCACAAGCAGAGTGGTTATTAAAGTGACGACTGAGGGTCTATAGCGCTTCACTACTCTTCCTCCTGTGTTGGCCCATTGTTTTGACTGGTTTCTTTTTTATCATTTTCTTCGGTATAAACTATTTTGTTTTCTATAGTTTCGAGCTCTCCAGACGAGAAGGAGATCCCTTGTCTCTCTAAGGCTGATTCATTGATGCCTAGGTAGTTGGTGATAGAGATTTCTGTTACGGGAAGTTCTTCTGGGCGTATGCTCTCTTTGAAGATTAGCACTAGATATTTAGCTGCTTCGATCCCCTGTATATTTTCTTTTGGGCTAAGTCCAATGGCAGCTCCTTGTTTGACTGAAGCAAGGTCGGTGCTAAAAACCGTTACTCCAAAGGTGTTGCAAAGCGATATGACAGAGGAAATCTGGCTGAGTATCGTTTGATCACGGGGGGTAATTATGGTGTCAACATTATGGATGTATGGGCTTATTTGTCGCTCTAGGGGATCAGACTTTTGTATTGGCAATATGTGGGCTTGAATATCATTGAGGAGGAAAGATTGAGACATTGCTAACACCCGTTGATAGCCTTGACCATGCGGATCATAGGGAAGAAGGATGTTTTTTGCTGTTTTCTTGAGTAGTTGAAGGACTGCCACCGGTGCAGAATATTCATGTTCATCGACTGCTACGCCAGTAATATTTTGGCGCCCGTTAGAGCCGGCATACAGGATTCCGAGGTGCGATGGATGGGTGATGCTAGTAAAAATTATAGGAATGCGGATATTGAGAAGGAGTGCCATGCGTGAGGCTACCTGAGTGGCTTGCCCGCCGATGGTTACGACTGCGTCGTACGGTATTGTGTAGTTTCGGATGACGTGCGAGGCTTGATCCATAAGGCGCTTCTCGTCATTGTCGCTGGAGAACCATACGAAAGAAAACTGGCCTGGTGCAGTAGCATGCATGTGCTCGGTAAGGCCTTTGATTACCTCACGAATACCGGCAATGCGCGACCTGGTGAGGATCGCAATGGTAAATCTCCGATTCCTGTGGCCACGGGGGCCGGTTATGATGGTCGGCGTTGTTTCGCTTGGTGTGTCACTGCGTTCTTCAATTTGAACACCGGCTAATAACTCGGTCAATTTGCTCATGCGAGACACTTTCTTTAAGGGCAAAGCAGGTTTTTTGCCTGCTACGGTAATCATCGTGACTGTAAATATTGACACAATATAATAGTTAGTCAAGTGCTTTTTACTCTATATTCTTACTTTACATATAGATAATAATAGTTGGTTTCGAGGGCGTTTTTACAAAAAAACCCCATTTTTCGCAAAAATCGGCGTGACATTGGAAAAACCTTGTGCTACAATCCGCGCTCATCTTTTTTTCGCGACGTAATCGTGAAAAGTAAGCCGAAGTGGCGAAATTGGTAGACGCACGGGACTCAAAATCCCGCGGTAGTGATACTGTGTCGGTTCGAGTCCGACCTTCGGCACCACTCGCCTTTGCCACACTGCGCGCACATGAAATGCGCACGGTGGACTACGGCGTAGCGGATCCTCCAAAGGCATCAAGAGGCTTTCAAAGCCGTAATAATAACCACCGACAGCGTGTCGCTAAGCCCGTAGGGTGAGCAGGCGAAGCGAGTGTCACGCCAAAGTCCCCGAAGGGGCGACGGCGGACTGAGAAAGCTCTTTAAAAGCAATCCGGAGTACCCCTCCCATGATCAATTGTATCTTCTGTAAAATAGCTTCTCGTGAGATCTCTGTATCTTTTGTGGCGGAAAATGACTCTGCGGTTGCATTCTATGACCGTTCGCCGCAGGCACCGGTTCACATTCTTGTTATTCCTCGTGCCCATATTGCAAGCATCAACGACCTTACCGACCAATCCGGTCCGGTGATTGTTGGAATGATGGACCTTGTTCGCCAGCTTGCGCAAATCCATGGAAATTCCTCTGACAAAGGCTTTAATCTTAAAGTGAATACTGGGGCGAGTGCCGGGCAGGAAATCTTTCATATGCATTGGCACTTCCTCGCTGGCAAATAAGCCACATTCTTTTGGGGAGGAAGGGGCGTGAAGTTTAGTCGTGCCCGCATAGTAAGTACTGCGGCGGTAGTGCTCGTGAGCGGCTTTTTGATTTTTTTATCAGTTTTATTTCTGGTGCTTCGGGTGACTGTTGGCCACTCGTCTGGCAATCAGGAACGGCGCCAGCTAATGCGGAACTATGTGCAGCGTGTCCATAAGGGGCAAGAGGTTGCAATTCAGACGGCCGACGGCGTTAGCTTGGCTGGCATACTCATCAGGCGACCTGATGCTCATGGGACGGTTATTTTGTGTCATGGCTATCGGCATTCCAAAGAACTGATGGCTCGCTACCTCGGCATGTTCGCCCAATATAATGTTTTGCTGTTTGATTTTCGTGCTTTTGGCCAAAGCGGTGGCTTTTATTCTTCCATTGGCTATTACGAGAGTAATGATGTGAAGGCGGCCATTGCATTTGCGCGGCAGAAAATTCCGGCAGGACAATTGCGTCCATTGGTTGTTCTGGGTGTTTCAATGGGGGCAGCGGCCGCGTTGAAGGCGGCTGCAGAAACAGCGGTAGGCATAGATGGCCTTATCCTTGATTCGCCGTATGCTACGTTAAGTGAAATTCTTGATGAAGCGGCAAGTAAATTTATTGCGATGCCAAGATCGGTGTTGAATGGCGTCGCCTGGGGATTGCAAAAGATCTTGGGTCCAATTTGTGATATGAGCCCGGAAAAATACATTTCCCGCGTGACGGTGCCGGTTTTCTTTATTCATTCTTGCTCCGATTCGACTACCAATGCATCGCACAGTATGCGCTTATTTAAACGAATGTCAGACGGTAGACGAGCCTGGACCTGGTTGTGGCTGACGCCGCCAGCCAAACATGCCTGTTCGTTCATTTCTTACCCACAGTGGTATACCAAGCGGGTACATCGCTTTTTAGCAAGCCTTTGCTGAATTTTCATTGGTCAGGATTGCTTTGCAGGCTCGCAAAGATGGTTGGGCGCTGTCATTAGTGTTTTGTTTTCATACTCGTATTCTTTTGAATCCACCCTCTAGTGGCCGTAAATGCGCAAAAGCGCTGGAAGATTCATCTTTTTTTTTTAAAAATTGGGCTTGATTTTTTCCTGTGGCTGTTTAAAACTGTCCGCGATGTTACACATCAGGAGAGATAGTAAAAGCGTCGACGGGGAATTTTCTGCCGGGTTTTATCTTTACAGTCACGGTTGATTGTAGCTTGGTAGAGAAGGCGTCCGTTGCTTCCACAGCAGAAAGGGAATGGCCTATGGTCGATCTCACATCTCTAACCAAGAACGTCTTTCATGGGCTCTCCATGGGATCACGAATATTTGGTCCACGCAAACCACGCCGCGTTGGGCCGAATAACATTATGAACTTCTTTATTGCGTATACCCGTCCGCACCTCATGTGGACGGAAGGGTTAAAGCATGGGCTCACCGATGCGTTGAGTACGGAAATGCCGCAAGTTCACGTTAATATTACTTCTTTTTTGTTGCCAACCGATCGTGGCAAGGCGCTGGATACGCTTCATTCGCATCCAGTCGTATCTGGTGCGGTCAAAGAACCCGGCCATACGTTTATCATCACCCCAGGGTGGAGCGAAACGATGGCCGTTAATCATGCACGGGCACGCGGTGTTGTGGGTCTTCCGCAGCTGTTTTGTCTGCCTTCATCGCCGACAGAGTTGTTTATGGCAGCTCATCAGCGTGAGGATCGTGCAGTAATTGGTGGGGTGCATGCCTGGCCAACTGAGCCAGAAAAGTACATTGACTTACTAACGGCGGTGCAAACAAAGAAAATATCTAAAGTTCTTATTCCAATTAACGAAACCGACGGTACACCGCATATGATTGAAATTATGCGTTACCAGGTCGCAGAACTCAAAAAAGAGTTCGCGTTACATGGAATCGAAGTGGCAACACAGCGGTGGTCATATGAAAATATGGAGCGGTTTCATATGCTCCACCACCTCAAAACCTGTGATGCAATAATAACACTGCATGAACCAACGGCAGATTTGCATGGCAAAGCGATAACGGACCTGTGCACAGTAGCGGGCAAGCTTCACTTTGCGTCGAATCTGGATTTGGTCTACCAAGGGGCTGCTATGGGCGTGGGAACGTTCTACAGCGACTTTGCTAAGCCGTTAACCGCGTTGATTGCCAAGTACTACGCTTCGCCATCGTTAGGCCTTGAATGGGAAACGTTTTGCATCCCGCCGCAATCCGGTGGCCGTGTAAACACGATTACCTGTGAAGCTCAAGGGGTCGAGTTGGATCGTAAGCAGAAAACCTTACTAGCTTCTGCCTCTATTCATGACTTGGATAAGCACGTTAACTATCTAGGCGGTAAGGAATAAACGCATGTCACGCACAAAAAGCTGTTTAGTTACGCATAAGATCGCCATCTTGAAGGGGCACGGAGACGTATCTCATCACGGAGCGGCCACTTCGCTTTCTCGACGGCTTTTTGTGCGTCGTCATGAGGTTTTTTCTTATTTACCAATTCTCTTTCAGGCTTTCTTTACAAAGCAATCGGTTGAGGCGCAAGTTGCTCTTGTAATTGAGCGTCAATGTGCGGCCATAGTTGTAATCGGCCGACACCTGGGAGTATTAGTACGTGAGGTTTTGCTGGAGGGTGGGTACGATATCCCCATAATTCATAGTGGGCTTACCGAGCCACTCGAAGCAGCAAAGAACAGCGCTTCAGTTGTTGTTTCTCCACCGAGCGAAGAAGATATTGCTCGGTGTTTGGGTAGAATTCGCAAGTATATGCCGCGGTTGTTGTTTCCCTATTGCGATCATGGGGCTCATCCTATGATGTCGGCACGGAGTCAGAAATTGCGGTCCTGCCTGCAAAGTGAAGGCTTTGAGGTGCATGCGCACCCCGTAGCATCTCGAGAGGAAGCCCTGCTTCTGGTTCAGCAGCATGTGGGTAAGGTTGATGTGGTATTTGATATGGAAGGGGGTTGTGTATCGATACGATCGGACGCGATATTGTTTTGCTGGAAGAATAAGGTTCCTGTTTGTTCGGGCAGCGGCAGACAGGCTCTTGAAGCTGGGTTCCCCATGGCATATGGCGGTGATTTCGAAGCAATTGCTGAAGCCGTCTGTGACTTGCTGGATTTGCATTTTGAAGAAAGAGTGCCATTTGATCAGATCCCTCTAAAAACAGTCAATTATGAGCGGCATTTTATGATTAATGAATCTATGTTTTTGCAGTTTGGAGTACCAAAAGAGGCAATTGAGGTGTTGAAGGCCCACGACGATATTGAGGTAGTGAGAGAGTGGATAGACAGGCCAGAACAGGAGGTGTTTGGTCTTCATTGAACAGTTATAACGAATCAGGATTAAAGTTGAAATAATTTTTACTCTGTTAATGATTAATTGGGACCAGGGGTTGTTTTATGGAAAAAGCTTTTCGTATAGCGATTTTATTTTGTGAGGATGACCACTCTCACAATGCTTTGGCTTTGGATATTTTTGAGCGACTGAAGGAGCCATCATCATATGGCTTATACTCGCCAGCTCTTATATCGTCTCGCTTTGATGAGCGGGATTTTCGGTTTAATATGTTGGAGGTTATGAAGAAAAAATATGATCTTCTTGTCCCGATAGGAAACTATTTTACGACGCTTACAGATAGTGTTTGTAAGGAATTAGATACAGTTGTTCAGACCGTTTTTGTGGCGGTAACCGAATCAGTTGCTTTAGGTCTTATTCAATCGTTCAAGAGCCCTGGGGGATATATTTCGGGCGTAATCTTTGCGGATGAGTCGCCTACAATCTATGCGCAAAAAGTTGCCCTCTTAAGGCCTCGCGTGTCGAAAATCTTGGTTCCTTATGGGCCGGCACGATTGTCTGGTTTGTTGGAAAAAAGAGCGGAAGAGACGGCAGGTTCTTTGCAAGCTGCTGGCGTTCAGCCTGTTTTGGTGCCAATCTGTTCTGCTGAAGAGGTCTTAACAGCTTTAGATGAAAATATAGATAATGTTGACGCGATTATGCTTTTGGAGGGCTGTTTTTCTATAATGGTAATAGCGATGATTGTAGCGCGTGCTTGGCCCAAGAAGAAACTGGTCATTTCTGCCGGAGGTGCAGATGCGTTGTGTCTGGGAGCTACAGCTGCTTATGGTCGAAGTCATAGCGATATAGCTCATGATACCGTGAAAATGATACATCGAACGCTCGGAGAACGTATGCCATTAGCCAACCAGCCAGTTGTTGTGCTTCCGAGTAACAGGGCTTTTGTTGTGAACGAAGCTTTATTGCAGCAGGCGGGTGATGCAGACTCGCTCTTGACTAAATTACATAGCTTAGGTGTTGTAGTAGTGCGGTTTTGGCCTGCACCGCCTTTAGATTTTGATGTAGAGGGGAAAATGAAATAGTTTGATGAGTCATAGGGATGGTGGTTTGTTTCAATAATATGGAGGATTTTTCATGAAATGTTTTAATGCCGGGCTTGGAATGCCTGTTGTATTAGTGCTTGTTATAAGTGTTTTTTTAAATGTCGCTTTATTGAACTGTTATAATTTATTCACAGACATTAAAGAATCAATTTCAGTGGTGCAGTCTAAAAGAGCATCGCTCAACAAATAACAACTTCGCGGTTGTTCTCTAATAAAGGGTGCCGCTCCACTACTTACTACGCATCTGTGGGGTGGCACCCGATAGAGTTTTTGAAAGATTTATGTATATGCAGAAAAGGTATATTTTTATCGGGCTATCTGTTGTGGGACTTGTGGTTGCCGCATTCTTTTTCGGCCGGCACATTGAGAGCAAGCCGCGAACTGCCGCCGTGTTGGTGGCGAGTGGTTCTCCGATGACCGAGTCGGTGTACGACGGTATTGTTCATGCATTTGAAAAGAGTGCCAGGGGGTGTTCCGTTTGTGTGACGCCGTACTGGGTGGTTGCTGGTGACAAGATGCAAACCGGTTTGACCTGCGAAGCGCTGTTGGCGGCAAAGCCAGACCTTGTTCTTTCGGTGGGAATTACATGTACTCGTGCGCTGGTGGAAGTTATGCGGCGACGACATTCTGCCATTCCAACGGTGTATGTAGGGGTGCCAAATGAGTTGGCGCTTGCATTTATTGATTCGCTTGAGCGGCCGGGCGGGAATATCACCGGTGTGATGGCCGACCATATTAACGTAGGAATCTCTGCTTGTTTGATACTGGCGGTGAAGCCGCAGGTAAAAAAGGTTCTTATTCCGTATGAAATGGGGTTCAATGTGAACGGGTATGCTGAAGCGCTTATCGCCACGATTAAGGGATATCTTGAGCCACGAGGAGTCGCCGTAGATGTATTGCCGCTGAATGGCTTGAGTGATGCGCTCACTCGTGTTAAAGCGCGCTTGTCCGGGCATGATATGATTTTTGGACTAGAAGGTGAGCCGGCGGTGGGCCAACTGTGTGCTGGTTTTGCGCGGTTGTGTGATGAAGAAGGGGTAACCTTTTTTGTGAGCACGTATGAAGGAGTTTCGGTTGGGGCGGCAATTACGTATGCCATTAATCCAAAGTTCACCAGTAGCGCTGCAGTTACTCAGGGGTTACGTATTTTGTTCGGTCGCAGAAAGCCAGCGACGTTGCCGATCATTCAGCTTGATAGCACCCGTGAGTTATTCATAAATCCGGTGGCAGCCAAGACTCAAGGCTGCCCGCTTGATCCTAACGACGTTATCCACCACATTGAAACCGATCCAGCATTGGCACCGTTGCGGGGCAGGGTTTTAGTGACGACGTTTGGCAGCTTTTAATTACACTACATTGTCGGCAATTTTCCTCTGTGTTACTATACGCACCCCAGGCCGCCAACCCTTTTTGAGTTTTTTATGAATCTTCGAAGTTTTTTTCTTGTACCTCTTTTAGTGCTTGCTGCATCATCCCTTGTTGCATCTGATGTTGCGTCTAATCAGCGTTATGTTTGGGCATCTCAAGACCTTCGGTCGCGGGTTATTTGTGAGTCTGTGGCTGACACTTCAATGTTCGTTTTTAATCCCTGCGTGAGTACTGCTTCAGGTCGGCTAGGCTCTGCGCCTATTGATTGGGCGGTTAGTCGACTTCGAGGCTCTCATAAGTCCTTACTTGTAGCTGGTGACTATAAAATAGCGATTTTTACTTTTGCCTGCACGCGAACACTACCAATAGATGGCGATAAGGTATTGCCTGGTGTGGTGGCAGCATATAAAAAACTTTCATCGACATATCAAAGGCTGCGGGCACCTCTTGATATTATTTTCCTTTCTAGTGGGCATAATTCGTGCTCGGAACGGAGAGAGGATTTCATTATTATTGTGACAAGGCTGAAGCTTCCTTCTGGTGTTGAGAAGAAGGCGTTCCATATTTTTACTTCTGCTGGCAAAGATGTTGGTGGCCTCTCCCCAAGAGATTTGGTAGGCGCGTTGTGCGGGGTGATCTTGGAAGATTCTGGTTTGGCGGTAATAGACCTTACGTCTTGCATGGAAGAGGGCCCCGAGCTGGATACTTTTCTAGCGGTTCTGATGAGTAAACAGGAATAGTCGAGCGATCCCTTTTACAGAATTGAGTACGCTGGACATTCTTGTGTTTTGAGATATGATATCTCGCAACAAATGTGCCACAAAGCCCTCTACAAAGGGTAATGCTCCAGGAAACGTCACGGGCGGGGTGTTATCTGAAGAGGGCGGCCGAATTAAAGTTAGACTGCCGAGTAGTTCAAAACTACTCGGCAGTTTTTTGTGTACATGATGCTCGTTTGGGGTAATCTTTACAGGCAGCTTGCACTTTGTCTTCATAAAAAAACTACTTGTTTAAAAGTGTTTCTGTAAGATTTTACGAAAACACCATAGGGCTCCTTGTTTTGTAAAGATTGCATTGATTTCTGGCGTACATCATGAGTGAAAGGGGATAATTGAGCGGCTGTGAAAAAATCGATCTTCGCTGGACATCCTCCTGTGTTGCGATATGATATCTCGCAACAAATGCGCCACAAAGCCCTCTACAAAGGGTAGTGCTCCAGGAGACGTCACGGGCGGGGTGTTATCTGTTGAAGGGGCCATATAGTATTTTTTTTTTGAGGTTTTTATGAATTATCAACATTTTTTATCATTTTTACTTGTATTAACAGCGACAGCTCCTCTTATCGCAAGTGATGCAGTTGTGGCAGAAGAGATGTCGAGAAAGACAGAGCGCGAGATCTGCGCGGGGGGCTGGCCAGAGCATCCGATTAATAAGTTTTATGAATCTATTGGTTCTTCCGTACATGACAGGTCTGGTAAATTCGTATATGACATGTCTGGTAAATTATGGAAGGTTTTACATTGTGGCACGGGGATATTTTTTGAACTGTTGACTAAAGATAATGAACGTCTTGCTTATTTTGGACATTCTTCGGAATCCTTTGTGTTAAACGGTCCTCGGTTCGTGACAAAACAAGATTTTAGTGACGAGCATTGCTTGAACATAAAAAGCGTTAAAGCGATCTTCGAGTCTGAGGGCATGACGATGGTGTCTGCGTTTATTGGTCAAGATTACGTGGAAGCTACAGCCCTTTACTATTTTTGTTTTGCGGAAAAAGAAGGTAAACGGTATATATTCGTTCTTCCGAGGACACATGTTGGCGGCTCTGCGCCTCGTTATTCTAGTGAGATTTCTTCGACCAGTGGTTGGTTATCTGTTGTGAGTAGAGGGCCGGGGGATTTTCGAGCCATATCTATTGTTTCTGATCTTCTGACGGGTGAAAAACTTTCAGCTCTTATACAGCCAGTAGATGAAGAGCTTGTAGTGGCAGATAGCGGGAAAGTGGATGACAATTAATTTTTTGATTTGTCTCCGAACAGGCTTTGGAGATCGTATCTAAATTATTGATGTAATGGAGGTGCCATGTAGTTTTGTACTGCATGGCACCTTTTTTTTATATTTTGTGAGGGCGTGTCCTCATTTCTAAATAATCCGAGCTGGTCTCTCTCTTTGAGCTTGAAACTGAAATGAGGGCATGCTGTCAAACCAAAATGATTTTGTCACAACTTAGCCCCACATGATTTTGTCACTTTTTCTTCATGCTTGTAGCCCATAGGTGGCTCATCGGAAAGAAACCAGAAGGGATTTTTTGGTTTCTTCGGGCGTGTAGCATAAGGATGTGTTTTTCGAATACGCGCAATTGCCTCAATACGGGTTGCTGAAATGGGCTTGCCTCGGACCATAAAGCAGGTTGTGCCGTCAGGGTATGTTCTGATCGTTATGTTTTCTTTGGCCTTAAGTCGAATTGATTGATCTTTGAGTACCTGATAAAAGGCATCATAATATTGAAAAGTCCAGTCGTTTTGTAGCTGACGCGTCTCGTTAATAGTAAGTATTTCTAGCAAGTTATGTGCTCCCAGTGGGCGATTTGCATCCTCTGCCAAGAGAGGTTTTTTCTCATAGCGCTTAAGGAGTGATATTTTTATTTTGGTAGAGTTGTGACAATATCACGTTGGTAAGATAGGCTGAGAGCAGCAGGTTGCGCGTAGCAAGGGAAAGTTGTAGATTACTGGCTGCTCCACCGCTCTTTTTAGTTTACGTGTTATACGAGTATTTCAGTTCTTTGTTTGCCGGGAGGCCTTTATGATGTTTCTATTGTTTGCGATGTTGATGCCTGTTCTTCCCCTCTTTGCCAGCGATGCTGGAGGTGCTACGGTCCGTGAAATGCCCGTGCTTTCCACCGTGCTGCGGAGCCTGGGAAAAATTGAGTGCGCTGGCTTGGAATGGCAAGTTATAACTGTACCGGAGCGCATCTGCTTGGTTTCCCACGGATCTGAGACTCCGTCTCCGCAGATAAACCTATTCGGCACGTGGGACAGCGTCTCGGGGTTGTTTTCTTGGCCGGAGATGAAGACTTTTGCTCAACGTGTGTACCGCGCGTTTGCCGAGAAGGCGAGCAATCCGGCAGTGAAGCTTCTATTTGTTATCTTCGACTTTGCCTGCAAAAAGGAATATTGTGGGATCATTACTGCCGCAACAGGGGCTGAGGGCGTGTCTCGCTCCCACCTTCATTTTTTTGATGGGGATGCGGTCTTAATTTCAGCGACCGATTCCTTTTATCTTCTGCAACAATTGGGTCCTTACGCGGGGGGGAACGTGGTCGGGTGGGCAAGAGCAGGGTACGGCTTGGAGGATCTTCTTGCCGATCCTCTCGGCACAGCGGGGCCCTGTGCTGGCAGATTTTAGCAAATTATAGCGTGTGCGGGTGGATGAGCTAGACTTTGCCCCATTTGGGGATGTGATATCGCCCAACGAATGCGCCACTAAGCCCTCTGCAAAGGGTAATGCTCCAGGAAGCGTCACGGGCGGGGTGTTATCTGAAGAGGGCGGCCGAATTAAAGTTAAGCCCCCGAGTAGTTCAAAACTACTCGGGGGCTTTTGTGTAACGGCACCTTGTAGAAAACTTATTTGTGTGCCTCAAAAAATGGCGTGGAGTGGCCACCAGATTCGAAAAACTTGCCCGCAATTATAAAGTCGTTATGTATAGTGCGTGTATGATAATGTGGTTGAAACTCAAATGAGGGCATGCCCTAGCGGGGCCAGGACGGTTATGGTAGCCTGAGGTAGATATAACATTGGGAGACTCTGATGGTTTTTATGTTTTCTCTTATGGCTTTGTGGACGAGTGTGCTGTTGTCTAGTGACAGGGCCCCGGCGTGGGCAGCTGCGGTTGCCGAGGAAGTCTGGCTTCCCCAGTTGATGGATAGATTGCCCGGGAGGGGTCAATTGGTGCGCTTGGGGGGTATCGAGTACCCGGCTAGGATGGGTAATAGCGGGAAGTGGTTTGTAGGTGGAGCTCCTCCTTCCGTAGAGAGGGAGATGAGGAAAGAGGGCGGCCCTGTTCCCCTAGAGTATAATGTTTCCCTCGAGGTGCGTGGAGGTGGATGCTCTGAGTTCTGGGCATGGCCGCTGAACGGCGAGAGTGAGGAGAGCCTGGGGCGAAGACTCGAGCAGTGGCGCATGGGGGCCCTGCGGGGCTTTCTCCAGCGCTATCCGGACGATGTCTTAGAGGTTTTTATGATGCTCGTAGCGGAGGAAGGCCACTTCGAGGCTCCTCCTTTTTTTGCATGTCTTTCGCAGCCGCATGTCGCAGTTGTTGGTGGTCCTTCTTGTTACACCCTTAGTATTTTTAGTAGTGATGGTGAAGAGTTGTTAGCGAAGGTAAAGTCGGAGTGGCCTGGTGCACCTGCGGCGCCGAGCTACCTGTGGTATGTCAAGTGGTATGTCTGGGGATGGGCCGGGAAAGATGGCGGCCTTGAGGCGCTTTTGCAGCGCGCTCGGGTGTGTGCTGTGCCAATGGAGTCTCCCACCGACGGATCGCGGGGTTGATCATTTGAGTGTAGCAAGCGCTACAAGTAAAAAAGCTTGTTACCATGAAAGAGAGTGTGGACCTTTATATTTTGTTGGTGGCGTGTTGCGGTTCAAGAGTACTTTCTTCTGTAATTCCTAGCTCTTGCTGTAACTGCCGCAAAAAGCCAATTGAATGGCGAATTATGGTGCGGTAATAGTGCAGTCGACGGCGCAGCTTGATGGGCATATTGGCCTGTGTGTACAGATCAAGGATGCTGTAGTAGTAGGTAATGAATGAGCGATTTTCTTCCTCCAACCCTTCCAGCGTCTGATTGATGCGATGGTGAAACGCCGGATTATTTAAATTCGCGCTCTGATTATATTGTGACTCAATGCGGCGCATCTTGCGAAGCAACGCATTGAGCTGGCTGTAATCATAGCCCTCATGACCGTGATTACTCAAGATCATGTATTGTGCGGTACTTTGCCGGTTATACGGCGCCACATAGTTGTTATACGCAAATTCGGCAACCCACGCTACCATGGGCACCAAAAGTATGATGCCGCATATGCGGAGTGCTTGTCGAAAGTACGATAGTTTCTTCGGTTTTATACGCATTGGTCTCCATTTCCCCTGCCGTATTGTACATTCAGATTGTAAATCATATTGAGTTTAAAAAGCAAGAAAGTGCTGATGAAAAGGGCAAAATACCCCTTATGATTTTCTATGATACAGATACATTGGCAAACCACTCAAGGTGAACAGTGTTGCGATTAGGACGGTGTTTAAGCTGGTGTTGGCAATCACCCAACAGCAGAATCCGGTTGCCCCAATTCCAATGACCCAGGATAAGTCAAAACCGCTCTTTTTTTTGTATAAAAGATGAAAAAAAGCAGCGCAACAGGAAAGGTACACAAAGAGGAAGGCGGTCACCGAATAATCAATAACGGTCGTGACTTGCTGCGCTAATGAATGAGAACTCAGCAATCCCAGGATCGGGAGGGTGCCAAAGCAGCTGACGGCAAGTGCCCAGAGAGGAGCTCCGTTGGCGCTTTGCCTTTTGAAAGCGGCCGGTAGTAAGTCTTTTTGTGCTAAACCAAGGGCGATTTGGCTGCTGGTCAGTGTCCATGCATTAATAGTACTGAGGCAGACGAGTGCGGAAATAACCGAAATGACTAAGTACCAGTTGCCACCAAAGATCGCCTGTACCGCGTCTACATACGGCGTAATGCTGCCGGCAAGCTGGCCGGACGGTAATGCGCCCATAACGCTCAGGCTATTGAAAACATAGAGGGCTGCGGTGGCTGCAGTACCGGTTACAATTGCCAAGGGGATGGTCCGCTGAGGGTTTTTAACCATGCCGGCTGGTGTCGTTGCCGCTTCAAGCCCAATAAAGCACCAGAGGGTAAGTAATGTTACCTGACTGATGATCTCGCCGGTTGGTAGCGCGGCAATTGCTGGGGAAAGAACGATGTTTTGCAGGGAGAACCGGGAAATAATGAGTCCTGGAATGACGATTAATGGTATGAACTTGAGGAGTGTCAAAAACGACTCAATGGTGCCAATTGATTGTGCCGACCGTAGGTTCAGGGCAGTTACGAGGATGGTCAGCGAGGCCTGGAGTGCAAATATTGCCAGTGGATGTGTGATGTTCAAGAGCGGGAGTACATACCCAACACAGGCAGCGCATACGACCGTAGTGCTCACCCAGGAAACAATCCAATACGTCCAACCAACGAAAAAGGAGGCAGTTCTGCCGAATGCTTTTTCAACATAGATATGCGGCCCACCGGTTTCGGGAAAAGCCTCACACAGTCGTGCAAAAACGAGTGCGAGCATAATGGCGCCAAGGCCAGAAAAAAGCCAGCCGGCAAGAGCATAGGGGCCATAGGGTGCAAGCAGAGAGGGAAGCATAAAGACACCAGAGCCGATTTGGCTGCCGGTGACCAGCGCAAAAACAGGCCAAAACCCAAGCGCGCGCGTTGAAGTAGTCATCAGGTGAAATCTTTCTAATTTTGTTGTGTGTCCCGTGAACATTGGTAAATATCTATAGGCGGCGATAGCCGTCAGTGCGAGGAACATAGAGACAAAGCAATCCAGTCAGATTATGAAAAATTTACTTCTGGATTTCCGCGCTATGCTCGCAATGGCGCGTGGTCACGCGTGCTAAAACCTCTAAGAATAAAATCGCACTGTTCTATAAAGAGGGCAGGAGTATAAACGCGGCTCTGAGAGGTTGCAAGGACGAACAAAAGAATTGCATGTCCACTGATCTTTCGCTAGGCTGCCGGTCATTACACTCTTTTTTTTGAAAGGAACTGTTATGAACATCACTAAAAAAATAGTCATGCTTGCATTACTTGCTCAATTATCAAGCGCTGCGGTGCTTGCACGGTTAGAGTTTGTCGCCATTGATCGTGGACAACTTTTACAATCTAAAGAAGGTAGAGCGTTACAAAAAGAGATCGCAGAAGATGCGCGTCAACTTCAAGCAAAGCAGCAAGCGCGAGTGGCTGAAATTCAAAGAAAAGAACAAGAATTTCAAAAGAAGGCTCGTTTGCTTAGCCCAGCAGCGCAACAAAAAGAGTTTAAAGCGCTTGAAAAAGAAAGCAAACAAGTTCAATGGCAGCTCGAGCAAGAAACAGCAGGTTTCAGAGATGAGGCTGAGTTCAAGCAAAAAGAGCTTGATGAGCGAAATGTAATGATGGCACAAGTTGTGGCTCAAGAAGAAAATTGGGGAGCGGTTGGTAACGTTTCTGAGTTACTGTATTTGACCAAAGAAATAAATAAGACCGATGTCGTTCTTGCTCGTCTTGATCAAGAGTACGAAGCACGTATTGCTGCAGCACAAAAGACAACTCCTGAAGCAGCTTCATCTGTGATTTCAATGGCGCCAGAAGCGGCGGTAGTTGCCTAATGGTGACGACAGTCCCCTTTGCGGTTGATGATATTAGCGTAATTATTGGGCTCGGTAATCCCGGGCCCAAATTTCATCTAACCCGCCACAATATTGGTTTTGAGTTTCTTGATCATCTCGCCAAAATTCATTACGCACATTGGCGTACCGTTGGCAGTGCCCAGGTGGCCAGTATTCAGTTAAATGGTAAAGAATTGTTGCTTATTAAGCCGCAGACCTTTATGAATAGCTCCGGCGATGTGTGGCCGATGATTGCTAAAAAAGGCATTAAACCAGCACAGGTGCTGGTGGTGCATGACGAACTTGAAAAGAAGTTTGGGACGCATCAGGTTCGCCTCGGTGGTAGCGCTCGCGGGCATAACGGTCTTCGCTCGCTTATTTCTCGCTGTGGTGAGGAATTTTGGCGCTTGCGCCTTGGTATTGATCGACCGGTAGAGAGTCGTGATGTAGCCGATTACGTCTTGGCACGATTTCCGGCCGCTGATGGACAAAAGCTTGAGGGTTGGTTTACAACCCTGGCTACTCAACTAAAACTCGGTTAAATTTTTGCTTTTGATTGAGAAAAAAGCTTTGGATTAACTTCTTTTCTCAGTAATGCATAATGGTAGAGTGAAATGTATTCGCCGTTTACACGCTTAAAGTCAGGTTCAATACCTTCACGGCTTAGGCCTGCTTGCTCAAGTACTTCTTGTGCGGCACGGTCATCGCAACGGGCAAGCGCTGCGGTGCGTTTTGAGCCCATAAGCATGAGACTGAATTCGACCCATGCACGCGCAACTTCTAGTTCGTATCCCTTACCCCATGCGCTGTCACTAATGGTATAACTAAAAACACAGCGTGGTTCAATGTCGTTGTATTGCGTGATGCCGGCGGTACCGATAAAGCGTCCTGTTGCTTTCTCCTCTATTCCCCACGGCGTTATAAGTTTTCTTTGGTAGCGATCAAGCCAGTTTCTAATAAGGTCTATTGTTTCTGCTTTTGATGTATGTGCTGACCAGGTGTGGCGTGCGGCCACTTCTGGTTTATGGGCGTAGGCATACATATCATCAACATCGCTCATCTTGATATTACGGAAGAGGAGCCGATCGGTTTCAAACCAGATTACTGTTCCTTCTTCTGGGTTTGGATCGATGTGGGTTATGACGAATTTTACGTTTTTTGCGTTGTCATCAATCTTTTCATCTAGTTTTTCGGCACCCGGAGAGAGATCGACTGCGTTTGTACAATTACGGCAGCGGTAGGCATCAACTTTGCGCTCTTCGATTATTTCTTCAATCGTTTCTGGCGCTGGTGGCAAGAGGCCGTCAATGCTGAGAAAGCCAATTATAAGAGCGCAATTAGCGACGACAACAATAGTGGCGAAATGTTTATTCATAGTTATACCTTACTTTTTTGAAGCTGAGCTTCGATATTTTTCTTGAGGACAACGTATTCATAGTGGCTTAAGAGCTCGTCTTTCACTTGCCAGTATTGACGGTAGCAGCATGCATAGTTCATGCCGATTTTTTCCAACACTTTGCGTGAGGCGATGTTGTCTACGCGCACAACTGCATCGATGCGATTGAGATGGAGATACTTCATTCCATATTCAATGCATGCGCGGCCAACTTCAGTGGCATAGCCATGCCCCCAGTAATCGCTGTCAATCCACCAGCCTATAGTGGCGCGGTGGTCGGCTGGAACATAATGTACATAGCCGCCAAGACCTATGATGGTATTGTTCTTTTTTTCGCAGATTGCCCAGTGAGCTGTTTCTCCTTTACGATACGATTCAATAAGTTTGAGAAGTTCTTTGCGGGCTTGCTCGGTCCCACTTCCCGCTACCCAGCTTGAGGAGGCAGAAGTCTCAATTTTATCAAAATATTTTGCCAGAGCAGGCAAGTCGTTGAGTGTTGCTTCTCGTAAAATAAGGCGTTTGGTTTCAAGACAGTGGCGATAGCGCCCTTGATAGATGCTGGTTATAACTGGCTGGAAGTTGCTGCTATTGTCTACGTCGGCGCGGGCGCGGTGTAGTATTGGATTGTTAAAGACGTTTGCTTTTCCGCACTTTTCGCACTGATAACGAGTGCGGGTGACCGTTTGCGGGGCGGGCGGGTTGATAAGGTACGGGATTGTGTAAAGGCCCATGCCGAGCATTGCTGCAGTACTTATGATTATAGCAGAGAGCGGTAGCGGCTCCATGACAGGGTTTTTTTTGGTGGTCGTAGATTTCATAGCAACTCTTTGCGTTAAGGGAATATGGAGGATTGCAGCTAGTCTAACAATGGGGCGTTTGCCAGGCAAGGAACTATTTTAAAATCGCTGGTATCATGCTATCTTCTTGCTCTTACTCCATAATGTTTGAGGTGTGCGGATGGTCGAAGATAAGAAGTTTAAACTCGTTTCCCCGTATAAACCGGCCGGCAGCCAGCCAGAGGCCATTGCTGAACTTAAAGCGCAGCGGCCCGGTGCATCTACTCTTTTGGGGGTGACTGGTTCCGGAAAGACTTTTACGCTGGCAAATATTATTGAATCTCAGAATCGACAAGTCCTTGTGCTTTCGCCAAACAAAACGTTGGCGGCGCAGCTGTATGAAGAGTTTTCCCGTTTTTTCCCTGAAAATAAAGTGTGTTATTTTGTGAGCTACTATGATTATTATCAACCGGAGTCATATTTGCCAGCACAAGATATTTATATTCCTAAAGAAACCAAGATTAACAGCGAAATTGAGCGCCTGCGTGTTGAAGCAACAGCGTCGTTGGTGAATCGTCGTGACGTGATTGTGGTAGCCTCGGTTTCTGCTATTTATTCTTTGGGAAATCCAGCCGATTACCGATCGCTTACCATGCGGATAAAGGTAGGGGACAAGTACTCACGCAATGCTTTGATTGCCGATTTGATTGCTATTCAGTACCAGCGTAATGACATGGAACGAGCGAGTGGTAACTTCCAGGTTCTGGGCAATCTGATTGTTCTCTGGCTGCCGTATATGCACGATAATGTTCGTATTGAGCTATTTGGGGATATTGTTGAGCGCATTGAATTTATTGACCGCATAAACCACCGTGTATTACGGGTGGTGGATAATATTATTATTTTCCCTGCAAAGCATTTTGTAACTACCGAGGCACAACGAGAAAAAGCAATTGTAGAGATACAAAAAGATCTCAAACTTGCTCTCGAGGCGCAAGAAAATCCGCTGTATAAAGAGCGTTTACGCACGCGAGTGGGACATGATATTACCATGTTGCGTAATACCGGGTATTGTTCTGGGATTGAGAATTACTCGCGCTATTTTGAAGGCCGGGGAGCCGGGGAAAAACCATATTGTCTTCTCGATTTCTTTGATAAAGACTTTTTGCTGGTGCTTGATGAGTCGCATATTGCCATTCCTCAGCTAGGGGCTATGTACAACGGTGATCGCTCTCGTAAGACGGCATTGATTGAGTATGGCTTTCGATTGCCGTCTGCCTACGACAATCGGCCGCTGCAGTTTTCAGAAATAGAGCAGTTTTTTAATGACGTAATTTTTGTCTCTGCAACGCCGGGTAAGTATGAACTTGAGCGTAGTCAGCAAGAAGGGCATGCGGTCGTAGAGCAGGTCGTGCGACCGACTGGTATTTTGGATCCAGAGATTGTGGTTAT
This sequence comes from uncultured Pseudomonadota bacterium, assembly GCA_964429275.1. Lineage (GTDB taxonomy): Bacteria > Babelota > Babeliae > Babelales > JAUPTZ01 > JAUPTZ01. The sequence goes on from CAYSBJ010000001.1 coordinate 215,845, forward strand.
GCCACGCGAAGGACAGCTTGATAACGTAATTGAGCGTATTTATGAGGTCACAGCAGCAGGCTATCGTACATTGGTGACGGTGTTGACAAAAAAGATGGCAGAAGAAATGGCCGATTACTTGGAGCAGAAAGGGATAAAGGTCTGCTACTTGCATAGTGAGATTAAGACCCCAGAACGGGCGGCGCTTCTTTTGAAGCTGCGCCAAGGCGTCTTTGACTGCCTGGTGGGAATTAACTTACTGCGGGAAGGACTTGATCTTCCTGAAGTAGCTTTAGTCGCTATCATGGATGCTGACATTGAAGGATTTTTGCGCGATGAACGCTCTTTGATGCAGACCATTGGACGCGCTGCTCGGAACATCAACAGCGTTGTGGTGCTGTATGCAGACAAAATGACAAAATCAATGAAAGCCGCTATAGATGAGACGAGTCGTCGGCGTGGGTTACAGGAGATTTATAACGCCGCGCATGGCATTGTGCCATACACAGTTCATCGTGAGATTACAGAAAGCTTGTCTGGCATTCAGGAAAATATTGCTGCTGCGTCCAATCGGAATAAAAAGCCAAAGCGCGATGTGCGGGCACCGAAGAAGGGCACCGCAGAATTTGAAAAATACGTGGAATCATTGACGGCGCAGATGCAGGCGGCAGCAGCCGAAGGAGATTTTGAGCGAGCAATTGAGCTGCGTGAGGAGCTCAAGAAGCTTCGCTAGCAGTTCCTTGCATGGCGAGCATGAATCTTGCCACACTACCATTCCCCTTTTTCTGCATATTATTTTGAAAGTGATGATGCATTATGGTTTGGTTGCAAAGGATTGCTCTTTTATCGTGTGTTTTTACGTTAGTTATTTGTGTGCCGGCAGCGCCTGCAGAAGCTAGCGAGGGCTGTTGTGCACGAGTAATCCGTGCCCTTAAAAAAGCTGTGGGAGCTGACTCTGCCAGTGGTGCAGAGAATGAATTATCTTTGTTCGCATTTCAAGATGAGATCGATAGTACTCAAGCAGAGAGGGCTGGCGAACTTCTTGCTGGGGTTTCGTCCATGCAGAGTGTTCCTCTTGATCCAAGCGAGTTGCTCGATGCTAAAACGCGTTGCTTCATTATTAAATTAGGAAAGACATATGAGTTTCGATATAAAGGAACGTCTTTTGACGATTTAGTAGGGGAGGCCCGCTCGGAAAGAATAGGACGTGAGATTATTCGTCTTTCGGCTACTACTACGTACAGAGTCTTTGAGCTCCCAAGGCAAGCGCAAGAAGGTCCGGGTTACTCTGCTATTTTTCGTTGTAACGAAGACGGGTTGATAGTGTTTGAGTCTGTAGAAGGTTTTGAGCAACGCGCGTTCAATGCTATTGCAAATGTACGAAGAAAGGCAGGTGCTATTTCCTGTTCCACTGATCAGGACAAGCGATGCTTATCTGGCGTAATGAACGGGCTTTCGAAAAAAGTGTACGATTGTAGGCAATACGGGATGGGCCTTGGAGATGTTGTGCTTGAGAGAACTTCTTCAAATGAAATCATTATTAAGCCGGGGCCAGGTTGTCTTATTCTGCCTCAGCTCGGTTCTATTCCCGAGGAAGAAGTGCCAGAGGAAATGTAGCTTTCCTTGCCTCTGAATTTAATATGTATGAATAGGTGGTATATGGTTCTAAGTAAATCACTGCTTAGCAAGATGTTAATAGTTATTGCTACCTTTGAATCATTCGAATTATTGGCAGTTGATTTTCCGGTTGATTGTATTAAACCTGCCACGACCGTCTGCAGAATTCTGAGTTGTGCTGCACCAGCTAAATCCTGTTGCGGTTCTTCAATTGCTGCAGATAGCGGTGGCGCCGACAGTCGTTATTCTGCAGGCTGCTCTTTTTTCTGTCGATCGCACGAAAGGATGGAGGGTGTTGCGCGGTCGGTTGACTTTGTGGATGACGATGAAGACAGGTGGGTTCGTATTAAGTTTGATACTTTAACTTCGCAGGTGGATCGTGCATACGCTATGGATGTGCTTGTCATTTTTTGGATTGAATTGATGAATAATTTTACCAAGATGCGGATAGGTCGTTTTATTTCTGATGTTTTTTCCGTAAATATGCCTGTTTGCTTTTCGCCTGAGTTATTGCCCCGAGCAAGGCGCATCGCATGGAGTTATGCTATTGCATTTGAGATGAATTGGCTGGTTGAAGAACATTTAATCACTCATTGCCTGAACCTCGAGATAGATGCTGCAGTTACTGCAGGCAGGTTTACTGCGGAACAAGCAGGGTACCTAAAATTGATGAACGCTGCCTACATGGCCTATGTCAGTTCTTCGGGTAGTGTTTTGGCTGCGCTTCGGGTTTTAGCGCAAGGAGATGCTGGCTTATTTGCTCGTATGGAAGAAGCGTTTGCAGCGCGGTTACGTGCGACATCGTGGGGCGAGCAGCAGCATATGGAATAGCAAAGGAAGACTACGAGGCGTTAGCTTGTCGGTCCTTTTTTATTTTTTCTATGCTTTGGCGTATTAGAATTGCCAAGAACCTACGAGTTGGTTCGTGTTGTAGAGCTTCGTATAGGCGTTCGCTTGAAAGTGTACGTATAAGTGATTTTTCAAAGGCAATTGCCTCGGTACTTGTGTATTTATGGTACGCAGCATCCCATAGGGTGCCAATAACTCGAGGTATGTTGTTTCGGTTTGCCCATACGGTACCAAGGCTTGCTTTAATTGGCTTCTCATCTTCAGCTTTTATGGCTTGTGGATGAGCGATGAGTCGTATCATCTCATTGAATCTATGAGTGCCATTTTTTTTATCCAGTTCGATTACTTCTTTGATGCGTAGTACTAGGATTTTTTCATCACTCGGCGGCTTGTTTGGCTCGCTGAGTCTGTCCTTGCGGAGTGCTACTGCAATCCCACGACAAATCTTTGTAAGTAAACGGGGATCGTTCGCGTCAAAATCTTTGTTAATAGCAGCAAGCGTGTCAGTGATATCTTTTGCTTTATCATCTACTTTAGTGAATTTTTTATAGAGATGACGTACAAGGAATAGGCTTGCCCCAATGCTCACCCCGATGCCAACGTTGCGCCAAAAACGCCAAAACGTGCCTTGCATCATTGTACGGAGGGCGGTTACGAGCTCATCAGGCCCGTTAATACTGTTTTGCCGTGTAGCAAGGGCTGCATGAAGCCGTTCGCGAGTAGTACTGAGTATAAGATGAAAAAGGTTTTCTTTTGTGCTCGGCAAAAGAAGCTGGCGATCTAGGGTTTGCCGTAAATCAGTTGTCATCGTCGTTAAAATTCGCGTAACTGATTCATCACCTTCTTCATACATTTCATTGAAAAGGCGCAGTGCTTTTGCTTTTGCTTCTGCTGCAGCATCGTTAGTTGTTCTAACGTGGCTTATGAAGTCGATGAAGTCTTTGGATGTTCCCACCAGTGGTTGTGAGTATGCGACGGGAAAAAGAATTAGCGAGACAGTCAAAAACGGCCTGGAACGCATCATTTCTTTTGATTTTCGCTAGGATTTAAGAGTGGCGGCAGCATTCCCGCCACCTCACGGAATAGCTTGTCATCAGTGTTTTTTAGGTGGGTAAAGATTTCAGCTAATAGCTTGAGTAGGCCCGGCTCTTTGTTGCTGCCCGGATTCGTTCTTTCTTTGCGGAGCGCTTCGCTTATTTCGTAGACCAAGAAAGTCAAGGTGTTTTTATCCTGCGGGTCGTATGGTTTATTCAGTACTGTTACTAGGTCCATAGCTTTTGAGAGGGTGTTTGGCTGATTAAATTTTCTATAAACATAATAGATTAGGCCAATACCCGCGCCAACACCAACAACGGCGAATACTTTGCGCCAGAAGTCGCCAAACGTCGGATTTAAGGCGGTGTAGATGGCCTCAGAGAGTTCGCCGGGGTGCGTTGTGATTGCCGATTGATTTTTGAGGGCGCCTTGCAACCGTTCTTCGGAAAATCGCAGGATCATTAATATAAGGCGTTCCTTGTTGCCAGGCAGCAGAAATGGGCGATTCTTCAGTACATGGTCGAGTTCTTTAGCCATATGAGCCAGAAGTCCTTGGATTTCCGGCGAGCCATCCTTATACATTTCGGTGAAAAGGCGTACCGCTTTTGCTTTAGCCGCCGATGATTGCGGTGTTGCATTGCGGGTGCTGCTCATGAGCCCCATAAAGCTTTTCACTGGTGTTGAGAGTGCTTCTCCGAGTGCTGACTCTTGTGTGCTGTAGAGCACCTGGTCAGCGGCCGGCGGCAGGTTGCCGTCAGCGATCAGGGGTAGGCATGTTAGGAGGGTAAGGGATGCAAATAATCTCTTCATGCCGGGTGATAATTCCTTGTTTCTAAGTGTTATAAGCTATCGAAGTTTCGGCGCCCTAATCTGTTCGCCTAAGGGCTTTTGGTCAATACTTTGAACGTTTTGCCGCGGTTACGCTGGCCTCTGCTTTTGCAGGGAGGCGGTGCGGGCGATTGGTGACTTATCTTGGTTAGTGTAGTAAAAAATTGAGAAAATGGCGAATTGCCCCGGCCGAGGGCCTTTTTTGGGGGTTAAAGGGATTAGAGTGGGCGGGGAGCAAGATCTAGTTTTGTATCTGCGAGAGCAGCGGGCCAGGCTGCCCCAAGGAGCGAGTTCGGCTTTTTGCATAGCAAAAAACGCATGTTTGAGCGGGAGGGGTAGTCCTGGACGTGCGTAGCAGCTATTATTTGTTTTGGAACGAGCGCCCTCGGTCCCTTGTCTTTCCCCCTCTATTTTGAGACCCTTGCCCCAGAATTAATTTTCAGGAGGTTGATATGCAAATTCTTAAGAAAGCATTGTGTGGGTTGTTGGTCGTAGGGATAGTATGGGCTACGCCAGTGCTGGGGGCGGATGAGCATCGGAAGAGCTTTCGCTACAGAGATGTTGCGTATAGCCAAGTGCAAGGTTGCAAGGAGTGTATGGATTTTTGTGAGGGGACTTATTGTTGGTGCTTTGCAACTTGCATTCCGGGCTGCTGTGGGATTTCTATTGCAGAATCTTGCTCCGATAGTATACAGGACATGTGCGGATGTGATTCGTCGCCTTGTGAGAGGTGCCGTGCTTTTCTGTGTATGAGCTGCTGTTGGTCATGTTTTATTCTGATCCATTGTGCAAATATGTGTTGTGGCGGGGCCAATGGTCGTGAGTGGGAATGCGACGGATGTCAGCGTGTCTGCTGTGAACATCATTGCTGTTGTTGTCGAGACAAGAGAAAGCAATACCTTGTTGGCGACAAATATGCGGTGCTACCTGGCGGCAAGCCTCCGGTTATGGAAAGCATGAAGTGAGAGGGGGTTGCAGGAGCAGGGAGCAGATCCTTGCTCCTACGATTGTGTTGCTATTGCTCTGGCAGTTTCCTGATGTTCGATAGGGTCAAGTATTTCCCTTATTTGTTTTATTAAATCTTGTACCTGGTCTGTTTTTAACATATCTATGCTTGCGCATTTTTTGAGAATAATGCTGCGCTGAGCTATCTCTTTTGGCTCTGTTAAGTGTGTAGCACGAAGTTTATTAACTTCTTTTTGGAGAGTCGCTAAGCGATAATTTTTGATTTTAGTAAGGACCGCAGTTGAGTTAGTTTTTAGGAATCTGCTTGTACTGTGGATAGTGTCGGCAACTTGTCCTAACTTCTCGTCTCCCCAATTCTTAACATCTTGAAGTTCACTTTTAATACCTTCAAGCTCTTTAGTTACCAAGGTTGCCAGCTGCTCCAGCGGAATTCCCCCCTCACGACTTATCTTACTCAACGTCGTGAACAAATGCGAAGCTCCCGAAAGCGGCGGATACACCTGGTTTTTCTTTGCTTTGAAGACCGGTTGCCCATCAACCATCTTCTGAGTCCCATCTGGCAGTAGCACAGGGCATTCTATCATGGTTTCCCATGCCTCGTTCTTATCTCGCAAGTAGTATTCCATATGGTTTTCATCCGAATAATAGCCAACGCCCGGCTTGAGTGTTGCGTCTTCTTTGCTGACTGAGAGCCCTTCGTTATACAGCCATTGGCGCAGGTCTCGTTGGCCATTTGCCAGTGTACTTGCAATGGTTTGTAAGAGCTCCTCGCTAGCAGACCCTGGTGCGGTGATGCTGCTGATGCCAAGAAACAGCTTGTCGATGACGGAAGCCGGCGGGTAGGCAGGATCTATTTCCGCGGCACCCGTTGTAACATCCCTCTTGAGATAATAAATGCGATTATCTTTGGTATTCCAGTGAACACTAACGCCGGGCAGGAGGGCAGTTGGATCGGTGGCATCTTGGGCGACCAAACCTTCGCTCTTGAGCCAGTTCAGGGCATCATTCCTGTTGCGCTTCAGTTCACTATCAAGGGTGCCGAGGAAGCCTTTAATGGTCTTATCCTGGAGAGCATTCACTAAGCCGGTAGCAGCGGTGACCGTTTGTTCCATGAGGTTTCGTGGTGGCAAGAAAGTTGGATGTAGGTGTCCAGTTCTCTCGTTTCTCCAAAGTTTGTGGTGAATCATAAATGCTTTGAGTGCGTCGCCGGTGGTAGGGACTTTTGCTGGTGGTACCGTTACGCTGGAGACGTAACGCATTTCATATATTCCCGGTTCAACCTCTACTTTTTTAAAGTGTTCATGGGGGTTTTCTGTTGGAATTCTGTGGGCAATAAACCAGGCCCGTTGTTGATTGGCGCTTTCACTCATGTTGTCCACGACGCGGCTAACAAGTGGTTTGAGTTCTTCACCCAGGCGGAGGGCCCGGTCGCCAAAACCCTCAGGGGTAGAGACCCATTGTTCTACTTTTTTATCTGGGTTGGTGCGATACGATTCTTTTACCAAATATTCTGGTCGGCCAGTGGTGTGGCTATACCGTATTTTTAGTTTGCCGTTTGGATCGCGCTCGATTGTTTCGTTAAACGCATCTTTTATTCGTTGGTTTTCTGCGACGCTATCATTTACGTGAGCAAGGATTTTAAAGGTGTTGGCAGTGTTATTTTTAAAATGCTGCCACAGATTATTTTTATACGCATACAAGCCGCCACCGGCTAGTGCCGATAGAGCAACGATACGTTTCCATGGCAGACGCCTCAATTTATCACTGACCCCTAAGAGTGTTGGTGTCAGGCTTATGATGAGATGACGAGATAATTTTTGTGCTTTCTCTTTGTCTTGTTTGCTATGAAGTGTTTTCATAAGTTCGCTAAAAGCGCTTTGTAAAAAAGCGTGTATTAAGAGGGCTTTTTTCTCCGTTGACCAGTATTCTTTCTCCATGAGCTTGCCCAGCTTTGTGGTCATGGCCGTGAGGCTTTTTTTGGTTTCAAGAGAGCCGTTTGCGTAGAGGTCGTTAAAGTAAAACTGAGCGGAGGCGATATCGGTATGATATTGGCTTGTTTTGTCAAATTGGCTGCTGATGCTGGCCATAAATTGAGCGAAAAGAACAGGGGCTCTGTCTGTAAACTGCTCTAGGTTTTTTGCGCTGAAACCAGCAATGGCCTCGTCGGGGGTGCGGTTGATTGGGCCGAATTGTGTGAACGGCTCGGCAGTGACTGAATGACTAAGGAGCGGGATGAAAAGTAATAGAATTAATAGCATGATAACCTCGTTCTTTCTGGTGGCCTGCAGGTCATTGCGAGCGGAGCGCGGCAATCCAAGATGTACTTAGCTGGATTGCTTTGTTCCTCGCAATGACAGCTACCGCTGTCTACTTATTTCGGACTTATTTGACTATAGATATAAGCCAAACTAATCCTTTTAACAGTTTATTCTTTTATAAATATCGCAATCGCAGATGGGGAGAGTAAATACAATCGTATTGTTGTGGCAAAAAACATGGTACAATCGCCGCTCGTTCTGACGGTTTTCTGGGTTATAAAGGATTTTTTCATGAAAATTTCACTCCGATGGTTGTGTGATCATATTGTTGGCTTGCCATGGCAGGCAGTTAGTATTGACCAGCTTACAGCTCGGTTCAATGCAAAAGTGGCAGAAATAGAGCATGTTGAGCATTTATCAGTGCCGATGGCATCATTTGAAGCAGTGCGAGTTGCGGCGGCAGATGCGCAGAAAGTTACCGTACAGTTTGCGTCAGGCGCTACCGCTTCTTTGCCTTTCCGCAGCGATGTGGCTCAATGTCATGATCCGCTTGCAGCCTATTTGGTGGTTACGGATGGCTCTGGCTACCGCTGGGTGGCATTAAATGCCGTTGGACTGGACAAAGACGGGTTGATTCCGGCTCTCCATATTGCGCAGGCTGATCTTGCTGGTGGCTGGCGTTCTCAGTGGGAAGCAGAAGACATTATTTTGGATGTTGATAACAAGTCACTGACTCATCGTCCCGATATGTGGGGGCACCGTGGTTTTGCGCGTGAAGTTGCTGCATTGTTTGATACGAGCCTTATTGATGCAACACAATTTTGTGAAAAGATTTCGGTTGCGCAATCGCACTCGTCGGTTGTCGTGCGTAATGAAGCATCAGCTGCTTGTTCTGGCGTGGCAGGGCTCCGTGTAGATAGCATTGTGCAAACAGCTTGTGATGTACGCGCGACTAGCCGATTAATTAACATTGGTTACCGTCCGCGAAGTGCCGTTATTGATATGACAAATTATGCGATGGCTGACTGGGGTCATCCGATGCATGCGTATGATGCAGAGCGCATGAGTGAACACACTATTAATGTTCGTTTTGCTGAGGCGGGTGAAAAGTTGTTATTGTTGGATGACAGCAACATCAGTCTTGATGCACAAGATTTGGTAGTGACCGATGCTGAAAAAATTGTGGGGCTTGCCGGCATTATGGGGGGCAAAAGTGACTCCGTATTACCAGCAACCACATCGCTCATCCTTGAAGCCGCTTGTTTTCATGCGTCAACAATTCGCCGCAGCGCCACGCGCCATAAATTGCGCAGCGAGAGCTCGCAGCGATTTGAGAAGACACTTGATCCAATGCAAATTGTGCCGGTACTGGAACGTTGCGTATCGCTTGCCCGCACCTGGGGAGTTGTGGAGAGTGCTATAACAAATCCGATTGTGTTGTTGGCGTCACCACGGCCAGCACTCACGTTGTCCGTTTCACATCGCTATATTGTTAATCGTATTGGTGCTGAACTTTCACCAACAAACATCGTTGATCTACTTACCAGCATTGATATTCCAACAACGCATGCCACGGTTGGTGATGATACGGTATATACCGTGGAGGTGCCGTCATATCGCGCGACGAAGGACATTTCTGGCCCGCATGACATTGTGGAAGAAGTAGCCCGCCTGTATGGCTTTAATAATATTATTCCGTGCATGCCGGCGGTGTTGCAGCGCGCCTCAAATTTACAACCGGTGATGCGGGAGCGCGCTATCAAAAATTATTTGGCATATGGTGCACAGATGCAAGAACAGCGTAATTATGCATTCTATAATCAGCAGCTGCTTACGCAACTTGGCTGGGAAGAGCCAGAGCGTTTAATTCTGAGAAACCCGGTTTCACAAGATGCATCAGCATTGGTCTCGTCACTCATTCCGCATTTGTTGGGCAATGTGATGGATAATATGGCTGATATCGATCAGTGTGCTTTTTTTGAATGGGGCACCGTGTGGCCGACTGGCAATGGGTCTGAGCGAAAAGAACTTGCCGGGGTTTGGTATGACAAACGAGGGTCGTTTGATTTCTATCAACTGAAGCACACAGTTATAGAAATTTGTCGTCTTGCCGGGATTAAAATTTCCTGGCGTGTTGCACCGTTAATGCCAGAATTTCAGTGGCTTGGTCAATCGCCAGCAGCACTTGTTCTGCATGAAGGAGTCGTTATTGGGGTGCTTGGTAGTATTAACCCGGTAATGATCCAAAAAATGGGTGGCTTGCCAGAAAGCACCGGCTACGGCTTTGTGTTAAACGGTTCTTTATTGCAAAATCATCCCGCACCGCGGTATACAGTGGGCCAAATACGTAAATATCAACATTCTACCGTTGATGTGAGTGCACTGGTGCTTAAAACAAGTCATGTGGCTGATCTTGAAGCGCAGCTGCGTTCCTGCAGTGATCTTATCGAGGAAGTTCGTTTGATCGACTTCTTTGAAAAAAAAGAATGGATCGATCGTCGTTCTGTTGCCTTTCGCCTCACGTTGTCGCATCCAGAGCGCACACTAACGCGAGAAGAAGTTGAACAGATACGGGTCAAAGCGTTAGAAGTTCTTGCCGCAAATGGCGGCCAGCTGCGTGAATAGCTGAAGAGAGGAGAGTATGAGACTACAAAAATGTGACTGGATATTTGCGCTTACTACGGTAGGGGCGTTTATTGTTGATCGGCTGAGTAAGATTTATGCATTACAAAACCTGGTTGACAAAGATATCGTTTTGTTTTCCGGATGCAAATTTTCGTTGATTTTTAACACAGGCATTAGTTTTAGTCTTTTTTCCTCGAGTTCAGGAATGATTTCTTGGGAGTTGACTTGTGTTATTGCCATCATCGTGGCACTCCTTATTGTGGGATGGCGTTATTATGCTCTTACGCCATTGGCTGACGTTGGTTTTGGTTTAATCATTGGCGGCGCGGTTGGGAATTTTGTGGACCGTCTGGCAGTTGGCGGTGTAATTGATTTTATAGAACTGTATTATAGGCAGTGGTCATGGCCAACATTTAATGTGGCTGACATTGCGATTGTCATTGGATTCTTATTAATAGCTGGCGAGGCGTTGTATGAAACAAAAAATCAGTAATATTGCGTACGTTATTGTATCTCTTGGATTAGTTGGCTTGGTGCCAGCAGCACGTGTCTGGGCGTCGCTTCTCGGTATTCCGTTGGTGTGGCTTTTCGCATGGCTAAATAATCTCACGCCATCCACCGGATTCATGGCTATGAGCGCGGTATTACTTGTTCTCTTTGGATTATCGTGGTACGTGCGTCGTACTATTACTGAAGAACGTGAGGCAGATGTTGTGCTTGATCGTGTTGGTGGTGTAGTCATTGCGCTTTCTTGGTTGCCAAGCGTGACCATGAAATTTATGATTTTTGGTTTTTGCTTGTTTCATACTTGGCTCTTTATGAGTGTGTTAGCGCAACGCGTGTATGCATACGATAACAAGACTGCAACTGGTGGCGTAACGTTGAGCAGCGGAGAGATTTTTCTGGTTGCGTTGCTTACGAATGGAATGCTTCAGGCCTTGTGGTGGTTGGCGCATTAACTAATGCGTTGACTGTAAGTTGGGGGCGGTGCAGTGTTACGGCGTTTATACAAAAAACTTACTGAATTTTTGTATCCTTCGTTTTGTGTTGCTTGTAAAACACTGCTATCACATCATCAAGTGCTGTGTGGTCCTTGCTATGCCGCGTTGCCACATGTTCCATTACTTCATACCAAGACGGCTACCATTCCATTTTTTACTATTTATGCAGTAGGCCCCTATCAAGGTATAGTTGCCCAACTGGCGCAAGCAAAAGAATGGCGTGACATACAAAGTGCGCGGCAACTTGGGCGGCTTGCAGCGCTGTATTGTGTACAGAAGCAGCTATCGTATGATTTTATTATTCCGGTTCCACTACACTGGTCACGCCACTTGGTTCGCGGCTATAACCAGGCAGCGGTTATGGCTGAATCGATTGCGGTGGCGACTGAGGGCAGGGTGGTGCAACCATTCACGCGTACTCGGGCTACCAAGAAACAACGTTCTTTAGCGGGAATTGCACGCAAACGGAACGTTGCTCATGCTTTTGGCGTGAAATGGTATTGGTCTTTTCAGCAAGCCTGCGCCTTATTGCAAGGGAAAAGGGTGTTATTAGTTGACGATGTATATACGACGGGGCATACCTTAAAGGAGTTTGCATGCCTTGTTGCTGAATGCAAGCCAGCACGGCTAGATGCGCTAGTTGCATGTCGTGTGGCTTAATTAAAAGCCATCAATACTAAAGCTACCGGCCGCTATTTTATCCGCTTCACGTTCTTGAGCTGTTGGCGGGTTGCGTACGAGCTCTTCTTCAATTCGGGGTGCAATTCTCTTTATGTCCTTGATTAATTTTTGTGTTTTGTGACGCTGCCACATGGTGAGGAGTGAATCAATAACCCCCGCGGTGTTCGCAACTGCCATGGCCGGAGAGAATGCCGTCTGGCTATCTTTTTTATTGAGGTTTGGCATGAGTAACGAGAGAAGTATTGGCGCTGCATATTGTCCAAGCATTTGGGTTATAAAACGCGTTTTTGCAAGTTTCTTAATTGTTTTTCGATACTCGGTGATGTCGGTTGGTGTGCCATAGCGACGGTTCAGGTAGGAAAGAAGATACGCTTCTCGTTCATTGAGCTTTCCATTGTGCCTGGTCGCAGCATTGTGTATGAGGCTTGAACCAAGAGCTGCTAAGTTTAAGGCACCTAAAGCTTTGTTTGTGGTATTTTGTGGCGGGGTGAAGACATGTTCATTAACCCCTTCGCCTGGAAACAGCTTGCGTATGTGTTTGTTGCGGGATAGAGAGTTGGCGAATGGCATTACCCCGTATGCAACTTTGGTTACTGGCCGTACGTAACGCATAATCGTTTCAATTGAGTTTACTCCATCCATTGATACACTCATGTCTTTAAATCCTTCGGCAACTTCGTGAGGTGTTTTACCTTTAAGGCCGCGAGCTAATTTGGTTGCCTCATTGCTTTGCAGAAAGCCATCGACGAGTGCATAGGCGCCAAGACCGACTTTCCCTTTTTCCCGGCGCACAAAATTTTTGAAATTGCTGTCTTGCTTATCCACGTCCATCAATTCGCGGGCGCGCTGGGCACCGACGTTCTCTTCTGCGCCCTTTCGCAGCTCTGCGTTTGCGATTGCTGAATGGTAGCGTTGACGGCTGTTTTCAAGGCGTTCTTCTTCGTCATCGTCAAGATCTTTGTTTTGGTCGATTGCAAGTGCGTTTAATCGAGTTTGGGTCATCGTTCTCAGGTCTTTGAGGTCTTCATTGCTTTCTTGTGCTGCGAGGAGATTGATGAATGGCGTTACGTCCTCGTTATTCTCAATCATGTGCTGGAATTGAGTCTTAGTGAGCTGCTGTGGCGCATCAGTAGCCAGACAGTAGTCGGATAACCCAGAAAATATGGTTAAAAGTAGCGTTATAATCATGATAAAACCCCCCTCAGGTATAGATAATTTCTTGCTACTAGTGTACGTGAGGGGGGCGAAGTGATGCTATCGTTTTTTACTTTTCTTTTAATTTCTCGCGTAGATAAGCCTCTACGATGCGAATTACTTCAGCTTCCGCTGCGGTGTATGACTCGATATATCCGTGCGTGTGTTCTCCGAAAAAGCCGATATTCTTCTTGTTTTTGACGGCAATGCACTTCATTTGGGCCGCGGCAGCAGCCCGGAAGCCTGGCAAAGAATCTTCAAAAACTATGCACTTATCAGGCTTTGCATTTATTTTTTCGGCGGCGTGAAGAAAGAGTGCTGGGTCAGGTTTAGCTTTGTTATTTACATCGGCAACACAATAGATGTATTCGCCAAAAAATTCGTTAAAGCTCATTTTCTTTGTGATCCGTAAAAGGCTTTCGGCGTCACAATTGGTGGCGATGCTGGACGGAATCCCGGCAGCTTGAAGTTTACGGTGGAATTCTTCAAACCCGTGAATAAATTTTATTTCTTCTTCGAGAAGTTTTTTTGCGCTTTCCACAAGTACTTTTGTCATTTCTTGTTTGGTGACATGGGCAACTTCAAAATTATCTCGAATGAGTTCCATTGCTTCCGATACGCCGATGCCGGCCATTTTTTCGAATACGACGGTTTTGTCTGGTGTAATGGCATGTTTGTGTATGCCGCAATGAAGGAGCACCGCTTCGGTGGCACTCTCCCATACATGTTCGGTATCGATGATGGTACCGTCCATGTCGAAGATTATTCCTTCAAGATGGGGTTTTGTACTTTTCATGTCTCTGTCCTATTTGCTATACTGCATTTCCTTTTTCGGGGAAATTGTACCAACAATCCGTAGGTAAATGCGAGGTTTTTTTATGTTGTATTCTTATATGCTTTGGTTGACACCGCTATGGTCATTGCTTCCAGGTTTGACTCCTATTCTTATTGGAGCGCGATTATTACTTAAGTATTGTATAACTGGAGCCATGTCATTTTCAGTGGTTTTGAGCCACACTGGCGTACCAACTATGGCAGCTGCTGTAGTCTGGCGTTATGGTCATACGTACCCTCGATTTTTTCTCCTCTTTCTTCCGTTCGTGTCCAGTGTAACATTTATTGCGAGTGTGGGGTTAAATGCCAACGCATGGTTTTCGGTGTTTTGGCTTGCGCTTCCGGCTCTGTATACTGCTTCAGCAACTATTCGCTCTCAGGTGCTTGTTCGTGCCTTAGTGGCGAGCTTAACTGCACATATGATTGGAGCGCTTATTGTTTTGTTCTTAGGCGCGCCAGTTTCCTGGGCAAACCTTGTACCGCTTGTGCCGTTTGAGCGTGTTGTTGCGGCTGGTGGCATGGTGTTGGTTGTTGGTGCAATTGGTGTATGTAAGAAATTGCTGCGCCGTCTCGCTGAGTTTTACACTTCGAGCATAGCGTAATGGGTGTGACGGCGTTACGCCATATTGCTTTTATTATGGACGGTAATCGTCGGTGGGCTCAGCGATATGCGGCTGATGGCTTGTATGATGACCAGGCAATCAAAGCAATTTTTGAGACAGTGATTGCTTGTAAGTATCATGGCGTTTCATATATTTCACTGTATGCGTTCTCACTTGAGAACCTAGCGCAGCGGGACGAAGGACTTAAAGCACATTTTTTTAAGGCACTGGTTAGGGTTTGTACTGAAAAAAAAAGCCTGTTCTTAGAGCACGGTGTTAAGGTGCGATTTGTAGGCGCGCGCTCTTATTTCTCTTCTTCTGTTTCTGATGCGGTTAGCGAGCTTGAAACAGCAACGGCTGGTGAAACTGGCGTTACTGTACAGGTTCTTTTTTGTTATGGTGGCCAGCAAGAAATTGCGGATGCGGCCTCTCGCATCGCGCACGATGTTGTTGCAGGTACTCTTTCTGCAGACGCTATAACTCCGGAGCTTTTTTCTACCTATTTATGGACGGCGCCAGTACCGTTTCCTGATCTCATTATTCGTACCGGTGGCGCATATCGGTTGAGCAATTTTTTACTTTACCAAGCAGCGTATAGCGAATTGATGTTCCTAGATTGTTTATGGCCAGAAATAACGCGGGAAAAAGTTGGTCGCTGTATTGAGCAATTTTCTACTATTAAGCGGAATTTTGGTGCTTAGCGGAGTGTTGCGCTTACTATTCCAACCGCAACGCAGACAGCCTCCTGGCTTCGAAGCACTGTCTGGGTAAGTTCGTATAATTGGATTCCGTGTGCGCCCAGAAATGTGAGCTCTTCCGCGGTAAATCCACCTTCTGGTCCAATAAAAATCTTTGCCTCAGGCGGTTTTTTTGCTGATAGATCTTGAATGAGAATGTTGGTTGGGCGGCCACAATGAGCCTCGAAACCGATGGTATAGGCATGTGGCCACAGAGTTGTCGCAGCAGACAGTATTTTTGGATCAAATAATGTTGGTATGTGACGGTTTTTTGATTGCTCACAGGCGGCGATGATCACGCCTTTAAGCCGTTCTAATTCTCGCTCGTGAAGCCAGTCTTTCCTGCTTTTTGTGGTGACGAGTGGCACTATATGAGTGGCACCGGTTACGGTAGCATGGTGTACGGCTTCTTCAAACGACTCTTTTTTGAGTAGGCCGATTGCGGCAATAATAGTATGAGTAGCTTTTTCAATTTTTTCGATTGCGGTGACAGTGCCACAGATGGTGTCCTTTGGTCGTGCAGACGAAGCCAACTCTATGGTGAGCACCTGTTCGGCCGAAAAGAGCTGTACTATTTCTCCTGCATGAAGCCGCAATACGGTATTCAGGCGATGGGCAAGTTCTTTAGAAATGAGAGTTAATTGATCGCCTACCGCTATTCTCTTTTTTGGCATCAGATCGCCAATATAGAGGTAAAAAAGGTGACTTTGTGATGATTGCATGGCCACGATGGATTTGATTATCGTTGAGCAGGACTTGAGTGAACGGAGCTTGATTCAGTGCCGGCTTGCGCATTTCCCATAGCTTTGGCAGCGTTTTTTCTCTTTATCTTTTTTATGCCATACAGTAAGGCAATGGTAGCGGCGATACTTGCAGTAGTGCCGTAAATAGCTTTTTTATATTCGCCAAGGTTGCGTATGAACGGGCGAATTTTTGCGTTATAGCCCATTTTTATAAGCATTTTGGTTGTCTCATAGCGCTTTCCTATGCGCTCCCAAAACTTGAGTTCTTCTTCTGGCTCATCTGGATAATCAACGTCGTCATCGTCTGAGTCATCAAAGGACCACTGCGATGAGGAGCTGGCGACAGATGAACCAGCCGATTGCTCTGTTTTTTCGATTTCTTGTTCTCCTTGGGCAAGAGGGATTGCAGAGATTGAGGGAGCACTGGCCAGTAGGGCGACAACGATAAAAACGACGCAGCTGAGGCGTTTCATAGGAAGTCTTTCATTTGAGCTTGTTGATTCGATAACCTTAGGTATAGAATCACTATAGCAAAAATAGGCGGCAAGGCAAAAGCTTCTACCATAAGAAGATGCACAAAAATCAGAAAAGGGGGTGTTATGAAGGTTAAAAATGTTCGATTATTGGGCTTCTTTGCCCTTTTAGTAGGGAGTGGCTGCCTTGGGCGAACTGGCAATCTAATTGACCAGACACTTGTGGTAGACGCTTTCACGCCTACGCCAGTAGCCGTGGAGTCTGTCAAATCTGCGGCACCAGGTATTATAGCCAAGCCAGCAAGCTTTTTTTCTTCAGTTGATCCTATTGTTAGGTACAGCACTCTGGCCAAAAAGGCAGAAGTACAGAAGGAGCAAAAAAGGCTACACACGGTCGTCGACGATCAGCTTGATGCTGTTCTAATGACGCAAGACGCGGGTGTGCCGGGGGCGACTCCAAAATCACGTACTATTTATAATGCGTGCCATGCGTATCTAAAATCGGTTGATGTGGTGACCGATGCTCAGGAGGATTTTGTGGGGCTTTCTCGGAAGTATCAAACTGATCGCGAAAGCTATTTAAAAAAAAACTCTGATAAGGCGGCAGCATTCTTGGCTGCAGAAGGAGCGGCAAGGGGTGACAGTACTAAACTTTCTGCCTTCCAATCAGTCTTAAAGGAAGCGAATTTAATCAGTGAGTGGAAACGGCAGCAGGCTGCAAGCACTACCCTCAACTCTGCGAAGAGCAATCAAGCCGTGTTATGGGTTGGATTGCAGGGAAGGAGTACGGCTGGTGTAAATATGCAAGCGGTTATAACTGCTTATATAGCCGTAAGCAAGCGAATTGATACAGAGGCGGCCGCGCGTATTAAGGTCATTGCAGATTGCACAGCGGCAGGTATTCCAGTGCCAGTGGCAACACTTACCCCTGTCGGGTAAGGGCTTCCTTGTTATTGCCTGGATGTGAGCGGAAGTAATTTCAAGATCATACTCTTAAGCTCTTGTATTTTTAAATTCATAGGGTCGCGCTTAAGCGCTTCTTCAACTGCCTGGGCAGCGAGCTCGTATTGCTTGCAAGTGAGATGCACGAGTGCTTTATTATGGAAATATCGTGGTGTAGCGTTTGGGTAAGTGGCTAGGAGTTCCTCTGCTTTTGTATGGTTTCCCGTTTTGATGGCAAGTGCAGCCATCGCATTGGCTACTTCCATATCACTTGGCATCAATCTGAGATACTTTTCATATAAAGAGAGTGCTTTGGTGTAGTTTTCTTTTTTTTCTGCAATGATTGCGAGGAGTTGTAGCGGTTTTGCGCTAGTAGGGTTTTTCTGCAGGCTAGTCTTACATTCTCGTTTCGCGGTCGCAAGGTTATTTTGTGTAAATGCTATTTTTGCTTTTAAAAAGTGGAAGAGGTACTGTTTGCTGCTCCGTTCTGGTTTTGAAAGAATGGTGTCGATGAGGCTCAGTGCTTTGTTATTTTTATTGGTTTTCATGTAGGCAAGTACAGTGAAATAATCAAAACGGTCATCGTTTGGGTAGCGTGCGATTAATTGCTTAAGGAGATTGAGCGCAACATCAGTCTGGTCAAGGAAGAGATGTGCTTGCGCAGTGATGAAGCTGATTTCTTTATCATATGGGTTGGCAAGATCGAGTACGAGATTATGTTTTGTAATATCTTCAAATTTGCCCCGATCAAAGGCAAGTTTGAGGGTGGCAAGCGCAAAAGAATGGTCTCCTTGCGGAAGTATTTTTTTGAGTTGGATGTATGTTTGTGCTGCCTGGCTATTGTTTCCGGCTGCCTGCTCGTACGATCCTTTGAGAGCCAAAAAATAACAATGTTCAGATTGATCAATTTCTTGCTCGATAATCGCAATGGTGCTGTATAGGGTTGTGCCTAGAGCTAGCGTAAGGCAGACATATAAAGATAGTTTGTGTGTCATCATGTGCGTGTGCGCTCCTTGCAGGTAGCATAGAACTCTGCAAGCGCGTCACGCAATTCTTTGTTGGTAATTGTTGTTAAATGCTTTGATTCTGCGGCCGAGAGTGGTTTTCGTGTGTCCTGTATGATGGGGGCCGCCATAACTTTTTTGGCGCTTTGGTCGATGTGGGGATCGCGCTTGATAAGTGTCCGAAAATGAATGGTTGTGATCGCTTCGTGGCCAATTGATTCGTTGATTTTGCTACGAATAAGATCGGTCAGCATTAGGAGTTCCTGAGCAAGGCCGGGGTGTGCTACGGCCAAAACAACCGCATGGTCGTCTACGCGCTGGAGCACTACTTTTCGAGAGAGCGGACCAAGGATGAGATGCCATTCTCTGAGTATTTTGAGTTTCCACGATTGTTCTTGTGGCAAGATTTTGTCAAGATGTGAAAGAATGTGCTGAGTCATTATCTTTTCAAGGGTAAATGGTGAGGCAAGAGTATAGCACTAAACGTAGAGTTGTATATTGAGTTGACACTTTTTTGTTCTTGGTGGACAATGCACCCGGAATGTTACCAAGCCAAGAAAGGAAGCATAGGTATGAATACAAAACTTATTACACTCAGTTTTCTCTGTTGTGTTGCGAGCAACGCAATGCCTGAGACTCCGGCGACAGAAAACGTAGCGAGTGCGTTACACGCAGAATTAGATCGCATTGAGTCTGAGTGTGCAAAAGTAGCTCCCCAACCAACGCCTTTGGTTGATAATTCTAAAGCTAATGGTCCTGCCTTTGTATTTAAAGGTGCTCGTGATCTTGAAATGAGCCTTGATGGATCGGCTAAAACAGAATACGTTCGTTCTTGGAATACTGCGACCCTAAACAGCGCCGGTGGCATTGATCGTGCTGCGGCTTATAACGCCAACGTTGAGTTGGGTACGAATGTTGCATATGGCAAGGAAAAATACGGCAAAGCGGCATTGCGTTTCTTCTTGCGTTCACGTCTTCAATATCAAGCTGGCCGGTTTGATAAGGTCTTGGTTACTAACCCGTCCACTGTGAAAATTAATAATGCGGTTTTACCAGTTCCTGGTGCAAGTTTGAACGCAACAGTGCCATGGTACAAGCATGCGGGCGCTGAATTGTATGTGAACTCCTTGTTCGATCAAGAGGTCGCGACAGACCACTTTCTAAAAGTTGGTTTGTTTGAATATGAAGTGAGCCGTGGGATTGCGTATGGTTCTGGCTATGGCACGGCTAAGGATTATCTTGGTATTTATAGTGGCAGCCAAAACTTCTCGCCTTTCGGTATTTTGCTCTCAGGTGAAATGATTAAAGATCGTCTGGGATATGAATTCTACTTTGCGCGCTTGGAAGAAAAATCTGCTGATTATAAGCAAACGAGTGCATACACAAAGAAACATATTGTCGGCGAACGTGCGGCTGGCCGTGCCGGTTCTGGCAACTGTAATGACGTTTTCACTGGTACCTTGAAAAGCAAGTATGGTTCGGATCGTTTTGGTGATTTGAAATCGAATCTCTTTGTTGTGTTTAATAATGCAGTTGACCAGCAAATTGAGGTCGCAAATGACTCTCAAAGTAAATTGGTAACTGTCGGTACTAGTCTTGAGTATGAGAAGGGTAATTTTGAGCTTGGTCTTGAAATTGCGCGCAACCTGGGTACCGAATATGTGTACAATATTGACCGCAATGCGATCACATTGATTCGCGGTTTTCCAGGGGCCGAACATGATGTTATTTCAGCGTACAGCAAAGTTGCGTTGAGTTCTGCGACTGACTCGTTCCATAATACGTCTACTGCACCGGTGGTTAATACCATTAAGACTGCCGTTGATGCGTACAGTGGTAACGAAAATAGTTCCATTGTTGCTTCCGGTCTTACGAGTACTAGTTTAGTCTCGGAAGCTGAAGATTATGTATTGCGTAATGCTTCAGATCGTTATCGTCGTGCGTATACTAACAAATATACAGGCTGGATGGCTGTGGCTGACGCTTCTTACAATTGGAAGCCAGCAAATATGAAGATTAGTGTTGCTGCTGGTCATGCATCTGGTGATGAAAATCCTCATACCGCGAGAAAAGATGGCGAAACAACTAAAGAATATGATTATAACGGCTTTGTGGGTATTAACGAAAACTATTCTGGCAAGCGTGTAAAGAGTATTTTGGCTCTCGATGCTCGCAAATTACAAGCACCGTTAACAAACCAAGCTGGTGAAATGCAGTACTTTGATAATTCATTCACCGACATGACGTTTGTCGGTACTGGTATTGTATGGCGTCTACCAAAGCGTGATCTTGAATGTACTGCCAATGCTTTGGCATACTGGAAGGATAAGCGTAGCTGGAGTTACGTCTATACCGTGTCTACTGACGGTTACGGCAGCACTCCTGCGCGTCGCTACTACGGTCTTGAATTGAACTCAACTTTTGTGTTGAAGCTCCTTCCGGGCTTGAATTTGAATGGTAGTGCTGCGGTCTTTATTCCTGGTGGGTTCTACTATGATGTTAAAGGCTTGCCGGTTGGTTCAAATGTTATTGACACGGCTCAAACAGTTTCAAGTCAAGATCAGACTAATAATACTGGTGTTGCGCCGGCGGTTGGCCGATTGGGTACTGATCCGCAAGTTGCCTTGAGCCTTGCGCTCCAATATAAGTTCTAAATAAACTTGCATCTGAGTCCCTAAACTTTTTGATGTAGAGGAGAGGTCGCCATGTGGTTATCACATGGCGACCTTCTTTTTTGTGCCAAAAGCTGCTAGCATAGGCGCTCATTTGCTAAACACCGCTTTTTTAAGAGGATTTTCTATATGAGTCATCCAAAACGCACACACTCTTGCCAAGATATCTCGAAGGCACTCATTGGTACTACCGTCACTGTTAACGGCTGGGTGAACCGCCGACGTGACCATGGCGGTGTTATTTTTATTGATGCTCGCGATCGTAGCGGACTGGTGCAATTGGTGTTCAATCCAGCCGTGAGTTCTGAGGCTGTAATGAACCTCGCTCATACTTTGCGAAATGAGTTTGTTATTGCGGCTACCGGAACCGTTATTGCCCGCGCACCGGAAGCAGTAAATGATCGTATTGCCACCGGGGCTATTGAGGTTGTGGTAACTACTATGACGATTCTGAACAGCTCTAGGCCGTTGCCGTTTCAGCTTGATGAAGCGGAGCAGGTTGATGAAGAACTTCGTCTTAAATACCGCTATATCGATATGCGTCGTGAAAAAATGCAGCGTTTTATGCGCCTTCGACACGAAGTGGTCTTTGCTATGCGCGAAGCACTTGATAAACAAGGTTTTTATGAAATTGAGACTCCAATTTTGTCCAAAAGCACCCCAGAGGGTGCGCGTGACTTTTTAGTGCCGTCTCGGCTGCAACCGGGTCATTTCTATGCACTTCCTCAGTCGCCGCAGCTTTATAAGCAACTACTTATGATGAGTGGTATGGAGAAGTACTTCCAGATTGCTCGCTGTTTTCGTGACGAGGATATGCGTGCCAACCGTCAGCTTGAATTCACTCAAATAGACTTGGAAATGTCTTTTGTGGATGAGCAAGCGGTGCAAAGTTTTGTGGAAGAGATGGTTCGCCACGTGTTTAAAAAAGTGTTTAATTTGAGCCTACCGGAAAAATTTGAAGTTCATACCTTTAAAGAGATGTTTGCGCTGTACGGAAGTGATAAACCAGACCGTCGATTTGAGCTTTTAATTAATGATTTGACCTTGTTGTTTGCCGATACTCAACTTGGCTTTTTAAAGAGTACCCTGGCTGCTGGTGGAAGAATTGGTGCGTTATGCGTAAAAGGCCACGATTTTAGCCGTTCGGAGTTAGAGAAAGTAGTTGGCATGACGATTAAAGACTTTGGGGCAAAAGGGCTGCTGTATATCCGTTTTAACGCAGATGGTTCTTCTGATTCGCCAGTGGCAAAATTTTTGCCTGCTGACTTTTTTGCACAAGCTCAAGCAGTAATCCCAGGGCTTACCACAAAAGATACACTCTTTATTGTTGCCGGTAATTATAAAGATTCATGGACGAGTTTGGGGCGGCTGCGGCTCTATTTAGGGCAGTACCTTTCGCTTATTGCTAAAGATATGCACGATCTCTTTTGGATTACTGACTTTCCATTATTTGAGTGGGACGCTGAGCAAAAACGTTATTTTGCAACGCATCATCCATTTACTTCACCAAACATTGGCTGGGAGCAGCTTGAACCTGGTGATATGACCGCTCGGGCTTATGACCTGGTATATAATGGCGAAGAACTTGGTGGTGGATCGATTCGTATTCATGACAGTGCTGTGCAATCAAAAGTTTTTGATCTTTTGGGAATATCGCCAGAAGAAGCGCAGCAAAAGTTTGGCTTCTTGCTTGAGGCTCAACAATTGGGCTGTCCACCGCATGGTGGGCTGGCTCTTGGCCTAGATCGTTTGGTAATGCTTTTGGTGGGCGCAAGCTCAATTCGTGAGGTCATTGCTTTTCCAAAGATGCATGCCGGAACCTGTCCGCTTATGGAGGCGCCGTGTGCGGTTGATGCACGTCAGCTCAAAGAGGTGCATATCCAGACTAGAGTGCTGGGGCGCATAGAGAAAGGTGAGTAATCGTTTAGGTAACGTCGGTAGTTATCGATATAAACCCTGCCTTTTCCTTTTTTAATTGACTTGTTGAAAACCGTTTCATCATTCTAAGGTGAGGGTATGCCTGCACGATTGGCGGGCGCAATGAGGAGGGAATATGAAACGTTTTTTATTGGTTTTAGCGCTGTTTGGTATCAATGGGTTTGTGTCTGCGTCAAAAAAGCAGGAGCCAGTGGCCGTCAACGCCATGGACGCTGAAACGGCGCAGTTACGGACCTTTGCAAAGTATGCAGCGGTTTTTCGATTATTGCCGGCTCGCGTTTCGCAGATGCTACAGGTGGTGAATGCTTATCCGGTTGATAACGTGGCGCGTCGTCTCGACTTACTGCAAATTGCGATTCAGCGGTTGCATGATAAGTATCGTACTATGCAGCAGCTTCACGACCGAGTGTTGGAACTTCAAGGGCAGTCCGATTCTTCTCGCCGAGCCGGAGTGCACGCCCGCTGCAGTGCTCTGCTTGTGTCTATTAAGAAGTATCAGATAACGCTGGTTTCCATTCTGAGTGTTTTGGATGCTGAATTTGTGCGTTTTGCTAAAACAGTGCATGACCAAAAAAATGAAGCATCAACTACGCGTGATGCGGCGTTTATGGCTGCCAAATCTTCTTTGAGCCCGACAAAAATGGATGTACTCATCTCGATGCTGGTTTCTGGTTCGTCTAGCCCTTCAGAAGAGGTGGCCGGCTCGGTTACCCAAGAGATTCGTCAGCTTCGCGATGAAGTTTCGCAGTTGAGTGCTCAGTTGCAGTCAAAAGCTCTCATTGAGGGTAGCAATGTTAAGGATGATAAGGTTTTTAATCAGAATATTCAGACCCTAACAGAGGAAAGTACTCGTGTGTCTGCTGAGGCAAAAGCTGACTTTGCATCTGTGATCGATGAGAATATTGCGCTTGCGCCTGAACCTAAGGCCGCATCGCCAAAAACGCGTCGCGTTTCGGCTAAGACGCTCCAGGGTCGCGCAATAGCATTTCATGATCGTTTGATTAACGCTGTATATGGCAGTTATGACTGGGCAAAGACGAAAGTGGTGGAAACCGGCGAGACGATAGGGGCTGGCTGGGATCGTGTGATGGCATTACCGATTTTGTGTGATATTCATGACTTTGCCTCAAATGTGGTCGGCCGAGTTTTCAATGATACACACAAAGCTGCAAAGCACGTAGAGCATCGCATGAAAGAGGTTAAAGACGCGACCCCTGGAGGAGTAAGCTTGATAAAAGAAACCGTGTGCGGTTTTATGGACTGGATAGTTGAATCATGGATTCGGGTTGGGCAGTATATGTTGTCGTTTCTAGAATTTCTTCGTGATTACTGGCATGTTGTGCACGAAAAAGCTCAGGAATTTGATGCAGGGATGCGTGATGTTGCGTGCCAGGTGTGTGGCTGGTTTGTGCAGATTTGGCATGGCCTTGTGAATGCGAGTCTTGCGATAAAAGATCGTATTTTTGGTGAAATTGTGACTCCGGTGGTTGGTGTTGGCTCGTCGCATGATATTGAAAAAGATATCCAAACGGCGCCACAATCGATTACAGACCGCTTGATTTCAGGGGTCGGAAAAGCTGTTGAGGCAGGCAGGTTGGCGGCGCAATCAGCGCTTGTTGCGGTAACCAGCTGGAAAGAAAGAATCTGGCCGACGGCGCGTGAGGTGGAAAGTAACGTACGCTCTGATGAGGACGGTGAGTGCCAGGTCAAAGCAGTTGAAGAAGAAAAGGTTGTATTACCTTCCTGGACGGAGCAATTGTATGAGGCAAAAGCTGTAGCGAGTGCCAGGTTGCGTGAATGTGTAGCGAGGGCTGAGGTAGTTGCGGGCAAGGTGCGTGATAAAGTGTATGCTTTAATTGGCAAGGCACCTGAAGCTGAAAAAGCAGTAGAGACAAAGTAAAGGTTATATGGATCGATTATATGCCCCGTGGCGTTCTTCTTATATTAAAAAAGATAAAAACAGCGATGATCAGTGTCCGTTCTGTGTAGCGGCAGCGAGCGATAAAGATGCTCTTCACCATGTTCTGGAGCGTGACGGTGGTCTTGTGGTGATGTTGAATCGCTTTCCCTATAACTCTGGACACCTTCTCATTGTGCCAAGGGCACATGTGTCAGACCTTGAGCTGGTTGCTCCAATGGTTCGAGCTAGCATGATGGAAGCCACGGCAAAGTGGTGTGCGATTGTTAAAAAAGCCTTCAAATGTCATGGTTTTAACATTGGATTTAATGTTGGTGAGGTCAGCGGGGGGAGTATTCCCGGTCATTTGCACCTTCACATAGTTCCACGCTGGCAGGGGGATACCAATTTCCTGGTTACCATTGGTGAGACCAAGCTTATATCAAGCGATCTAAATGAGATTTACCGCCAGCTCTTGGCAGCTGCCGAGTAGCCTCGTATTGCACCTGACCGAGTTTTTGTTATACTCGGCCACTGTAACGAAATAAAGTTAGAGTCACGCGCTGATAAAAAAGCGCGTGACTTTGTTTTTTATACCACAATGAAAGAGGAGAATGGTGATGATGCCATGGGCGTTGGTTGCCGGAGCTGTCGGCGGTTTATTGACTGGCTGGTGGGGGAATGAAACGGTCATGATGGTGGCTGGTCACACCGCAACGATTATTAAAAATTTATTGGAGCTGGTTAGCTTGCCGGTTATCTTTTTATCGATAGTTTCTTCGCTTGCGGGGATGGAAAGTAGTGGCGAGGCAAGCCTTATTGGTGGCCTAGTGTTGCGTTATACCATTTTGACCACAGTGCTTGCCGCCCTTGTGGGCTTGGTTCTCTTTTTTGTCTTTGACCCGGTCGGTAGTGTTACTTTTGGTGCCCTGTCCGCATCTACTGGTTCTCATGCTGCTTCGTATAGTGATTTTTTGCTTGGTATGTTTCCTTCAAATTTGGTCCAAACGTTTAGTGGCCAAGGAAGCGTTATGGCGGTGGTTTTTGTGGGCCTGCTTTTTGGCGCCGCGATTCTCCATCTCAAAGATAAAGAACGTACCCTGTTGCGTGATGGGTTTTCTGCCTTATTTAATATGATGATTGCCGTAACGCGCTTTATATTGTGGTGCATGCCGGTAGCCGTTTGGGCCTTTACCGCTTTGTTTATGTACAGTATGCATGAAAATGAAGGGCAATTGGCGCAGATTGGTTGGTACGTGGTGACCGTGTTAATGGCCAATGTTGTGCAAGGTATGATTATTCTACCACTATTCGTTTGGTCTAAGGGTTTGTCGCCGCGGCGTCTTTTCGTTGCCTTCCGTCCTGCTCTGACCCTTGCGTTCGTGTCAAAATCATCCAACATGACCTTGCCGGTAACGCTGGAGTGCGCACAGAACAACGCCGGCGTCTCAGAGCGTGTAGCGCGATTTTGCTTGCCATTATGTGCAACAGTGAATATGAATGGTTGTGCTGCTTTTATTCTTATCACGCTGATGTTTGTAGCCGCTTCGAGTGGCGTGGCGATTGGCTTGTATGACATCGGCGCCTGGGTATTGCTTGCAACCGCGGCAGCAGTGGGTAACGCTGGCGTGCCGATGGGCTGTTTCTTTTTGACGAGTGCATTCCTGGTTCATTTACACTTGCCACTCGACATTATGGGCATTATTTTGCCAGTGTACGCACTTCTTGATATGGTCGAAACCGCGCTGAACGTCTGGTCTGATGCCTGCGTGACGGCGGTGGTTGATCGTGATCTCTCTCATCATTAAAAAGGATTTTGTGTGAAAAGCATCCGCACTATTGGGCTCTGGTCAGCCGTTTTAATAAACATTAACGTTATCGTGGGAAGTGGCATTTTTGTAAACCTTCATCCGCTGTCGGCAGCACTCGGTTCTGGAAGCTTCGTGGTGTATTTGATTGCGGCTCTCTTTTTGCTGCCGGTTGTAACGGTACTTGCCTTGTTGGCGCGGCAACATCCGGAGAGTGGTGGGCTGTATGTGTATACAAAGACGTATTTGAGTCCGTTTGTTGGGTTCTTGGGCGGTTGGGCGTATTTTGTGGGGAAAGCTATTTCGGCTGGATTTATGGCAAGTATGTTGATGCTCGTGGCGAAAGATGCGTTGCCAGTGCTCCATGCGGTGCCGCATATCGTTCTGGTCGCCGGACTTCTTTTATTTTTAGCCGGGATCAATGTTGTAGGCGCTTCGTTACAGGGACGTGTGCAATGGGCCTTTGTTGCGGCCAAGGTGATTCCTGTTGTGAGTGTTGTGGCCTTGCTTATCTGGCGTGGCCCGCAAGTGCCAGTTTCTTTTGATTTTGTAACAGGTGATTCGCTTGCTGCTGTGGTCCCAATTGCCGTGTTTGCTATGGTTGGATTTGAAGTTACCAGCACGATTGCTCATCTTTTTGTGCGGCCTGAGTACACTATCATACGCGCTTTTATTATTGGCTTTTTAACCGTAACGGCACTGCTATCTCTTTTCCAGGGAGCAGTTTCTTTGCTGTTGCCGGCAAGTGCATTAACTATTGGGCTTCCAGCTGCGCAGCTTTCAAGCGTTGCGGCTGCTTACTTGCCAACCTTTTCTTCATTTTCTTGGCTCATGACCATCTGTGTCTACCTTTCAATGCTCGGGGGAACGTTTGGCATTTTGACGAGTAATTGTTGGAATATGCATCGCCTTGCGGCGCAGGGCCATGTGCCCGGTGGTCGCTGGCTGACAAAGCTAACCGCAGGCCAAGTGCCATGGGTGAGCTTGCTGGTCGAAGTATGTATCTGTGTTCTGGGTGTAGCGATTTCGAGTAAACAAATCCCGCTGCAAAAAATGTCAGTTCTTGGCGTTGTTTTTGCGTTCTTCTGTGCCATGCTTGCTGCTTGGTTTGCCCGCGACTCACGTGGCGGTCGCTTGATTCATCCAGTGATTGCTGGAGCAGCGCTGTGTAGTACACTGGGGCTTTTTGGCATCACGCTTTACCACATCTACCTTTATGGTATTTCGGTGCCGTATCTCTGTTTGTTTGGTGGGGGAATTGTGGTTTCGTTGCTTCACGGCTGGTGTTCTAAGCATTGTGAGAATTGTTAGTTAAGGCGGAACGGGATACAATCAGCAGATTATTGCTCGATTGGAAGATGTCACTCTCCGCGAAAAGCATCTCAAGGCTATGACAGAAGTGGAATTGGCGGCGGCGATTGCGGTATACGAAGCGATTATTTGTGCGCTGGAAGAAGGTGAGTTGCGGGTAGTGAATTTTGTGACGAAGGTTAAAACTACATAAACGGACCACGTGTAAGCTGGATTCTGTACGACTTGCGTCGTGATAGCCATCTATCTTCGCGACAAACCCGTCAACTCTGCATCGATACAGCGTAGCGTTGACCTATTTTGTCTTGCTCCAAATGGGGTTTGCCCCACGCCGACATTGCTGCCGACATGCGTGCGCTCTTACCGCACGGTTTCACCATTTCCGCTCACCTTGCGGTGAGTGGTTGTTTTGTTTCTGTTGCACTTTCCATGAGCTTGCGCCCTCCGCACTTGCTGGCCACGCTATAGTCACAGAATTGCCTGTAAGGGCGACGATGTGCGACGGCGGGAGGCTAATGCGGCATTTTTCGATGAGGAGTCCAGACTTTCCTCACATGCCAAAGCATGCGCGGCTATCCGGCAGACCGTTTATGTAGTGTTAATCAGTATAGCGGCAGGGAATATCCTGTCTACACCGGTTACAATTCAATCTTTACGAGGTCTTTTTTGATGAGCCCACGAAACTCTTCTGAAATGCGATTCCAGTCTATGATGTCGACCTGACAATATTCAAACGCTTTAATGGTTGCAGTTATATCTTTGTCGCTGTTCAATTCACCGCGGTATTCTTCAAATTGTTTTTGCGTTTTGAGCAGCGTGGTAAATGATATTTCTTCTTCAGCTATGCTCATGTAATTTCTAGTATGGTTCGGGTGGAGTCACCGGTATGTTATTGAAAATTCTTACCTTTGTCACTACACTTCCCCCATTCATCGTTTTATACAAGGTTCAGAACCATGCGCATTCTCTCTGGTATTCAGCCCTCCGGGCAACTTCACTTAGGCAACTACTTTGGTGCCATTTACAACTGGGTACGGTTGCAAGATAAAGGGGAAGAGTGCTTCTTTTTTATTGCCGATCTTCATGCTCAGACAGTTCCGTATGACGCGGCGACGCGTCCTGGTATTATCCTTGAATTGGCGGCGACGCTGATTGCCGCTGGTATAGACCCAAAAAAATCAACACTGTTTGTTCAGTCCCAAGTGCCGGCACACACACAGCTTTCATGGATTTTGTCCTGCCTTGCCCCTTTTGGTGAGCTTGAACGTATGGTTCAGTTCAAGGAAAAGTCTGATGCTAATCCGCAAGCAGTAAATGTGGGGCTGTTTACGTACCCAATTTTGCAAGCAGCTGATGTGTTGTTATACCGTCCGGACATGGTTCCGGTTGGCATAGATCAGGCACAGCATCTTGAGTTGACGCGAACTTTGGCCCACAAATTTAACAACCGTTTTTGCCCGGCCGATGAGCCGTTGTTTAAAGAACCGCAAACACTTCATTCAACGACCATCAAAGTGCTGGGGCTTGATGGCCAGCGTAAAATGAGCAAGAGCTTTAATAACTATATTGGCTTGGTAGAGTCTGAAGAGGCCATTTGGGAAAAGTTACGACATGCAGCAACCGACCCAGCCCGTGTACGTCGTACTGATCCAGGCAATCCCGATATTTGTAACGTCTTTGCATGGCACAAATTATTTTCGCCGGTGGGAGTGCAAGAAGAGCGTGCAGAGGGATGTCGCACCGCCAGAATTGGCTGTATTGATTGTAAAAAAACTTTGTTTACCCATATGAATGCCATTTTGGCGCCTATACGTGAGCGCTATCATGAACTCATACGTCAGCCAGATGATATTTTGCAGGTGCTTGAAGAGGGAGCAATTCGTGCCCGAAAAGAGTCGGCGGCAACAATGGAAAAGGTCTATCAGCTCGTAGGAGCTTTATAAAACAAAAGAGGCGCGAGTTGTTTAGACGCGCGCCTCTTTCTCAAAACAAGAAGGAATCCTACTTATTTCTTTTTAGCAGCTCTCTTGCGAGCACCACCGCGCTTAACTGCGCGTTTAGCACTAGTTTTGCGAGCGCCGGCTTTGCGACGGACAGCCTTTTTAGCAGTTGCTTTCTTAGCGACTTTACGTGTTGTCGCTTTCTTGCCAGCTACTTTTTTACGGCTTGTTTTTCTTTTTGGAGTAGCTTTTTTAGCAGCAGCCTTCTTTTTAGGAGCGGCTTTCTTAGCAGCTACTTTTCTTTTAGGAGCAGCTTTCTTTGTGGCTTTCTTCTTAGGAGCAGCTTTCTTAGCAGCTTTCTTAGGAGCAGCAGCGGCAGCAGGAGCGGCCTTTTTTACAGCAGCTTTCTTTTTAGGAGCGGCTTTCTTTTTTGGGGCAGCTTTTTTAGCAGCAGCCTTTTTTTTAGGAGCAGCTTTTTTCTTGCTTGCAGCTTTTTTGCGCGTAGCTTTTTTAGCTGGAGCAGCTGGTGTGGCGGCAGATGATGCCCCCGCAGCGCTCAGACTAACTGAGCCGTCTTGCATTGCGGCTTGCATAGCAACTTTATCTGAATCAAATTTAACCATTTCCCTATTCCTCTCTACAAATACTAACGTTAGGTTCTGTCGGTGCATACGATAGGGTCGTGCGCACGCGGTATATCTCTATACCAGAAAAAGTATAAATGGTTGGCGGTACTGAAAGTCAAATAGGCGGAAAAGGTGCACAAAAAAAGTTGATACAGAAGTAAAATATTCCGTCACGCTTAATTTTCGGTGTATTGCTTCAATGCAGCGAGTGCAAGAAAATTTACAATCGATAGCGTGCCAAATCGTTTGCACTGTGCAAACAGCAAATCACGCTTTATGAGGAGCGCTGGGGGCACCGGTTGGTCCTCTCTTTCAAGCAGAGCAATCTCGGTATTTAAGGAGTAGATTCGAAGAAGTGCATAGAGACTGATGAGTCCTGCACCAGCGCCTATTGGTGTTGTTCCACGAATAGCAAGAGAAGCGAGCTCATTTTTTTTTGGTTTTTGATTGTTGTGCGGTGTAACTATTTTTTGCGGTGTGTTGTTGACGAGATTTGTCGTGGCGGTGTGTGTGGCATTTACTTCCTGGCCAGCAGCGTGTGTTGGTGCAGACTCGCTCGTATTTGCGGCAATTCCATTGTAGGCAGAATTATCTTGATGAGCCTCGGTTGCTATAGTCGCTCTGCTTTTGTTTTTTTCTTTTTTTATGAGCGTTGAGGGCGGGGTGTGAGGAACGATCAGTGGCTGGCTGTTGTTGGTTAGCTCCCTGGAGAATTCCAGGAATGATGACAAGGAGTGCAAGCCACATTTTCTTCATAGGGGAAGTCTTTCTGTTTTTTTGTACTTGGGAAGAATGCTACCACGTTGGGGGGGTGCTGTCGAGGGGCTACAGGTACTTGCAGGGTATGGTATACTCTTAGCTCCCTATTTTATTTTTTGAGGTGCTATGTCTTCCATTTTTCGTTTTTTGCAGACCAATGTGGTTACCAAGACGATTTTGTATTGGTATTTGCGGCTTTTATTTGGTACCTATCAGCTTGAAGTTATTGATTCCGCCGGTGATGGGCTGCCGATAAACGTTCGCCAGGGCATTTTTTACTTATGGCATGAGCATGCTATAAGCGGCCTTTATTTTCTCCATCGTGCTGGTGCATATGGCCATTTGATTAGCGATGCCACGATTGACGGATGCTTGGCTGGTTTTGTTGCCCGTAAGCTTGGGCTTCATGTGATGTATAGTACTGGAAAAATTTCCTTTATTAAGCGGGCCATTGAAGTAATCGATATGAATAAGCGGATGTTTGTTGTCGGGGATGGAACTCATGGGCCGGCGCATCAGCTGCAGCGTGAGATTCCCTATATGTGTGCACGTACCAATGTGCCTCTTGTGTATTTGGAATGTCGAGTATCGGTAGCATTGTCTTTTGCAAAGCGCTGGGATTTACTCAAGTTGCCACTGCCATTTAGTAAAATAACTATTACTATCCACCCACCGCGCTATTACAGCTTTGACGAAAAGCATGAGGTTATTGAACTGGTTGGTAAAAAATAATGTACGTCGTTGTACGACTCTTAAAAGGATTCAAAGAACCACTCTATTATGAAGTCCCGCCGCATTTGACCAGGCTGATTACCAAAGGAAGCATGGTCGACGTGCCATTGCGGACTCAGCAGCTTGCTGGGTTGGTGATCGAGGTTATGAACAATCGACCAGCAGTGCGGTATGAAATTCGTACTATCACGTCGGTCCATCAGTTTCCACAGGACTCTCATTTCTATTCTTTTATTGAAAAACTTGCCCAGCTTTACTTTGTAGATTCGGCACAGTTATGTGCTCGTCTGCGGTCGTTTACCTTTTTTGAGGAGCGTGAAGAGGTCGTAGAGAGCGCGGGGGAAGAGGAGCCATACAGCTCATCAGTAGTGCTAACGGTCGATCAGCGGACGGTTGTAGAATATCTCTGTGATGATTTAAAAGCCAGCATCTATAAACCAACACTTCTTCAGGGGGTGACTGGATCGGGAAAGACCGAAGTCTATAAAGCGGCAATGGTTGCGGCCATTAATCAGGGCAAAACAGTTTTGTTTTTGGCTCCTGAGGTGGGGCTTGCACGCCAGATGCAGGCAAATTTTATGCGCAGTTTTGGTGATTATATCCTTGTTGCCGGATGGCATAGTGCGGTAGCAAAAAGTGAGCGCCAGGCAGTATGGCAAGCGGCGGTACAG
The DNA here is from genome assembly GCA_964429275.1 of uncultured Pseudomonadota bacterium. GTDB lineage: Bacteria > Babelota > Babeliae > Babelales > JAUPTZ01 > JAUPTZ01. Next base: position 248,567 of record CAYSBJ010000001.1, read on the forward strand.
GGGACACCAATGGTTTTGGTTGGGGTGCATCTGCCGGTCTTGCTACCGCTGAAAAATCTTGGCCTTATTATTGTTGATGAAGAGCATGACGGTGGGTATGAGGAAAAGCAGCATCCCCGTATTAATAGCAAACATGCGGCCTTGCTGCGCGCCCGCCATTATGGGGTGCCAATTGTGCTTGGCTCTGCGACGCCGAGTGTCAGCACGCTCTATCACGCAAGTCAGCAGCAGTGGCGCCATTGCTTTTTGACGGAGCGATTTGGCGGCGCCTTTCCGGAAGTGCAGCACGTCATATTAAGTAAAGAAAAAAAGCGACCGAATTTTTGGGTTTCTAAAGAATTATTAATGGCTTTGGCAGATACCGTTTTTCGTGGCAAGCAGGCCATCATTTATCTTAACCGCCGTGGCTACGGCTTTTTTTTGCAGTGTGTGGAGTGTGGGTATATTTTTGAATGTAGTTCCTGTGCCGTCTCGTTGACAGTGCATCATGATGAGCACGCTGGCGGGGTCGAGCGGATGTTGGAGTGTCATTATTGCAACTTCAGGCGTCCAATGCCGCAAAGCTGTACGTCCTGTGGTAAGAGTACCGACGAAGGTAAATGTAAGGGGATTGGTACTCAGCAAATGGTGTCTATTCTCTCAAAGTTGCTGCCGGGGGCACGTATTGGCCGCGCCGATGCGGATATTTCGCGGCGCAAAAAAGCTTGGAAAGAAACGATCGATGCCTTTGGGGCGGGGGATATTGATATTTTAGTGGGGACCCAGATTGTAACTAAGGGCTTCCATTTTCCGCACGTGATGTTGGTCGGGGTTATATGGGCTGATAGCGCTGTGCACTTTCCGGTTTATAATGCCCATGAGGTTGCATTACAGCAGCTCATCCAAGTTGCCGGCCGCGCTGGTCGTGCGACGGCAGGGGGCAAGGTTATTGTACAAAGTTTTGATAAGCATCCGATTTTTTCTTATATCAGCGAGACCACCTACCCACAATTCTGCGAGCAAGAACTCGTAGCTCGTAAAGAATGGGGTTACCCGCCGTTTGGGCGATTAGTGACCATTGAGGTGTCACATGAGAATGAAGAGTGTGTGGTGGCCGATGCTCTGGTCGTCAAAGAGCGTATTCAGGCCCGCGTTGGCATGTTGGTGCAGGTTTTGGGGCCGGCCAGGCCGCTTCGAGCAAAAGTGCTGGGGATCCATTATCGCCAGGTGTTGTGCAAAGCGGATAACTACCGCGAGGTGTATGCGGTCCTTGCTGGCGAGACATGGGGCGACCTGGCTAGTGGTGTGTTTATCCATCCGGCGTAGAAATTAAACAATAAAAAAAGCCCTGGAAATTTCCAGGGCTTTTTTTATAAACGCGGTGTACGTCTAGTGGATATCTTAGCAGACAAGCAACTCAACACATGAAGCTGATGCCGGGCTCATGAATTCGCTTAGTGTTTCACCGTAGCCAGTTGCATGAAGTTGATCGCCGTTTAAGCCAGCGTCGATGAATGCTTGACGAAGGGCTTCAGCACGCTTTTGTGAAAGCTCTAATGCGTTTGGCGCAGATGCTTCGGCATGGCCGGCACATACTACATCGCGACCAGCGGCGAGCGCAGCGCGGGCTACTTGGATGTTTCGGTCAAGGATGTCTTTTTGCGAATCGGCGATTGCGGTGCTGTTTTCGGCGAATTGAACAGTTTGGAAGCCGAGCAAATTGCTTTCGCGCGCAGCGTCTTCAAGCTCTCTTTTAGCAAATGCAATAGCGTCTTGTTCCCAGCCTATCAGGCTTTCGCGTTCAGCAACGCTTAATTTTTCGATATCAAAATCAGGATTGAAGAGATCTTCACCCATAGCAGCCATTTGAGCGCGTTTGCTTTCATCTTGTTTTAAGATGGCAGCCAATTCGCGCATAGCTTCTTCTTGAACGGCATCGCGCTCTTCTTGAGAAAGGTTTGCCAGAATGTCTTCTTCGTCTTCTTCCATTTCAAGAATTTCGTCTTCGAGCTCGTCTTCAAGTTCATTTTTAAGTTCGTCTTCTAATTCTTCTTCAGCAGTGGCAACTGTGTTGTCTAAATCATCGCCCTCGTCATCAAGCATGTCTAAAACGGCCAGTAACTCTTCGTCCGTCATGTCGTTTTCACTGGCAATAATTTGTTCTGCTCTAGGAGCAACCTTTTTTTCTTCTTTTTTTGATCCGCAACCGGTCATAGCCAAGCTTGCAAGCATGGCAGCGTATAAAAATCTTTTCATAATACTCAACCCTCTGTATACTGAGTGAAAACTTGTGTTCTAGGCGTGCTGTCTAACCATCACACGGCGAAAACGTTATCACATTCGCTTTCTTTTTCCTATAGATTAGATGTATTTCTCTGATTTGAACGTAAAATAGCCGTTTTTAGCCTACTAACCGAGTTAAAAAAGTATAACCCAAGTCCATTTATTTAAAGGGGACATGTTGAAGAAAATTCTTATAAGCCGTTCGCCATGGCAAGTGCGAGCGGCCATTATTGATGATGGCAAGCTCCAAGACGTATATTTCGATGATCAAAGCAACATTGACCTCGAGCGATGTTTTTATAAAGGCAAAGTTTCTAAGGTGATTCCAGGCCTTCAAACGGCGTTCGTTGATATCGGTCGTGAAAAAGCCGGCTTTTTGCATATTTCAGAAATTGACCGTTCGCTTGCAGCTGATCGGATAGCCAAATCCCAGCAGATTGAGGGGATGGACGAAGCATCGTATGACGCCCACACCGTCAAGCGAGTAATGGATATCACGAAAGTCTTTCGCGAAGGGGAAGATACTCTTGTTCAGGTGATTAAGGAGCCGGTGTATGAAAAAGGAGCAAAGCTTACTACTTGTTTCACTCTACCAGGTAAATTTATTGTTCTGATGCCAAATATCCCGCAAATTGGTGTTTCTAAAAAAATAGAAAATCGTGATGAACGAATGCGTTTGCGCACTATTTTGACCTCCTGTCTTCCTAAGGGAATGGGGGCTATTGTGCGAACCACTTCTGAGCAGCGGTCTTCTTCAGACATCCAAAAAGATGTTGCTTTTCTTGTTTCTTTGTGGAATACCATTCAAAAGAAATTTGCTAAGTCTTCTGCGGGTGAGTGCTTGTTTACTGATCTTCCATTGAGCCTTCGTGTCGTGCGGGAGCACTTTGGTGAAGACATTCAGCAAATTGTTATTGATGATAAGCATGATTTTCAGACGGTATCCAATTACATCCGCAATCTGATGCCAGAAAGTGCCGACAAGCTTCTTTACCATGACACCAAACCTGGTTTGTTTGAAAAATATGAGATTGATCAGCAAATTGAAGCGGCATTGCTTCGTAAAGTACCGCTTCGCTGTGGTGGAACTTTGTTGATTGATACTGCAGAAGCGATGACCGTTATCGACGTTAACACTGGTCGTTATACTGGTAAAGATAATTTAGAAGAAACCATTCTCAAGACCAATCTTGAGGCTGCTGACGAAGTTGTTCGACAGCTCCGTTTGCGAAACATTGGTGGATTGATTGTTATCGACTTTATTGACATGCTTTCGTCGCAGAATCGCCAAAAATTGTCGGCTCATCTTGAGCGGGCACTGAAGAAAAAAGACAAATTTCAATCGGTTACTTTGAAGGTTTCGGAATTTGGTTTGGTGCAAATGACGCGTAAGCGCTCTGGTAAGACATTGACTCAGCAGTTAATGCGGGCGTGTCCGAATTGTAAGTCTCTTGGTTATGTTAAGTCCCTTGCGACACTGACCCATGAACTGCTTGCGCGATGCCAGGCAAAGATCATGAAAGAAGCATTAAAAGGACCGTTTCTTTTTACGTTCTCGCCAGAAATTTTCCATCACTTGGTGCATAATGAATACAATGCAATCTTAACTCTTGAAAAAGAGGTAGGGTTTCGTATTGTGCTTGAGCTGAATGAGTCTTTTGCAAATGACCAGTATTTGATTGGTCGAACGGAATAATAGGTTGTAGGGGTAGATTATGGTCGAGCAAACACCAAACATATTAGATTTGTTTCCTGCTTATGAAGCAACCATTGGTATTGAAGTACATGTACAGCTCAAGACCGATTCCAAGATATTTTGCGAGTGTCCAAATGTGTTTGGCGTCACTCCAAACCGCAATATTTGCCAAATTTGCGCCGGGTATCCTGGTGTATTGCCGATGCTCAACAAAAAAGTTGTTGAATATGCGGTAATGGCTGGTCTTGCAACTAACTGCCGCATAACGCCGGTTAGCGAGTTTGCTCGTAAGCACTATTACTATCCCGACTTGCCTAAAAATTACCAAGTTACTCAAGGTGCGATCGCAATTTGCCATGACGGCTGGGTGCCAACTGAGCAGCTGGATGGCTCTATCAAAAAGATCGGTATTGGCCGTATTCACATGGAAGAGGATGCTGGTAAAACTATGCACGGGAATGATGGGCGCAGTTTAGTTGACCTGAATCGTGCAGGTACGCCCCTTCTGGAAGTTGTGAGTAACCCCGATATTGCCAACGCGCATGAAGCCAAAGTCTACTTGATGAATTTGCGTTTAATCATGCAGTATCTTGGTATTTCTGACGTAAATATGGAAGAAGGCTCGTTTCGAGCAGACATTAACATTTCGGTTAAGAAGAAGGGGGCCACGAAATTGGGAACCCGCGCTGAGGTTAAGAACGTTAATTCTTTCAAGTTCATTGTGCAGGCAATTAACTACGAAATTGAGCGTCAAATCGATATTCTTGAATCGGGCGGGGCAGTTCGCCAAGAAACCCGGTTGTGGAACGAAAAAGATCAAAAAACGATGTTTATGCGGTGTAAAACCGATGCAGATGACTATCGCTACTTTACCGAGCCAGATTTGCCGATGGTAGTAATTGATGAGGCGTTTTTAGCGCGAATCAAAGCGGAAGTTCCAGAGTTGCCGTTTGCTAAAAAAGAACGGTTCATGGGGGCGTTGGGTCTTTCTGAGTATGATGCTGATGTCCTTGTGCAAGATCGTGCTGTGGCTGCTTATTTTGAAGCAGCGTGTGCAGTGTATGATAAGCCAAAGCTGATCGCCAATTGGATTTTGCGTGACGTGCTTGGGTATTTGAATGAACAGAAGAAATCCGTAGAACAAAGCCCTATTTCGCCTGCAATGGTTGCAGAATTAGTGCGATTGATTGATGCCGATGTTATTAATACCAAAGTTGCCCAAGAAGTATTTGCCGAGATGGCGATTACTGGAAAAATGCCATCAACTATTGTTAAAGAAAAAGGTTTGGAGCAGGTAAGTGATGCTGCTGCGTTGGAGGCTATTTGCAAGAAGATTGTAGATAGCAATCCGGATGTTGCCGAAAAATACCGATCTGGTAATCAGCGGATGTTTGGATTTTTTGTCGGCCTTGCTATGAAGGAAACAGGTGGCAAGGGAAATCCAAAGCTGATGACAGAGATTTTGCAGAAATTGCTCTCATAGGAGTCTTATTATGAAACATGTTTTGGTTTTTGCTTTTTGTGTTGTTACGGTAGGAGCATCACCGGTGATTGATAGCATTTCTGGGGCTGCCTCCTTTAAGAACAAAAAATTTGATGAACTAAAGACTGCTGGTAGTATAGATCTTGAAGCGGTTTGCGCGTATTCAATCCTTGCTTGTGGGGCGATAAGTTTCAAAAGCCTTATCGTGGAAGACGCGATGACTACCAAGGGCGGTTGTAGTGGTGATGGGCTGGTTTCAAAAAGCCTGGTATGCCATGGCGGTGCTAAGATTAAAAACGCGAAAGTGCAGAATATTGAAGCACATGGTGGGTTTTCTGGTGACACTATCGAAGTCGCTCAAGATTTTACATTGTCTGGTGGTTTAAAAGTAACCAATTTGACCGTAAAAGGGCTTATGACTATACATGGCGAAGCAAAGTTTATTGATAGTACGCTTGGTGATGTTTCATGTGCTGGTAAGAAACAGGAGTTTAAAAACACTGTTGTTCATGATATCAGAGTAAAGCCTGGTAATTTTGGTGTTGATACCGGTTTTAGTTTTTTGAATTGGATTATAAGCTTTTTTAAGAATTCAAAAGTTGATCTTGTGCATATCTATTTAACTGGTGGAACCAGAGTCGCTGGCGATATTATCTTTGAGTCAGTATCGGGCCAAGTCCACCTCTCTCCAAACGCAACGCTTGCTGGTACTGTTAAGGGCGGAACTGTCGTCAACGATTGATGGTCGTTCTTTTGGTCTTAAATGATCTCTTTCTTTGCTGGGTTGCGGTGTGATATATAGTTGGCATCTGTAGGCCGCGGAGTTTTGGAGAACTTTGTATGATTTCATTTACTTCTTATCTATGTATCGCGCTGAGTGCAGCCCCTTATATTCTTTTTTCTGTTAATGATCCAGCCCCTTTTCAGGGCATTGGGATGCGGGGAGTTTCACATTTCCTTAATGCGATGGAAGACTCATTTCTTTATCATCCTAAGCATATTCTTCCGGATGATCGTCCAGTGATGGAGGGTGGCTATACTCCGCGATCCTATTTTAAATTGGATAAAGTCGGTGCCCAAATAAACTGGGACCATTCTATGCCGTGTGTTCATTCTCGGAATCAATGGAGTGCTCATTTTCGACTCGATGTGGTAGCAATGGCTCCTGAGACTCGTGAGGTGGGTATGGCAATTTATTTGGCTAGTGAGCAAGCAAAAAAAGATGGTACCTACGATATACGCATTGAAGTTTGCCAAAAAGCGCCAGAGGCATGGGTGACTGTGTATAATTCTGCTGGTGTTCAATTGCAAGGTCCGGTGCCACTTCGATCACGTGATAATACAGAACTTAAAAAGCCGTATCTACCGTGGGTGGATGGGATAAGGCAGTTTTATTCGGTAGTGTGTGAAAAGCGTGATGAAAAGGTGTATCTGCTGTTGATTCAGCATACCAAAGAAGAAATACATGAATATGAGCAAACTTCGTTGCTCGTCAGAGAAATGATTGATACGTACTGCGCTCATGAGCGATTGCGCAACCGACCAGGGGCTTATTTAGAAATACCCATCCATATGCGATGTTTGCCGGTGCCGTATTTCAATGCTGCGTACAAGCCTTTATTTGAAAATTCGTTGTATGTAAGTTGGGCTGCCATCTCTGGCGAATTGGAAGTAATGCCGGCGTAGTAGCTATTCCGGACCGTCTTGTGATCGATGGGCGCGCGACTGCAGCGCACGTTCGAGCGCTCGGTGGAAGTGGTAATCACTTACTTCCTCTGCGCCATCGAGGCAGGCATACATGGCCGCCTCATTTATGATATTTTTAAGCCCGGCGCCGCTAAAACCCTGGGTGTAGAAAACAAGAGTATCGTACGGAACTGTTTCCTTATTAACCCGTGGCAGCTTGTTAATATATAACTCCAGTATTCGGCGCCGTTCTTGGTCATTTGGTAGAGTAATTGGAATGATTCGTGAAAATCGTCCCTCGCGGCGAAGTCGATAATCGACCGCTTCTAGATGGTTGGTCGCGCCAATAACGACAACTGCATTCTGCTTTACAAAGCCATCCATTTGGGTGAGGAGTTCATTGACCGATTGCGGGGTAGTAATCGCATCGATTTCGTCTATGAATATGATACACGGGCTTACCATGCCAGCGCTATTGAAAATTTTTCGAATTTCCTTAGCTCCATCGCCTATGAATTTAGTGTCAAAGCTGCCGCCGGATACGCTAATTACTTGGCAGTGAGCCTCGTTGGCCAATGCGCGTACGAGCATCGTTTTGCCGCAGCCAGGCTTGCCCATAAGGAGTATTCCTTTTGGAGGTTCAACGCCAAACTCTTTCATTTTTTCCGGATGCTGCAGGCTGTATACAAGAAATTTAAATTCATCTACTACATTATCAAGACCGGCGATGTCGTTAAAAGTGAGATGATCATATTCGCTGTTGCTAAGCCCAAAAATGCCGGTTCTCATTGCTTGGCGTGCCTGCTCGAGGGCATATAATACGTGCTCGTCGGTGACTTTTGTTGCTTCTTTGTCGCTGATGGCAACTTGAACAGCACCATTGACAACCGATTTAAGCTGAGACTGACTGAATCCTTTGGTTTTTTCTACTACTGCAGCAACCGTTTCATCACTCACTTCGACTCGTGGGAGACGGTTTAGATAGTTTCTTATCGTATCAGCACGGCCTTGTGGTGATGGGAGGCCAACGTTAATAATGTCAAAGCGATGGGGCGCTTTAAACGCTTCGTCCACGTGCTCAATACAGTTAGTGGCGGTTACAACTAGAACATTAGTGTTGTGATTGAGCTTGTTCATTTGAGTGAGTAGCTCAATAGTTGTTTGGTTGTATTCGTTATCACCGCCGTTACCTCCCTTGCCGCGCTCGGTTGCTGCAGCGTCGATTTCGTCGATGAAGATTACAGAGGGGGCTGACTGGTGAGCTGCGTTAAAGAGTTCGCGGACACGCTGAGCGCCGGTGCCAACAAATACTTCTACAAAAGAAGAGGCAGAACATTCGTGAAATGAGTATCCAAGTTCATTTGCAATGGCACGAGCGAGCATTGTTTTGCCGGTTCCCGGAGGGCCAGCGAGGAGGATTCCTTTTTTGTGTTCACCGCCAAAAAGCTTCAGACGAGAAGGGTTTCTGAATTGGTCGACTACAGAGCGGAGTTGGCCTACTGCTTCATCTTGTCCTACGATATTGTTGAAACGGATATCATTCTCTTTTAATACAATACTTTTTTCAGGTCTGAGGTGTTGTTGTGGCTTGTTTTGGTTGGGGCTTTGATCATTTCTATGGGGTTCATGATTGGTTTCGGGCACGTACTTTTCATAATTTGGCTTTTCTGCCGGCGTATTGTTGTCCGGGTTATTTGCAGGAAAGTCATTGAGAGAGAATAGGTTGATGGTGAACTCATTGAAATCATCAAGGAAAAATGGCTTTGCAGCAAAGCTAGGAAGTAGTAGGAGGGTAGCAAAAAATAAAAAAGATCGTTGCATAGACATGTACGTATCCCTTACCTTATAGTGAGTTCCCCAAGATGCGCTGTTTAACGCGCTTTTTTATAGGCTATCAAAGTCATATGATGAAAGTTGAGAGTATGCACAAAGCGATAAACTTTACCGTGGTACTTACAGGGATTGTGCTTTTGGCAGGATGTGGGTACCATCGACCGCAAGCAGTCCTTACCCCCCCCAATGAAGGACAAGATCAGACAATAAAAAATGTTTTGGTACGGCTTAAGCCATTACGCGATTTTGAATGCTCCTATTATTTCGATAATCGTTTGGTTTCTAGGGGTATTCAGCCAATTCAGCTCTATATCCAAAACGATTCAGATTCTTACTACGTCCTTGATGCTAAAGACATCTCCCTTGATATCATGGGTAAACGGGATGCCGGGTCGGTGCTTTATAAGAACATGGTCGGGCGCTCTATAGTCTGGCTGGCGGGGATAGCCTTTGTCTGGCAGTTGTTCTTGCCGATACTTCTCGTGGATACGCTCTTTTGCATGCAGGCTAATAAGGAAATCACCAATGATATTACTAGCATCTGTATTAATCCAAAACAGAAGTTGGTCATTGCCCCTCGTAGTCGTACCCATAAAGTGTTATTTGTGCCCGTTGATTCCTATTATCACCATGCTACGATAGTACTTAAGGAGCAGGACAAAGAAGATGTAGAGTTGGCCTTTAAATTTTGAGGAATTGTGTGATGAGCCGCATTCTTATGCTGGTTTGTCTGTTTGCCCTGGGTACGATTGGTTGTGGTCGTAAAAGTTTGCGGGTAGTTGAGCAGACGCCAGTTGAAAATTTTCCTGCTGTGGTCAAGCACAATGAACTGACAGTACATGGTCGTATTTGTGAGCATGAAGAAATCCTGCAGCAGTTCTCCTGCGGCGAAGATTTGTATCATTATTATTATTTGATTCAGTTGCGCCTCTCTAACCAGGGCTATATCCGCTATACATTACAGAGCGAGCACTGTTCCTTTTTTGTACCGCCATCTGATGTGCTACGGAAATATACGCAGTACGGGTATAGTGGAAGTGGTGTGTTGTTTTCATTTTTGAATGCAATACTTTTTTTCCCGGTGTATGCCATTTCAATGCTTAAGTCAGCAGTTGAAACACCACCGTATCTGGCGCAACCAGATTTAGTTGTCCCTCGTTCGTTTGTTGCATTGAGTTTGTTTTATGCAGGCATTGTTTTATTACCGCTTATCATAGGGTCGTTGTGGGAAAAATCACGTAGTAGCTATGCATTTCATGAGGCTGATCGTTATATTATGACGCAGCGGCATCAGTTTTCTTGTGCTCCGTTTTCGACCGAAAATATTATGATCTTAACGCCGCGAGCCGGCTTTAAGACGCCATGCGAAATTGCTTTATACAATCATAAGACACATAGCGTAGAGAAAGTCTCGCTTCCATTGAAGTTGGTGTGGTAAGTAAGGGATATAAAGCGGACGATATTTGAGTGAGAAGGATTTATGAGAAATATATTTATGTGTCTTGGTGTAGCGCTATTTACTATTGGCTGTGGCGGCCGTGCGCCAATTAACCGTGCCAAAGAAGTTCTCTTTAATGTTCCTTACATACAGAAGAAACAGGAGTACGAAACGGTATCGATTGGAGTTAAAAAACTATTGGCTCCTGAAATAAAGGAATTGTTTTGTAAATCAAGTCAGCTGTTAACTACCTATTATGTGTACTATGTTCGTACGCATAATACCGGTTCTGAGAGCTACTTTATACACCTTTCAGGGCAGGTCTTACCGACGCGCAAGGATATTGGAATATTCTTTGATCCATACACAACAATGCATACCATTGCACATATGCTGTTTGTTGCGCCAGCAGCAGTTGGGCTTGCGATGCTTGCGCCAGATGCGTTGACTTATTTTGTAGGATTCCTTGGATTGAACGTGGGGCTGCATTTGGCCGAAACGCAAGCTCTGGGTATTAGTGGATATAAAGAATTTGAAAAGCATGTTATTTCTGGCAATGTAGAGCATCGCATGACTAGTATTGTGGCTATACCGTTCTCGCAGGATCATCACCTTATTTTTGTTCCAAAACGTGATCCACAAAGCCAATGTTTAACGTTTACTATATCGGCACGTAATAAGGTGACTAAAGATCTGGTTTTTGATTTTACTGAGTAGGGATTGATTGTGATTGAACGTTTACATGGTACTGTTGTGGCGACTACCGACCGCACTATTGTCGTTATGGCGGGAGGGATTGGATTTGGCGTGCAGGTTGCTGATGTTACTCAATTTTCTTCAAATGCGGCTATGACAGTCTATACTTACGTTCATTGGAACCAAGAAAAAGGGCAATCGCTTTTTGGGTTTGTAGATGAACTTTCGCGGCAACTGTTTTGTTTGCTTATTAGCTGTCAAAAAATCGGTCCGACATTAGCTCTTGGTTTGTTGCGTCAACGCGAGCCCGCAATTATTATGCAAGATATTGTATCGGGAAATGTTGCAGGGCTTAGTAGTTGTCAGGGAATTGGAACGAAAAAAGCAGAGCTTATCATTTATGAGTTACGAGATAAGATAGGCATGCTTGCTGAGATGCCAGCATTTGCTAATGCCCCGGGTGCGCAGTTAAAGCATATGCAAGATGCATTGCTTAGTTTGAGTTATTCACCACAGGAAGCAACTAAAGCAACTACTTATGTTGCTGGCCTGTATAAAGGAGAACCGCTTCCCGATCTGAATGTGTTATTACGAAAGGCGTTGGTCTTTTTGTCTGCCCCACGCGAATGATTATTTCTTGGTGAATTGAGCGTGAGTCATGTCTATGGATCGACCAATAATTACCAGAACACCAAGTGTGATGAGGCTGTTTTTTACGGTAGTACCGTATTTTTCAAGCCATGAGCGATGATCTCTAAAGATCTCTTTTTCAATGTTGAAGAGCTCTTCATTGAGCGCTGTTAATAGAGGTCCGCGTGCGCTCACTAGGTCATCTCGTTGCTTGGTGAATGACTGTACTTCGGCTGGTGATGGTTGATGGCCTAAGTGTTGGGCAAGATTGTATAGAATAAGATTTGCATACATACAGGGGCGAGAGGCAATCTCGATTTGTTGGACAATTTTTTTACGTTGTTCAAATAAAGTAATTAAGCGTTCAAGGTTCTCCGGGTCTTGTTGCGCCTTGAGGCAGGCATCGGCTATGACGTGGTAGCGGCGCACTGCTTGTTGAACAACTGGTATGTGTGCGGGGTCTACTTTGGTGTTTGTGAGTTTATTGATAAGGATGTCAACCTCTGCGCCAAAAAGAGCTGCCGTTTTCTCGTTGGCACGGATGGTGTCTCGTATGGTATACGATTGCATCTGCAAGAATTGTATGGTACCTGCAACATCAAATGTAGCTGCGGAAAACGGGTCATGTTGAGCGGCCAATGTTGTGGCACATAAAAAGAGAAGATAATGTTTTTTCATGCAAGCAGTATAACCCGCCTACGCTGCTCGTTCAAATAAAAAACTTCGTGATTTTAATACATGCACCAATCTGGTTATTTCGGGATCTTTGGCGCGGCGAGCTTTTTCGGCGTACTTATCAAGGAGCGCGTCATTGGCTTTCATCACGGTGCGCGACTCAAGTTCTTTTTCTTTAATAGCGGCGCGGATTACTTTTTCCTCTTCAACTGATGCAGCTGGGGAGCTGTTTAGCGTTGCAGAGAGCCTTGCAATGTCATTTTCTATGCGGTCTATTTTTGCGGTTAACGCGGCTAATGGTTGTGGGATTCGATGTGAGATGTAGAGAGCGGTTAGGTCTTTTTCCCGGTCTGCGGCCGTTGTATTGAGCTCCTGTACAATTGCTGGTTGGCGACGCCATTTATTGCTGATGATAGAAAACGGGTTTTGTTTGGGTTGCCTGAAGATATAGAGAGAAATAAGGCTGCCGAGAGCTATGATGATTATTGCAAGGGCTGCGGGCGCTGGCTTCTTCATACGGTCCTTTCATGAGTTACTAACGGTGAATGAATAGGAGAGAGTTCTCCCAGTGCGGTGGTGCAGGAAAGATCGTCGTTTTTTTTAAGATTGTACAAGCATGGGCGATTGCTTTGAAGCGTCACTAATGCATCGGTTGCATAAACATAGCCAATCTCAGTTCCTTGCAAATGATAGTTGCGTTGTGGATTGTAACGCAGAACAGTGGCATGTTGTTCTGACCCCGTGGCAATGGTGAGCGAGATAATCAATCCATCGGGGGCTGAAATGTGAATTGTTGTGCTAGTGTACGGAGCACGAGTGTAGTGCGTTACCGTGCCAGCTATGGGTAAGTGGATGCGGTGATAGTGATGAAGATGCATCTGAATTGTTATGTGATGAGCATCTTGTTTTGTAATTACGCCGGCTACTGGAGAAAGAATGAGTCGCTCGTGATTGCGCGGAGCTAGCGGCTTGGTATGGTATCTACGCAGCATAAATTGCGCAAGCGTTGGTGCTGCGTCGGTAGCAAGAGTGAATTGAGTGAGGTCAATGCCGTATCGCCTGACCATTTTCTTTACATACCAACTACTTAATGAGGATTGCTGCCACCAGGTCTTAATGGCTTTACAGAGTGCCGACCACATATTATTGCTCACCGATCCAATAGCGTTTTACAAAAGTGTTCACAACTTCCATTGTTAGTGTTGTGCAAAATTGTATGAGGTTGTAGTCGAGCGAGTCGGTAAGTGTTGGAAAAAATTCTTGTAAAAATGCATTGCTCTCTTGTGGATTAGTGAAGATAGCGGCGATAAGGCTTTGCTTTTCTTGAAAACTGCTAAGGCTATGTACTTGGTGTAGGAGAGATACCTGTCCTCGTCGCTGCGAAATATCTTTTAGCTGTTCAGTCATTTGTGCATAGAGTGTTGCAAGTGAATTTTGATCCTGCGTGCGTGGTGGAGTGATGCTGAGATTTCGATAGGTAAGCGCCATAGTAGAGAGCATTTGTTGCACTTGATTTAGCAATGAACCGCTGTGTGCAAGGAGCGACGATGATGGAACTGTATCAGCTAAATCAAGACAGGTTGTTGCTGCATGCCTGCATAACCAGCCCAAATATCCCATGCTTTGTCTTTCTACTTCAGAGGGCTGTGGATTCATTCCAGAAATCGAAGCATTATTTTGTTGAGCGAGTGAAAGAAGTTGTTTGGTGTCATTTTTGAATGAGTTCAGAATAGCGTGCAATTTATACCCAGCATACTTTTGCAATTCAGAGAGGAGTTGGGTGATAAGAGGGAGGCCAGTTGATCGTTCTCGTAGTGCGTGATGCATGGCAAGGGTAATACCAGACTCGTCGACTGAAGGCTCACTGAAAGAGGTTATGAGTGGAAAATGCGTAAGGTCGATGCTACTGTCGGAGATGCTTGCCGCCTTGAGTGCATGGGCGATGTTTATTATATTATTTATATATGAATCGAGCCGAATGATGCCGATATCAGCATCAGCAAGGTTTGCGAGCAATTCTAATAGGCTGCAAAATAGAGCGAGTGCATCTTTCTGCTTATGCAGTACTGCGTTATTCATGCAGTGTTGTAGAAAATGGGTGCCGTACGAGTGTGTTTCAAGGCATATTGCTGCAAGAGGGGTATGTGGTGTGTTGTCCGGCTCGTGCTGCAGCTCAAATTCTTCGAGTGCTTCTTCAGAAAGAATTTCTGGTGAGCGGTGTTCTGCTGGTGGTGTTGTTTGATTAAGGCTTTTCTTGTAGGGATTGTAACGATTGTTGTAGTCGTTCGTGCCAAGAATAGTGGCGTTACACGCACAGAACAGTAAAAGGAGTGCCAAAAACATACTGTATTCCTTCAGAGGTGAATCTCTAGAATGCTGCCAGAGAGCGATACTGTAGTGGTTTTCCCTTGGCAAAAACAATAAAAGTGTGATTTTTTTGCATAAAAATTCTAACCAATTATTTGTGAGCACATTTAAAAAAAATTGTATGCATCTTGAAAAGAATTTTCTATATGTACAAGAAGATTATTTCATTTTTTTTCGCCTGCGCGGTCGTTGGCGGGCGGGACATAATCCGTTCCGGAACTAAAAAAACTCGTGCTTGCTCTTGTTTCAATACCAAGTTAACCTGAAAAAACAAGAAGGCAGTTAATGGTGAAAACCTCAATAAAAAGGGATTTCTATGTACTACACAGAAGAGCAGGCGTCTAATGCGCGCATCGGTGCGACTCGCGGCGTTGAGGCAGGAGTCTTACTAGGATTGAATGTTGCAAAGCGTAGTGCTGATACTCAAAACTTTTCTCGCGGAAAAGTTTCTGCCGTGCTTTTTCGGGCTAGCATCGGCTATGAGCGCGATGTTAACATTGAGCTCTTATTGCAAGAGCTTGAGAAGAATATTTATCCCGGTATTACGACGCAAGAAATAGAGCGAGCCTTAGTGCTTTCGGCTCAATCTTTTATTGAACGTGATCCTGCGTACGGCAGAGTTGCTATGCGTTTGTTGCTAATGTCTTTGTACAAAGAGGTGCTGGGCGTTTCAAGCACAGCAGATAATCGTAAAGAATACTGCGCCAAGGGTTTTGCAACGTACCTTCAGAAAGGCGTTGGAGACGGTGTTTTGTCGCCCGAGTTGCTTTCCGCTTTTGATCTTGATCGTTTGGCGGCGTACATTGATTTGGAGCGTGATCAGCTCTTTGAGTTTATGGGGCTCTATACTATTTATGAAAAATATATGCTTAAAGTTGGCGGTGCGCGTATAGAAGTTCCGCAGTACTTTTGGATGCGCATAGCGATGGGGATCGCGCTTGGTGAGAAGCCTGAAGATCGTATGGCGAAAGCAGAGCAATTTTACGATTTAATTTCTCAGTTCTCATATCTTCCTGGCACACCAACGTTGTTGCATTCGGGCACCACTCGGTCGCAGTTGAGTTCTTGTTATATAACTACGATTACCGATGATCTTTTGCATATTTTTAAGTGCTTGAGTGATAATGCCCAGCTTTCTAAATATTCTGGTGGTGTGGGGAATGACTGGACCAATTTGCGGGGGACTGGCTCTCTCATAAAGAGCATTGATGTGCAAAGCCAAGGGGTTGTGCCATTTTTAAAATTAGTGAACGATGTTACCACGGTGATTAACCGCAGCGGTAAGCGTCGTGGTGCGACGGCAGTTTATTTGGAGACTTGGCACTTGGATATGGAAGATTACCTTGATCTTCGGCGCAATACCGGTGACGAGCGTCGACGTGCCCACGATATAAATACGGCAAACTGGATTCCTGATTTGTTTATGCAGCGTGTTGAACAGGATGGGCAGTGGACGCTCTTTTCGCCCAGCGATACGCCAGATTTACATGATTTGTACGGCGCTGCCTTCAAGAAGCGGTACGAAGAGTATGAGGCAATGATTGCGCAAGGGTTGATTAAGCAATACAAGCAGCTTGAAGCTAAGCAATTGTGGAAAAAAATGCTGACGCGGATTTTTGAAACTGGGCATCCATGGATTACTTTTAAGGATGCATTCAATGTTCGTTCACCGCAAGATCATGCTGGTGTTATTCATAGCTCAAACCTTTGTACTGAAATTGGGTTAAATACTTCGGCCACCGAAACGGCGGTCTGTAATCTTGGTTCGGTTAATGTGGCGCGGCATATGGAGAATGGGCGACTGGATGAAGTTAAACTGGCTGCGACTATTAAACTTGCCATGAATATGTTGGACAATGTTATCGATATTAACTTTTATCCAACTATCGAAGCAAAGGTTTCAAACCTTCGACATCGGCCAACGGGGCTGGGGCTTATGGGATTGCAAGATGCGCTTTTTATGCAAGGGCTGCCGTTTGATACTGAGCAGGCGGCGGTATTTTGCGATGAATTGATGGAGACGATTTCTTATTACGCGATAAACGCATCTGCCGAATTAGCGCGTGATCGCGGTGTCTATGAATCGTTCAAAGGCTCAAAGTGGGATCGGGGTATTTTCCCGATAGATACGCTGGAGCTTTTGGAGCATGAGCGTGGTGAAACGGTAACGGTTGATCGCATTAGTCGAAAAGACTGGGCACCGGTACGTGAGGCAGTGAAGAAGTATGGTATGCGTAACTCCAATACTATGGCGATAGCGCCAACGGTAACTATTGCCAATATTGCCGGTTGTGGAAACTGTATTGAGCCGATTTATAAAAATATGTATGTGAAAGCAAACCAACAGGGAGAGTTCACGATTATAAATAAGTATTTAGTGGCAGCGCTTAAAGAGCGTGGCTTGTGGAATTATGACATGTGCCAGCGGATTAAATATTACGATGGATCGATTCAGCAGATTACTAGTATTCCAGAGGATATTCGGCAGCTATACAAAACGGCGTTTGAAGTTGATCCTGAGTGGCTTATTAATCTGAGTGCACGTCGTGCAAAATGGCTTGACCAGGCGCAATCGCATAACATTTTTATGCAAGGAACTTCCGGTAAAAAACTGAACGATATCTACTTTGCGGCCTGGCGGTCTGGTATGAAGAGTACGTATTACCTTCGCACTCTTGGCGCTTCGCAAATTGAGAAGTCGACTCTTGATGCGAAAGAGTATGGATTTACGCAGAAGCGGTTATACGCCGCAGAAGCCACCCCGGCGATGGAGTCGAGCGATCTGCGTACGTGTGGAATTGATAAAACTGATTGCGAGTCGTGTCAGTAAAAGAAAGGGATAACAATGTCATTAATACCACTTAACGGTAAATCAAAACATACCGACCCAAACAAAATTTTGCCGATGAAATATATGTGGGCTCGACAGCATTACAAAGATGGTGTGGCTAATAGTTGGACGCCGGAGGAAATTTCGATGCAAGCCGATGTTGAGCAGTGGAAGTCGCGCGATGTGCTTACGGCTAATGACCGCCGATTGATTTTGTGGAATCTTGGATTCTTTTCTACTGCAGAATCATTAACCGCGAACAATATTGTGATGGCGGTCTATCGGCATATTGCCAATCCAGAATGCCGTCAGTATATGCTGCGCCAGGCATTTGAGGAGGCGGTTCACACAGACACCTTTATTTATTGTTGCGATAGCCTTGGGCTCGATCCAGAAGAGATCTATCGTATGTACGAAACAGTTCCTTCGATTAAGGCAAAAGATGATTTTGTGATCGGCTTGACCAAGCAGATACTAGATCCACGGTTTGAGATTAATACCGTTGAAGATGTGCAACAGTTTGTCCGAGACCTCATTGGGTATTACGTAGTGATGGAAGGGGTCTTCTTCTACGCTGGTTTTGCCATGATGCTGGCGCTTAAGCGTCAAAATAAGATGGTTGGCATTGGAGAGCAGTTTGAGTACATCATGAGGGATGAAAGCCTCCATCTTGCGTTTGGCTGTGATTTAATCAATACCTTGCGTGCTGAGCACCCTTCTATTTGGACGCCGGCATTTAAGGAAGAGATCTCAATGCTAGTGCAAAAAGCAGTAGTGCTGGAATCTCAGTACGCCAAAGATGCCTGTCCGCAAGGGATGTTGGGCATTAATGCTGAGCAGTTTTCTAACTACGTGAAGTATATTGCCGATCGCCGTTTGGTGCGCATTGGTTTGCCTGAAGTCTATCTTCAAGAAAATCCATTTCCGTGGATGTCTCAGTCAACTGACCTGCAGAAGGAGAAGAATTTCTTTGAAACGCGTGTTACCGAGTATCAATCCGCGGCTTCGTTAGATATGGATGGTTTTTAGCCTGATTACTCATCTGTGTCGGTTGATTCAGCGCCAGTCTCACTTGCGCGGCGCGCGACTTATTTTTTAATAATCGAGGCTTTGTATTCTTGTAAGGCGGCATCAGTGGCAAACCACAGCATGGTGCCGCCATCTTTTTGAGTGTACGTCTCGGCCTTGCCGCTGGATTCAAGTATCGCAAGGCTTGCGCCTGGGGCAGTGGTAGTATTGCTTATTGTTATATTCTTTTGCCCGCTGATGGTGACGTGTACGTGATCGTTTAGAGAGATTTCTTCAAGATGGATGGTGCCAGTCGTCTTGATTTCAAGCAGAGTCGGCGATTCTTTGGTGGTTGTGAAACTGCAGCGATCAAAAATAAGGTTAGCGCGGGTTATAATTGAGTCATTTTCGGCTAAGAAGATCTCTGCGTTGCGAAAAGCGATTTGCGTTATATTTGGGAGAAGAATTATCTCTTCTAGTGAGAATGTGTTGTTTTCTATCTTGATTTCAGATCTGCGGCTGAGGTCTTGAGGGGAGGTGATAGCAGATGTGTCTGTCCCCATGGCGAGCGCAGGAATGGTAGTGAGCAGGTAGGTAAATAGTGCATTGCGGTAAGAGAAGATCATGAGGTGCTCCTTTGGGTTTGGGGTAGCTGGATTGTAGCGCGCGATGGGGCGATGGGGGAAGATTTTGGTGCTCTCGCGCGGATTGGGCCATGCCAGGAGGGCAGCAAAAGCGGTCTAAATGGGCCCCCTTTTGCTGCCTCAGCGAGCATTTCTTTCACATTGAATTAATTTCTTGCTATGCTTGAGTTCGTCCATAGAAGTTTTCTTAAGGAATCCGTATGAAAATTCTGTCTAAAACACTCCTCCTTGCGGCCTTTTTTGTTGGTTTGAACACCGCGGTTGAAGCGCATAGCACCTCAACACGAGCTGCCTTTGGTGGCGCCTTAATCGCAAGCTTGGCCGGTGCCGGCTACTTTGGAAAAAAGGCGTATCGCGCCTATGCAGCATTACAAAAAATCCGACTCGCGGTGCAACGAGACCCACAAAACATTGAATTGAAAGAGGCTCGGGGTAGGGCGACAACCTCCTTTATTATGTCCCTTGGTGGTACCGGCCTTTCTGCCATTGCAGCCTTTTTTGCTGGTAGAGAAGCGATGAAAGAAGATGTGGCGACGCGACCGGTTGTTCCGGTGGCTGAGGGCGTGGTAACGGCTCCATCTGCAGTGTCTGCTGCTTCAGAAGGTGTTGAAGTTGAGGGCGAAAATTTGGTTAATTCACCATCTGTGGCGACAATTGGTTCTTCGGTTGTTGCATCTCCTTCGGTGCCGACAGAGGTGTCCACCGCACATAGGTCTTTGGAGGAACAACGAGATCAGTTTCCCCCAGCCGGTAGTGATACGAACAGGAGTCTGGCTGAGTTGAGCCTGCCGGCGCCTGTTAATGAAGGAGCCATGGAGAACGATCCGTCAGTTCTGCCCGTTATTTCAACGGTTGGGGTTGTTGCTGACCGGGACGAGAGTGATGTCGAATATGATCATTCCGTTGATGCGCCGCAGACGAATCAAGCTTTGGTTCCTACTAGTTCGAGGCCAGTTTTTGACGATGCCGCTATCGAAACGCTTGCAGCATCTATTGTAAATACGGACATCCCAGCTATGAGTCCAGAAGAGTACCGCAAACGATGGGAGGACTTAAATGCGAAAACTAGCGCTCCTGTCGCTGATTATGAATCCTATAAAGCACTGCTTAAAGAGTTTGTAGATCTTATCTACATAAATTACTGGGGCCGGTTTGACTATGAACACGAAAAGTTCCTTGAAAAAGCTGATATAGGTTTATTATACGGCGGTACTTGCGATAATATGAGGAAGCTATCCAAGGAAATTTTTGGCGGGTTCGATCTAGGATTGCTTTTCTTCGCCGTCGAGAAAGAATGTGCAGAAAAATTCGAGGGCATTTGGCGGGAAAAACTCTATCACGTTTATCCGGCGTTTGTAAAAGGGCTCAATCGTCGCAAGACCTTGCGCCAGTGCAAGAGTATTTTGAATATATATTCTCTTGCAAAAATAAGGGGGTTGTATATGTGAAAGAGAATGTTCGAAAGCAACTTTTAAAAATGGAGCTGTCTTTGTATCGTGACTACATTAGAAAGAAGTCGGAAGTGGATTTTGATAATTTGACTGTCAATGAGGTAGTACGTGGTAATCATAAGTATAAAGATTTTGACCTTGAAAGAGCAACGTGGATGGATGAATTACAGAGTGAGGTCACGAGTCGGAACACAGAAAGGCTTTTGCAGGCCTATAGATCATTGGTGAATACAGCAAGCTTGTTTACCGCCCAAAAATTAAGGGAGAAAATGCAGGCATGTAAAAAAGAATTGCTCGCGAAGTTTCATAAAGAAGTGGATGTGAATTATTCCTTAGATGAAGAATGTTATATAGATACATTCGCCATTGTATGTAAGCAGGTTGAGCAAGAACTCAATTCTCTTATTGCTGCCAAAGAGAGACTTGCTTCTTCGGACAAAAAATCTGAATAAAGAGTTAGTGATGGCGTAAAAAGCCCGTTTTTGTTACGATGCCTATCACGATTCTACTTTTAGTGAGGTTTCATGGATCTATTTACCTACTTTTCTCCGGCAGTTTTGTGGCTCATCAGCGGCTTGGTTTTGCTGCTTATTGAGTTGACGACTCCGGGTTTATTCTTTTTTATTTCATTTGCATTTGGCTGTTTGTTTGGCGCGTTGGGGGCTTGGCTTGGGTATTCCTTTGCAATACAGGCAACCATTGCGTTAGTGGTGGCGCTTATCCAGTTTAGCGGTATGCGTCGGGCGTTACGTCGTTATACCAATTCGGTGCAGACACCAACCAACACGCAAGCGCTTTTAGGGAAACGAGCGGTGGTGACCACGCCGGTGACTCCTTTTCAACCAGGCGCCGTAAAAGTTGGCGGCGAAGTGTGGGCCGCTAGTTCAGAGTTTAATTGTAGTGTAGGCACTGTTGTGAGAGTTCTCCGCGTGGAGGGCAATCGCGTTGTGGTTACCTTGAATCATACAGAAGGATAATTATGGAACTTATATTTTCTTTGGGACTGGTGTTCTTTGGGGTACTTGTCCTTTTTTTATGTACCGTGCTTATTAAATCAACGTACATTGTAAGCCAAGCGGAAGTGGTGCTTATTGAGCGCTTTGGTAAATATCACCAATTGCTGACCTCCGGGATACATTTCATTGTTCCGTTTATGGATCAGCCACGCCGAACTCACTGGACCTTTCTTAAGGATCAGCCAGGCAGTCGCACGCTCTATCGTTACATTATGGCGCTTGAGCGTATTGACTTGCGTGAAGCGGTGTATGACTTTCCAAAGCAAAACGTCATTACTCGTGATAACGTAACGATGGAAATTAACGCACTGCTCTACTATCAAATTACCGATCCAAAGCGCGCGGTATACGAAGTATCTGATTTGCCGCAAGCGATTGAAAAGCTGACGCAAACAACGCTGCGTAACGTTATCGGTTCTCTTGATTTGGACGAAACACTGACGTCGCGTGATCAGGTGAACACCAAGCTGCGCATCATTCTTGATGAAGCTACTGATAAGTGGGGCGTGAAGGTGAATCGCGTTGAGCTGCAGGAAGTAAATCCGCCGCTTGATATTCGTAACGCGATGGAAAAACAAATGCGCGCTGAGCGTGACCGTCGTGCATTGATTTTGGAAGCTGAAGGTAAAAAATCGGCAGCCATTTTGACCGCACAGGGTGAAATGGAAGCGGCCATTATGTGTGCTGAAGGTGCAGCGCAGGCTCGTTTGAAGCATGCACAGGCGGAAGCTGAAGCGATTGCAATGATTCGGCGTGCTGCGCCGGATAGTGATCCGTTCCCGTATTTGATAGCGCTTAACTACTTGAAGGTGCTGCCAGAAATGATGAAGGGTGGCGAAGGCAAGACGGTTGTTATTCCGTACGAAGCTGCTGGTGTTATGGGAGCATTGGGGTCGGTTCGGGAGCTGATGAAATAACTTTTTTGGTTTGTTTATAGAGAAAAAGGGAGACAGAGATGTCTCCCTTTTTCTATCCAGCTGGTTTATTTTGGATTGCCGCGCTGTCGCTCGCAATGACAGCTATCGCTGTCTTTAGTTAAGATTAAATGGGTTCCACGCTATGTGTTATTCGATAGTGCCATCAGGGCTAGAATCGTGAGTATCACTGCCGACGCACCAATCACAATCTTCTTTCTCTCGTTCCGCTCCTGCGACTTAACCTGTTCATCTACTCGTTCGGTGAGTAGGGCGCCGTCAGTGGGGTAGCCGATTGGCCCGTAATAGAGCCCCAGATTCTTGAGGCAGGTCGCCACCATCTCTTCTTCTGCATGAGTGGCGCAAAAGAGATTACACTCTTGCTGGCAGCGCTCGAGAGCTGCGGCATGCATTTTTTTGATAGACCCTTGGCTTTGAGGTGTACGCATATCAGCGTTTTTCATTAAGAGTGTTTTCATGCATTCAAGGACGGCTTGATTAAGAGCTGGATGCTGGTTGGAAAACAGGATAAGAGGGGAAAGAGAGGGGCCAATAATGGCCAAGTCATTAGCTAGTTCGATGGCCGAGATTGAAAGAGTGGGGTCATTGAGGAGTTTTTGACAGAATTGGGCGACTAATACTTCTTCTGAAGGAAGCGGTTGAGCGCTGGTCCCAGAAAGGATGTTACACGTGAAAAGCCCCCAAAGAAGCAGGCTCGTACGCATCGTATTATTATGTAGAAAAAGTACCATAAGGCCTCCTGTATTTGCTGTGATATACCGGAGTGCTGCGTGTCGGTTTCAGCACCATTCTGTAACATGATGCTGAAACGGTAACACGACTGAATTTCTTTGGCAAGAAAAAGCTAATTAAATGACGGCTTTTTCTTGATTCCCTATGGTTTGTTGGTGGGAGTGATGTATGGCATTGTCTGATTGTGAGCCATGGTGGCCGCGTGTGGAGGTATGAACAAATTGTTGTACCTGCTGCAGCATGATGTTGCGCGCAATTGGGTCTGTTTCAAACTCCTTGGTGCAATCGAGTACCAAGATTGGCACATCAAGCAGGGAAGCCAATACTTCCTGCTTGTTGATTAACCATTCCTCGTGGCGGCTATGAAGGGCTTCCAGGTAGGAGAGTGGGATGCTTGATTCTTCACAGCGGGACCGCTTTTGAATTCGGTTAAAGCAGACGTCAGGAGTAGTGCGCAGGTAAATAAAGCCGCTTGGTTTTTTGGTATACGCTTGGACGAGCCAGCCAAACCACTCTTTATAAATATTCCATTCGAGTGCGCTCATGAAGCCGAGTTCATAGCAGTTTTTTGCAAAGCAATAGCGATCGCAATACACAGAGCGCTCATAAATTTGAGGCTCAAGGGATGTTACGGAAGCTTCGTGATCGATTTGTGACTGAATGCGGCTAATGAAAGCGTATGATTGGAAAGTGTAGGCCCATCGTTGGGTATCTTTATAAAAGAGGTCAAGTAGGTTTCCATCCTTGTCTTTGCGCTGCCATTTGTCAGTTGGCTCGTACACAACATCAATGCCAAGAACTTCATGCATAAGACGGAGGAATGTTGATTTTCCAGCGCCGATATTTCCTTCAACCACAAAATGAGGGGCAGAGCGTGCCATGAGATCCTTTCGGTAGAAAAATGAGAATTGTTGGGGCGGTCATTGTAGAGATTTTTACCGCGGATGGCGATCTTTTTTTTAAGGTTTCTATCTTGATATTTAGTATACATTTTTATTGAAAATGGGCGGCGAATTTGCTTTAGTGCTCCTAGAGATGGATGTCTGTAAGGTGCCTGGTCAAAAGGCCCTCCAAATTGACAATGTAAGAAAACTCTTTACACTTGCGCCCACTAGATCTTTCTCTATATAGATACGTGGAATATTCCACCATTAGTCTCCCCTCAAAGTTTGTGATTTATTTTGTTGCCTGTTGGCAGCGGGTGCAGCATGACTTTTATTAAGGATGTAGTATGAATATAAAAAGATGTACCCTACGCTATTCTCTGGTACTTGGTAGTGCCGTTTTTCTTTCTTCTTTTGCGTCAGCGTCGACTGATGCCCCCATTGAGTCAAATCCTCGTGGAACACTTGCGCAAGGTGCAGCTCTGGTGATTGGCACCCGGCTAGTATGGAAAAACCTTCAAAATCCACGTCAACGAGATATGCTGTATGAGCCGATCTCATGCAAGGATATGGTATATGAAAATGAATCGTTGAGCCTTGTTTTTACTCGTGCTGGTAGGCTTGCGTATGGCATAGGTGACCTTATTAATCTAAATGTCGTAGAAGATGCGGTGCGAACGGTTCTTTCATTTAAGTTTTTCAAGGATGTTGGTTCAGAGCCGAGTGAAGAGGATGTGGCGGACTATGAAACAGCATTTGCTGCGTGGGAAGCTGCTGCTGGGGCTGTTGCGACTAATGCGCAAACGTATGCGGCTGCCATTACTGAGTGTATCGAACAAATTACTTTTCAGGAGCATCGGTTAGGAGCAGTTGGGTACAAAGAATGGGTTTATGATCAATTTTGTTTCTCTGCGCGTACGTGGGTAGGTTTTGCCGAGCGTAATTACTGGCTTGATGATGCATACAGAAAAAAATTTGCAGCGACGGCACAGTATCTTTTCCCGAGTAATGATGGGACGTTTAACTTGTCTGATTTTGTAACTATGAATTGGGGCATTGGCGATACTCACCTTAAGTGTGGTTGGATAAACCCGCTCGGACGAGGGTTTGAATTGAAAACGGGCGTTACGGCGATTGTTCCTACTGCAACCGAAACTCGACGGGTGACTGACCGGCAGTTGATGCCGTTGACGCTTGATGATTTTCAGGGATATGGACGCGCCCGAATCAACGAGGTTTTTATTGCACCGAAATTGGGGAATGGCGGACATTTTGGGGGTGGTCTATGGAGTGATGTTACCTGGAGTCAGAAATTTTTTCATGATCAGCACCAGTTGAAAATCAAGGCGCATGCCGGTGCTGATTATTTGATTCCAGGAGCAGAGGAGCGTTTATTTATGCAGTATCCTACTATTACAATAGCGAATGCCTCCGCTGCAAATGATCTCATGGCTTCTTTTTTAAACGGTACGGATGATGCTCAGTTTAGAGCTTTTATTGGGCAGTATATTTTGCCAGAACCCGCGATGGTAGTAGTTGCCCCGGGGGCGATTGTTCAACTTGGCGTAACGATGCAGTATAATTTTGGCAAGGCTCTCTTCTTTGCTGGATATGACTGGTATTACAAGAGCGCTGAGAAGATTACGCAAATAATAATGCCTTCTGATGTAGCAACATTTTTCCCTGCTCAAATAGACTTAGCTTTGGTAGGCGGGAGAATTCAAGGGGTAAATCTTCCTTCCAGTAATCAACAAAAGGTTTTTGGCGGGGTTTCGTATAATGCGCTCCATCGCGATGTAGCTTTATTTTCCCAGCAATTTTCGCAATTAGGGGTCAGTTATGGCTTGCACGGGGCCGTTGCAACAGCTGCATCTGGTTTGGGCGATGACTTTAGTATTGGATTAAGTTTTGGGGTTAAGTGCTAGGCACGCCCTTGTTTTTTTGGGAGAAACGTTGCAATGGCTAGCGTTTTTCTACTAGACTGAAGTGATAGATGAGTTTTTATCTTAAAGGATTTACGATGAATAAAAAATGTAATGTGTTGCTTTTGACAGTCCTCATGGGCGCGGGGTCATTGATAGCGGCTCCAAAGAAAACAGATCCGGTTGTTGATGATCAAAAATCAACTGAGAAAGCAACTAAAAGTACGACCTCGAGTGATTTGAAGCGCTTAAAATTTGAAAACAAAGAAAATATTGCGCTTATGGAAATGTTGACCAAATTGGTCATGATGAAGCGGGACCAGGAAATTTCAATGTTGGTTCGCGCCTTGGCTTCAGCGCAGAAGGCTGAGCAACTTCGTTTAGCGGAGTTAGAGGCAGAAGCTTTTGACGTAGCTGCTAAGAAGCTAGTGAGCGAAATGCTCTCTTTCTTTGAGCTTTTGAGCGTTGTTCGTAGTGTAGTGGAAGAGAGTCTTCAAAAAAGCACGATTATCGACTTGCAAGCTAATTATAAAGGGCGTAAGCCATTCTTGATTGCGGCTTTGGATATGTCTCGCGCTGAACAAGAACAAAAGCTTGAACAAGCAACCCGTGAAGTAAGAAGAGAGGTTATTCTTGAAGTTGCGGCAGTACTTGAAGTGTTGAAACACAATATGGGCCGCAGTGTTAAAAAGACCATTTCTCCATTGGTTGAACAGCATTTAGCACAAGAAGCACAAAAGCGTAGCCCAGTTGATACTTCGGCGCAAAATAGTGACGAAATTGAAGCTTAATTAAATTAGTTAGCACGATTCAAAATACTGATTATATAAACGTAAGGCGTAGTAGCGAGAGTTACTACGCCTTTTTGTTATTTGTTCGTCTGTGATGGGAGCATGCCGGTTGTCAAAAAAGTTTTGATCGCGGCTGATTTTTCTTCTTTTGTTTGTTCTTTGGGTAGAATGGTTTCGATGGGAAGTTCACTTACTTTTTTACCGTTATGTATCTTGTAAGGATGCTTGTGGACTGAGTGGGCGGTCTTCGGGCATTTGCAGAAATCGCAGGTGTCCCCTTCGATATGTTTTTGTTTTGCCCTGCATTTTTTGATGTAGATTTCTGCCGTGCTGATATTGGAAGGGGCTGTGCCGCCAATCAATTCAGTGTTGATGGTATCAACGCAGGGAGTCATGCAGCCGATGCATTCGGGGCTGAGGAGTGATGGGCTTATGGTTAGCGCTAGAAAAATCAGGTATTTTTTTGACACAGGGCCTCCTTGTTCTTTAAAAACGCATATGTTTCTTCCTGCGTGTTGCAGTAGTCTATTGATCGCTTTTTAATGGAAGATAAGCAGCTGTGTCAATAAAGTAAAGGGCAGGGTCAGCGGGTGTTGAAGGGTAAATGCATCTAAAATAGTGATGTGCTATAGCCCTTCGGTGCGCATATTCTCTATGAATGTATGGATTGCCACGCCGCACGGCGGCTCGCAATGACGCGCAAGAGCGCGTCTCTAAAATTCCTATTTTATAGCTCCTCTTGCTACTCGGAAGGGCTATGTTTCTAAACGAATTGGCTAAGCGAGTTAAAAAAGCTCACTGAGCTCGATCGATAGATGTGTTTACCCTGGCGCGCGCTGCGGTGCTGCAAGCTAAAAAGTGATGTTGTGGAGGATGAAAGAAACTCGATTTTTTTTGAAGATAAAAAAACCGCCAAGTTTTAAAACTTGGCGGTTTTTATTTTGGCGTCCCCGAGGGGATTCGAACCCCTGTTACTAGAATGAAAATCTAGTGTCCTGGACCAGGCTAGACGACGGGGACGCATACATTTTTAGAACAAATATGGTGAGCCGCGCAGGGATCGAACCTGCGACCCACAGCTTAAAAGGCTGTTGCTCTACCGACTGAGCTAGCGGCTCCCATTTTTTTCAATGCCGCACGCTATTAAGTAGCAGCAAACAACGAGCGCAAATAGTATCGCAAACTTAAGAGTCTGTCAACAAGAAATGCGTATTTTGGGGGTGAATTGTTCTAGTTTCCCCCACTTTTTTCTTTCCCAGCGCTGTAGAGATAGGCTGTTAGCCCGAGAAGAACGCCACTGCCAATGCCAGAACCAAGGCGCCACTTTTGTAGTGTATTGAGCTGCGCACTTTCCTGTTGGTTTAGGTGACCCTCGTTTTTGAGCTTTTCTTCGAGGCGTACGATGCGTACATGCTGGTAGATAGCAGCCGCCAAGAGACTAAGGGCTCCCGCGCCGATGCTTCGCCTCGTAAGCGCGCTTTGCTTTTTAGGGTTGGCAGTAGGGTCTTGAGAGGGCTGCTGATGGGCGCCATCTTGTATAATGAGATGGGTTGCTGTGGCCGAGGGAGCTGGGCTGAGCAACCGCTTGTCGTTGAGGTTGGCTGTGGCTGTGGGGATTGGGGTTGATTCTGGGATATTGAGTGGTGCTGGCATCTTTATAGCTTCCCGTGGTGTAAGGAGAGTCGTTGGTGTCAGCTGATTTTCTACAGGGGTTGTGATACGAGTAGGGCTTTGAGTCGGCGTGGCGGCATCAGTTCGTTCTGGAGCTGGCGTTGGTATCATGACTGAAATAGCCTGTTCTGGTCCCATAACAGTTAGTCTTGCTAGATGAACTTCCTTTGTCAGAGTGGCGTCAGCAGCTGTGGGGGATGCTGCTGAGACTTTGGCTGGGGGGGGTGTAGGGACGAGGGACTCTTCTTCATCTAGTGTTTCATTGAAGTTGAAATCATTGAAATCTGATAAATCTGAGGGAGTGCCTTCAGATAGGACAACTTCAATTGACGAAACATCACAGAGGCTGAGAGATTTTGAGATGTGTTCGTCTTGGGGTGTGTTTGTAGAGGTTTTACTTAAGAAGCTGGTGCCTGAGTCAGTTGAGTCGACGCTTGATACATTGAGAGAGAGGGGTTCCTTGTTGATTGATGTGAGGGTCGTTTCGTGCAGTGTGGTTGCGAGTGAAAAAGTTAATGGGATTTCTGTTAGACCCGAGTAATCCAGTGAGCTAGTATCGGTATTTTGGTGCTCGACGGTCGTCATGAAGATAGTGGCTTCTCCAGGGGCGGCGGAGTTTTGAGGAGTCTGTATGTCGATTTCGCCGTTAGAATGATCATTTTCTGGTGACGTTGTGAGTGGGGGTGATGCGGTAGTGCTGCTAGCAAGTCCTGGTGTGTTAGCTGGTTCTCGCGTGCTTGGGGTTTCTCCAGGAGCGGGACGAACTTTTTCCACAGGCGTAATTTTGCCAGCATAAAAATCTCCCAAGAGGAGTACGGGCGGCGAATTAAACGAGGTGTCCAGAGATGATAGTTCTTCTGGGGTGGATCCACTGATTTCTGAATTCCTGCTTTCTATTTCTTGTGTTGGAGCTTGTGCTCTCTCGGTTAACAATGATGTGAGCATTGCTTCTTCCTCTGTATTGAGGCTGCTCTTTTCTCTGTCGTTTTTATCCAGCGACGTATTCGGGTCAAAATCGGTAACGTCAGATAATTCGACTTCATCGGCGGCAGAGGAGTCGTTTTCGGAGGAGTGGTCGCGTGGAGGCCTTTTTGTAGGGGCGGAGAGTGTTAGGGCGCTGTTGAATAAATTGGTAATACTTGAAAGAGCTTTTTCGAGCATGCTCGTAGCTGGCGTTATTGGTTTGATTGCTTGTGTTGCTGGTGCGATAGATTGCGCTGCCGGGCCCACTTGCGTCCGTTTATCTTTCATAAAAGTTGTCATATCAAAAGATTCGTGTTCGAGCGTTTCGTCCAGAAAAGTGTTTGAATTATTGCTCGATTTTGGTTCACCAGTAGGAGAAAATGTGGGGGAATTTGCCGCAAAAGATAGTACACATATGAAATTAGATAATAAAAAGATTGATTTTATCATGCTTTTTCTTTCTTTTGTTTTTTAATTCTATGAGGATGTGGTCACAGTATAAAACCAACTGGGCATCGAAAACAACTTTTTTTTGTGAGTGCGCAAAATTAAAATGATTTTTTTGAAACACTTGCGAGTGTTTTGTCTCCGAGTATGCAACAAAAGCGTTCTCTAGTTAGGCCTCTTTTCTCAGCAGATCTTTCCCAACCATTGCTGCTCTTTTCTCCCTTTGCTACGCTGTGCTTCATTACAAGGTCATTTTTGAAAAATGTTGGGCGCATGGTAAAAAAAAGCATTGCAGATTTGTTAGTAGAGCTGAAGGCGGTCGGCGCGAGTCAGATTTCTTCGTTAGTTGAGGGGGAAAAGATTTCTTCCGAGCGCGTGGGGGATGTGCTGGTTGAGCGTAAGCAGCTTGATGCACGGATTCTGAGCAAGGCTCTTGCCTTGCAACGAGAGCTTCCATTCCTTGATGCCATTACTGAGCAGATGGCAGATAATACACTTCTGAGTAAGGTACCGCTTAAATTTTTGCGTAAGCATCGCGTCATTCCCATTGTGTACGAAGGAGAGCGTTGCATAGCGACTTACGATCCGCGTGAAGTACAGCCATTGGACGACTTGGCTCTGCTTTTACCCGGTATTCATCAGCACATAGTGGTGCCAGAAGATGTTATTTTTGAGTCCATTAACCGTTATTATCCGCTGGAAACAAGCCAAGAAATGATGGACGAACTTAAGGACGAAAGTTCATCCGATCTGAATCTTGGAGAGATAGAAGAAAAAGATATTATGGAAATGGCCAATGACGCTCCAATTGTGAAGTTGGTAAACCATTTGCTTTTCCAGGCAGTTAAGGACGGGGCTTCGGACATTCATATCGAAGCGTTTGAAAAAGAGCTTCGAGTGCGGTATCGCGTTGACGGTGTGATGGTGGTCAAAATGAGTCCGCCAAAGCGTTATTTGGGAGCAATTGTTTCTCGTCTTAAGATCATGTCTAACCTCAATATTGCGGAAAAGCGGATTCCGCAGGACGGTCGTATCCAGATTAAGGTTGCCAACAAAGCGTTCGATATTCGGGTTTCTATTCTTCCCTGCAACTTTGGTGAGCGGGTGGTAATGCGTCTGCTGGATAAAACTAAAGGAGCGGTGCCGCTGGATAAACTTAATATGAGCGCCCATAACTATGACATTTTGCGCAAAGTTATTGAGCGACCAAACGGGATTATTTTGGTTTCTGGGCCGACTGGTTCTGGTAAGACGAGTACATTGTACGCTATTCTCAACCACCTGAATCAACCTGATGTCAACATTATTACGGTAGAAAATCCAGTTGAATATACTATTACCGGTATTAACCAGGTGCAGGTTAATGAAGCGGTCGGCCTTACTTTTGCAGCAGCACTGCGTTCTATTTTGCGACAAGATCCAGACATTGTGCTTATCGGTGAAATTCGCGATAAGGAAACGGCGCGTATTGCAACAGAAGCGGCGCTGACCGGTCACTTAGTGCTCAGCACAATTCATACCAACAGTGCGCCAGCGACCGTTACCCGTATGATTGATATGGGAATTGAACCATTTTTGGTTTCTTCGGCCCTTAATTGTGTGATATCGCAACGTTTGATTCGGCGATTGAATCAAAAAACGAAGAAGCCAATGCAGCCAACGCCTGAGCTTATTGCTCGTCTCGGGATGACTACTGAACAAGCCCAGAAAACCACTTTTTATGAAGCAGCTCCTACGGATACACCGGGTGATACCGGATATCAAGGGCGGTTGGCAGTACATGAAGTCATGCTTATTAATGAAGAAATGGCTCGTCTTATTATTGATGGGGCCGATGCAAATGCCATTAAAGATCTTGCGGTTAAGCAGGGGATGATTCCATTGATGGGAGATGGTGTGCGGTGTATTGAGCTTGGGCTTACTTCTCCAGAAGAGGTCTTGTCGGTTGCCTATGTTGAAGAAGCGGCTGACAAAGATGAACCGAAAAAAGGTGAGGCGGCAACAAAAGATGAGGGGGCGAGTAAGGGTGGTCCGGCAAAACCAAAAAAATAAGCGTTCAGCATTTACCATAATTGAGTGCCTTATTGTTGGGGCACTGGTGTGCACGTTCATTTTTTCTTTTGGTCGCATTAGGCGACTCTACACCGCCATGATGGCGGCGGCTTCCGCTGACCATGTGGCGGCAGTATGTCACTATTTAGCCCATTGTGCCCAAGCGCGAGGGGTAATTACGACGCTTCGCATTGCCGGCGAAAATCGTTATATGATCGATGATGGGAACATGGTAAGGGCTTACACGTTGCCAGGCCGTGTGCGATGGGGTGCTGGTGCCGAAGTATATGGGCCACCGCTGCGGCCAGCCGAATTGATAACAAGTGCTGTTGTCGGTGGGGAGGCTGATGCTGATGGTGTTAATATTAAGTGGTCAGAGACTGGTGCTCATACGCCTGGAACGATTTATCTTCATCAAGGGGAAGATTGTTACGCTGTTAGTCTTCCGCGCGCAGTTGATGGTGTTGCCCATGCCTATGCCTGGCGCAATCGTGAATGGATTACGCGGACGCGCTAATTGATATTTGAGCGCGAAGGTCATTGTTTGTTAGTTGTACTTTGCCTAATTCTGTACGTACTTGATCTCGCTCTAGGCACATTTTTTGTGTTTCGTTTCGCGAATGAGCAAGGTCCTCTTCAAGTTCTGTGATGCGGTCAATATATGACTGCTCAGAAACAAGGGTATTCTGCAGGGAAATCATTGATTGTGTTCGTTCTTCAGTAGTGAGCAAAAGTTCCCTGTAGTCACGATATATTTGCGCGAAATTATCCATCGCGGCTACCGTGAGATCAGTAAGCTCTGCATTCTTTTTTTGGCGCGCGAAGCTCCAGCTTTTGTTGAGAGCTCTTCTGACTGTTTCTGCCGAGCTTTCCATATTCGTGAGGATATCACTCAGTCCGCTGTCTTGCCGGGGTAGTGATTTAGTGTTTTCATTAGCTCCATCACCTTGTTCACGGGCGGATGCTGTTGCTGTGGTAATACTGATGGTTATCCCACTAATCATTATAAACAATTGTGCTAGGTAGCGTAATTTTCTGATACTCATGTTCATTCTCCCCATTTATAATTGTATCTAATTGCCTGGCTGTATTACAACAGTTTGTATTGAGAGGGAATGTTTATGGTGAGGGGACGCTTTTTTTTCTTTTTCTTTTTGTTGTATGGCTTTCTGCTTGCAGCTGAAAATGTTATTCGCGTTGGGCCGCTTCCGGATCACCTTGAGCCGTTTATTGTTTCACTTATCGATAGTGCGCACACACGCCTTTGGGTTGCGATGTATCGCTTAACTTCTGCGCCATGTGTTCATGCTTTGGTGCGGGCAAAGCAGCGGGGCGTTGACGTGCGGGTGGTTCTTGATCGCCAGGTTCTTGGGTTGCCGGTGTATACAGCCGCGCGTCGGCATTTTGCGCGGGTAGGGATTACTCCTTGGTGGGGCGGCGTCGGGAATTTAATGCATCATAAATGGGCAGTGATTGATAATCGTCTGGTTACCGGATCAGCAAATTGGACTCACGCTGGCCTGAATAAGAATCATGAGGTATCTTTTCTTTGCGATAATCCTCTAGTAGTTCAGCGTTATGTGACCCATTTTATTGTTTTAACGCGGCGCATTTCTGGCCTTGCTGCACTGTCGCCACCATCGGATGGCACTGTTTTTTTTATTCCAGATCATCGGAAAAGCCTCCGTTCTGCACTTGGCGCTGCTATTGACAAGGCTAGAAGTCGAATTTGCATCGCTATGTATGCATTCACCAGTAAATGGTGTTGGCAAAAAATAATTGCGGCAGCAGTCCGTGGGGTTATGGTTCGGCTTATCATGGAGCAAAGTCAAATAACCACTCCAGCATATGTTGCACGGGCGCAAAGAGCTGGGGTTAAAGTTAAAAAATATGCCTTTAATGGTGATGTTTTGCATGATAAATGCGTGATTATTGATGATGAAATGTGGCTTGGTTCTATGAATCTGACTGGTGTTGGTACGAGTAGTAATGAGGAAAATATCCTGCGAATGCATGAGCCTTTATTGGTGACCAAGGTTGCTACTTGTTTCGATCGACTATTTGATAGTCTCTAGCGGGGTTTTGTTTTTATAAACGATCGCTGCTGCCAGGGTTCCAAGTCCGCCGATGGCTGTCCCAGCGGTTGCCTTAATGAGTTTTTTATTGTGCTTGCGGTATTCGGCGTCAAGTTTCAAGTATCGTTCGATAAGTGCACGTTCTTGGTCGGAAGTCTTTCTTCGATGAACTTTTCCTTCAATAATTTCTTTCAGCTTTTTTGTGTTTGCGGAACCGAATTCCTGCATTACTTTGTGACGTAATACATGATGCTGCAATGTCATAATTCCCATAGCGTCATTATGTTTTTTAAGCATGTGTAGACCAATGCCGGTACCGAAAGCTGAAGCGCCGCCAAGGAGTCCAAGTTTTGTTCCTGGGTTGTGGAAGAGCATATTTTTTACTGATTGTGCAGCGCGATAATCATTTTGAGCGCTGCGGGAATATTGGCGCTTCAGGGCAACTAAGTCAGGAAGTGTTGGGTTGAGATGTGTTTTTACTGCTGTGTTGAGGTGCGTTATGAGGTTGTTATCTGGATGTTTTCGGGCAAGGGATTCGAGTTGTGGAGCAACTTTTTTTGCTGCATCGAGGACCTGTTGTTTATCCATGCTACTTTGCCAGAGAGCATTAAGAAAGCTATCTATTTGGTCAGCCCGCACGGTGTTGATTGCTAAGGAATCTTTAAATTGTTGGTGAAACTCCAGGATGTGGCCGGTTTTTTTTGCGCGACGCTGATCGGGATTGGCGAGCAAGTGCGTAAATTCTTCTTGGTTCATGCTCACCTTTGGTGCGCTGAAGAGATTGGGGGCTGGCGCCTCGGTTCCTAGAAGCCCAGTGGGGATGGCGAAAATAAGGGTAATGGCTTTAATGTGCATGCTATTCATAGATTTTAGTATGCCATTAGCCCTCTTGCTGGCTCAAGAGTCGACTGGTTCTTCTACTAATTTTTGGATTGCAGCGGTGAAATCTTGTGGATATGGGGCAGTGTATGCATATTGTTTGCCTTTGTATTCAAATGCGATTGAGTAGGCATGGAGTGCTTGTCGCCCTATAAGTGGGCTTGAAGCGCCATAGACGGGGTCCCCAACAATCGGGAATTTCTCGTGAGCGCAGTGAACGCGAATTTGATGAGTACGTCCCGTTACGATAGTGCATTCCAGCAGAGTTATGTTGTTTGTATAGTAGGTAAGGGCGTTGTAGTGTGTGATAGCAGAGCGTGCGGCTAAGCCATTGATACTCATTACGGTGCGATTGCCGGGGTGCCGGCCGATGGGGAGATCGATTGTGCCTTGCCGCGCAGGCCATCCTGCGACCAGTGCATGGTATTTTTTCTCTAGAGATCGGTTTTTAAAGAGGTTTGCCAAGGCAGTTAATGCTTGGGGGTTGCGCGCTACGAGGATAAGGCCGGAGGTGTCTTTGTCGAGGCGGTGCACAATGCCCGGGCGTTCATTGCTCTCAAATTGAGAGAATTCTGGGTATTTATGAAGGAGGCCTTGGACCAATGTTTTTGCTTCCGGAGCTGATGTTGCGTGATGGACCATGAGGCCAGCCGGTTTATTGATAACGAGGAAGTCTTGTTCTTCAGCAAGAATCTCAAATTCTATTGCTTGGGGAGCCAGGGGAAAGAGGGGTGGTTGTGGAATGGTGATAGTGATCGTTTGGCCATCAACTACTAGCAGGCTGGGCTTTATAGCTGGGAGGCCGTTCACAGTAACTGCGCCTTCTTTGATAAATGAGGCAATTTGGGACCGGGAGTGTTGACCCGCCAAGGCAGTGGTCAAGAATTGGTCAAGGCGCTGCGTATCTTGTTCAGCGCCTACTAAAAACACCAGTGGCAGGGAAATCATTACAAAACTCCGGTAATTACTTATCAAATGAAGAATATCTAGGTAGAATGGAGCAATAATACAGCAATAAACTTTCTCTTGCCACCCGAAAGGTGACACATGCTGCCAGAACAACTTACGTCGCTTGTTGCGCTCGAATCTATTATTGAGCAGGTCCTTGATCAAAGTTCTGCTCGGGGTGTTCAAGGCTGGGCACAGATTTGTATGGCTCACCCTTCAGACATTGCCGATTTGATTGAGCACATAGCGCGCCAGCATCAACTTGCTTTGTTCACAAATTTGCCTCTTGAACTTGGGTCTCGAACGTTCAACCGTCTTTCACGGATGCTTCAGGCGGATATTCTTCTTCAGTTAAACAATGACCAGGCGGCGCATGTATTAAAGAATATGCATGCCGATATCCTTGTTGACCTGTTTGAGGAATTGGAAGATGAACAAGTAGAGCACTTTTTAAAGCTTCTCCAGAAAAAACAACGATCTCGTATAATAAGTCTTTTGAGTTTTGACCCAAAGTCTGCTGGCGGTATTATGAACAGCGATGTTTTGACATTACAGAGTGATCTTACGGTTAAAAATTGTATCAATATTCTTCAGCGACTTTCGCCACAACAAGAGGTTCGCTATCGGGTTTATGTGACAGATAAGGACAATATTCTTGTTGGCCATATAACTTTGGACAAGCTAGTTTTGAATAAGCCTGAGACGCCTATTACTACGCTTATGAGCAAAAATGAGTTAGTCATTAATGCTTATGAAGATCAGGAAGAAGCGGTGAAAAAGATGACCCACTATGGTGTTCTTTCTTCGCCGGTGGTTGATGGGTATAATCATTTTCTTGGTATTATTACCGGTGATGATGTGGTTACTGTGATGGAAGAAGAGGCGAGCGAAGACGTATATCGTATGTCTGGTGTTGGCCACATTGAGCGCTCCTACTTTGAAACATCAACAAGTATGATGTTTTTTGAGCGGAGTAAGTGGCTTATTGGCCTATTACTTCTCCAGAGTGTTTCTAGCGTTATTATGCGGCAGTATGAGAAAACTCTTGAAGAAAACGTTATTCTTACCCTCTTTTTGACTATGCTTGTTGGTACAGGCGGAAATGCTGGTAATCAATCAGCGACGCTTGTTATTCGTGGGTTATCTACTGGTGAAATCGGTCGTAAACGTCGGTTTTCATTGATAATGCGTGAATTTTTATTGAGCTTCTTTATTGCTTCTTTGCTTAGTATTGTTAGCTTTTGCCGTGTTTGGATCATGCATGGTGATTTGGCGGCGGCTTTTGCAATTGGTGTTTCCTTGTTTTCTATAGTGTGTGTTTCGATGTTGCTTGGAACCCTTATCCCGCTAACATTACATCATTTTAAAATTGACCCGGCCCACTCGGCGGCTCCATTTCTAGCGACCTTGATGGACGTTATCGGTATTTTGATTTACTGCTCCGTTTGTAGCTATCTTCTAGGTTGAGTGTTGCGGCAAGCTGCTTTACAGGAGCGAGATTCGTGATATAGAATCACAGACGATTGGTTATCTAATTCTCGGAAAGATAAAAAAATATGAAAAAGTCTTTGTTTATTGCACTTATTGGTGTTGGCCTTGCGCTTGGCGGATGCGGCAAGAAAAAAGAGGAAGCAGCAAAAGTTGTTGCGGCCGATGCGTTAGAGCGTAAAAAAGAGTTAGCGGCAAATATCTTTACTGCTGTTAACAAGCGCGATTACGAAAACGCGCAACGCATGATTAGTGATTTTATTGACCTTTACCCAGGGGATTCAGAGATCCCTTCTTTCAAACTCATGATTGCCGACGTGAAGTATGAACAAGAAAAATTTGCTGAAGCGTATGAAGCGTACCAGCATTTCCAAGAATATTATCCTGCTGATCAGCATGCAGAGTATGCAGCATACAAGTCGGCGCATGCAAAATTTAATCAAGCAAATCATGTTTCTTGTGATTCAACTCCGATTGAAAAGACGCTTGAGCTTTGCCGCTCCTATCTTTTCCGTAAAGATTACCTCCGCTACCGCCCTCAGATGGAAGATTTAGCGCGTACGTGTGAGCGCAATCTTTTGGACAAGGAGCTCTATGTAGTAAATAGCTACATGACACAAAACCGCTTTGCTTCAGCACGTCATCGTTTGGCAAGCATTGCTGAGCGCTTTGATCTTTCCATGGAAGGC
The DNA here is from genome assembly GCA_964429275.1 of uncultured Pseudomonadota bacterium. Lineage (GTDB taxonomy): Bacteria > Babelota > Babeliae > Babelales > JAUPTZ01 > JAUPTZ01. The sequence continues at coordinate 286,758 of CAYSBJ010000001.1, forward strand.
AAAGCCCACTACCTTTATTGCAAGGCAAAACTTGCAAAAGCGGAGAATAATGAGGGTGAATTGGCAGCAGCAATGGATGATCTTCATACTGGCTTTAAGCAATCTCAATTTACTGCGATGGCTGACCGTCTCGTGAGCAAGAAATCGGTTTTATTTGGTTAATTCTCCATTTTTTCTAATTCTCTAAATTCATCGTTGCGTGTCTTGAGGTAGTTTTGAGTTCGCATGATTGCTTCAATCCCGAATAGTTCATTTGGGTTAGGGGTGAATTGTGGTTTTTTATTTCGCGAGAGAGCGGGAAAGAAATCTTCTCGAGCTTGTTCGCTGTTGTGAAAAGAAGAGATTCGTTGGAAGCTAAACCCGACGTATTTTTTTGTCAGCCAACGATAAAATAGCACTGCGTAGATACTGCTGCTTATGCCGCAGGCAAACGGAACAAGATATTTTTCATGCCCTTCTTGTTTTGCACAATAGTAGGTGAGCCCTGCAGTTGCTGCCGTAATGAGTGGTAGAGTTAAGATGAATCCGGTTTTTTGTGCACTGTGCGCTTTGAGATGCTGTGAAAACTGAAAAATTGTCGCTTGAATACGGCAAATGGCTTGTTCTATATACCGTTCAAAGACTCGCGTTGAGAGCGATGCTACCGTGCCGGGGTGAAGGAGAATCGCGCTTGCGGTGTTGAAGGTGCATACTTTGATATCGATGTTGTTGGGGCTTTGGTCGCATGCTAGGAAAAGCTGTGGCTTTTCAATGCCTTGTTCCATACTTATTTTACAAAGTAACTCATGGAGCTGTGGACATGCTTCGATGGTAAGGCGGCGAATTGGCTGTGAGTATGGCATGGTGGCATAGCTAAAAACATCAAAAAAAACTTTTTCTAAGCTGTTTTGTGGGCAGAATGATTCCCCTGAGCTAACGCTAGTTAATTGTTGTTTGATTTCGGTGTTGTAGATACTTGTTGTGGTTGACATTATAGTAGTAGCTGCACAGAGTAGTCCGCAGGTGGTATATATGGCTATGCGCATGGTAGGTCCTTTTGTATCGGTTGCGCGGGTTACTCATATGTACCGTTTCACGGCGCATAAAAACAAGAGTTGTTTGTTGCCTTTTTTCCTGCGATGTTGCTACTTTTCATCGCAACATCGCGTGGCATGTATCAACCTGATTCAGAAAGGTGATCGCATGCATATACGACAAAAGGTAGGGTCTCGCGGAGAATCCCTGGCGGTTAATTATTTGATCGACCGTGGCTACACACTCGTTACTAGTAATTTTTTGATACACCATGTGGGCGAGATTGATCTCATTATGAAGCAGCAAAATGTTCTGGTTTGTGTAGAAGTCAAAACGCGCTACAGCACTACGGTGCCGTTTGAGTTTTTGGTGCCGCGCTCGAAGCAGCGCAAAATTATTACCACGGCAAAGTTCTTTGTTCAGCGGCAACAGGCGCATGATTTTGTGGTCCGATTTGATGTGGTTTTTGTGGATCTGAGTGGCGGCGAGCCGGTTATAACCCATGTTCCGAATGCTTTTGGGGCGTAGAGTACTCGGGCATTGTATATTCCATTAATAAGGATTCGTATGATAGATAAACAATCTTTTTCAGACCAACGTATTACTGCTTGTTTAAGTTCTGAGTACGGTATTAAGGTTGAAATTCTCACGTTCCTTCCTTTAGGTGCCGATATCGATGCATCAGTATATAGAGCTCAGGCGTATGATCATTCATCGTATTTTGTAAAAATCAAACGAGGTCATCATCATGATATGGGGACGGTCATCCAACTACTGCTGCACGATGTGGGCGCGCCAGGGATTATGGCTCCTGTAAAAACAGCCAAGGGCCAGCCAACGTATCACATTGACGATTTTACTCTCATGGTGTATCCGTTTATTGAGGGCCAAGACGGCTTTAGCCGTAACTTGACCAACGATCAATGGGTTACGCTGGGCGCAGCATTAAGACAGCTTCATGGATTTGATCTGTCTCCATTAATCAAAAATCAGATTAAGCGAGAATCGTATTCACCGAAATGGCGCGATGCGGTTCAATCAATCTATGATCATATTGATGCGCAGTCAGAAATAACTGATGAGACAGCTTTAAAGTTGTTAGCATTCATGCAAGAGCGCAGAGAGCCAATTCAACGCTTAGTAAATCGTGCCGAACAATTAGGGGAGGCGATTTCGAAGCAATCTCCTGAATTCGTGTTGTGTCATGCTGATATTCATGGCGGAAATGTTTTAATAGCCAGCGATGGTGCTCTTTACATAGTAGATTGGGACCAGCCTATCATGGCCCCCAAAGAGCGAGACCTCATGTTTATTGGGGGCGGTGTCGGTACCATTTGGAATGATCCACATGAAGAAGAGTTTTTCTATAAAGGGTATGGAAAAACTGAGATCAATAGGGAAATTCTTGCGTATTACCGATATGAACGAATAGCGGAAGACATTGCCATCTACAGTCAGCAATTGCTTTTAACCACAGATGGTGGCAGTGATAGAGCGGAGATGTATCAACAGTTCATAAGTATGTTTGAACCCCGAGGTGTTGTAGACATCGCGTTCGAAACAGATGCTATAGCCAAATAAGTAGACAGCGGTAGTTGTCATTGCGAGGAACGAAGCAATCCAGCTAAGTAATTCTTGGATTGCCGCGCTTTGCTCGCAATGACCCGCAAGGCGGGTCTTAGGAATAAACAGCTTAAAGCGTGTTGGCGATAACCTACGAAAAACAGATAAGCTGTTAGATTTACTCAGTAATAAGGTCAAAATCAACTTGCAACGCTTTGGCAATCGCTTTAAGCACCTTTGTAGTGCCGGTGCGGTCATCTTTTTCTAATTGCGAAATGTATTGTTTTGAAGCGTTTACCATCTCTGCCAATGCAGTTTGGGAGAGGTTGCGGTATTCGCGAAAAGCTGTAATGGGGTTTTTGCCGTGACTAATTTCACTGATGAGTTCGAGAGGAAAGCCTTCTTCATTTGCTTCCCTGCTTTTTCTTGCGTCTTCAATGTCTTCAAGGTCTTCAAGACGTTCGAGAATTTCATTGTACTGCTTGATGGGTAATAGCACGTATTCAGGCAGTTTTCCTTTGTAGATTATTTGAGGATTGAGTTTCATCTGTAAGCTCCTTTTTTGTGCGCAATTTTTACTACTCTTATCACGAGTATATCATTTTCAATGCCATAAATAATTTGATAGTTACCCTGGCGAAGTCTGTAGAGTCCATCAGAATCGGTCATTTTTTGACGTTATTATTAGGTGCATACGGATTTGCTGCTAACAGGGATAGTTTTTCCTTAATCAGATCTTGCGTGGCTAAAGGCAAGGAAAGGAGAGACTTAGATGCTTTTGGTAGGATTATGACTCTCTACTTCATGTCAACTAACATAGGGAAAAACCAAGCGGGCTATCAACTATTGGTTGTCAAGGTCTTGGTTTGCCGGCGTTTAAATAAGAAGTAAAAAGGGATGCCACTGATGGTAAAAAGTGTCGAAACCATCATCGTTGTTAGGGTTGCTTGAGAGATAATCCACATGCAGAAAAGGGTTGCTATGGCTGTTATTACCAGAGTGAGGTATGAACATCGCTTTTTTCTGCTAAGTACTAGTAAGGCCAGGCAGCAACTGAGATAGACGAGCAAGAATGAAACAACCGAAACATCAATAATGGCGGCAACTTGTTCATGGAGGCTTTTTGTGCTTAGCATGGCAAGGAGTGGCGTGATGCCAAGGCCGCTGATGATGAGTCCCCACCACGGAGCTCCTTCTTTTGTTTCGCGGCAAAAGAATTCGGGAAATAAGCCGGCTTTACCAAGACCATATGCAATTTGACCACTGGTGAGTGTCCAAGCGTTGAGGGTGCTGAGGCATACAATGGAAGAAATGATGGCAATCCATATTCCCCAGTTGCCGCCAAGGGCTGCTTGCGCGGCATCGACATACGGCGCAGCTGAGGTTGCAAGTAAGTGACCGGGTACCGCTCCCATGATACTAATACTGTTGAACAGATAGAGGAGGGCAACGCAGCTGGTACCAATGATGAGTGCCAGTGGAATAGTTCGTTGTGGATTTTGTACAAGACCGGCAGGTGCGGTTGCTGATTCAAGGCCAATAAATCCCCAAAAAGTTATAAGTACAATGCGACTGAGGAGTGTATGGAGTGGAAGTGCTGCTACTTCACTGCTTGTTATTAAGTTGGCGATGTTGTAATGCGGCAAAATAAGAAGTGGCAGGGCAATGAGCGGAATGAACTTGAGGATGGTCAGAAAGAACTCAGCCTTGCCTACTATGTGGGCGTTACGCAGATTAATGGCGGTTACTGCGATGAGGAGCAGGAGCTGCAGCATAAAGTAGGAAAGTGCTGAATCGATGCCAAGTACGGGGCGCAAGTAGCCGACGCACGCTGCAAATACTACGGTCGTACTGACCCAGGAGATGAGCCAATATGTCCAGCCAACAAAGAAGGCGGCGCTGGGCCCGAATGCTTTTTGAACATACACATGAGGACCGCCGGTCTCTGGATAGCGAGAGCAGAGTTGCCCAAAGACGTAGGCGAGTGACATTGCTCCCAGACCAGAAAGGATCCATCCGAGGAAGGTGTAGGCTCCAAACGGGGCAAGGGTGGTTGGTAAAATAAAGACGCCAGAGCTAATTTGGCTGCCAGTGACGAGTGCGAGGACGGGCCAGAAGCCGATTTTTTTTGCGGTGGTATTCACGGGATAAATTCCTCATGTTCGGGGACAAGCATATATGATCATTGAGCTTTAGAGATTTATTGGCACAAGATCAACATTTATTAAGGTTTTTGCGCGGATAGTGTGCAGATAAATTGGCGTTGGCGCAAGTGCTCGTTGCATTTGGTGTGAAAATCTTTATACTTTCGGCCACTGATTTTAATGGAGAGATGGCTGAGTGGTTGAAAGCGCTCGTCTCGAAAGCGAGTATACCTTAACGGGTATCGTGGGTTCAAATCCCACTCTCTCCACCACCCTCCTTCGCCACACTGCCGGGCGTTAAGCCCGACAGGTGGTCTACGGCGTGGCGGGCCTTTTAAAGGCATGATACCGCCGTAGAACTAACCACCGGCAGTGTGCAGCGTAAGCGCTGGGCGCTAGAGCGATGCGAAGAGGTTGTCACGCCATAGTCCTTGACGAGGCGACAGCGGACTAAAAACAAAATTAATTTACAGGCGAAACTCCTTTTCCACAAAGCTCCATCATGCTTAATCTCAAACCCTCAGTAGCTCTCGTGTATTCTCTCGCTGCCGGCCTTACGCCGTTTGATGCTTTGGAAAAAGAGCATGTCGACGATGCGTTGGCGTGGATTGCTAGCGGGGCGCCCATTTTTAGAACGGCAAAGCCTGATGTACCACCAAAACACTTAGTTTCTTATTTTTTGCTTTTTGATGAGACAGCAAGGAAGATCCTGCTGGTTGACCATAAAAAAGCACAATCATGGCTGCCATCTGGGGGGCATGTTGAGCCAGATGAAGATCCCAAAGAGACGGTGCGTCGCGAGTGCGAAGAAGAATTGTTTGTTTCCGCTGAGTTTTGGCGAGAAGAGCCGTTATTTTTAACCTCCAGAGTTACCATTGGGCTTACGGCTGGGCATACTGATGTTACTTTTTGGTATGTACTTAAGGGAGATTCGCAGAAAGAGTATGCTTTTGATGCTGAAGAATTCAACGCTATTCAATGGTTTGGATTTGATGAAGTTCCGTATGATAAGGCTGATCCGCATTTAGGTCGGTTTCTGGAAAAGCTGAAAGCCATTATATAGCTATGAAGTTGCCCTCTAGCTGACGAAGTCCGTCAGCGCCGCATGGCCGAGTGCTATAAGGTGAAGGCGGATTGTCTTCTTTCTATTTCTTGCTGATTTAATTGTATTGTCACAGGCAATAAAAATACGTTGGTGTCAAAAAAAATAGTTAATAGTGAAGTAAGGTCTCGATGCATAAACGTACAGCAAGAGCTTATTGCTTCATTAGTGTTTTGTGTTCACTTTCAATAGGCTTCTCTGCTTTTTTTCAAAGTCAGGCCCGAAGCATCTGATACATATTTTCTCGAGCTCGTTAAGCGTGCGAATGAGATTGCTACATTCCTCTATTTCAGGAAACGGCGTGATAACGTGCTTCAGTGATTGGAGCTGTACGTATTTTTCTTTTGCGTTTTTTTTAAAGTCAGCAAAGAGTTTTGCAATAGCATGCTTTGTGCTTTTTGGATACCATTCTTTTTCTAGGGAGGGCGGCGTCGTTATGTTGCTTCCTGTAATGAGATAGTTTTGAATTTCCGTTCTTTTTTTTTGAGGCACTTTGTACTTCCCCTTGTTCGTAGTCAGTGTGCTTTTAATCTGAGCGAGAGCGGTTGTGGCAAGAGCGGAAAATCTTTCTGCAAGCGTGGAGGCCACGTACGTAGTGAGGCCAGAGATCATTATAAGATTACGGGTATGCCGACGTTGATTTTCAGCGTAGGCAGAAAATACTGTTGTTCCGGTGGCTTTTTGGTGTTTTTGTATGAGCTCCTCCAGACTTTTTAGTTCTGTGTTGACCTTGTGGATAATAGTGTATGGTTCTTTTTTTTCTTCCTCAGACATTATACTTTTATATTCTTCGGCACAGCTCGTGGCGAGAGGATCGAGGGCTCCCATTTGCCGTTGCTGAGCAAGAACTTCTAAATTTCTAGAGAGGGGGGCGAGGGTTGTGAGTTTTTTCTTTATTGCGCTCAGTGTTGGATCGGCCTCAACTTGGCTAGCGTAGAGCCCAAAGGGGTTGTTATAGCCCATCATAGGCGTGGCTGCCTGGTTTGGTATCATGCCTGGATATTGTTGGGATACATTGCTAAAAAAAGCAGGGTTTATATAAGGATTGTTCTGTGGCATAGTCATAGCAAGGCAGTTGCCACCTGCGAGCAGGGTGATGGTGAGAATATGCAATAATCTGTCTTTCATATGCCTGATCCGTTAGTAAATTACCTGTCTGAAATGTTAACGTATGCTTTTAGTATGAGCTATAAAAGCTTTTATTTGTAAGCTTTTATAATTTAATTATTGAGTCTTCTATTTACAAATGCTCCTCGTAGTATTGCTCTGCTTATCATATGCAGGGCTCTTTGAACGAGGTCTATTTGTGCGTCTAGCCGACTTTTGTGGTATTCTCTCCACCTTCAACAATTTTAAAAGGGGTGGTATGAGCACGCTAAAGCCTATTCGTTCGGTTCTTTTTGATATTCATAACGTGCTGATGACACAGGATGTCTCAGCCTCGTTTTCCGTGTATTTGGCAGAAAAAGCCAAAAATGACCCTCGGATTGATACTTTCTGGTCTGGGGATGTCCGCGCAGTTTTGCATGGTCTTTTGACCAAGTATTGTCCGCTCTGTGATTATAAACTCTGTACTGAATTCAGCCCTGATAAGCCAGCGCGGCATATTCGCCGTGCCGTGGATGAAGGCTCTTTGACCTATGAAGGATACAAGGTTGCAATGACCTATATGCTAACTAATTACGTGGAATGTGAGCCTAAAGTACGTATTGTTCTGGACCATGCAGTTGATTTCTTTACACGGCCGGACTTGTTGATGGAAAGCAGTAAGCCATTGAATGTTGGGGTAAAGCTTTTTCACCATATCGTTAAGAAATACGGGGGTGAAAACGTGTTTCTTTTCTCTAATATGCCAATTGAGACATTTGCTTTGTTTAAGACCACGTTTGCCGATCTTTATGAAAGCATTCCGGTGCGCAATGCCGTGGTTGCAGGCCATCTTGGTGTTGCCAAGCCAGATGCGCGGGCGTTTAAGGCTATGATCCAAAAAGTAGGTGGAGAGCCGTCAACGATGCTTTTTATTGATGACCAAATGAACAACGTCAAGGCTGCTCGCGCAGAGGGGATGCAAGCATTACTCTTTAGTCGTAAGCCATCACCTGAACTTGCAGCATGGTACAAAGAAATAGGTTTTGATTTTCAATAAATGGCCTGTTCTTGAAATAAGAAGTTGATTATCGTATTGTTCTTTTCAAAAAAACATGGTTTTTTTGAAAACTGCTCGAAGTTGTCCTGAGTAAACATTGCTTAAGAAGGAATGCACGTGAACAAACGTATACGTTTTTTTCATACAGCTGACATCCACTTTGGTGTGGAAAATTACGGGCGAATTGACCCGCAAACTGGCATTCATACGCGTCTTCTTGATTTTGAGAAGGCACTTTCCCTTTGCATTGATCATGCTATTGCTGAGCAGATAGACCTTTTTGTGTTTGCAGGGGATGCATATAAAACGGCGTATCCGACTCCGACACAACAAAAACTTTTGATGAACCAATTATTTCGGCTCCAAGAGGCCGATATAGCGGTGGTTATTGTGGTTGGAAACCATGACCACCCCCTGAGTTTTGGTCGCGCTCATGCTCTTGATGTTTTTGGCGCTATTCGGCATAAAGGATTTTATCTCTTTTCCAAGCCGCAAGCGGTTTGCATTGAAACGAAGAATGGACCAATAAACGTTATAGGGGTGCCATGGCCGATGCGGCACAACGTGGTGGCGCATGATATTCATCAGCTCAAGACGGCTACTGAGATTACTGATTATCTCTCCTCTCGGGTGTGTCAAATTATTCAGCAGCTAGCGGCGGGGCTTGATAAAGCGGTCCCTGCAATTTTGGTGGGGCACTTAACGGTAGCAAACGGAATATTTTCTGGCTCTGAGCGTCGGGCTGTATACGGAACCGACCCGCTCTTTATGCCATCTCAATTGGCGGTTGATCCCATAGATTACGTAGCGCTGGGGCATTTGCATCGCTACCAGAACCTTAATCCATCTGGTCGCTGTCCAGTCGTATATGCCGGATCACCAGAGCGGGTGGACTTTGGCGAGCGTAAAGAGCCAAAGGGATATTGCGATGTCACTATCCAAGCAGGGCCAAGCGGCAAGAAAACGGAGTATTCTTTTGTAGAGCTTCCGGTACGGCCAATGATTCAGATCGATGTCACGTTAACTCCAGAAGGTTCTGTAACAGAGCAGGTTATTGAAGCTATTCAAAAGTATTCTATTAAAGACGCTATCATAAAGGTGGTATATCAAGTGCCGGCTGGACAGCGAGATATGGTTGATTGTGCAAAGGTGCAGCGTGCCTGCCAGTTGGCCCATTATGTTGCTGGTATTGTGCCGGTGCATGAAATAGCAACGCGGGTCCAGCGGGCTGCGGTAACAACGCAAATGAGTGGCGACCAACTCTTGAAGACGTATTTTGAAGGCAAAAAGATGCCGCACTCTGATCAAGATCGCCTTCTTGCCTTGGCCCATGAGATCTGTTGCGAACAAGAAAAAAGTGAAGAACAAGCAGGTGGAGATGAAGCCCATGATGAATAAACCTCTTTATTTATTGAATACGCAGAGCGGAGCTAAGGAGCCTTTTACAGCTGATGGTATGGTCAAGATGTATGTGTGTGGGGTAACACCGTACGCCTATGCACATATGGGGCATGCCCGATGCTATGTAAGCTTCGATGTGCTCTATCGCGTGCTGCAATTCTGGGGCTATCCAGTTACCTATGTTCAAAACGTGACTGATGTTGATGATAAAATTGTCCGTAAGGCGATTGAAGAGGTTGGAGAGCATGGTAATGTTGCTGCTGCTGCCGCTATTATTGCGGATCGGTATACAAAAGCATTTAATCAGGATATGGCAGCGCTAAATGTGCTTCCGCCAACCAAGCAGCCAACCATTAGTGAAAATATTCCGGCAATTATTGCCTTTATCGAGCAACTTATTGCTCAGGGCTATGCCTATGTGGCTGGTGAAGACGTGTATTTTTCTATTGATGCTCATGAAGCATATGGGCATTTATCTGGTCGGTCACTTGAAGAGCTTGCTGCGGGTGCGCGGGTAGAGGTCAGTGAGCGTAAGAAGAATTCTGGAGATTTTGCTTTGTGGAAAGGGAATGTTGTCGGTTCACTCTGGCAATCACCCTGGGGGCAGGGTCGACCTGGCTGGCACATTGAATGCTCCGCACTGGCGCGAAAATATCTTGGGGAACATCTCGATATTCATGGGGGAGGCATAGATCTGCTTTTTCCTCATCATGAAAATGAATGTGCTCAGTCCGAAGCGCTTTTCGGTGCGCCGTTTGCGCGCTACTGGTTGCATAATGCCCACGTAACCCTCCAGTCAGAAAAAATGTCCAAATCGCTCGGCAATGTCTTTACGATACGTGATGTGCTCGCGGCGCATGATCCAATGATAGTGCGCTTTTACTTATTGCAGCATCAGTACCGGACACCGCTTGATATTGATATGGCACATATTACAAGTGCTACAAAGGCGTACAATCGTCTTGCGCGTGCTTTGAATCCACAGAATGAGAAACTTCCTGCATTTGACGCTGTAGCAGCCCGGAGTGCGTGGGAGAGTGCATTATCATCTTCTCCTGTTCTGGCTCAAGTTACTGAGGCACTCGCTGATGACTTGAATGTACCCAAAGCGTTAGGATTTATTTTTGGTAATCTTGAAATGCTGGCAAGTGAGCGGATTGTGGCCCACGCTTTGCGCGTGCTTTTTCAGCAGGTTTTTGGGTTGGAATGCATTCTTAAATCACAGGAATCGACTGATGAATCTTTGTCGCCAGAGATCGCACAGCTTATAGACGCGCGGGCCGCCGCGCGTGCTGCCAAAGATTGGGCCCTGGCAGACCAGCTGCGTGATGAACTTGCACGCCTTGGATATACCGCGGTGGATGGCAAGGTTACGCGCTAAAACCGTTACTTTCTTGTTTTTGCTTTCTCCAGCGCCGTATTCTTAATACATAAGAATGTGGTATGGGGGAATGTCATGAATAAAAAGTGTTTTATGTTTTTGCTGCTCTGCAGCTCGGTTTGTTTGCAAGTTTTTGGTATGTCAGTTGAAGAATTCATGGCGGCAATGCAATTTCCGTCCGGCACGGTGTATGCAAATTTGACGGAGAAGGACGTTAAGAAGCAATATAACAAGCTTGCTTTAAAATTGCATCCAGATAAAGCGACATATGAAACGCCAGCGAACAAAAAAGAGGAGAATTTTGCTCTATTTACAAAGCTTAGCGCGGCTTATGCGGCTTATCCTAAAGACATAGGCGGTGCCGCTGAAGATGACAAGGGAGCCTTCAAGGCTGCTTACGATAACCCTGCAAATTACCATAAATCCTATGCTGATTTGATGAATAATATTACTGATCGAGACGATTCTGGGTCACAAAGGCCGGTGCGATCAGAACGTGACAAGCTTCGCGCAGAACGGAATAAAGCGTGGGTCCCTCTCACTATTGAAGAGCGTCTTAAGCGTATGCGTGAGCAAAATGATCCAGACTTTACTGCTGACAAACAAACAACAAAAAATCGTTCGACTGTTTCAAAGATGCTTGATTTTCAGCCACAAATTGCCTTAGATGCGGCCGATCTGGCCACCTTTACCTCGGCAGATGGTCGATTGCTTGGTCTTGGATCAGCAGCTTCGGCGGCTGGCCGATTTGCTGATGTGTTTGGGGGCCGCAATCAAGCGCGCGATGCGTTGACTCAAAAGCAACATGATATTTTGAGGCGTCGGGCTAAACCAGGTAGCAGGGATGAAGCATTTAATAGAGCTGCAGAAGGGACACAGGCTGAGTATGGTGATGCTAGCGCTGTAGCCGGTGCTCAAAAAACAATAAAGGTTTTGGACAGCATCGAACGTCAGTGGGGTCAGGGATCAATTGCTGCGTTAGAACATGCAAATACTGCGTTGAATGCGCAAACATTGCTGGCTTACAATAAGCACCTTGCTGAAAGCAAAGATGAAATTGCGACTAAGGAATATATGAAAGAATGGCGCAAGAAGCGCCGCCGTGCCTGGATAATGATGGCCCTTGAAGCAGCACTGAAGAATGGTGCGTTGTTACTGCATACCCAACGTGAAACTGATCCAAGTGTTTCTACGCCGTCTGAAGCAGATGCGAATAAAGTAAAAGGGGCCAATGCATTAGTTGCAAGTGGCGCCCTTCTTGGTCTTTTTCGTAAATTGTATGGCGGCTACATCAAGAACGACCACATCTCGCAGGCGCAAGCACATGCGGAGAAGTTGTATCAAGCGCAGCAGCCACAGTCGTAGGTTTATTGTCCAAAGATATTAGTTATCTTTGCCTTAATTTCTTGCTTTGATAAAAAGCCGCTTACAGCGCCAACTTGCTTTCCACCTTTGTAAAAAATAAGGGTTGGGATGGACGATATGCCGTGATTAACCGCGAGTGCGCGGTCTTCTTCAATGTCGATCTTTCCAAAGGTATATGAGCCTGAAAGCTCATTTGAAAGCTCTTCAAAAAGCGGCGCCATTTGGCGGCAGGGCCCGCACCATTCTGCAAAAAAGTCGAGAATAACTGGCTTATCGCTGTTTACAACGGTGTTGGCAAAATTAGCACTGGTGATTTTTGTAACCATGAAACATCCTAAAAAAGTATTTTTAAACGGGTGGTAGCATAATATGCTTCTGGCTGGCGTTCAAGGGTTATTGTTTTTGTGATACCGTATTCTCTAGGACTGTTAATTCAATATCTATGCTGGCTATAGAAAGTGTGAGGTAATACCTAAAGACTGGTGTGGATTGGTCGGTCGAAGGAAGCAGCGTTTCGCCAATACGCTTTTTGAGTACTTCTTTAGCGGTGAGGGTCTTGACCCATTCTGTCCTGAAAATTCCAGGGCAATCATTGCGTTGCGCTGTGATCCAGTTTTGTATGCCTTCAATTTTTCGAAGGAGTAGTCTTATCTGAGCGCGTTCAAGGTCATCTTTTGCCACTCTTGTAACACTTGTAGGACTAATATCACCTTTTTCTGAGTGTTCCCGCGCAGCGGCCCGTATGCTGGCAAGACTGCTCCGACTCGGGCTGGTAGTGTCCCAAGCGCTAAGTGTGCTGGTTGCGCATATGCTTATAATAAGAAATACTTTGGAAAGTGATTGAAGCATTAGTTTTCCCCTAATTAATGAAAAAGTACTGGGGGAGTGGCAGTATAAGGGGAGTTGTATTTGGAGGCAAGATAAAAAAGCCCCAGTATGACCAGGGCTTTAACATCAACGAAATGGCATGTGTCAACACGGAGTTCCATGTTTAGTTACGAATTCTCAGCGTTGTCCATGCGGGGTTTTTCTTTCTAGTTTGATAGTTCATAGAGGTCCTTTCATATAACAAATGCTGCGATGTCCTCATCGCGTTAAGAGTTTTACCTCTTTTTTGTGCAAGAAAGCAACTGTTTTCAGAGCAAGAAAAGCTTGTTAAAATAGGTGTTGTTTCAATTTTTGTCAGGCGATTGTGTACGACTAAAACAGTGGGTCGGCTCAGAGTGAATCAGGGAGGTTTGTCCTGTTAAAAAAGTTGGTAACGTGTTATGGTGACCGGGGCAAGGGGTTTTTAAATGAAAAATGATTTTCAAGTTATAGTCGTTGGTGGCGGACATGCTGGCATGGAAGCTGCCTATATTAGCGCTCGCATGGGGGTGCAGACTGCACTCATTTCTCTATCGCGGGAGCATATTGGGTTGATGCCGTGTAATCCTTCTATTGGGGGGTTGGGTAAAGGGCATATAGTGTACGAAGTGAGTGCGCTTGGTGGATTGATGCCGCAATTGTGTAACGACACCTATTTACAGGCTCGTATGCTTAACACGAGCAAGGGGCCGGCGGTGCAAGGGTTGCGCCTGCAGATTGATAAATACGCGTATAAAACAAAGGCTCAAGCAGTGCTTGGTGCAACGCCAAACTTGACGATTATCGAAGGCATGGTTGATGGCCTGATTGTTGATACAACGCAGGAAAAACCAGCAGTAACGGGCGTGTGGGTGAAACATGATGGGGATCGAGTTTCTTATACTGCTCCTTCCATAGTGATTACGGCTGGGACCTTTTTGAACGGGGTGCTTCATGTTGGCAAAGAGCAGACGAGTGGTGGTCGTGTTGGTGAAGTGGCTGTTGGAGGATTTTCCAATGTTTTGCATGAATTATTGGGAGTTAAGCTTGGTCGCTTAAAGACGGGTACCCCGCCGCGCTTGCGTACGACTAGTATTAACTATGCAGTTCTGGAGCAACAAGAAGAGCAAAAATTAGAATATCTTTACACTTTTGACGCTCCTGTCGACGGCGTGCAGGAAAAGATGCCATGTTTCATTGCGCATACGACCAAGGAGACGCATGAAATCATCGCCAAGAATATTGGTTTGTCTGCTATGTATAGCGGCAATATTAAGGGAGTGGGGCCTCGTTATTGTCCATCGATTGAGGATAAGATTGGGCGATATCCTGACCGGTTTAGCCACCACGTATTTGTTGAACCAGAGGGGCAGGATATTGACGAGATTTACCCTGCTGGGCTTTCAACATCGTTGCCGTATGACGTGCAAGTTGCCTATATCCGCTCGATTCCTGGGTTTGAAAACGCCGAAATTGTTCGTCCTGGGTATGCAGTAGAGTATGACTTTATCCAGCCTACTATTTTGAGCCATGCGCTAGAGACCAAAAGTGTCTCGGGGTTGTTTTTTGCTGGTCAAATAAATGGAACTACGGGGTATGAAGAAGCCGCAGGGCAAGGAATTGTTGCTGGCATTAATGCAGCGCTTAAAGCTCAGGGAAAGCCGCCATTTATTTTAGATCGCAGCGAAAGCTACATCGGGGTTATGATTGACGATCTTATTACGCTTGGGGTTGATGAGCCGTATCGCATGTTTACGTCACGAGCTGAGCGACGGCTTTTGTTGCGACAGGATAATGTTTTTGCACGACTGATGCCGTATGGCTACGCCTTGGGAACAATAGCGCAGGATGTTTATGATCGCATGATCGCAGAGCAGGCCATAGTTCGGCGAGCGAGTGAGTACGTCCTTCGGCACAAGCAAGGAGCGGCCTACTTAGCATTGCAGCAGCTTGTTTTTGATGATGCGGTGTCTGCGGCTGCCAAGGCGGAGTTGTGCAAGGTTTTAGAGCTAGAGACTATTAGTGGTCGGGCCTTATTGCAGGTTTACGCAGCGGTCCGGTATGACGGGTATCTTCAGCGCGAAGAGGCCGAGGTGGGCAAGCTTAAGCACTATGCAAACCTTGCAATTCCTTGTGATTTTTCTTACCACGGCATTCAGGGCTTGAGTTTTGAGCTGCAGCAAAAATTAACACGGTATAAACCAGCGATAATCGCTCAGGCGCAGTTGATTCCGGGAATGACCCCGGCCGCAATCTCGCTGTTGATTTATCATGTGAGAAAAAGCCTGGGGATGATTGGATAATTTAATTGTGACCATAAGAAATGAAGCGCAATTTTTACTGGTAAAACAATGGTTTTTGAGTAAGCTAAAGGGGTCGAGCGTCTTTTGAGGGCGATTAATTAGTAGGGTTATCAATGGTTGCATTTAAAGAATACATAAAAAACCTTGTAGTTCGTCTTAAAGAGGCGTTTTCTTTTGTGCGTGCGGCAACGCCAGTATTGGTTAATGAGGTTGTTCGGCAGCGGGTACTTGTTATTATTCCGCATGACAAGAGCTGGTGGGTTATCAACGCGGTTCAGCAGTTCGTTTCAACGCTTCGCGAGCAAATGAGTTACCGAGCAGCGCCAGAAATTGATATTGTTTCTGTCCAATCAAACTATGAAGTTCTTTCTTCTCTCCTCATGACCGTCCACGTTGAACGGCAATATCAGTTGGTAGTAACCGTGGGAAGTTGGGTTACTCGCGAGGTGCGCGATTTCTTTGATGGCATACCAAACCCGCCCCCGCAGATTTTTTGCGGAGTGGTCGACCCGGTTGGTCTTGGGGTTGTTGATTCGCTTGAACTTCCTGGACGAGCAATTTCTGGAGTTGCTGTCATTCCATTCAATTTTGACCTTCAAATTGAAATGCTGGTTGCGTTAGCTCCGGGTATGCGGTCGATAGCGTTGTTGTGTGGTGACATGACTGGTGTTGAGAGTGTATCTTCACTACTAGAGAGGACGGTTTCTCAGTTTGAGCAGGCATGTGTCAAGCGAAACATCGAGATGGTGCGCGTTGTGATGAATGCTGATTCACCGGTTGAAGAGGTTAGGTCTCTTCTGTGCAAAGCTCGAGAAGAGAAAAATGTTCGGATGGTTTGTATTCTAAATGACTTGTTTGTTTCGGCTCATATGGAATTAATACTCGATGCGTGTAAAGGTGCGAGTGTGCCGCTGTGCGCAAGTGAATTGTCCTCTGTTTATCATGGGGCGGCTCTTGGGTTTGGTGAAAATGGTGGGGTGTATGGAATGTATTGTGCTTCTCTGGCTTATGAAGTCTTAGTGAATCACCGACCGCTGTCTACGTTGCCCGTTATGGTCCCGCCAGTGCAACAGACCATGCGGTATAATTATGATGCAATGGTTGCGCAAGGGTTGGTTCTTGACCCCGCGGTTTGCCACCTCCTGAGTATGGTTTCAGTATTTTTTCATTCGCGACACTAATTTTGCATTGACATCTGTTTTTGTTAAGGGTAGTATTGCCGCCCTCAACACACCATTTCAATTATGCGGGAATAGCTCAGTGGTAGAGCACTGCCTTGCCATGGCAGGGGTCGCGAGTTCGAATCTCGTTTCCCGCTCCATCCTTCGCTTTTGAGGCGCGGATGGTTCCACCGTTTCCTTTTATTTTTACTTAAAAAACCTTTGTTTGCGCATGTTTTCTAATTCTGTTAGAATCTAACGTAGCAGGTGGAAGACCATGTTTTCTTGCGGTCGTCACCTGCGACATGGCAAGCTAGTTGAGTTGCTGTTCGCCCGGTTCTGCGGATATTTTTTAATACCGGTAAATGAACACCTCAACACATGGGCGTTTCTCTAAGAAAACGACCCTCATTTATGATACATATGTAAGGCTATCAATGAAATCACTTTTGCAAGAAGCAAATACAATTGAACGTGCCCTTGATAAGGCATGGAATCAGGCAGGGAAGCCGAAGGAGTTTACCATTAAGGTGCTCGACGAAGGCGAACGCAATTTTCTGGGGCTGACTCGCCGTCCAGCAATTGTGTCCATTCTCTACAAGCCTGAAAAACTCACGGCTGCGCCGATGATTAGTAGAAATAAAGAAGAACGTTCAGGTGAAAAGCATGAGCGTCGTGAGCGCACGATGCAAACTGCTCGTAACAATCAGGAGGCTGCTCGCCGTTCGGATAATAATAATGATCGCTCTCGTCGTTATGCTGGCACTGAAGAGCAACGGACTGCATTTAATCGTGCCAAAAATACTGATGGCTGGCAAGATGAGTGGAGAGACTTTGTCTTGAGCGAAATCGAAGCGCTATTGAGCCACATGGGTATTTCGGTAAGAATGAGTGCGCAGACGACTGCTGATAAAGTTTTGACCGTTTCGCTTGATAAGGCGATTCTGGAAAGCGACGAAGATCAACGTATGTTGTTTGCAACGCTTTCTTACTTATCTATTCAGTTGCTCAAACGTAACTATAAGAGCCGATTTGCTGGCTACCGCGTTGCCGTAACTGGTCCTAAGGCGGATGGTTCTTCAATGAGCGCTGATAGTGAAGATTCGTTGCCTCGCAATGCATTTGAGCCTCGTGCCGGCCATAATCGTGGTCAGCAACAAGCTCAACAACCGCAACAATCAGGGCAAAAGCCTCGTGAAACAGGTGGTCAGCGCGCGAGTGGTAATGGTGAACGCAAAGACAGGGAAGGTCAGGGAGAGCGCGGCCAACAACGTGGTGGCGATCGAGATCGACGTCCTCGTCGTGAGCGAGCGCCGCAGCAGCAATCACAGCCGCATGAGCATTCGGCAGTGGTTGGGAATGAGCGTAATCACGAAGATATCGTGGCTGATCAAGCACGATTTGCGCAACAGCAGTTGAGCCGTGAAGATAAAAAAGCAGCGCCTTTGAAAAAAGACCTTAAATATCAGCCGTTCTTTGTTCTAGAAGACGAAGATTCCGGCAAATAACTACGAATTACACATGATAGATACAATAGTAGCATCGTGTACAGCGCCAGGAGCGGGAGCCCTGGCGCTGCTTCGTTTGGACGGATCTGCCGCATTGCAGGTCGCTCAAGCGATGGCACGAACCCACTTATCAAATTCTCTTGTTGCAGCCAATAGTCATTCTATAGTCTACGGACATGTCGTTGATGCTGATGGTGCCAGCATAGACCAAGTACTATTTTTGGTGATGCGTGGCCCGCGTACCTTTACTGGCAACGATATTGTCGAGATTACTTGTCATAATAACCCGTTTATTGTCGCAGCAATTATTGCTCGTGCGTGTGCAGTGGGGGCTCGTAGCGCTCGACCGGGGGAATTTACGCAGCGCGCATTAATGAATGGCAAAATTGATCTTTTGCAGGCGGAAGCGCTTCATGATTTAATTATGGCTCCATCTGCAGCCGCTGCTAAATTAAGTTTGGCTCAGTTAGAGGGGTCGCTTTCACGAGTAGTGCTCCAGATAGAAGAGCGGCTTTTTGGGCTTGCCGTAATGATTGAGGCGAGCTTTGAGTTTTCTGAAGAAGAGCATATAGACCTTGATTTTGATGCCATTGTGCGTGGTCGCTTAGCAGAGCTTTTACAATTTATTGCAACAATTGATGCTGATGAAGGGCTTCAGCAGATTCGTGAAGGTGTTAGGGTTGCTTTGGTTGGCACGGTAAATGCAGGCAAATCAACCTTATTGAATGCATTGGTGGGGCGAAATCGTGCTATTGTAAGTGATCGTCCTGGCACTACACGTGATAGTATTGAGGCGGGAGTTACCATGGGCGGGTATGCCCTGACGTATATAGATACGGCGGGCTTGAGAGAGACAATTGACGCAATAGAGCAAGAGGGGATCTCTCGATCTCGTTCTGCTGCTGCAGAGGCAGATCTTATTTTGCTGGTGTGCGATGGTAGTGTGGCGCTATCAAGCGATGTTTCTGCTGAGTATAAAGCATTGCTCGAGCAGTACGGTAGGCGAGTTATAGTGGTATTAACTAAGGCAGATCAGGGACAAGCTTCATTATGGGTGTCTGCTGATCATGCGGCGGTGCTTTCGATTAGTGCTCATACTGGCCAAGGGCTAGAAGAGTTGAAAAAGGCGATTTTTGGGCGAGTGAAAGAGCTTTATGAGTCGATTGGTACTACTTTTCTTCTGAATCAACGCCAGCGATCCTTGGTGGTTGATGTCCGGCAGAAGCTGCTTGTTTTGCAGGAAGCCTGTGCTTCACCACGGCCACAGTATGAGCTTATTGCTGCTGGCATGCATGACATTTTGAGTCTTGTTACTGAACTTTCTGGTCGGTCTGTTACTGAGCAGGTCATGGATCGCCTTTTTTCTACTTTCTGTATTGGTAAGTAGGTTGCTTGTGTATTAAGTCTTTCTGAGCCTGCAGGATGCAACGACGTCTTCAGTAGCCCCTTGAATTCGGTTCAAATTTGGTTTTATGCGCCAATAGGCCGTTCCAATAGTATATACGCTTTCAGCAATGTTTTTTGAGGGAGTGATTGAGCGAGAAATAGTCGGTAGATTGTGGAGTGGGGGGTTGCAAAACTCATTTCTTTGTATAAGCTGGTTGGTGCAATGACTGTTGTATTTGTAACATTGCACGATAGGTATTACCCCCCCCTATACGAAAGCGTCATCATGAAGTTGATACGAAGCAATTTTTTTATCCCTGATCTGGATGCGAGTGCCTCTGCAGCTGGTTTGGCCGCGTGCACAGTTTTTTATTAAAAAATTTTAAAAGCCCAATTGCGACTGCGTTTGTTAACGTTGTTGTGATGGGCTTTTTTTAGCAACTGCCGTATCCCCAATTCGGCATGGAGTGTGTAGTGTTGCGTCCCCCGTGAGTTACACACTCCGCCTAAATAATGATGTTCTATAGGCCTCATGGTGAGGGGGCGAATATAGCTTGTCGCTGTGAGCGGGCTGTGCTCGCCCTTTTTTGTCATACATGGCCCTCTTTTGCTATACTACGCGAATCAATTTATCACTGCAGGATGGGAGTTCTCTTATGCAAATGCAGAAACAAGAAGAAAACAAAAGTTTTTTACAGCGATTTTGTATCGATATCACTGAACGAGCAGCAAAAGGCTCTTTGGATCCGGTGATTGGTCGCCACGATGAGATTCGTCGTGTTGTTCAGATTCTTTCACGCCGTACTAAAAATAATCCGGTGCTTGTTGGTGATCCGGGTGTGGGGAAAACAGCCATCGTTGAAGGAATTGCACAGCGTATTATTAATAATGATGTCCCAGAGAGCTTACATGGGGCGACGATTCTGTCCCTTGACTTGGGGCAAATGGTTGCTGGCGCAAAATTCCACGGAG
Source organism: uncultured Pseudomonadota bacterium (assembly GCA_964429275.1). Classification (GTDB taxonomy): domain Bacteria; phylum Babelota; class Babeliae; order Babelales; family JAUPTZ01; genus JAUPTZ01. The sequence goes on from CAYSBJ010000001.1 coordinate 307,049, forward strand.
AATTTGAAGAGCGTCTCAAAGGAATCTTGGGCGAGATTGAAAAAAGTGATAAGAAAGTAGTTCTTTTTATCGACGAGCTTCATATGCTCGTTGGTGCTGGTGCAAGTGGTGGTGGTATGGATGCCTCAAACTTGCTAAAACCAGCATTGGCTCGTGGCGAGTTGCATTGTATTGGTGCTACAACTGTGGCTGAGTACAAGAAATATGTAGAAGCCGATGCCGCGCTAGAACGTCGGTTTCAAAAAGTTATGGTCGATGAGCCTACCGTTGAGGACGCGATCTCGATTTTGCGTGGTCTTAAAGAAAAATATGAAATGCATCACGGTATTCGTATTGCTGATAGCGCGATCGTTAAGGCGGTTACGTTGTCTGCTCGTATGATTCCAGATCGATTCTTGCCAGACAAAGCTATAGATCTGATTGACGAAGCTGCATCTATGGTGAAAATGGCGGTGGATGCAAAACCAGAAGAAATGGACCGGCTTGAGCGAACAATTCGTCAGCTGGAAATTGAGCGTGCCGCATTAACAAGGGAACGAGATGAGGCGTCTCAAAAACGCCTTGCTGAAGTGAATGAAATACTGCAGGAGCGCAAAAAGGAGTTTTCTGCGCTTGAAAAGCGTTGGCAGGCTGAGCGCAAGCCGCTCGAAGATATCAAAGGTCTTCAGCAAAAAATTGAACAAGCGCGTACTGATTTTGCCATAGCAGAGCGAGAAGGAAACTATTCTCGTGCTTCACAGATTAAGTACGGTACCTTGAATGAGCTCGAGCGGCAGTTAGCAGAAAAGCAGCAGGCGATGGGAGCTAATACGACTGGCCTTATAAAAGAACAAGTTGATGAAGATGACATTGCACATGTGCTTGCTCGTTGGATTCGTGTGCCCGTTGAAAAGCTACAAGCTTCTGACAGTGAAAAGTTATTGCATTTGGAAGAGGTATTGGAAGAACGTGTAGTTGGGCAGAAGGAAGCTATTTCTGCTATTGCTAACACTATTCGTGTTCATCGTGTGGGGTTGGCACAACCAAGTCGTCCATTTGGTTCCTTCTTATTTTTAGGACCAACGGGCGTCGGTAAAACAGAGATTGCCAAAGCGTTGGCTGACTACCTGTTTAATGATGAGCGCAAACTGATTCGTATCGATATGTCAGAATATATGGAGCGGCATGCCGTTGCGCGATTGATTGGTGCTCCTCCCGGATATGTTGGCTACGAGCAAGGCGGCCAGTTGACTGAGCAAGTGCGCAGAAATCCGTACAGTGTAGTGCTGCTTGATGAGATTGAAAAAGCACACCCGGATGTGCACAATGTTTTTTTGCAGTTGCTTGATGATGGCTCACTGACTGATGGTCAGGGGAGAAGGGTTTCTTTTGCCAACACCGTTATTATTATGACAAGTAATATTGGATCTGATAGGATTATGGCTGCTGGTGCGGTGACGAGCCAGTTAAAGCAAGAATTAGATCGCTTACTTTTATCACATTTTAGGCCAGAATTTTTGAACCGATTAGACAGCATTATTTATTTCTCTGCTTTGTCTGCTGATCAAATTGAATCCATTGTGCATTTGCAGACGGTGCAGGTCGTTTCTCGTCTTGCGGTGCAAGGGGTGGAGCTTCATATTACTCCAGCAGCGAAAAAAGAATTAGCAGAAGTTGGGTATAACAAGGAATTTGGTGCGCGACCAGTGCGTCGGGCCATAACGCAGTACGTGGTTAATCCATTAGCTTCATTTTTGCTGCGTAACCCGAATGTGAAGACGGTGACGGTTGATTGTAGTCAGGGTGAGTGGAGAATCTCATAAAGAAAAATAAGGAGTGTATATGAAACGATTAGAGTTATTGCTGTTGAGCGCGAGTGCGATTGCCTTCTCGGCCCCATTGGTTTGCGAGATTACCCCAGAAATGATGGGATATGATGCGACCGAGTCGATAGAGGGAATTGACCTGGGGAGCTTTGAAGATGGAGCTACCTTTGATGAAGAGCAATTTAAACAGATTTTGATGCAGCTCCAAGCGCAAATGTCGCCGGAAATGCAGCAAGACCTTGAACAACGTGAAGAAGAACGAAAAGAGCTTGGCTTGAAGCTGAATACATTGCAAAATGAGCTGGCGGAGCTTGAATCAATTAAAGCGAGCATGAAGGCTGAATTAAGTGAAATGATTGATCGTCTTGCTGTTGCCATGAGTGATCAGATGGAATTGAATGGAAAGCTTGAACAGCTTGCGCAAGAGATAGAAGCAATTGCTGAAGAAGAGGGTACCGAGCTGCGTGCTGAGCTTGAGGCGCGAGAACTTGATTTACGCGAACTTGCAGGAGAGATTGACCTATTGCAGGAAGCGATTGAAGAAAAGCGCCTTGCGAAATTAGAGATCAAGGTTAAAATTGAAGCTCATTTAGCGTCTATTGCCGATCTTGAAGCAGCAATGAATAAGGTTGATGCAGTCCCACACATTGATTTTGCTGCTATTTTTGGTGATGCAGTGGATGCAGATAGCGAGCAAGAATTTGAAAATAACATTGAGTCGTCAGAAAGTGACCCGTATAGTTTGGCGGAGTCTGATGATGACTCTCGTCAGAAAGGATCTGACGTTGATGGTAGCAGAATCGCTGAGGAGCTGGCAGTAGTTGGAATGTAATTGATGATCCGACTTGCGGGTCTTATAAGCACAAAAGAGGGCGGGGTTTTTAACCCCGCCCTCTTTTGTGCTTATGTTTATGCTGGAATATGTTGAGCGATCCACTCTTTGAGTGTATCAAGCAGCTCTGGCGTAATAGTTTGTCCACCACCTTGAATAAGGCCGGGACGACCACCGCCTTGGAGCTGTAGTCCTTTAAGAATGTTTACCAGCTCCGTGTGCGGAATGGCGGTTGCGTACTGTTTGCTTGTCCATGCAGTGAATTGGCTTTTGCCACCGGCGTTTGTTGCGATAAAGTAAAAACCAGGTTTTTGCGTATCGAGTGTTTGGCAAATGGCGCGCATACTGTCGCTATCTCCCTCATCAAGCATCAAAAAGAGTTGTGGCAGCTTGGTGCTGACGTTTACTTTTTGAGCAAAGCTGTCCATGGAGCTAAACAGCAACTTTTTCTTTGCTTGTTTGAGCTCTGAATTGAGAGCGCTGAGTTCGGCTTCCTGCTTGCGTACTGCGTCAGCTACTTGCTCGGGCTTAACTTTAAAGTGCTCACTAAGTCCCTTAATATCTTTATAGCTTTGTTGAAATAGCTCGAGTGCTTTTGCGCCGGTAACGGCAATAATGCGGCGGGTGCCGGTTGCAAGTGCCGTATCAGAGACGATTTTGAACGTACCAATAATTCCGGTGCGTGGCGCATGAGTACCACCGCAGAGCTCTTGTGAGAATCCTGGGATTGATACCACCCGAACGCTGGCCGGGTTGTACTTCTCACCAAAGAAGGCGATAACCCCTTTGCGCTGAGCTTCCTCAAGTGTGCTGTTGGTTATATCGGTTGCGATATCTTCCCAGATTTTTTCGTTTACCAATTGTTCAAGCTTGGCCAGCTGCGCAGCATTTGGTGCTTCGTGGTGGGTGTAGTCAAAGCGTAGGTAGTCTTTGTTTACGACCGAACCAGCCTGTTTTGCCTGCTTGCCTAATACTTGATGCAATGCGGCATGGAGCATATGGGTTGCTGTATGGTTGCGGACCGTGCTTACGCGCGCGTGCTTATTTACTTCGCATTCCGCGGTATCGCCAGCAGCACAGGCCCCCATGGTTTCTACTGCTTTGAGTTTGACTGCAATTGCCGGTGTAAAGCGGCTGCCAACCTTTTTCAAGTCAATGACGTGGTAGCTGTGCTTATTGATGGTTACAACCCCTTCGTCGTTAACTTGTCCCCCTGATTCAACATAGAACGGCGACTTGTCGGTAATGATCCAACGGGAGCCACCATCGGTGTGTTCCCAGAGAACTTTGCTGCTACATTCCGTAGTTTCGTAGCCAACAAAGGTAGTAACTATATCTTCCGGAAATGGGATATTGTCGGAGCTTTCTTTGGCGCCCAGGTTCTTAGACTGGCTCTGTTGTTTGGCCATTTCGGCGCTAAAGCCTTCTTCGTCGATTGTTAAATTATGCTCTTGAGCAATAACTTTGGTCAATTCGAGGGGAAAGCCATATGTGTCATATAGCTTGAAAGCGTGCTCGCCGCTGAGACGTGCGCTGCCTAATTCTTCGGTTTGAGCAATATATTTGGCCAGGATAGTCTGGCCGTTTTGCAGATTTTGCATAAATCGTTCAACTTCTTGCTCCCAGATCGAAAGAATGAGCTTTTCGCTTACTTTGAGCTCAGGAAAGACATCGCTGCTTTCATTGATAAAGAATTTTGCGATCGTTGGCAGGAATTCCTTTTTATCTGAAAGTTTGCTCGCAAACAAGATCGCCCGGCGCATAATTTTGCGTAGCACGTAGCCGCGGCCGTCATTAGCTGGAGAGCAGCCGTCCGCCATTAAAAGGCATGAAGAGCGAATGTGGTCGCAAATAACGTTAAATGCCCCCATCAATTTAGGGTTGTTTGTTGGTAGGGCGATGCCGGTGAACTGAGTTATTGCCTGCTTAATACCAGCAAAGATATCGGTTGCAAAGACGTTTTTTTTACCTTGAAGAACTGCGCAGAGGCGCTCAAGGCCCATGCCGGTATCCACTCCGGGTTTTGCTAGCGGGGTCATGGTTCCATCAGCAGAGCGGTTAAATTGCATAAAAACCAGGTTCCAGATTTCAATGAAACGGTCGCAATCACAACCTGGTTGGCATTGATCGCTGCCGCAGCCAGTCTCTTTTCCATGGTCAAGATAAATTTCGGTACACGGTCCACAGGGGCCTGTATCGCCCATAGCCCAAAAGTTATCTTTTTCGCCTAAGCGGACGATCCGGTTGGCAGGAATCCCGATTTTAGTGTTCCAAATAGCATAGGCTTCATCATCTTTTTGGAAGACGGAAGGATAGAGGCGTTCAGCGGGGAGCCCATATTCCTTAGTAAGGAGGTCCCAGGCAAAGGCAATGGCCTCTTCTTTAAAGTAGTCTCCAAAGGAAAAGTTGCCGAGCATTTCGAAGAAGGTGAGGTGGCGGGCCGTGAATCCTACATTCTCAAGATCGTTGTGCTTTCCGCCCGCACGTACGCACTTTTGGCTGCTGGTGGCGCGGTTATAAGCTCGTTTTTCCTTGCCCAGGAAGCAGTCTTTAAATTGATTCATGCCGGCGTTGGCGAATAAAAGGGTGGGATCTTCGGCCGGAATGAGGGAAGAACTGGCCACAATTTGGTGTCCATGACGTTGAAAAAACTCCAAATATCGCTGACGAACTTCTTTTGATTTCATAAAATTGAGCCTTTCTTATTGTTCCGGATTGCCGCACTTTTACGACAAAAACCGCGGTTATGATAGCAGGAGGGCCTGGTTTTGTCACCATCCTCCCCCGCCAAATTGACATAAATTACTTGCATAGTTTTGAGAATCCGCTAAGCTTATGAGGCCTCTTCAATGGTTAGAGTGAATAAAAAATGCTTAATTATCCGGCATTTATATATTCTTCTCTGTATGAATATGGCGTATAGCAGCGTGCTTCGCAAACCCAATACATTACTTTTAAGAGCCCCAGTGCCTGGCATTGGAGTTTTTGGATTTTGGGGGCGCGAGCGTGTTGAGTGAATCAGTTAATATATTAGTATGTCTATAATTAAATATGGTGGAATATATGAAAAATAACCTAAAAAAGTTGCTTGTATTAGCAACAGTTGCAACATTTGCAAATACTGTAGTGGTTGCTGGTAACGAAGGCGACAAAACAAGCTACTTTACTAAAGGTAAAGACTACGTCATGGATCACAAGACCGGTACTATCCTTCTTGGCGCATCTGCAGTTGCTGGTATCACCGCTCTTGTTGTGAACCGTCGCAACAAGACTCGTGGTTTGACAAATAACCAAGCAAAGTACGCTGCAATTACTGCTGCTGTTCTTGCTGCTCTTGGTGGCGCTGAGCTTGCATTTGACCTTACAGGCAAAGCTGGTTTTGGTGTAAAAAAGACTCAAGCTGCATTGAAATCTATTGAAGCTCTTGATAACGTAACTGTACATACAGCAAACGCTAAAGATAAAAAGAAAAAAGTAACTGCAGAACAAAAACAAAAGCTTGAAACAGCACGTACAAATGCTCTTCTTGCTCTTGCTACCGTTAAAGCTGAAGAAATAGCAAAAGAGAAACTTACTGCTGAGCAAACAGCGCTTCTTTTAGCTGCTTCCCTGAAGCTTTCTGATGCTGATCAATTGAAGGTTGCATCGCTTAAGACTTTGCTTGCTAAACCAGAAGTTGCTAAACCAGAAGTTGCTAAACCAGAAGTTGCTAAACCAGAAGCTCCTGAAGCTCCTAAAGCTAACCAAGCTCCAGCTCAAGCTCCTGAAGCTCCTAAGCAAGAACAATCTCAAGCTCCTGAAGCTCCTAAAGCTCCTAAGCAAGAACAATCTCAAGCTCCTGAAGCTCCTAAAGCTCAAGCTTAAGCTTAAGCTAAATAATCGCTTACGCGCATTATTAACAAAAAAATACCTGTATAGGTTTAAAGGGCCGGTCGAAAGATCGGCTCTTTTTTTATGTGCGCCCGGCACGGGGCGGCCTATCTATCTACCCACATAGTTTGGTATAACTAGCGCGGACAGACTGACCCATTCATTAATGTAAAGGAACCATGGTTATGCAAATCCAAAAAAAGATGCCGGCAGCAGTTAAAACACCAGAAAATATCTTAGTGGTGCCGCGGCAGCTCTTGATGACTCGTGGCCTGTTGGCTCAGACACCAGGGTTTGTTGTGGCAGGTGCCACTCTAGGGCAAGAAATTGAAGAGTTAGTAAGAACCGGCGGGCAGTTCTTGCCGCGACCGGATATGGAAGAAGATCCATCATATAAGCAAATTATTCCGTATACCGTTTTTGTCCACAATCGCCAGGTGTTTGTGATGCAGCGAGGTCGCGGGGCAGGGGAACAGCGGTTGGCAGAAAAATATACTCTTGGCATTGGCGGGCATGTCCGGCAGAAAGATCTGACGACTGGCGGGCTTGCCGAATGGGGACGTCGTGAATTTGAAGAAGAAATTGCCTACGCCGGCCGATACTGTGGGCTGAGCCTGTTTGGCTTGGTTAACGATGATTCTAATGCGGTGGGCCAGGTGCACCTAGGCGCCGTATTTGTGCTTGAGGGAACGACTGATGTCATTAAAGTCCGGTCGGAGCTCAAATCGGGTATGCTGATGGACCGTGAGGCCTGTTTGCTGGTGCGGGGACAGATGGAGACGTGGAGTCAGTACGTGCTTGATGCGTTGATCATAGCTAACATTATTTAGCTCTGAGAGCGAAGCAGAGCGCGAGAGCAAGGCTTTTTTGATGTACTAACCAATTCAAAGGTTATTTTGCGGCGCTCAAAAGGCCCCCCGCTCGGCTTCCGACTTTTTTGTCTCGCTTAGACAGCCCGTTTGGGGCTGCTCGACAAAAACCGTAGTCGCCTCGAAGGGGCCATTTTCCCTTTGCAAACCTGACTTGGAAAGTATCTAGATTTTGTATCTGCGAGAAATCGGGCCGCAGTTGCTCCAAGGAGCGAGTTCGGCTTTTTGCGTAGCAAAAACGCATGTTTGAGCGGGAGGGGTAATTCTGGACGAGCGCAGCAGCCTAGTGCCTGACTTGCTCCCATAGCTTATATAAATTATTGAGATCAAGCTGCTGAGCCCGCAAGCGCAACAACTCTTCTGGCAAGTGCTGCCATTTATATTTCGTACGACGCAAATTATTCCCGAGCGTTTGCCGTGGGCTGACAAAGCAGGCACGAATGAAGGCCCAGAAGGCCGTCGGGTCAGTGATCGGCATTAAAGCCGTTCGTGGCTGAAATCGTACTAATCTGCTCATCACCTTGGGCGCCGGCACAAAGAAGTGCGGCGGAACCCGTTCATATGCAGTGAAGTTAAAATAATATTGTAGGTAGATAGAAACGGCCCCATAGCGGCGTCCGCTTGTGTGGGTAACCCGTTCAGCTGCTTCTTCTTGAATCATGACCATGCCGTCATCAAAAAGGGTGTGGTTTTGGGAAAATTGCTCAAAAAGTGGAAAAGTGATGACGTACGGCAGATTTGCTAAGAGAACCAATCGTTCCCCCTCTTTTTTAAGGCTGGCAAAGTCAAATTGCAGGGCATCGACGTTGTGGATGGTGAGGCGCGGGTCATGAATAGTGTCTGCTAGGCGCTCAGCCCAGTCCGGGTCAATTTCAATGACATGGAGCGCCTTGCACTTGCTGTCTAGAATGGCGCGGGTCAAAATGCCGTCACCACAGCCAATTTCTACGACTGTCGTATCAGGAGTAATGGTAATGGCAGAGAGCATAGTGTTGATTGGCTCTTGCGAGATTAAAAAGTTTTGGCCAAGGTGTCGCTTTTGACGCGGGAGTGCTTGGGCTGCTTGTGCTTGAGGACGAAACTTGTTTTTATATTGAGAACGATGGGCCACGTGTTTTACCTATATGCTGTTGTTTGCTATGAAAATGAGGGTATAGTATACTCGATTCTCTAAAAATTATGTTCTTTGATGTTTTTGTGGGGGCGTTTTTGGTTTCGACGTGTTACATACGGCTATGAACGCATGCCGAGTTTGGCTCCGGAACTCGTAAAAAAAAGGTGCAAATCAATAAATGCAGAATCTAACGGTTCTGTGAATACATCTTACAACTTGATGAATGCTTACAAGCCTGTGACCCTTGGTCACGTGTTTGCTGGCTTTAACGCTGCTGGCAGCTTTGCTGCTGTTGCTGCGTAGTCGTCAACTAGTTGATGCTATTCATCTTGTAAATAGGGCCCCGTCTATCTGGCTCTCTTACTCGTATTACCCATGATAGAATCGTGTCACAAGGTTTTTTAGTTGTGTACTGACGCGATATACAAAACTAACCCGTCTTCGTGGCACTGTCTGCGATGCTTTGAAGATGTGGTAAAAATCGCAGTCCAGCATGGAGTTTGCTTGTAGTTACGTGTGATGCGGACATGGGTTCAACTCCCATCGCCTCCACCACTCGCCTTCGCACACGCTGCGTGCGACAAAGCGCACGAGGTGTGACTACGGCATAGCGGGGCCTTCAAAGGCACCACAAGCCGTAGTATCACCGTCAGTGTGTAACGCAGCCCGCTAGGGCAAGTGCGATGCGAGTGTCACGCCATAGTCCCCGTAAGGGCGACGGCGGACTGGCAGGCAAAATTACCTCTAGGTTCTGACCCGCCGGGTCTTACTCTCTAGGCCTCTCTAGCCAAAAAACATCCTTTATTCGGGAATCTCATGAAAAAAATCAAACTTTCTACCATCCTTACTCTTTCCTTTTCTCTTCTTCTCCTTGTTGCATCTGCGAATCCTTTCGAAGGCATTTTACGGACTGCGCGTGAAGAACGGGCAGCGCTGACTAGTCCAAGCACCTTTGCGCCTGGATTTAGCCTGGGAAGTTCATTTTCATATACAAAAAAACGCATAGGCCAAAGCGGAATTCCAATAGCCGCTTCAGTTGGCACCACCGTGGCTCTTTCGCTTCTTTTTGAGCGATTTGCTAAAACCGAGTCTCGCACTCGTGCCAAGAAAATGGCAGTGTTATCATACCTTTTAGCTGCGGTCTATGGATCTCAATTGCGTCAGCGTGGTGAGCAATACAATAATCTTTCACTAACTGACCCAATGCTTTTTAACCGCCTTCTGCTTGTTTTTGGCAGCAGTGTGTGTGGAACGTTTCTTTTGAACCTTGTTTTAGATTGGTATCGTGGCAGTAAGGGCTCTCAGGCAACGCTCAAACAAAATCTTACGTGGGCTCTGGAAATGGGTGCTTTGAACTCTTATGCCGTTGCGGCAGCCTACTTTCTTGATAAAGGCACTGTGCCAGTAACGCAATCGTAGACTGCTGCGGATGACGGGTAACCACGCGTCTCTATCCTTGTTAATTAAATCGTACGACAACTTTTCCATTTAAATAAAGTTCTGCGTCGAGTGCTGCCATGCAGCCCTGACCGGCTGACGTAGTTGCGTGTCGGTATCGTGAATCACACACGTCGCCAGCAGCAAAAACGCCAGCCATGCTTGTGAGGCTCGTACCTGGTTGTACTACAATATGATTTGTTTGATTGATAAGAAGTTGGCCTTTGAACATGTCAGTGTTTGGCCCCGCACCAATAGCGACAATGATGGCAGCAACCGGAATAGTACTACTTGCCTGTGATATCGTATTTTGCACTGTAATTTCTCGTACCGTATTGGCATCCCCATTTACCATGAGCGTGGTGTGGTTACAGAGAACTTTAGCGTGCGTATGATTTTGTACAAGATGTATGAGTCGGTCTGTCGCCGTGAGACGGCTCTGTGCTTGTATCATTACAATATGTGCACCCGCTTCTAAAAGGTGGGCTGCAAATGTAATAGCGCTATTGCCACCGCCAATAATGGCTACTGTTTTTCCTTGGTAAGCATGAAGATCCGCAGGTAGTTTTGTATATATGCCACGATTTTCGTATTGTGCTGCGCCCGGGCAGGTTAATTTTTTTGGCTTGCTACCACAGGCAATGATGAGTGCTTTGGTTGTTAAGATCTGCCCGGATGCTAAAGTAATTTTTTTTTCTTCAGGGGAAAGGATAACGTTGGTAACATCGTCGGCAATGAAGTGCGTACCATACTGTGCTGCATGCTCTTTAAAGCGTTCAATCAGTTCTGGTCCTGAAATATCAAGAGTGCCTGGCCAATTCTTAACTGATTGTGTGCGAAGTAATTGTCCGCCGCAAGGAACGCCGGTGATGACGAGTGGTTCAAATCCCGCGCGAGCCGCATAGAGCGCTGCAGAAAGACCAGCGGGGCCGCTGCCGATAATAATTATGTTGTGCGTTACTTTGGTTGTCACAGAAATCCTTTCTTACATTTTCAGTATACATGGTATGATAGCGTAGTTTCTCTCTATTTTTAAGGAGTTTTGTATGAATCGCATCGGCAAGCCAATTGCACCATTCAGCGTAAAAGCTATTACCGCAGGAAATATAACAACGTTAACCGATGCTGATCTGCGTGGGCGTTATACTGTTTTGTTCTTTTACCCGCTCGATTTTACTTTTGTGTGTCCGACAGAAATACATGCTTTACAAGAAAAAATGAGCGATTTCGCGGCACGAGGCGTTGATGTTTATGCTGTTTCGGTTGATTCTATCCATGCGCATCGTGTATGGCTTGAGATACCAAAGGCAAAAGGTGGCATTGCTGGCGTTACTTTTGGCCTTGTTTCTGATCTTACCCGTGAATTAGCGCGCGCATTTAATGTGCTCAATGAGGAAGAGGGAGTTGCTTTTCGCGGCACGTTTATTCTTGATAAAGAAAACGTATTGCAGCATGCAAGCGTGAATAACCTCTCTTTTGGCCGCAATATTGATGAAATCATTCGTATGATCGATGCCATCGCTTTTGTAGAACAGCATGGCGATCAAGTATGTCCTGCAAATTGGAGCACTGGCAAAAAGACAATGAACCCTTCAGCCGATGGAGTTGCTGAATTCTTTATGCGCTAACGGTTGCTTTTAAGTTCGTAATAGTGCTGTTGCGCGCCGTCAAGGTTGCGATTGCTTGTTTTGCATAGGCAGCGGCGCTCTCTATGGTTGCTTTTGCTTTGAGGGCGCTCTTCTGGTCTTTAAACGGCGGATTCTCTTTTGACACCGCGCTCAGCGTATTATTTATTTTATTTAATAGATCACCAATGGAACTCAAGAGTGATGATGCACTTGTTCGTGATGAGCCAGTGGCTTTTCCGGCAATCGTTTTGAGGGTTTCTATTGCTGCTGTCGCTTGTGTCTGTGCTGAGGTCAGGAAGTTAACGACAGCTGTTTTTTCGGTAGTAAGTTTTTCATTTAGACTATCAAGCGGCGATTTTTGTGCGACACTGGTTGTTGGTGCTTGAGCACTTTTCGACTGGGTTGCAGTATTGATTGCCGATTGGAGGGCTGCAATGGCATTTATCGTTGCGGTATTGGTGCTAGCGATGTTATTGCTTGTACTGATTGCGACAATTGCGTTCGCGCACATGGTGAATGCATCTTTAACGGTGGTGTACGTTTGAGTAGATGTTGGGAGTGCTTTAAGTGCAGTATTTATATAGGTCAAGTTTGGACCAGTACCAGGAGCTGTTGCGCCATTAGTGCCAGGACTGTTTTGCAGCGCATTTGCTTGCTTAATTAGATCTGCCTTGTTGCCGACGGTTGAAGGTAAATTATTTGCAGCAGTTATCGCTGCTTGTGCATTAGTATCGGCGGTTGTGGCGTCTGGCAGTGTCTTGTTTAATGTAGTTGTTGCATTTTTGATTGCTTGATTAGCGATCGCATTGATTGCTGCCATTAAATTCGTAGTTATACGGCCGCTTAGGGTGTCAAGAAGGGTGTGGGCAGCCGTTTGGGCAGTTTGTGCATCACTTGTCGTAGCATAGGTGGTTGGCCTGGTTGCTGGTATCGTTGGTGCAAGTGCGGTAATTGCGTTAATAATTGACTGAGTACCAGTTTTTGAATCGGTTTGTAGACTCTTGTCGCTTGCGTCTCCTATGACTTTTTGTGCTATCAAGTCGGTGCATGCTGCCCAGGTGAGGAGTGCGGTATATGCATTCATTGCTGCGTTAACGGTACACAGAGCGGCATTAGTAACAGTGCTGATTCCGCCCGTTATACTCAACTGTTGGGCAAGATTTTTTAGCTTGGTAGTGCCATACAGGGCATTTGTCTGTAGATCGCTTACCGCAGCTGGTGTGAGTAAGATTGCTGTTCCGTTAATAGTAGAGGTCGCCGTAGTGATCCCTGCCGTTGCCAGCGCTCCCACCGCAGCAAGAGCATTGCTTATACAGACGTCTGCCGCTGTTAGATCGGATGCAACACCGCTACTTGCAGTGGAGCCTTGTATAGAGGTGAGTATGTTTTCGTTTGCGGTCTGTAGGTTTTGGAGTATTGTTGCATTATTACTTTGTTTGGTAGTGAAGAGTGCCGTAAGTACTGATTCGGCTTTAGTTTGGGCTGCCTGTGCGTCGCTTGTTGCCGTGTAAGTGGTTGGCGTTGGCCTCGTGGATGGCAAGGTTTTCATCTGCGCAAGGATGAGACCAAGCAAGGTCTGTGTGCCGGTGTTTGGATCGCTTTGAAGGGTTGTTGTACCAATTTTTTGTGCTTGAAGATCAAGGCACTCTGCCCAAGTTAATGCTGCCGTGTAGGCACTGATTGCGGCATTTACGCTGTAGGAAGCGGCAGCAGCGACGGTTGTAGCCGCTTTTACGGCCGTGGTAAGAGCAGCTATCCCTATTGTTGAGTCGTTTTGCAGTGTGGCTGCAACTGAAGCGAGCGAGGCTTGAGTAAGCGGTGTTGCAGTGCCATTCAGTGTTACGCTTCCGCCAGTGATGTTATTTGTTTGCAGAGAATCTGTCGCTGCTTTGGCGCCGGCGATGAGTGTTGGAATGTTTGTATTAGTTGTATTAGCTACGGCTGCGGAAAGGAAGCTGCTTGCTTGAATAGCGTTGCTGACTGCAGTGTCGGCGGCTTGTAAATTTTGGAGCGAGGTAGAGCCGTTTGGCTGTTTGGTTGTAAGAAGGAAGGAGAGGAAGGCTTCCGCTTTTGTTTGTGCTGCGCGAGCATCTGCGACCGTTGTGTACGTGGTTGGTGTTGGTCGGGTTGTTGGCAGAGCGGTTCGTTGTTCAAAAATACGGTCGAGGAGGACTTGGGTGCCTGTATCTGGATTATTCTGAAGTGTCTTTGCGCCAATTTTTTGTGCTTGAAGATCAAGGCACTCTGCCCAAGTTAATGCTGCCGTGTAGGCACTGATTGCGGCATTTACGCTGTAGGAAGCGGCAGCAGCGACGGTTGTAGCCGCTTTTACGGCCGTGGTAAGAGCAGCTATCCCTATTGTTGAGTCGTTTTGCAGTGTGGCTGCAACTGAAGCGAGCGAGGCTTGAGTAAGCGGTGTTGCAGTGCCATTCAGTGTTACGCTTCCGCCAGTGATGTTATTTGTTTGCAGAGAATCTGTCGCTGCTTTGGCGCCGGCGATGAGTGTTGGAATGTTTGTATTAGTTGTATTAGCTACGGCTGCGGAAAGGAAGCTGCTTGCTTGAATAGCGTTGCTGACTGCAGTGTCGGCGGCTTGTAAATTTTGGAGCGAGGTAGAGCCGTTTGGCTGTTTGGTTGTAAGAAGGAAGGAGAGGAAGGCTTCCGCTTTTGTTTGTGCTGCGCGAGCATCTGCGACCGTTGTGTACGTGGTTGGTGTTGGTCGGGTTGTTGGCAGAGCGGTTCGTTGTTCAAAAATACGGTCGAGGAGGACTTGGGTGCCTGTATCTGGATTATTCTGAAGTGTCTTTGCGCCAATTTTTTGTGCTTGAAGATCAAGGCATTCTGCCCAAGCTAATGCTGCCGTGTAGGCACTGATTGCGGCATTCACGCTGTAGGAAGCGGCAGCAGCGACGGTTGTAGCAGCTTTTACGGCTGTGGTAAGAGCAGCTATTCCTATTGTTGAGTCGTTTTGAAGTGCAGCGATAGTTGAGGCTAATGTAGCTTGCGTGAGTGGTGTTGGCGTACCGCTGAGAGAGATAGTGCCGCTGGTGATACCGCTTGTTTGAAGAAGACTAGTTGCAGTGGTTGCGCCAGTTATAAGTGTTGGAATACTGGAATTTGTTACATTACTTATAGCCATAGTAAGGAGGTTGCTTGTTTGCATACTGCTTGCAATAAGCGTGTCGGCAGCCTGCAAGTTTTGAAGTAATGTAGAGCCGTTTGCTTGTTTGGTTATACAGAAAGCAGTAAGTAGTTTTTCGGCCATTGTTTGTGCTGTTTGAGCATTGCTTAGGGATGTATAGGTTGTTGCTGTTGGACGCGTGGTTGGTATGTTGCTTGCTTGGGTAAGAATAAAACTAAGCAGGTTTTGAGTGCCGGTGTTTGGATCGCTTTGAAGGGTTGTTGTACCAATTTTTTGTGCTTGAAGATCAAGGCACTCTGCCCAAGTTAATGCAGCGTTATATGCGTTTATAGCAGCATTTATACTGCACGTTGCTGCGGTTATGTATGAGGTAGAAGTTTGGGGGCTTATTGCTTTTTGCGCATTTGCAAGCGCAATAAGGACATTCGGGCTATACGAGTTGTTGTTTTGTAAGTCGTTTAGAATTGTACTGAGACTATTTTGTGTTACAGAGGTTTGTGTATTTTGAATTGAAATAGTGCCTTGAGAAATAGAGTAGATGGAAAGGTTGTTTACTGCACCCACAGCTCCGTTAATGAGTGCCGCAATGCCTGGAAGAGATACGTCATTTACTGCATTTGTAGTCACCGCGGTTGCCATGTCTTGTGGTAAGGTGAAAGTCGCGTCTCGCACGATAAATGAGGTTAAATTTGATGTGCGAAAACCAATAGCTGTAAAGCCGGTAAAATCAGGATTTTTGAGGTAGTTCCAGAGTGCGGTAGCTATGTTGTCAATGGTGCCAGTTCGGGGATTACCATTTGCGCTGTTCTGATCTGATAGCATGACCAAGAGAGTCGGTATTTTTGTTTTTGGATCGAGATAGGAGAGGCTTATTGATAGGCTAGGATTAGGCGATTGGGAAAGGGTTGCAGTAAGAGTGTAGGTGATGTTGCTGCCGCGTTTTCCGGGAATACGTAAGGTCGTTGAAGGGCTTGCGGGATTTGTGTTAGTCGTAAAAGGAGTTGCTCCTCGTTGGAATCCGCTCCATCCTGTGCACCAGCCTTCAGGATGATTGCAGGCCTCGTAACGTATAGCTATTGATTGGTCTCCATTAGTTCCATCAGGAGCTTCTTTAGGCCCTCCGTTTTGGCCGTCTGCTCCGCCTATAAGGAATTCTATGATAGCGCCTAAACTTGATGACACTCCCCCATTCGTCACTGATGAGCAGTAGAGCCCTGGTTTTCCTTGACCACTTGCCATACCTGTATTGTAGTTTGAGCTATAGAGTCCTATGACGAAATCATGTTCTGGGTTTGCGGTAAAGGTGGCACTGAATGATTTTGCAAAAGCAGGATCAATATCAATTTTGTAGTTGTTGCTCGGCATAAACCCCCATGGGTACACTTTTGCATTAACAACATTTTGCGTTGATATGGCGCTGATATTGCTAATGTTGTAGGTAGTGCCATTGATGGTACGAAAACTGACCTTGTCAAAACCGGGGAATGTTCCCGCGGCAAGTTTATTTCGGGTGAAAAAAGCATCTTCGCGTATATTATCGTTGCTTGCTCGAATCAGAAGCTCACGAAGGCCAGTTGTGGTATTTAGGTATTCTACCGTTATGTGTATTTGCTTTTCTGCTGCATCTAGATCAAGAGAGACAAAATAGGTTGTTGTTCCATCATTATTTTGCGGCGTGGGAAGTTTATACAGTGGAGAGGGGGTTGGATTGCCGGATCCGAGACTTGTCATTGTGTAGGTAGTGTTGTTTATTGTCATATCGTATGCTATTTGAGCACCATCAGAGCCGACGCTCAGTCCTAAGCGGAGTTCGATTACTGCCCCCAGCGAGTTGTCTGTTGCACCAAAGGCAGCTTGGTTTGGGTTTAATTGTCCTGCCGGTACGGTATATGTAGAGCAGTAGAATCCTATAACAAGATCGCTTTTTGCATTTGAATCGAAGCTAAAGGCAAAGTTTTTTGCTTTATCTGTTGGGATAGTTATCACTGGTAGTTGATTTGGAGTTGTTCCTGCCCAGGAATAAGAAGAATCAGAAGGGTTGTTCGGGCTAGTGGCAGTGGCTGTAGAGGTGGCGGTAGAAGCCGTACTAAAACCAGAAGAAGGATTGTTATTATTAAGGAAAGCGCCATATGAGTACGGCACGCCATAGGAGTACGCGGAGCTGGTTGAGGCAATAATAGATAAGACAAGCGATAAGACGATGATTGGTTTTTTGGAGTGTAATAGTGTATCCATGGCTACTCCGGTTACATTTTAATGATAATGATATAGCTCGAAGCATATGAAGAATCTTTTTGTTATTGCAACAAATTCTTTGCTTTGGCTGGGTGAGTGGAGTGCTTATGTATTTGTTGTTATGTGTACAATTTTGCTTTGAAGAGAATTAATGCTCTGCATGCGCGCATCAATCATGTTGAGTGCCGTCTTTGCATAATTTGCACTACTTTCTACAATCGCTCTCGCTTTTAATGCAAGGGCTTGGTTGGCAAATGGTGGTGATTGTTTGGCAAGTGAAGTTTGCGTTGCTGTTATTTTATTTAATATTGTTGTGATTGTACTTTTAAG
The DNA here is from genome assembly GCA_964429275.1 of uncultured Pseudomonadota bacterium. Classification (GTDB taxonomy): domain Bacteria; phylum Babelota; class Babeliae; order Babelales; family JAUPTZ01; genus JAUPTZ01. The sequence goes on from CAYSBJ010000001.1 coordinate 324,311, forward strand.
TGATGTGGCTGCGGGCAGTAGATTTGCGTTTACTGTGTTTGTTGGAGCAGTGGCGATGTCGGTTATTATTTGAGTTATGAGCGCATATGCTTGAGCAGCGCTATTTTGCGCCTCTATAAGTGCTCGTTGTGCTGCTGTAAGTTCGAGCGCTATTGTTATATTGAGCCGTTCTAGTGGTGTAAGATCAGAGGGCGGTAGGGTTGGACTTGGAGATGGATCTGGTGTAGAAGTGGTTGGTTTCTGGGCAGCGAGGATGAGGTCTTGAACGCCGGCAATCGTATTTAAAATTGATGGAGCCCCGGCGATAATTTGCTGTGCCGTTGCACAGAAAGCATCAGCCTTATTTTGTGTATTGGAAGCATCTATGAGTGTGGCAAACGTTATAGGAAATGCTTGTAAGGTGTTCATTGCATTTTGTATGAGGGCTAGGAGTGTTTGTGTTCCAGTGGTTGCGTGAGTGCGTAGTTGGTAGGCTTGCGTTAAAAGTGCTTGATTATTTATCAGCGCTTGCGCCGATGAGACAGCGTCTTGTGCTAGCTCATCTGCTGTGCGCATCAGAGCTTTTGCATTTTCAAGTGCTGTCATTGCTAGCATGATATGGTTAGTAGTATTGGTAGTGGCGGCTGCAAGCGCTGCGGTGTTAATTGAATTTTGCAAGGTCAAAAGAGAGTTTAGGCTATTGTTAAGGTTTGTTGTGATTGCTTGTGCGGCTGCGTTTATTCCATCAGCATTGAGTTGAGCATTCTGCGCATCGTTGAGCGTTGTGAAAGTAACTTTGGAATCTTTAAGTCTAGTAACTGTGGCATTTAAATAATCGACGGTTACTGGATCAACGACTAAATTATTCACTAGAATAAGGAAATTTTGTTTTACACTTACGGAGTCAGAAAGTGCTTGAGCGCTGGCCCTGACAGTCTCAGATTGCATGCGTACTTTTTCGGCGAGAGAGAGAGCTTCCTGTAAAGTTTGTATGGTTCTTTCTGTGTGAGCAACGGCAATTGCATTTGCGACTGCCAGTGCTGCAACGGTTGCATCAATGTGAGCTTGGGTTATTGCTTGCTGAGCGTTCGTCAGGGCTGTGAGTGTGTTTGTGTTTTGTTTAATGATATCGTCTGACTGAGACTTAATTGAATCGGCAGTTGATTGAGTTGCGAGTGCATCTGAAACTGAAGTAAAAATAGTTGGTGCTTGTTGAAGTATGTCTAAGGAAGATGAAAGATAGGATAGTGTTGCAGGGAGGGGGAGAAGTTCAGTTGCCATTGCCAGTAGGTCTTTTTTGTTGTCTACCACATCAGGTAAGGCTTGAGCAGCTGCGATTACCTGTTGTGCCTCTATATTCGCATTTTCTGTAATGAGTTGTGCGTTCTGGACTGATGTTATTGCTGCTGCGACGTGAGTGTTGGTTTTTGCTGTAGCAGATGCAAGAGCGTTTATATTGTTGGTAACGTCGATCTGTGTGTTTTTTACAATATTTTGGAGTTCCTGGAGTGTCGTGATGATTGTTTGATTTTGCTGTGAGACAGAAAGAGCCGCGCTGCTTGCGTCGTCTGCTATTTTTTTTGCCGTTTGCGCTGCCAAGACGCTCTCATAGGATCCTGAAAATGCCTTTAAAATGGCAAGGGTTGAAGAGAGAGATGCTGTTGTTTCGGAATTGGTTAGTAAGGCTATAGCTTGCTTCAGCAGGTCCTCTTTGATGAGTATAGAGTCTGGTAGCGCATCAATATCAGCAATAGTTGCGTTAATTTGTTGATCGCTTGTTTGGGTGAGCAGTTGTGCATTTTCCACTGCAGCAACTGCTGTTATTATGTGGGCATTTGCTAGCAGTGTAGCATCGTTCAAAAGTGTTGCTGCTATAATTTTTTCAACATCGCTAATCATAGATTTAACGTTATTTACTGCGACCAAAAGAGCAGGGTTCTGCATGGTTATAGTTTGTGCGGAGTTGCTTGCTGCATCAGCAATCTGTTGTGCTTCTTCTGCATCAGGTATGTTTGTGAAATTTGCGGGATAGTTTTCAAGTGTTTGTAAGAGGTTTGCGAGTGTGGTGAGGATGGTTATCGTGCCCGTGGTTGAATCGTTGTGAAGTGACTCGGCGGTGGCAATGAGTGAAGATGTGTCAATTGCAGGAATGCTTGGTAAATTTTGTGCTGCCGTTATCGCAAGCATTGCTTGATTATTAGTTTCTTGGATGAGGCTTTGGGCGGTCTTAATTGATAAGACTGCTGCTTGTATGCTTCGTTGCGCGGAACTATTGGCGGCGGCAATTGCGTTCATTTGAGCAATAAGGTCGGCAGCTTCTTGAGCCGAATTTATTAGAGCTTGAAGGCTGTTTATTGAAGATACTAAGCTTACGTTTTGTTCGACTATTGCCTCTGCAGCAGCCGCTAAAGCATCTGCATCCAATTTCATCGTCCGTGCGTCTGCAATACTTTTGTATGTGGTTGGCGCATTATTGATTTTGTTTAGGGCAGTAGCCAGGTAATTGAGGTAATAAATTGTTCCACTCGTTGGATCAGTTCGTATTTTTTCTGCTGCTTCGATAAGTTTTTGCCGATTATCTGCTGTAGAGGGGAGTGCTGATGCGCTGGCGACTGTTACTTGAGCAAGATTGTCAGTTGGCTGTAATAATAATTGTGCTTTTGATAGGGATGAAAGTGCTTTCGCAATGCTTGCTCGCGCTTCTTCGCTAGCGGCTCGGATTGATGCGTTAATTGAGACGTCGAGTATCGCATTGATTTGTGTATTAATGTCTGTGAGTGTGGCAGCATTGATAGTATAGCTACGGTCAATATCAGTGAGTTGTGTAATGAGGTTGTCAATTGCTCTATGCGCTGCAAGGACGCTTGCGGGTGTAGTGAATCTTGGTGGTGGTTGCTGGAGTGTCATAATTGCATTCTGAATAAAAGCAAGATTCGCGACAGACTGTCTTTGTATACCTGTGGCAGTGCTTAATAGTGTCGCTTTCACGGTGGCAGTGTCAGGAAGATTCTTGGCATTAGCGATTGTGGCAGATGCTTGAGTATATATATTTTGTGCATTTTGCTGCATTGAGACAGTTATAAGGGTCTGTGCAGTGGCGATCCTCTTTGTTATTGCATCGATGAGTCGTTGGGGAACAGATATGCTTGCGTTTTGTACGCTGTAGGCTGTGTCGTAGGTGTGGAAGCCAAGCTTTGTAAAGCCAGGGAAACTGGGACTTTGAATTGTTGCCAAAATATCCGGGGCAAAATCTCGTTGGGTAATGTTGATGAGTGTTTTATTAGAGGCTGTTGTTGGATCGAGATATTCCAGTGTGATGGTGCATTCAGTCGCAGAAGCGACAAGAGTGTAGATGTATTCAATATAACTACCCCGGCTGCCTGGTATGATGTATTCTTGACGGGGCGTTTTCGGGTCGGTAAAAAGAATTTTTTTTCGGTAATATCCAGTTTCGGTATAAATACCGAAATAAACCGCACTTTGTTGGGTGCTGTTAGCCCCGGCGTCCCAACCACCGATATGAAGTTCTACCACGGCATCTGGGTTATACGGCCCTAATGCGTAGCTGGCGACGAAGTTTGGACTGTAGAGGCCAATATGGAAATCATGCGCTGGATTAGCACTGAAGCGGGCGCTAAACGACATAGAAAAGTCTGTTGGAATAGCAATACTAAAATTAGCGTTGCTATTCTTGCTCCACGGGTAATAGTTACTTGTTACATTGGCCGTGATGGGCGATTGACTGAAAGATTTTCCTGTCACGCAAAGTGCAAGCACGGCGATACGCAAGTATTTATTCATTGGTGTGGTGCTTCTATACTAATAGTTGTTCAATTTGCTCGCTTAATGAGCTATTAGCGCGCTGAAAATAAATATCGGTAGCAATCAGACAGCTGGTGATGAAAAGAAGAATTCCGAGAAGCATGAATGGTATTTTGAATGAGCTGCTTTTTTTGCTGCGAATTATATAGTACATAGTAGCAGATAGGCAGAGAAGGAGGTAAAGAGTATTGATAATGAGCCCCTCACTTACCGGTTGTAGAAAGTATATTGATACTCCCAGAAGTAAGAAACCAAATATTTTTTTAACCTCATCCATCCAAGATCCTGCACGCGGGAGGAGTGAGATAGCGCTTGAAAAAGTTCCTAATACAATTAGGAGCATGCTTAAGCCCATGGCGAATGAGAATAGTACGCCAAAGCCGATGAGTGGGTTATTTTGCTTTGCGGCAAAGCCCAAAAGCAGTGCAAGCGCGGGTGTTAGGCATGGTGAAGCAGCTGCGCCGGTGATTATGCCGAACATGAAGCTATATGTAAATGAACCGCCTTTATAGCTCGTACTGCTCTGCGCGCGTAAGAACCGAGGCGTATACATTTCGTAAAAGCCGAACATAGAGAAGGCAAGGTATATAAAGAGGAGGATGATACTACTGATGAAGTATGGATTGCCAAGCCATTGGCCAAACATTAAGTTTGTTTTTACACTCAAATAACCGAGTGACGCATAGACGGTTGCTATGCCAAGACCATAAGAGAGGGATAGAAAAAAGTTAACGAACATCGATTGAGCGCCCTGTGCTGTTATGATGCCCATAGTGATCGGCAGCATTGGATAAATGCAGGGTGTGAAGCTTGCAAGAACGCCAGCGGCAAAAGAAGCAAAAAGCACCAGAGGAAGAGAATGAGTTTCATTAAGCAACGATTCTAGGATCATAATACTTCCTTGTGTTTGATGACGAATAAGAGTTTGTGATCGATGAAGGCGAATCGTAGCAAATTGCACAAAACTACGCTACGCTTCAGCACTCTTTCTTTAGAAAACTTTTTATAAAGGATTGTTATCGTGAATCTCCATAAGACATTGCGCACGCTTACGCTCACATCAGTTGCGTTATTGAGCATTACCGGTTGTTCGGAAATTTTTGTAAATAAAGTTAATTCACAGCCAGCCTTTGATGTTACTAAAGTCACTTTTGATAAAGATACGTATCCAGCGGTTGTTCTTGGTGGTGGTGTCGGAGGCATGACTGCGAGTGTGTATTTGGCTATGGCAAACGTAAAAACGCTTTTGGTTCAGGGAGCGATGCCTGGTGGTTTGCTGACACAATCGTTATCGGTTCGTAACTGGCCAAGTGAGCTTGAATCTACTGGTCTTGCTATTACTGATAAATTACTGGCTCAAGTTCGTAAGCAAGGAGTTGATATAAAAGCAGAACAAGCCATTGGCATTGATGTTTCTTCTTGGCCGTATAAAGTAACATTGGCTGATGTTTCTGAGCCGGCACGAAAGCGTACGGTAAAAGCATTGTCTGTGATTGTAGCAATGGGTGCAGCCTCAAACTATCTTGGGATTCCTGGTGAAAAAGAGTATTGGAGCAAAGGGGTTACGAACTGTGCTGTCTGTGAGGGGGCGCTTTATAAAGATAAAATAGTTTGTGTTGTTGGGGGTGGCAACAGTGCTATTGAAGAGGCTCATTATTTGGCCGGTCTTGCACGTAAGGTGTATGTTTTTGTGCGGCGTGATACTTTGCGTGCCACTGATAATCGTAAAGATGACCTACTTTCTCTACCAAATGTGGAAATCGTATATGAACATTCGATGAAGAAAATTGTGGGAGATGACAATAAGGTTACCGAAGTAGTGGTTGTAAATAACCGTACAAAGGTTGAAAAAACATATCCTATGGATGGGGTTTTCTTGGCGATTGGATTTACTCCAAATGTTGCCATCTTCAAGGATGCGCTGGCCATAACCAAAGAGGGGTATATTGCACTGACTCATGACCAACAAACCAGTGTGCCAGGAGTCTACGCAGTGGGAGATATTGTTGATCCCCGCTATAAACAAGCAGTGACTGCCGCTGGGGATGGGTGTCGTAGTGCGCTCCAAGCATATGATTTCTTGGCACAAGCAGGGTACAAACCGGGGTACGTGGTGGTTGATGAATCGAATACCAAGAGGAGTATTGAGAGCAAGAAAGTGATTCCGTCCGTTGCAGGCGAGGATGGAGAGGTGAGTTCTCTTGTCGAAGAAAATGCTAAAAAAAATGTTGTAGAGCCTTCTTACGCTCCTGGTGTTGTTCATGAAATGCGATCAGCCCAGGAGGTTACAACTCTCCTTGCAGGCTCATCAAAGCCAGTGATTATTGATTTTTATGCTACCTGGTGTGGGCCCTGTCGTACGATAGCCCCCCTATATAAAAAGCTTGCTGAGCGCTATAAAGATGCGGCGATTTTTGTCAAGGTAAATATCGATCACCTCGGTGGAATTGCTACAAACTACCGCATTCAGGGGGTGCCGACCTTTGTATTTACCAAAGGTGGCGCAGAAAAAGACCGGATTGTTGGTGGTGGTGCGACCGAAAAGCAGTTTGCGGAGAAAGTTGACGCATTAATTTAATTTTTTTGCCCTATTGAGATGTTTTTTTCACAGAGTGTGTATTATGCTTTATACTACTTGTGTGTAAAGAACCCTCAATTCTTGAAAGTTTAATGTGAAAACAATGATAAAAGGGGTGCTCTTAGGAGCACTCCTCCTTTTTTTTAATACGTCTATAATCCCGCAGAGTCGGCTAACCCGTGCTACGCTGCGTACGGCTTTAGTCGCCAGCCTCGTGGCAGCCGGCTTTTGCGGAAAAAGAGTATATGATCTTTATAAGAGGCGCCGAGGGCTTCAAATTTCTGGGCTCCGGAGCTTTCGTTCAGGCCCACTATTTTTAGATGATTCTGCACTGAAGCTTCTGGGCGGGATGGGAGTCAGTCTTTTGGCGGCCGCGCTCAGCGCTCGGGGTTTAGCTACAGCCGATGGTCAGCAGGAGAAGCCTGTGGCGGTTGATAATACAAGTACCAGTAATTTGGGACCAGGACTCTCTGCGTTGAATGAACCTGTAGTGGAAACTACCGTGATGTCGCCAAAATCAGAAAAATTGCTTTCCGTTTCACGCGGGCCTTCGATAGGGATTGAGGAGATTGTTTCGCACATCAGTGAAATAGGGGTTTCAACGTCTGCTGAAGTGAAAGAGTCTTCTCATAGAATGAATGAGCTGAGCCTGCAGAGTGGTGCGGAAGTTGCTATTGCTCCCCATGAGAGGCGGCCATGGTCTCAGTTAGATCTGTCTGTTTTTAGCGAGCTCGGGGTAGAAGCTATCATAGTAAAACCAAAATCAGCGCCGGTGCTTTCCATTTCGCAAGCTTCGGTAGGGGTTGCCAGCGTGATTCGATATGCGACTGATACGGCAGTACAAACAGACGTCGAGAGAAAAGAAGCTGTGGCGGCAACACCGAAACCGGCAGTGGTTCAGAGTGTTGCTAGACTTTCTAAGTTTGGTGATGAGTGGATAAAATGTAGAGATCAAGCACTTCAGCTTATGCCTCCTCATAAGGAATGTCTATTAGAGGCGCGTGCGGAGCTTTTGGGTTTTGCCACAAATGATCATAGAGCCATAAAGGTTTTAGAATGGCTTAATGAGAAGATGGATTTTGTTTTGAAGTTCCCCGTTCGCAAGATCGATGATTGTCAGTTGTGGGGAAATCTTATGAAAGAAGTTTGGTATAGTGATAGCTTCTCTGCATTGCGTGCAAATTGGCACTCTTCTGCTGAGGAGCAGTTTAATAATCGTATTACACGTCTGGATGATCTACAATCTGCGCACAGTGAAGAAGCTTGGCTAAAATTAAACGCTGTTGCGATTCGACTGAAAGATGGTGTACGTTTTGGGGACATTAAATCTGAGCTTCTGGAGTACTGGGATATATATTTTGAGAGCGAGTCTGAAATACGGCCGAATTCTAATTCAGATGTGAAAGCTGTGCGTAAACATTCTGGCCAAGAAATGCTCTATGCAGCTTTCAAAGGGGTGAATGAGATACTCAATGACATGATTATGGGCCACAATGATTTTACAGATGCTGAGTTTATTCGTGACATTCTACAGGTTTCGGCAAAGTATTCCTTGTGCTCAGAGGCAACTTAGAATGATAGAGTTACTACTATTATAAAAGGGGCGGGTAATTTACCCGCCCCTTTTTGTTGCGTCCTATCGCTTGCCGCAGCAAGTCTTATACTTCTTATTTGATCCACATGTGCACACATCATTGCGGCCTATTTTTGCTATTTCTCGTTTAACTGGAGCGGCTTTCATCGTAACCGCCTCGCCAGTTTCAGATGGGCCAGACTCTTTAGCATTTTCTAATTCTTTGAGCCGTTCCTTTTCAATAGCATCAATTTGTTCGCTGGAGAAAAGGTTTGCATTGATGTGGAATATGCGGGTAACAACATCGGTTTTAACCGCGTTCATCATGCTTACAAAAGTATCAAACGCTTCTTTTTTGTACTCAATTAGGGGGTTTTTTTGGCCATAGCCGCGGAGCCCAATGCCTTCTTTGAGTGAGTCAAGGACTTGCAGGTGGATCTTCCAATACTGGTCAATCAATTCCAAAAGCAACCACTTTTCTGCTTCATTAATAATTTCCGGGTTAATACGAACGCGCAGCTTTCGGTATTCATCTTTTAAGAATGTGGCCAACGCGTCTATTGCCTGCACATGACGAACTGGCGAAGTAAATGCTCCTGCAATTGCAGTTTCATCTATGCCTGTTATCGTGCTGAGTGTATTAAAGAACGTGGCCCGTTCTTGCGGTGTGCCATTGTTGCGCGGAAGATGCGTGGCGGCTAAAGACTCAACGAGGTCATGAATGATTTCTTCAACGATGATGGTGGTGTGCTCTCCACCTTCTAAAATTTGGCGGCGATAGTCGTATACAACTTTTCGTTGTTGGTTGAGTACGTCATCGTATTCAATCAAATTTTTACGGGATTCAAAATGGTGCTTTTCCACTTTTTCCTGTGCGCCTTCAATGCTGCGAGAGACCATGTCGTGTTCGATACGTTCACCTTCAACCATGCCGACACGAATCATAATGTTTTTCAAGCGATCGCCTGCAAAGATGCGGATAAGGTTGTCCTCAAGGGAAAGATAAAACTTTGATGATCCTGGGTCTCCTTGGCGCCCTGCACGGCCTCGGAGTTGGTTGTCGATACGACGGCTTTCGTGCCGTTCGGTACCAATAATGCGTAGTCCGCCAATTTCTTTTACTCCTTGGCCTAACTTAATGTCGGTACCGCGGCCAGCCATGTTGGTAGCAATAGTAACTTTGCCATACTCACCGGCTCCGGCGACAATGTCCGCTTCGCGAGCGTGGTGTTTTGCGTTGAGGATCTCGTGTTGAATGCCGCGCATAGAGAGCAGGTGCCCCAGGTATTCTGATGTTTCTACAGAAACGGTACCCACCAGGATAGGCATGCCTTTCTTGTGTGTTTCAATGATGTCTTCAATAATCGCTTCAAACTTGTCTTTTTGAGTCAAAAATATTGCATCTGGCTCATCGACACGAGCAAGTGGTTTATTGGTTGGGATTGCTACCACGTCTAGTTTGTAGATACGGTGGAACTCTTCTGCTTCGGTTAATGCAGTACCGGTCATGCCGGCAAGTTTTTTGTAGAGGCGGAAATAGTTTTGGAGGGTGATCGAGGCAAGCGTTTGGTTTTCGCGTTCGATCTTAACTCCTTCCTTTGCTTCCAGAGCTTGATGGAGGCCATCTGAGTAGCGGCGACCTGGGAGCATGCGGCCAGTAAATTCATCGACAATCAATACTTCTCCCTCGCGAACGACATAGTCTACGTCTTTTGCAAACAGTGTGTGCGCACGAAGCGCCTGGTTAACGTGATGAAGAACTAAGGTGTTTTCTGGGGCGAACAGATTGTCGACGTGCAAGCGTTGTTCAACTTTGTCGGTGCCGGTTTCACTGAGATGTACCGAGCGTGATTTTTCATCCAGTTCGTAATCTTCATCTTTCTTGAGGTTGAGCACTGCTTTGTTTGCTTGCTCATATAATAAGCTGCTTTTTTCGGCAGGACCAGAGATGATGAGCGGGGTACGAGCTTCGTCGATTAAAATAGAGTCAACTTCGTCCACAATAGCAAAATTGTGTTCGCGTTGGACGTAGTTGCTGAGGTCGAATTTCATGTTGTCGCGAAGGTAGTCAAAGCCACACTCGCTGTTTGTGCCATATGTGATATCGGCAGCATAGGCCGCCTGTCGTTCTTCATCGCTCATATTATTTTGCAAGATGCCAACAGAAACACCGAGGGCGTCATAAATTGGCTTCATCCATTCGGCGTCGCGGCGAACCAAATAATCGTTGATAGTAACTAAGTGTGCCCCTTTGCCGGATAGGCTGTTGAGGTAGAGGGCGAGTGTGGCGACCAAGGTTTTACCTTCGCCGGTCTTCATTTCGGCAATTTTACCTTCATGCAGAGCCATGCCACCAATAAGTTGTACATCGTAATGACGCATGTTCAGGCTGCGACGGCTGGCTTCGCGGACGGCAGCAAATGCTTCTGGAAGAATGTCTTCAAGGGTACGGCCGTTGCTTACTTTTTCTTTAAGAGTGGTTGTAACTTCGGCCAGCTCGCTATCAGAGAGCGCGATCATTTTCGGTTCGAGTTCGTTAATCAAAGCAACTTTTCGGCGGAGTCTAGCCACTTCGCGGCTGTTTTTGGTACCGAAAATTTTCGCAAGCAGTTGTGTTATCATAACGCGACTTTCATTATAAAAAATGAGGATGTTTTTGTTAAAGCGTGCTAGTCTAGCACACTTGTGCATTAGAACAATATTGTTGATACGAATACTGCTCTTAGAATAAAAATGTTATGATTGCTTTACAAAAGAAGGATCATATCTTACTTTGATGTTCGCAGTAAAACAACGGTTTTCATTCTTTTTGGTCATTATGGATACATCAAAACTTCAATCTACCTCAACGTCGACAGCGCAGAATCGCACCGAAGCACTTGATGCTTTGTTCATCAATAACGATCATTTGGGCCTTGTACTGCGAACGAGCGGGACGATCGTTGACGTCCAATTCTCCGGGCAAAAGCTTCCACAAATTCACAACCAACTGGTTATCAAAGTCCCAAGCTGCGATAAAAGCGGCATTTATTCTCTTGTGAGCGTTGAAGTTGCGCAGCACGTTGGTGACGGCGTTGTTCGCTGTATAGCACTTGAAGCGCTGGGCAACATTTCTCGTGGTGTGCCAGTGGCTGACGCCGGAGCGCCTATTAAGGTGCCGGTTGGGCCTGAAGTTCTGGGGCACGTATTTGACGTTTTAGGTCGTACTATTGACGGTACGCCGCAGGTAAAAGGAAGCGAAGAATGGTCTATTTACCGCAATGCACCAACGCTTATTGACCAGGACATTAGTAACGAAATTCTGGAAACGGGCATTAAGGTTATCGACTTGTTGTGTCCGTATCTTAAAGGTTCAAAGATTGGCTTGTTCGGCGGTGCTGGTGTTGGTAAGACTATCCTTGTACAAGAGCTTATTCGAAACGTTGGTATTGAGCATGGTGGAAGTTCTGTGTTCGTGGGCATAGGTGAACGGACCCGAGAAGGGAACGACCTTTGGCTTGCGATGAAAGAAACCGGCGTATTGGAAAAAACCGCGTTGGTATTTGGTCAAATGGGTGATATGCCGGGCGCACGGTTGCGTGTTGGCTTGACTGGTCTAACGATGGCCGAATATTTCCGCGATACCGAAAAGAAAGACACGCTTCTCTTTATAGATAACATTTTCCGCTATGTGCAGGCCGGTACTGAAGTTTCTGCGTTGCTTGGCCGTATGCCATCAGCAGTGGGCTATCAGCCAACTCTTGCTTCGGAAATGGGTATGCTGCAAGAGCGTATTACTAGTACGAAAGACGGTTCTATTACCTCTATTCAAGCGGTGTATGTACCAGCAGACGACTATACTGATCCGGCACCAGCGACAACCTTCCATCACTTGGATGCCAGCACCGTGCTTTCTCGTAAGATTGCCCAACAAGGGCTCTTCCCAGCGGTTGACCCGTTGGCTTCGGTTTCTAAAGGTCTTTCTCCTGAGATTGTAGGGGAGCAGCACTATCAAGTGGCGCATGCTGTTCAAAAGACGCTACAAAAGTACCGCGAGCTTCAAGATATTATTGCTATCTTGGGGGTTGATGAACTTTCTGATGCTGATAAGTTGATCGTAAGCCGCGCTAAGAAGATTCAAAATTTCCTGACGCAGCCGCTCTTTGTAGGCGCACAGTACACCGGTATTCCGGGCGTGTTTGTGCCTCGTGATAAGACGGTAGCTGATTTTGAAAAAATCATTTTTGGCCATTGCGACAAGATGCCAGACCAAGCCTTCTACATGGTCGGCACGCTTGAAGATGCTATCCAAAAAATGAAACAACTGCAGCAGCGGTAGGGAGCCGATATGGCATTAACACTGGTTATTTTGCGACCGTTCTCAGAAGAAAAAAAAGATATTGGCTGGATATCACTTGAGTGTCCCGGTGGTAGCTTTGTGGTTGGTCCCGACCATCGTCCGTTGGTTAACATTCTTGCTCCCGAGAGCACACTTACCTATACCGTCAAGGGACATGAGGAGACGCTTGAAGTCTCAGAGCATGGCGGGTTGGTGCATGTGCTTGATAATCAGGTGATTTTGTTTCTCAATTAGGGGGCCTAGATGTCTTTTTTTGTTGGTCGTGCTGAAGAGTTAGATAAGCTTAATTCTCTTACCGGGCAAGGGACTGCCCGTTTAGCAGTCGTCATGGGTCGACGTCGTATAGGTAAAAGCAGGCTTGTTTTTGAATTTGCGCGCGGCAAACGCTTGCTCCATTTTTCGGGGTTAACTCCGGAAGAAGATACAACAATGGCACATCAGCTGCGACACTTTGCAGTGCAATTTCGGAATCAATTGGGGGGCGAGTTACAATTTTTTCCTGAATGGGACGATGCTTTTCTTGCCCTTGCAAATGCAATCGACGATAGAGAGACGGTTGTTTTTTTTGACGAAATTTCTTGGATGTTTGCCGGCTCGTCATTGCCGCTAGCTTACTTTAAGACGTGGTGGGATTTGAAATTTTCTCAAAATCCGCGGCTGGTCTTCATCTTATGTGGATCGGTATCAACGTGGATTGAGAAAAATGTCCTTAATAGTACTGGTTTTGTGGGGCGCATATCTAAAATTATAGTAGTTAGACCGTTATCGTTGGCTGAGAGCGCTGAGCTTTTGAAGTCGCGGGGATTTATTCTATCTCCTGCTGAACTATATACGCTTCTTTCTATTGCTGGGTGCATCCCTTGGTATTTGGAGCAGGTCGATATAGGCAGGGGAGTACGGCAATGGATAAAGGAGTCCTGCTTTCAGCCAGAAGGTTTTTTACTCAGAGAGTTTCAAGTTATTTTTCATGACCTATTTAATGGTGAGCTTTCGAGGCATCGGCGAGTTGTTGAGTTACTCGCAAAAAAAATGGCAACAGCGGCTGAAGTTGCGGCTGAGCTAGCAATTTCTGAAAAGGAAGCTGAAGTATGCCTTCAGAACCTCGTTACTGCGGGGTTTGTGTCAGGTTGCTACCAATGGGATTGTGCGAAGAGAGAGAAGCGAGACCGCTCGCTGTATCGTGTAAGCGATCCTTACTTACGAACGTATCTAAATATCATTGCGCCACACAAAGAGGAGATACTGAATAGGGAGTTTGTGCATATTGATTTTGATCAGATTCCAGGGATAGATACACACATAGGGCTTCAGGTGGAACATTTATTGCTTTCTGTGCCTGAAGTGCTTATTCAAGCAGTTGGCCTTCCTTTGAGCGAGTGGGCCTATGCAGGATCTTATCGCCAAATAAAAACTGCGGATCGGGCAGGATGCCAGATTGATTTTTTGGTGCATAGCAAAGCTGATGTGGTCTATGTATGTGAATTCAAATTTAAGCGTGGACCAATTACTACCGCAATCATCCCAGAAATGCGACGCAAGATAGATAGCCTTTCATTGCCTTCAACGGTTATCACAGCACCGATTCTTTTTTGCTTAGGTGAGGCTACTCCGGCATTAGAGGAGTCCCGATTTTTTCATAAGATTATCGACATTTGCCAGTTCTTGAAGCTTTAGCCGCCATATAGCGTGCGCGGACATTGGGCTCAAATTTTTCCAGCGCATACCGCAACATGGTGCGCGGCATGACGGCTGCGTGAGCATCTAAGAATGCCAACAACCCAGCCTCGTTCCATTTGCCTGCTTCCCGCAGCATCCATCCCACTGCTTTGTGTATCAGGTCATGGCGATCATTGATCAGCAGTCCTGCGATGGTAAAGGTGAGCTTTGTATCTTTAAGCCGGATGCAGTGCCAGGTGGCTACCATGGCAATGCGGCGGTCCCAAAGGCTTTCTGATTTCACCAGGGCAAAGAGCACCGCGGTTCCGTGAACAGCGATATGCGGCCCCATAATGAGATGGGCTGATGCGTCGACCAAATTCCAATTATTTACCTGCGAAAGATTACGGATATACCACTGGTATATCTCTTCGCGCCCGGCCGCCTTTGCTTTTTTGTAGTGGGCAGTGGCAATGAATAAGGCTAAAAGGCGTTCTTCATTGAAGGGGGATTGTATAAGTTGTTCAAGCTCGGCCAGTGATAAGTCGCGAAACTCTTTTGCCAGCTCATGGAGGACTGGGTTTTTGATGCCGAGGAATTGGTCATGTTCGGCGTAGCTACCTGGGTCTGTTTTAAAATAGGCCGCGTGTTGTGCGTTCGGTACGGTGATAGCGGCGAGGCGGGCTTGGAGTTCTTTGAGGCGGCTACTCACAACTGTTCCCATACGTATTCCAGGCGTTTTTCCTCTTCAAATACAAATGAGAGGCCAATGAGATATATTTTTTTATTGTCGGCGAGGTATGGCTCATAATATCGCTTTGCTTTAATTTGCGCCAAAGCCTCAGCAGGGTTTTTTTCGAGCTTAAATTCGAAGATAAAGATAGCAGCCTTCGTTTGAACAATAGTATCGATACGCCCCACGCTTGTTGCCACTTCTGACTGGACGTCGAGTCCAAGAAGCGTTCCAATGATATGGAAAAAAGTGTGGTAATATGCCTCTTTCTTAATATGCAAATTATACGGAATGCAGGAGAGAAGCCCTTGAAGGACGGCGCAGAAGGCGTCAATATCTTGTGATTCAATTGCTGTTTTGAGCCGGGCCTGATACAGGTCGATCGTTGTGCGATCTAGGCTCAAGAAGTCCCCAAGCAAGCACTCTTCAAATGATTCGCGGACTTCGTTATTTGGGTAGGCTAATTTGTAGGTTTGTGTATCAGGTGCGTAGTTCTCTATAGTGAGGTAGCCGGTTTGAAAAAGTAGGTTTGCGAGCGGGATTTTGTCTATATCAAAGGCTCCAAGAGACTCCCCATGTATGTTGAAGCTACTGAGGGCTTGAAATTGCTCAAATTTTTCCATGATGATATCGGCCAAGAATTTAGTGGTTGCGGTTCCAAACCAAAAGTTACCACGGATTTTGCGGTCTAAATAAAAGAAAATAGAGTAGGGGTTGTACACCTTGCTGGGGTCGCGCGAGAAGCGGTATCCGTTATACCAGGTTCGCATTTCGTCCATAACTGTTTCAAACGGCATGTTGAATGCCTCGCCAAGGTCTTGAATGTGGGGAGTCAAATTAGTACGGACTTCTTCTTCTGTGTAGCCGCACAGTGTTGCAGCCATCGGTTCCAACGAAATATCATTCAGATGATTGAGGCCAGAAAATACTGAGGTTTTGGCAAACTTGCTGACGCCGGTAAAAAAAACAAAACGCACGAGGTCATTGACGCTTTTGATGCCAGTGAAAAACGTATTGAGGACATCGCGGAGCTTGTGCGCGAGTTCCCTGTCGGTTACAACGTGCTTGAGGATGGGGGAATCATATTCATCTACGAGGATTACTACTTTATTCCGCTGAGCAAGGGTTTCTACCAGGAGGCGTAGCTTTTCTACAGGGTACTGCCCCAGACTAAGATCAACACCGTACTTACGGCCCATCGCCTCTAGCTGCATACAGAGCCCTGATTCTAGTCGAGCTGGACTTGCAGAATCGACTCCGCTTAAATCAAAACTTAGTACCGGATATTCTTGCCAGTCATGAGCGCTTTCTCGGCCAGCCCAGGTGTCTTTGAAAAGCTCTTTGTTGCCAGAAAAAAATTCCTTAAATGTCGATAAGAGAAGGGACTTGCCAAAGCGGCGAGGGCGAGAAAAAAAATAACGTCGACCGGTCTTGGTTAGCTCGTACATTGTTTTTGTTTTGTCGATATAGACATAGCCATCACCGATAAGCTCTTCAAACGCACTAATACCAAGCGGCAGTGGTTTTTTATGTATGTTCATGCAGCTTTTCCTCTTTTGGCCACTATACTACTACAGGAGGGGAGGTTTTTGAAATGATATATGGCGGTTCAAGAGACTTTAACGCCATCAACAATGATGTGATCGTGAATGGCTGCAAGTTGGGGGTTACTGCGTATTTTTCGTACGACTTCTTGTACATTAAGATCGCCAAGGCCTTGTTCTGGCCAGAGGGGAGTATTGAGGACCAGACTGCGGGTGATTGATGCTTGACGGACTGGCATAGTTGCGGGATTTTGTTTGTTGATTAAGATTTCTTTGGCCATATCGAAGGGACCGTCAACAAAGCATATAGGGTCGGGCATATAGCTTATCGCAGCGTCAATTACGCCATCGATCGAGCCGGCGAACATGGTTGCATTATGCTGTGAAGCAAGTTTGCCGAGCCCGGGGCCGCAGAGTGCGACGCCATCTCCTTCCAGGTACATTAATGTATCGTGACTGGTTATGAGTCCAGTTGTTAGAGGCAGCGTTTCGTTTATGATATGGATTGGCAGCAGGGTTACGTTTATGCCTCGGGTTAGCCCCAGTTTTTGAAGCTCTGGTGCATGTGAGTCGTGCCCATCCGGAATGTTGGCGTATGGTAGTAGTACGGACGTTGCGCAGGGCTTTATGGTTTTGAGTAGATTTATCAGAAGTGGTAAATCCGCAGGAGAAAAGTCTGATTCAATTCCTGTAACGTTTGCCCCTGGTTTTTCAGTGCTCTGTATGAGTTCGTATTTCACTGGGTCCAGTACCGCTAGGAAAAGGATAGGCTTTTTTATTTTACGTTTTTCTGAATTTTGTACCAGGGCCTTTGTGCAGCGTATGCCGGTCCCAATAAGGAGATTGGCATTGCTTTCCAGAGCTTCGGCGCAGATGTTGTTCACTGACGTTAGATCGGTGGTTGATGCAGGAGTAAATTCTTTTACCGTGAAACGCCCGTCAGCTTTTATTTTTGCCTTTAGTCGCTCATTAACGTATTCGTGGAAAGGCAAGCTTGGTACGTATACAAGCCCAATAATGTAGGTAGGGGGGTTGTAGCCTCTACGTATGATTTTGGTTATGAAACCAAGTGCAAGGGCTACAAAGACAGAAATTAGAATACCTATGGTTATTTTGGTGGGTGAACCCATGTACGTACGACCTTAATGTTGGGAGCTGAACATAATTTTTCTAACGCTTCATCGGGAAAGCCAATACGGCGGAGCATATCGATGTTTACAATGAACTCACGGTTGTCTGGAACGATAGTAACCGGAATTTCCCCTAAGGGGATACCTTCTTCACGGAACTTGCGTAGTATCTTAAAGCCTTCTACTGCCAGAGGGCTAATACTTCCATTGTAGGAGATTGCCATACCAGAGCTGATGCTTGCAATATTGCAGCCTATAGCTAGTTTGCATACGTCCCAAAAAAGATAGGCTATCTCCCTTTGTAAGATAGCAGAATAGCATCCGTCCATTATAAGAAAAGCATCTATATGCGGAAGATGTTCTTTGATAGTAGTAAGAACGGCTTCTTTGCACCGTATAATTGGCACAGTGTAAACCGTCATTCCTTCCTCACCTAAAATTTCGGCAAGCTTCAAAGCGCGATTCTTGAGCTCTGTCGTTTTTGAAGGCGTGTGATAAGGAATTAGAAGGCTTTTTACTGTTGGCTGGAGATACTTCAAAAGCGCAGCCAATTTTTCAATTGGTGCGTCTTCAATAAGCACGCCCGATGCAAAACCACCAGGTTTTTCCAGTGATTCTATGAGCCCTTGTTTTATTGGGTCTCGTACTGCAAGAAATATGACATGAAGCCCATGTTTCTTTGCTTCTTCCACTGCGGGTACCGAACTTGCTTCGCCTATCACAAAAAGAGTATCAACCTCTTTTTTTTCGGCAATAGCCTGTACTTTTGCCATTATGTCTTCTCTTTTGGTATTTGGGGCATGAAACACTTGGGCTTCGTATATTCCCGCAGCCTCTCCGTCAAGTATGAGGTCGAGTAATTGTTGCGCCAGCTCGCTATGGACTGGCTGCTCGTTGATCATGAGAATGCCAACGCGATTTTCTGTGACTGTTGTCATAATATAGTTCCTCTTTCTAATGCCGTTACGCTACTACTCAGTCTCAAGAATGCTGACAGCATCTAATTCGTGCGCGTCTTTTGCTCTCAATAGAGCAAGAACGATTGATGAAAGCTTAACTCCTTGGTTTTTGATGCCACGAAGGTTGTAGCGCATACCGCTTTGCATAGGAATTTGACAACTCTTAACAAAGCCATTGCGAGCTAAAAGTGCGCGCAAAAGCTTGATCATAGGCTTGATATACGAACTTTTTGCAACCCCGCAGCCGAATCCTGCGCCCTTAACGACGAGGTCAAGATCGGAGCTACAGAGCAATGTCTGAGTAGCTTCGCAGATTTTCAGGACGGTATCGGCATGCTTGCTTACCGCTGGTTCGTCCAGAGTTATGAGCACATCACAGTCGGCTAATGTTGTTTGTAGTTCAGAAGCATATGCTTCTTCAAAGTCCCAAGAGTGTTCCACCACCTCAATAGGGAATTCTTTAAATGCGGCCTTTATGAGATTGCGGTGTTGGCGTAGCATTTCTCTTTCTTGAAGGTTTTCGATGTATGGGCTATAGGCAATACACACTTTCTTGATGGTTGGGACGGCTCCTCGGAGGCAGGCGGCGTATTCGCTTCCTTCCATCGGTGTGTTGTGTACGCCAGCAACTCCTTCTTTTGGTTTTATAGGAGAGGACTCAATAGGCCCTTGTAGGCAGTAGACTTGCACCGCGCTGAGCCCAAGTGCTTGGCGTAGCTCATTAATGAGTTCTGCTTCGGTATAGCCTGGTGTGATGACAAAAGAATAGCGCTCTTTATCTCGACCCCGAAAGAAGGGGTGTGATAACAAAGCGCTTTGAAGTAATAGGTTGTTAGGTTTGAGAAAAATTGGTTCAATCTCAAGCTTGATGTCACGATATATTGACTCAAACTCTGTTAAGAACTGCTGTTGTAAGACTTGTGCCCATTCTCGGTTTTCCTCGGTGGATATAAGGACTCCGCGGGCGCTACTGCCGAGGCCAAATATGCCACGACCGTAGATGTTAAAGCTAACTGTTTCGGGATCGTCAGTGATTCTACCAAGCACGCGGTTGAATGTCTGTGACGCTACGTTAGCGTATTTCTTGTTGTTGTCATTGTTGCTGTTCATATTAATTATCCTTCATCAAGCTGTGATTATAAGAAACAATTAATGTGGCTGACGCCGTAACAAGTGCGGGTCTGCTACAAGAACCCCCCGCGTAGACGGCTCCTGGTTTTTAGTAAAATAACCAAATAGCACGGCGCTGGAGATATGAGAATCATAACTCTTTTTTATGAAAAAGCAAAAAAGTGCCTGGAGTATGGGGGTTTTAGAGATTTGTATGGTGAGCGGTTGGCAACGGGTCGCGCTTTCTGCAGGCGCAAATAGGCTGGCTTGCTTGGTAAAAAGGCCTTGAGGCTGCTCAATTTCCTCATGCGCGCACAGTTTCCTTCGAGCTGCAGCTTTTTCTGAGCGTCCAAAGATATTTTTTGCTAAAAAATCCTACTGCTGTTACAATGACCTACTTCCCTGGAAAAGCATCGTGCAGTTCCGGGGTTTTTACTATTTTAGGGTAGAGCGGAAATCTATGCGTTTTCTTTCTGGTATTGCTAACAAATTGTGGGGTCTGTCTTCCGGCGCGGAACTGAGAAAGTTCCTTTATTTGGCTGCCGGTGGCTTTTGCTTGTTTGGCTCGTTCTCACCACTCAAGCCGCTCAAAGAATCACTTTTCATTAATATGGTGGGGTCTGCCTACCTCCCGGTTATCAAAGGCTTAAGCGCGGTGCTTATGCTGTTGGTGGTTATGTTATATTCCAAAGTGGTGGATCTGTTCTCTAAGCGTAATCTTTTCTATGTAGTCCTCAGCTTTTATGTGGCAGTTGGACTGCTTTTTGTGGTTTTACTGAGTCATCCAACTATCGGCGTTGCCAATACCGCTGTTAGCGTTGATCGCTGGGTTGCGTGGGGCTTTTACCTTTTTGTAGAGAGCTACTTGACCGTTATGATGTCGCTGTTCTGGTCATTTGCAAACGACGTAACATCAGCCTCTTCGGCTAAAAAAGGGTATGGCATGATTATGTTTGGCTCTCAGACAGGAGCGTTTAGTTTTGCAGCATTTGGCAGTTTTATGGTGGCAAACACCGGTCTGTATGTGGTTCGTGTGCCGCTTCTTCTATGCATTTGTATGGGGCTTTTTGCTCTTCTAGGCTTTTTCATTTGGCGCTTGACTGCAATGATACCGGGCACGCAGTTTGGGGCCGAAGGACAAGAGGTACCTGATCGGCCAGTAGGGATTCTTGAGGGTCTTTTTGTCGTGGTTAAAAACCCTTATGTTACCGGTATTTTTTCGCTTATGCTTCTTCAAGAAATCATCGTGTCGCTTATGCACTTTCAACAAGCGTACTTGGCAGAACAAACTTTTGCAGTCAAAGGGTTGGTGACCAATTATTATTTCCAAGTTAATTTGTTGTTTCAGCTTCTTTCCTGCGTGTTCTCGCTCTTGGGCACCTCGTATATTCATCGCAAAATTGGCACCCGTGCAAGCCTCATGAGCTTTCCGATACTCTTGATCATTGCTGGTGTCGTGTACTTCTTTGTTCCGAATTTGTATACCGTCACACTCTTTATTGTCTTGCTGAAGGGGCTCCATTACGCCTTCAACCAACCGGTGCGTGAAACGCTGTACATTCCAACCTCTCGTGACATTAAGTACAAGGCAAAAGCCTGGATTGATGTCGCTGGTCTACGCGGCGCTAAAGCCCTTGGGTTTTCTTTGACCGGAATTGTTGGTCATTCTTCTTCTATTCTGGGCCTTACTGTTATTGGTTTTCTTTCTGCATGGACTTTTCTTGCCGGTATTGTTGGTAAGGTGAATGAGCGTGCGGTGCGCAAGAATATCATTATTCGGTAATGTCATTGCGAGAAGCGTAGCGACGAAGCAATCCAGATTATTTTCACCATCGGTTAATGTTATCGAAGAGGTCATGCCATTCTGGGTTGAATTTTTCTATTAAGTTGAGTTTACTAGTACGTGATCCACCTTTTATTATTTTTTCTCGCTCGATTGCGCTTTGCATGGTTGGGCACTGTTCATAATAGACGAGTAGTATGCAATGATATTTATTTGTGAAACATTGTTCGTGAGCACCTGTTTTATGTTCATAAACACGTTTGATTAGATTTGAGGTCGCTCCGGGATAAAGGGTGCCATTTCGCTTGTTTGCCATGATATAAACTGTGGGTAGCTTAGGCATTTATATTTTTCCTTGTATTGATTGGTTTCTCTCTGGATTGCTTCGTTCCTCGCAATGACGGGGCGGCTGCTTCTATACCAACTCTTCTTGTTTTTGTAGTGCGTGCACCGGCTCTGAGTTCAAACGTTTCACGATTTCCTCTCGAATTAATTTTAGCGCACGATCAATTGCTGGTTGATGGAGTTCACGTTTTGTTGTTTGTTGACGGCTTAATCCCTTTGTTACGGTGAGCCATGGTTCCAGGTTTAAAAGTTCTTCTTTCGGCATAGCCCGTATTGTTTCGAGATAAAGTTTTTCTATTTCATATGCAAGAGGAAAACGTATGTTCGCATCTGTGCTGGCGAGATGAACGCCATTGGCAGTGATAATGGAGGCAAGGTGCTCTGGAGCGAGGTAGTACAGGCCTAAGCAGGGGCCGAATTCAACGATTTTGGCAAGCATTGCCTTTACTGCGACCATTTCTCGAATGCTTGGCTCTAGGTACAGAGTGCGGTAACCAGGGAGGGATTTTAGTACTTCGCCCAGATCGGTGCCTGGAGAGGTGATGCAGGCCATGCAATTGGCAACAACTTCATGGTAAAGCATGGTTTTTTTTGAAGATGTACGAGCATTTATGAGTGCAAGTGGCATTAGCTTGCTTGCCACAGTCGTAGTAATAACCTTAAACTCTAAGCGGCTTATTTCATTGAATAGCGTATTCAATGCCTTAAGTTCTATGGTCGTCAACTCTCGTCTGCCAGGAATGTATGGTTCGATAAAGTTATTCAACATTGCTTCGTTATTTTCAATTGATTTCAATCTCTGACGTATGTGTTCTTGTATCTGCCTAAGATGTTCTTTCTTGTCTGCCTTCTTTTGCTGGTGCCGTAACTGTTTGAGCGCCTTTTCGGTGCGCTCGCGTGCGCGGGTTACTTCTATTGCAGCGGCTTCTTTTCTTTTGCATTCGGCAGTAGCTAGAGCCTCCGCAGCCTCTTGTTGCTGCCGTGCTGTTAAAACGTCAGCTTCTTTTTTTGCTTTTTCAGCTTCTTGGCGTTGAATTTCTTTTTCGTGTGCCGCTATTGCGGCAAGTCGTTCCTGTTCGGCTTTAAGTTCTTGAGCGGCTTTCTCCGCTTCTTTGCGCTGGCGCTCCTTTGCTTGCGCAGCGGCTTGTGCTACAGCTCGTGCCCGTTCTTTTTCCGCAGTAATGGCTGCTTCCCGGTGTTGGCGTTCAGCTTCGATTGCAGCATTTTTTTCCTGTTCAATTCGTTGCTGCTCTAGCGCGGCAGCGGTTGCTGCTTCTTTTTTGGCGTGTTCGCGTGCAAGTCGTTCTTTTTCAGCAACTATAGCAGCTTGGCGGTCTTTATATTTTTTCTGGGCAATCAACGTTTTAAACCCGTACGTCAGTTTTGTAGCTTGTTCATTTATTCTGCGGTGTGCCGCTAATTCTCGTTCCTGTTGTTTGCGAGCGAGCCATTCTTTTGCTCTTGTAGCAAATAGTGCCATTTGTTGGACTCGCCGCTCCTGTTCTGCCTTAAGCGATCGAGCAGCTTTTTCCTGTTCAATCTGCCGGCGCTCTAATGCGGCGGCTTCTGCTGCTTCCGCTGCAACTCGTAAGAGCTCAGCCTCTTTCTTCGCCTGCTCACGCGCCAGTCGTTCTTTTTCAGCAGCTATAGCGGCATGATGATCTCTATATTGTTTGCGCGCGATCATCATTTTAAACCCAGATGTCAGCTTTGTAGCCTTTTCATTTGCTATGCGATTGTGCTGAGCCTGTCTTTCGGCCAATTCACGCACAACCGATTCTTGTGCTGCTTCTTGCGCAACGATTGCAGCACGCCGCTCTGATTCTAATTCAATAGCTTTTTTTTCTTCTATTTCGGCTTGTTGCGCGTCTTGTGTGGCAATGGTTTGTCTCTGTTCTTCCTCAATACACGGTTCTTCTATGGTTGTAGTTGTTGTTGTATTGGCTCCCTCTTTTTCATCATTCGCTGCATTTTCTAGTCTCACTTGTTGGCGCTCTAGTTCGGCTGCTGCCAGCTGGTGGGTTACTTCATTTAATAGTTTTTGTTCGAACTCAGTTGCTTCTGGTTTTTTAGCGAGCTGTGTGCGTGCGATAGGTGAATAGTCTACAGTAGGCACTTTAATTAAAGCAGTTATTTGTTCTTGAATGATCGGCTGCTTTTGGGCGTCAAAAAATCTGGGTATTTCACCGACTGGTTGGTGGTTGGTATCTGTCGTTGGCGCCAAGGCTAATCCGGTTGGGGCACTCAGTGTTGGTGTCGTGTGCTTTTGTTTTCTCCAGAGAAGCAGGGCGATTGCTGCCAGTGGCGTGCATGCAAGTAGGAGGCGGGCGGGTGTTTTTAGAGTGTTTTTTTTGAAAGGGTTCATTTCCCGCAATCGAGAAACGATCGTTGCAGGAGGTGTTGCGGTTGCTGAAAGGAGAGATGGAATAAGGCACATGATCATAACGGTAAGCGTGCCCAGGTGAACGGTGTGTCGCATCATAAGGGATTACCTCTAAACACTGTTTATTATGATACAAATACTTTGTTTTTTTGAGCGGTCACAAGTGTTTCTTTGAGCATGAAAAGCTCTAAGCGTTTCGTTTGGTACCGTGCCATGGTGTATAACGCTTGCGCTACCAGCGAATGTATTTGTCTGCCAACAAAGCCATCCAGAAGTTCAGCCAAATATTCTTTTTGGTTTTTGATTTCATCACTTATCTCGAGTTCACGATCAAGAATGTGCTGTTTCAGGTAAAGGCTTAGTAAGAGGACCCGCTCTGTTTTGCCTGGTTTGGTAAAGTGAACGTAATTAGACGGATCAATTCGATTTAGAAGGGCGAGGTCGAGCCGTTCTGCGTGGTTACTTGAAAGGATAAACATTATTTTCTTGTCGACGGCATTTTCAAAGAAGCTAAGCATGGTGGTGGTAAGGTCATTGGTCATTTCAGTGGCATAGATCGAGCTGCGGTCGGGAAACATTGTTTCTGCTTCATCAAATATCAAAATAACCGGCAGTGGGCTGGTGCGCGCCCACCGGAGAATATCTGCCAGGGCTGCTTGCGCTTTTGCCGCCGAGCCAAGCCGCTTAAAAGCTGGTCCTCGAATGATGATGTGATGGGCTATTTTTTGTTCAGAGAGCCGTCGCGCAAACGCTTGCGCAGCCATTGTTTTTCCGGTGCCTGGGGGACCATAAAACAGCATATTGCTCAGCGGATAGCCTTCTTGTATCGCCAGGGTAAAGCCGGAAAATTTATCGAGTACTTGATGGGCAAGCGTCGGTTCAAGAATGACCGACTCTATGTTTGAGGCTGGTAGTGTGTAGCCGCAAAGTCGTTCCCACCAATTTAAGAGAGAGGTGTCGGCTTTTTCAATTAATGTGGGTCGGCGTTTGAAATACCGCTTTCCTACAAAGTAGGCTAGTATTAATGCTGCGCTGCTTCCCGCAATGATAGGCGGAAGCAGTCGTTGGTGCCGCTCGGTTCGCTCGGTGCGTGCAGTTTTCACTTTTTCTCCTTCGAGTCGGGCTAATGCGACTTTTTCTTCAGCGCGGTGAGCGGTTGCCTTGGCTTCATATGCTTGTCGGTCTGCCTGCATAGTTTGGCGATGTTCAACGCCGTATGCTTGTTCATGGGCTAAGATCTGTGCGTTACGGCTATTTTCGGCTGCAGAAAGGCTTACAATAAGGTCTTCTTGTGCGGAGAGCGCGGTGTTCTTTTGTTGCTCTGCTTGGGCTATGGTTGCGCTAGTCGCGGCGCGTGTTTCCAGTAGTTTTTGCTCGGTGGCTATCTGTGTTTGTTGGCGTTGGTGTTGGCGTTCTGCCTGGACTTGAGGGTCTTTTTGCAGGGCTATATAGAAAGCCCCATACGCAGTGCGAAGCTCATCAAAATGTTGCTTTATCTCTTCACTATGCGTTCCATCGACCCACCGTTGTACCAGGCTTAGAGTGTGGGCCGTATCAAGGGTTTCTGCTGGACGTTGTGTTAATTCTTCTAAATGTCTGCGCAAAATGTTTTTGGGGCCACAATCTTGTTTCCATGCAAAGAGCTCTGGTTGTTCAGTGATAACGTGCTGTATAGCGGCATCACCCTGTGTCTCAAGCGTAGGAGATTCCTGTATTTTGAGCTCAACAAGGTGAATGAAGGCATTGGTTTTTGTCAAAAGCTCTTGGTTTTGCTGCGCACTGCTTGTGCAATGGCAGTCCGACTGCAGGAGACTAAAGACACTAATGGTAAGGATAAAAAAGAGGCGCATACTTTCCTTTGTGATTGACCGGTCGAAAAGTGCGGGTTGAGCAAATGTACCGAGGAGATGCTTGTTTACGCAATGGTCGGCTTTATTGGGTAAGAATAAGCGTGAAATAAGCGTTTATTTGAGATTATCCCCTCGTGTGGTATGATAGCACGTTCGTTTTTCCAGCAATGCTGACAAAAAAGTAAGCGTTGTCGCGTCATCGACCTTCCTCTGAGTATCGTAGTGGACAGGAGAACTGAGCGCTTATTTGTATCTTGTAACCGCCCAATCGGGCAGGAGTATTTCTATGTTATCTCGTATTATTACCAGCTTGTGGGGAGAACTTTCCCGCGAGGAAATGAAAAAATTTGGGCTCTTAAGCTCCATCTTCTTCTTGCTGATAGGTTCTTATTGGTTGTTGCGTACACAGAAGAATGCGGTATTTGATGCTCTCGTGGGCTATCAATATCAACCACGAGCAAAAATAATAAACTTATTTGCCTCGGTGGTGCTGGTCCTCATTTATTCTAAACTTATTGATATTCTTGGTAAAAAGAACTTATTGCTCACGTTGGCTATGTTCTTTTCTGGTGGTTTTATGTTGTTTGCCTACCTCCTGCAATTTAGCTCTATTGGCTTTGCTGATCCGGTGGCGAGCCCGTACCGCTTGCTTGGATGGTTTATTTATCTGATGACAGAATGGATTGGCTCACTAATGGTTGGGTTGTTCTGGGCGTTTGTTACCAGTACTACCAAGGCAGAATCAGCGAAAAAAGGCTATCCTCTTATTCTTGCTGGGGCACAAATTGGTGCCGTGATTGGTTCATACCTTTCCTTTAAGACTGAGTATTTTGGGATTACACCGCTTTTTACTGTCGGTTCTATAGCGTTGGGGCTTATTATTCCAATGGTTTTTCTTTATCTCAAACTGGTTCCGGTGGAGCCTGGTATGGAGCCAAAGGGGGTGGATGGAAAAAAACCGAAGACTGGTATGCTTGAAGGGCTTAAGATTTTGGCGACCCGTCCGTACATTATGGGTATCTTTGCGGTTTCAACTATTTACGAGGTAATCAATACGATTCTTGAGTTTGAGATGAACATGATTGCGAAACAAACGTACATCACGAAAGAGGCCTTTGCTTCCTTTAACGGTACGTATGGCATTTTGGTAAACACGCTAGCCTTCCTTTTTGCGTTGCTTGGTACCAGCTTCCTGATTCGTCGCTTCGGGCTGCGTTTTTGCTTACTAATGTTTCCCATAATGACCACTGGTTTGGTAGTTGGCGTTTATTTCTCTCCGGTCCTCGGTATGTTGCTCGGCGCCTGTATGGCGATCAAGGGGTTGAGTTATGCGCTGAATAATCCAACCAAGGAAATGATGTATATTCCGACATCGCAAGACGTACGGTTTAAAGCTAAAGGCTGGGTCGACCAATTTGGTAGTCGTTCCTCTAAAGGAGCTGGCTCTATTGTGAGTGATCTCTTTAAGTCATCTGTTAGCGATCTTTTGCTCTACAGCACGATTATCTCTCTTGGTCTTATTGGCGTATGGATAGTTGCAGCCGCGTATGTTGGCAGCCGCTTTAAGCTGCTGACAGAGGGTAATCAGGTGGTTGAGTAATCTCGACCGAAAAGATATTGAATTTAAGGGCACTTTCTGTTGTGTGCGCCCTTGGTGCTTTATTGAATTATCTGTTTGTTTTCTATATAATCCCTGTCTTGCTTTAATAGTGTGGTGTATTAAAGCAGTTCTTTTTAGTATGAATGCACCACGGTATTAGTATCATGTAGAACCCCGCATAGGGGAGGAGAATAAAACACAATGTTGTCACGTTTAGTTGGCTTTTTATGGGGTAATCTTTCCCGCGAAGAGATGAAAAAATTTAGTCTCTTAAGTTGTATCTTTTTCTTGTTGATTGGTGCTTATTGGCTCCTTCGTACACAAAAAGACGCAGCATTTGACGCTATTGTTGGTTACCAATATGTTCCACGAGCAAAAATGGTAAACCTATTTGCATCAGTATTTTTGGTGCTTATTTACTCTAAATTGATCGACGTTCTTGGTAAAAAGAACTTGCTCTTAACCCTTGCAACCTTCTTCTCAGGAAGTTTCTTGGTTATTGCCTACCTTCTTGAGTACTCAACGTTCGGATTCTTGAATCCTGTTGCAAGCCCTGATCGTTTGTTCGGTTGGTTTGTGTACTTGATGATCGAATGGCTTGGAACATTGATGGTTGGTCTTTTCTGGGCATTTGTAACTAGCACAACTAAGACAGAGTCTGCCAAGAAAGGATATCCAATTATTCTTGCTGGTGCGCAAATCGGTTCTGTTTTGGGATCATATTTGTCGTTTAAGTCTCACTTGTTCGGTAATGCCTTGCTCTTTAGTGTTGGTGCTATTGGTCTTGGGCTGATGGTGCCTATGGTTATTTTGTACCTGTACCTTATTCCTGCTGAGCCAGGAACAGAAAAGTCTGCTGGTGATGCTAAGAAGCCAAAGACTGGTATGCTTGAAGGTCTTAAAATTTTGTTGACTCGTCCGTACATCATGGGTGTTTTGGCTGTTTCGACCATTTACGAAGTAATCAATACGATCCTCGAGTTCGAAATGAAGATTATTGCAAAGCAAACCTATGTAACGAAAGAAGCTTTCGCTTCCTTTAACGGTATGTACGGTATCTTCGTAAACTGCTTGGCACTGGCTTTTGCAGTGCTTGGTACCAGTTTCCTTATTCGTCGCTTTGGTCTTCGTTTCTGCTTGCTCTTGTTCCCAATAATGACTGCTGGCTTGGTAATTGGTGTATACCTCTCTCCAGTGCTTGGCATGTTGGTAACAGCGTGTATGGCGGTGAAAGGCTTGAGCTATGCCCTTAACAACCCAACCAAAGAAATGATGTACATTCCGACATCACAAGACGTGCGCTTTAAGGCTAAAGGCTGGATTGACCAGTTCGGTAGCCGTTCTTCAAAAGGTGCAGGTTCTTTGGTGAGTGATATTTTCAAATCATCTGTTTCTGATTTGCTTCTTTATAGCACCATTATTTCTCTTGGATTGATCGGTGTTTGGGTAGTTGCAGCAGCGTTTGTTGGTAGCCGCTTTAAAAAGCTTACCGACAATAACCAAATTGTAGACTAATTCTACTAAACGATTAAACTAAAAGGGCCTGATATTCAGGCCCTTTTTTATTTATTTCGGGTGTAGTAGTTATGCAATGTATCCAGCGCGGCGTTGACCGCACAGTCCTTCTTCTGGCACTCCTCTTCTTTTTTATTATTGGCACATTTTGGTTGCTTGGTAGTCTTCAGGAGCCAATCTTTTATCATTTGGTGGGGCGCGAGTATCATCCCCAAGTGAATGTCATATCTTTTTTTTGCATTATTCCACTCTTGGTTGGCTATGTGGCTGGGCTCAGTCGCTGGCGACCGCAGATGGTGCTTTCGGTTGCAACGGTAATGTACGGACTCTTTTTTGGTCTTGCAGCACTATTGCTTACCGTGCCTGGCATCGGGTTGCCGGGAGCAACGCCGTCGGTTAATAATTTTCTGGGATGGGCATTTTTTGCCATAACCAAGACGTATGGCTCACTTATGGTAACTCTTTTTTGGACGTATGCTACCAGTGTTACAACGGTGGAAAGCGCAAAACGGAGTTTTCCTTTTATCACGACTTGTGCCCAGCTTGGTTCGCTGGCCGGGGCGACGCTGGTGCGTGTGGGGTCTGACTGTGGTATACCATTTTTGGTAGGGGGCGCAGTGGGTGGTATGGGGATCATATTGCTTTCTCTGTATCTTTTGCGTGATGTTGCAGTGGCAAATGGAGTGGCAGTTGGTAAGCCATCGGCTGGTATATTTGAAGGTTTTTGGCTTCTGGTTCGTCATCCATACTTGCGCGGCGTCTTGGTTGTTTCGACTGGGTATCTTATTATCACCGCTTTTTTTGACTATCAACTGCATTATCTAGCGCATCAGGTCTATCCGACAATTGAGGAGTTTGCCTGGTTTAAGGGAGTGTACGGGCAGTGGGTGAATGGGGTCACTTTTGCCTTGTCGCTTATTGGTACTGGTTGGTTTTTGCGCCATCTTGGTGTTGCGGCTTGCTTGCTGGTGTATCCGCTACTTACGGCAGTTTGCATTGCGATTGCTTGGAGTTTTCCGATTCTATGGGTAATAGCTGCGGTTATGGTCTGTATTCGCGCCTTCTCCTTTGGGTTTAACAATCCGACCAAAGAAATTGTGTACATTCCTGAAAGTGAAGAAGTCCGCTTTAAGGCTAAGGGATGGATTGACATTGTTGGCTATCGAGCTGCCTTTGCGGCAGGAGCGCAGATGACTTCTCTGATTGCGCAGCCCTACCAGCTCTTTATTAATGCAAGCACGGGGCTTTCCTTTATCATCATTGTGATCTGGGGGTATTACGCTTGGGTGGTTGGTCGTCATTTCAAAAAAACTCAGTCTGAGAGTGATTTGGAGCGGTGAAAGAGTAAATTGTTCTTTGTATTTAGGGTATTTGGTATTTTGGATCAACAGTGAATTGATAATTATAGACGCGTGACCGCGCGTCATTGCGAGCGAAGCGCGGCAATCCAGAGATTACTTGGCTGGATTGCTTCGTCACGTTGTTCCTCGCAATGACGGCGAATGCCGTCCATAGAGTTTTAAACCTATACAGGCAAGATGTGAATAGAGGAGCATAGTGTGAAGAGACGGTATGTCGCGATTATCCCAGTGGTCTTAGCGGCTGTTTTCTTTATTGGGGTTGTTCTGCGGCCGTACACGGTTCCCGAGCCTTTTCGTTCTCGAAAGGCCGCTGTTGCAACCGCGGTTGCTGGCGGCGTGTTGGGTCTGATTGCATTGTGGGCGCGGCAAAAAATGAAAACTGCTCAAACGAAAAAAGAGCGAAAAAATGCGCAGCGTATTCTGCGATGGTGTGCTGTTCTGAGTGTAGGATCTTTCGGTGCCAGCGCGTACGGAGTTTTTTCGGGTGATGATAAACCAGCGGGCAGTGTCGATAGGGCTATTAAGCGCGCTGATGGCAGTCGCGTGACGGCTGATGAGCTAACGGTGGCTGATATTAACGCTGAGAATTTTAATGTTAACCAAGATGCGCCTGCGTTTGATCGTGGTACATTGCTTACCCAGTATCTTCATTACGGAGAGAAGGAAGATGAGGCGTGTGCTTTGATCGAAAAGGGCGCCTCCGTTACGAAGGACTTTTGTGGTGAAAAAAACGCATTTCACGATGCCGCGCTTCACGGTCAGAGTAAGGCAATTAGAGCGCTTATCGGGAAGCATAAAGATCTCATGAATGTTGTTGATTTATCCGGTAATACTCCTCTTATGTATGCTATATATGCGGGAGAAATCGGTGATTCTTTTGCCTGCGTTAAAGCTCTGCTTGAGGCGGGGGCGGATATGACTGTTGGAATGCGCGATGGCGATACTCTGTTGCATTATGCCGCGAGAAGGAATTCTGCGGTGACCCGTTATTTGATTGAGGTCATGCATATGAACAAATGGGTGACAAATAATGAGGGGCAAACCCCGTTGCATTGTTTTGCAAGTGGCTATGCTAAGGAGGGCTCTGAAGTCATTGAGCTTCTTTGTCGCGGTGCGACGCTGGCGCAAATAGACGCGCAAGATGCGAAAGGGCGCACTGCGCTGTATTATGCGGCAGCAGGCCGAAAACTTGAGCTTTTTAAAGCATTGCTGGTCGATGGGGCAGAGGCGAATATTGTGGATAAAGACGGGAAATCGCTATTGACGGCGCTACTTACTGCGCCGTTCTACATGCCCGATGACTGGAGGCCTGAAGCAATAAGGAAGCAGTCGGCTATTGCATTAGAGCTTTTGAAGCGTGGCGCATCCTTTGATCAGAAGTATGGCGAGGAGGGAGAAAGCTTATTTTATTGCGCACTGAGATTATGTTGGACCGGCGATACCTCTGCCGAGGCGGTTGTCGCTGAAATGCTTGAAAAGGGAGTGTGTAAAAAAGATTTATTAGATGCTTTTTCTCGCGCAATAAAAACTCTTAGCGGAGATGAGTTGGCACTACTATTGAAGCATCGATGTCTTGAGCGGTTTGACTCGGTAGAGCAAAGAGATTTGCTTCTGCAGGCTTTAAGTCCAGGTGGAAATGATGGTTTGCGAGCACGAGTTGCAATTCCGCTCATTCAAAGCGGTGTGCCGGCTGATGAGTCAGGACGCGATGGGGACACTCCTCTCCTCTTGGCTGTCAAAGGTCTGCTGCGACTGCGGACCCATCCTTACCGCGTTGATGATATACAGGGTTTTAAAGAATTTATTGCCGCTTTGCTCAACCGTGGTGTGAGTGGCGAGAGTATTACAAAGGCCTTAGGATTGCTTCGAGATGGAGCGAATGAGGCAGAGCAAGAAGTGCGAAAGATGCTTATTCGGGCTCAGTTGCTCTTCCCGGAGGCGGAGGACCTTGAAGGTAATACTTTGATGGGTGTCTTTCTGAATATCGCCAACAGTGATAAGGAAAGTGTTTTTGATGCACGTCGCATTATTGATTACGCCCCAATTTCTCTGAGTGCGCTGAAGAGTGCTTGTAACTTAGCGACGGATGACGATTGGCGTAATAATGGTAACCGGTTATTGAATTGGCTTATGGGAGACAAGTATTGTTCTCCAGTTCGGCCTAATTTGCTTTCTACTTCTCAGGAGCTTTCTAAGGAGGAGGCGTCAAAAGAGCTTTTAGACATTGCTCAGCGCATTGTGGCGGCAGGCAAGTTTATCGTATCAGAGTCTAATAAGAAGCGTTTTGATGCGCTCTGTAGTGGCAAAGAGAAGATTAAATTTTGGTAGGGCTGCAATATTTGACTTGTCTGTCAAAACCTGTAGACTCTACCTCTCTCAAATTTTTATCGCGGGGTAGAGCAGCCTGGTAGCTCGTTGGGCTCATAACCCAAAGGTCGTTGGTTCAAATCCAACCCCCGCAACCAAACTTCTTGCGTTTACAACTGTGTCGGGCGCAAGTGAGTCTGTAAATCGGTGCGCATGTATGGCCGGCACTACATTATCTTTATGGTGTTTGGTTCATGAATCCTTTTATTTTCCATCTTTTCGGTCCTCTTTCTGTGTCGTGGTACGGTTTTCTTATTGTGGTCGGGACCGCCCTCTCTCTCTATCTTATTTACACTGATATTCGGCGATCATCGATCGTAACGACAACGCAATTTTTTGATTGTGCAACTGGTGGCGCCATTGGCGGCTTGCTGGGGGGCAAAATCTTATTTTTTCTCACCGAGTGTCGAAACTTGTCTATTTCTTCTTGGGAAGAGGCGGCGGCGCTCGCGCTTGGCGGATTTGCCATTTTGGGAGCAATTATAGGCATAATCGTGGGTGTTCTTGTTGTTGCTCATTACTATAGGGCAGATCTTATTGCTGTTGCTGACCTTGGTGGTGCGTATGGTTTGTTGGCGCATGCTGTTGCCCGCCTTGGCTGCTTTATTTCCGGATGCTGTTATGGTATTCCGGTAAAGGCAGGTTCCTATGCCGTGGTATATTCTGATCCTGCCTGTTTGGCTCCACTTTCTATTCCTCTTTTGCCGACGCAGCTTATTATGGCTGCGGGTTCGCTTGTTGGATTCTTCCTTTGTATGTGGATTTATCACCGCCGTGGGCGTCGTGATGGACTTACGTTTTCCCTCTATGTTTTGTGGGAGTGCGGTGCGCGGTTTGTCATTGATTTTTGGCGTGGTGACCGTCCTGTGTTGTTGTATGGGTTGAGTGTGTATCAATGGGTTGCGCTAGGAATTATTTCCGCAATGCTGGTGTTTTTAGTTTCTGTTTTTAAAGGAAAGGGTAAGCGACGATGGTAGAAAGTTTTTTGAAGAGGCGTGCATGGTGGATTGCCGTGCAAATGTTCACGTTTGTTAGTGTTTTTGGAACTTTGTTCTATTTGGCCCTCCTTGCCCAGGCCTATATGCCTTCTACGTATTTTTATGCCGCTTTTGCTGGAGTCATTGGGCTCGCGGCGGTTTTGGTGCGGTCTTTATACCGCCGATCGGTGGCTGGTACAAATACGGAAAGTACTCCTTTCTACTTGTTTGGTATGCTTTTCGGCCTCACTCACTATGTTATACGGCTGGTGGCGGATCAGCGTACTTTGTTTGGTGCGGCACCCGACTTGCCTGCGTTTAGTCTTGTCGCGATGGCTGGGTTAGGCGGAATTTATTGGTTTGCAGTGAAGATGAGTATTGCTGCTGGCCTTGGTGTTGCAGCGGTGCAGTTGTTTATGGCTTGGTGGGGACGGAGGAAGTCCGGGTGAGCTCATTGTTTAGCTTTATTAAGCAGCAGGTGCCTATTGTACAAGAAGTTGGTCGCTATGTACGATTGCGCCAGGCTGGTTCATATCTGAAAGGTTCCTGTCCATTCCACAAGGAAACCGATGCGTCGTTTACCGTTAGTCCCGATAAAGGGATTTTTTATTGTTTTGGGTGTCATGCAACGGGGGACGTGCTTTCGTTTGTGGCAAAAGTAGAAAATTTGAGCCCATTTGAGGCGGCAAAGCAACTTATCGATTCGCATGGTCTGAAAGTTCCTGAAGAATTGCTTCGTCATGCCGCAAGCGGTGTAAAGCAAAGCGAGGAAAAAGCTTCGTACTTTGCCTTGCACAAGTGTGTTGCAGTGTGGGCACATCAACAGCTTCGAGCGCATAAGCATGCCTATGACTATGTGTTGGCGCGCGGCATTACTGATCAAATGATTGACCTTTTTATGATTGGTTTTTTCCCCTCTGGTACGCGGGCGATGAATATGTTGTTGTCGCTAGGGATGAAGGAAAATATTTTGGCTAAAGATTTGATGGAGGCCGGTGTTTTATATGATTCCGGTAAGATGCAAATGCATTCGCCGTTTGAAGATCGCATAGTGTTTCCCATTACCGATGTTCTTGGCCGCTATTGCGGATTTGGGGGGCGTGTTTTTGTGGCAAACGATGATCGTGCTAAGTATTACAATAGCAAGGAATCGCCGTTTTTTGTAAAAGGGTCGTTGCTCTTTGGGTACAGTGTTGCCAAAAAAAGTATGCAAGAGCGTAAAGCAGTCTTTTTGGTGGAAGGGTATACCGATTGCGTTATGATGGCGCAGTATGGTTACACTAATGTAGTTGCTACGCTGGGAACCGCCTGCACGAAAGAACATTTACAGCTTTTGGCCCGTTCGGTTGAAGTTGTGTACGTTATGTATGATGGCGACAAGGCAGGGCGAAAAGCAATGTTACGGCTGGCAAATTTGTGCTGGCAAGTGGATCTTGAGCTTCAGGTTGTAACGTTGCCAAACAATTTAGATCCCGCTGCGTATCTCAAGCAATGCCATTCGTTGGCAGAAGTGCTGCCGCAAGCGCAAGATATATTTACTTTTTTCGTGAGTGCCACTGCAGAAGAGTTTTCGCAGAAAAATCTGGCAGAAAAGATGCGCATTATCGATGAAGTCCTGGAAGTTATTGCAAAAATTTCTGACGTTGTGAAGCGTGATGTGCTGCTTCAGCAGCTAAGCCATGTGGTGAGCGTGCCTATTGCTGCGTTACGTATCAAGTTGCAGGAGCAAGTAAACGCATTTCTCAACACTGAGCAGTCCCGCATGGCGGCGCCAGTTGTGTCGGAGGTGGCAATTCCTGGTCATGAGGCGGTTGATGCACAGCTTATTGCGATTAGTTTGAATAGTTTTTTACAGAATACACCGCATCATATTCCATCTGACGTCGTGGCAATGTTGCCGCCTCGTGCGCGCTTAATTCATGAACATATTCTGCGTGAGCATCAAGATCATGCAGGGGTGGCGCTTATTGATGCTGTTCTTGTACGCCTTTCAGAGGAGCAACGACAGTGGCTGACTGCCGCCCTTACCTTTCATGGTGGGCAAGTGAATGAGCAGGAGTTTGCTGCGCTTATCAATAAAGTGGTACAGCAACGATGGAAAGAAATGGTTGGCCAAATTCGCCACGATATTGCACAGGCGTCGGCGGAGGGGAATACGGAAAAAGTTGAAGAGCTGTTGAGCAATTTTGCGCAATGGAAAGAACAAATACAACAAAAGGGGCATATGCTATGGCAAAAAAAATGACTAAGGAGCTGGAGCTTGCAGCAAACGAATTGCTTGCCAAAGCGGACGCGCTAGAGAGAGAAAAGAAGAAAAAAGAAGCTTCGATGGCTAAAGCTTTGAAGCGACGTCGTCCAGAAGATGCAGCAGTTGAAGCAGTTGCCAAAGCAAAGGCCTATGATGATGAGGATGAGATTGAGGTAAAGCCAAAACCGTCTTCAAAGCCGGTCATAAAAATGGTTGATACGAAACCAATAGTGATAAAAACTGATGTTGAGTATGCCGAGCTTGAAAAACGTGAAGAAGAAGAGGATATGTCTCTTCCTATTGATGCTCTTGTGCCGCATGAAGAAGATACTGAGAATCGTCGCTTTCCGTTTACCGAACAGTTTGAGATTTTAGTACAAAAGGGTCGTGTTGAGGGTATGCTTACCTACGAAGAATTAACCGCTTTTGCACAAAAATATGCTATGACTGAAGAGGAATATTCTGACGTTTTGCGTATCCTGGAAAAAGAAAACATCGATTTGATCTCGCAAGAAGATTTGACGTCTGATATTTCAGTAGAAGACTTTTTGAAAGAAGATGAAACTTCTTTTCTTCCAAACAAGCAAACGAACATATCTAATTCTTTAGCCTCGGTGGATTTAGCGGCCGATGTAGAAGGGGACGATGAGTTTGGCGACAATCCGGATGGCGCAGAAAAATCAAAAATGTTCAGTGAGCCTGGCCAGTTAAATGACCCGGTAAAGCTGTATCTTAAAGAAATTGGCCGTATTCCGTTGTTGAATAAGGAAACGGAACAAGTACTTGCTGACGCAATTGCGCAGTCTAAGCGCGAGTCGATTGATGCGGTCGCGCAGTTTCCTTTTGTTGCTAAAGAATTCGTTTCATTTCGTGAAAAATTAGCGCGTGATCCGTTGATGCTCAAGAATATCATTCAGTTCTCAAGCTTTGACGAAGACAACTTGCCGATGCTTGAAGAAGAGCGTACACGATTCTTTGGATACATCGACACTGCTGAGCAGTTAATGAAGAACGAAGAAAAAATCTATAATTCGTATCGCGGTAAATTGGATACTGACGCTAAGAAAAAAGCGATGTTCAAGGAGATTGAACAGAACCGCGCTGCGCTTATCAATACGCTCAAAGAAGTAGGTTTTGCCAACAAGCAGATCCGTAAGTTTGGTAAGCGGGTAGAAAAGCTGGCGCAAAAGCTGCAAGAGCGTCGCGAAGAGATGCGCAAAATTCAAGAAAAAGTTGATTTCTACGCCGGAATAAAGAAGCAAAAAGAAGGGGATGCGCAGCTTCTCGAAGAAATGGAACGCAATATGCGTGCTGCTTCCAAAATGCTTAAGAAGGTTGAGTCTGAAGCTGGCTTGCCAAAAGAACGTATTTTGGCCTTATACAAGCAGTTTGTGACGGCACAAAACCGTGATAAAAATGCGAAGGATGACTTGGCACGTGCAAACCTTCGGTTGGTGGTTAACATTGCGAAGAAATATATCAACCGCGGCCTTCATTTCTTGGATTTGATTCAAGAAGGAAACATTGGCTTGCTCAAGGCAGTAGAAAAGTTTGTGTTTGAGCGTGGATTTAAGTTTTCAACCTATGCGACCTGGTGGATACGTCAGGCGATTACGCGTGCAATCGCGGATCAATCTCGTACTATTCGTGTACCAGTACACATGGTGGAAACGCTTAATAAGATTAACAAGATCACCCGTGCTCATATGCAGGAAACCGGTCGTGAACCGTCATACGCACAGTTGGCTCGTGAGCTTAACCTTGATGAAAAAAAGGTTAAGAATATTATTAAGATTTCAAAAGAACCAATTTCTCTTGAAACACCAGTGGGCGACAGCGATGACACGCAGTTGAAAGACTTTATTGAGGACGGAAACGAATACACACCAATGGAAGCGGTGGTAAACGACGATCTCAAAGAAAAAGTGCGTGAAATTCTCAAGACTTTAACGCCGCGTGAGGAAAAAGTGCTCAAGATGCGTTTTGGTATTGACGTCGCATCAGAACATACTCTTGAAGAGGTTGGTAAAGACTTCTCGGTAACGCGTGAGCGTATCCGTCAAATCGAAGTAAAAGCTCTCCGTAAGCTGCGTCATCCATCACGATCCAAGCGGCTGCAAAGCTTCTTTAACAGTGATGACAATGATACGTTGGGGGATGCAGAGTAACAATCATTGAAGCGGGAAATGGAGTAAATCGTTGCATTGCGTTTACGTAATAGTGCACGCTGGTGGCGATTAGCAAGACTGTGTTCGCGATGCCCATCGTTTGATGAGTATCATGAGTCTGTTAATCAGTACGCTCCATTTCCCCTGTCTATACTGCCAAGGCTTATGGTCTTTGCGTTTAGGCAGGGTTTTTTTTGATGGGTCTGCGGTTTTTTATGAATTATTATCTTATTCGCGTTGCATACGATGGCACGGCATACTCTGGGTGGCAAATTCAACCAAATGCAGTCTCTGTATGTGGTGTCTTGCAAGAGCGTTTTGCCAAAGTTTTTGGGGTGCCATGTACTATTGTGGGAGCCTCACGAACCGATGCTGGTGTGCATGCCTATGATCAAGTTGCGCGGGTGAGCACAACGCTTGCGTTGTCACCGGTACACATGCTGCGTGCATGGGGAAATCGATTGCCCAGTGATATCGTGATTCGGGTTATTACAGAAACTGATGCTTCATTTCATCCGCAGTATCATGTGGCTTATAAAGAATATTGGTATCATCTTTTTTGTGCGCGCCCATTGCCGTTTTTAGGTCGTTTTGGTACAGCGTTGCCGGAGTATGTCCATAGCTTTGATGTGCCGTTGTTTACACGGACTTTACAGTTGTTTGAGGGTGAACATGATTTTACTTCTTTTGCGCGCATAGAAGAGGGGTATAATCCGGTACGGACTGTTGATTCTATTCGCGTCGAAGAGCTTAAGCGGTATAATACGATTCGTGTTGTGGTGCGAGGAGAAGGTTTTTTACGGTATCAAATTCGGCGAATGGTTGGTGCAGCAGTGATGGTGGCGCGAGATGGTGCAGCAGTATCGTATGATGATATTCGTTCGTTGCTGCAAACGCCACAACGAACGTCGCCGGCTTTTTTTAATATAGATGCGCAGGGGTTGTGCCTGCGAAAGATTGTGTATAAGAAGGATTTGCTATGAACAACGTGTACTCCAGACTGTGGACTAGCCTTGGCGGCGGCCTTATTTTTTTTGGTCTTTATGCCTTACTTCCTTCTCTTTTTATCTGCCTTTTATTTTCTCTTTCGTGTTATATGGTACTTGTTGAATGGCCGCGCGTGCGTGGTGGCTATGACATTGCGAGCGTGTACCCTATTGCGGCTCTTGGCCTCCTACTTGCGCATGTGGTGCAGTGGCATAGAGTGGCCCCCTGGTATGGCCTCTATCCGTTTCTTGCTGCCTGGGTGGTTGATGCGGTGGCGTATTTTGTCGGTTCTTGGTATGGAAGGCATTTATGCTGGCCACAGATTAGTCCCCGCAAAACCTGGGAAGGGGTTGTCGGTGGTACTGCCGCGCTGGTCCTTTGCCATTTGGGATTGTCGGTTTTTGGTGCAACAACAGCCTCGTGGTGGTTTATGTTGTTGAGTGGTGTGGTGGTAGCAACAGCCGCCATGCTTGGTGACCTGGTTATGTCTTGGTACAAGCGCCAACAGGGTATCAAAGATACTGGAGGCATGTTGCCGGGGCATGGCGGGTTGTTGGATCGTTTTGACTCGGTATTGACCGTTATACTCGTTGTTAAATTGGCTGAATTTCTTAGATCGTAGTCATTTTTGTATAGTGGTCGCGGGGGATTTTCAACAATTGCGTGTACGATTGATTAATCAACGAGGCCTTCAAAGTTAAAAAAATTTTTTCTTGCCTTCTTTGGCCGTGTTGCTTGTGTAACTCTATTCCCCCGGTTTTCTTTTTGGTTGACTGCTTTTGCAAGGCCCGCAAAAAAGAGTTCTTCTAAGGCTTTACGCTCTGAGGTAGAGTTCAGGTCAGATTTTGCTATTTCTGCTTCTATGATAGAAAGAAACCATTCAACTGACGCACTCGTGGGAGCGCAGTTTGGTATCCTGGAGTATAAATGAATGCTTGCGATGTAATTAAAAAGATCGATTACGGCTTCTCGGCGATCATCTTCTTTTGTGGCATCTATTGTTTCGAGCAAGGTTAATTTTGTCTTTTCAAGATGTTGATATACGCTTTGTCTGAGTAGAACTCTAATTTCACACGCATCGGTGTAGGATACAAACTGTTTGTTGCACCATTCAAGAAGCTCAAACGTTTCTGTCCAAGCATTTGCATGGCTCCGGTTTTTTAGATTATGAGCACCCCAGAGTAGTAGTGTAAGGTATGTAACATACGTTTCTTCAGTATACGGCTGACCGAGTTTCCCAAAGGCTTCTTCACTGCGAAGATAGTGGGCGAAAATGTTTTTAATATTATATTCCTCAGCTTGTGTTTTGTCTGGCCAGAGTGACAGTAAAACCGCCTCAACATCTCGTGCATATTCTTCTGCTGCTGCGGAAAAACTCGATATGCGTGGTTGTGTGGCAGCTACTACTGAATGTGCTGGAGCGACATCGCGGAATGGACTTGCAAGCACGACAGCCGGTGATGAAAGTGTAGCCTCGGCTGCTGACTGGGGCGCGGGAAGCGTAAGCTCAATCCCGATTAATGGTAGAGGAGACGCGATAACAAATAAGGAAATGGCAAAGTTCTTCATGAGGCAAATACTCCTTGAGTTGTAGGCGCGGGGAGTGTTAGTTTAGAAAAGTTGCCTTTATGAGATCAATGATTGCGCGTACGAAGTTAAATCTTCTTGGCTAACGCTAATTTCGTTGCCGCTCTCCATATCTTTTACCCGAACTACTCCTTCATTCCTTTCCTGTTCACCAATTAAAATGAGCCAGCGAATGCCGTCATTATTCGCCTTTTTCATGCCTTTTTTTATGCCGCCAACGATAATATCGGTGGCAAAGCCAGCCCGGTGAAGTGTTTGGTGTGCCAGGAGCGCAAGTGGATTGAGTGACTCGTCAAATGGTAAAATTCCAAAAACAGGAGATGGGGTAGGAATCGTATGCGGGTTGCCAGCAGCTTCAAGCAAGAGCACTAAGCGTTCCATGCCGATAGCAGCGCCAATAGAGGGAATGGCTTCTTTTTGGTCAAAAGCCGGCGCAAGGTCATAGCGTCCGCCGCCACAAAAGGTGCTTTGTGCCCCAAGAAGGGGCGAGGAAAATTCAAAAACGATGTTGTTGTAATAATCCAAACCACGAACCAAGAGTGGGTTGTGTATCCAACTAATGCTCAGGATGCTCAGCAGATCTTGTAATTCCTGCCATGCTTTTTGTGAGGTTGCCGAGAGGTGGTCAGTGAGATAGGGTGCTTTAGCGTAAAGGGCCTGGCAGTTCTCATTTTTGCAATCAAAAACGCGAAGCATATTGGCTGTTGACCGAGCTTGACAGGTTGGGCAGATTTCAGCCATGTGCGTTTCTAAAAAGCTTTTAAGGGCCAAGCGATGGGCGGCGCGATCTTCTTTGGTTCCCAGGTAGTTGATGCTCAGAACGTAGTCATGGAGCCTGAGTTTGCGGGTGAACAGGTCATCAAGCAGGCTAATGAATCGAACATCTTGGGCAACGGAGCTTACGTTGATAGCTTCTACATTAAACTGGGAGAATTGGCGCCATCGACCTTTTTGTGGTCGTTCATGACGAAACATGGGGCCTTCACTAAAGACTTGCCATGGTTTAGTGGTGATGGCGGCTTCGAGATAGGCGCGCATGGTGCTGGCCGTTGCCTCTGGTCGGAGGCAGAAGACTTCGCGGTCGTTGGTGCTAAAAGTGTACATTTCTTTACCAACAATGTCGGTTTCTTCGCCGACTGAGCGTTTGAAGAGCCCTTCGTGTTCTAAGATGGGGGTTTGGATATGGGTAAAATGGGCTGTTGAGAAATGCTGATACGCTCTTTTATAGAGTGCGTCGTACGATCGCATGTCAAGCAAATCTTGGGTCCCTTTTACCTTCTTTATCATTGTCCTGCCTTCATTGTTGGTGCCAAAAACGCTATTTGCGTCAAGGGAATTACTATTGTATACTACTTTTCGTGCTGTAATCTTTTTAGGTTGCAGCATTATAGGTAAAACTATATCACATGGCCGGTTGGATTGGTAGTTGCTTGTTTTATAAATACCTCTCTGAGCGGCTTTTTTACAATGAAAGAACAAACTATGAACGTAATTACCGCTTTGGCTAGTGCCATACAGCCTCTGGGGGATTCTTCACAACTGCTTCTTTTGGGAGCAATTGTGGTAGGCCTTCTGATAGGTGTGGCGCTTGTATACCGGTTCTGGCAACATCGAAAAGCAAAGGGGTTGCACCCGGTGCGGCAGGTGCTAAGTGTCGGTGTTGTTACCAGTCTTATCGATGATGCCATCTCGCCTGAAATTGGCGCGGCGTTTGACGGATTTATGCGTGAAACAATTGAAATTCTTGCCTCTCGTATGGGTAGCATGGCTCGCATCCAGCCAATTAAACCAGCTGATATTGAAAAAGCGTTGGTTGATGGAACGCTTGATTTTGTTATTGCTGACGGCAATGTGGCGCTGACCTTTTCGTCAAAAGTTGAATTAATGCCATGCTACGTCTCCTCATTGAGTTCGTTGGCGTTGATCTTTTGGGATAAAATGCCACATCACATGCTTACCTTGCATGATTTTGCGTTTTACGCGAATAACTCAACGGCCGTGTTGCGCAACTCGCTTGAAGAACATTACTTGTCGATGTTTGAGTCAATTAAGGTGAAACGGGTTGATACGCTTACTCGCCTGGTGGTTGATTTGAAGCTTGGTATTGTTCGCGCTGGTTTAGTACGCATGGAGCAAGCAAAGGCTTTGAAGCACGATTACAGTGCTATTAAGTTTATGCCGGTTTCATTGCAAAAGCAGTGCTTCATCCAAGATGAAAAGATTGCGGTTGCACGCGCAAATAAAGATCTTATTAAAGAGCTTGAAGTCAGAACGGCCGGGTTACGCCGTGAAGGTATCATGAAAAAGATCCATGCGCGTTGGTTTGCGGGACTTCGTCCACGTTTGCCAAAGGCAGAAGTGCCAGCTGAAGAAGCACAGGTGCAACAACCGGTTGATCACGCTGAAGCACTATCACACATTGTTGTAGATAATGCGCAGCAAAACCAAAATTCACTATCTAATAAAAATCAGAACTCTGGCCAACAGTAATGTGGTTTTTGTGAAGTACTAAAAAAAGAGGCACTCCCGATTAAGGGGTGCCTCTTTTTTTAGCTTATAATCAAAACACTTTGAAATATTGTTCTTAGAGAGGTGCCAGCAGCACGTCATTGCGAGGAGCTTTGCGGCAATCCCCATTATTTCTTTTTCGGATCTGTCGGTTCATCTTTTGTTGTGGTGTATTCATAAATTGCCCCGCTTGCCATGAGTGTGCTTGCAATCCCAAGTGCAGTGCGAAGCATATTATAATCGCCGCGTTTTGTGTGCAGGGCATCAAGCTTGCTTTGGATAATCGCCAGCTCTGCTTTGAGTGGCTCTGCTATTTCTGGTTGCTTTTCTCTCAAAAGGAGGGTATTGAGGATGTTGCGCCGTTGCATCAGCGGATAGCGTGCGTGCGCGAGGCGACTGTATTTG
This sequence comes from uncultured Pseudomonadota bacterium, assembly GCA_964429275.1. Lineage (GTDB taxonomy): Bacteria > Babelota > Babeliae > Babelales > JAUPTZ01 > JAUPTZ01. The sequence continues at coordinate 367,818 of CAYSBJ010000001.1, forward strand.
TGTTGCATTATGCCCATAAGAATGGCCGAAAGGCCGGCACCGGTGGTGAGTGCGGTTGTTTTTTTTGTCATGCTTCCGTGCAGCGGTGTAGCGCCGATCAGCGTGCATAGAACTAAGAATCCATACTGTTTTAGTGTCATAGTCGTCCCCCGTTTAATTGTCCACCCGGACGCGCATGCGTCTTTCTGTGCATCCACACATCTATAGTATATAATCCGGAGCTAAAACTGCAACTAACCCCGCCGTTTAAACCTTTTTTCAAGCTCGAACAACGAAATTGGCCACATGGTTGGCCGTCCGTGAATACACATAAAGCGGTTGGGAGTGGCAAGGAGCTGGCGAACCAAATCTTCCATGATTGGGATGCTCAATGCGTCGCCCGCTTTAACCGCAAGCTTGCAGGCCAAATGGCTGTGGACATGCTCATTGAGTTTTTGTCGAAACAGCTCCGGATCTAGACGATCATGGGTGGCAATAAAGTCTGCCGCATCAAGCACAACGCTGGAGAGTGATTCCTTTTGGAGTTGTGGTGGGGCACTGGTAATGGTCAGGTGCAGTGGGCCTGTTTGCGCAAAGGCAATGCCTTGCGATGCAAAAAAGTCGCTTTCTGCTATGAGGGCTGCAACGGCTCGTTCATTTTCTAGGAGAATAGTCTCAGGGAAAAGGAGTTGTGTTCCCTCTTTGTTAGTGAATTTGGTGGTGAACTGATGGTACAGCACCCGTTCATGCGCGGCATGCTGGTCAATGATGATGAATTCTTCATCGAGCTCGACAAGGATGTAGGTATTAAAAATTTGCCCTACCAGCCGCGCTCCGCTCGCCTCCAATAGTACGGCGTGGCTTGCCTTAGACCCCTGGTGGTTCGTGGTGACAATTGCGCTAGCGGGTTGTTCGTCATCCGCCGTTGGCCTGTCGTCTCGAAGGCCGTCATTGCGAGGAGCCATTGGCGACGAAGCAATCCATTCTGGTCTTTCTGGTATCTGCAGTGAAATTTGTTGATTTATGGATTGCCACGCTTCGCTCGCAATGACAGGGGGCTGTAGCCCCCCTGTGAACGAAGTTTGAAATGGTAAGGAGTGGTAGTGGCTGACCATGACGGTTGCTCTCGCGGAAGGTACGTCATTAGTTGCCTTTCTTTCAGGGTTTTCTTCTCCATATTCTGGGCTATGATGGGCACGAAGACGTACTGCGTCTTCGTCATTGCGAGGAGTCATAGGCGACGCGGCAATCCATTTTGCATCTAACCTACTCACCGCTGCCTCAAGCGCACTCGTAATTCCTTTTTGAATGCAGGTAGTAACCACCCCTGGTTTGGTAAAGCGGACCTCTTCTTTGCGGGGATGTATGTTAACGTCAACCGTTGCCGGATCAATGGTAATAGCAAGAAATGCGGCTGGATATTTTCCTGGCGGGAGTGATTGGAGGTAGCCCTTGGTAATTGCTCGGGTGATGTCGCTGTTTTTGACGAGGCGATTATTTACCCAGAACATGATGAGGTCTTTGCCGTATCGCGCATATGGCGGTAGCGATATAAGGCCTTCCACTGCAATCTCGCGATCATTAAAAGTCAGCTGGGTTAGTTGTGCGGAGAGCGTGTGGTTCCACAGTTGGGTAATGCGATCTTTGAGTGTGGTTACTGCTGGGGCTTCGATTGCGCGTTCCCCATCTTTGTAGAGCATAAAGCTCACGTTTAGGTGTGTGAGGGCGATGCCATGGACAACCGCTTGAATTTGATTCCACTCCGTTTCATCTTGTTTTAAAAACGTCTTACGGACTGGCAAGGTGCCAAAAAGATCTTTAATAACAATACTAGTACCGGCTGGACAGGCTGTTTCTCTGCTGCCTTGATAGAGGCCGTGATGATAACTGATCTGGGTGCCGAGGAGCGGTTCATCCTGCTCCTTGGTAGTGAGAGAGACACTGCCAACGGCGGCAATGCTGGCCAGTGCTTCGCCGCGAAAACCAAAAGTTTCAAGACTGGTTAGCTGGTCGACATTTGTCAGTTTACTGGTGGCATGGCGTGCAAAGCAGCGCTCTGCATCCAAGGCACTCATGCCGCATCCGTTGTCGGCAACAGAAATGAGTTGCTTGCCTGCTTTTTCGATGCGGACGGTAATGGTCGTTGCCCCCGCATCGATGCTGTTTTCGATGAGCTCTTTAACGATGTTTGCGGGGCGTTCGATCACTTCGCCGGCGGCAATTTGTTGTGCTTGTAGTGGATCAAGAAGATGGATTTTTTGTGTTTTCATGTTGGGCAGTATACGAACTTTGTGTAAGGCTGTCACGATATGAAGCAGCAAAAGAGCCGTACTTAGCATACAAACGGGCGTGCGTATTGAGCGATACTTTGGTCAGTGGCAGCGCATCTGGCAGTGCGTCTGCCATCTTGAGCGGGCGCTGGTAGGTGGCCTTGTATGCCTGCATACTTCCGTCTTGGTATGGCTCCCTAAATAAACAGGTGGTTTTGTGTATACCGATGATAATGAGAACATTTTGCAGTGTGATGCGCGGTGTTTCAAGGGGCGTGTTGCGCGAGGAGAACCAGCGGCTTACCGTGCTGGTAATGTTTTCCCACCAAGATGGCAGCGGGGCGGTAAAGTGCTTGGTTAGGTCATTGTTGACGGTGAGCTGGTCAATCAGCAGGACTTTGGTGCTTTTTTGCTTGCTCATCTGGATGAAGCTATGCGTGATAAAGTCTTTGAGGCCAAGGTCATGGAGAGTCAGTGCGGTGAGGTGATGCAGTGCATTGCCGGGAATAAGGGAGATGATCGCCGGAGAAACAAAGTTTGAATGGTGGGCTTCCGTGCTCCGATGCAATTTTTGGTAGGGGTGCATCTCGATTGGAGTGCGAATATATGATGGGGCTAGTAGTAGAGCCCGTTCACCACGGACTATGAAGGCGGCGCCGGTCCGCTGACCGTATACATCATCTTGGGGTGAAAAAACACTAATGCCGGCTCGGGTTGCATGAGGGTGGAGACTGGTATTTGGCTGTGTGTTTACATTGATAGGGGTTGGCGTGGTTTGCCCGGGTAACAGGAGTAGGGGGGTATTACTTAACGCATGAGTATCACTGGGGGTAGCAATAGTTGGAGTTACTGGTTGGAGAATGGCTGGCCAGGATTCTTCATACTGCTCGAGGGCGGTAAAAAACTTATTAAGGTTTACGTCTATGGCTATTTTTATGGTTGAGGACTGATTGAGTTCTTTGTATGGCATCAAAATGTGAACTGGCGCATCTCCCAGGGCTCCGACGACCAAGGGAAAGTGGAGATTCAGCCCTTGGTGGGCAACCTGGTTGCTGGTTGCTCGGGCGTGGTAGAGGTCGAACAGGTTTTGCCCGCCGCTGTAGCAGCTTTGATAATAAAAACAGTTTATGTACAGGTTATTGTTGCACCAGGAAAGGAATTGAGTAAATTGCTCAGAGGGTAGACCACAAATACTTCCTTGGTGTGTGCCATGGCCGGTCATGTAGATATTCCAGTAGAGGCTGAGGAGGGTTTGTGTTTTTGTTTTGGGAACAAAGAGCGATTCAAAGTGTTTGAGGGAGAAGCTGGACCGTTTGTACAAATGCTTTGCCTGACTCAAAAGGGTTGCTAGTCCTTCAGGACTTTCGGCCAAAGCGATTTGTTTGCATTTTGTCAGCTGGAGTCCCGTTGCCTCCGTTAGTACCTCTGTTTTGACCGTTTCAGCATCACCTGAGGCAATGCTTGGTCGCGGCAGGAGCCCAGCGTGTTCATCGAGATAGGCAGTCGGAATAAGTATGATCAAGCTGGCATCAGGATGATACCAACACTGCCAAAGTTCTGGGGTCAGTTCCTGCTGCCAAAGGTAAAAGTGATACATGAGGCTCGGGTCGCTTTTGAGGAGGGCATTGATCTGGGTAAGCCCTTGCTGGGTTGGTATTTCTCGGTATGCCTGCCAGTTCTTGAGCAGCAGAGAGGCGAGTGATCCTGGCTTGGTTAGCTCAGTGGCAAACCAGTGCTTGCGAAACAGCAGGTTTTGCCAGATGGCAGGGCTGAGGATGATGATGCCAGCCTGTTGCGTGAGGGCCGTGGCAGCGCGGAGAGTGACCGCTCCAACCTCTTTTTTAGATGGATTTTCGCTTCCCAGGCTTCCGGTTTCATGGAGCATGAGGAGGAGCCGCCCGAATGGGAGGGCGGTTGGAGTATCCATCGTGGCCTGAGTTGGGACAATTGAGGCCGCGAAAAGAAAAAAATACAGCATTATATATTTCATTACGGCCGCCTTGGTAAAAACTGTTAAAAGAGGTGTGGGAGCCAGTTTGCCACTATCGTATGCGGCCGCGCAAGTGTTTAAAAATGTGCGGCTGGGGCGCCCTTTTGATTTTACTGCATGGAAATTTTGTGAAAACTGTGTAAAATGGTAATACGTGTTTGGTAAAATACATCTGAGTAAAAATTTTAATGTCATATCGCACACCTCCGGGGGAAGAATGAAAAACAAACTACTATTGCTTACTTTTTTTATCGCGCTTGGCGGTTTTGCAAGCGCTAATGACGTTTCTAGTGCCGAGGGTCCACGGTTTTCTTCTCGCATACTCATAAAGCCGGGTAGGACGAAGCATTCTGCCCCTGTTGTTGAGTTAGGTAGCTTGGATGATATGGATAAAAAGCGTGTGATGGCCGTTTTTGCTGTAGCTAGAGGTGATCGAAACTATGCAGCAATCAAGCCTGCTCTGGAACAGTATGAAATCGAGATTCCTGAGGTAAAATCAGCTGAACAATTTAGAGCCGTGCTAAGTGCGCTTGAAGAATCAAGCGGAAAAGAAGTTGCGGATTTAGATCCTTCAGCGGTTGGCGAAGCCAAACTGATGATTGATGCCGCGCGCAGAGAGATGACTTCTTCTGATTCGGCTACTGCTGTTCCTGGTGGTATTGTAGTCGGAAAGGCTCTAAAAAAGCCGCTCTCAGCGCGTAAAAAACCTCTTTCTCCTGCTGAGTTGTTCAAAGCCGAAAAAGACCGCCAAGATCTTCGTGTCCGTGAGCGTGCGCGCAAAAATAGCCGACTAGTAATTGAAGCTCCTGTGTCTGCGAATGTTGGCGGGCGACAGATGATTTCTCGTGCGGAGTTGGCAGACAAAAAACGCGATGAAAGGGCGGCCCGTGCAGACGCCGAGCGCGCTACCAAAGCAGCACAAGAGCTGCGGAACGAGGAGATTGAAATCCTTCCTTCGTCAGCACAAATGGTCAGAGGGAGGAAGCATGATCTGCGCAGTGAGGCAGTTGTGAAAAATTCGCGTAGGTCAAAGAGCAAGGCTTCTGCCCGAAAAGCATTGACAGATGATGGTTTTGTTATTCCAGAACCTCCGCTTTGGCCTAAAAAAGATCGAGGCAATGCGCGCCCTTCTGGTGCAGCAGCATTAGAAGCGTCTTCTCGGCGGGCTGCTGACAGGGTCGATCAGAACCGTTATTTTGTAGCTACCATTCAATCTGCTATCCAGGACGCAAAAGCTGCTAGTGTTGCAGCTGCAAGCAATTCTAAGGACAGGCAAGCTGCAAGTGTGGCAAGAAAGAAAGTGAATTCTCTTTATGAAGAGTATCTTGTTGCAAATCTCGATTCGAAAGAAGACATTTTGCTTGCGCAAGCTGATGCGATCAAGAGTATAGATCTTGCTGGCGCGGAAGAAGCTTTGCGTTTGGCAAGTGATCGTGTTGATGCCGCACGGACCGAAGTACTCGATGCCCTGGTACAGCAAGAAGATATTGTTGGTGGTCAGCCAGGTGCTAAGGCAGTTCGTCATGCAAGGCGTGTGAGCAGTAAGTCTCTGGCCGATGCTGAAAAGGCTCTTGCGGAAGCGGAGAGAGATTATGCGAGAAAAGAAAAGCGTGTCTCTGTGCTGCTTGAAGTGAATTCTGTTGATGAGAAGCCAGTCATTGTAAACGTGGTTAAAGTTGTCACAGACAACGAAGTAAGGTATGAATTTAGCGGGATTGAGCGATTGAGCCACGCCCAGCGTGAGACAATTTTGAACTTTGCAGTCGCAAATGAAGCGGAATTTGTGGACGAATGTGCTCTGAAGAATATTCAACTTTTGTTTCCAAGCGATGCTTCTGAGGGTCAGAAAAAATCTATTCGATGGGCGTTAAAGAAGGAAATCCAAAAAACGGCGACAGAAGTTAGCTCTACGGCCAAAGAAGCAGCTCGTGCGAAGAGATATCAGGAAAAGCAGGCGGAAAAAGCTGCAAAAGAAAAAGAGCTAAATGAAGCGATGCTTCGTTCTCATCGGGCAATTGCAGATAAGGGGATTCTTTCACTGGCCGATGCTCGCCAGTTAAGAGCCGAGGCTCTTGCAGGAGCCAGGATTGATTTTAAAAATGAAGAATATCGCAAAAAACGTATAGCAAAAGAGGCGAAAAAAGGTGGTGTTTCTACCGTAACTCAAGCATCAATTGATCAAGAAGCCGCCGTGACACCAAATACTCTTGAAGCTCCAAAGGATCAAAATCCTACAGCAATAACTCAATCTGCGGTGACTGAAAATAAAGAATGGTCTGCAGGCAAGTTAGCCGGCATTGGTGCAACCGGACTCGGTATGGCATTTGTATTGGTGGCCAAGGAGATTACAAACCCTGTTGCTCGTGAGAGATTTACAAGTGCTGCTCGTAAGCTTGTCTCTGGTCCTCAACGAACAAAGATGACGATGGCTGATACGAAAGCTCTGGTGCGCGGATTTGTGGCTGCTGGTCTTACGGTTGCAAGTGCATGGATGTTGATTAAAGCGGTAAGTCGTGCGTCTAAGAATCGCAATCGCGGTACAGCACGTACTGAGTAAGACTTGAAACTTAAGAATTAAAAAGATGGGGGCGGCTAGAAATGGCCGCCCTTTTTCTACGATGCCACATCATGAAATCCTTCTAAAACAGCGGCGCTGATGCCATTTTTCTGAGAGTAGTGTAAATTGGTCCCTCAAGTTTGGTACACTCTATCTGTGCTATTAAAATATTTTTCTTATGCGGGGGCATGTATGAAGCGGTCAATGTTGTTTTTGTTTCTAGTGGTTTTGGGTGTGTCGCTCTCCGCAAGTTCTGATGATGTGTCGGTAGTAAGTTCTGTTATTCCTGGGTCGCCAGCAAGAAAGCTTGTTCAAAGGGCCACGCGGACAGCCCCTAAGTCAATGAATGCTGCTGAGGAATCGAAGAGTGATAGCGATGATGACGACAAACTTCTTGATATTGTCCGTTTTCGCGCATCAATGACTCCAGAAAAAGCAAAGAAGATTGCGCCGGATGTTGCGCCAAATGTAAGCGGCAGAGCTCAACAAGTGATGGTTCCCGAGCCTTTAGTGCCGTCAAGCATTGCTCCTGAGGTGAAGGATGATGCGATTGTTGTTAGCCAACCACGTAAGCGTCGTCCTACTCGTATCGGCCTTAAGCTCAGTAATAAAGATGCAAGCTATAGATTTACAGGCTTGGAAGGTTTGACTCTTGATCAACGAAATGTAATTTCCACGGCATTCTCTTCTTATGCGCCACAGCAGTGGCGTGACTCAGGGAGTTGGGGGAGTGTCTTAACAGCGTTGGAAGAGGCGGGGATTGCGCTTAGTGACACGGCGAAGAGCTATCTATCGGAGTATAAAAGAGCAAAAGTGGCGCTGTTGCAGCAAATTAATTCTACTTCTGGGGAAGATGTGGCTCGTGGCGGTGAGCGCTTCGTCCCTGAGGTTGAGGAGCGCCACGTAGAGCCTGTTGAGAGCGTGCCGACAGCTGCAGACGTAGTTGTCGCATCGACGGTTTCGCCAGTAATTGCGGCAGTAGTAGATAATATTATTCCCGACGATACTAGACGAGCTATTTCTGTTGGCACCTTTGGAAGTGGTGATCGTCTCCGCTTTAACCTAAAATCTTTGAATTTAAATCAGCGTCGTGCTTTCGATGCAGCATTGAAAGAGGCTAATCCGCTACAAGTACTTTCAGATGCCGGATTTACATTAACTCATAAAGCAAAAAAAATTATAAAAAAAACAATGGCGGCTCAAGGTGTGGAATCACGCAGTGTTTTTGCTCCGGTTTTACTGCCGCATTCTCTTTCTGATTCGCCTGCGATGGATGATGGCGTCTCAGGCTCTTCTCTTCTTATGCAGCCGCAAACGGGCGCTGACACGGTTCTTTCTGGGTTGGGTATTTCGCAGGATGAAGGCTTTAGGTTGGCGCAGCAGCTTTTTGCTGTTCAGCCAACGGGCGGCGAAGTGGTGCAGCCATTAGCTGGCGTGCGCTTTTCTAAAGAGCAATATGCGGCATTAGGGGCGTTGTTCAATTATTTAAAGATGGAGCAGGAGCGTGCTGTGCGCGAAGGAGCTCTTGTTGAAACAGGTCAGGCTGCTGTGTATGAGCTACCTGTGATTCGATTGGTAGCCACTGATGGTAAAACGTTTACTTTGGCAGGCTTAAATCCAATCAGTGCGAAATGGCTCAACACAACCTTGGTCAACTTCGGTCGACTTGAAGAGCAATCTCACCAAGCTGCGTTAGTTGGTTATAGGGGCCAGGCTCCTGTTGCTGTTCAGTCACCACTGGCGCTTGAAGATGGTTCTTCTTCAGTAAATAGCTCATTACCGCTGTCCATTCCTCGCCCGATCTCTGGAGCCTTTAGGGAATTTATTTATCCTCAGATGACTTCTGAAGAACAAGCGAGGGTTAATGACCATGCGCCACATCTTCTTGCAGTAGATAGTCAAGAACCGGAAGAAGAAGTGTCTGCCTCACCTGCAGCGGAAAAAGATAATTTTGAGCAATCAGTTTTGAGCGATAAAGGTGTTCTTAGTGCTAACGTAGCGACTGAGCCGGAAAACTCTAAAGAAGCAGTAGTGCTTCCATTTGATTTGGCACCTGGTTTTGAAACCTCGCCGTCAGTACTGCGTCCTATTAAAGAGTGGGGTAATGCTGACCAGGATTCTTTTAAAGACGCAGCATCTCAATCAAACTCTCCAACAAACGTAACTGCTCCTGGACTTGATGATGTTGTTTCTGGTGGTAATGAGCCAAATTCTGCGAAGCCTAACGATGTTGCTGATGTCACTGCGGTGGATAATAACGTCGGGAATAACGCTAATGCTGGCGATAAGACGCCACCGGTTTTGACCAATGATGCTATAAGCACAATGCAGTCGGAGAAGAAAGATTATAGCAAGTGGGAAGTAGGCGGCGGTGCTCTTGGTTTGGCTCTTGCGACCGCAATCTTCAAGAGTGTGTCGCCAGCAGAACGCGGTGCACTGTTTTCCCGCTTGAAGTCTCGGTTTACGCCCTTAAAGTCGGACACACCGTTGACGCGCAAGGAAAAATGGGCGGCTCTGCGTGTGCTTGGCGCTTTGGCAGCGGCAGCAGTCGCTACGGTTGCGACTGGTCATGGCCTTTACACCATGGCGACGAAAAAGAATGAGGCAGCGGCGGGTAACTAATATCTCCCTAGTTTTTTGATGCACAAGGTTTACATAGGCCATTTCCGGCAGCGGGAGTGGCCTATTTTGCGTGTGTAGCTACCATTTTTTTGAAAATGGTGTAAATTAGTTGTTCAAGTTTGATAGACTCTATTTGTGCTATTGAAATATTTTTCTACTGCGGGGGCATTATGAATCGGTTATTTTTATTTTTATGTATGGCGACGTTTGGTGCGTCGGTAGTTGCAAGTGATAAGACAAGCGGCTCTAGTGAAGCAGCGCAGTCGTCTCCTGCGAGAGGGCCTAGGGACGGTGGCGATCGATTTTATATGCCTCCTGCGAGAAGAACTGCCAGCGAGGCTATAGATAAAGGTCAGGCGCTACTTTCTCGTGCTAGATCTAAGCAAGCCACAAAGCCTTTGTCTGTTGCCGGACCATCAACGCCGGCTACTGAGACCCCGCTGCGTACTCCGCAAAAGCCGACTGGTGTTATGAAGGGTAATACTTGGTATCCGAACAAGCCCTTGCAACTTACTTCTGAAGTCACTGAGCCAGTCTCGGCACCAAGTTTCGATCCTGCTCCTACTTTAGATTTCTCTGGCGTCCCGCCTGTGATTGAAGCGCCGACAACTTCAGACGCGCCGAAAACTCCAGTGGTTGATGTCACTCCACAAGAAACGGCAAGCTCAGTTGTTGAACCAAACATTGCGTCGCCTGTTGATACAACGCCTTCGTCTTCTTTCTCTGCTGCGCCAACAGAAGCTGTTGATGCTTCTGTTGATGATCGAAGCGACCCTGTACTTGATTCTATGGCTGCTGCGTTGAGCCCGTTTGCATTCAGCCGTGAAACTTCACCTGTTTCAGTGCCGACTGATACTATAGAATCGGATTCTGACGCGTTAGTGAGGCGGTGGTTGCAAGGTTCTATGCCACAGACTGCAGGAGGCGAAGCTTTACGTGAGTCAAGACTCTCAGAAATGGAGGCACGTTTTAACGCCTTAAAATCAGGGTCAGAAATGGCTGGTGCTTCTTCAGAACCTGCGGTAGGTAGACCGGCGATTACAGTTTATAATTCATCTGGCGTTCCTATGCCTGCTCCACACAGCGCGGCGGGGCTTGAGAGTGGCAAGGGTGTGCCCGCGGTGCGCAGAAAAGAGGCATGGTCTTCGGTACCTGGCTTCAGTTTGCCTGCTCCTACTGTTGCTCGGCCGTATGAACCAAAGGAGGAGCGCGTTACGATTAAACAGGATTTTAGTAATTGGAAGGATCTTTCTGACAAGCAAAGACTGTTGCTACGTAATGCTATTCGGACGGTTACAGCCGGTACCCTCACTGATTTCTTTAAGCAGATGAAAGAAAAAAACATTTCGTTTGCAGCTCGTCAGAAGATTAATGTACAAAAACTTAAGAATTTGGAGAGCAAACTATCTGTTACGAGTACAGTACCAGTTTCTTCTAACCCTCCTGTGCCTATGTCGTCGATAAAGTCTGCCGAATGGGCAAAATTTAAGAGTTCTAATGCGTTTACTCCTGCTTTAGCGGGTGTAGTGCCCACTTGGAGCCCTGTTGAATCGTTGCCAACAGAAAAACTGAAAGCAGCGCTTGGCAGGTATGCACGATATAAAAATGCAAAGGATTTTGTTCATATTCTTGGCGTCATTGCGCGCTATGAAAAAGCGGTTCTCAGTCCGGCAGATATTCAGAAGTATGAGCAACCAGAAAGCATTCAAGCCCTAGCGAATAAGCTTGGGGTTGATCTTGAGCCTACAAGAACGACTGCTGCTCCTGTTGTTGCATTCGATGCAGAACTTCCTCTGATTCCTGTTGAATATTTCCCGAAAGCAAAACTGGAAGCAGCGCTTCTTGTCTACGCGGAGAATAAGAATCAAGAAGATTTTGTTGACACTCTTAATGCTATTGCAAGAAGTGAAGGCGTGGTTCTTAGTTCGGCAGATAATCAGAAGTATGCGCAACCAGAAAGCATTCAAGCCCTAGCGAATAAGCTTGGGGTTGATCTTTTTGTAGATGCTCCTGTCGCGCCAAGGCTCTCTGCCCGTGAGCATGCTAAAAGCCGTTTGCCCGATAGTTTTGTGAGGGGAGCATTAGGTTTGCCGACAGATCCCGCTAATGTTAAGCCTGTAGCGCAGGAAGAAGGTAGTATTAACGTAGCGGTTGAGCCGGAAAAATCTAAAGAAGTAGTAGCGCCTCCATTTGATTTGGCACCTGGTTTTGAAACCTCGCCGTCAGTACTGCGTCCTATTAAAGAGTGGGGTAATGCTGACCAGGATTCTTTTAAAGACGCAGCATCTCAATCAAACTCTCCAACAAACGTAACTGCTCCTGGACTTGATGATGTTGTTTCTGGTGGTAATGAGCCAAATTCTGCGAAGCCTAACGATGTTGCTGATGTCACTGCGGTGGATAATAACGTCGGGAATAACGCTAATGCTGGCGATAAGACGCCACCGGTTTTGACCAATGATGCTATAAGCACAATGCAGTCGGAGAAGAAAGATTATAGCAAGTGGGAAGTAGGCGGCGGTGCTCTTGGTTTGGCTCTTGCGACCGCAATCTTCAAGAGTGTGTCGCCAGCAGAACGCGGTGCACTGTTTTCCCGCTTGAAGTCTCGGTTTACGCCCTTAAAGTCGGACACACCGTTGACGCGCAAGGAAAAATGGGCGGCTCTGCGTGTGCTTGGCGCTTTGGCAGCGGCAGCAGCGGGTACGTTTGCAGCTGGTCATGGTCTTTACACCATGGCGACGAAAAAGAATGAGGCAGCGGCGGGTAACTAATACCTCGTCTGGTGTCCTAAATGATACGATGTAACAGGCCATTCCCGGCAGTGGGAGTGGCCTGTTTTTGTTGGTGTACTAGCATTTTTGCCTAAATAATGTACAGTAGATAGGGGTGCGAGGTGGACTCTGCCTATGCAATGTATTTATATTTCTACACGGGGGGCTCGATGAAAAAGTTTCTGATTTTATTGTTTTTGGTGGTGCTTGGTGCGCCGGTGATGGCGGCCAATGAGGCCGAGCAGTATGCAAAAAGTTTGGTGAAGTTGTCTGATGGAGAGCTTTCTGAGTTGTCAGCGGCTGCGAGGCGTGTTAAGGATTATGGTTATGGATGGGTTAGTCCTGAAGAAGAATCTGAAATCGATACATTCTGGGCGGACTATTCTTTTGATTTGTACACGCCGGGGAAAAAGGCTAGTGTCGCGGATAAGCTGCCAGCCAATTTTGGTCGTCCTGAGGTAGGTGGATATGGAACGGCTGCGGAGCGGCGTGCAACTAATTACATAGAATCTTTCAATCTCATCAGCCGTCTTAGCGGGTATTGCGATACTGAAATAGCGCGCAGGGAAGAAGTGGCTCGCGCTAAAGAAGCATCTCCAGACGCAGCATCGGCGTCGTTGAGCTCAGAAGTGGCTTTGATGCGAGCAGCCCCAGCAATTTCAGCGCCGGCAACACCAGCGAACGCATTGGAATCGACAGCAGCGAGCGTGAAGGAAGTAGAACGATTAGCGCGCATTCAAGAAGAACAACGTAAGCGTGATGAAGAAGTGGCAGCTTTAGTCAAAGAAGCAACGATGGCTCAAGCTCGTATGGCGGCTAATGCAAAAGTGACCGAGAAGTCCTTGGCGCAGCAAAAATTAATCATCAATGCCTGGCGGCAGCATACGGTTAATCAAAAGGCGCAGAAGGCATCTATTGCTAAACAAAGAGTGAACAGAAAACGTGCATTAACGCAAAGCGTCTTCAATCGTTTGGCAAAATATGCTGAGGATCAAAAAGCTAAACACGCCACTGTCCAGGAGACGGAACAATTCAGCACAAAGCGCCAGTTTCGCAATGCTTTCCGGGGTTGGCAGCAGCTTGCAGCTCAAAAAAAGAAGCAAGAGACTTCTATTAAAGCGCAGAAAGCAAAGAGAGACCGCGCTGCTTTAGTTTCGGCATTTGAGGCGTTGGAAAGCATGATAGCTGAAAAGAAGGATCTGGATTCTAAAGCTACTCAGATGTCAGTTGCCAGAAATACAGCAGTTAAACGAAAAGTTTTCGTCGCTTGGCATCAAAATGCGCTTAATAAGAAAAAGATAAAGCTGTTTGTTGGTAGAAAGGACCTGCAAAGAAGTGCGGCTTTAAAGCATAAGGCTTTCCAGGTTCTTGCCACTAATAGAGAGAGTCAAAAAGCTAAGCATGCCGTTGCGGAAAAATTCAGCACAAATCGCCAGCTTTTTAACTCTATCAGTAGCTGGGCGAAGTTTGCATCTGAGAAGATTGGGGATAGGGTTTCTGTCGCTGCTGCGATTTCAGATAAGAGAAATGCGGCTGCCCTTACTTCTACTTTTAAGGAATGGAGGCGCGCAGTAGATACTCAGAAGAAGCTGAAATCCATTGGTGCTAATATATCAGCCAACAGAAATAAAGCATTGAAGAAAGAAGCTATATGTACGCTTGCAGCTAATGCACGAAAGCGAAAAAGAGTTCGAACAATTCTGCAAAGGCTTGTCGCGGCCGTTGATCGCCATGCATTAGTCAATGGCTTTAGTCAGTGGGAAAAATTTAATGAGCACGAAAAAGAAGCTATGCTTCGGCGAACAAGGCCTGGACTTAGAGAGCTTGCGCGCCGAGCCTATGCAGGTGAGCAATCGCCTTCAAGCGAAATAAAAAGCGTATCAAGTGGTGACTTCCAGCTTCCGACTTTCTCTGGTGAATTGCCTTTATTGGTGACTGGTGCTTCTGCTGAAGAGTATATTCAAGCAACAAATGCGCTTGCTGGCTTTGATGTAGTGGAAAATGCAGAGCCGATAGGTGGAATTGAGGCTGCTGCTGTCAGTCGGGATTCAGTGGCCGAAACTTCAGTTGCCGTCGAAGGCGCCGTGGATAATGCTCGACAGCGCAACGAAGCGTTGTCTAAACTGATGCGGCTGTCTGTGGTAGCTGATCAAAATAAATTGATCGATGGATTTGGCCGTTGGAGAAATTTTGCTGCGGTAAAGAGCACCCAGCTGGCAGAACAAGCTGCTGCGCAAAAGGCTATGAAAAGAGGGGATGAAGATACAAAAATTGTGCCGATACCTTTAGCTGTGCCAGTAGCAGAGCCGGTTGCAGAGGTGGTAGTACCAATTCCGGCAACGAGTCCTGTGCTTTCAATGTTAGAAGCCCATATTTCACCAGTAGCGACACCAAAAGCACAATCATCGGCGACACGGAGTGCTCAGATTAAACCGTTAATGCCGCAGGGCCCAAAGCGTAAGAAGCGTGACGAGGCCGTGGTCGTAGCAAAATTTCAGTTGCCAACGATTCCTGAAGAGACAACGTTGAGTGGCTGTTCATCACTGAGCAGCCGCTCAGAGTCGCCGACAGCTATCACAGCGTCGGTGCTCACGATTGATGAGCCACAAGGCTTTGGAGTGCTTCAGCCAGTTACAGAACACGTGGTGTGTGATCGGACGCCAACTCCTCCGGCTAAGCAACGAGTTACATCACCAAATGTTGTAGCGGCCGATCCTGCGGTTATTGCGCAACTGACTGAGCAGCCCGAAGTAGTTTCATCAGCAACGTTAAGTCTGGATAGCAAGCAGCCAAAAGATTATAGCTCCTGGTTACTTGGTGGTGGTGCTGTCTTTACCGTAGCCGGTGTAGCACTGCTCAGTGGCCAGCGCAAAGCTCAGGGCCGTCTTGGTCTTGTAGTAGACGCACTGCGTTCTGACTCCGGTCTGACATTTGGTGAAAAGGTCCGTGCTTTGGCCGGTGCTTTGGCACTTGGTGCTGGCGTGACACTTGGGAGTGTTGGGGCGTACCAGAAAATTGCTCGTTAGAACGCGCTATTCATACCAATATGGAATTCATGTGGCGTTTCGCCAATCCGTTTGTTGCGGTCAAGCTTATAACCAAATGAAACCTTGATTGGTTGTGGCTGTAGAATATTTAAGCCGACACCGATGGTGTGACGGAGGTGGAAATTATCATGCTTAATCCGTTGCATATTATCTCGAATAATTTCGGTTTTTGGTGTGTCCCAGGCGCAGCCGCAATCGTAGAAAAGATGTACGCGCATATTGCGATTGCTCATGAATGGAAAAATAAGTTCAGCATTCATTTGTACCATTTTCTTGCCGCCGAGTGGGTTTGCGTATTCCCATGATGGTCCGACTTGCGACTGGTTAAAGCCGCGCACACTTTCCATGCCACCAATGTGGAACAATTCTCGGTATGGAATCTTGCTGAGCGTTGTTTCGCCCAGACCAATTTGTTCTACTGCCCCAATTTTAGCGTGAAGACCAAGCACGAGGCTGTCATAGCCAATGAGCGGAGTGTACCAGCTTGCTTCGAGTGTTGATTTGTAGAAAGAGAAGGTTTTATTGATGCCAGGTAATGCACATTTGTTTGCAAAGGCGATGTGATAGCCATCGTTTGGATACGCAGGGTGGTTACGGGTATCCTTTACAATATCAAGGCCAACCCACTGCAGCGTGCCAGCTTGCAGCTTTTGATTGACGAGTGATTCTAGGCGTGGCTTGTCGCGCACGTCGGCGCCACGAATTTCGAACTTCTTTTGGGGGGTGCCAGTTGAGGTATCATAGGCATTGTTGCTGATGCGTTCTACGCCGCTTTCAACATACATGCGGGTGCAGCGATCAGGTGTTGGTAGCAGTGTGCCGAGGCGACCTATGGCCCCGATTACTTCTTCACGTGGTGAAGGCACAATCCATTTCCATTGATCATAGAGAGTTTTGCGATAGGAAATGCTCATGTATCCAGAAAGATTATTGGTTATGTACGGGTCGCTTACGTGGAGTGCAAATTCACCAAAATTACCTTTGCCGCCAGAAATCTTAAAGCCTGTATCCCAACCATGGCCAAACATGTTGCGGAGATCAGCGCTAATAACTCCCTTTAATCCGCCATTTTGGTCTGCCTGACTGGCACCAAAATCCACACCAATATTGAATGAACGGGTAGGGATTTCTTTGACAGCTAATTCTAGATCAAGCAAGTCTTTATCGAGCCTATGTTTTTTCCATTCGACTCCTTCTTGCTCGCGGTCAAAGTAGCCCAAGCGCTCCACATTGTTTTTTGATATTTCCATCGCAGTGCTGGTGATAGGCCCGCCTTCTTCTAGTACGAACTGGCGACGGATGACTGCATCTTTGGTCAGTTGGTTGCCGGTAATGAGCACGCGGTTCAAGCGCCATTGGCTGCCTTTTTCCACGTGGAAGGTGATGGAAATAGTATTTGTGGCCGTGTCGGGGATTACTTGCGGTGATACATATGCATCAATAAAGCCGTATTCACCGTATAATTTCTTAATAGATTCCATCATTTTATGAATCTCTGACTGCTTGTAGGTGTCACCTGGCTTGAGGGTGAGTAGGTGGCGTACAATACGATGTGGCACTGCTGCGTCAGGAGCAATATCAATTTCCTTTACGGTAAAGCAGGGGCCTTCGCTGATGGTGAACAAGAGATCAATGGCGGAGTCCCCCGGTGTTCGGGTGACTTGCACATCGGTCACCCGAGCACCAAAATAGCCACGATTCGCATATGCAGCACGCACTCGTTCTCTGTCTAGTTCTAAGGCACTATCATCAAATTTTCCTGCGCCATTGAGGAAGCCAAACAACCACACTTCGCGGTTTTGAATAGAGTTGCGTAAGAGACGAGATGGGATGATTGTGTTGCCGATAAAGTCAATGTGCCTGATATGGCTTTTTACTTTTTCATCAATGGCAAAAAGGAGTGAGGCGCGCTGTGGATTTTCTGGGTCTTTGGTAACCGTTGCTACAACGTCTGCGTCATGGTAGTCGCTCGCTTGGTATTCTTTGCGAATCTTAACGGCAAGAAGATCAGCCGTTTCTTGGTTGATGGCATGGAGATTTTTGAGGTCAATAATTTCTTCAAGCTTTTTGGTGCTCAATCCTTTATTGCCTTCAAATACGACAGCAGCCAACGCTGGCTTTTCTGTGATGTTTATAAAGAGATCAACGGTGCCGTCATCACGCAATTCTTTTTCGATAATAACTTGTTCAAACGCTCCTAGATTGTAGATGGCGTTGATGGCTCGTGTGCTCTGTGTTTGGTCAAAAGAGCCGCTGCGGCGATACGGAAGGCGATGGAGAATAGTAGCGGTGGGGATGAGTGTATTGCCGGTGATGGTTATTTCATTAATTGTTGGATGCTCTCCTGCTTCTGCAGTGAGCTCCGGTGCATAGCATGCAAAAAATGCTGCCGTCGCGGTAATCAATAGTATGGTGCGTAACCGTGTCATGCCAATCTCCCTCAGCTGTATAGACAATGATCATAACCACAACACGTTTCACGCGTCGACGGCGGAGGCCGTTCACTGCGATGGTGATGATCGAGAACGGGCATAGGATACAATGTTATCCAAAAAAGGCGATTGTTTTGTTAGGTGCCAAGCATTTGGCTGTAGCGATGTAATAATTCCATCTCATGGGATGGGGTAATGTTCTCTGGTCTCCACGCTTGAGCGTGCTGCTGCAGCTCTTTGAGAACGGCTGAATTTATATACATTTTCTTACGCTTTTCGCTGCTGCCGTGATGGTAAGCGCTTAGGCTGATGCGGTCGGCTTTAAATTTCAGCACAATATCAACGTCATGAGCGTCGGGAAGCTTGGTAATCAATTTTTGAATGAACGGCAGGAAAATGGCATACGGATATGGTTGAATGTGTTGTTGCGCAAGTATTTGTTGATCACGTGCTTTCCATCCCATGAACCAAAATTCTTTGTGTAGCGGGTCGAGTGCTGCTTTGGTTTTGCGCGCACCAAAGATGCGTGACCACAAGGTATGAATAGTATCTTTAATGGTTCCCATGGCTTTGGATTGGTCAGTTTCCGCCGGCGCTGGGTCTTGTGGGCGAATAACCGGTTCTGTTGGCTCTTCGTTGACCGGTTTGTTGAGCGTAACTTTTACCTGGATAATAGTTGGTTGGTGAGTGCTAATAGGGGTTAGGGCAACTCTCTTTTCTGAATAGTAACGGCGGGTGCTTACCCAATCCATACTTTGAATGATGTCATCATCAGAGTAGATGTTATAAATCTTTTTAAAGAATGGGGAGAGGAAGAAGGCGAGCGTCTCTGGTTGAATAGGGGTGCCAAGCAGGACGAGTTCATCTATATGAAATGGGGCAACGGTATGGGCAGCATTCTGAGCTTTGAGTACTGCGTGCAGCTGCGTCATACTGGCGAGGTGGTCGGCATCCGGATAGCGATCGGCTGTTGGCTCATTCTCGATTCCTTTTTGCAGAAGTTCATGAATGCCGGCGGTATTGAGGATGAGGTTGCCGCCATGGCTGTGGGCAATGAGACGAATCTTTGGATTAATTCCTCGTGCTTTGAGTGTCGCATATTCTTCCATCAGCGCCAGATAGAGCTTGAGAGCTTCCTTGCGTCGCCGTGCTTGGCTGACCAGTCCACTCCACCCAAAGGTATAAAAATAGTTTTTTTCCTTTTCGTTATGTGCGATTTCGTTCATAACCTGGTATGCAGCGCTGATAGGAAAGGCGGCATGTTTGTGCGTCATTCCTTGCGGATCGAAGGTGGGCTCGAGTGGCTTAAGGCCGAGTTCTTGCAGTGGCTGCATTTGGTAGAAAAATGGGTCGTTACGCATAAGCCGTGTCATTTTTTTATAATTGGTTTTCCGCATTTTGTCTTTGATGACATTGAAAACACTAATGAGTCCCAGTGTGGTGGCAAAAGAGCCGTGAACAAGTACGGTCATCCATGCTTCTTTTTCTTGCAGCGGCACGTCAGGAATGTTGTTAGTGGCCTGGTCAAACCAGTAGCGAACGCCAAATGCGCTCAAAAGAAGTGCGGTGGCAATAATGACGGTGGCAACCCGTCGATCGGTGAGTTGTGTGATATATTTTTTCATCTCGTATTCCATCCTTTTCTTGTGCCTAGGTAGTGTAAGAGTGGGTGACGGGAGATTGCAATAGGTTGACTTAACATCGCTTTGTTCTCTTGGTAAGGTATGGGCATTATTAGTGTGTTAGGGGGTGAATGGTTTTTATGCGATATCGGTGTATTTTCATCGTAGTGGGGTTATTTTTGGGGAGTGTAGGAGTGCATGCTTCTGATGCGCATTGGCCAGCGCTGCAGGAGTTTATTGAGCGCTCAAGTGTCGTCGCTGCTCCAGGGCAATGCTCTGATAGCATTGTCCGATCTGATGTAAATGTGGAGGTGGCTACTCTGGGAAAGCTGGAAAAAAGGTGGATAAAGTTTAGAGCTCAGCTACAGTCAAGGACTACTACTACTTCTGACTTACTCAAAGAGCTTGCTGTTTTTGTGGATTATGTGGGAGTTGCTAGTCCTACTTTTGCTGCACGAGTATTGGGGCACATTGTGAGTTTGATGGATAGTCATTTGGAGCGACTGACAACAGAGGCGTTAGCAGGCGGGGATAATGAAGAGTTGTTTGAGATGTTTTGCAAAGCAATTGTTGCTGTGAGCGAAAAGTATGTGGAATGCGCACCAGCAGGGCTTGTATGCTTTGCGAGGGCGGCAGGGAAAGAGCACCGTTTACCGCGGTGTATCATCATTAAATGTCGGGAGGAGCTTTGCCGACTGGGGGAATTGTTATTGCGGTCGGCAGAAAAAAAGATTGTGTGGCTTAAAAAACTCGTAACAGCTGGCATATGCTGTTCTGCCGAAGAGCAAAGCTGGGTATTTATTCATTTGCGTGCGGCGCAGTGGCTTATTAGTGCTAAAAAATCAAAAGGTGAATCGACAGCAGATTTGGAGCGACTTGAGAACGAACTAAAGGTTTTTTATTTTGAAATAAAAACAAAGGATGGTTATGAAACGCCCACGAATAGAAAACGACCACGAACTGCGCTCACTATGTAATGTTGGGTCGGCCACGCTGGGAGATTTACTTTTACTTGGCATTACCAGTATTGCGCAACTCTCAGAGCAGGATCCAGAGGAAATGTTTTGGCGGCTTGAGGAGATTACTGGCCGCAAGCAGAACATTTGTATGCTCGATCTTTTCCGGGCGATCGTGCATGAGGCACAGACCGGCGAGAAGCGCTTATGGAGTTATTATAGCCGGTTACGCCGAGGGACCGGGGCAGGGAAATAGCGGCGAGGAATGTCCTGAGAAGACAAAATAAGTCTATAGACGCCTGTCTACCCGTCATTGCGAGCGCAGCGCGGCAATCTAGGAAAATCATCCTTACATAGGTTGACTGGATTGCTTTGTTACTTTGTTTCTCGCAATGACAGCTTACGCTGTCTGCTTATTTTGAATATAGCGCTATTGCCCACACGGCGTCCGCCGTCTGCTTTTGATAGTGGCTCCAAAAGAATGAGACAAGTTTTTGCTAAAACTGTTCATATTTAGTAACTTTGTTTACCAATATCACCTTAATCTAAGGAATTTTATGTGGAAACAAACGTTTACTAAAACCTACCCTAACGTCAAAAAAGAGGCAGTCTGGCGCCTTTGGACCGATATTAATAACTGGCCGCGATGGCATGATGATTTGGTTTCTTGCGTGTTGCAGGGGCCATTTGCGGTTGGCAGTCATTTCATGCTGCAGCCAAAAGGTATGAAGCCGGTCAAAATAGATATTACCGAGATTAATGAGTTCATTTCATTCACGGATTGTACCAGCTTTTTTGGGGCCAAGATGTATGACACTCATGCGCTAGAGGAAACCCCTGAAGGCTTAAAGATAACCAACACGTTGGTGGTTACCGGCCCATTGCGCTGGCTCTGGATTAAGTTGGTAGCGCAGGGAGTGGCGGCGAGTGTGCCTGCAGAGACGGAAGCGCTTATACAACAAGCACGGGGGATAGATGGCTAAGCTTCCTTTTGGCTTTGAAAAGCCGCAAGACAGCCCGGGGTTTTTACTCTGGCAAACGACGACGTTATGGGAGCGCCATATTAAGAAAGCACTCGAAGGCTTTGGGCTTACACACTCCCAGTTTGTGATTATGGCCCTTTTATTATGGTTGTGCGCCCATGAATACCAGCCGACGCAAGCCGACTTAGCTACGTGGTCAAAGCTAGACAAAATGAATGTATCAAAATCACTTAAGGCGCTGACCGAGCGAGGCTTGGTATCTCGTAGTGGCCATGGAACAGATTTGCGTGCCAAAACAATGCAGTTAACCGAAGAGGGTAAGGTGTTGGTGCAACAGATTGTGCCGCTTGTTGAGGCGGCGGATGCACTCTTTTTTGGCAGTGTAGCACCACATGAGGAGCAGATGCTTATTACCTTGTTTAACAAATTAGTAGCCGGAGGCGATGATGGAGAAGAGTAGGCGGTTTTGGATTGGTGTGGCTTCCAAGGAGCATGTGCAGAATGGAAAGAAGATTGGTATTTGTCAGTTCTGTCATGGCAAGTCGTCACCGGCTACCCGGCTGCGCAAAGGAGACATTGTTATTTATTATTCGCCGAAGCTTGTTATGGATGAGCCTGCTGCATGCAAGCAGTTCACAGCGATTGGCGTTGTAACTGATGATGCGCCGTATCAGGTGGAACAATTCCCAGGATTCAAGCCGTTTCGCCGTAATGTAGCCTACTTTGAAGAGGCGCGTGCAGTTGATATTGTGCCATTACTTCCTGAATTGCCTTTTATTCGGAATAAACAATCGTGGGGCATGGCTTTTCGGTATGGCTTTTTAGAGATTGATGAGACCTCATTTGAAGTTATTGCGCGGGCAATGTTGGGGCGGGCGCTGTAAGGGGCTTATTTTCGTGGTTGAGCACTTTCGAAAATTGAGTGTCATCTTTATGAGCGGTAGGTGAGTGCTTTTGGTGGTGTTATTTTCGAAACTTATTGTTGTCGCTAATTAAGTGGTTTTCTTATTTTCATTATCATCCCAGAGATGGCACACTAATTTTCAAAGTTTGACAAAATCGAAAATAAACCACTACAAGATTTTGAATCGTTTATCCATGACCAGACGTTGCCACCATTGGTGCATGTAGCGTTGTGGCATTACCAATTTGAAGCCATTCACCCGTTTATTGATGGTAATGGGCGCATGGGCCGGTTGCTGATTATGTTGTTGCTTATTGAGCGCAAAGCTTGTTGCTGAGGAGTATGTTGTTGCGTTTACAACGGCACAACGTGCGATTGAAACGCTCGAAGAACTCGGTATTTTGGTGAAATCAGCTGGTGATAAACGCAATTGCATGTATTGTGCTACGCGAATTATGGCAATTTTGGATGAGCCGACGCTGATGGAGCACGACCGATAGCTGTTGCTATTCAAATTTTACGAGATCTTTTTTGATGAGCTCCTGAAAATTTGGTTTGCAATGGTGCCAGTTAACGAGGTCGATCGTAAAGGGCAGGTCTGATTCTTCGAATTGTTCCTCCAAGTCGCTGATTACTAGATTTGGTATTTCATCGAAGTAGCACAAGTCTAGGTCTGAAAGGCGCTTGTGGGTTCCTTTCGCGCGGGAGCCAAATACGTAAAATGTATACGGGTATTTGGCAAGAATATTTTTGATAATCTCAAAGTGGCGGAGCTCTAGATGTATCACTGTAGCGCTCCAATGTGCGTAAGGAAGCTGGCTAATGCTTGGGAAAATTGTGGCATTATTTTTATAACATGGCTTACTACTTCCTCATTATAACAATGTACTGTATGGTTGCGTTGGACTAAAAAAGTGAACCAGAGTTCTGGGTCAGTTATAAATCCTTCCTGGGCTGCTGATCGTAGAGTTGCTTTTGGCGAATTTGTGATCTCACCACGGCTTTCAAGTAATCGGCGCATTGTTTTCCAAGTAAGCTCAAAACAGAATTCAAAGGTTTGAATGGCTGCAAGTTCATCACGTTCAGTTTTAATATTTTGGCGGTACTCTTCAAATTTTTCACGTGCCTTTAAGAGAGTTGTTACATCTATTCCATCAATGATCATATGCTTACTTCCTTATGTGAATATTGTTGTGTTTCCCAGAGCGTTTTGTACAGCCCATCCTGCGCACTGAGTTCTGCGTGAGTGCCATCTTGTACGATTACGCCATTATCAAACACCAAAATACGATCCATATAGAGCAAGGTGGAGAGGCGATGGGCAATAACGATGGTCGTTTGTGTTTTTTCTTTGTCGCCTTCTTTTTTTGAGTTTTCAAAAAACTCTGTAAGTGCCGACTGAATTGAGCGTTCTGTCATTGTATCAAGTTGGGAAGTTGCCTCATCAAGTATCAAGATAGGGGCATGTTTGAGAAGGGCGCGTGCTAATGCAATTCGTTGGCGCTGTCCACCAGAGAGTTTTGTGCCTCGCTCCCCGACCAGCGTTTCGTATCCGTGTGGGAGCGCTGTAATAAATTCATGTGCAGCTGCTTTGTGTGCTGCGGCTTCAATGTCTTCCATCGTTGCATGTGGATTGCCGTAGGCGATATTTTCACGAATAGTGCGATGAAACAGCGATGGTTGTTGCGGTACGTAGGCGATTTTTTGGCGGAGGGAATCTTGGGTTACCTGTGCAATCGGATACCCATCAAGGCGAATGCAGCCGTCACTCAAGTCATAGAGGCGCAGGAGGAGATTCACAAATGTACTTTTGCCGCTGCCCGAATAGCCGACGAGACCGACCTTTTGTTTGCTTGGTATGTCGACTGTCAGACGGTCAAAGATGAGTTTGTCCGGATGATAGCCAAAGCGGACATGTTGAAAGGAAATTGCACCATCAGTTTTCTGAAGACTGCGTGCTTCTGGTGCGTCTTGTACCGTGAGCGGCAAATAAAAAGTTTCAAGCGCTTGTTCTACCTTGCCCCAATCATCGGAAAAATCGCGCATTTGTTCACTCAGTCGCCACAGCTGGTCTATAAGAGTGATATTGATGCTCAGGACTAAGCCAAAGTCACCGGGAGTAATCTGTCCTTTTGCGCGCAGCGCTATTAAAATAATGGTACACGCTGTTTGATAGATCCAAAAGCTGAGGCTTTGTACGATATTTACTTTGAGTACAAACCAACGGCGATCTTGTGATAGCTTTGTGTAATCGGTATGTGTTTTTTCAATAATGCGCATCTCCTCTTGCTGTCGTGCAAACAGGCGCACATTGACCATATTGGTAATAGCATCAACGTGCGCGGCAACAACTTTCACTCCGGCGCGTGCGGCGAGAGTAAGGGATTGGTGGCGCGAGAGAGTAAGGAACGACACAGTAAGAAAGAAAGTTATCCAGATGGCTAGCGCAAGGGCCATCCACGGATTTATTTGGTATATCATGATAATAGTGCTGCCAACCAGCGTAATACCCAAAAGCCAGCCATCGAGTACGGTATCGATCATTGTGGGAATGACGGTAACACAGTCGACGACTTTTGCGGTTAAAGCACCAGCGAAATTGTCTTGAAAAAAACTATGGGGTTGACGGCATGACCGTGCAAATAATGTTTGGGTAATTGTGTTACGCAGGGCCGGCACGTACTGTATTTCTGTCCACATATCAATTCGTCGAATAGCGTTTTCTTCAACTATGTTCAGAATGCCAAACGCAATTGCGTTGTAAACGAGAGCGCTTGTGTCGTTCGCGTACGCGGCATTGATGAGGTTTCTGATGAGAATTGATTGATAAATTATGCAGCCAGCAGTAGCTACAGTGCCTGCTGCTGAGAGGGTGAGCAGGCCTTTGAATGGCTTCGTGACGAGAGAGATAAAAGAAAGAACCTTCATTTTTGTTCCTCTGGTAGAAATCCGTTTATTTGTGCGTTCCACAGAAGGCGATAGAGCCCTCCTTGCGCCAAGAGTTGTGCATGCGATCCGTCTTGCACAATCTTGCCTTTGTCAAAAACCAAAATACGATTCATAGCGCGTAAAGTTGAAAGGCGATGGGCGATGATGAGGGTCGTGGCGGGAGACTGAAACCATTCTTCAAGTGACAGTTGGATGGCGTATTCTGTTGCTGAGTCGAGTTGGGCGGTTGCTTCATCAAGAATCATGATAGGGGCTTTTTTGAGCAATGCGCGAGCTAACGCAATTCGTTGGCGTTGCCCGCCAGAAAGTTTTGCGCCACGCTCACCGACAATGGTTTCGTAGCCATCGGGGAGCTGCATAATAAAATCATGGGCGTGCGCTTTACGTGCAGCCGCAAGTACTTCATCAGTCGTGGCGTATGCTCGACCGTATGCAATATTTTCTTTAATGGTGCGGTGAAAGAGAGATGCTTCTTGCGGAACAAAGGCGATGGCCTCACGCAATGAATTTTGCGTGAGCTCTGCAATATTTTGGTTATCAATGAGTATGCGACCGCCCGTAAGTTCATAGAGCCGCAAGATAAGACTTGCAAAGGTCGACTTTCCGCTTCCGGAGTAGCCGACCAGTCCTACTTTTTGTCCTGCTGGTATAATGATGGAGTTATTCTGGAATAATGCTTCTGTACCAGGGTAACTGAATTGTACTTTGTCAAAAACAATCTCGCCGTTGGTGACTCTAAGGGGTACTGCATTCGGGGCATCTTGGCCTTCAAGAGGCGTGTAAATAGTTTCAAGTGCTGCATCTACCATTCCCCACTGATCAAAAAAATCTCGCAGCTTGGTGTTGAGTCCCCACAGCTCGCGTTCAATTGCAATGTTAATGCCGAGTACCAAGCCAAAGTCGCCTGGGGTAATTTGATGATTGAGCATCATGCGGACGAGTATAAACGTACAGAAGCCTTGGAATGCCCAGTAGGTCATTCCTTGAGCAAATTCAAGTTTTAGATTAAACCAGCGACGCGCTCGGTTTGCGATGGTGTATGCTTCTTGTGCTGCCGCGATCGTGTCTGCTTCTTCTTGCTGCATGGCAAACAAACGTACGGGCAGCATATTAGTAAGTGCATCTACTAATACCGCGGTGACGCGTGAGCCGGCGCGTGCAGATGCAGTTGCGAGGTGATCAAATTGCTTGAGTGTGAGGGCAGAGCAGGAGACAAAAAGTAGCGTCCAGCATACAAGTCCTAGCGCAAGCCATCCGCTGATTTGCGTCATCATAGCAATGGCGAAACATATGCTTACCGCATTAATTATCATGCTGCTGATAAAGACTGATATTATTTTGGGCAGCGAAAGAGCAACGTCACCCATTTTTGCGGCAAGAGATCCAGCAAAATTATTCTGAAAGAATCGGTAGGGCTGGAGCATAAAATGTTCCATAATAATTTTTGAGACATAGCTGCGGTACGGGGGCTCAAATTTGAGCATAGCCCAGTCTTGAAAGCGCCAGCTCATGCCGACGAAGAATTCGGCCGCAATAGCGAGAGCGCCATAATAAACAAGTTGCGGTACATCTGGCATTTGGGCGGCGTTAATGAGTTGTTTTACAAGGTACGGAAGGCCAATCAAAATGCTTGCATAGACAAAAGAGTTAGTAATGGAAACGGCCAAATAGCGGTGGAATGGTTTGGTGGTCATCCATATGAAAGGTAGAATGCGCATGGTTGTGTATCCTTATGGGAAAAGTGCCTCGGAGAATAGCCGTTTCTCTAACGCATTGCAAATGTATTGCGGTGATGCTACGCTCCCGGCCTTTAAGGCCTCGGGTGTAAAGCGCCGCGTCGGCGGATGACCCGCTGTCAGGCGTCTGCCCATTTTGGTTTTCTAAATTTATTGTAAAGGAACTGTATGTTCGAAGCTGCTATTGTATATTTTAAGAACTTGCCATATTGGTTTCCATTACTCTTTTTATATCTTTTAATTGGTGGACTTACCGCGCTCAAGCCACGTCTTGTGTGGCTGCCAATTGCTTTTATTATTCCTTTAATGCTCTTAGCGTTGCAGATGCCGTTGGTTTTGTCTCTTTCCCACGAATATCAGTTGTTGACAGTGCTGACGTTTCTTGCCGGATTGGCTGTCGGTGGCTCCGTGTTGCGACCGCACATTTTGCGCGTATTCCCAAAGTTACGTTTTGAACTTGCAGGAGAGTGTGCAACACTGACGCTTGTTCTTACTATCTTTACTCTTAAAACAGCCTTTGGTATTTCTGGCATTGTGTGGCCGGCAGATATACAAATGTGGCAATGCCTGTCCGCTCTTATTGGGACTTTTGTTCCTGGTGTATTTCTTGGTCGCACCTTCTTTCTTGCTTCAATAGCTCGTCGCACTTCTTAGTTGCGTGGTAGTGATGGCAACAAAAACAGTACAGAGCATTGACCCTGCTCGCCGGCAGGCTCTCAACGATGGAGTTGTAGAGGTTGCTAATTTAGTTGAGGCTCTTGCTGTTGATATGTCGGTGTTAATTCGCACCATATATCCACACATTGAGCTTGATCCTTACATTGCTACTCTCGGGATAGTAAAACGGATGAGTGGCTATGCTGAAGTAGTATACAGGCAGCATGGTATGGCGGCGTTTGAAGAATTTAAAATACATCAATCGGATACGTTGCGGAGTATGGCTTGCTATATGCCGCCGCTGGCAAAGCTTCCTTTAGAAAAGCAATTAGAGCTCATACGTCCGCTTGCAAACGATACGCATTTTGGCGTACGTGAGTGGGCTTGGATGGCTATTCGGCCAAGCCTTACATCGGATCTTTCTGTTGGACTTCTTTTACTTCAGCCTTGGGCAGAACATGAATCTGAACGTGTTCGCCGGTACGCCATTGAGATTACGCGACCACGCGGTGTGTGGTGCAGTCATATTCAGGCATTGCGCAATGAGCCTTGGTTGGCGGAGACGTTATTGTGTACGGTTAAAGCCGATCCTGCTCGGTATGTGCAGTTGTCGGTAGCAAACTGGCTGAATGATGCAAGTAAGCAACATCCTTTGTGGGTTAGCACTCTGTGTGAGCGATGGAGTGCTGAAGCGAACAATTGTGAAACAACCAGAAAAATTGTTGCACGAGCGCTGCGGACAGTGCGGAAGAAATCACAGTGATGCGCGGCACTTTCTAATCATACGGAGTACCGATTCTTCGGCCGTTGGTAGTTCTTCATCAAACGAGAACCAACGGAGCGCTTGTGATTCGCTGTTAATAACTAATTCATTAGTCTCACTTGTTTTGAGCAGGTACCGTACATCAAAATGGAAATGAGCGGGAATCCCTTTGTTTTGTGGGATTACATGAACATCGATATCGAAAATTTCTGTTGAAAGTGGTTCTACTTTGTCTATGCCAGATTCTTCCGTTGCTTCTTTTATTGCGACACGAAGCGTATCATGGTCGCCATCGCAATGTCCGCCGACTTGAAACCACTTGTTGAGTTTGCGGTGATGCATTAACAAGAATTGTGTTTTTTCTTTATTGAGCAAGAGAGCTGAGGCGGTGACATGTCCAAAAAGGAGCGATCGCTCAAAGGCCAGTTTGTTTTCTTCCACAAATTGAATTGTTATTTCACGCGCCATGCGCTCATTTTCATCAGACGGCGTATACCGCTTAAGGAGCGTTAAAAGTTCCATACTGGAATGCCTTTCGATTTATAATAAGGCTGGGCTTATACCATAGCTGGTATGATTGTGGCAATTAGGCAGAGGGCTCCTGATTGTCTGGGAAAGCATCTTTGGGTAGCGGAATGTGCTTGCGCGAAGCCGGTGTGGGCGCCGATTCTTTTTTTTGTGCTTTTCGTGCTGGTAGAACGCATCCCACCAGTGTGCGGCACTTTTGGACTAAATTGGTAAGTCTTGGGTCGCCCGATGGTATTGGTTCGTTGAGAGGAAACCAGCGGAGTTCGTAATAGATCCGATTGCCGCTGCATGGCGCCTCTTCTTCAGTGGTTCTGAGAAGAAAACTTATCATATGCCGCTTGGTTTCGTAGAACGAGTCGGCTGGTGCAACATTTTTTTCTACATGCACATCAAAAACAGCAGGTACTGCTGGCTCGATGGCTGACGTTGCGGTTAGCGTGCAGGCGCTTTCTTGAGCAAAACCCATCAGATCGCGCTGGTTGTTCACGAAAAAAGTTGGCGCGCTCCACTGGAGTTCACCAGGCTGGCGGATAAGCAAAAGTTTAGTTTTGTCTTTGTTGAGTAGTAAGAATGAAACGGTAAAGTGTCCTCTGTAGTGGGCGCGTTTGA
The DNA here is from genome assembly GCA_964429275.1 of uncultured Pseudomonadota bacterium. Taxonomy (GTDB): domain Bacteria; phylum Babelota; class Babeliae; order Babelales; family JAUPTZ01; genus JAUPTZ01. The sequence continues at coordinate 397,193 of CAYSBJ010000001.1, forward strand.
ACGCCTCTTTCCGGTGAAGATAGAGAAATTGTATAGTATTGTCTCGATATACCCGTTCTTGTTCGCTCGCTGGTTTGTAGCGTTCTAACATGTCTAAGAAATTCATGGGGGAACGTCCTTCCGTTAAATTAAAATAAAATAATTAACAGCAGGCGGCTAGGTACGGTAGCCGCTCACAGGACTATCCTAGTACAGTAAAAACCTTTTATCAATAGGGGTTTTGTGCTAGCTCTTTCTCGCGAGCGAGGAGCTTCTCTTTAATTTCTACGCCCCAGCGGTAGCCATGGAGCGTCCCGTCGCTGCCAATGACTCGATGGCACGGAATAAAAATGGAAATTGGATTGCGCCCAATGGCATTGGCAACGGCGCGGACTGCTTTTGGTCGCCCGATTTGAGCTGCTATGTGCTGATAGGTGGTAACGGTGCCGTAGGGTATTTTGGTCAGTTCGAGCCAGACTTCGCGCTGAAATGGGGTGCCACCCCGTGGAAGTGGGCTTGATGCGGTGCGGTTCTCAAGCTGCGAGAGTAGCGACCATAAGAGCTTATGATTATTTTCATACGTAGCTTCTGGCCAGGTAGCAGCGGCTTCTTTAGCAGCTTTTTCACCAAAGCCAAGGAAGCAGAGGCTGTCATCTTCGTAAACGGCAGTAAGATCTCCCAGAAGGGAGCGGACGGCGAGGTACTTATATGATTTTTTCATGGGGGTTCCTTTTGGATGGATGGTGGGCGCTTGGCTAGTCTGCGCCAAGTTTTAGCATTTGTGAAGGAGCTTGGCTCGCCACACCATACTGGTAGATTAAAAAATAGATTGACATTCCTGGGGGTTCTTTTAAGCTTGTGCTAGGTTTTTTAGCGTGAAAACGCAATCAGCGCCGGATGGCGTCGAACAAGTGTGGCCCGCAAAAGATCTATTTTAATACATGCAATTGCGTTCTACGTGCTTTAAGTGCGGCGCCTCTAAGGAGTTAACTACTATGTCTATCGGTACAGTAAAATGGTTCAACACAACCAAAGGTTTTGGCTTCATTCAACCTGAACAAGGTGGTAATGATGTATTTGTGCACATCAGCGCATTACAAAGAGCTGGCATTCAATCTTTGCAAGAAGGCCAAAAAGTAAGCTACGAACTTGCAACTAGCAAGGGCAAAACATCTGCGGTTAACCTGCAAGTTGTTGGCTAATCCGATAATTTCGGTCAATTAAATAAATCGTCGTACAGAGGCGGCTGCCTGACGGTCGCCAGGTAGGGGTGAGTATCGTTCCAGTTTTCATGGTAACTACTTTCCTCTTTTGTAACGTTAAACGTCATAAAAACAGAAAGTAATTATGGAAAACTTCAGCACACTGGGGCTGCCTGAGCAGCTCCTGCATTCACTCAAAGCAATGCAATTCAACACCCCGACACCGATCCAGTCTCAAACTATCCCGCCTGCGTTGCAGGGGAGCGATATTTTGGGTTCTGCTCAAACAGGTACTGGTAAGACAGCCGCGTACGGGATTCCCTTAGTAGCACACATACTTGCGCAGCCAAATAGCTGTGCATTGGTATTAACACCGACTCGTGAGTTGGCTATCCAAGTGCTCGATACTCTTCGCCTTCTCTTAGGCAAAAATTCAGACGTCAAGACTGCGCTTCTTATTGGTGGCGATTCGATGCAAAAACAATTGCGTCAATTGAGTGCCAAAGCACGTATCGTGGTTGGTACTCCTGGTCGTATTAATGACCATCTTGAGCGTCGCACTCTTTCACTCTCTAATACTAATTTCCTTGTTCTTGACGAAACTGATCGCATGCTTGACATGGGTTTCACCGTGCAACTGCAAGAAATCGTTCGCTATTTGCCGGAAAAACGTCAAACATTGATGTTCTCTGCCACGATGGCGCCAGAAATTGTAAAAGTTGCGGGAAGCTATTTACAAGATCCAGTTCGTATTGCTATTGGTTCGACTACCTTGCCAATGGCAGCTATTACGCAGGAAGTTCTAAAAACTATTGAATCAGACAAGTATGGCTTGCTTCTTGAGCTCCTTGAGAGTCGTCAAGGGACTATGATTGTTTTTGTAAAAACTAAATTTGGTACCGAGCGCCTTGCAGTGCGTTTGCGTCGTCAAGGACACGAAGTTGAAGCAATTCACGGTGACTTGCGTCAAGCAAAGCGCGAGCGCGTTATCCGTGAATTCCGTGCTGGCAAATGCCGTGTACTGGTGGCGACTGACGTAGCGGCTCGTGGCCTTGATATTCCACACATTGAGTGTGTTGTGAATTATGACTTACCACAATGTCCAGAAGATTATATACATCGTATTGGCCGTACTGGTCGTGCTGGTGCCCAAGGTACCGCAGTGAGCTTAGTGACTGGTCAAGATGGTGGAAAATGGCGTTGCATTACCCGCCTTATGGGTGAAAATGGCGCGAAGTCTGATGTTCGTATCGAAAATCGTGTTGGCAAGCCTTCAACGATTGTAGAAAAGATGGCTGCAGAAGGCTCATCTGACAAGCCTCGTGATGAATCTCGTGGTCGTCGCGAACGCTCAGATCGTCCGTTTGAAGATCGTGGCGAAAGAAAGCCGTTTGGCGATCGTCCAGCCCGTTCGTTTGGTGAACGTAAATCATTCGGTGATCGTCCGACTCGTTCATTTGGCGAAAGAAAGTCATTTGGTGACCGTCCAGCTTTTGGTGATCGTCCGGCTCGTCCGTTCGGTGAGCGTAAACCATTTGGCGATCGTAGCAGTAAGCCGTTTGGTGATCGCAAGAAACGTTTTGATGACGAAGGTGGCGATGCCCAAGGGCAGCAGCGCTTTTTCGAGCGTGAAGAGCGTCCATCCCGTTCATTCGGTGATCGTCCAGCTCGTTCGTTTGGTGAGCGTAAACCGTTTGGTGACAGAAAGCCTTTTGGCGACCGTCCAGCATTTGGTGATCGCCCGGCTCGTTCGTTTGGTGAGCGTAAATCGTTTGGTGACAGAAAGCCTTTTGGCGACCGTCCAGCATTTGGTGATCGCCCGGCTCGTCCGTTCGGCGAAAGAAAGTCATTTGGTGACCGTCCAGCCTTTGGCGACCGCCCAGCGCGTCCCTTTGGTGATCGCTCAGCGCGTCCCTTCGGTGACCGTCCAGCTCGTCCGTTCGGTGAAAGAAAGTCATTTGGTGACCGCTCACGTGCTCCGTTTGTAGATGCACTTGTGGACAAAGGTCCGTGGGATCGTCCACGTTTCGAGCGCAGTGAGCGTCCGCGTTTCTCGCGTGACAATCGCGGCGCTGGTGCACGTAAGCCATTCGCTAAGAAGCCGGCTGAGCAAGAAGCTGAGTAATAAATGAGTTACCGCGCTCTTTGAGCGCTTATAAGTATCAAAGAGGGAACTGTATATAATGCGGTTCCCTCTTTGCTTTATCTGTGATTGTTGGTTAGGATTGCGCCTGAGTACCCCACGCTTCGATTTAGATTGTTGTATCTTATGTTAGACCGATTAAAACTTGCTGTATCTTTGGAGCAGCTTTCCGAGAAGCTTTTTCCTGATGTAACCCAGACCTTGAGTGCTGCAGTAGCGATGTATCGCCGCATTGCAGCTGACCCAACGTTTGAGGCGCGGGCTCGTGATGCGGAAGCTTCATTTCTGGTGCCGTCATGGCAGCGTAATTTATGCGATTTTTATCTTTACGAACCGGCATCAGATTATTCTGTGCTGGCGGTTGATGGCTCGCAGGTCTATCCCGATCGCCACATTGCCGGAGCAGGATGCTTTCTGTTAAACGTTGGCGGTGCCCGATTTACCTATAGTAATGAAAGTTCTGTGGACTTTTTTTCAGATCCTGAGGTTTGCCCATTTACCGATTTTGCGGCAGGCACTGAGGCCGTTTCTGTCGACACCGTTGATTTGCTCCGTGAAGCGCGTGAGCTAAGTCGCGCGGTTGTTGAATCAGAAAAACTAACTGATACTGAGTCGGTGGTGCTTATTGATGGTACCATTATTTTTTGGATGCTCGAGGGAAAAACAACTGAAGTTCGCACTTATTTCATGAATGAATATTTACAGCAACTTAACGCATTGTATGAGAGAAAAATGGTCTGCGCCGGTTATATTAGTATGCCTAAGAGCCGAGAGGTCATGAGCTTAGTAAAGCTGGGGCTCTGTCGGTTTAGTGTAGCCAATTGCGCCCCGTGCCATGCGGTTTATGATACCTTTCCCTGCAAAATAATAGATTCACTGGTTGATGCCCATCTGATGAGCCAGCTCTTGGAGCCGGGCCAGCGAAGCACTCTTTTTGCTACTTCTTCACATATTTCAGCTGATTATCCAGCTTATCTAAAGCCTTGGTTTTTCTATCTTAATGTTGGCACAGAAATCGTGCGACTTGAGATTCCTGCCTGGGTTGCTGAGGATGAGCGCTTTGTTGCTCGCGTATGCCGGGTCGCTCTTGATCAGGCAGAGAAAGGGGGTGGGTACCCAGTTGTTCTGGCGGAAGCACATGAGCAAGCGGTGGTAAAAGCAGTCGATCGCGAGTTCTTTTACCAGCTTATTACCAAAATTGGTATGCAGCGGAACCGTACGGTTCGTTCGTCGTTAAAAAGTGTTACCAAGCGTAGCATGAGATTTTAAGAAAACCATTAGAGATACAACATGATTCGTTTACAAGGACTATCGCTCGTTTTTGGTGAGCAAACTATTTTTAATAATATTACTCAGTTGATCCAAGAAGATGAAAAAATAGGACTGGTCGGTCCTAATGGCGCCGGCAAATCGACTCTTCTCAAGGTAATTGCAGGGCAGCAAAAGCTGACCGGTGGGCAGGTGCAGATTACCTCTGGCATGCGAGTAGCCTATCTCCCGCAGGAAGTAGTGTTGCAGTCGCAGTATTCAATTTTTGACGAAACCATGCTTGCCTATGGTGAACTTGGCCAGTGGCACGTTCGATCGCGTGAGCTGGAGCGTGCGGGGCAAATGGATTGTGATGAGTATGCAACGTTGCAAGCAGACCTTGCTGCTCATGACTATGGCAGCAAATCGTCTCAAGCGCGTAAGGTTTTGGTGGGGCTTGGTTTTGAGCAGGAACGTCATGAAATGCCGGTGTCGACGCTGAGTGTTGGCTGGCAGATGCGCGTGGTGCTGACGAAGTTATTGCTCCAAGATGCGGATATGTATTTGTTCGACGAACCAACCAACCACTTAGACTTACAAGCACGGGAATGGTTGTGTCGCTTTTTGCGCCAGTCACGTTCCGGATACTTACTCATTAGTCACGATCGCTATGTACTTGATCAAGTGTGTGAAAAGACTTTTGTGCTGGGGAAGGGAAAACTTCGTATATATGACGGAAACTATTCGTATTATCGTCGTGCCTATGATGAACAAGTGGCACACTTTCGTGCAGCTAAAGAAGCACAAGACCGGGATATTGCACAACGTAAACAAACGATTGAACGGTTTAAGGCTAAGGCGTCTAAAGCTAAGATGGCAAAAAGTATGGAAAAACAACTCGATCGTATGGAGCGGATCGAATTTGATGAAGAAATGGTGCCTGAGATTGCACTCCCGTTCCCGCCTCTTGAGCGAGCGGGTGAGGTAGTGCTTCGCGTAGAAAATCTCGGGAAATCTTTTGGCGAAAAACTTATTTTTAAGGATGCCTCTTTTGAGGTTGCGCGGGGTGAGCGCATTGCCATTGTGGCCCCCAACGGAGCCGGTAAAACAACGTTGCTTTCTTGTCTTTATGGAGCGCATAAGCCTGATACTGGTACGTTCTCTTTCGGCCATAATGTCGCCACAGCGGTTTTTGAACAGGAGCAGGTGGCGGCCCTTAATCAGAATGCAACGGTCCTTGAAGAAGTTGAAAATGGCGCTTGTAAGACAATGCGTGCCCAAGTGCGTCGCGTCCTCGGTGCCTTGCTGTTCTCGGGTGACTCAGTACATAAAAAAATCAAAGTGTTGAGCGGTGGTGAGCGAAATCGGGTAGCGTTGGCAAAATTGCTGGTGAAGCAAGTAAATCTCTTGATTCTTGACGAACCAACTAACCACTTGGATTTGTTGGCACAACAAGTACTGACTGAAGGCTTGGCTAGTTACCAAGGAACCGTTATTTTCGTGAGCCATGATCGCGATGTGGTTTCTAAAGTGGCAACGGCTATTATTAGCATCGACCATGGTAAGGTAAGCTACTATCCCGGAACGTATGAGTCGTTTTGTTTTATGCGTGAACAACAAGCTGCTGCTCAATCGGCTGCAAATAAGGGGAGTAAGGGGGGTGGTCAAGTTGCAGCGGCGGTTAAAACGCAGGCCACGCTTCCCGCGGATCCTCGTAAAGCATTGCAGGCTATTGAGCGAGAAATTGCGAAGCTTGACGAAGCAGTTAAAAAAGCAGTTATGATACTGGGTGATTACGAGTATGGTACGGCTGAGTATGACCGTGCGCTAGACAAATATGAGCGTCTTAAAGAACAGTTGGATGAGCAGCAAAAGCTGTGGGAAGAGGTGTACGCGGCTTCGGTCGCTTAATGTATCTTGAGGTCTTACTATGTATAAACATGTATTGCATATTTTTCGTCGTGACTTGAGGCTTGTTGATAATAGCTCATTGTTGTTTGCGGCGGACTCTTCTAAGGTAAGTGTCGGTTTTATTTTTGATACTACGCAAATAAGTAAAAATAATTCTTATAAGAGCCTGCCGGCACTTTCTTTTATGGTTGCGTCTCTTGAAGAACTTGCACGGGAAGTGCACCAGCGCGGAGGAGCCTTCAATTTTTGGTATGGTCACCCAGAAACAGTTCTTGAGAAAGTATTAAAAGAATCTTCTATCGACTGTGTTACGGTGAATGAGGACTATACTCCTTTTAGTAGGGCTCGCGATGAAAAAATAGCGGCTGTATGCAGTAAACATGGGGTTTCTTTTGTGTCTCATCATGATGCCCTATTGACTCCACCTGGTAAGGTGTTGACTAACGCAAGAGAGGCTTTTAAGGTTTTTACACCATTTTATAAGGCCGCAGCGGCAGAAGTTGTTGCAAAACCGCAGATACACACAGACTTTTCATTCGTAAAAAGACTTCTTCCTGAGGCTGATGGGGAAATTTTATATGAACGTATTTTCGGTGGTGGTCAACGTCATATGCCAGAAGTTTTAGGGAGTGCTCGTTCTGGCGGGCTACGTATGCTTAGAAAGGTCGGGAGTCTTCAGGAATACGAAACAGAGCGGAATTATCCTTTTTTAGATGCGGCAACTACTCATTTAAGTCCTCATAACAAATTTGGCACGGTCTCTATCCGGGAAGTGTATTGGGCAATAAAAGATGCCCTTGGCTCTAAGGCGGAGCCAATTCTGCGGTCTCTTTATTGGCGTGATTTTTTTACCCATATTCTTTTCGCTAAGCCAACTGTGCTGGGGCATGCCTATAAAGAACGTTATGATGAGCTATGGTGGGAGAATGATGAGAAGAAATTTGCTGCCTGGTGTGAAGGCAGGACCGGCTTTCCTATTGTAGATGCTGGCATGCGAGAGCTTAGTAAGACTGGATATATGCATAATCGTGTTCGTATGATTACGGCTTCATTTCTTGTGAAAGATCTGCACATTGACTGGCGATGGGGTGAGCGTTATTTTGCTCAGAAATTGACGGACTATGATCCTGCGGTTAATAACGGCAATTGGCAGTGGGTGGCCTCAACGGGGTGTGATGCTCAGCCGTATTTTCGTATTTTTAACCCCTGGCTTCAGCAAAAGAAATTTGATCCAGATGCTGAATATATTAAGCGGTGGGTGCCGGAATTAAAGTCTTTTTCGGCTGCAGCAATTCATACGATCTTTAAGAAGCCGGTAAAGGGTTATATAGTACCTATTGTTGATCATGCTGCTGAGAGTAAAAAGGCGCTCATTGCCTATAAAAAAATAGTTTAGTAAAAATGTTTTTGCTCCGTGAATACGTTTTTATTTTATCGCATGAACTGTTTCGGAGGTATACTTGTATTACAACTATTGATTCTAGTAGGCTTTGTTGTGTGGGGGATATGAAAAAACCTTTAAATTACTTTTTTTTGTGTATGATCTTTTCTATCGGTTTATCTGCTGCTGAAGAGCCTGATTTTTCTCGGCACACCGAGCTTGTTGATCTTTTGCAAGATCAGCCGGAATGGTCGCGGGCTTGCCGAGTGGTTAAGCTTGCGCTATCGGCTGCCGAGAAAGGAGAGTCTCTCCAGTTGCAGGAAGAGCGTTGGGCTCGAGCTGCAGAGCTTCTGGCGAAGGTGGGGGGCAAATTTTCTCCTGCGCGTGAGTTGCGCCTACTTTGCGGAAAAGAAGAAGAGCGTTTAAAGAAAAAACGCCGTTTGAGGCGCTTATACGCAATCGGTGGGACGATAGGGGGCGCAGGCTTGCTTGCTTTTCTGTGGGCCAAAAAGAATGCAAGAATGAGAAGGTTTGATTACGGAGAAGACTCTTCGCGTGTTGTTCCGTATCAATCATCTGTAGGGGTGGCAGATGAGGTGAGAGCGGCTTCCTATCGGCCTTCAACAGAGAGTGTTCGTTCTACCTCGAGGTGGCAAGAATCGGCTGTAACTTTCCCGCAGTCTTCCTCTTCATCATACGGTGCCTCGCGATCGCAGCAGGCGATTGATCGCCCGCAGAATGTTTCGCAGACGGCGTCATCTACATCAAATGCCACTCTGTTGGATAACTCAAGAAATGCGGTGAATGTAAGGGGCCAAGGATCGACTGGAGCTTTGCCGGAATCCTCGCCTTTGTCATTCGCTGCCTGGCGGCGATTGCAGCGGCCGACTGATTATCCATTGAATGTTTCGCAGACGCGGTCATTTACATCAAATACTACTCCGTTGAATAACTCAAGAAATGCGCTGAGTGCAAGGGGCCAAGCAGCGACTGTAACTTTTCCTGATCGCCCACTAAATGTTTCGCAGGCGGTGTCATCTACATCAAATACCACTGCGTTGAATGCGGTGAGTCCACCGACTGGAGCTTTGCCGGAATCCTCGCCTCTGTCATACGCTGCCTTGCGGCGATTGCAGTGGCTGACTGATCGCCGATTGAATGCTTCACAGACGGCGTCATCTAGATCAAATATCACTCCGTTCACGGTGCAGGATAATTTTCCTCGTTTGGTGTCTTCGACGACAATGCCTGCTCGAGTAATTCGTCCATTGTCGTCAGGTGTAGATGTAGACGATAGTTGGTTTAAGCTTATTGAAAAAAGTGAACCAACTCCTGGCGCTGCTCGCGAAACAAATGTGTATTGTAGACTTGAGGATGCAGCGGTAGCAGCCGGACCATGCTGTTTGTGTCTGGATAATTATAAGGCTGGTGATTCGGTAGCCTTTTGTTCTACGTCAGAGAAGCATGTTCTGCATACCGCGTGCGCATTAGAGTGGTTAGAGCAAAGAAATGAGTGCCCACTGTGTAGGGCTGTGTTTTGTTCACCAGGCGAGCAGATTTCATGTATTATTTACCCTGACGTAGCGGCACTCGCAACTAGAGATTAAATCGGGTATTGATTTCGTCATTGATAGCAGATTGTCTGCGGAGGCTTGTCCCTCAATTCTATTGTAGACTTTGACTTTGCAAAATCGCTTTCGTTCTGTTTAGGATAGCTTTGTTTTTTTATTTTAAATTCTTGTTGAGTGTGATGACCGCTTTAAGATGATTGCCTTGTATCTTGCGTGTTTTTTTCTTGTTGTTGAGTGTTTTGCTTAGTGTTTAAATCTTATTTTGTTTACTTAAAAAGGCTATTTGTGTAATCATAGTTAAAGTAAGTATTTACTTTTCTTGGGAATTTTATGTTTAGGCATTGCTTTTTGGCGTTTTCTATGGTTTTCTTCTTCGTTGTTTCTAGTAATCTTTTAGCTGCAGATTCTCCGCGCTTGCCATCTCCTGTTATTCCAGCATCATTAGTCGTTTATCATAAAATAATTAAAGATATGAGCCTGCCTTTTGCGTCGTTGAATGATGAGTCTTCTGGTGAATCAGTGATTGCGGTTGATTCTGGAGCATACCAATGCGTTGCTATTACTTTGGAGAATACAGACTCCACTGCTTCTGTAGAGATCTCAGATGATATATTTAGAGAAATATTACGTAATAATGAGTCATTAATCGGGAGACTTTTGAGTGAAGCAGAGCTTAACTTTTTGAAGATTCATTGCTCTGGTCAAAATGTTAATGCCCAAAATACGTGCTCGACTTTTCGTTGGATTCCATTATTTATTGGTTTTAGTATGGTAATTGCGGGGATAGTTCTTCAAACTTATTCAGGAATTGATACTGCAGCCGGTATGCTTGGCTTTTTTGGATTTTGTTTGTCCGGCTGCAGTGTTTTATCATGTTGGCGCTCTCATAGAAGAAGGCGTTCGGTCATACATCCTTCTGGTGATGTTGATTTTTCTATCTCAAGAGAAAAACAAATGCTTTTTCGTCTTGAGCCAGGAGCAAGCGTTACTTTTAACATTGCTATGAAGCTCGTGGAAGTGAGTCATCATAGTGAAGTTCCTTCTTTGGATGGTAGTGCTTCATCTGAAGAATGATTATTTAGACGTTAAACCTGATATTGAGTACGTCACCGTCAACAACGATATACTCTTTGCCTTCAATTCTCATTTTACCAGCTGCTTTTAAGCCCGCTTCGGTTTTGTGTTCAAACAAGTCTTTGGCATTGTACACTTCTGCGCAAATGAACCCGCGTTCAAGGTCGGAGTGAATAGTGCCAGCCGCTTGGGGTACTTTGGTATTCTGCATGATTGACCAAGCATGTGCTTCTTTTGGTCCGCAGGTAAAAAAGGTGATCAGGCCGAGGCGACTATATGCGGCGCGAATAATCTCGGAGAGACCAGTGCAAGAAAATCCAAGGCTTTCCATCATTTCTTTTGCTTCAGCATCGTCCATTTGTGCAAGTTCAGATTCAATCTTTGCGGAGACCGCAATTACGTTTTCTTTGCCGAATTGTTTAACGACTGCTTGATAATGCTTATTGTTTTGATAAGCGTTATCGATTAAGTCATCTTCGCTTACGTTTGCGATGAAAAGAGCTTTTTTGCCGGAAAGAAGTGGAATGGTTGTTATGCCTTCTGCTGCGGCATTTGCGATTGCTGTTTGTACTCCGTGATAGTTGCAGGCATCGAGCAGTGGTTTAACTTCATTGAGGAGTGTTAATTCTTGGTCAAGTTCTTTTGCTTCTTGTGATGAGAGAGATTGTTTTCCTTTGCGTACTTGGTGTTCTACTTTTTGAATACGTTTCTCAACGGACTCTATATCTTTCAAGCAGAGTTCGGTTGCGATAGTTTCAAAGTCTCCGAGCGGATCGACCGTGTTATTGACATGGGTTATGCTTTCATCGTCAAAGCAGCGTAATACATGCAGAATAAGGTCAACCCCCATGATGTTGCTGAGGAATTGATTGCCGAGCCCTTCTCCTTTGGCAGCTCCTTTCACCAAGCCAGCAATGTCAACAAACTGAACGGTGGTCGGGATAAGTTTTTGGGAGCCGAAAATGGCGGCAAGCTTTGATAGGCGTTCATCAGGGACTTGAGTTATGGCAAGGTGTGGGTCAACGGTACAGAACGGATAGTTTTGGGCCGGGATTGATGATTTAGTGAGTGCATTGAAAAGGGTTGATTTGCCAACGTTTGGAAGTCCTACGAGTCCTGCTTGTATTGCCATGAAAGTGCCTTACGAATTGAATGTTTTTAAGAATGGCGGCGAGTATACACAGAAACGCTGTTATTATCCACGCCGGGAGACTCTTGTTGTTATTTGTCGTGCTTTGGTATAGTTAAGCTTTGGGGGGGGTATGAAAAAATCAAAGTTAACAAGTAGTCTGCTTATTGTAGCGCTTTTAGTGTCAACAGTTGAATGTATAACCGGTGTGCGAACAACAAAGCAAAAAGTGTATGCTGGTCTTGGCATTGGTATGGGCGCGCTGGGAGCGTATAATACCTATAAGCTCTGGAAAAATCACAAGAACCGGAAATTTTCTGCTTTGAGTCGATCGCAGAGGCTGATTGAGCTTATGAAGACACTGGGGTTGCTCTCGAGCGGTGGATTAGTAACTTATTTGGCGTTGCGTCAGCCTGGTGCGGCAGGGATTATGGTTGCTCCTGGGACTTCGCAATCATCGGCGCTAAGTGGTGGTGTGCAGTCAAAGGCAAAAGAGCAGGCGTTTGAGCAACTTACTCCTGGCTTTGACCTTAATACTGGACATCGTGAGAAAAAAGAAGGACTTGTCCGTGGTTTTTTAGCCCCTGTTGAAGGGCGCTTTGCAAGTCTAGAATCGTATGGGTATTTTCTTGCGCTTGCGAGTGGACGAATGCACGGTTTAGATAATCGGGATTATTTTGCTGAGCCAACGCTTCGGCATCTTCAAGCAGTAGTCGAAGACAAGATTAATAATCGCGTTCCTGAAGCTGCTTCGCTGGATACTCTGGGTAGGGAGGTGGCAAAGAAGTTTTGTGAACGCTACGACAAGAGTTCATATCCTCAGCTTAAGAAGTTATCCAATCAGTTTAAGACAGCTTTTGCCTTAAAAAACTAATCCTTCCTTTATATGTAACAGAGCCGGCAAAAAGCCGGCTCTTCTTTCTGATTAATAGATGATTTTATTGACAGATCGTTTGGTTGGCGTCGTAGAGTGTGCTCCTTGCCGCTTATTTGGCACGTGTGGAGTGTTTATGAAAAACAAGTGTTTTTTTGTCTTTATAGCGGTGATGACTTTTGGCATCACGAATGATTCTTTTACTGCGGGGGCGCAGGGGCATTCGGCGCTGGAGGCTAGCAATGGTATGGATGCTAGAGTCGCGCCTCAAATGTCTTTTAGGGAGAAATCAATTCTCACTAATATAATGAATATTAAAGACACTGATGAATGGCTTCATCAGAATTTCTGGGGTGGAAAGGCATTGTGGGCAGGCCTCAGTGCAGCGGGACTGGCTACGGCGTGTGTGTTTTTAATAAAAAAAATTATTGCGTGCAACAAAGAAGACGAAGTCCTTCGTAAGCGGCTTGACGCTCGACTTAACCCAGGAGAAAGAGGTCAGATAGAAGCACGACGAAATTACCTTGACGGTGTGGTAGGGCAGTGTCGGCTGACTATTGCTATGATTGTTATCGTTGGTGGATTGATTGTCGGCGGATTTTCTTTTGGTGCATGGATTGATGCGGATAAAGATGCCTGTCTCAAGGCAGCCTGCTTTAGATATCAGCTGGCGGTCAAGGCTCAAGAAGAGTTTGCCCTTCGCAAGCCGCCTGCTCAAGTCGTGCAGGGCGACTCTTCAAGTTCTGCCGAAGTATCGGCTAATTTTACCGAACAGAATCGTGCATATCAGCTCGAAAAGCACAAGATTGAATGGCGAAAATCGTGTGCAACTGATTCTGTATCTTCAAATGATTATAGGCGTTATTTAAAGTGGCGTTATAACAAAGAGAATGCCGCGAAAAGTCTTCTTGGTAAGATTTGGTCTCTTATTTGTCCGTTCCATGGAGCGGCGCCGGACGATTTTTATGGATCGAAATCTGTTTAATTGATCCTGATTTTATGCTGCAGGTTGACTGACTAATCACTGAAATTCACTTTCTTGTGTATCCCTATATACTATGGCCGATTGATGGGTAATAGTTGCTGTGATGGTGGAGATTGTGAGTGGAAAAGATGGTATCAGTATTTTTTAAGACCTATGGTTGCCAGGCAAACGTTGCCGATTCAGCAGGAATTGCTTCGTTTTTGGACGGGCTCGGGTGTGTCCAGGTGGAGAGTGAGTGTGCTGCCGATTTGATTATCATTAATACCTGCGCGATACGGGAAAAAGCTGAGCAAAAACTCTATTCCTACCTGGGTGAATTAACTGATTTTAAGCAAAAGTTGCCGTACCTCAAGATTGGCATTATTGGCTGTGTGGCCAGTTACCGCAAAGAGGAGATGCTCAAACGGTTTGACTATATTTCTTTTGTCTCTGGCGCGCGAGATGAGCGGACCACTTTTTTGACCTATCTTGCTGACGTGATCGTGCAGCTACAAACAGAAAAGCAGTTATTTTCTCGTAATTTTGATCGAACTAGAGATGTTGTCTTAACCCAGCCTTCTGTATTGGGACGTGATGTAAAGTTGGCCATGAGCAGGCGAAGCCTGGTTCTCCCTGCCCGAGTGCAGAAAGAAGGAGCACAGGCTGCAATGGGTGGGACGCTGGCACCCGAAGGTGAAATTAAGCGAGCCTTTATTAACATTACTACCGGTTGTAATAACTACTGTACCTTCTGTATCGTTCCTTTTACTCGGGGGCGAGAGGCCAGTTATCCGCTTGAAGATATTGTTATGCGCGTTTCGCATGAAGTAGCTGGAGGGGCTAAAGAAATTACTCTTATTGGGCAGAATGTGAATTCGTATACATGTCCGCAGACGGCAGTTCGGTTTGCTGCGTTGCTTGAAGCAGTTGCCCTCATTCCTGGTTCTTTTTGGGTTCGCTATGTAAGTCCGCATCCCAAAGATATGACTCGCGATGTACTTGAGGTTATGGCAAAATACCCGGATAAATTGTGTGCCTGGTGTCACTTTCCGCTGCAATCGGGATCGTCACGCATTCTTGAGTTGATGAACCGAACCTACACAAAGGAAGAATACCTGGCGCAAGTTGACTTGATTCGAGCTATTGTGCCAAACGTTGCCTTATCGACTGATATAATTGTTGGCTTTCCTGGTGAGACTCACGAAGAATTTTTAGAAACTCGTGAGGTAGCACAGCATGTTGGTTTTGATATGGCCTATTCATTTGTTTACTCGCGGCGTAAGTATACAAAGGCTTTTTCGATGGGAGATACCTGTTCTCCAGAAGAGAAAATGGCCCGGCTTGCCGATCTCCAAGAAGTGCTTCGTGCCGGCAGTCTTGCAGCGGCGCAGCGGTATGTTGGGAAGAATCTGCGGGTCTTGGTTGAAAAACGTGCCACAAATGGTAAACTGCTTGCTCGTTCTTCAGGAAATCATCGTGTAGTCTTCGATGGCGACGATTCATTAGTAGGGACTTTTATAGAAGTTTGCATTACTGAAGCGGGGCAATCGGAGTTGCGTGGCGAAATAATCGCGACGGCGACGGTGATCTCCAAAGAACATGGAAGGGCGGCATAGCCAAGTGGTAAGGCAGTGGTCTGCAAAACCTTGACCCCCGGTTCGAATCCGGGTGCCGCCTCCATTCTACGCTTTTGCAACTACAAAATACGTTGCAAAAAAGCTCCGGTTAGTAAGCCATCCTTCTTAAAGGCCTGACTGATGGAATTAAGCGTAGGATGTCCGCTATAGTCCGCCTGAGCACCCCTGGTGCGGTGGCGAGACGTAAGTGGACTGGCGTAGGAACCAATCGATCTCTGAAAATTTCTTACTTGTTACGACGCACAAGCGTCGTAACTTCTTTTGTGCCGGGATGGCGAAATGGTAGACGCAAAGGACTTAAAATCCTTCGGACGTATGTCTGTGTCGGTTCGAGTCCGACTCTCGGCACCAGTCTTCGCGTGTAGTGTGATCAGCCGCACCGCTACGACTGGCTGCGCCGGCGTACAAAGCACGCTGCTTCTAAAGCGAAGACTGTCTCGCGAAGCTGCACAGCCAAGTGAGTCAACGCGAAGGCAGGCCTTTTTAAATTTAGCGCTCCCCATTTTTTTAATTGTCCATAATGGGGGCTATTTGTGTATTTTATGTTTATATGTTGCGTTCTGTTCATTTTTCCACAAAGGCCTAATTGGGTAGGGCATCTGTTTACAAACGTTTGCTGCAGGCATTTAAATGGGTTTGCTGCTGTTGGGCGCGGGCCACAGGCTCTGCGAGGCAAATTTTTAGACTGTTGACAAAGTTGTCCCAAATCTTGATGCTCATAGCGCTTCTTATCTGTGCGTTGTCTTTTGTGTTTGTATTGGTGAGATAATAATCAATGCATTAGTCTTAACTGACTAAGGAGATAGTATGAACAAAGCTATGCTCATTGAGCAAATGGCAAAAGACACAAAGTTGCCTAAGACCGCGTGTAAAAATGTCCTGGAATCTTTTATTAAGACGGTTGAACAATCGCTTAAAAAAGGAAAACAAGTCGTTCTAACCGGATTTGGAACTTTTTGTGTAATGAAGCGTAAAGCACGTACGGGTATTAACCCAGCGACCGGCAAGAAAATGCAAATCTCTGCAAAGAGAGTTCCAAAATTTCGCGCAGGCAAAAAGCTGAAAGATATCGTTAGCTAAGCGTTTTTTTGCAATTAAATTGGAAGGCCGTCCGCAGAAGTGCGAGCGGTCTTCTTTTTTTGCTATGACAGCTTAGTCGGTGTTTAAGAATCTAGACGCTTTGGAAAAGCTTTGCGAATAGTTAGGGGCCTTGAGTTAAAAGTACTTTGTTGGCATACTTACGCGCCCACCAATACATTAACAACGAGGTAAAATGAAGTTTTTGAGATTGTTTTTTGTGATAGCGGTTGGTGGGTTCATTTGTGGTCTTTCGGCCTCGGATTGGAAGAATCGAGATTCGGCGTCGGCCCCCATCTCGTTTAATCGCAAAACCTCGCCCGAGTATCTTTTGCCGCTTCTGTACGAAGACTTGTGTAGTGACCAGACGAAGAGAGATGGGCTTTTATACCTTAATCGATTTTGGCAAGAGGCAATGCTGAGTTCTGCTGTTTCGCGGAGCCCGAGCATTCGTCTTGCTGTAGAGACATTTCTCCACGAGTCGCTTTCGCTTGATGCGTCAAAAGATGAGTTGTATTTTTCCTTCTATAACCTTCTCTGTCATGTCCATATCACCAAGGACATTTTAAGGAACCACTGTGGAGTGTCGAGTGCCGTCATGGATGCTAGTATTTCTAGAGAGATAGCCCTTTGCGTAGAGAAAGGGTATCTGACCATCGAGGCAGCGGAATGCATCCGCTGCGAAGTTGAGCGGATTATTGGCAATCTTTAAGCGGACGCTAGAAGAGAAACGTGTGTAAACAATTCTACAATCCCAACTGTTTTTCCAGTGATGATGCATGGGAAGTTTCAATACGTTGGAGCAGTACTTTCAGGCGATGGTAATTAGCAAGGATTTGTATTGAACTCAACATCATGCCAAAGGAGGCGAAAAAGTTTTTGCGGAAGTAATGATCGTTGACTAGGCGGTGCTTTATTGCCATGCTAGCGCAACCCCATAATTATTAATAACGAGGTGTATGTATGAGTTTTTTACGATGTTTTTTTGCAATAGCAGTTGTCGGATTTGTTCCGTATGGTGTTGCTAGTGATTTGGTAGTTTGCTTAGGTTTTGAAGAGGTGCTGCCTTTGACGATGGCTGAGCCGTTAGAGGACTTTCTTGAGCCTTACTCTTCCCAGTGCAGGTATTTTTATTCCGGAGAGGGCATGTCTTCTCCGGAAGCAGGAATGCCTGATTTACGAGATTTATTAAAGGAATCACGTCGAGTTACTTTGCAAAACCTATGGCAAGCCTTTCAACCGTGTGATATGAGAGATCCGATAGGGCTAAATCCTATTAAGGAAAGAGAATTTAAAGAGCGAATGGGGAAGGAATTTTCTGATATTGCCCCTAAAGTTCTGGATGCTGTTACCCTGCTGGTGGGGGCGGCACATAGTCTTAAAGATATTGCTCTGAGCGGCCGCGGGATCGGTGCTTTGACTGATCAAAGCATTCCAGCTGATATCAAGGGATCAATTCAACGTAAGTTTGAGGGTCTGAGCCAGGCGTATTATTGTTTGCGAAACGAGATATGGCTACTTAAGAAAAAGGGTTTTTTGACTGAGCGTTTTTTTTGTACGTTGAATGAGGAGCTTTTTAGCATTTGTAATGACTTTGTCCAGTTGCCGTTTAATATTGGGCTCCATTGATATCTTCTGATTCTTCTGTGGAGTTTGCTTTTTGTGGTTGGTTGCGATTTTTTTGCAACCAACCATATTTTTTATAAAGTCTTTGCGTGCGAATCTACAATCCCAACTGTTTTTCCAGTGATGATGCATGGGAAGTTTCAATACGTTGGAGCACTATTTTAAGCCGACGATAGTCGTTGCCCAGGAGTAAGGTGAGTGTGTGGTAATACTGCTCGAAAAGTGTCGGGTTCAGCATGTCATCGCGCATGAGTCGATTGAGGATCCTGATAAGCAGTTCATCAAGGAGTGGGTTGCCGGCATTGTTACTGAACAATACTGCCAAGAAGTGCGATGCGGAGAAAAAAAGCGCATACTCCGCATCGGTTGCCGGGCGGATAAATGCATGAATAGAAGCTGGAGAGGGTGCGAGGGAGTGAGAAATCACTCCTTCATTGATTTTGTACCCGACAATGGAAACGGTAAAGACAGTGCGTAAAAATTCAAAAACCTGTGGATGTTGTGAGCGCAGCTCGATTTCAGTCTTTTGATACGGAAATGGGGTGCGTTGCGGGTCTGAAGAACCAGTTTCTACATTTGCCACAATCCCAAACAAGGTCATATTTTTATGTGTTACGCAGACCAGTGAGCCGAAGTCTGGCGTGTTATCCCAGGACCAACATTGGCCGGTGTAGCCGGTGAGCGAGCTGCTAATAACTTCGGCAAAAGCCGGAAAATGAGGTGATTTTTCTATGCTTTTCATACGTTCTTCTTTTCTTTTGGTGTGCGAATGGTGGTAACGAACTGAGTGCGATGGATAAGGGTTGCTGATTTGCTTTTGAGTGCTGCGCAGTGAGTTGGGCTTGCATATGCTTTGTCTTTATTAAATTGATAGGAGGGGAAAAAGGGGTGCATGGTGGCCATTAACCGGTCGCGGGTGACTTTGGCAATGATTGAGGCGGCGGCAATAGAGCGGGAGTAATCTTCCCCTTTTATGAATGATGCAATGGGCGGGTGGGCAAAGCCGGTCGGCAGCGTCAGCGGCATGGCGTCTACAGTGATGTAGCCGACTTGGCCAAAAAGAGCAGGCTGACTGCTTGCCAGCATCAAGGTTGCCTTGCGCATGGCGTACAAAGTTGCTTGGTAAATATTGTGTGTCGCGATGTGCGCATGGTCAGCGCGCGCAATCGCATAGGCGGCGTGCTCGATAAGCCACTCGAAAGCTTTATCGCGTGCTTTGGGCGTCATTTTTTTTGAATCGCGAAATTCTATGGGGCAATGAGCCGGTAAAATCGTTGCTGCAGCAACTAATGGGCCTGCAAGGCAGCCGCGGCCGACTTCGTCAATTCCGCAGACTAGCTGGCCTTTTTGCCAGGCTAAGACTTCATAATAATCAGGGTATGCTGGTGTTTTTGACATTTTTCTACAATTTTTCGCTACTTGCGCTATACTCTTCGCTCGTTCTACTGGGGGAGCATAGAACAAAAGTTGATAAATGAACATATGCACGATACCTGTTCCGTACAGAATCATGCCTGGTAATTAGTTTAGTAAGGAGAAAAAAATGGTATCATCCGCAACCGATTTGCGCGTCAAGGAGCTTCTTCGTGAGAAGCGCTGGACGACCAAGATGCTTGCCGAAAAGACTGGCATGTCCGAGAGCTACTTAACACACATCAAGAATGGCACTCGCCGGTGGAACGAAGATATCTTAAAGCGGCTATCTGAAGCTTTTGAGATTCACCCTATCGAGTTGTTCAGCGTGCGTAAGCGGGCGGCGGCAGAGCGTAAAGATCGGGTTGCAAAGCGTGAAGGCGGGGAAGTTGCCCCGGCCATTGTGCCTAAAATTGTACCGGTTATGAAAGAAATTCCGGCTCACCCATCTCCTTATACTAACCAAGTTACCCAAATGACCACCGGTTGCAAGGATATGTTTGTTCCCGTTATCGGCTGTGACGACCCGGACATGTTTTGTGTCAAGCTTGACGTAAATACCCTTCGGCCAGAGTTTCTGCGGGGAGACTATCTGATTGTTTCACCGGCCGCCGAAGTCTCTTCGGGTGATGTGGTAGCGATTGAGTTTAGTGCTTCTGGTCGGCAGGTTCGCCAGTTTATGCAAATTTCTTTTGTGGAAAATTTCATCATTCTGGAGTCGCCAAGCCATCGGCAATCGCCGGTTACAGTGGCAAAAGGGAAAGATGCTTATCGTATTATTGGTAAGGTCATTTACCGCTATCAGAAAGTCGACTAACGAGTAGCGCTGCGAGTGTTGCTAGACGGGTCGGGCTGATTGTTGACTATGTGTCAAGGTTTGGTAGACTGTAACCCGGCAAAGGTTCAACCTCGTAGCTTGGGGAACGTGGGGATGTGTCCTAGTTCAGTGATATAACAGAAGGTGTAGGTATACTTAATATGGAGTCAGCTATGGTATCTACAAAACTGCGAGTGCGAGAGTTGCTCAGAGAGCGACGGTGGACCACTAAAGTACTGTCTGAAAAGACCGGAATGTCGGAAAGCTATCTCACTCACATCAAGAATGGAACAAGACGTTGGAATGAAGATGCGCTGCGCAAGCTTGCTGGGGCATTTGAAATGGAGCCAATTGAGTTATTTGCTCACCGGCGTCAACAAAAAACGACTGAAAATACGGCGGTTGCTGCCAATCCGGTGGTTCCTTCCGATCCTGCGTATGCAAACTTGAAGATACGAATTGTGCCGGTGACCGGTGAAATTCCTTCATATCCAAGCGAGTACAATAATCAGATAGTTCAAATGGCTTCTGGTTACAAAGGAGTTTTTGTTCCGATTTTCGACTGCGAGGACCCGAACGTGTTTTGTTATGCGGTCGAAGATAGTAGTTTGTTGCCGACCTTTACCAAAGGTGATCAATTAATCATTTCACCGGAAGTGTGGACTCGCTCTGGTGACGTTGTTGCGGTTGAGTACGGCAGTACTGAAAATCCGACAAAAGCTATTGTCCGTGTAAATTTTATGGATGAATTTGTGATTCTTGAATCAATCAATCACAAAAAATCCCCTATCGTGTTGGTGCGTGGCAAAGACATGTTCCGCATTATTGGAAAAGTTTTACATCGTTATCAAAAAATGATGTAAAGAGCCTGAGGCCTTTTGGCCTTAGTTTTATTTAATAGAGGTACCGTTAAACGCGCGTCATGCGTGATTATCTCCTCAGTGGTTATAACAAAAAAGGAGAACCTTTTTATGAAGCATTATGAAACATTAATGCTGTTGCCGGTAACGGCAACACCAGCCGACTTTGCATTGGTCGAGAAACAGTTGAAGACTCTTGTAAAAGCGGCGCACGGCAACGTGAGCACGTTTGATAAATGGGGTCGTTATAAATTGGCATACCCAATTAATAAACAAGAATACGGCGTATATGTACTTGCTCGTTATGAAGTAGCTGACGAAGCACAACCGTTCTTTCAAAAATTAGAACATTTCTTGAAAGTAAAATGTGTTGATTCAGTAATGCGTTATGTACACGTCAGCCTGACTCCAGCGCAATATGCTGAAGCTTACATTAAACCAGAAGCAATGGAAGCTGGACAAACTGGTCGTGAATATCGTCCGCGTACTGGTTTTGCACCACAAGCAGCTGAAGCGCCAACAGAAGTGGCGGCAGTAGAAGAAGTGGTGGAAGTGGTTGAAGCGACTGAAACGATTGTTGAAGGGTAAGGCTCATGGCGAATAAATTTAAATTAAAAGTCAGTGCGCGTTTGATGCGCAAAAAAGTAAAAAAGACTGCGTCAACAGGTAAGAAGCAATGCCGTTTTGAGAACAATCCAGAATTGGCAAAAGCGCTTGACTACAAGAACGTTCATTTGTTGCAAGGCTTTTTGACTGAACGTGGCAAAATTTTACCAGCGCGTATTTCTGGTAACTCAAGCTACTACCAACGTAAACTGTCGCGCGAAATTAAACTCGCTCGCATTATGGGTATGTTGCCATATTGCTCAGTTCGCTAAGAATTGACGAAACAAAAATCGTAGGGGCTCGAGATTAAGTTTGAGAGCCTCTTTTTTCTACTGAAGCTGCTTTTACCTGCGCATTGCGAGAAATTTGGGAGCCTGGTAATTCAGTTTTTATCGTAGAGTCTCATAAGTAAAGATGTAAACATGAATAATACACGTAAAGATATACGAAACATTGCTATCATTGCACACGTTGACCATGGAAAGACAACGTTGGTTGATAAGATGTTACAACAAGCCGGCACATTAGGCCGCGGAAATACTGGTGTTGACCGTATTATGGATAGTAATGACCTTGAGCGTGAACGAGGGATTACTATTGTTGCTAAGAACACTTCTATTTGTTTGCCACAAGGTACGATCAATATCGTAGACACTCCTGGTCACATGGACTTTGGGGGAGAAGTAGAGCGTACATTGCAGATGGTTGAAGGGGTTTTGCTCCTTGTTGACGCTGCTGAAGGTCCGTTGCCTGGCACACGTTTTGTGCTTCAAAAAGCGCTTGAACTTAATTTGAAACCGATCGTGGTAATTAATAAGATTGATCGTAAAGATGCGACGATTGAACGTACTCGCGAAAATATTGCAGATCTCTTCCTTGATATCGCTATCAGCGAAGATCAACTTGATTATCCAGTGCTATACGGCGCTGCGCGTGATGGTTACATCAATTTGGATCCAGAAAAACGTGAAGGCACGTTGCAAGATTTGTTCGACACAATTTGGAACCACGTTCCAGCGCCAAAAGAAGAGCGTCCTGAGCTTCAGCTTTTGATTACCAATCTTGACTACTCACCATACCAAGGTCGCTTGGCTATTGGCCGTATCTTGAACGGAACTATCAAAGTTGGTGATCGTATTGTATGGTGTACGAGTGATCGTACCAGTCCGGTAACAACCGTCAGCGTGATTTACCGTTTCTCTGGCGTTGACCGGGTGACGACTCCTGAAGCAACGTTTGGTGATATTGTAGTTATTGGTGGTGTAGACGAAGCTATCTGTATTGGTGCAACCGTGTGCCACTGGGATAAAATAATACCGCTTACCTATGTGAAAATCTCTGAACCGACGTTGTCGATGCAGTTGGGGGTAAATACTTCGCCATTCGCTGGTCGTGAAGGAAGCATCTTAACGTCGCGTCAAATTCGTGACCGTCTCTTTAAGGAATTGCGTACAAACGTTTCGCTCCGCGTAGAAGATACTGACTCGCCAGAAACATTCTTGCTCTGTGGTCGTGGTCAATTGCACTTAACCGTATTGGTTGAAACAATGCGTCGTGAAGGCTTTGAGCTACAACTTTCAGCCCCACAAGTATTGTTCCGTGAAATTAACGGGCAAAAATGTGAGCCGATGGAAATGGTTCTGGTTGACGTGGCACAAGAATATACTGGTGCCGTTATTGAATTGATTGGCGCCCGTCGTGGTCGCATGGAAAATATGGAACAACTGGACGACGGCCGTAACCGTTTGACGTTCATTATGCCGGCGCGTGGTATGCTTGGGCTTCGGGGGCAAATGCTTACCGAAACTCGTGGTACTGCGACGTTGAATCATCGCTATAATGGCTATGAACCGTACCAAGGCGAAATTCCAAGCCGTATCAAAGGTGCGTTGATCAGTATGGAACAAGGTGCCGTCACTGCGTATGCGCTGGACGGTTTGCAGCCACGCGGTATTTTGTTCGTTGGACCAACGACTGAAGTATACGAAGGCATGATTGTCGGCGAACATTCTCGCGATAATGACCTCGATGTAAACCCAACCAAGCAGAAGAAGTTGACCAACATGCGTGCCTCCGGTACGGATGATGCACCAAATCTTCAGCCGCCACGTGAGTTTAACTTGGAAACGGCGTTGGACTGGATTGCGGATGACGAGCTTGTTGAAGTGACACCAGAAAGCATCAGATTGCGTAAGCGCTATTTGAAGCCAACGGATCGCAAACGAAACTAATTATTTTGAGGAAGCGGCTGCTTCCTCGAGGTAACAAAATAAAGGGGTCTCCAATTTGGGGACCCCTTTATTTTTGCTTATGCTCGGTAACGGTTTGGTTTTGTTTATTGCCAGAGATGCCCAGCCTTGGCGGCGGCGGAAGCCTTCTGTTATCGATCGCTTTTTGGCATAAGAAATGCCACTAAGTCTTTGTGTCCCGCTTTGTAAGCACAGTCTATTGCAGATTCGCCATCGGCGTTTTCCACTTCGGCGTCTGCGCCAAGTTCTTCGACTAAAGTTTTGGCAAGCGGTGCGTCTCCGGATAGCGCTGCCAGGTGCAGTAATGTGTTTTTTTTATCATCAAGTTGCAGGCTAGCGAGCTTTGAATCGTTTATATCTGGATTTGCCGCAAGAATAAGTGTGCGATGAGGGGCTGGTTGATTTAATGGTTTCTCACAATAAGGAGAAAGACTGAGTGTTAGCGAGCGCGTATCCTTGGTGGAGGTTTTTTGGTTGCTGTAAGTCCTGTATAGATATACGCTTGTGCCAATAGCGGCCCCGGTTAAGAGGATGGTGCGTAATTTTATTCCGTGAGCACTCTGTGCCGTGGTGGTGAGTAGTAGTGTTAGGGCGAGTGATTTGCTTAGCATATTCATGTTGTTGTTCCTGATGAGTAGTAAGGGCATTTGGCTGCGGCGGGGCATTCTCCCATAAAAGTGGCAGTCGGGTCAATTGGGGCAGCGGAAAAAAGTATCTGCTGTGCATGAAATAGGCCCTTTTTCCTCTATGCGTTGTTTCCTCCTCACGGACTTTATTAGAGTTAATGAAGTTACTTGAAGGGGAATGTGATGCGCAAAATACTTACTTATAAAGGATTTTTCCTAGTGATAGTATTACTTGGAAGGGGCGATATGCTCTTGGCTTCTGGTGTTGCATTAGCGACTCTAGAGCAGAGTAATCAAGTGCGAAGGACTTCCTCGCCAATGCATTCTTTGAGTGGTATTGATTCTGTAAGTGCTGGTTCAAGTGATAGTGATGTGGCAAGCATTAGTTCAAGTGATGTTGAATCAGTCAGCTCGAGCGAGAGTGAAGGTGAAAGAAAGTCTGAATACGTGGATTTTCCAACAAGGGCCTGGCGTACATTTAACTCAGATTTGTTTACGGATAAGGAGCGTCTCAACGTACTGCTTGCTTGGGCACGTCAACCATTACTTATCCCTGGAGGACTGCCTGATTTTGATGAGGTTCTGGAGGCGAGTGTGCATGTAATACGTTCAGAGAAACCGCTTTCGTTGGAGCAGTATCTTTACCATATTCTTTTTTCAAAAGCAGATGCAGACTCAGATGAATATTCGCAAGACCCGGCCCTCCTTTTTAGGTACTTTTGCTTTACCAACATATACTGGCCATACCATCGTAAAAAGACTGTAACGGCCGTTGATATACAACATTATTTTGCTGCCTTGGTAGCCAAAGGATGTATTTCTGCTGATCAGGCTCATTTCTTGAAATCTTATGAGCCGTGGAAGAAAGACTGTGAGCGATTACATCACGATATGACTGCGCAAAAATGTGGCGAGATTCTAGAAGATCCATCGGTAGATATGCGTGATAAGCATGCGGCGTTGACAACCTTGCAGTGGTTTAATCCGTCATCATATCTCTTCTTTAGGCGCAAAGTACTCGATGCTGTTGTTACGGCGTCTGAGTTGCATCGCGATCCAACGTTGCAGGTTCGCTTTATGGTGTATGAGCATATGTTAAAGCCAGGAACCGCATATTCTCAGGAAGTGGTGCTTGGGGAATGGATGCGCCGCGGTGCTTTGACATCGGAGCAGCGGGATAGAGTACTTGCCTCCTTGGACGAGCAAGCAGAGGAAGGCTAATCAGCGTTGAGCTCATCCAAGAAGCGCTTTAAGTGTACGCGCACTGTTTCGTGCGTAAACTCCAGCGTGTCCAGATTTGTGTCCGGCTGAATCCAGCGATAGCGGCGGTGGTCGCTACTGAGGTATACTTCCTTGCTCATGGTTGTGCAGAGAAAGTAAGCGCGATAATAATCGTATGTGGCAGTATGCCAGTTGTCGATATAGAGCACGCGGACAATTGCGATATCTTTAATGCCGGTTTCTTCGGTTATTTCTCGAATTACCCCATCGCTCCAAATTTCTTTGGTATGTAGTTTGCCGCCAGGCAATTGCCAGCGGCCGTCAGGGAGTTGGAGGAGTAGAATTTCGTAATTCTGATTAACCAATATTACCGCCTGGGTAATCAGAGACTGTGCTTCTCTATGGTTTATCATACCTTCTTTGAGTCCTTTTCGGGGTGTCCTTGGTTACAGAGTGTTAGTATAGAAACAGAAATAACAGTGCCAAGAGTTATGCCCCCCAGGGCACCGATTTTGGGCCATATGCCGGTCGCAAGGCACGCAAAAAATGTTCCCACAAACACGGGTAAGACGTATATGAGTTGCGTAAATACATGATCAAGGTGGTATGATCCGGTGCTTGCCGAGCTCATGATAGTAGTATCAGAAATTGGTGAGACATGGTCGCCGAGTACCGCGCCAGATAAAATGGCACCAAGCATAGGAAAAAGGCTTGGCACTTGTTCCAGAGGAACAGGGGTTTCTAGCGCTGCTAATCGTAAAAGCATTGGGACTGCGATAGGAATAATGATGCCAATAGTTCCCCATGATGATCCCATAGCAAAAGAAGTAATACTAGACACTATAAAGAATAGAGCGGGCATGCTCCAGAGCGGCACGGTATGCGCAAGCAGAGTGGCAATGTAGTTGCCGGTGTGTAGTTCTTGATTAAGCATGTTGCCAAATGTCCAGCACAAGAAGAGTACAATCATTGCTGGTGCCATGAGTTCGACTCCTTTATACATTAAAGCTGGTACGCGTCGCAGATCGAGCAATCGACGGGAGTAGAGGTACATGATGCTGACCGTTAGTGAAACAATACTTCCCAGCGCTAGGGAATAAGCTACTTTTGCCGTTCTAAGGGCGTCGATGATGCCATTAGCTCCGCCAAAAAGGGAAAAATTACCAGAAATGAGCAAGCCTACCAGTGTGACGATCATGAAGAGAAATATTGGTGAGACAAAATCAAACAGAGTCGCGCGGGGGTCGCAGTCGATATTGTCTGTCATTGCGACTGATGGTTCGATGCCGTCTTGAGCCATTTTTTCATGAGTGCGCATTGGGCCAAAGGAGATGCGTTGTGTTACAAGGTACCAGGCGCTAATCATCAAGATGAATGAGTAAAAAATATAGGGAAGTAACCCGAGATAGACAAGGAACGGATCGCCAATAATAACGGTTGATGCAACAGGAGTTTCGGCAATGCCGGCTTGCTGAATTTGCCCCATAATAACGGCAACCCAGCTTGAGATTGGCATTAATACTGCCATTGGTGCGGCCATTGAATCGATTAGGAACGCAAGTTTTACTGGTGGTATTTTGAACTTGTCGGTGATAGGGCGCATGATGGAGCCAACTGTTAGCGTGCTGAAATAGTCGTCAAGAAAGAGCACCAAGGATAGGAAAAGACTTGCCTGTTCGACTTGTCGGGCATTCTTGAGCTTTCGCTGAATCATGTTGGCGTATGCTTGTGCGCAGCCAGTGTGGTCAAGAATGGCAACGATGATGCCGAGATTTATAAGGAACAGGAATACCAGGATGGTTTGGCTTTCGCTGATCGTTGCCCAACTGCCGAGTGCGGCGATATCGCTAGTGAGCCAGAATTTTCTCAGCAGAAGCTCGATGCTTCCAGTCGGACTTGCATGTGCAGCAATGACGGCAGCCAGACCCAGGCCGACAAAGAGTGACGTGACAATGCGATGAGTGATGATTCCCAGTGCAAGGACGACGAGGGGCGGAACAATAGAAAGAAATGTTGGTTCAATAGCGGTAATCATGAAGGAAAAAACCTATAAAAGCATGGTAAAAACAGTATTAGTTGATTGGCGCATAATACTGTTTTTTTACCGATCGCACAATGATTTCTATGAAGGGATCAGTCGGTTTGGCTCTTTGCGGTAGGAGAAGATGACTCCTTCCTCTATATAGAGATCAAACCAAGCGAGGAGCTGTTCTTCGTGCGCTGGTGTGACAAAAAATTCTAGAATATCGCGCGCCCCGTCCATAGTGCGATGGAACGCAATATTGTCGTGGCTTTTAAGGTGGGCGATCATGAGCCAGATCATGTGGCGATGGGCGTGGACAATGTAATAACTGCAATACATAAAACCATTTCAAATTAAGCTGTTTACGTTGCGTATTTTAACGTTTTATAGACGGCTAGGGCCGTCATTGCGAGGAGTGTACGCGACGAACCGCCTTTGCTCGAAGAGCTATGGCGAGTCACGCCTTAGGCCCCTTCGGGGTGGCGGCGGAGCAATCCAGAAGGAGCGTTGCTAGTCTAAAGCAAGAGGGGAAAAATGGAATAGTAGTGTTGGCTATTTTTTTAGAAGTTGTTATTTTATGTGTGTTTTTACTCTCTTTTGTACTCTTTTGAAGGAAGTTTTATGAAAATAAAGTCTATTTTTTCGGGTCTCGGTGTCGTTCTATTTCTTCACGGAGGGCTTTTCTCTGCAACTGCAGCGCCTGCTGTTCAATCATATAACTGGAACTACTGGTCGTATGAATTTGGCGCGGGAGTTGGCTACGTTAGCTCAAAAATTCCGACTATTGAACACTCAAGCGAGGTTCTTGCTCCTTCGTCCGGCTCCACTATGCCTGTTAAAATGAAATTAAGTGGCTTTCCGATGGTTGATTTTCGTTTAGGTCTTGAGAAAAGTTGGCACTTCGCCGAAAAACTAACCGCTACACTCGACTGGGCGCTTTTGACCCCAGCGTTTACTGTCGGGTATCTCATTTCTCCCCGTACGCGCCTCTATATAGGTGCACATTACTCCGTCTTTTTGAACTCGGGGCGAGTTATCGATAGTTTCAGCACCGAGACACACACTCAGTCTACTACGTATCGTCAAGCAGACGGTGTTGAGGTGACTAAGGAGCATGGCGTAAGACAGACCTTGCATATGAAGCCACGATTTTTTTATTTGTCTCCGCGGGCGGGGGTAGACTTCTTTATTTCCTCACGGACTTTACTTCGCGTGAACCTCTCTTGTGACTGGAGTAAAGTCAATGCTGAGCAGCAGGTGCAAGGCTCGACCGCTTGCCTTGAGGGAGGAAGCATTTTTTGGCCGCAGCTCACCATTTCGCTTAAGAAGTTCTTTTAATCTGGCTACTTGGCTGGTACAACAGTCGGTTTAGCCGGAATTATTCCTGAAGTGGCAGGAGCTGGTATTGGCATTGGTGTTACCGAAGGAACAGGTATGACTGCTGGTGCCTTTGGTAATGATGGCATAGTGGTTGGCATTATTGGTGCGATTGGTGTGATAGGAGCCGTTGGTGTCGTAGGCGAAATTGGCGCAATAGGCTGGATTGTCATTGGTGTAGGAGTTGCTACCGGTGCCGGGATTGCGGGCGAGATTGGTGCTGTTGGTGTCATTGGTGCCGGAGTTATAGGCTTAATTGGTTCAATCGGCTTAATTGGTTCAATCGGTTTAATTGGTTCGATCGGTTTAATTGGTTCGATCGGTTTAATTGGTTCAATCGGTTTAATTGGAGCAGGAGCTGTTATTGGAGCAGGGGTCGGCATTGGTACAATTGGTGTTGTAACTGGTGTTGCTGCAAGGGCGGAGGTCGCCTGAGGTGCTGCTGTGATAACAGATTCTTCAGTGTTTAGGTTATACGCCTTGGCTAATTCATCAAATCCACTGGTTTCTTCAGTTTTTGGTTGAGGCGTTGGGTCATCCGTTTTTTTAGCATGCCTTGCTGTCATGCGAGGGCGAGGTACATATGCAAGTGGCGCGCGCGCCCGGCGGCGTTGATGCTCAATCGTTCCTTCTTTAAGTGTTTGGAGGTACTGCTCTAAGGCGTTGATTGCTTCTTGGCAGTCATTTAAGTGTTCTTGTGGGTCGCTGAAGCGGGTAGCGCTCAACACCTTAATAAGCTTGCTTTTGACCGGCTTGCGGATTTGATCAAGGTTATAGGGCAGTGATGCGTCAAAGTCTGGAATAACCGATGTTTGTTCAATTTCTTCTGTGCGTTGCTTAAGCATGTCGAGAAAGTCGTATGCTCGCATTAATTCTTCTGTTGTTTGTTTGAGTAATGACTCGGTGTCACCATACTCCTGCACCGTTTCAGCGTTGGCTTCTACCATGGTGTTATCCATGGCAAGGAGCCTGCACTGCGCACTTGGTGCGATTGGCAGGAGTATAGTGACGATCAAGAGGAGTAGGTTTTTGCTATTCATCGAAATATTCCTTATTGTTTTGCCACGTATGCATATTTCAGTATGAATTAATAATAGCAGGGTCGTGGTTGGCAAAGTCAATGGTTTTTTCTTTTGAAATGATATGTTTTTGTTTTCTCCTGTGGTATAGTTCCGGCCTTTTAAGAGGAAAACTTATGAAAAAAATATTTTGTTCGCTGCCGGTGCAGTTGCTTGGCGCAATATTTGCTGCTTTTGCCTTGAATACATTTGTGTGCAACCAAACGGTACGAGTTTTCTTTACCGCAAGCTCGCTTATTAAAGAAGTGCTGGAGTTTTGTTTACCTGCCGTTGTTTTCTTTTTTGTCGCCAGTGGCATTGGCGCCTTTGCCAAAAATTCTCTTGCTATGATTTTGCTACTTCTCTCGATGGTTACCATCTCTAATGGGTTGACCGGATTGTATACGTATGGATTTGGTATGTTTGCGGTACACGCATTGTCGCGCAACCAAGCACAGGGTTTTGCGGTGCAATCAAGTGAGTTAACTTCGTTTTATTCATTGCATTTGCCGTCTCCTATTCCTTCTGACAAAGCAATGTTGGTGGCGTTGGCGGTCGGATGCCTTTTAACCTTTATCTCGCTTCCGTTGCTGTCACAGTTTGTTGCAACCGGCAAACGGCTTATTGAGCGCGGCCTTGGGTTGTTTTTTATTCCAATATTACCGCTCTATGTTTTTGGATTTTTCCTTAAAATGATGCGCGAGTTGCCGGTTTCGCAATTGTTCAGTGCATACGGGGCTGTGTTTGGGTTAAGTATTGTTATGCAGGTTTTATGGCTTGCTATTGCGTATTTACTGGCAAATCTTGGTTCAATCAAGGAGGCTGTTGCTTCCTGGGTCGTTGCTATGCCGAGTTATTTGACGGCCCTCGGGACCATGTCGAGCGTTGCTACGTTACCTGTAAGTGTAGTGTGCGCTGAGAAAAACACGAAAAACAAAGCACTTTCTCATTTTGCGATGCCTATTTTGGCTAACATTCATTTGATGGGGGATGCGGTGTGTACGCCGTTGTTTGCTCTGGCGACCATGAAGTTGTTCTTTGGCACTTTGCCCTCCTTTACAACCTACCTTGTTTTTGTTGGATATCTCTGCCTCACGATGCTAGCCGTTTCCGGCATTCCTGGCGGCGGTATCATTGTTATGTTGCCGTTGCTTAAGTCATTGTTCGGGTTTACTCCCGAGATGCTGAGTGTTATGACCGCGTTGTATTTGTTGCAGGATGGTTTTGGTACAGCGGCCAACGTTATGGGGGACGGAGCATTGGTAATTGGATTGAATCGCATAAGTTTACTATTTAGAAGGGAGAAACCCGTACATGGCTCAGCACGAAGAAAATAAAATAGGGCTTTTTGCCGCAACGGTTATTGGGGTGAATGCAATGATCGGCGCTGGTATTTTTGCTATGCCGGCGAAGTTAGCGTATACCGTTGGACTTGCGAGTGTTTTTTCTTATGTCATCAGTGGGCTCCTTGTGTTGGCTCTTGTTTTTGGGCTTGGACGGCTTGCTGTGTTGTATCCTGGCGACGCCTGGGGATATCGCTATCCAGCATTATGGGGTGGTCATGCTGTTGGGATGCTTTCTTCGCTTGGATATGTAGGTGGTGTGATTGTTGCTATGGGCTTTTTGGTTCAGCAGCTTGGTGTATGGCTGGCACCATTTTTGTCGTATAACCCCCTGACAATAGGGTTGGTATTGCTCGCTATTATTGTTGCCCTTGTGCTGGCAGGTGCAGAAGTTTCCTCCTGGGGGCAATATGTTATTGCGGCCTGCGTGCTCGTGCCGATGGTGGTAGCAAGTTGCGTCTGTCTTCTTTACACGAAGGCAGCATTGATAACTCCAGTTGCTCCGTATGGCTATGGTGCCGTGGTTACTGCTTTGCCCACGATATTATTTTCATTACTCGGGTTTGAAAGCATTTCCTCTCTCTACGGTATTGTGGCTAATCCGCAGCGTAATGTGCCTCGTGCAGCGTTATATGCAGTGGCGATCGTAGTGGGGATGTTCGCACTATTTATTGGGAGCTCTCTTGCTGCTATTGATAAATCATTCTTTGTGGGCGGAGTTAACTGTCCATTTTCAACTGCTATTGTGGCGGCACTGCCTCAGTATTCTTGGCTTGCATGGGTGACCTCAATCGGTGCTTTTTTTGCTATTTTTGGGACGCTCCATTCGATGACATGGTCCGTAGCAGAGCTTTTCCTTGATGTCATGCGCAAGTCGCGTGGCTGTCTAATCAAGGGATGCTTTGCAAATAACCTTCTGAATGCAAAGGCGTCGGTATTGTTTGTGGGAATTACGACTGGACTGAGTGCGTTCTTCCTTGAGGCAGATGTTATATTGATTGTCGTTGTTTTCTTTATATCTCTTGCCTATTTATTGTCCGTGATGGCATTGCTCTTTAATCGTTTGACCTGGAAGTCCTTGGGGACTGCTTGTATTGCTCTGAGTGCCAATGCAGCTGCGCTGTGGTTATTTTACCTGACGCTTTGTCAGGTGATTACACTGCTTTAACCGTGCATGCTTGACCCTGCATTCTTCATAGTGCTATACACGTGACAGATATAGTTTTCGGTCGGTTACCAGGGTTGGTCTGAGGAGGTAGTGAGAATATGATGCAAAAGGGTCTTCGGTTTTGTGTTGTTTTTATTGGGTATGTGACTGTTCTTGCCTCATTGCAGGCAAGCAGTATCGTTTCTTTTTCTGATCCGGTGCCGCTTTTTTCTGTGTACGGGGAAGGGCGCCCAAGTTTGCCTACAAGGAAAAGTCAGCTTTCTTTGTCAGTATTGCCGTATTACCAGTATGCACGACATGCACGTGATGCAAATAATACGCAAACTGAGCTTGGCAATCGTCTTGGCCGTCTTAATATGCTGGGGTTGTTGATTTGCCGGGATGAGGTGACAACTGATTTTCCTTTTAGCGATATTCATGCGAATACCGCACTGAACGAGGCATATTCTGCTTTTGCTGATGAAGTAAGCCATTCGTCTGGGGCAACTGCGACATTATATGAATCTTTCTTCGGACCCAACTATACACCAATTGATCCTGCTGATACGACGCATTACTATTGGGGTAAGTATGACACGAAAATGAGTTTTAGCCGCGTTGGTCTGCGTGGCTCTATTGACTACAGTTTTTATAATGGTGTTGGCATAGCATTGCGAGGGGGAATTGCGGAATATTCACTCAAAAACCCGATTTACACAGGAAACCCAATGTATGACCTAACGACCGGTTTGCCATCAAATCATGCATTTGCCGGCTCCCCGGATGCTTTTCTCGGTCTTATTCAGCAGTATTTGATGAGCCCCGGAGCGCGGGATACGATTGGTGCTTCGCTTGGTGTTAACTTTAATGGGGTAAAGAACACCGGCGTCGAAGACGCTACGGTGGAAATTTATTGGCGCAAAGGCTTTGGTATGAAAGATGCTGAAGGTGATCTTGTTGTAACGGCGACACCACTTGCAGCATTGTCGATGACGTTGCCGACAGCGGAAAAGAAGCCAGTCGGCAATTTGTGGGATATTTCATTAGGGTCTGATGGATTTTATGGGGTAACTGGCCAAGCAGAGATAAGTTTTGACTTTCCAGGGACGTTGCATGTTGGCGTTGGGGGCAGCGGTACTTACTTTAATGAAGATGCTATAGGCAGTCAGTTTGTGCCAACATCAATTTATCAGGTAGGTATATACCCATGGCGGGCAACTGTTACTAAGCGTCCGGGAGCACTCTGGAAAGCATATGCAACTGTTCGTGCAGTGCGGTTTATTGATAGTCTTAGTTGCTTTGTAAATTATACCTATGTAGCGCATGAGAAGGATACTATTGCAATTACGGGGGCTAACAGTGCTCAATTTGTCGGAAGTAAATTGGCGGCCGATGGGGCGTATAATGGGCAGATTGGTCAGATTGGTTTTGAATACGAAGTAACACCGTCATTGCGGTTTGGCTTCACGCTTCAGTCGGTGTTTGCAGGGTCTCGTATCTGGAAAACGACCACATTTGCCGGTTCGTTGAGCTTTATATATTAAGCTTTTTGACAAATCAAGCCTGATGCCGTAGACTCTCCCCTACATTGCGTTTTGCATGTTTTTAATGGTTTTCCCTATTTTATCTCTTTAAATCAAAAGGTGGTTGGTCAGCTATGGCTAAACGATTTAACATTGAAGTTCAGTCTACAGGTAATATTGAAAGAGCTCTCAGACAACTCAAGAAGAAAATTGAACGTGAAGGTGTTGTGCGAGATATGAAGCGTCAAGTTTACTTCGAAGCACCAACTCAGAAGCGTCGCAAACGTCTCATGCGCGCTATTAAAAACAACATTTTGCGCGTTACCAACGAGCAATAATCAGACGGTTAAAAAATTATGATAATGAGTTCGCGTACACTCCAGGTCAAGCGAGATCGGAAGAAATCGTTTTATCTGCGTGAGTTGTCGGCCCTACTTACCCGCTTGGTGCAAGATGAGCCGACCTTGCTGCAACTCTATTTTACTCGAGTTGAACTGTCTGCTGATGGCGGCCTTTGTTACGTTTACTGCTCTTTCTTAAATGCGAGTGGTGTAGATGTTGGTAAGGTCTTGTTTGAGACGGCACGTGAAAAGCTAGTGTTGTACCGTGGTTCGATGCGTAAGGCGTTGGCTAGTGCCGCTTCTGGTAAATATGTGCCGGATCTCCGATTTTTCTTCGATGAGAGTAAGGAAAAAGAGAAGCGCGTAACCGACCTTCTGACCAAGGTGGGGAATGAGCTTGAAGAGTACGACGCCAAAAATAGCTCCGCGGTTCACGCAGAGGATGACGAATAAACTTTTATAAAAAGGCGCTTAACGGCGCCTTTTATGTTGTTTGCACAAAGGCATTCGATTGACGATTGATGTATCTTTGTTGCTATCAAGGGGGCTAGTGTACTAGCCTGACAATGGCGATATCGTATTTTTTCTAGGGTGACAAACAACTATGAAAACCAGCTACAAAGCACTTATTTTTTTGAGCCTTATGGCGACAGAGATAATTAGTTCTTCTGCGGATGCGACTATTGCACCACCAAAATCAGTAGAGTTGCCATCGATGGTTTTACCCCTTTCCCTTGCCATGGCGGGTGTTATATGTGGCAGTGGGGCTTGGTATGTCCGTCGTCGACTGAAAAAAATTAATTTACATGAGCGGGCCTCTGTTGAAGGAATTGCGAGAAGTCGGCGGAATAAAATAGTGGCTGATATACTCAGCGTGCTGGCTGCGGCTTCTGTTTCTGGGGCAGTTATTGCTGAAATAGTTCGTCGTCGAAAGACAAACGCTGAAAAAGCAAAAGAAGATCCTTCGGTAGTTGTTGCTGCAATTGATAAGAATGATGCACGGTGGATTGCTGCCTCTCTTAATCCTGAGCGTCAGCTTGAGTTGCGTAATGGTCAGGCGACTACATTACATCCGCTTGGCTATTCGATGCTCCACCATGCGGCGCTTGCTGGCAAGCGTGAGGGTATAACGGCGTTATTGCATAACCAACGTATTATTGATGAAGTGCTTCTTGAGAGCTCAGATTTTAATGGTTGTACGCCACTTATGCTTGCTTGCAAGGAAGGAAAGTTTGATAACGCAGAGCTTTTTATTGCGCTTGCGGGAGAGGGAAGTGCGGGAGCAGAAAAGGTTTCGCGGGATGGCAGAAACGCGCTTCACTATTTGGTGAATCACCCAAGTGAGAAGGTGCATCAGCAGGATATAATTGAAGTGGCTAATAGGCTTATTAATAAAGGATGCAATCCAAATGCGCGTATGATAGAACCGGCTGCAGAAAAGTCGAGTGCTGCCTTGTTGGCGCCATTACCCGGGGACATTAAAAGTTTTGATATGCTCTTGGATCTAAAGAAAATGGAATTTAATGCAGCGACTAAAGTGGCGCGGCAAAGGGTTTTTGATGAAGCGCGGAGTGTGGTTGTTGCGCAGGAGTTAGATGCTGAGGGAGGGGATACTCCAGGAGCAATTGCTGCGGCACAAGGGTTGGACGACGTGGTTGCGTATTTGAATTGGTACAGTGAAGTTAATCTCGAGACCGAAGAGCGAATGCCCAACGGACGAACTGCATTAATGTACGCAGCGAGCTGCGGCGATGACGATGAGGTGCGAACGCTTATTGCACAAGGTGCTGATGTGACGGCCGTTGATGTGCGTGGGAACAATGCTTTGCACTATGTGGCTGGCCTTGACTGTGGCCGTGAGCCTTTGCATCGAAAAAACGCAAATGAGTGTTTAGCTGCGGCTTTATTGTTGCTTGAAAAAGGGTGTGATAAGGAGCAGCGGAATCACGATGGTGAGACTCCTGCTGAAATAGCCGATAGAGTGAGTAATAATCTTATTGCCGATAGAATTCGCCGGCATGTGCCGCCTCTTGTTATAGAGGAGCCGACTCGGGGAGAAGAGGCGCCGTTGCCAGCAAATCCTGATTCTTTATATACATTGGTTAGAGCCTTGTATCCGGACAGTGGCTTTTTTGCGCAAGAAGCCCTGCTGGTGCCTGATGACATTGATGAGTTCGATAGCGATCCGACGCATGACGAATTAGTTCGTGAGGAAACAAGGGCTGCAGTGATAGAAAACGAAAAAAAGGCTAATAGGTTTGAGACTGCAGAAGAAACGGCGGAAAATGCTGTTTTCATAAAGGGGCTTAAGCGCTCCTTGCGTCGCTATATCAAATCGCTTATGCCGCGAAAGTCGGCGCTTGCGCAAGCAGAGCTTACGCGCAAACTTGCTGAGCGCGAGGAGGTGCTTGGTGCAGTAAAGGACCCTGCTCACTTTATGCTTACTCCGCGTGAAATAGAGTATCGGGCAAATTGCGCACAAGAACATTTTAAGAAAAGGGCTTTTGCTTTTGAAGGCCTTCTTCGTGATACTGCTGCTCAAATACGGGCTGATGCTGAAAAAGAACATGGGGCTCCGCTTGTTTCTGCACGAACAATGACGACTGATGTAAGCTCTGTCTCAAGTAGCGAAGATGAGTCGGTTATTCGTGACTTTGGGGTGGTGCATTCTGTTGAGCTTGATAGCACTGGCGGTGATTCGCTACCAGGTGATTTGTGTCCCCCGCGACTGGTGGATATGTCTGGGGTGTTTCATGAGCCGA
Source organism: uncultured Pseudomonadota bacterium (assembly GCA_964429275.1). Taxonomy (GTDB): domain Bacteria; phylum Babelota; class Babeliae; order Babelales; family JAUPTZ01; genus JAUPTZ01. The sequence goes on from CAYSBJ010000001.1 coordinate 434,375, forward strand.
CAACCTAGGAAAAATTATGGAAATTGAAATGTTATTGCTTTTTGCCTGCACTGGGTTGCTGTGGGGATCATTTCTCAATATGTGTGGTTATCGTATGTTATCGGGTGATTCATTATTGGGCTTGCGGTCGTGTTGTCCGCACTGTAAAACATCTATTGCACCGTATGACTTGATACCGGTTGTCTCGTATGCTGTACTTCGTGGTCGTTGCCGTAGCTGTGCAAATACTATCTCTATACTGTATCCCGTTATTGAGTTACTCGGTGCTGTTGCGGGCGTTGCGTTGTGGTATGACTTGACTACCATGCCGGCTGCTTCGATGAGTGAACTGGTTGGCCGTGGTGTGGTGTATAGCATCGTCCTCAGTGGCTTTATTATTGCCACCCGTACTGACCTTGAAGCATTGGTTGTGCCGCGTATTGTTATCTGGGGTATGGGGCTGGTTGGTAGTATTGCTGTAGTGGCTGGCGTATTACCGGTGACGGTGCTGGCGAGCTGCATAGGCAGTATTGTTGGCTACGGGAGCTTGTGGCTCTTAAATGTATTGTCGGTGCGTGCAACGGGTCGTGAAGGTATTGGCGAGGGTGATATGGAACTGCTGGCCGTTGTTGGTATATTTTGGGGCCCGATTGGTGTGTGGGCTGTTGCCTTTATGAGCTCAATCCTTGGCGTTGCCTGCGCGCTTATCTATCTTGCGCTGACCGGCCAGAGTCGGTACACCCGCATTCCATTTATTCCTTTTATGACTGCCTCTATTATCACCTACCTCTTCTTGCAGCAGGAAATGCTCTGCTGGCTCTGGGCGGTGTAGTCTTATTTTGGTGCAAAAAGCGCCTCGCAGGATTTTTTGATCCGCGCCGCAGTAGATGTGATTGGCAAAGCCGATGTCAAAAAAACATAAATGAACTGCCGCTTTCTTGCTCTTGGTTCCTATTGCAAAAAGATTTTTTGGGTATATTCTAATCCGCATCGCTTGATGCGATGACTGTATTTTACAGCCGGTTTATTATTAAGGTAGTTGAAATGGAATCCCCATGAAGTCGACAGTTATTAAAAATAATAAGAACGCGCATATAAAAGCCCCCGACCGAACCACATTTAATACAGAGTCTCCCAAAAAAACGCTATTCTCCTTTGAGTGTCGTGGCCTGTTATTTCAGGTTAACGCACAAAGTCTCAGGCAATCCTTACAAGGCCCAATTGTATTCGTGTTTAATCAACACAAGAATGCGTGGGCCTATGATTTTATCTCTGGATTCAAAGCATCTGCTCTTGAATGGATGTCTGAAGGCCAAGAGCCAGAGTATGATTGTATAGAGGTTGGTGAATCGCAGAATGATTTAGAGGCAAAACTGCATAAAAATCGCTTTTTTAGGCAAGAGAACCCGCATGGCATCTTGCTGGTGACCATTGGTGATATTGCGAGTGCCAAAGTTGCCCGGTACCGCGCGGCGTATGGTCGCTACGATGTGGCTCAATTGTTTTGCGTCCAAGGTGACCCAGAAACGTTGGAGCTTGTTGATGAAGGAGGCCGTTTACTGGCCAATACTAATGGCGTATACGGTATTGAGGCTCGCAGCCTCGATACGCAAGTGCGCACACTCAAAAGCCTCAGTCCTTGTATCCGCTCTGTTGCTGTTTTAGTAAGCAGTAAAGATACCGACGACTTAGCCTATGAACAGAAGAATCAATCTATACAGAACCTTACCAAAGCCTGCCGTAAATACGGTATGAAGGCCACCAAAGTACATTTGCTCAGAGACATGGACGTGGCGACCGATATGAAGCCATTTACCTTTACGCACCAGGCCTTTATTGGGGTGCGTGATGACGTTGTCTATGGCAAAGCAAAAGAGCTTGCTGCTTTTTGTGATAAAGAACAGATAGTGTTCATGGCTTCGGACTTGCCGTCGGTTGCACAAGGAGCTGCGATTGGCTTTGGTACTGCGCCAAAAGCATATGTTGCAGAACTGATTGGCCTTATGGCCGAGCAAAGAGATCGTCAACTGCCGTTTCATCGCCTTGAGCTTGCCGCACTGGAGGAGTCACCACAGATGCAGTATAACCTGCACGGAGTGCGTCGCCAAGTACGTGATTTGACGCAAGAAAAAGATGACTTGCTCAGTATGATGAATATTCAGACGAGTTAATAGACTATTGAGGATAGGGCGTGCTCGCTGGTGTAAGCTGCGGGCGCGCTTTCTTATTTCTTTTGGGATAGGTGGGGTTTAGATGAATGAATTATTAAAAATGTTAGTGCTGGTTATAGCTGGCGGCTGTCTTGGGGCAGTGGTTTATCGGTGGTATAGCAAAACATCTGAGCCGGTTGATACACGGCCGGTAAAGCATGTGGCGATACTAACAAAAAACCTTGAAGTGCATAGGGAGGTTCTTGTCGGTGTTTTAGCTGTTTTAGAGAATGAGAAACGTGTTCGAGTAATTCCACGCATTTATTGTAGTGACGTAAAAAACAAAATCACTGAAACTAGCATTACCGAACAAGCAATTGATGATAAACCAGATCTCATTTTAGCTATTGGCGATGGGCTTTCTCAGCTGGCAAAAGGGATCATTTCAAAACGAAGGCCTGCATTGCCTTTAGTGTTTTGTGCTGTTACTGACCCGCTGGTCTCTGGGCTGATAGAAGCACTTGAGAAACCTGGGTGCAATGTTACTGGAGTGGCGTGCTTTGCTACAGATAAGACGTTATGCCTACGACTTTTAATAAAGGCCTTTCCTTTGGTTAAGCGTGTTTTGCTTCCTTATTATGTCGAGTCTAACAGTGCTGTTGAAGAGGCTGCGCATGAAATTGCTGCTTGTGGGAAGAAGTGCGGTATAGAGGTTGCCTTACTGCCTATTGATGGTCGTCAACATGCCATAATCTTAATTCAGGAGTGGCTTCGAGCTTGCGATGCAGTGATGATACTTCAGAACTGTAAAATACAGGACATTGCTGAAAATATTGCAAAATTAGCTCGCCAATATGGTGTGTTATTTTATTCTCCAAGTAGGGCACTGGTGCTCAAGGGAGATGCTCCGATTGGATTTGGAGTACGTATGGATAAGATAGGGCTCGATGCAGCTAAAATTGCTTGTAAGATCCTGGTTGAAGGTGTATCCCCTCACGAAGTACCTGTTGAATTTGAACAGTACAACCAAAGTTTTTTTATTAATCGGGAAGCTTTATTGAGCCAAGGAGTGCCAATAGATCAAGATCTCTTGCTTCTCTTATCGCAAGCCGAATTTGTCTCACCAAATGAAGGGGTTGAAGATGCCAGCAAGAACAGCATTTAGTTTTGGGCCCAAGCAGCTCCGTAAGGCAATACTGCGTTCAAAATCGGTTAATATTGCGGTTTTAATGAAAGATTTGCCGGAGCATGAAAGCATTTTGGATGGGTGTTTAGATGAATTATCGTTGCGAACATCGGTAAAACCATCCATTACTCGTATTCCAGGTAATTTTAAGTGGTGCGAAGTGCATGCAATTGCTCTTGAAATTGTTAAGAAACGGCCAGGCTCTATTGTTACAATTGGGGTTCTTTGCAGCCAATTAATGCGTCAAGTACTTAAAGAGGAAGGAGTTGATATCCCTCTCTTTCATGGCGGGGTTGAAAGACCTGAGTTCTTTGGCTTGTTGCCTTCGCTCACGGAGCAATTTCGCGCTACAGGTGTTACTGGTGGTCAGCCGATATATACTGCAACGATGCATGTCTTGAGTGTTCTAAGGCCTCAAATGAAGCATCTCTTAATTCCTTACAGCGTTTTGGCAGCTGGTGGGATGCTTACCAATGCAGTTGCTGTTGCCAAGCGTTATTGTGAGAATCGAAACATTAAGATAACTGTTGCACCGTTTTTTCGCGGAGAAATGCCTATGGAGCGTATAGCCTCCTGCTTTGATGGGGTCGATACGGTCATGTGTTTCGAGGGATGTGAGACTCATTTGTATAAAGAAGCACTCATCGCTGAGTGCAAGAAAAGGGGTGTTGTCGTGTATGGTGGCAGTCCTGATCTGCTTAAGCAAGGAGCTGCGTTGGGCCATGTACTTGATTACAGCTCTATTGGTAAGGCTTTGGCGCGGTATATTTATAAAGCCCTATGGCTTGGCATGCCGTTAAGCTCATTGCCGTTTTTGTCTCTTGGTGCTAATGCGCGCCGAATTGTAATTAATGAAGAAGTGGTAAAAGAGCTGGGGGTTACTTTTGATGAAGATGTCATGCATCTAATTCAAAGGGGTACCGTGTACGGTAATATCTTTCTTGGGGACGCCGGTATGCTGCTTGGTGAAGAAATGCCAGAAAAGGAGGAGTACTAAGATGAACATCGAAAAACGCATTGCAGTCCTTTCACGGGCTCGGTATTCGTACCATCGTCAACTTGGCATGGGTTTCTTGGAAGGCCTCGATTTGTTTACCGGGCATATTGATGATTGGGAACCAATTATGTTTTTCTCTCGTGAAGCCCATCGTGACATTATGCGTGAGCGCGTTAAAGATGTTATTGCCCAGGGGCACGACCTTATTCTGCCAATAGGTGCGCTGTGGAGTGAGATTGCCATAGAGTATGTCCGTGAATACAATGTTAAAACTCCAGTGCTTTTTAGTGGTGTGACCGATCCGGTGGCGCTGAAAATGTTGCCGACGTTGGCCCCTGATCATCAGGTGACTGGCGTAGTTATGGAACAGTTTAGTTGGGTGCGCGTGGCAGCCATGCTGTTAAAAATTAAGCCGCATATGAAACGAGTGATTATTCCGTATTATCGACATGCAGAGAATGGCCTGGTTGAGGAGCGCCTCAAGGAGGTGCAGGCGTATTACGCTACAAAAGAAGTTGATTGTATCCTGTACGCGGTTGATATAGTCCGGTCTTATCCCCAAGAAATGCATGACTTTATGTTGAAATCTGATGTCATTTGGTCGTTTGAAGGCGGCTTTTTGGACGTCTATAGTAAAGATCTCATTGAAATGTGTAATGACCACAGTATTACTTTTTTCTCCAATAATGCAGCTCACTTGGCGCAAGGGGCGGCTCTTGTTTTTGCGATACCGGACTTTACCGCCATTGGCCAGGCGTTGGTGCTGCAGGCGTATCAGTTGCTTGAAAAAGGCAAACGGCCTGATCAGGTACCAATTATCACCTTGCCCAACGAGCGTCGCATGATGATTAACCCGGTTGCATGTAAGCAACAAGGGATTGAAGTGGATGAGAAATTGTTGGTGGCTATACGCGCTGGGATGTTTACGATATAAAGACGAGGGTGGTCGTCGTACATCTGGCATGGTAGTTGGTCTTATTTTATGAATAGTGAGGATGGTTTTTATGGAAAATCGTAGTAAGGCATTGATCTTTGTTGCAGTCGTATTATCCCTCTTGGGGTATGCATGTAACGCGAATGATATGAGCGTTCCTGACGCTCTTGCGGCGCCATTGCAGCAAGGGATGGTTGATGAAAAGAGTTGCGCATATCAGTGCACGAGTTGCGGTAGTTTTTGGTACCGTGTGACGAGAGGCGCAGCAGGCTGGACTGATTGCTCGCCTTCTTATTCTTGCTTTGAAAGTTGTGGTAAGAGTTACGTAGGCAGTGTGGATGAGTGTAGGGAGTGGTTGCGTTCAAGAGGGAATGGGTGTTCATGCTGTTGCCCAAACGAGTGTGCGGTAGGGTCGGCCGAGACGCTTGTTTTTTGTACGTGGTGTGCGATTGTCGCAGTGCCGTGTGGGGTGTGCTGTTCGGTATGTGTAGCTGTTTCTGGTTTGTGTTCAGTCATCTGCGGTGATATGGAGTATGCTTCTACGCCTCGCGAAGGAAGATTGTTGGAGGTATAGTTCAAAGTAAGTAAGCGGTGGCAGGGCAATTTAAGTCTGGATTGCCGCGTTGGTAAGCCTGCTCGCAATATCGGAAAGCCCGTTGCTTTCTTGTTGCTAAAACTTTCATATTTCCCGTTTAATATCCCCGGTATGATCAATTGCCCACACCTCGGTGCGCTCCTGCGTTTTGAGCGCCGCTTTGAGCACAAAGCTTTCTGCGGTTACCGTGCTGCCAGCTAAAAGCTCAACTGGGGTGCCGGATGAACCGGTGCAGTACGTGATGCCTTCTCCTCCCTCAGCGCCAATGCTGCCATAGGTATAGGAATTCCCCGTGGTTTCTGGGTTCCCGGTGTATCCCTTTGGGTACCATTCTACGGTTTTGAGGTTGGCGGTGAAGCGTCCATGCTGAATGTGATAGGCTTGCTCAGCGGCGTAGAGGTTACTCAGGTTCAGTGTTACCTCCGTCTGGCGTGCTTTGTGATAAAAGGCGCTGTATCGTGGCACAATGAGTTTGGCCAAAAAGAGAATGATGGCAATGACAATAAGAAGTTCTATCAGGGTAAAGGCGTTTTGGGTGGATTGCTTCGTCACTTGAGGCTCCTCGGGGTTATAGCGTGGTATAGTCAGAATTAGAGTGATCTGTCTGGATTGCCGCGCTGCACTCGCAATGACCCGCCTTGCGGGTCTTAAAAATCAATATTTTAAATCGCGTTGAATATAAATAGGTTCTAGTGATTTAAATTTTGCCAAAATCGTTGAGGAAATCACTAGTTTTTTTAGCCAGAGGGGGCGCCGTGTGTTATGTTTGGAGTCGGTTGGCTAATCGGTCATGTCGTTGATTATCGAGTAGGTAATAGGAAAATTATGAAAAAAGCATTTTTTCTTGCGGTAAGCACCGCTGTCTTATTGGGGAACATAGTTTTAGGCGTTACGGTCATGCATCCTGAGTTATGCGAATGTAATGAGTCTTTTGCCGGGGCAGCCGCGGGGTTGACTATTGGTGATTGGCTTTTGTGCAAAGTACAGCAGCTTATGGCCCGGTGTGATGCTTTGGTTGCTGCAAGATGTGAATCGTCAGCTGCTTGTGCTGAAGAAGCAGTTGATGCTCTCAAACACCTCAGATGTGGTTAGCGCGCGAGAGCTTTTGTAACTTGCAAGACCAGTTCTTCAAGAGAAAGTGGGCTGGTAACGCCAGAGGCCAAGATGTGGCCGCCACCGCCAAATTGGCGTGCGATGGCGTTTACGTTGGCTGATTTGCTGCGGAATGATGCTTTGCTCATTCCATTGTTTTCGTAAAAAAGAATGGTAATGTCATTATCTAGTGTTTGGCAAAAGACTGTTATAAAGCCGATTAATGCCTGTTCGGTGAGTCCGTATTCAGCTAAAAGTTCGTTGCTGCACACAGTCCAGACAGCGTTTGTGTGCGGGTCATACTGAGCGCTACTGAGTAGTCGGCCCCAGAGCCCAAAGATTTTAGGGTCGCTGTGTATGATGAGGGCGTTATTTAGTTCTGATAAATTCCCGCCAGAGTCAATAAGGCCGGCTGCAACGCGCAGTGTTTCGGCGGTAGTACCAGGTACTTTGAAGTTAAGAGTATCGCACATGATACCAAACAGCAGCATATTGGCAATATCTGGAGTAATGGTGCGGTTCCATGCTCTCAATAAGTGGTAAACGAGCTCGCAGGTACTGGTTGTGAGGGTGTCGACAATGCTTATGTCGGCTGGAATGGTGTTGTTTTGATGATGGTCGATGTTGATGTGCTTGACGCCAGCAAACACTTCGGGGAAATACAGACGATTCATCGTTGGTGTATCGCAGCTTATGATGAGGTCTGGGTGCATGGTGTGAGTATTTTCTTGAAGTGCTTCAATGGTATAGGGGAGCGGATCTTTACCGATACCAGGGTAAATGACCTCTACTTTTTTGCCATGTCGTTGTAACATAATCGCCAAAGCGCCGCAGGCACCAAGGGCGTCTGGATCAGGTTTTTGATGTGCAAGGAGTGTGATTCGGTGTGCTGGCTCGATGAGGGACCATGCAGCCTGACTTTTATGCGTGAAATCTACGTGTTTGCTCATGTCATTCCCTAATAATAAACGCAGTGTGTCTAAAGATTTTCTTCAGCATACCTTTTTGCTGATTTCCTGCCAACTATTTTTCGTCTTGGCCTTCCTGATCAGGCGATCGAGAGAAAAAGACCTTTGACAATGATGTGAATATATACTACAGTTATTCGCACTTTGAATATTTCTATTAAAGCGAATGTACTCTTTTGATAAGAAGTGCGTCGCGAGCAGCGCCGAAGATGATGTTTTAAGAAACAATGAGGAGTCAGTGCATGAACAATGTGGCGACAAAAGTAAGTAAATCGATAGCCGGGCAGCCGAGTAAGGTTCGCAGTTATCACGAAGTTGTGGAGTATTTGGATGCGCTCCCGGCTCGCGAATATGGCCCTGCCGCAGTTGCGCGGATGGCAAAACTGAATGAATTGTTTGGCAATGTAGCCCATAAAGTGAACACAGTTTTAGTTGGTGGTACCAACGGAAAAAGCTTGGCAATCAATTTTGCTGTGAAGCTGTTTAATGAAGAAAACGTTGCTTCCTGCGCATTGTATTCTACTCACTTCCTCACTTACAACGAACGCATTTCGTTTAACGGCGAAGCAATTGCTAATAAACCGTTTGCCGACGTTATGAATCAAGTCATCAATGCAGTTGAAGTGGCTGGTATTCAGGCAACAGCGCATGAGTTGGTGCTCTTGGCCGGATTTCATTTCGGGGTTGAAAACAAAGCTGAAGTTACGCTGGTGGAAGTTTCTCTTGGTGGCAAGAATGACGTTTCTGCAGTTTGTAACCCGTGCATGACAGTGGTTACACGTGTGGCAGACGATGCAACTAAGACTCTTGGCGATACTGAAGATGCCATTGCGGCTGAGTTGGTGTCTATCGCGCGTCCTGGTATTTATTTTGTATCAGCAGAGCAAAGCAAAATTCGCCTTCAACGCATGAAAGTGTTGGTTGAAGAAGCTGGTGCTAAGTGGGCAATGCCAATTCGCAAGCTTGCTCCGCTGCCGTATATCTACGAACAGTTGTATGGTCGTATTGCATCGCTAGGTGAGCGTATTACGCAGCTGTATGTAGAAGAAATTTTAAATCGATTCTCGCCGTTCCTTCGTGGTAATTTGCTTGCAACGCAAGAAGGACAACGCGGTCGTCCAACGCTTGAAGCAAAGCGTAATGCAGAAATGAATCCAATTAAGTCAATGAAGAATTTCTGGAAAAACCAGTTTTCGTTGCTTCGCGGTCGCTTCGAGGTGCTTGATAAAGAAAAGCCGGTGGTTGTCTTGGACAATGCAAGCAATGTTGATGCCTTGACCAACGTATTTCTTGGTGCCCGTTTGTTGCATTATCAACGCCTTCTCAAAGGCTTTGTGCTGATCATGGGAGCTTCAAAAGCGCTTGATGTAGATGATTTGTTGAAGGCGATTCGTTATTTGCTTAAAAAAGTGCCAGGTGAAGTTATTTTTATCCCGCTTGAGCACGTGTCGTATGAGTCATACAAGCCGGAAGAGTTGGCGGCATTGGCTGCTGAGCTCAATATTCGTGTCCGGGCAGCCCATTCTTTTGAGGAAGCGTTTGCGCTTGCTAAGGAATTGGTTGATCCACGCGAAGGTTTGATTACCGTTACCGGCTCACCAGCAGTGGTAAGTGAATACTGGCGGCTTCGTGAAGTTAAAAAGCTCTAGTCGGCGTCAAATTCGATAAGGTTTTTAAGGGTGGTAGAGAAATCTACCACCCTTTTTTTGCGTATGTATTGGGGGGGTGATTATGAAGGGAAGAAATTGGGTAAACAGACCCATAATGTGATAACATAATTTGATTGGCAACAGGTTCTTTGGTGTGGTAGGGTGCATGTGTGGTACTTTATTTACCCTTCGCTGAATACCCCAGGCTTTTAAACCTGGGGATTAAAGCGTAGCCTTAAAGCGCAAGCAAAATCTAAGATTTTGCTAAGCGATGGTGTTTGGCGTATTCTGCAACTATGAAGTATTATTGGACGGGAGCACATTGTAAACATCGGCTTATGTATCACTTAGTTTGGATTCAAAAATACAGGAAAAAGCTTCTGAAGGGAGCATTATCTGCGTGACTAGAGGAGCTCTTCAAAGAGTGTGCAGAGGTAAATCGTTGGGCGATTCATGAGTTAAATATTCAATTGGATCATGTGCACATGTTGGTGCAATTGAGGCAGGGTGTCTCTGTGAGCAGGGCAGTGCAGCTATTCAAAGGTGTTAGTAGCAAAAAAATTAGAGAAGAATACCCTGAACTGGAAGAGTTTCTTTGGGGGGATAGCTTCTGGTCAGATGGCTATTTTGCTGAGACAGTAGATCAATTGAGCGAAGATCGCATGCGTGAATACATTAAAATCAATAGGTATATCTTCATTCAGGTCAGATGACATTGATTTTAAGCCGTCTTATTTCTGATGAGCTGTCTCTGGGCTATAAGCATGAAGAAAAAGTGATAAAATCATGTGGGACTAAGTTGTGACAAAATCACTTTGGCTTGACACAAACACACAATTTAATTGAAAAAAAATTTGAGCTTAGTATTATTGATTAGTAATAAGTTTCAATCTTGCAATTATTGCCTGGTTGGCTGTAGGGGCGTTATACAAGGGGGGTGTTATGGTTAAAAAGATTATGATGTTGCTGTTTTTGGTAGGTGTAGCCATGCCCGCCAGCAGTCTGGTGGCTGCAGATGCAACAAGTCCCGCGCCACGGGATTTCTGGGATTTCTTTTATAAGCAAGGCGAGCGCCTTTTAGCTCCGTTTTTGGAAAGGCCTGAGTCTTGGGCAGAGGTGCCGAGAGGGTATTGTACTTCAATCGCACAATATAATGGTAAGGCACCTTTTGACACTACTGATTGGTTTCGCGCGGCCAATAAATTGGATAGGACGTTAAGCGAAATCTCTGAACCTCTCGACAAGGCGAATATTCAGGCGTGTATTGCTTTGTTCAAGCGCGCTGAGTTGTATTCTCTATTCTGGAATGTCTTGAAAAAAATTTTCGATCCAAAAACCTTGGAAGGTGAGGACGCCTTTTCATGCTGGCTTGCGGACGCTATTTTTGGGAAAGAGCCAAAGGTGAGGAGTTGTAAGGATGTATCCTTTACGTCAGACATAGCGTCTGTGCTTAAAGATGGATCTTTCGTGCGGCCACGCATATACTCTACCGGTCTAATAATCAATCGATTGCGAAGAATGCATGAGTGTCTTATTTCAGGCCGGGAGGTCGAGTGTTATAATTGGGAAACTGTGCTAAAACATATGACTAAAGCGCTAGGCGAAAGTTGGCCGCACCTATTTATTGCGCACCTCTGGCAGGCTACTAGCACCTTGAGTGAGAGCGCCCCTCGCGCTGATTTCGCAGCTTCTAGTGTGCCTGGTGTTTCGCACCGCCCTTCTATCTCTCTTCGAGGCGGTGCTTCTAGTGGGGCTGACTTGCCGGTCAGCATGCCCCTGGCAGTAGCGGGCTCTTCTGCAGTGTTTGATTCACACTCTAGTGTGCCTGCTGCGAGTTCTAGGGCTTTAAGTGATCGGTCCGATAGCGATATGCAGGCGAAGGAGAAGGCACAACTGTTGTTGAATGGCTTGGTCTCTTTGCTCCCGTTGGCAGAAGGCTCCAAAGTGAGAGAGTGTCAGCAAGAGTTGGGTAAATCTGATCTTGATGCGATATGGGGTAAGATTTCGCATCGTCTCCATAACATAGATGATAAGGACTTCGATGGTCGAGCCAGACTTCAGCTCAGGGTGTGCCGGAATTTTTTCTTTCAGGAGTGTCGTATACGCCGCTCAATTAAAGCGTTATTTTTAGACCATATGCGGATTGTTTTTGAGAAGGCATTTCAATCTGCTGGTGGGATTAGAAGAGTTGGAGGCACTGAGCAAACGTTGGCCAGTATTATGGGTGATGCCGTTACCAGTTATCGTTTAAAGACACTGACGGGGGAGTCCTATGGGCGTCTTTTTTTCGATGCTGATCCCAAGTGGTTTTGCGCGCAAATTCCAGTCCTATTCCGGCTTGTTTGCGATGATAGCCTTTATGTAGAAGGTGCTCTAGCCCCTTATGATCGGCTTATTTTTGACTTATTTGATAAATACTTTACGGTTCTGGACCGTGCAAAACTGCAAGCTAATGATCTTCGGTCGGTTGTTGAATTTTATAAGCAGCACTTCTTGCGTTCTGGCTCAATCACGGGCAAGTGATACGATGCTTGGAGTTCTGTAGGTTTTTATTACTGCGATGTCACCAGATTTGACATTTTTGTGCGTTCTTTTATGCTTCCTGGCCTCCCGATTATGCAGCCATTGATGACATTTTATAAAAACGGGGAACAGGTTCTTATGATCAATCGATCACTATTGGTAGCAGCATTTTTTGTAATTTTTGGTGGAACGCTCGCCGCAGCGGATGTGTCTAAGGAAAGCAAAGAGGGAACGTGGCGGACTCTCAAACAGAAGGTCGATAAGAAGGCTCGTATAATTAAATCACAAGATTCTTTAAAAGATTTACATTGCAAAATACGCGCAATATCGATCGATATTAGTGCTATTATTACTAAGTTAGATTGTCCAGCGATTTATGATCGTGCGAAAATTGATTTATTGAAGGGTAAATTAGAGCAAAGTATGGACGACATAGTGTTATTTTATAATCGTTCCCCGCAGCTAGGCATTTCAGAATGGGTGTGGCGTGAGAGTCGTAAGTTTTGGAATGAAATAAAGTCAAATTCCGATACATTATGCGCAACACTTCCGAAAGATGAGTAGCTTAAGGAGGGCATTTCTGATTTATAGCTCTCTATTCTTTTGCTTATGTTCTTTATCGGCTTATTTCTCAGTGAACGACTGAGAGTGATTCTTCGGACCGGTATTCAGGACCATAAGAATGTGTATCCAACAAGAAAGGCCTCCCAAAATCGGGAGGCCTTTCTTGTTGGTGGGTTTATGAATGTTTAGAGTCCGGCGTGCTTGCCAAGTGATTCTGCTTTTCCTTGCATGACTAGCATTTCTCGGTCAAGTTCCGATAAATACTGTGTCATTTCTTCTTGGTATTGAGCCGACTTTAGCGCAAATGCAAGATTTGCCTTGAGGTAGCCAAGTGGGCTTCCGATGTCGTACCGAGTGCCTTGGATTTTATAGGCGAATACTTTTTCGCCGGAAAATAAAAGGTTTTGTATGCCATCGGTTAATTGAATTTCACCGGTTGATTGTGCATTCAATTCTTCCAGTGAGTCGAAAATTGATGGTGAAAGTACGTACCGACCTACGATGGCTAAATTTGAGGGGGCTTGCGCGGTTGATGGTTTTTCGACTAATTCCTTAACTTGAAAAAGATTTGGTGAAAACTGCTTTTTTATAGCGACTACGCCATAACGGGAAATATCTTTTCCTGGTACTTCCTGCACGGCGACAATATTACACTTTTCTTGTTGAGCAATTTTTATGAGTTGTGCAATTCCCGGTACCGGTCCGTGAATGATATCGTCTGGTAACATGATGGCGCAGTGTTCTTTGCCAATTGCGTGACGGGCACTCCACACCGCGTGGCCAAGGCCTGCGGGCTCGTGTTGCGGTACATAACTAAAATCAGCGGCGTATACTGATTTATGCAATGATGCCAGGGCATGCTGATTTGCTTGCGGCATAGCCATAAAATCTCGTTCGTTGATTGGGTCAAAGTGTGACTGAATCAATTCTCGATTTTTACCGGTAACCATGACAAAATTCTTAATGCCGGAACGCACTCCTTCTTCGATTGCGTATTGCAACGCAGGCTTTTCCAGGATTGGTAGCATTTCTTTAGAAACTGACCGAGACGCGGGCAAAAAGCGCGAGCCTGTGCCAGCAACCGGGACTATAGCTTTGGTGACCATTACCACTCTCATTCTCCTTCTTTTGAGTGTGCCGTTCACAACTAATACGGCGTGCTATGTAAAGCGTTTTAGGAATTGTACTTTGCCATTGCTGAGCATGCGAATGTCTTTGATTCCATAACGCAACATAGCAAGGCGGGTGAGCCCGAAACCGAACGCAAAGCCTGAATATACAGTCGGATCGATGCCTGCCTCTTTTAGTACGTTTGGATGGATCATTCCCCCAGGAAACACCTCAATCCAGCGTGTTTTTTTACACGTGGAGCAGCCGGTGGTACAGAAAGGGCACTGCATATCTATTTCCACCCCAGGCTCCACAAATGGGAAGAAGCCAGGGCGAGTCCGGATGGTGAGTGTGTCTGATCCAAACAAAGCACGTAAAAATTCCTCAATCACGCCAAAAAGATGTGCCAGGGTAACGTTCTTATCGATTAAGATTCCCTCGCATTGAAAGAAGGTGTGATCGTGGCTTGCATCAACTGCTTCGTGTCGAAACACGCGACCGGTACAAATACCAGCTAGCGGCAGTTTTTTTTCTTTCATTGCCCGCATCTGCACCGTTGACGTGTGGGTACGCATGAGCATTCCTGGGCTGTTGAGCCAAAAAGTGTCATACATGTCACGCGCTGGGTGATCAGCCGGAATGTTTAATGCGGTGAAGTTATGATAGTCGGTTTCTACTTCCGGCCCATCAAGTAGTTCAAACCCCATTGAAAGAAAAATGTTTTGTACTTCAGTGATAAAGTGGGTGTACGGATGCAAGCTTCCTTCAAGCTGCCCCGGTGTATACGCGGTCACATCGAATGTTGCGTGATGCTCAGATGTTGTTGCCGCGAGGTGTAGTTTTTTTTCCTTGGTGTCATTCTCACACTCTTTTTTGAGCGTATTGAGTAGGGGGCCACACAATCTCTTTTCCTCCAGAGAGCAGCTGCCGAGTTGTTCAAATAATCCTTGAATCGAACCTTTTTTGCCGAGAAATTTAATACGTAGTTCTTCCAGCTGCTGGTGATTGTTGACAGCGGTTAGTTCCTGCTGCCAGAGTAAGGTTTGTGCAACTATCTGCTCTTGTAAAGTACTCATAAAGCTGTGTCCATGCCTCATTAAAACTATGGGAGGGGCCTATCATAGCATGAAACGTACTTTTTTCTAGAGAAAATTGTACGCCTTGCGCGACTGGGTGAAGGATTGCAAGAAATAAATGATCTACAGGAGTCTTGGATATGGGGAAGTTCGTTTTTTTTATTCTTCTTGCGGTAATTATTGGAAGCAGTATTCAGGCAGCATCCACGGACGTTTCTTTTATGGAAAAGGAAGTGGACCCTGTAATTCTTGTTACTCTTGATAGTTGTTGTATGCGGTCTCGCTTTCACCGGGGGAATGTAGAGCGTAGTCTGCTATTTGATCGAGCTTCGTGTGTAATGAGTGCATTATTAAAGAAGAACGAACTGTGGCAAGATGAGCAATATAAGCTCAAGTATAAAAATTATCAGCAGCAACTCAAGGATAAGCTAAAGAAGAAGCGTAAGGATATTAAAGAAAAAGCCCTTGATGGACTAAAACAGCTCTTTGAGCTTATGACTCAAGTTGCTGACTTAGCAAACGAAAAGATGTTGCCAGATGTTGATTCTGTTCAGGGATATGACGTCTATTATTCTCGCCAAACTGGTCAGCCAGCTAAGACGCGTGCAGGTTTTCTTGCGCACCTAGCAACGGCAATTAAACCAGTCGTACGTGAATTAGAAGAATTAAGGGACGAGAAAAGAGTTTTTTGTTTCCCATCGCCCTGTCCATACCATGGGAATAAGGTGGCGGATACCTCAGCGTTGGGGTTGCAAGACAAAGAAGCTCCGCCGTCTTTATCCACTCCTCAGGAAATGAGTCGTATGACTAAAGTAGCTTTTGCGATAGCGAGTGGGCTTTTCATTGAAGCGATGGTGCGCAAGGAGCGTTCGGTCTTATGGGATGGTTTACGGATTGGTAAGGGTGCCGTGGTGGCTTTTTGGCGTTGGGTAATTGGGCAACGAGCCGTGACGCAGCGTGTGGAAATGCCTACATATCGTGAGAGCCTCAGCGTAGCGCGTGACTTGATTGTTGCCAAGGATTAAGCGTTATTTTGACGAAACTCTTTGCTGAGTTCCTGAAGGCTCTCCGTCCAGAGTTTTATGAGTTTTTTGTTTTTGCGTGTGTCGGGGATTGTTTTTGCGATGCCGTCCGCTTGTAATTCTATGGCCTTGACGATTTTTTTCCGAGCTCGCCATTGCTTATGTCGTGCCCAAAAGTTAAGCCAATGTGTTTCAACTTTAGGCACCTCAAGTTTTATATTTTGGCGATAACTCTCTGGTATATACGGATTGATTGATTTCCTGATTTCACCAATGTTTTCGTATACTGCCAGGTGAGCTTCTTTGATGTCATCAAGCGCCTCGTGGTTTTCTGCGGTGATGTATTTGTATATTTGGGCTACGACGTATAGAAACCAAAGGCTGATAACCCCTTTGAGAATGAGTTGGCCAAAACTTCCTATGATTGCTGGATCAAAAAAGACCATTTTTTTGGGAGCTCCACCGTCTGCACTTCGTGTTACTGGCGAGAAAGGGAGAGGGTTTGTGTTGAGATAATTTGTGACTTCATTGCACAGGCTTGAGAGATCTTTGAGTAATGTTTCTTTTGGTTCTCCTTTGATAAATGCTTGCAAGAGATCAGATATTGTATAGTCGAATCTATGC
The DNA here is from genome assembly GCA_964429275.1 of uncultured Pseudomonadota bacterium. Lineage (GTDB taxonomy): Bacteria > Babelota > Babeliae > Babelales > JAUPTZ01 > JAUPTZ01. The sequence goes on from CAYSBJ010000001.1 coordinate 450,844, forward strand.
AGGAAATTTTGAAGAATGGTGCTTGTTGTTACTGCTTTTTGATCGTCATCCGTTCCCCTGTGACCGGTAGCTTTTTCTGCTGTCTTAATGCACCAGCTTACTGTGGTAGTGAGCTCAATGAATGGATTGTCTGGGCCATATGTATGAAGGAACAGTGTTGTTAAGACCTTGTTCTTTTCTTCAAGCTCGCTGCTGTGTGGATACGGTGTAAGTGTGGCGAGTGATGGCTGGATGGTTGTGAGTGTTAAGAAAGCGGATAGTAGAAGAAATAACACCTTATCCTCCTTCCGGTCTTGAGAGAATGGCGTTGCTTATGGCGATAGTGGTAGCGGCAGCATTTTTGATGCAGTTGTGGCGCTTTACAAGTTTTTCAAGCGGCTTTTTTTCATGCAGTATTTTGCGTGCATCGTTATCTTTGACTGCGATGAAAATGAGATAAACAATGCAAAAGAAGCCACAATAAGTGAGTGCGTGCCAGACTGAGTCAAAAGGACCATGCATCTGTGGTGGGTAGTAGGCAGTGGTGGCTGTAGCATCAAAAATTGTGCGATCTGGGGTTGCCGTACTTTTTTGCTGAAGTGATCTTCGGAGAAATGTAATGTCGGCATATAACTGTTCGGGCGCCTGTGCATGTGCAATAATTTGTTCTGCCTGGCGTGTTATTTCTTGGCGCTTTGCAGGTGGTTCTTGCTTGAGAATGTGTGCAATAACAAAGTATTCTTGAAGCAGTTTCTTCGTAAGTATTGGATCCTTTGGCATGGCGGAAAGTGCGCTGCATGTGAAGAAAATAGTGAGTAAAAGAACAGGCATGACCTTCATGCAGTGTGTTCCTTCTTGTTAAATTGATCGATGGCACATTCAAGCTGTGCTTGCATTCCACATGGAGCAGACTGCGCATGTGGAGCTTCAATTTCAGTCAGCATGGTGCCTGTCTTTGCTTTGAGCGCGAGACTATTTTTGCTCAGGCGTTTTTTAACGAAGTAGGTGATTGTTCCGAGAAAGGCAATGCCAATAAAAAACAAGGCAAGTTGCTCCTTGAGCGTCCCGGGATGGGATTCTTCATGTGCTGCTTGCTGCTGCGTTTGTAGTTGTTGTAGAGCCGTTAAAACTTGTTGTAATGTGACATCTTGTGTGGCTGTTGGAAGGTTGCGGAGTGGCACGGCATGGTAGGCACTGGGAGGGGTAATAGTTAGGGGCGAGCTCTGCTCTTTTGTTTCGAGTGGAATGAGCTCATATTGATTGAGCAGTTCTTGCGCTCGTTCTTTTACCTGTTTTAATTGGTCTTGGAGTTGAGCAGTAACTAACTCTGTTGCGGCGTCAAGAGTGGTTCGATGAGGAATTGTGGCGCAATGTATGGAGTATTCTTTGATAGCTGTTTTATATATTTCGACATACGATAGCAATGGATTGCCGGCACCGTAGAGTGCGTACCATAAGCATTCAAGCTGGTAGCAATTGTAGGAAAGATCATTGATCTCATCCAATAGTTGTTCTGGTAAAGCAGCGCTCTGGGTGGTCAATGCAGCTAAAAAAAGGCCGAATATAATCGGCATGAAGCGGGGCATGCGGGGCTCCTTAGCGGAAGAGGAGCCGAAAGCTTGTTACGATTTGTGTAACGGTGTCAATGTTTTCGTTTGGCCTATTTAATCGGGCTGTGTATCGGGTGCTCCTCTTTGCACGCGATCGAAACCCACAGCATGATATTGTCGGCGGTTAAAAGATTGGTTTCAGCTGCGGTTGTTTGGTAGCTTTGTGTGGCATATGGTCGCAACCATTCATACAGTGCAAGATTGTGCTGAATCTTTGCTTTTAATTGAGCGACTATTTCATTTATGTCAGCGAGGTTTTTCTTGGAGAATATGCCCGTGACAACTTCAGGCAGTGTGTGGTTAGCATCGCCAGGGGAATAGCGTGCTAGTTGTCTGGCTGTTGTATGCGAGAGACCCTTGAAATGCTTGCTGAGCTGTTCAATGTATTCGCGTAACATGACTATGTATTCACCGCTCGTGGTGTTGAGTTTAAACGCCAGGTCGTCTACTACATCTTTCATAAGGCCAGAAGATTGTACGAGTCGGTAGAGATCATTGCATTCTTTTTGGGCCTCTATTGTTTCTTGGTTGTCTGGATCTTGATGAGCTGCTATGCGACGCTTGAGCTGCTGTGTTTGTTGTAGTATGTATTGTATTGCGAGGTATGGGTTGGCGGTGAGCTTTTTTGCTGAAACATAGGGGGCACATGCAAGGGCCAAATTCCCTTGGTTTGTGTCATGAGCAAGGTTGTACAGCTTGGTTTTTATATTTTTAATACGTGTTATTTCCGGTGCTAAGTAGTTGCTTTTTGGCGCAGCAACATTAAGAACAGAAATTGCTGCGAAGATAGTAATAAAGAAGATGCGGAATGTGTTTGTGAGCGGTGTCATGGGCAGTGTCTCCAGAGCTTTTTTATAGAATGAGCAACCTATTTAGTCATAGTATGCCTGATGATGTTTTATATATGTAACGGTTTATAGCATTCTGGGTTGTTTGGACTGCTAAAAAGCTACTTTTTGTTGACGCAGTGGGGCTTTTTTGTTCGTGTGATTGTGGAGTTCTCAGCTACGGGTTCCTTATGGTTTTTCCTATCCCTTATATACGCTTCGCGGCCTGGAAAGACCCATAGGGCTTAGATAGCGGATGCTTTGTCATCAATTGAAGAATTAGAGAGCGAATTAGCCGAGGGCCCGGTTGGTGAATGACCCTTTTGGGAGTGCGAGATTGGTTTATGCGATTCGGCAGTTGACTTATGGGCGGTTTATAGTTACATTGCCACCTCGTTTTTGCCGGGATAGCTCAGGTGGTAGAGCAGAGGACTGAAAATCCTTGTGTCGTCGGTTCGACTCCGTCTCCCGGCACCAGCTTTCGCCTTTGCGGCGTTATTGCTTGCTTGTAGTTAGCAAAGACAGCCTTCGGCGTAGTAAAGCCTTCAAAAACATCAAAATCCGTAATATTTAGTTGCCATTAACGCACCGTAACTCTCTAGGGAGCGGCGAAGCGAGTGTGACGCCATAGTCACCGCCAAGGGCGCGGCGAATTGGCAGGCGAGTTTTTAGGGTCGTGTTGGCAAGGTATCAAAAATTTATAACACTGTAGTAGTCGCTGCGCGAGCGCTCACGATTAAATTTAGTGTGGCAACTACGAGCAGCGCGAAGTAGCTGCCGCAAAAAAAAGCGAAAGGCGTCATTGCGAGGAGCATGGCGACGAAGCAAATGTTTGATTTCATTTCACGCAAAATATCATCTATTTTTTCCTGGGTCCGCGGAAGTGGCAAGGTTACTCAGCAGGAGCTTGACAAGCTTTACGTTCAGCTTGAGGAAGCGTTTCTTGAGGCAGACGTGCCGTATGAAGTAGCCTCGTCTTTTTTGGGCGATCTTAAAAAAAGTATTGATGTGGCAGCATTTGCCAAAACGGCCAATCCAGGCAGTGCGCTGATTAAGCAAGTACACCAGCGGCTGTTAACGCTGTTGTCTGGCCCTGCTGGAAGCAACGAGGTGCCGAGTTTTGTTATCCCATCAACGATTTTGTTTCTTGGCCTTCAGGGGGCAGGCAAGACAACGACGCTGGCAAAGTTGGCTCGTTATCTGAAGAACCAAGCAAAAAAGCGTGGCAAAGAGCGAAAAATTCTCTGTGCCTCAGTTGATTATTATCGTCCTGCAGCGCGTGAGCAGCTTAAAGTGCTGGCACAGCAGGTGGGTATTGACTACTTTGAAGCGGTGAGCGAAAGCCCGACTAAGGCGGCGGCAGAGATTGCGGCGTATGCCAAAGCTAAGGGATATGAGCATCTTTTATTGGACACTGCCGGTCGGCTTCATATCAGTGACGATATGATTGAAGAATTGCGTCTTGTGGCGAAAGCGGTTGATCCTAAATATAAAATTTTGGTTCTTGACGGTATGACTGGTCAGGAATCCCTTGCTGTCGCTCGGGCCTTTAATACGGCCGTTGGGTTTGACGGAGCCGTTATGAGTAAGTGCGATAGTGATGCTCGTGGTGGTGCGGCCTTGGCTTTTCGCGCAGTGCTTTCCAAGCCAATTTGGTTTGTCGGTATCGGGGAAAAGCTTGATGATCTTGAGGGTTTTGTTCCTGAGCGCATGGTTTCTCGGCTTATTGGTATGGGTGACCTAGCAACTTTATTGGAAAAGGCTGACGAGGTAATTGACCGTGAAGAGCAATCGCGGGTTGCCAACCGAATGATGGGGGGTGACTTTACGTTACAAGATTTTCTTGAACAAATTGATATGGTTAATAAAGTGGGGGCGTTACAAACCCTTGCTCGTTATCTTCCTGGGGTTTCTCAGTTTTCACCACAAATGGTTGAGAAGGGCCAGCAGGAGATGAAAAAGTTCAAAGCTATTATCTCGTCGATGACCGTTAAGGAGCGGATGGTGCCGGCTATTCTAAATGGCTCACGCCGCAAAAGGATCGCGTCAGGAGCTGGAGTTTCGGTCCCAGATGTAAATCAACTGATAGAAAAATTTGAACAAAGTAAGCAATTTGTTAAAATGATGAAGAAGTCCGGCGCTTGGCGTCGATAAAGGCTTGTATCATCTTGATAGTGAGTTTCAGTTTAATTTCGACAAACAAAGGTAAAGTGGCTTATGGCAGTTAGAATTCGCTTGAGTCGAGCAGGACGTACTAATCGTCCGTATTGGCGTATCGTGGCAATAGATTCTCGTAAGAAACGCGATGGCGCGTGTCTTGATCGATTGGGTACTTATGACCCGATTTTGCATCAAATCGTTACTATCAACGAAGCTGGCATCCAGGAATGGATGGCTAAGGGAGCTCTGTGCAGCCCAGCCGTTACTAAGCTGGTGAAAAAACATTCAGCAACTGCTGGCAAAATAACTGAATCTGCGGTAGAAGAAGTACCAAAGGCAACGGCGAAACGTCCGCGCTCTTCTGCAGCAGCTGCTAAAGCTACTGCGTAAACGCGAAAGCGCCGACCAGTAGATCCCACACAGCAGTTGTATGCGCCCAAAATCACACAGAGAGTAGTGCGCAGGTCGTTAGCAGAGATAATGAAGGAGATGAGCCATGTTAAAAGATCTCGTGGAGCACATAGTAAAGAGACTAGTTGATAAGCCAGAAGCGGTACAAGTATCAGAAATTAGTGGTGAGCAGGCGACAATTATCGAACTGCGCGTTGCGAGCGAAGATCTTGGAAAAGTGATTGGTAAAGAAGGTAGAACCGCTCGATCAATCAGAACATTGGTTCATGCGGCAGCCACTAAAGAAAAAAAACGCGCAGTACTCGAGATCTTAGAGTAGTGTACGCTCTGTGCGGTAAACTCGTACAAAGTATTTGCAAAAAAGAGTCCTCTTGTAAAAAAGAGGGCTCTTTTCTTATTAAGGAAGAAAATTATGACTCAGCCTCGGTGCATTATCACTATCGTGACCGTTTTTCCAGAATTGTTTGAAAACTGGCTAAAGACTAGCCTTATTGGGCGCGCTCAGGAATCTGCGCTTTTGTCGGTTAATTGCCTGCGCTTGTCTGACTATGTGGCACCTAAGCAGCGTATTGACACCCCTATGTGTGGGCCTGGGGCTGGCATGGTCCTTAAAGCGCCGGTAGTAGCGGCAGCAATTGATGATGCATTTGCCCGGCACGGTCGTGGAAGAGTTATATTTTTTACGCCGTCAGGGCAGCTTTTAACGCAACGTTCTTGCCAGACTATGGCAGCTGCGTATTTTGGGGAAGCGGTAATGGCTGACAGTGCTTCGTCATCTATTCACCTTGTATTGGTTTGTGGCCGCTATGAAGGGGTAGATTGCCGTGTTATAGAGCACTACAATGGCATTGAGGTAAGTATTGGGAATTATGTGTTAATGGGAGGCGATCTCCCAGCTCAGGTTTTTCTTGAAGGATTGTTGCGCTATTTACCGGGTATCGTTGGAGATGCACAGTCGGTGGAGCATGACTCTTTTACTGGGCCGCTTGTTGATTTCCCGGCCTATGGTCAGCCAAATGAGTGGGGCGGCAAGTCCGTCCCGTCAGTATTGCTTAGTGGCGATCACGCGCGCATTGAGCAGTGGCGGACTGATACTGCGCTAACTCGCACAGTACAAGAGCATTTTTCTTGGCTGCGTACGAGTGCACTGTCTTCTGCTTTGCGGCAAGCGGTAGCAAAGAAAATACCGGCACATTATGTTGTTTTAATGCATGATCAGGTTCTTATCGGGCGTAAAGATCCAGTTCCCGGCACAACATCAGTGACAACCATAGACGTACACGATATTGCCCGTACTAGCGCAACGTATGGGGTTAAAAAGTTTTATGTGGTGACGCCTCTCCATGACCAAAAAGAACTGTTGCGCGTCTTTTTTGAGTTTTGGCATACCGATCAGGGTCGTAATTACAACGAAAATCGCTTTGATGCCATGAAGTGTGTTCAGGTAGTCAATAGCCTTGCCGAGGCTGAAGCCGATATAGCGGCGCAGCATGATGGCAAGAAAGCACTTAAAATTGCTACTTCTGCTCGTCCCGTCCAGGGAGTGCGTTCGCTTGCCTTTGACGAGCAATCAGTTGCCTGGCAGAGTGAGCGCCCGATCACGTTGCTTTTCGGTACCGGCCAGGGGATGACGCAGGAGCTTTTAGAGACCTGTGATTTTGTTTTGACCCCGATTCATGGTTTTTCAGCCTACAATCACTTATCAGTCCGTGCCGCTGTAGCAATTATTCTTGATCGCTGGCTTGGTTATTTTGAACCGAGCCAATAATCTCTGTTTTGGGACTCCATATTTCTTTGGTCTCCCCGTCAGGGACGCAACTGTCCGTCACTACCTCCATCGGTATAGCTTCGTGGAGTGATAGTATGGCGAACCAGATGGTCCCTCGACCGAGTGTTGGTACTTATTCGAATTGGCGGGCAGCCTCTAATTCATGCTCTAGCTTTTGTATGAGGTTTAAAATATCAAGGTCTTTTGATTTTCTCCAAGTTAAGCAATTTTTAGTGAAAAATGAGAATTCTTTATTCCTAATTTTTAGTTCTAAAGCAAGGGAGTTATATCCTATTAGGAGGTGCGCTAAGTAAGTAGTGTTGCCATTCGGCTCGGTTGCACGGATACGGTTGTAAAGTTCAATCCTATTTTTGCCAGACTTTGGCAGTGGGTGCTCTGTGCTGAGGCTATAGATAGTTCCCTTTACAGATAGGAAGCATGACTCTTTTTCAAGTAATCTTTTTATATGGATCAAAATAGCATTCGTAAGAAAGAAATTTTGGTACTCAATGATGACAATAATTTCTCCTTTCAACACATTTTTTGTTTCGGGGATAGGATTGATGGTGCCATCGCGATTGATTCGATAGCAGATTTTTATATTGTTTTTTGCCTCATCTGTGTGCATGAAATACAATCGGCCTGATAAGTCAGATACTAAATATACGGGCTTATCGAAGTTGTTAAATAGGACTGCCCGCTTGTTTTTGTCGCGACTGTTTATTTGATCTGGTTTGAGGTATTCCGGCAGTTCATGGAATTCCTTTATGTCGATATTGATATAGGGGGCGCATCTGAAGAATCTTGCATCCTTGTTAGTAGTGGTTGCAAATCCTTTGTGTGTTGGGGTGGCTGTTGTTGGTCGCGGGAGTTCTCTTGCGTGGTTCATTAGAGCATGGGGGACGCCAAAGGGATGTTCTTCTTCAGCTGCCTGGAGATTTGGTGTTCCGAGTGTAATAATAGCGACGTAAAAAGCTGTGTTTAGAGAGAGCGACATATTCTTCATAGATAGTTGTTCCTTTTGGCTTGAAAGTAAATGTAACGGTGATGATTGGTGTGGTTTATCCACGGCCTGCTATAAGTCTTTTTCCTAATGGATTTTCTAATGCTCTAAGGAGAGTTTCGTTTTGTGATACTATTTTGGTTAAAAGTTTAAAGAATATCTTTTCTTTTGTATAAAAAGCGATGTCTTCAACCTTGAGTTTTTTTCTCAAAGTTGAGAGATGAATAGCTAACAAATCATGCAGAGAGAATTTGTTGCCCGTTTTGAGTTCGATAGCCATGATCGATCTATCGTCTTTAGTACTTAATTTTAAGGAATATTCTGTCTCTTCTATGCAAAATATCCATGGTGAATTAGATGCAACGCCATGCCAAACGTGGTTGAGCAGCGGTCTCAAAAACGTTTCAGGGGTGTCTGAGGCATACGCAAAATGCGCAGTAGTTATAAGGCTAAAAAGTAGGGCGATAAAAAAAGAATGTATGTTTCTCATGCTGTTTTGTGTTTCCATTAAAAAGTGATTTGACGGCGTGGGATTTGAATTTTGATATGTACGGCTGCCGGCCATCATGGTGTGGTAGTGGTCTTCGATGGCCGGAGCTGTAAATTTATAGACGTTTAGTTTTCTTGATTGGCCTCTGCTGCGTTGTATATGAGGGTCAAAAGAGCGGCGTTTTTTGATTGCCTCCATCCCATGCACCCGAGCGTGTAGAAATCAATGACTTTTGATTCAAGCTTATTTTCTAGTTTCTTTCCCTGCGCGAGAAGGATATGTGCTAAATAAGTATCCGGCTTGCGATCGCCACTGACAAAAGTTGCTATAATAGGATTATCTTTATGGGTAGTCTTTTCTCCTTGCTTAGGAAGGGCGTGCTTTGTATCGAGACGGTATGTAGTGTCACTTGCTTTTAGGAAGCATGGTGCTTTGCGAAGCAAATTTTTTATATGCAGTGAAATGAGGTGCACGATCAAGAAGTCTTTGTGTCCATCGATGTTGCAAAGATATTCATCGAGCTTGCGTTGGTCTTTCGTTTGCTGCGAGCGGCTAATGGTGCCAGATGGTTTGATCGCGTAGCATGTTGCCGTGAAGCCGAAATCAATTACTTCGCGTAAGTACAAGTTTCCGTGCCAATCATGGGCGAAGATTAGTGGTTCTTCGCGGGGAAATCGAAAACCGTACCTACGACTTATCTCATTTATTTGGTTTGGACGCAGGTATTTCGGTAATTCAGAAAATTCCTTGTCATTGTTGATGTATTCGTTGTGAGGAACCGAGAGTTCTTCCATCCCCACTGTTGTGGCAAATCCTTCGAGCTTTGGGGTGTCGGCTTCATATTGAGAGGATCCTGTTGCATGGTTGTGAATAGCGTACAGGATGCTGAATGGATGTTCGCCGCTATCAGCTGCGCGGAGAGTTGGTGTTCCGAGGGTGATAATGACGCCAAAAAATACGGCGCTTAGTGAAAGTAAGGCATTCTTCATAGATAGTTGTTCCTCATTAATAAAATAAATGATTGTGTATGTTGTTAAAGTTAAGTGAGTTCATAATGCAGTAGGAAGCGTTAGCTGCTATCCGCGGCTGTACCTTTGGTGCTAAGGCGTGACACCCCGAAGCATCGACGGCGGTTGCGAGCGTAGGGCGGCAATCGAGGGTAGCTTTGCTCCCAGACCTGTGGCTTCTGAGACATTTTTTTAATAATTAATATCTCGTTTGATAGTTAGTCGTGGTTGCGGGGGGCTGGAGCGCCAAGCGCTTGAAAAAAGCCGAGTGTTTTATTGACTGTGACTTTTTCTGATTCTGTTTCATCACTGGTCGTGACACAATAAAATTTGGTTGCGCGACTGCGCAATGCGTCCCAATTAATAAAGAGAATGTGTGCTAAGCCGCTGGTTAGGGATTGGGTATGCGCGATAATATCCTCGTCTGGTTGGATCGCTAAGGTGTATGTTGCGGTGCCAAGAGTGAGATAGAACGCGGCGTCTGGGTGAGTGACGAGCTCTTTTTTAATATGGGTCAACAGCCGATTAATTGCATGGTACATAGTTTTGTTTCCTTGCAGGTCGGTTGAGTTTGGTGTTGTCGTCTCCATGTGGAGGTAAATAGGGTGTATTTTGTCTAATAGTTTCGTATGCATAAATAATTCGCTGACCTGCGTTGTGACGACAGGTCTAATATCTCAATAAAATAATAATAAAAGTCGGCTGAAAGAGGTTTTTGCCTCTATTGTAATGAATGTTCGGGATGCGAACATAGTGGGACGTGAAACTGGTAATTACAGTTCTTCACGAGGTCGATACTCTACTAAATGTTTTCTAATAATGCAAATTAATGAGATTATTTGATCGAGTCTTTTGACATGTCGGCGCGAAAAACTCCTTTTATGCCTCTGAGAGTGATAGGTGCAGGTCTCTTACCGGGCGAAGGAATCCTGACAGTAGCTTTAAGCCTTCTCCTTTGGCAGAAATGCTCTCGGGGTGTGTGCAGCGGGACAAAATCGGTAAACTGGAAGAATTAATAGCGGACTCGCGTTTTCTGGCTAGTCCATATCTGATAGACATGGTTTATGAGTAAATTGCTTTAATTGAAGCGTTTTTCAATCTACTGTCCGTTGAATATTCGTTTAGTTTGGTGGGGCTTCAGGGCTTGCTTTTAGCCCGGTTGGAGCGGCTCAAATCTTGCGCTTGAAAGTGTCGAGAAAGGGCATTTTTTCTGGAATGGTTGTCAGCGCCAGGACTTCGTGCTTGTAAAAGTAGGTAGACCGGCTATACTAGTGCCTATGTTATAACAACATTCTATAATTGATTACGTAATTAAAGAGGACTAGCATGAAAGCGATGAATTTAACCAAAGAAACTATTGCCCAGGTCGGCGTAGTGGAGCGCAATTTCCCTGATTTTCGCGTGGGTGACACCGTATCAGTGGCCCAAATCGTAAAAGAAGGCAATAAAGAGCGTACCCAGCTGTTTGAAGGCGATGTTTTGGCAATTCGCGGCGCTGGTGCTTCAATGACTTTCACGGTTCGCCGTATCGCATCTAACAACATCCCTGTTGAACGTATTTATCCTTACTACTCCCCAGTAATCAGTGAAATCAAGCTGGTTCGTCGTGGTGATGTTCGTCGCGCTAAACTTTACTACGTACGCGATCGTATCGGTAAAGCTGCTCGTATTAAAGAGAAAGTGTTGACCCGCGAACAAAAGATGCACTTGAATGATAAAGCTGGTGCTGTTGTGGCCGAGGCAGGAGAATAAATTTTTTTAGTGTCGTGTACCCACGAGTGTGCGGAGAAAAAGCTTTGATGGTCTACTGGCCGCGAGGCCTTTTCTTTCAGGAATGCGCATGCTCACCGTAGTACTCAAGGGATTGCCTGATGATTTGGGTGAGCTCTGGGGGAGCCGAGCAGGAGAATGCCGTATGGGCATCTTCAAGGCAGCGGGAAGTGTTTGACGGTTGTTCGTTGAATGCTATGGGGTTGTCGATGAGGCATGTATGAGTATATGGCTTGCGTGTAAAGCCTTAGTGTTAACAGCAGTAATTCTGGTAACTATTCCGTTTGTAGTCTGTCTTTTTCTTGCGTTATGGGGCAACAGCTTCGTACTCGCGGTAGACAAAGATTCTTGGTTGGCTCGGTTATACGGCTCGGCCATCCGCCAACGCATTGCGCGTTAGGGACTGCAAAATACATTTTATTTAATGAACCCCGCCACAAACTGGCGGGGTTCATTTTTTTTAAAAAAATCGATTTGAGCTCGTAGTGAGCGTGGAATTAGGGGGGATTTTGGGATATGAGTACAATGAAAACTTTATTTTTTTGTGGTTTTGTGTGCCTTGGGGGGTTGCAGGCATCTGAAGTGCGACTGGTCGAGGCAGCGAGCATTGCGTGGAGCATTGATGTTATGGAAGCGCTTAAAGATGTCGGCCGAGAGGCGGGGCGCGAACTTGGTATGAGCGAAGTGGTTCTTTCGCGGCTTGGAACTTCGTCTATTGACGTACTTGATGATGCATCTTCCTGTTGTTTTGAATGTAAACTTTCTGGCATTGATAAGTGGCATGCTGTGTACAGGGGTGTAAATGCTTTTTTAAGAGTACAAGCTTCTCCTGCTGCGTTGCATCGCGCTTCACTCGATAAGGTGGCGGAGGCAAAAGAAGAGCTCAATTCATGCGTCGTGGAAATGCTGGCGATTTTGTCTCGATTAAATGGCTTTAAGCTTGAGAGGCTTTGTTCCCACCTTCACGAAAAAGGTATTGCTGCCAATATGCAGCTTACGCTTTGCGATTTGCCTGTGATTGTGAATTTTTTGATCTTATTTAGAGGGGGGAATCAGAAAGGAAAAAGTCAGGCACGACTAATAAGAAACAAATGGGTTGCTTTTCAGGCATGGCGTGATAGCCTGGACGTTGATACTTTATCTGATGTTGATTGGAGGATGGTGGTGACTTCTCATAAGGATCTACTGCTGGTCTATAAGTTACTTCCTGAGTGTGCTAAAAATCTTGCATTAGGTGATTTAGAAAGACTTTTTCTCTTGTTGCGTTGTGCAAATCTTCTTCAGCGGTATAAAGCGTTGTTGGAATGTATCGGTGATCGTACAAGAGCTTCGCTTGGGGCCACACCTACTTGCTCAAATTCTGATGTTCCAACGGAGCCCTATCCTGCGGAAGAGGATTTGGAGCGCGAAGCGATTGTTCGGGAGGATGAATTAGTATAAGAGTAATAAGTTTAAGGGAGAAAGTTTTTATGAAAAAAAATAGTTGTCGGCATGATATTTATTGCTGTGGCTGGTGGTCTACGCGCATCTGAGGACTTGAATACATCTCAAGCGTTTGTGTCGCTGGAGGTATTGAGAAAATCGGAAAATCGTTCCGACCTAATGAGGGAGGTATCTCGGTGTATTCAGATTTTGCGTACTCTTTCCTCATGTTGTGATGATCTCGGATTAAATGCGACTGAGGGCGATAGTCTTAAAAAATTTGCTGATTCGAGCGAAAAAATCTTAAAAATTATGCTAGGACGCGGTTTTTCTTTTATTAATCTAGATAGTATCCAAGGTAGCATGTCAGGTCTTATAGAGGCGATAACAAAAAAAGACGGTTGTGGAACTATTGCGTGGGTTTGCCGCAACCTGGCGATAGAGGTTGCTAATTCAATTTGCCCTTATATAACAGCAGCGCCCTCGTCGCGAGTAGTTTCTGAATGGACGGACTTCTTACGACTCAATCTGTCCGCGCGTAGGGGGTTTGTTGATTTCAGTGAGTTTACTCGGTACAGGGGGACCTCATGGTGGAACCGTCGGATTGAGTATAATGCACAGATGATGTATGCGCTGATAATATTGGGGCATATTTTTTTCCCTGCTGTTCAAGCAGAGATTCTTTTGGATGCAGTCTACAATGAGACGATTTTAGATGAAGTGTATGATAGACTCTGAGTTTCTTTTACGCGTGGATGTTGCTCAAAATAATAATATCTTTGAGTGCAATTGCAAACAGCGTGATGAGTGCGGTAACCGTTAGTGTAAAGCGGAGCTGATAATACCAAAAAGGTCGTCGTGGAATATTACGTGTTTTATAGAGCCAGGCTGCTCCTGTTGGTAGTGCCGCGGTTATGAATATGCACCAATAGGGAAATGGATGTCGGATTGCCCAATAAATGAAGTGGGTGACCGACGTCTTTTCGTAGATAGACTGGTTGTTGAGAAAAGTACCGATATGAAGGGCGATGCTTAAAATCCAGGCCCAACATTCCCATACATAGTTTGGTTGATAGCCGACCAATGGTGCAAGCGGATATAGCAATATTCCACCGCCAAAAAAAGGAAGGCACATTACATATACCGTCCAGCACAAGCCAGTCAGGTGCAGACCGGTTAACAAACCATAAGCTGTTACTAGGTTAAGTGCGGCAAACGCTAAAAAAGAGAAAAAAAACGTGATTTTTATGAAAACGAGGGAGAAGTTACGCGGAGCGTTCATGCGATCCCTTCGCTATGGTGTGCAGCCAGCCGTGACTTCTTTGTGATGATTTTGTGATATCGCAAAGGCGAAGGCTGGTGGAGCTAACCGGATTCGAACCGGTGGCCTCATGAATGCCATTCATGCGCTCTACCAACTGAGCTATAGCCCCCCATATATTGTGATGAACGGCAAGTTTACGCAAAGAGATAAAAATAGCAAGCATTATTCTACCTCTACCGAGCTATAGGACCAGAAAGTGCAATTGTTTTTGTGTTGGTGGTGTAACGGTCCATAGCTTGTCTGTTGCTTGTTGGGCCGCTTGTAGTAAGAATGCCCGTTGTCCTTGCAATTTCTTGCGCAGAGACTACGCGAGCTGCGTTGCGGCTCATCGAGCTGCGAAGTATTGATGCAGCAGGATTAACGCTTCCGACTTGGTTTTTTAGACGTTCGCCCCCACTGTAGGCCAGGAGAGCATTGTTAAACCCTTGATATGCACAGAACCACGTCGTAGCTGTGTTGAAGTTTATTGCTAGTGGCGCGGTAGCAGTGGAGCCTTTCGTAGACGTTGTACCATTTGTTGCAGCTTGAATACTTGCTAATGTGGCCGCATCAGGATATTGGATGTACGGTGTAATAAGCGGCGTAATATTATCGCTTGCATAACCGCCAATACGAAAACAGCTGTTGTCGGCTTGTATCCAGTATGGTACTGGGGTTGGTAGGAGGCCGCCGGTTAGGCTACTTGCGATAAGTTGGCCATTCGCGTTCAATATGATGCCGCTTGAGCTTACAATAATAGTAAAGAGTATTGGATGTGCAGAGACGGCATTAGGATTCATCGTTGCGCTAGTGTATGGGCCATTTTGGCTGAAAGCAAATACTGCGTACGCATTTGGGTCACCTCCCGTGATAGTGAATTTGTGCTGCGTTCCTGGGCTTATTTGTGTTGCTAGGTCCCATTGGGAGGCAGCCGGAAGATTTGCTGAAGTATTAATCCCATTAAGTATAAGTTGTCCCGCTGAGGTAGGTGTAGAGGTTGTTGGGGTGCCGGTGTTTTCGACACCGGTATTTGTAGCATTTGGTGTGGTCGGGGTATTTGGCATAGGGGTAATGTTCGTGCCTTGCGGGTTTTGTACGAGGTTTATTTCGTTAATAGTTGCGGTGTTTCCCCATGCGCTCAGAGAAACATTCTGGAGCGGTTTGCGAGAAGGATCAACGTTTGTTTCTGTCCAGCTCCAGAGGGGGGGCAATGAGTTGATATCGCTTTTTGTGTCATTCGGGTCCATTATTCCTACATCAAAGGTTCGGCTTATACCACTTGGTGAACCAGTAGTAGCCGGAATTGTTGGGATAGTCGGTGTATAGCGAACCCAGAGTTTTGCGGTTGTGTAAGAAGGCGTGCTGCCTGGTGTGCTTGTTGTTGTGGATTGTGCCAAGGAGTGAAACGCAAGTGCGGGGGGCGTTGGTATTATTAGCTGCGGTTCTCCGAGTGAACCATCGTACGGCGAGTCACTTCCGGCAGGAATTGATGGGGTAATAAGAGAAGTTGGTCTGCGTATAGAGACGTAAGCTGGGCCATACGGCTGACCATTTCCTGGCGATGTTGCTTGAATTTGGATGTTATATTCGGCACCGGTAAAGATCTTGTTTCCGTTGTCTTGCGCAGCAACACTACTGGTAGGATCGCTAGTAAAGCCAACCATGAAGGTCGCGGTGTTGCGGCTGCTTAATTCATTTACCGTAACCTTAGCGGTTAAATAACCCCCACCTTTAGGGTCTAGTGTGCCGGTCGTATTACCGCTTGATTTTGTGAGGTCCCAATTATAGGTTGGGATAGCATCTGTATATGGTTTAATTTGGATATCTTTATATATCACGGTTGTTGCCCAGCCACTCATGCAGGTTTGCTCAAAGAGCGGTGTTTTCGTGGTATTCCAAGTATAGAGTGGATTTGTATTGAGGTCTGAATCGACCCCTATGGTTATGGTTTGCGTCGTATTTGTTTGTGCGGAAGAAAGCCACAGGGAGTGTATTTTGCCGTCTGGTGCGGCACGTGATACAACAGTTTGGTTTACCCACTGGGAGTTAGCTCCGTTTACTGATGGCAGGAACTGAGTAATGGTTATGTCGTTTGAATTAGGCGTGTTTGGTGTTGGTACTATGGAAATCAAAAATAATTGTGCAGCGCCAGCAAATCCGGTCAAACTTACCGTTTTATAACTTGTAACGCCGTTGGTCGTTACCGGAACTGTGGCATCAAATTGGTGGTGTACGGTAGTGTCTACGGTTGATGGTGCCAGACCGATAGCAAGAGTAGCGCTTGGCAGTGGTGTGCCTTGAATATCTACGTTGTCCGTGAGATCAAATGAACAGTGCATTGAAAACCCTGTCGCGGAGTTGATGACTTTATTGAGCGCTGTGGTTCCCCATTTGAAAGATAAAGATGGAAGACCATTTGCTTCAGTAGCGCGGCCGTCGATGGGCAGCTGAGTTAACTGCGTGGTCACACTTGCAACAGGCGTAGAGATTGTGGGTTGTGTTGACGGCGTAGTTGTTATCGAGTTGCTTGTGGAGGTAGAGAGTGGCGTTGATTTAGTAGAAACTTCGCTGTTACTGGAGGAAACTCCTGAGTCTTGGCTAGCAGTGGTGGTATTAGTTGTCAGATTTGTTTTTTCATTGTTGGAATTGCTTGTACTGGTGTTGGTAGTTGTAGTGTCTGTAGTAGATGCTCCAGTGCTTGCTGTGTTACTGAGTGAGTTGTTGAGAGCGGCATTGAATGTTGCAAGCGCGGTCCCGTTATTCTGCAGCGTTTGCGCAGCGGTGGGCGCGCTTACCGTAATGTTATTGTAGGTTACTGGGGCTTGTTCGCAGCTGAGTGTTACATATTTAATGCCAGTTGCAGCCTGGGGAATTGGTAATGTAGCAAGCGGTGTTGTGGCGTTTGAATTATTGTATACGGTAATAGCAGCATCGGCTGTATTGGTTTTTTGGTAGACCACGCAATAAGTGCTAGAGAATGATGTGTTTTGTAGAATCACTGGTGTGCCAATGGGTTGCGCGGTGCCACTTGCAAGGGAGAAAGCACAGATCTGAATATGGGATGCGTTCATAACAGCGTTAGAATTTGTAGAAGAAGCGTTGCTTGGCAATGGATCCAGAGTAATACCATACAATGGTAGCCCTTGCGGTGCGGTGCCAAATAGTACCACAGCGCCATTTCCAGAGGTTGTTATGCCGCTAGTGCTGAGTGGTCCTCGTGCAGTTTGTATGTAGTTGTTTACAAAATATTGCGATGGTTGGGTAAGATTCAGATTAAACTGAATCGCGCCAAGGTCGTTTTGGGGGAAGACCAGATTGCTGGAAGCCCAGTTGGTAGAGCCTGGCGCATAAGCAACTGCTTGTTGTAGGCCGCTTACTGTGCAACTTGAGCCATTTGTTTTAAGCCCCATGAAACCGTTCCATGTGGGTGCGGTTGCTATAGAGCTTACTAAGGTGATGTTTTTTAAATTAACGTTAGAAGAGATAGAGCAGAGTGACATTGTGTTGTCGGCTCCGCGAGTATTATTCTTTTTCCACGCGCTATTTTGCCATGATATTAGCGGCTGCTGTACACCAGTTGCGCTTATGGTACCAAAAACGATCGTATTATTGTTTATGTCTGGATTGTAGAGAAGAAAGTAGTTTTGTGTAGAATTTAAACCTTGATCTGAGGATGGGAGAAGGATGTCATAAAGCCCCCTACTTGTTGGAATATCGCTGCTGAATACTGGTAAATTGCTTTGGGAAGCAAGGTCTATTTCATTTGTCGAGGTATGGTGAATGAGAGCAACATGAGTGCCTGCTTGGCTTCCTGTTGGTGTGCTATTGAGTTTTACGTTTAAGTCTATTTCATAAGTAGGAGGAGTATCTAAAGGGCTTGCATAGAGACAACAACATAGGTTTGACGGTAAGGCAGATGATTGGAAAGTAATCAGAACTTGTTGTGATGTTGGTAGTGGAAAATAGCCCGGTGTATTTGCAAACAAGGTCTGCGTATTGACGGAAGAAATAGTTGGGTTTTGAAATGTTTGAACACAATTGACACTACTGACGAAAACTCGTGAGATATTTGTTGTTGGGGCAGTATCAAACCAATACCATACTGGGTTGCCTGCTAGGTAAAGAATCATCAGCGATTGTGGTTGCTGCTTTCCTGACACTTTTTGAAATTGAAGTGTCAGTTGTAGGCCGCTAGGTGAGGTTCTCCAGCCAGTTTCTAGGCTATTCCATAAAGTAGGATTACTTACTTGAGTTATTGTGACATTTCCTTGTGGTCCGGTTCCAGTTGATGAGCTGCTTTTTGATGCAAAAATATTGTATTGAGTGCCATTGTATTGAATATTAAGCTGATACTGGGGTGTAGCTGCGATGTTATCACTCAGTCCTATGAGCGCGCCCCACATGTTAGCACTTTGTGCTTGGCCGTTTACGAGTGTTGTCTGTAAGGCAATAGAGTCTGGGGTTACAGTGCCTGTAATCGGTGTTATAAGTGTCCACTGGCCGGCACTTGTTGTTATGTTGTTGCCACTATTCATTGCAGGGACTGCGATTGTTGCTTGAACCGTAGTACTTGTAGTGTTCGATGGTACCGTCTCTGTTGTGGTTGTGCTGACGCTGGCACTTGCGGGGGGAGTGGTGCTTGCCGTTGTGCTCTGATTCGTTGCGGTTGTTGGCGTTGTGGAAGAGAGTGTATTGGTGGTAGGGGTTACGATAGTTGTCGTGTTTGTGTTGGATGTAGGGCTTGCTGTGGTAGCAGTCGTTGTAGATGTGGTTGAAGTATTGCTACTGCTAGGCGCTTCTGTAGCAGCGGCCGGTCGCAGATCAATGGGGCTGAAAGAGATGCATCCCAGTACGAATGCTATCCGCGCTAAGAAATTTTTTGGTTGCATAATCTACCTTTCAAGTATTCTTATTGTGCGAGGCGTTGTATTGGTTTGGCGCTATAAAATCGTGAGACGGGTGCTGAGGCATTCACTGCTGCTGGTGCGGCAGTAGCAGTCACGCTTGAGCGTGGCAGCGCTACGTTTGTATTATTATAGGCCGACGGCATTTGTACATCATAGTAATTTGTTAAAGACGGAATATTCGTTGTCTGGCTTGTTGTAGGAGTGCTTGTAACGTCTTGGAGTTCTCGCGCTGCGGTTGTCATGGCCGACTGTTCATCCGGTTGGGTATTTGGTGACTGATTCGCTTGATTAAGTGTGGTAATTAGCGTTTGGATGAGCTGAGTAAATGCAGGTTGTGCAAGCGTCGTTGCAGGTAATCCGCTGAGGTCGGTGCTGAACTGGCTGAGCATTGTGAAGAACTGTTTTCGTTGTCCGTTGGTAATTGGTTTACCAAGCATAGCCATGGTGTTTTGTGTAAAGTAGGTAATACGTGTTGCTGGATCAACCGGCGTGTTGAGTAAGTTGCTCAATTGTGTGAGCGTACTTACAAGGTCAGGACGTGTTGAGAAAGTTGGTGCGGATTTAACTAATGCTACAAGGCTGTAAAGAGCTGATTGTGTATTTGGAACAAGTGGGCGTAGCGCAACTTGTGTTGTCAACTCACTTAAGAATGCATTGTAGTCACTAGGGGTCATGGTCATAATGCCGGCAGATAGATCATTAATCATCTGTGTCAAACTATTGTACTCTGCTTGTTGTGTTGGTTCTGCTTGTGCAGCGCTTAGTCGATAACTAAAGCTATTGGCTCTTGTTTCTGCTGCGGCATGCTGTATGAGCAGCTGGTTCATTTGTGCTTGCTGATCTGGCGTGAAGTTGCCACTCTTAATAGGGTTAATAACTTGATTTTTGAGTGTCGAGAGAAGAGCTGGGGTCATTGTGCCCGGAGCGCTAAAAATACTTGATACCATCGTTATGAATTGCGCTTTAGCTGGGTCGCCAACAGGAGCGCTATTTATTTGTGGGAAATTTTCAACGTATTTAGCAACTCGCTGCGCAAATGTAGGTTGAATGACGACGTTGTTATACAGTGACGTTAGCGTGCTTTGGAATGAGGCGAATCCTGTTACGTACTGCAAGCTCTGCAACATCGTTTGAACCTGCGTCAGTTGCGCTGGGCTTAATAGCTCGTTGTTGGTTACAATGTTTGTAAGCATGGTAACAAGAGTTTGATAATCATTTCCATTGAGTTTTGTGATGCCACCAGTGATTTGGCCAACGATAGTATTCATACCAGTAATGAGTGCTGCGACAGGATCCTGTCCTGTTGTATTTGCAGCAGTTTTAACCATTGCAGCGAGTTGTGTGAGGTTATAGGTTAATGAGACGGCCTGCTGTTGCACTGAGGCTACAAATTGATTCAAGGTGTTGATTGTTGTCTGCTCGGTAGCACTAATCGGTGCAGTTTGGATAGGTGCTAAGAGGTTTGTTACCAGGTTTTGTACGTCAGTTAATATACCACTGCCACTCAAGTTTGGAAGATACTGCATATCAATGAAGAATTGGATGCGATTTGGATCGGTGCTGTCAAGCTGCATAATGCTGCTCAGCTTGCTTATGTTAAGCGCTACACGTTGGCCAAAGGTTGGCGGTGTCGTTAGCAGCGCATTCAGTGCTGTCAGCTGGTTTTGGTAGCTCGCAAAACCATTGCTATAGTACGTATAGTTTAGGGCTGTTTTAAGATTTGTTATATCGGTAGCGCTCATTGCATCTTGATGGTCAGTTACTGCCGTTAACCCCATGATGAATGTTGCATAGTCTTGGGTATTAAAGGACATTTGGTTTTGGCGTTTGAGCGTAATAATGTTCAATAAGGCGCTGACATACGCACTCAGATTGTTGGCGTTCATTAACAACTGCGCTTGTTGGTAGTTATACGCAAACGTTTGCTGTGCTGCTAAAATGGTACTCATATTCGCCGCCATTTGTGCCGCAATAGTGTTAACTGTCTGCATTTGTGCAGTTGGCATCGTAGTCATACTTTGTAGCTGTTGGATTATTGCTTGCAAATTATTAAAGTCGGCCGTAGTTGATGGTCCTGTGGCTTTTAGGATAAGGCCAAGGCGCGCAATCAAACGCGCAATACGGTTTCCAGCAGGGTTCGCATTACCAGCTCGTAAGGCTTTTATTTCTTGCGAGGCATAATTTAATCGATCTTGAAAGAGGTACGGAGTGTTAAGTGTTGTTTGGATCGTTTGCAGTTGAGTGACAGAAGTGCTGCTGAACTTGCCAAGGAATAGAATGTTGCTAATCAGTTGTCGTGTCGCTTGTAGCTGTTCACTGCTTAGCAATTCGCGGCAAGCACAAATATAGGCAAATGCTCCCACGGCTGTTGTCTCATCATTGGCTGAGAAAACCAATGGCGCGTCTTTTTGTTGCATGATGCTTGCTACGGTTGTAGCGTATGCGCTGAGGTCAAGATTGCCGTCATCGGCCATTTGTAGGAGGTAGCTAACCGATTGTGCTTTTTGGTTGGCATTTGCGACAAAAGACTCCATATTTTTGAGAATATTTTGTTCAGAAGTGCTTGGATTTGCAGAATTTAATGGGGTAAGCAGTCCAGTAGTTATTTGTGTTGCGAGTGTTGGTGGGACTTGGTCAGAAGATTGTGTCATGTTGTTTAATTGTTTGAAGAACATGACGCGTGCTTGATCAGTTGATGGTAAAAAGATTATTGAAGGTACTTTTGCTACATATTTTGGTACCAATTGCATGAGTGGTATTGGTGTAGCTAGTTGTTGTAATAATTGTGTTAGCGTTGCTTGACTGCTCTTGTCTTGATAGACAGGGCTTGCTAGGCAGTATGTAAAGAGGGTATTTGTCGTTGCGATTTGTTTGGTGCTTAGTATATCACGGTTATTCACGAGAGCTTGGAGTGCTCCGAGTAGGGTTTGAGCATCATTTCCGCTAAAAGTGAGTGAGCCGTTATATTGTTGCACTAAGATGTTTGTAAGCATGCCCAGATAAGTGTCGGTGTTGGCTATTTGTGCTTGGCTGAGATCAAATTGATATTGGAAAGTTGTTTGGTTCAATAAGACTTGCGATTTCAGGGCTAAGAATTGGGCACTGAGGGATTGCAGTTGATTTTGTTGATCAGGGCTGAGACGCGTTAAGCTGCCGAGCGGTGTTAATACTTGTGATTGCAAGATGTTGAATTGTTGGTCGCTTGTGTTCACCTGAGATGCTGTTAATAGTAGGTTGAGTTTTGTAAAAAAACGTACCAACATTGGGTCTGTGGATACGGGATCCCGGCTTACCAGCATTTGTACCTCAGTGGCCATCCATGTAACGCGATCATTAAAATAAGATGGCTGTGTAATCAGAGGGACAAGTTGCGCTAGTGTTGTTGATTGATCAGTGAAATTTGCGTTTGCTAGGGTAGTAGTCACCAGCGTCTGTGTTTTTGTAAGACCATTGCTGTCAAGTAGTTCTCGACTATTTACTATGTAGGCTACTTGGCTAGCGAATGTTGCATAGTCATCTGGAGTGAAAATAAAGAATGAACCTTGTCGCGTGATCATATCTTGTAAGCCATCGATGTATTGGTTGATGTCGTCTAAGCCAAGTAACGCGTTCATTTGATAACTAGCTGATCTAATGTTTGCCTGTGCTGTTGTATAAAATTTTTGCAACGCGGCTATGGTTGTTTTTTCGGTTGAGCTGAGCGGGCTTGAAGCGAGTGGGGTAATGATATTTGTTTGTAGGGCATTTAGAGTGGTTGTGCTTTGATTGCCTGGCGCGTTTGGTAATGCGTCAAGGCAAGTAAAGAAAGCGATTCTTTCTGGATTAATAGGTTGTAGTTTTAACATTGCTTTTACTTGTCCGCTGTATTTAGTTACGCGATCGGCAAATGGGATAGGATTTGCAGCCGTTGTAAGAAGTTGTTGCAATGTGTTTTGCGCGACTGTGTTGCTATATATATCTGAGTATAGTGCAAAATTTATTGTTGTTGATAGAGTATTGAGGTCATTCGTACTTAGGTTGTCACGTGTTTTTACTACGTTTGCTAATGCGGTCAGGAAAGTTTGCGCATCGCCGCTGGCAAAAGTAATGGTTCCTTGTCGCTGTCCACTTATGATGCCTTGTAACATACTTACATATGTGCTTGGGTTTGTGACTTGCAGTTGAGCAAGGCTGTATTGATATGCAAAGGTTGCTTGCTGGGCAATGATAGCAGCTTGGTTAGATTGAATATTATTGCTAATTGTTTGTATTTGCTGCGCCATGCCAGCAGTAACGATGGTGTTAGGATTATTTGTAATCAAGGCAAGGAGAGGGGTGATCACGTTCGTTTGTAGCGAATTAAAGAGTGCGGGAGTCATTGCGCCCGTGGCGTTTAAAATAATGCCGAGTTTGGTAATCAGATTGCTATATGTTATTGGTATGCTTGGATCGCTTGGATTTTTTTGTTGTGTTGTGGCGAGTGCTGTTACTTCAGATTGCATATACGCAACACGATCGCTAAAAATATGATCGGTTGGCGCAGTAGCAATCATGGAAGTGAGCGTATTTTGGAATGAGGCGAAGGCAGCTGCTTGGTAGGTACTATTTAACAGAGTCATAAACTGCTGCATAAGCGCTGATTGACTAGTTTTTGCTGCTCCGCTTGTGCTTGCAGATGTTGTAGGGGTAGCGGTGACGTTTGCTGGAGCAGTTATTGGAGTGAGACTGCTTGCTTGCAAGACTTCTCGGTTATTAAGCAGAATTGCTAAGCAATTCATAAATGTAGCATAGTCAGCAGCGGCAAAAAGTGTTGAGATCCCTTGGTTGGCGAGCATACTTTGTAGGGTAGAGATGTATACTCCCCAGTCGCTTATTAATGGCATTAATCCCAACTGGTAGCCTGCAGCTTTTGCATTGGCTACAAATTGTTGTAGGTTTGTAATGACAGCTTGCTCGTCCGGCGATAGCGGTGTTTGGCTGAGCGGTGTAACAACATTACTGTTCAGAGCGCTGAGGTCGCTTGATTGTACGGTAAGCGTTGTTCTTGGCAGCATTGAGAGATATTGGAAGTATGACTGACGCGCAGCAGAAGTGCTTGGCTGTAAAATCATGTCTTGGGTTACAGTACTTACCTTGGCGACTTGCGACGCGAAGGTAAATGGGGTATTTACCAGTGTTATGAGCGAAGCAATTGTTGCAGGGGTATTTGGCAAGAGAGCTGCGATTATGTCGTCTGCAGAAGCCGGAACTGAAGGAGTTGCGGTAGTTGACGTAGATGCAGTTGATAAAGTGTTAAGTGCTGAGTTTGTGTTGGCCAGCTGCAATGCTTGTACTAAAATCTTTATTCCGTTGCTGCTTAACTCATCTCGGTTGACGGTAATGAGGTAGAGTAAATTTAGAATATTTTGATATTGTGATTGAGTTAATGGCGCAATGGCAGCGGAATTTATAGTACCATTGCGTTGTGCGGTGAGCAGTGCTTGCAGCGCAGTTATTTGAGCATCTCTTGTTCCTTGTAAAGTTATTGGTACCATTACTTTGAGTAAGGCGATCATGTTAACTGGATCTTGAATGTTTGCTAGGATTGTTGCGGCAGCGTTGCTTGAGTAGTAGTTGCTGCAGAGTGCGCGTATTTGTCCCAAAATAGCAAATTCATTAGGGCTTACGGGCGTTTTCTGGAGTGGCGCTATAACATTGTTAAGCATGTTTGTTATGTCTGATGGCTGCATCGCCGTTGTTGAGTTAGTAATATTTGATAAGTATTGGAAGTACGCTTGGCGACTTGGGTCATTGCTTGGCAGGGCCTGAATTGTTGGGAGCGGTGCAAGTAGTTTTGCGATTTGCGCGCTAAATATGATTGGAGTATTGGCAAGTGTTGTGATAGCACTAATTGAAGCTGGTGACGTTGGCATAAGCGAGGCTATTATTTGTGCCGCGGTTGCTTGTGTCTTGCTGTCTGTTGGGAGTGGCGTATTTGGGGTAGTGCTTAGATTTCTAAATCCATTGTTTATTGCTGCTAATTGCAAAACAGCCAACAAATTTTGTGTTCCGGTGCTGCTTAATTCATCACGGTTAAGGGTGATAAGGTAGAGGATGTTTAAGATTGCCTGGTACTGCGCTGCGCTCAGTGGTGCCACTTGAGGAGTAGAGGTCGACAGCACAGTGGTTGACGAAGCTGCATTACGTTGAACATTTAGAAGGTTTTGAAGAGCTGCGATTTGTTGATCTCGCGTGCCTTGTAATGTTGCTGGTGCTAATGTGTAAAGAAGTGCAAGCATGCTTGCAGGGTCTTGTGTGTTTTTTAGTATTGCACTGTTGGCATCATTTACATCGTTACATATGGACAGCAGGCTTGCCAGCGTGGCAGCTTCAGCAGAGCTAGGGGCTCCTTTTTGCAGCGGGATGATAATGTTGTTCGCAAGGTTTGATAGGTCGGCAGGGAGCATGCTTATAGTATCATTTGTTGCAGCCTCTATGATGGTATTTAGGTATTGGAAGTAGGCCTGGCGGCTTGGATTATCACTTGGCAATGTTTGAATTGTAGTGAGCGGCGCAAGCAGCTTTGTAACTTGCGCATCAAACGTAATCGGCGTGTTAGCAAGCGCCGTAATTGCGCTGAGTGATGCCGGTGATTTTGGCATAAGCGAGGCCACTATCTGTGTAGCTGTTGGTTGAGTTTTGCTGGCTGTGGAAAGAGGGACATTGAGGCTAGTAGTAAGGGTTGATAATCCAGCGTTGGTGCTGGCGAGCTGTAAAGTAGTAAGGAGGGTCTTCATGCCGGCATTGCTCAATTCATCACGATTAAGAGTGATGAGGTAGAGGATATTCATAATCGCCTGATATTGTGTTGTTGTAAGCGGTGTTACTGCTGGAGCAGAAGCAGATAGAGCAGTGGTTGACGAAGCTGCATTGCGTTGAACAATCAGAAGGTTTTGAAGAGCTGCGACTTGTTGATCACGCGTACCTTGTAGCGTGGCTGGTGCCAATGTGTAAAGGAGCGCAAGCATACTTGCAGGGTCTTGTGTGTTGTTCAGTACTGCACTGTTTGCATCGTTGACGTTGTTGCATATCGTTAGCAAGTTTGCCAGCGTAGTTGCTTCGGCGGAGCTTGGGGCTCCTTTTTGTAGAGGAATGATAACGTTGTTTGCAAGGTTTGATAGGTCGGTAGGGAGCATGCTTATAGTATTATTTGTTGCAGCCTCTATGATGGTATTTAAGTATTGGAAGTATGCCTGGCGACTTGGATCAGTACTTGGTAGTGCTTGAACTGTCGTTAGCGAGGTAAGCAGCTTTGTAACCTGTGCGCTAAATAGAATTGGTGTGTTCGCAAGTGCAGTAATTGTGCTGAGCGATGCTGGTGATGTTGGCATAACTGCGGCGATCATTTGTGTAGCTGTTGGCCTTGTTTTGCTGTTTGTTGGAAGAGGGACGTTTTGACTGGTAGTAAGGTTGATAAGTTCACTGTTGGTGGCAGCAAGTTGTAAAGCAGTTAGTAAATTCTGCATGCCCGTGCTACTCAATTCATCACGGTTTAGTGCGATGAGATAGAGAATATTAAGGATTATTTGGTAGTGGGCTCCCGTAAGAGCTGGTATAGCCGGAGAGGAAGCGGACAATGTTGCTACTGATGAAGTAGCATTTCGTTGAGCGGCGAGAAGTCCTTGGATAGCGTTAATTTGCTGATCACGTGTGCCTTGTATCGTAAGTGGCGCCATTGTGCTAAGAAGTGCGAGCATGTTGACCGGATCTTGAGTGTTTCGAAGTATTGTGTTGTAGGCGTCGTTTACATTGTTACAGATGGTCAGAAGGTCTGACAATATAGTTGCTTCTGAGCTAGTGGTCACTCCCTTTTGTAAAGGAATAACGACATTGCTTGCAAGGCTTGCAAGATCTGAGGGCTGCATGCTTATAGTGCCTTCATTTGCCGCCGTTATGATAGCACTCAAGTATTGAAAGTACGCTTGACGTGTTGCATTAGTGTCGGCGAGAGTCAGGATAGTGCTCAAAGCGGTGGTTAGCTTTGTTACTTCGGTACTAAACAGCAGTGGTGTATTTGCAAGCGCCGTGATGTCAGCAATGCGTGCTGGCGTTGGAGGTAGGAGGGTAGACAGAATATCATCGCTTGAAATAGGGCTTGCTGCGAGCGTTCCGAGGTTGCTCATAGCTGCGTTAGCACTGGCAAGTTGTAAGGTAAAGAGCAAACTTTGCATGCCAGCAGCGCTTAGCTCGTCACGATTTTGCGTGATAACGTATAACAGGTTAACTATTGTTTGGCATTGCGCTCCGGTTAGTGGAGTAACAGGATTTGAGAGACTTCCATTACGCTGTGCTATTAAGAGCGCTTGCAAGGCGTTTATTTGTGCATCGCGTGTTCCTTGTAAAACTTGCGGCGTTATAATGCGGAGCAGAGCAAGCATCTCTATTGGATTGCCGGTATTGGTCAAAATCTTAGCATAGCTTGCGTTAAGGTTTGCGCTCATTGTGTTTATTTGTCCAAGCACTGAAATTTCGCTTTGGGATAAAGCTGTTTTTTGTAATGGCGCCACAATAACATTAAGCAGCGTTGCAATATCAGCAGCTTGCATAACCATAGTAGCTCCGGCAAGATTACTTAAGTATTGGAAGTAGGCTGCGCGTCTTTGATCGGTGCTGGATAGGGAGATGATATTTGGAAGTAGTTCACGTAGTTTGGTAACGCAGTCATGGAAGCTTGGGGGTGTAGTGGCAAGTGTTGTAATACTATCCAGTCCGTATTGTACGGCGGGCATGAGTGACAATATTACTTGGCCACTAGTTGCTGTGGCTGTCGTAGTGCCATTTGGCAGGGCAAGAGGGAGACTCGTTTTGCTGTTCATTAGGCCATTTATGCTTCCTGCCAGTTGTAAGGTGAACGTAAGTTGTTGCATGCCGGTTTCAGTGAGCTCATCCCGATTTTGGCTGATGAGGTATAACAGATTAATGATTGCTTGGTACTGTGTTTGTGTTACAGGAGGTCCTGGGTTAATGCTTGTTCCATTGCGTACTGCGGCAAGCAGGGTTTGAATTGCTGCTATTTGAGCATCGCGGCTATTAAGGATAGGGCTGATCGCTAGGCTTTCTATGGTGGCTATCAAATTTGCGGGAGATTGCACGTTAGCGAGTGCTTTACTATTTATTGTTGATGGATTATTTATGAGGTTTATAAATGTAGTTATGATAGAAGATTCAGTGTTTGTGAGTGTGCTATTTTGAAGGGGGACCAAGACTTTGGTATTCAAAATTCCCAGGCTTGTTTGATCCATTATTGCAGATGTATTGCCTACCATTCCGAGATATTTGAAGAATTGTTGACGACGTGCATCGTTACTTGGATAAGTGATGACACTTCTCATTTGACTAACAAGTTTTTCTACTTGGCTTGAGAAAGGTACTGATATGCCGAGCGCGGTTGTCAAATCATATGAAGTAGGAACACTTTGGCCAGGAAGTATTGAATCTGTTGTTATAGCTGGCGTTAATGGGGTGAGACTAATTGCTGCAGGGGAGGACGGCGCAGGAACTTGATAAAAAATGTTTGGTATAGCAGCGGTATTATTGTTTGCGTTCGCTGGTATTCCCGTATCAGAGATAGTCAGGTTGCTGAGTCCTGGCGTTG
Organism: uncultured Pseudomonadota bacterium; assembly: GCA_964429275.1. Taxonomy (GTDB): domain Bacteria; phylum Babelota; class Babeliae; order Babelales; family JAUPTZ01; genus JAUPTZ01. The sequence goes on from CAYSBJ010000001.1 coordinate 479,114, forward strand.
CGGCTGCGATTTGCAGAGTAGTGCGCAAGTTTTGTAAGCTTGGTGCATCAAGTGCATCTCGATTACACACGATGGAGTATAAGAGTGTTAAGATGTCAGTGCATTGTGCTCTGCTGAGCGGAGTTACGGGTGATGTAGGCGTTGCAGTTGCGGCAGCGGTGCGTTGCGCGGTTAGCAAAGTTTGTAGAGCAGTTACTTGCTCGCATGGGTCAGTCAAAGTTGGTACCAGCGCCAGAATAGTTGATGGATCCTGCGTGTTCTTTAAGATTTGTTCTATGTTATTAGCGTTTGCAGCGAGGAATGCTGCGAGATTACTAATAACTGCTGATTCAGTAAGGATGCCGGTCGCTACTGCTGTTGTCGCGAGGGGGATCCCTTGAAGTGGGGTCACTACTTTTGTGTTTAAAGTTGTAACATCAGCTGGCAGCATACTTGCAGTGGATGTTGGAATCAGGCTTAATGTTTGGAAGAAGCTCATTCGTTTTTGATCGTTTGTAGATGCGACGGCAATAACTGATTGTTGTGCAACCAATTTAGCGACTTGGTAGCTGAAATTGACTGGTGTATTTGCAAGGGCAACTAAGTCAGGAATGCCAGGTAGCGCTGCGATACTTGCTATAGCTCCTGATGCAAGCGTAACGGTTGGGGAGGTCGCAATGGTGCTGGTCGCAGCTATGTTTGTGGTGCTTGCAACTACGCTATTGAAAGTGTTTGCATCTACCGTAATGCCTTTGAAGAACGGTAACGCTTGTGTGAGCTGAAGAGCTAAGAGAAGGCTCTTTTGTCCCGCATTAGTTAACTCATCGCGGTTGTATGCGATAACAAAAAGCCAATTCATTATTTGCTGTACTTGTGATGCTTGTCCGGCGGCTGCAGTGGTAGACAGTGGTGTGACAGGGTTGCTTATGGATGGGTTTGCTAAGGCATTATATTGTGCTGCGAGTAAACCTTCTAAGCTGCTGATTTGCATGTTTCGATCGGCAATTGACGGCATAAGTGCTAGGATTGATGCTGGATCTTGCGTGTTTGAAAGTATGCCACTTGGTTTATTTAATGTGTTGAGTGACGCAATTATTTTTTGTTCTGCAGGCGTTAAAAAGGTTCCAAATGGGATGAGTGCAGGGGTCAACTGCTGGATGCCAAGAAGTACGCTTGGTATAGTTGTTTGTCCTGCAGGTGCGGGCATATTCAACGCACTGTTTGGTAAGGAGGACAACAGAGCAATCTTATACATCAGCAGAATGCGCCGCGGGTCTGTTGCTGCTAACGGTGTCGGTATCCCAGCAGGAGCGGCAGTAGTTGGGACGAGATTAACTTTTGTTGGATTAAATACCGCATTTATTTGGCTTTGCTTAGCCGGCACTCCCGATTGTTCAGGAATGTCGGTGTAGTATCTATAGATGACTGCAGGCCAATTGAGTTTTCCTGTCATTGTTGCAATACAGGAGGTGAGTACTGATGACGCTTGCCCGTTTACTTGTAACAACGGCTCAGGTAGTGCCGTAGTTAACACGTCTGCAATCGTCGTGCGATCTGCGTCGGTGAATACTTCAGCGTTATCGTTCAGTACTTGTACAACATTTGATAAGAAGAAACTTGCGCTTTGTGCATCGGCAACATGAAGCCGCTGGGCAACAACACTTGTCAGCTCCGTAACAACAGTTGACGGCGTTGTTGCTAGCGTTGTCAGTAATCGCGCAAAAGTTCCTTGTACGGTATCCAGCGATTGTGCACCTAATGTGGCAATATTGGTTAATAAAAGGGTGTTATTTGTCGAGGTAAAAGAGAATTGCGAAATACCAGTTATTGGAGATGAATCGGCAAATGTCCAGACGACTTGTTGCGCGGGCTGAGGTGTAGCAGTTGTTCCTGCCGGAGCAATACTTAAGCGCATGAGACCATGGTCAAAGCTTAACGTGCATGCATGCGGCTTGTTGTCGCTGATATTTGCAGAACACGGTGTAGTATTTAGGGCAGTTGGTGTAAATGGCGAGGTTCCATCAGGGTTTTGTCGGCTGTATAAAACATTGCCAAGCCTTGTGGTAAAGTTTGGTGCCTTCATAACTGAAACTTGTTGCGTATAATCTATAGATATAACATAGGAAGCCCCATTAAATGGTGCTGATCCAGTTGCAGTGGAAGCCGCACCAGTTGAAGTAGTCAAACCGATAATGGCTACTGGCTGATTACTTTGGCTACCTGTTGGAGCTTGTGCTTGGAGGGTAAAGCTTATGGATTCCTCGTCAGGTTGGCCAAATGCCCAGGATTTTTGCCATATAAATTGACCTGTGCCAGTAGTAGTGTATGTTGTTGGATCGCTAAAGACTCCTGTTTGAATAGCAGAAAAATCTACTCCTGATGAGTTACCGCCAAGGCCAAAATATCCTAAGATGATCGGCAGTTTCACGTTAGACTTTTGTGCTGCCATAGTAGTTGTTGGCACTAGTTGGTATGTAAAGATAGGGCTTGTTCCCTGGGTACTATCAATACCAACTTTAATGGTTGTAACTGTTGTGGCAGATGTTGTGCTCGTTGCCGCAACATTTGTTGTTGTGATCCCTACCCAGAGAGTGTGTGCGTTGCCATCAAGCAGTTTTTTGAGCGCAGCAACGTTAGAAATGCTGGATGGATTGTTCGCGACATCCGTTGCAGCCGGCGCAGTTGCGTTCTGCCCGTTCGTGAGTTGTATTGTTCCAGTATCGGTTAATGTGAGGTAGTACTTTGCACCGCTTAATGGTGTTGTTCCGGCTTGCGATGGAAGACTGTCAGAAAGACCAATATAGAGCGTGAGTGGATTGTTATCTTTCTTTTGAACGGTATATGCAAATGAAGTTGATCCTGGCTGGTTAAATTGGAGTTGCTGATGCCAATACAGCAGATTTGTGTTTACGGATGTTAAGGAAAGAGTCGCGGCACTATTTCCCCACGCTAGCTGTGTAGCGGCTCGCTGTTGAAGCGTTTGACCAGTATTTGTAAATGCAGTTGCGTACGGTGAAAACTCTGGTATAGATATATTATTAAATGTAACAGCATTGTTGGCGGCTGAGAGCGTAAACTGTGTAATAGGGGGTGTTGTTGCCGCATCGGCGTTTGTAGCAGCTGAGGTAAAGGTGCTGTCTTGCCAGCTCAAAATTAATGATGAGGTATCGAGTGGATTGAGGCCAGTACCTAGTAAGATAGTTCCATTCTGGAATGCAGTCCAATATTGAGTACCATTGGTTGTGGGCACTTGATTTGGCGCGAGAACAACAACACTGCTTGGCTGTTTAACAGTTTGCTTGCGTACATAGGCAGTACCATCAACTTCATTAAGAACTATTTCATATACTGGTGATGTAGCTGCGTTAGCGCCATTACTGCACAGGCCAATTTGTGCGGTTCCATTGCCTGATGAGGTGGATTTTACTTTTGATGCTCCTGCTCCGCTGTCTGGATCGGCTCCTGAAGAGACGCTGAAATTTATGGCTCCAGAGTTTGGAGTATTAAATTGCCACAGCGGTTGAAGCGTTGGGATAGAGCCGGGGTTGGCTCGGTATGATGCTTGATCTGGAATGGATTGGACATTCGTAACCGAAATTTGCATGGTGGGCGACTGTGTTGCCACTATAAATGCATCGATCGAAGGGGCATTTGTGCTTGGTGATGGATCGCTCCATATACTCATTAAGTTTTGTCCAATGATAGAACCGTTTCCATATGCTATAGTTCCGTTATTATATGCTACCCATATGCTGTGCGGTGTACTGCTCGTTGGAATAACAGGTGCCCCTGGAGTTCCATCAGGATTTACCGGAACAGTTGTAGTCATAACGGTGTTAGCCTTAGCTAAAATTTGGTGAGAGGTGTTTCCATTCGTGCCCCACTGAATTTGGTAGTCAGGTACAATTGCTTGTTGTTGTACTGCTGCGGCTCCTGGAATATTAGTAGCTTGAGTATTCTTTAACAATTGTTTTGCTGTTGTCGAGGTAGTGAGGCCAAGCATTAGGAGTGGATTAGGATCGGTTGATGTTGCAGTGTTCACATAATTCAATACAAGGGCTCCGCGGCCTGCCGTTGGGAATACTTGTGTCGGTTGCCAGAAAGAGTATTGCCCATTATTGGGAGTTGTCTCAGCAGAGTTGCTTGTTCCAGTTGTAATGGCGAGCGCATAAGAACTTGCTTGTATATTAATATAATCGGTACTGCGCACATCTCCGGAGAAGCAGTAGTAATAATTGTTAGGTAGCGGTGTTGTTGCATCTGTTGCCGTTGCGCATACGTTTTTCCCGGGGTAAATGCCCGTACCAAATTGTATGTTGCCGTTGTTCATGGAGATCCAGTAGTCATTATACGTTTCATTGTTGTCAACAATGAGTCCTGGTGCGGTGACCAACGTAGATGTAGTGAGGGTTCTTGGGGTTAGTGACTTCGAGCCTGGAGCTGGATTACCACCGGACTGATTTGTTATGGGCCCGTTTGCTCCCTTTTCTATAGTGATGCTTTTGCTACTTGCTCTAATTGCGTAATTGTAGGAAACATCAAAGCCAGCATTATTTGCAGCTCTTGCTGTTGGTGTTGGGGTACCAAACGCTACCTGAACGTTGCTTCCGCGCGCCTTGAATGTCAGTGTAAATGAAGTTGGGTTTGGTAATTGCCATGCATCACGCCAGAATAAAAATCTGCCGCCACAAAATGGTGGGGTGCAAAACTTTTGCGCAGGATTGAGATATCGTGATTGTATGTTCAGTACGCTTGACGGTGTATTTAAGCTTGTAAATGCGAAATTTCTTAGGTATGGGGAAAGAGCAAGTGAAGATTTATTGCTGTACATTGTCGTAATGGGACCAGCAGCGTTTGAACCATTTGTGATATCGGCTTCTGATTGAGGAGTGCCCGTTCCCATTTTGTATGATATTCCATTTTCTGTTCTGTCAAATGCAAACCACAGTGGTAATTGTTTTCCTGCCACGCCGGGATAAGGAGCACCAGCAGTATCAAGAGAGGCGCTTACTGGGATTGACTGCATAGTATTGTTATCGTCGTAGTACTTGTATGTTTGAATGCTTCCACCTCGGTAGCGATAGCAGCCGTCGCAGTTGAAGTCTGGCTGCATAGGGAAACCGGTTTTCTTTGCGCTCAGGGTTATCCCGGTGGTGTTCCAGGCACACATAAATGTGTCAATACATTGCGGGTTATCAAACCAACCAGTAGCATTTGTGTGACTATGAATAAGGCGTATGTCTGGACCGATTGCTTCAATTGGCAGAGCAGCGCCAGGGATATAGCGTTCGCCTTCTTGTCCGCTCGTAGGTGATATGGTTCCGCCGGCTGGCATCGACAAAGACATATGGCCCCAGCCGAAGCGGTCAGTGGCTAGGATGTGGAGCGGGGCAGCGCCAACGACAGTTCCGGTGACAAGTCCACGACTTGTTTCTTCGAGCTGATGGTTATATACGTAACCGCCGATAACAGCAGCACAGGAACCGCCAGGGTTTTGGCCAAGTAGTACTGATGAAACCATTGGGAGGGAGATATTTTGCCAACCTTCAAAGCGACGAAAGTGAATGCCGTTGGCATCACGATAGACTATCCCGGTTGTTCCGTGAGAGGGAGAACTTATAGTTCCGCATTTAACCGGTCCCATACTAGGGCTTGCGTAGCGTGCATATTTAGTGCAAGCGCTGTCAATAGGGCCGAATACGAATAAAGGATTGGATGGGCATTTATCCCATGACGTTCCCATTGGGAGAATGGGTGCTCGGCCGAATTGGTGTTCGTCGAATTTTTCGTCTATGCTCGCAAAAGAGAGCGCGGGGCTTTGTTCTGGAAATGTAAAGCCAGTCCAATCTATTAGGCGAGACGCGCTTTTTAGTTTGCTTGCAACACCTTCGACAAAACGAGGAATATAAATACCTCCTTTTCCGTTTCCCGATTTGTTTAAGTTGAGAGCGGCTTGGAGGTCGGTGGTTATATCTGAGTAAGATGCTACAGAGATAGCGTCGGTGATGGGCTGAAAATTGCTTTTCATAGAAGGAAATTGGGTTCCGTATGCTTCCCATGTATCGAAAGCTTGCCATGCATATAAGATTTCAAGCACTGGTGTTTTTAAAAGGGCGGTGTTGTACCCGTCAAGGGCACCAAGGCCAGGCATGTTTAAGGTCTTATCAATTCCTTTGAGTTGTCGCGTTATTGGTCCCCAATAGCTTTGTATGCTTATAGCTTTTATACCTGCAGCAAAGAACAAAACCATGGTGAGGAGTAGTGACTGTATGCGATGCATCATAAAGTAGAGTCCTTTGCTTACCGTAAGGATGGGTAGTTTTGTTGAACACTTTGCAGGAGTTTACGGGTTTGATGCGATTTGTTGTCAATAGACTAGACAATTTTGCTGTTTTTATATGGTCTTAATTTGACAGACTATGATAGGTTTATGGCGATGCGTCTGTACTTTAGCTTGCAGGAGAAGCAGGAGAGACGATTTTTGATACCGATGATGAGGTATGTGGTGCAGAGGTTTGACCGCTTACAGCGACATCGGTTGTTGGGGCGCTTTTTGTTCTTTCTGGACTGATTAATGTCGGGGTGGTTGTGGTGCGGAGCGCATTTATAGTTAGCGCATATGCTGAGTAATCAAGGAGTGTTATATTGCTGTAGGTTGCTGCGCTATTTTGTGATGAAAGCACAAAGCGGGTGATTGCTGTTGCATTGTCTGGATCTTGCCATTTTGTGATAATTGAGTCCGCGTTGAGTGGATCGGTGCCGCTACCAAGTACGTATAAACCATTGTCCCAGGCTATCCAGTATGGAACTGGCTTTGAAGATGGAATTTTGCTACGGTCGAGTTTTACTATTGATGCTTCTTGTATTGTACCAGCTTGTCGCATGTACCCATTGCCTTTGTCGTTGATAATGCATTCACAGAATGGGGAAGTTGTTGGCTGAGAATTATCGACCCATCCAATTTGAAGCATTGATGTTGTGGTGCCAGTAACGGTGAAGCTGAAACCACCTTGGTTTGGAGTTAATGATTGCCAAAATGGGTGCCAGAAGGGTTGGGCATTTGCTTGAGCGCGATACGTTCTGTAGGAAGGGAGGGCTGGCTGTGAGTGAAATGCAAAGGTCATGGATGGTGATAAACTGGTAAAACAAAAAGCGTCGATCCCTTTTGGCGGTGAAGGCTTTGGTAGCAGGGCTACTGGATCTTGCCATATACAGAGCGCATTTTTACCAATGACGTCTCCAGTCCCGTAGGCGATTAATCCGAGCTCATACATAAGCCACATTTTGTGCCAACCGCGTTCCATATTTATTACTGGAGAAGTGGTGCCGCTGGTCTGTGGAGACATCTGAGTTGATTTAGCGATATTTGATTGAATGAATATCTGATGGCTGGTGTTTCTTGTTGTTCCGAGCTTTATTTGATAGTAAGGGGTTGTGTGGTCTTTTGGTATGTTATTATTTAGGCCGATCATTACGCTTGCAAATGGGTCGTCTGCTCCTGCAGGTTGAGATTTGCTGCTTGTTTCTGTGGTAGTGCTTGAAGGCGAATTTTGATAGCTAAATAGAATAGCACCACGGCCTTTGACATCAAACTGTTGAATACGTGACCATTCTGTGTATGCTCCTGGTTCAGAAACTGATTGTGGAATGTAGTACGTTTGAGCATTGATATTGCAGTAGTCAGTTGGATACATGTCGCTGGAAAAGCAGTACGAGCAAATACCCGTTGTTGCATCAGGATCATATGCTACCCCTACAATTTGCTTCCCTGGGATTTTACCAAGTCCGATTTCTATGATGCCGTTGTGATAGATAACCCAGTAATCTTGATATGTTTCGATGTCAATCTCTGGTAGTGAAGAAATGTTTTTTACCACTAATTGTGTTGTTTCTTCTTCGTTTATGCCGAATGTTTTATTTGGACTGCGTGAGACAAAAGTCGGGGTCTTTGTTTTATATTTTTCTATGACGATCGGTGACGTTAACGTTGTTGTTGGTTGCGTAGAAAGTCGTATGGCATAATTATACGATGTGTCGAAAGAGGTTTTAGCGGCTGTGCGTGCTGCGGTAGTTAGTGAACTGAGAGCGACCTGCACACTAGTGCCACGGGCTGAAAATGAGACGCAAAAAGCATCCGATGTTGGAGCTTCCCATTCTTTTTGCCAGAACAAGAATTTTCCTTTGGAAAATGGTGGGGTAGAGAACTTCTGTTTTTTATTGAGTCGCTTTGATTTTATATTGTACACCGACGCCGTTGCGTTATCGGGAGAAAAGCCGAAATAGCGCAAATATGGACTGGTTATAACATTTTTTTTGTATAGGATGCGTACCTCTTTTGCATCATTGAAAAAATCATTTTCGCTCTCAGGAATGCCAGTTCCGAGAGTAAACAGGGCGCCTGTTTCATTTTTATCAAAAGCAAACCATATATCTACCTCGCGTTCGCTTGCTCCCGGGAATGGGAGTGCCGCCGGTTGATCTGCGTTAATTGAAGGATCAGCGTTTCCTGCTGATGCAGGAGCTGTTGGGCGGGGGAGCGTTACTAGTAACCCTTTTTCGTCATAATATTTGTAGTCTGGAACACTTGTGCGGTAGTTAAGTCGTGCGTTTTCATCATTTTCCGGAAATACCGCAAATCCGCTTCCCTTGAGATCTAGCGTAGACCCTCTGGTGTTCCAATTAAAGCGGAAAAGATTGAGAGATTTTGGAGAGTCAAACCAAGACTTCCCATCTGGTTTTACGATGTAGTAAAAGTCATTTCCCGCAGCATCGAGCGGTGCATAAACGCCAGGGCAAAAGGTGGTACCGTCATTGAAGGTAGTACCCCATCCAAACCTATCAAGAGCTAGAAAATTAAGCGCGTTTTTTGTTTTAACGGTAGCGGTGATCAGTCCTCTGCCAATTTCTTCAAATTGATGTCCGTAGAAGAATGCGCTATTAAAATTTAGTGATTTGCCAGAGGCCCCAACTTGAATTGAAGAAACCATTGGAAGAGCAATGTTTTGCCATCCCTCAAATCGTCTAAAATGTATGCCCTCTGCATCGCGATATACTATTCCCACGGTGCGCGGGTTATCGAGTGTACCGCTACTAATAAGTGATTCTTTGCTTGCAATCACACCGTGTTCCAATTTGCTATTAAGGCTGTAGCCGGCGACGTTTTCGGGGTGCATATATCCGTTGTGTGATTTTGCAGCAATTATGGTAGGCTTTTCTCGTCGTATATAGAGGCTACCTGGCAATTGTTGCTTTCCGCTATTTGTTGATATTGTTGTGCCACGCTCTAGGGCTTGTTGCAGTTGTGCTGTGATATCGGAAAAACTTTCATGTGCGATAGACGTGGTGATCGGTTGCCAATTTTTATCAAATGTAGGGAAGCGATCAGTTCGCGCCCGAGCAGCATTGTATTTTGTTCTAATGTGGTAACTAGCCCCATAACTTTCCCATTGATCGTATCCGAGCCATGCATAGAGAATTTCTAGTATAGGTTTGCGTTGAATTGTGCTTACCCACCCTTGGAAGGCATTCATCTCGTAAGAAGCACCTGTAATTGCTAGCGCCGAGCTATCTTCTTGTGTGGGTTGGTTGTCGGTGATGGCTAAGTCGTCACTGGCCTTCATGGCGGCGCTTGCTGCTGCGGTGGTATCATCAAAAAGGTCTTCAGCAAGCATCGTTTGAGATGCTTGTAGGCCTAATATTGTACAGAAAGCAGAGAGCGTGATTAGGACTAGTGATTTTTTAAAATGGAACATTTGGCGTCTTTCCAGTACTAGAATGGGTATCATGCAATAGGCCATAGTCTAGGAGGTTTCGCCAATTTGCTGTCAATGAATCGGGGAAACTGTCGTTTTTAAGCGGTTCCTCGTGGGTATCTTGCCTTCGGATGCGTTGGCCATATGGTGATGTGTCTGTAATTTTATCCTTAGGGCTGGTATTACATCGTCTGGTGTATTAAAATATGCGCTTATTTTGTATAACATATAGGCATATTGCGCCAAGTTGTACTACAATTTCCCGCAAATCTTAACGAGAAGGACTTTTATGTCACAAAAACCATTTAGACGCTCTCGCATGCCAAACAGAGGGCCGAATGCGATCATTATTTTGGCCGCTCTACTTGCCGGATTTTTTTCTTTTCTCTGGTGGTATAACGAAAGCAATGTTGAGCCACAGCGAATTATTTACTCTAAATTTTTAGACTATGTTGAGAAGGGGCAGGTTCATTCAGTTGTCGTTGTAGACCATGTTCATGCTCAAGGCAAATTTGCTAATGGTAAGGTGTTTGAGGTCGAAATTATCCCAAGCGCTGATTTGTGGAAGGCGCTTCGCGAGCATAAAGTACATGTAGATGTCCGCTATCCAGACGCTCAGCCATGGGGTAGCCTGTTATTATTGTTGCTCTTGCCACTACTCTTTGTTGCAGCCTTTTTTTATTTCCGAAATGTTCAGGCTGGGGGAAATGGTAAAATATTCAGTATGGGGAAGAGCAAAGCTAAGTTCTTTTCGCCAAGCGCGATGTCGGTGACGTTTAACGATGTTGCGGGGGCGCATGAGGCGAAAGAAGAGTTGCGAGATGTAGTTGAGTTTCTCAAGCGTCCTGAAAAGTTTGCCCGTCTTGGTGCGAAAATACCTCGCGGTGTTTTGTTGTGCGGTGCGCCAGGTAATGGTAAGACATTGCTTGCAAAAGCAGTAGCTGGTGAAGCGCATTGCCCATTTTTTAGTATTAGCGGCTCTGACTTTGTTGAAGTATTTGTCGGAGTGGGGGCTTCTCGGGTTCGTGACTTGTTTGCCCAAGCGCGTAAAAATGCTCCATGTATAGTTTTCATCGATGAAATTGATGCTGTTGGTCGTCAGCGTGGCGTTGGTATGGGTGGTGGTAACGATGAACGCGAACAAACTTTGAACCAGCTTCTCTCGGAAATGGATGGTTTTACTACTCAGGCTCGTGGCGGAGTAATTGTCTTGGCGGCGACTAACCGACCGGACGTACTTGATAAGGCGTTGTTGCGGCCAGGGCGTTTCGACCGGAGCATTGAGGTTCCATACCCTGATTTGCGCAGTAGAGAGCAAATTTTGCAGGTGCATGTTAAGAATGTACCGCTAGCTCCTGAGGTGAGCATTACACAGATTGCCCGCGGTACGCCCGGGTTCAGTGGTGCTGACTTGGAAAATTTAATCAATGAAGCGGCTTTAATGGCTTCAAAGAAAGATAAAAAGCATGTTGAGATGAATGATTTTGAGCAGGCTCGCGACCGGGTTATGTTGGGGTCTGAGCGTAAAACTATGATATTTACTGATGAAGATAAGAAATTAACCGCGTATCATGAAGGGGGCCATACTCTCCTAAACGTGTTGCTTCCGGCGACTGATCCGTTTCATAAAGTCACGATTGTGCCCCGCGGCAGAGCGCTTGGGGTGTCTTGGTCATTGCCAGAGCGGGATCGTACGAGCGTTTCTAAGTCCTCGATGCTGGCCCGTATTCAGGTTTGCTTGGGTGGCTTGCTGGCGGAAAAGATCTTCTTTGACGAGCAAACGAGTGGTGCGGCGAGTGATATTGCCAATGCTACTAAAATTGCGCGCGATATGGTTTGTACGTACGGAATGTCTGCGCTGGGGCCAATTAGCTTTAGTAGTGGTCAGCCGCATGCTTATTTGGACGTACGTGGCGCGGAGGGGGACTATTCTTCTGATACGGCCCGTCGTATTGATGAAGAGGTCTCTAAGATCATTACCAAATGTCTGGAGGATGCCGAAAAACTCCTGCAGGAGCACAAGGATAAACTGGAGCTTTTAGCCATCACGCTTATTGAGCGGGAAACGATGCATGCAGCGGAGGTTTACGAGCTTTTGGGGCTCGAGCCACGGGAAACGCATCGGTTCGATGGGGGTACCTCTGAGGGGTTTGAACCTGCAGAGGGCTAATTTGTCCTTTTACATTTGGTAAAAGTGTGATATCATCTTCGCTCTTAGTGGCGAAAGCATGCAAAACTATTTTGAAGATTCAAGGAAAATAAACAATGGCTAATATCTGTCGAATATGCGATAAGCGCCCACGATCAGCTAACAACGTGAGCAACGCGAACAACAAAACGAAGCGTTGGCAATACCCCAATGTTCACGTTTTCCGATACCGTCTGAAAGGACAGACGTCGGTAGCTCGTGGAGCGGTTTGTACGAAGTGCGTTAAAGCAGGAAAAATTGAGAAAGTAATACGGGGTTCATAAGCGATGGCTAATATTAAATCTTCAAAAAAAGACATAGTAAAAAGTGAGCAAGCACGACAACGCAATGTGGCATGTCGTAGCGCAGTTAAAACTGCTCGTCGTAAATTTCTTGATGCTGTTGCAGCAAAAGATTTCTCTGCTGCTCAAGCATTGCTCAGAGCTGCTGAGTCTTTAATTGCTCGCGCGGGCAAAAAGGGAGTTATCAAGAAGCAAACGGTAAGCCGCAAGGTAAGTCGCTTGACTCAAAGTTTGGCTCGTGCAGTAAAAGCTGACAGCAAGTAGATTTTCACTCTACTATCTATACAAAAAGACAGAATGCCGGAGAAACTTCCGGCATTTTTCTTGTCTGTAGGAGACGTTGACGCGTGGCGGGCGCTTGTGTAAGTTCTCGCAGGTAGGGCCGTTAAGTCTGGCCGGGAGTCTGTTTTTTTAATAATGAGGGTTTTATGAAGAAGATATTCTTTGCGGTGGTTTTGGTGTCGTTTGGCGTGGTGGTTGAGGCTTCTGACGTGGTTCCGTGTGCCGCGTCTTCGTCTGGAGATGGGATTCGGGAAGTATTCCAAGAGGTGCTCTCTTGTGCCCAGAATATTTGGGTAAGAGTTTTTACTGATGACTTTTTTTCTTTGTCGAAAGATGAGCGTCAATCTATTTACGAGAGAGCCGCGGAATCTACGCAGAGCTTCCTGCAGAATCCCCCCTCTAAGCGCACCAGCAGCTGCTCTCGTGAGCGACTTAGTGCTGAGAAAAAAGCTCGAAAACAAGTAAAAGCGCTTTTGTCGCCGTGCTTGTGGTACGCAGAAGGGATTGATGAAGAGGTCATTGTGTGTGCGGTCCGCATGTTTGTGACAGGGGTTTGTCCGGGAGCAGTAGATTTCTGGACACGAATTAGTGGAATTGATGAAGCAGTAGCTATGATCGGATGTGAGGAACGGAAGGTTCGTAGTGGTTTTTGGCGCGATGTGTCTCCAGCGGCGGCGGCGCGGGCTCTCATAACGATCCGTAGAGGCCCTTATCTCCCAGACAATAGAATGGATGGCATTTCACAGCTTCTGGAGAAAGAAGCGGCGGCTCAGGGAGTGGAGCTTGATTGGTCTTCAGCGGCGCTTCTAGAGACTTTGGTGGAATCTTTACAAAAAAAGTATCCTTATAGGGTAGCGAAGTAGGCTGATTTCTCAGGTCGAGCTTGATTTTTTTCCCTGATCCGCCATACTTTGTTTTGTTACAAGGGGTGGCGTGGGGCATCTGTCTGTGATGTGAGTTAAAAGCTTTCTAATAAAAATGGAGGCAAGCATGCTACATAAACGGAAATTTGGTAAAAAAGGATACGTTGCGGTTCTTGCGCCGGCGTCATCATGCAATAACGTTGAGTTGATGGGTCGCGCCGATGCGGCTGGACTGCAGTTTGGTATTACACACGATTATGCGTATACTTTTTTCAAGAGCACGCGTGATCCAAAGCGGTCGTATGGCTATCTTGAGCTTATTGAGCTTGCAGTAAGAATTGTAAATGATGAATATATAGCGGTGATTACCATTGGTCCAGAAGCGTTTAGCGCTTTTAACGAGGTGGCGACGCGGATGGAAATAAAACGAATGGTCATTGGGATTGACTGCCCTGATGCGCTGGAAAACAACCAGCCACAGCAGTTTGAAATGCTCAATATGCATCCGGAGTTTTATCCAAACCTTTCTAATTTAGTTCGTACTTGTCTCGAAAAAAATATCTCACAAGAAGATGGCATTGCCGAGATCCAGAAGTACGAGCAGGCACGTGCAAAGCGGTCGTGGGGAATTTTTGATGATTGTTATGTCCTTTTAAAGAACAGGGCTGGCAAAAAGCAGCTTGTTCGGTTTGAGGACAAAGAAGATGTGATTCTGCCACCGGCTCCGGAACATCCGTTTATGGGGCGTGGTCGTATTATACTCTTTAAGGCGTGAAGGATTAGGGACAAAAAAATGGGCAGAGTTTTCTCTGCCCATTTTTTTGTCCCTAATGTATTTAGCTTATTTTGGCATCGCCGTCGGCGACTGCCACCGCGTATTCTGCAGATTCAGTTGGGGCCTCGGATGTGGATAGTCGTTTTACAACTATGTGAAGCATTCCTTTGCCTACTTTTGCAGTAACTGCGGTTGCTAGGTTGCTGAGATCACAATCGTCGGGTAGCTCGATTGATTGCGAGCTTACCTGTGAGCTTTGATAGAAGGATTCTTTGGTATTACCTTCTTGCTCTTCTTTTGATTGAGAAGATTCACAGTCTTTGATGGTAACCGTTAATCGATTTTGTTGCTTATTCACTGAAATCTCTACGTTTTCGTTTGTCCGTCCTGGTATTTCAAGCAGGTAGAGATAATGGTCTGGCTTGACGATCTGGCGCAAGCTAGATTGGCGAAGTAGCTGGTTGAATGCCCTGCGTCCGTTTCCTTGAATGCCGCGCTGTGCTAAGAGTGGTTCGGGAAAATCGATGTCATAGAGAAACCATGCACCGAGGTTTGACGTAGCGGTTGCAGCTGCAATCAACGCTAGTACGATGTTCTTTTTCATAAATAACGCCTCCTTATTTGGAAATGATGTCTACGATATAAACATGCTTATGATAAAAGAATGAGCTGCTTTTTGTCAAGATGGTGCAATGAAAAGACTACTGCGTAAGCCTTATTGTGCGACGAGGTTCTCTGCTGTTGGCGCCTTTGCGTTTTACTGAAATAGTGAGGCGGCCATGCTTTAGGTGAGCCTTTATTTTATCGAGATCAGCGTCGCCAGGAACGGTAAAGGACTGTTGCATGCTATGCGTTTCATGGAAAAAGCTCGTACTTACTGAATTATCGCTATTGTCCTGAGAATGAGCTTCGTTGTTACTTTTGAGTGAAATTTCAATGTCCGGGACCTCTTTGTTGGTGCTTATCTCAATGGATTCGCTGTCATAGCCTGGAACATTGATGGTGTAAATATATTCATCTTTAGTAGTTTTGGTATGCATGCCAATTAATGTGTCGGCAGGGTGCCAATGTGATGTTCGCTTGCTAGATGGGTGTTGATAGAAAGCTTCTTCTGCGATCGGTCTATGCCAGAAAAAATGGTTCCAGCCATCACGGCCGTGTCTTCTTCCGCCAAACCAGCTGCGGGCGCTTGCTAATTGAGGGAGTATGCTGCCCACAACAAAAAGTGCAAAAAAAAGCTTCTTATTCATAGAGTTCTCCTTTGTAGTATGACTATGAGTACGCATACTTATGCTAAGGGAGCGTCGCAGGTCTTGTCAATGTGGCTTGAAAAACGACGTTGTACTCTCGATTCTTTGCTGTTATAGTGAATTCGGTAGTGAGTATATTAGTGTATTAAGTAGTGGGGTTTATATGAAAAAAGTGCTCATACTCGCGGGAATGTTATTAGCAGGCATTGTGGTTGCAAGTGAGCAGCCGGGTGGGCCTGTGAATAAGGCTGTCCAGTCGTCTGGTAAAAAAGCGCATAAAAATCTCTGGTTAACCGAAAAAAAAGTCGATAGCGTTGTCACCATTTCCCTTTCTTCTTACACTGGACTTGTCAGGCATTTCCTGGCTACTGGTCTTTACGACGCCAGCGTCTTTGCCAAAGGATTTACGCTTATTGTGGGCTCGCCGTCGTGTAATCGGTGCGTGCCACATGGTTTTTTCTCCGCGATTGATATTGAAGGTTATTTCAATCAAAGCCCGATTTGGATAGGGGTTCGTGGTTTGGGTGGTGGCTTTGGGATGCATAAGCATTTTGAGGCTCAAGCGCCGTTGTCAAGCGATAACGACGCGGCTAGGTCTCGAGCACTTCTTATAATTAATCAACCAGTAACTGCGATTATCCTTTCTCCCTCTTATGCGCTTGGTGCTACCTTGGGGAGTGCGATTGGCGGTGCTGATATGAGCGTGAGTATTGAGCCAGTTGGGCTTGCATTGAACGGCTCGCGCGAAATTCCAACATCACATGTAAAATTATCGACTGACTTCTATGGTTATACGGCCCCGCTACGCTATAAATCGCTTGCCGCGCGTTTGTTTTTTGGCGGGCAGGCATCACACACCTTTTCCGGGGAAAATCTTGAATATCAATTGACGGTGGCGCCAGGGTCGACTTTAGTGGGAATGCTCGGGTTCCAGGGGGCGCTTTCGTTTATTCGCTTTGGTTCTGCTTATCAATGTTTATGGCAGTCTGGCTCGAGCGAAATGCCAATAGATGTGATGACGTATTCTTTCCCGGTGCGATCTGTTGTGGGTACTAACCGCCATCGCGATGCGTTTTATAGTACGCAGCAGTCTGCGGCCGGCCCATTCTCGCCGGCAATGTCATCGGTGCAGCATGCGGTCACAAGCTATTTAGCGGCAACAGTTGGCCAGTTTACTGTTGGGTTGAGTAGTCAAAATGAGTTTCGAGATGGGCAGGTTACACCGTTTGGTTCACTTCGTGTGACGGCGAGCGTTGCATTTTAACGATTTAAAGAGAGCGTAAATGAGAATAATAAAGAAGGTTTTGGTAATTGGGTGCTTTGTTATGGCCCTTGTTGCCGGTTTGTATGTTGCTGCTTGCGTTGTGGGCGGTAGCTCTTTCGCAGAAACAGTGACTTTTTTGGGCCGATTCATTGATGATCCCAATCTAGTGGGAGCGGTTGCTCCCAGCTCGCGATTGCTGGCCGAAGCGTTGGTTGCCAAAGTGGTTCCGGGGGTGAACGGTGTTGGCAAACGATTCTTGGAAGTTGGACCGGGAAGTGGTGCGGTAACGCAGTGGCTTGTAGCAAAACTTGGCCCAAACGACTCTTTAGACTTAGTTGAACTGGATCCTCATCTTGCGCATATTTTGCGGGAAAAATACAAAAACCACCCGCAGGTGACTGTGCATCAGCTTTCGATTACTGATTGGTCGCCTGGAGAGGCGTATGATGCTGTGGTTATGGGAATTCCATTTAACGCCTTAGCTTCTTCGCTTGTAGAGCAAATTTGGTCGCATGTGCTGCTTTTGACCAAGAGTGAGGGAATTATTTCTTACTTTTCTTACTTATGGCTGCCGCGTATCAAAAAACTCTTCCTTTCAAAGCACAAGCGGCGTGACTTCAAGAAAATACAGAACCATCTGGCAGAACAATATCGATTGTATGGCGTTGGTACTCAACGAGTACTGCCGAATGTTCCTCCGGCAATAGTTTTCTATCTTCAGCCTTTGCAGCAAATTAGAGCAAGTGCCCCTAATTCATTTGTAGAATGCGGAAGGTCTGAGGACATGTCATTGCGGCAGCGAGCGGAGTATGGTCGATGATAATCCAGAAGACTAATGATTGAAAAGCATCATTAGTCTTCGCGGTAAGCTAAGAGTCAGAAGCTTCAGAGCCCAATTGCTTTTTTAGTCCGTGAAGCTTGACTGAGAGCGTTTCAAGATCTTTTTGTAAGCGTTCATTATCTTTGCATGAGCTGCATTGTTTGCGTTGAATGGGGTTTTTTCTTTTGAGTGCTTTTCGGCGAGCAGGGATGATGTCTCGGTGTGCTGCTATTTCTTGTGCTGGGTTATGACGAAGTTCAAGAAGACCTGGGGTCGGCTGCTTACGTTGTTGTAATTGAAGGCGAGCGCCGGCAAGAGTATAGCCCTCGTTATACAGTAAATCTTTGATGTAGGTAAATGTGATAAGGTCGTCATTTGTGTAAAAGCGTTGCCCGCCTTCTGAGCGGAATGCAGCGAGATTGAATTCTTTTTCCCAGAACCGGACGACATAGCGTTCTACGCCAAGAGCGGCAGCAAGTTCTCCGATGCGAAATTGACGTTTACCCATTGGGCGGTATTTCTGAGTCATAGCTAGAAACTCCTCTTGTTATCACCATCATGTTGTGACCAATCTTTTAACATATCGAAGAAAAAAAGCAAAATAATTCGCGTGGGGCTGTTGATTAGGGCGATCTGTTCTAGCACCATGATGGCCTTTGTGGTAAAATGCGCCTCACTTTTCTCTACAAGTGTTTTACATCTAATTATAAAAAGGTAGTTCATGTTTGATAAAAAAACGTTGGTGGCAGCATTTCTGTCATTTGTCACTATATTTGGCGTACAAATTTTGTTTCGAGACTGGTTTAATGGTTCTACTGGTATGGTAGAACAAGTTCGTGAAGCGGGTTCAGCATACACTATACCGTCGGCGCACGATCTTGCGTTGCCGGCAATCAAGACAGTTTCTTTCGCACAGGCAGTTGCCTCGGAGAAAGCCGAATTGATTGAGGTTATTACACCACACTATCATGCTACCTTTAATACAATGGGTGGTACGCTTGAAACACTTTCCTACCCTGGCTACAACGACAAAGCAGGTAAACCGTTGCAAGCAATTCATCCCGCCATTGTGCCTGACCAAGCTTCATTTGTGGTGGCTTTGGGTGATGAGACGCCTCTTTATTACCGTTACGAAGACCAAAAAACGCTAGAAAATGGTGATCAGACTATCTCTTTCTCTGCGCGAACAGCTGATTGGTTAGTACGCAAAACCTTTGTTTTTCATAATGATAAGTATCTCGTCGACTTGCTTCTTGAGTTTGTGGCAAAGTCTTCTCATCCAGAACCTATTCGCCCTCGAGTTTTCATTGGCGCCCCTCATTTGCCAGCATTAAGTAGAGATGCAGTGAGCGGTGTTGTGCTTGATGTTGCAAAAAACACTGTGAACCAGGTAGTCGATTCACAACGTGCCGGCGATGCATGGGTAACGCCGCAGATTATTGGTGTTGAGAATAGCTATTTTGCACATGCTTTGGTTGCCGACAAGAATGGCTTTGCACAACGTGGCTACTTCACTGGAGCAGAGTCTTCCTGGGTCAGTGCCATTGTAGAGGGACCGGTTGTTAATGGTACGACTGCGTACACGCTATCCTTCTTTGTTGGTCCGAAGTCCTTGGGTGCTCTGAATGCTGTTGATGGCCGATTGTCTGATTTGTTGGCTTTCGGGTGGCTTTCTTGGATTGCTAAGCTTCTTATGATGTTGTTGATGTGGTTGTATGCATTTTGCCAAAACTACGGCCTTGCCATTATTGCTTTGACGGTCCTGGTAAAGCTGTTTTTGCTTCCGTTGTCATGGAAAAGCGCTGCGTATACTGAAATGCAACAAAAATTGCAGCCACGCATGGCCGGGTTGCGTAAGAAATATGCGCATGACACCGCGGCTTTTAACACTGAAGTGATGCGTCTGTACCAAGAGCATAATATTTCGCCAGCCTCATTTATGTTTGGCTGTTTGCTTATGATTCCACAAATGCTTATTTTCTTTGCGATGTACCGTGTGCTTGGTAATGTGGTTGATATGTATCAGGCCCCATTTTTTGGTTGGATTACTGATCTTTCAAGCGCAGATCCATATTACATTCTGCCTGCGTTGGCGGTTGGGGCTATTTTCTTTCAACCAATGGTAATGCCAGGGCAGTCGGATGACAGTCGCGCAACTATTATGCGTTACTTGTTGCCGGCAGTGCTTGCAACAGTATTTGTTCGTATGTCAGCTGGCTTATTGATTTTTATTGTGACTAACTTTTTGGTAACTATTTTTGAGCAAAAGCTCCGTAAGTTGTTTGCGTAAGGAGAGAGCTAGTGCGTGATCTGCCGTCATTACAAGCACTTATTCAACAGTTGCGCCATATTCCGTATGTTGCCTCAAAGCAAGTGTACCGCGTGGCCTTATATCTATTGACCGCACCTGAAGAGCGAACTGCAAAACTGGTTGACGCCATTGCTCAGGCACGCCAGGCTGTTGCGCCATGCGAATTATGTGGTAATTGGGCGGAGCGATCCGTACGTTGCACGGTGTGCAGTGATCCAAAACGTGACGAATCCGTATTGTGTGTGGTTGAACAATGGCCGGATTTATATGCTATTGAGAGGCTAGGTGAATACCGTGGCCGCTATCACGTTCTTGGTGGGGTCCTCAGTCCGCTGGAAGGGGTGGGGCCAGACCAATTGCGTATTGCTGGGCTGGTAAGTCGACTTGCTATTGAGCCGGTGCGGGAAGTAATTTTTGCTATTAACCCAACGCCAGAGGGTGAAGCGACTATGGGCTATATTCGTACGAAGATGCCGAGTAGCGGTATTATTTTCTCTCGACTTGCTAGTGGCATGCCAACAGGATCGCATTTGGCTTATCTTGATCGAACGACTATCCACCGGGCTTTGGCCGGGCGCCAGTTGTTATAAATTATGAAGCGCCGTTTCTATTTAGAAACGGCGCTTCATAATTTTAGCCATACTTACGCGCCGTGCTTAGTTAGCTACGTAAGATTCAGTTTTAGGCGTTACGGTTGAGATGCTATAGGCCTCTAGTAATTGTTGTATATCCTGTTTTGCATAGCGGAGATTCCAGCGAGTTTGATCATACTGTCCGCCAAGCGCATTTTGTGCTATTCCTGCTAGAGATGGGATAAGGCCCATCACGACTGCATTCCCAGAGGGAACTAATTTTATCTTATCCAGACTTGGGGCTTGTGGATTTTTATAAGTTACAAGATCCTCTAGTCTAAGTTCTGTCAAAGTGCTTCCGTTATAGGCAAAGCATTTTGAAGTGTCATCCTTCTTTATGAAGAGAAGTTTTTTCTTGCCTGCGCTGTCATTAGCAACAATGACATGGGCTAAAAAATCTGTACCATTATCACCGGCACGGTACTCCCATTTACCGCTTTCACCGGGGAACTTAAAAAAATTTTTAGAAATTTGATTTAGCGTGACTGTGGGAAGTGCGATGTACTGCTTTATACAGGAGGTGTAGAACGCAAATGCATTTTCAGTTGCAGGTGTAGGGGCAGGTGTAGTTGCAGGTGTAGGGGCCGATCTTTGAGCAAGGTATGTTGTACTTGTCGAGATTCCCGCAGGGACAAGATCACTTCCATCACGTCTGTGTTGAGCGTTTACTATTGAGGTAAGGCTCGTCCCTAGGGTTAGTAATGTTGTAAATAAGATGTTTTTTTTCATGAGTCATCTCCTTTGTAAGGGGGCTTATTCGCCCGCTCTTTTAGAATAATATATTTGCAGGTTTAGTGTGAATAGATGCCATTAAGCCATGTAAATTGTGCGATTTCTCCATCGTTTTGATTGTCCTGGCCGTGTAACGTATCGTGAAATGGTTTTCGAGAGGGGTTGTTTGGGGATAGAACTTTTGTCTTGCTTTTGTCTGGATGAAGTATGCCGTATCTTCCCTGATTTGTTTATTCCTCACGAGCGTGGTATTCTACGAAGCGTTTGTTGAAAGCCACTTTTTTAAAAAAGGGAATCATGTCTAAACACTTAGATATCTACAAAGAACGGCGAGCGCGTCTTCATAAACTTTTAGCTCTTTCTGAGCGCGATACTATTGTTTTATGTGCTGGGGTTGAACCTCGACACGGTCTTTTTAGGCAAGAAAGCACTTTTTATTACTATACCGGCCTTGAAGAGCCGGGAGCTGTTCTCTGTATTGAGGGGGGCGGCAATGAATTGCTCTATGTTCCGTCCTATGAAGGGGTGCGGGGAAAGTGGGTAGCTCATGAAGTTGTTGCGGGAAGTGACCCTGCGGTGTATGGGGTAACTGAGATTCGGTATTTAGGTAAAGCGGCTGGCGGGTACTCATTGCGCCCATTTGCTAATGATAAAATGTATAGTGACTTGGTTTCTTATATTGCGAGTCGCTCCGGGAAAATCTATTCAACAGGAACGCCACAATGGTTTGGTGCGTATCCGGAGCAAGTGCTTTGGTATTTAAGCCAGCATGTTTCTTCTTTTAATCAAAATTTTATTGACATGAGTGCCACGGTTGGGGCTATGCGCCGCATCAAGGACGCTCATGAACTTTCTTGCATTCGTACTGCAATAGAGCGTACGGCGGCTGGACAGGCTGTTGCACGGTCTTTAATGCAGGCGGGACGTTCTGAAGGTGAGGTCCGCGGCGCTCTTGAAGCAGAGTTTGTACGGTTGGGCAGCCGTGTACCGGCGTTTGAGAGTATTGTAGCGACGGGCATAAATGGTACGGTATTGCATTATATAGATGAGAAGTCAGTATTAGCGGATGGCGATCTGGTGGTCGTTGATATTGGTGCTACCTGCGCCAATTATGCGGCTGATATTACCCGTACCTACCCGGTAAGCGGTACGTATACGGCACGGCAAAAAGAGCTGTATAAAATAGTGTTGGATACCCAGGCGCATGTTGCTTCAGTAGCCAAGCCGGGGATGTATCTAAATAACAGGAATGAGCCGGAGAAGTCCTTACATCATATTGCCGTGGCGTATCTTGATCGCTACGGTTTAGGTGGCTTTATGCCGCATGGCATCGGACATTTTATGGGTCTTGATGTTCATGATGTAGGCGACCGTTCTGTGCCACTGGCGCCGGGTGATGTGATTACTATTGAGCCAGGGATTTATATTGCGGCGGAAAAAATTGGCATTCGAATAGAAGATGATTACCTGATTACTGAAACCGGTACAGAGTGTTTGAGTGTTGCTATACCAAAAGAATTACATGATATTGAGGGGGGACGATAATGGTACGTAAGGAAGAACAAATAACTATAAAAGCTTTGCATGAGCAAATTGCGGCACAAGGGACTCGGTTTATCATAGTTACCGGTGGGGTATGCTCTTCAATTGGTAAAGGGGTGTTGTTATCGAGTATTGGCGTGCTGTTGAAAGATGCCGGCTATCGTGTAGGGGTTATCAAGTGTGATCCGTACCTAAACGTTGATCCGGGGACCATGTCTCCGCTAGAACACGGTGAAGTTTTTGTAACTTGTGACGGCGCCGAAACTGACTTGGATTTAGGCCATTATGAGCGGATGCTCGGTGAAGCCTTTACGAAAGATTCCTCGGTAACAGCGGGTAAAGTCTATAGCCATTTGATTGCGGCTGAGCGGGATGGGGCTTATTTGGGAAAATGTATTACGGTTGTTCCTCATGTGACTGATGAAATTAAGCGACGATTGCTGACTTTTGCTCAAAAAGGTCAGTACGATGTAGTGATGGTGGAAATTGGTGGTACCGTTGGTGATATTGAAGGCGAAATTTTTTTAGAAGCGGTGCGAGAGCTCCGTCATATACTCCCACGTGGGCATGTCGTGCACACTCATCTGAGCTTAGTTCCTTACCTGCCGTGGGCAAATGAAACGAAAACAAAGCCGACGCAGCACAGCGTTATGATGTTGAAGCGGGCAGGTTTGGCTCCCGACCTCTTGTTTTTGCGTACGGTCAAAGCAATGGCTAAGCGTGAGTTGAAAAAGGTATCAGTTATGTGTGGGGTAGCAGAAGAAGCAGTATTTCAAGTCCGTACTCGTAGTCCGCTCTATACCCTCTTTTTTGATTTGAACGAGCAAGGTGTCCTTCATCAGGTACAAGAGGTTGCAGGATTGCCGACGCAACGAGTCGCTCATTTGGAGCAGTGGCAATCCGTGCTGGACGCCATTGAGGCAGCAACTCAGCCGGTACGTATTGGAATGGTAGCTAAATATGTTGGCAGTAATGATCCGTATATTAGTTTGGTGGAGGCGCTTAAATCAGCGGGACATGCCAACGGGCTTGCTATTGAATTGGTTACGATTGATTCACAAGAACTGGAAGAAATGTCGGCGACCGAGCGTGAAACTTTGCTGCAGACACTGGATGGTGTGGTCATTCCTGGTGGCTTTGATAAACGCGGCGTTGAAGGAAAGATTGCGGCGACCAAGTGGGCACGTGAACGTAAGGTTCCCTTTATGGGAATTTGCCTTGGTATGCAGGTAATGCTGATTGAGGCGGCACGTAATCTGTGTGGCTTGAAAGCGGCGACTAGTACTGAGTTTGATGTTGATACCCCAGATCCGGTTATTACTATGATCGACGAACAGCATAAGGTGGTGCGTAAAGGCGGCACGATGCGTTTGGGTACGTATACCTGTGACCTTGTAAAAGGAAGCAAGGCTCGCGAGTTTTACGGATCTGATTCGGTTGGTGAACGCCATCGCCACCGCTACGAGTTCAACAATACGTATAAAAATAAGCTGGAAGGCAAAGGAGTGCGTTTTTCTGGGATATGCCCGCAGAATAATCTGGTCGAAGTGGCTGAGATGATCGATCATCCGTTTATGATTGGTGTCCAGTTCCATCCAGAATATCGGGCAACTCCATTGGTTCCCCATCCATTGCTCAGTGCGTTTATGGCACAGGTGAAGAAAAAGCTCGTTTGACGGCAGCGGTTTTTTACCGTAGAATAACCGCCTCTTTTCTTTTAGTTAAAACAATTTAAAGACAATTAAAGCAGTGTTTATCGCGTTCCCGTTCAAGCGTGCGCACCGCCGTAATAATCAAAAGGTAGCTGTATTATGATCGATATGAATAAGGCCTTCTTCCTTCGGGTTGAAGATCGCGCGCCGCAATGGCATGTTATTGACGCTGAAGGACAAACTCTTGGTCGCTTGTCGACACAAATTGCGACGCTGCTTCGTGGCCGTCACAAACCTCAGTATACCGCCCATACAGACAGCGGCGATTATGTTATCGTTTTGAACTGTGATAAGTTTATCGTAACTGGCAACAAGATGCTGGGTAAAGAGTATATTAGCTACTCTGGCTGGCGTGGTGGTAAGAAGGTAGTGACCTTGCAAAACAAACTTGCAGCGCATCCAACTGACATTATCCGTTTGGCAGTGAAGGGCATGTTGCCGCGTACTTCAATGGGCCGTCAAGTTATTGATAAGCTTAAGTTGTACACTGGTGACACGCATCCACACATTGGACAAGCGCCACAACTAGCGAAGTAACAAAAGAATCTGCGTAAGGCCGGCTGTGGCTTTACGTTTATGACCTGAAAAAAGCCTCGGAATTTCCGAGGCTTTTTTCATTTTTGGCATCAAAATGGTGGTGTTAAAAAGCGAAGGTGTGGCCTTCTACGACAAACTCAGAGATTTCTTTACGTTGTGTTGAGCGGCGTTTGTCACGGCTTATCGTGTCTTGTCGAATGCCGCTAGTTGCCTGCTTGCCGAGGCCAAACATGAGAACAATGTCAAAATTATCTGGAACTTGTAGTACTTGGCGTGCTTCCTCAAATTCTATTTCTCCTGAGACGTGGGTAACCAAGCCGAGCATCGTGGCTTGAATGGCTAAGCTCATCCAGGAGCACCCAACCTCAAATTCGGTTCTATCGGATTGCTTGCCGCCGTGACTCCTTTTTTTTCTGAGAACGACCGCTAAAACCGGGGCATCTTGCGCCCACCACCGATTTCCTGCGCCGATAAGGCGGAGCAGGACATCCCAGCTTTGTGTGCCGCGATGTGCGTAGATGTAGTGGGTTGGCTGTTGGTTCCATGCGGAGGGTGCCCATCGCGCCGCCTCAAAAACACAGCGAAGCTGCTCGTCACTGACTCGTTCGTCGGTAAAGGAGTATACGGTTCGTCGTTTAAGAAATGCAGGATGAGGGGCGAGGGCGCCCTGTATGTTAGCGGTGGCGATGGCTAAGGTCGCAGCGACAATGCCGCCGACTGTTTTTATGAGTCGAATATTCATATACAATAATGCCTCAGTGTTGAGATCCCTACTGTCATTATGGCTGAGGCATGGACCTTGAGTACAGCCTTTACAGGGATAGGATGTCATTAAGGGCCAAACTATGGAGTAACGAGTCGGATCTCGATCCGTTCGATGCCGCGCCCTGGCCGCTCTCGCTTGAGGGTAACGTAGCCGACTTCGGCGGTGGATCGCACATGGGTGCCGCCGCAGGGGACCTGGGCAAAGCCTTCAATTTTCCAAAAGCGACGTTGCGTCTCAACATCTGAGTAGTCGGTAATAATGGGGAAGTCGTTTTTAATGATTTCATTGTACTCGGCAAGGATCGCCTCAAAATGAGTGCCGATGTGGGTGTCGCTTATAAAATCAATGCGTGATTTGCTTTCGGCAATGTGAGCACCGATCTTCTCGTAGCCAAACTTTCGCGAAACGATCTCAAGAATAAGCTCGGCTGCAAAATGGAGGCGCATGAGGCGATGTCGTCGTTGCCAGTCAATTTTCATGAGAACAGGGTCGCCAGGCTTGAGGCCGTGGCCTTCCGCTAATGTGTAGTAGATAAGGGTGCCGTCCCGGCGTGAGCCAAGGACGGCACTGTCATTTACCGTAGCGGCATCGCTCTCTTGGCCACCGGCAAAAGAGTAGGCGATGGTGGCAGCAAAAAGTACTTCGGTGCCTTGCACCGACTCAACAGTCGTGTTCAGGCTGGTTTGATACGGGTTTTCCCAGAATACCTTTTTCATTGCGGTTGTCGCTTATTACGCTCCGATGAATCGAAGAATGTCTCGATAGGACAATACTAATACCAACGCTATGAATAGGAACCAGGAAGCAATAATCATGCCTTCTTTGAGGCGCTGTGGTAATGGGCGACGGATGATGCCTTCAAGTAGAAGGAAGAGGAGCTGGCCACCGTCTAGGGCGCCGATAGGGATCAGGTTCATGAGTGCAAGACTGACGCTGATAGTACCCATAAATTGAATGAGCGAGCGGAGGCCGTTTTGGGCGCTTTTGAACGTTTGGCTAAACATCGCGAGTGGACCGCCGACGCTATCAAGACTACGGCGACAGAACATGTTGGTGATGGCAGAGACGGTCGACTTAATGTAAAAGTGCGTAAGAGCAACTCCTTTAGTGATAGCGCTTGAAAGCGTATCAGACTCAAATTCACCCTCTATTGGTTTGGTTTGCATTTCG
The DNA here is from genome assembly GCA_964429275.1 of uncultured Pseudomonadota bacterium. Lineage (GTDB taxonomy): Bacteria > Babelota > Babeliae > Babelales > JAUPTZ01 > JAUPTZ01. The sequence continues at coordinate 505,991 of CAYSBJ010000001.1, forward strand.
ATAGCAACCCCTAAGAATCCTCGCTTATCTTCTGTTTCGCCCAACCTGACCCGTCTGATTTTGGCAAATCGTTCGGTGGTTGCCAGCGTAAGAGTCATTTTCTTTTGAGGGCTTGCGGCGATTGTTTGTAAAAATTCTTGCAATTGTTCTTGTGGGTTGCTGTCGTTGAGGCCAAAAGTCATGCCGTTATAACCGGTAATGATATCACCTGCCTTGATACCGCCTTGTTCTGCTGGGCTTTGAGCTGGGACAGAGGAGACGACAAATGCGGTCTTCATCTTGGGACGAGTGCCGACGTAGAGCGTGATGAAGGCGCCGTATGCAAAGACAAGATTGAAGAGGATGCCGCCAAGGAGTACGAGCAATTTTTGCCAGAATGCTTTGCTTTCATAGGAATAGGCAGGATTTTCTGGTTCGCTGCCGGTGTCTACCATGCCAGCTTCTGGGTCACTCATGCCTTGAATAGCGCAGTAGCCGCCAAGTGGAATGAGGGAGAGTCGAAACTCAGTACTACCAATTTTCTTTTTGATAAGGCTGGGTCCAAAGCCGATGGAAAAGACTGGAACGCCGATACCAAACATCTTGGCAAAGATGAAATGCCCAAATTCATGCACGGTTATGAGAAGGCCAAAGCCAACCGCAGTGAGGAGTAGCGGGTATAGTTTGGTGATAGCTAGGGTAGAAATGGTTGCGATCATACGATTCCTTTAGCGTAATAATGAGAGGCGAAAGCTATCATATTAGGCTTGGCGATGCAATTAAATGTTGCAGGGGGCTTTCTTGCCACCTCATTCTTTTTGATGGTATAGTTAGAAACATCAAAATTTAGCTTTATCAACCCTTCCTCGCAGAGATACTATGAAAAAGTCCTTTTTAATTTTTCTTATTTACGCTATATGTGGCCTGCCAGTCAGCATGCTAGCCAAGCCTGAATGGCTGACGGCGCCAGTGGGGGCCGGGGCGGTGGTGTCTACTGGTATTGGGGTTGCTACATACAATGCTTATCAAAAAATGCTCAAAGCCAAGGAAGCCTTTGAGCTGGCCGATTCCGCGGAAAATGAAGCTGAGTATCTGCAGGCTTCTTCGCGATTTAAAAAACTTATGGGCGCTAGTGTGTTGTCTGTGCTTGTCACCGGTATTCTCGCTGCGATGCAAAAGAAAACGGAAGTGTTGGCCGGTGGCATCGCGCGAACTGGTGCAGTAGTGTCAATATCTCACAGCGTGACGAATCAAAGTGCAGGTGAGGCGATTAGTGGTAACTCGGAAATGAGCACAGCTTCTTACGTAACTCAACAGCCATATGTCAGCCAAGTGCCTGATGTTGCTCGTGCCCGTACGAATGATTTGACGCAATACGTCACTCCGGGGCATTCTGCTCCTCCGGCTCCTCGTTATTTCCCAGTGCCGGCTGCTCCAGCTTCATCAATAGCACAAGAGTCTTTCATCACTGTTCGGAATTGGGTTATGCACTCCGACGTTGAAAAAGTAAAAAAATACCTGGATGCCGGCGGAAACCCGAATGCTGGCGCGAGTTATGAGAAATACGGCCTTCTTGATTCTGCCAAAGATCACAAAACAGCGAATTTGTTGTTGCAAAAAGGGGGAAGGTCTCGCGATAAAGAGTATTTTGAGTTGATGTGTTTGCCTGATATCTTTCGTTCTGCATTGAGTGATCGTATTGGCGGCGGCGAAGAATCGTTGCGGGTTCTTAAAGAACATGGTTTTGACTTGAATGGATGGCGTGGCACGTATGGCACCACATTTCTCTCGGATATGGTTCAAGAGGGTAAGTTTAATGATATTAAGTTGATTCTCAGTACGCCGCTCGCAGATGTTAATGCAAAAAATAAAGATGGTTCGACGGCGCTTGATAGAGCATTGGGTGTTGGAAACTTGAATTTGGGTAAATATAAAGAGGCAGCAGTATTGCTTGAGCATGGCGGCAAAGGAGCACATCCAGGATCGTATGCGCTTGGAAAGATCGAAGTTCTTCTCCGTAAAGCGTTAGCTGATAAGGTCGACGGCCCAGCAGCACTTGCTGTTCTGGATAAGCATGGGATAGGGATTAATACTCCAGTGGTGGAAAGTCTTGATGACTGGAGTATTTTACTGACCCTTCTGTCTGAGGCAGCAGAGGATGGTGATTTAGGGCAGTTCGTACGTCTTTTAAGCGTTGAGCGAGTTGATATTAATGCTCGTAATAGCGACGGGTCGACGGCGTTGATGTGTGCTGTGCTAGCGCGAAAACCTGCTATTATTTCTTCTCTCGGTAAAAATCCTGACGCTATGCTCCAAAGAAATGATGGTGCGACGGCTCTTATGCTTGCAATTGAGCATGACTTATCAATAGTAGATCAGCTTTTAGATTGTAGTCGAGCCTGGAAAATGGATTTGAACGTGAATGCCGTTAATAAAACTGGTAAGACAGCCCTTGATATCGCCATAGAAAAGGGATTGAACCAAACGTGGATTGACCATTTCAAGCAATATGGGGCTAAAACAGCGGTTGAGTTGAAGGGGTAGTAACCTTTTTTAAGATCTTTTAAGGCCTGGGAATTGCCTGGGCCTTCTTTTTTATCGCTGGGACCGCAAGGTAAGTACATAGAGTGGGTAGTTTCATTAGCATTTTTTACACTTTACCTGCCTGGGGAAAGTTCTATAGGCGGCGAATGCCGTCATTGCGAGCGAAGCGCGGCAATCCAGGGATTGCTTATAAGTGGATTGCTCCGCCGACACCCCTAACGGGGGCTGAGGCGTGACGCGCCGCAGTATCGAAGGCCGTTCGTCACGCTGCTCCTCGCAATGACGCGTAATTACGCGTCTATAATTATCATCCTGTTTTTTGCATTCTATAAATGAGCTAGACGTGTCTACCCTGCTAGTATTGCTAAAAAGTTGCTAAAACCAGCATTTCTGTTATCTTTTTCATAGGTATTGTTTCTAGTATAAGGTGCAAAAATATGAAAAGATTTGGCGAACGCGTGTGGCTAATTGCGCTGCTTTTCGCTTGTACGACGGCGACGTCGGCGGTTATGCAGGGTGAGGCGGAGCCAGATTTGGTGTCGAACGTGCCTGCTGAAATGACCGCGCCGGTTGTGCCGTATGCCTTGCCTTCTTACTGGCGCAGATTTGGTGATGAGTATGCCGTGGGGGTTGTAAGTAATGATGAGTGGTATCGCGTGGCCCAAGATGACATTGTTGACCGCTTTCAGCAAGCCGCCTCGATGGTTGGTGGCATTCTTCTCTATCGTCCGTCTGGAGTTATCCTCGATGAGCACCCCCTTGTATTCTGGGTGGTGCATGGTACTTGGTCTCGTGGCCATGGTGACTTTTGTGATCCGAATAATCCTATTTTTGCTTCGATAGCCGAATTTGCCATTGAACTGGCTCGTCGTCGTCAGCGGCCAATTGAAATTATTTCGTATAACTGGCACTCGAATGATTCGCATGAGGCTCGTCGTGAGGCCGGTAGTGGGCTCCGTGGGTTGGCTGAAACATTTTATAGCCCTGAGTGTGGCTACGGTGCCCATTGGGGCATTGGACATAGTCACGGGGTGAACGTGCTCTTTGTAGCATCTCAAGAGACTTCCTTTGATTCTATAATTTCTTTAGGAGCACCCGTCATGGATTCGGTGTATGCTCCTATTCATGTTGAGCGCATTTACCATTTCTATTCTCTTAATGACCTGGTTCAGAAGGCTGGCTCATTTGACCGTCGATCGATTCGTCGTATTTGGCTTTCATCAAGTAATGGGCGTATTTACACTGGTTCTCGTTACTTGCGGGTGGCCAACAACTTTCGCGTAATGCTTGATGGTATTGATCCTGGCCATTTGAGCTTAAAGCTTTTGGTTCCGTATTTATGGCAAATTCTTGATACGGTGCAAGGACATTACGAGTTTCATACTCACTTCAATGTGAACGTGCCGAAAGCATATAGTGGCAGTGATAACCTTCCATGCGTTTCAATTCGTGACAAAGTTGAGTTACTTGATATGCTTGAGTGGATGGGTGAGTCTGCGGTTACCGCTGAGTTAGTCGAAAAATTTAAATCTGAGCTCCTTTTTTCCAAACAACAGGAAGATAGTTTTGCTTCGCGGTATCATGGTCGTCGCATTAGCAGCGGCAGTAGGTGGTGGCAATGGATCTTTGCCAACTGGATTGAGCTGGGTTTTATTATTAATGAAGTTGCACCGGCTTTGCGGCCTGGTGTGTATCTTAATTATTCATTAGTTCGTGAAACAAGTGATACCTGAGAGCTGATCAGCGTATCCGGTGCTTTGGGCGGCTGGAAATCGGCTTTTCTTCGTCGCAAAGCAATTTTTCCCCTTGAAAAAAGTTGAAAAATGGCTACAATTATGCCGGTCGTAAAATTCACCCTCCATTATGGGGGTGCTCTCAGAAAGCTACCGGACACATCTAAAGTACCGTTCTTATGTGGCAAAGCTGCATGTTTACCCGGTGGATTAGGAATTAGCACGAAAGTAGTAGTTATAAGTAGGATGTTGCATTATGCCGACAATTAATCAACTTGTTCGCGCCAGTCGCAAGAAAGTGACTGAGAAGCGTAAGTCTCCAGCATTATCAGAATGCCCTCAGCGGCGTGGTGTATGTACTCGTGTATATACAACGACGCCAAAGAAACCAAACTCAGCGCTTCGTAAAGTAGCACGCGTAAAGTTGACTACTGGTCGCGAAGTGACTGCGTATATCCCTGGTGAGGGCCATAATTTACAAGAGCACTCTGTAGTGCTTATTCGTGGTGGTCGGGTGCCCGATTTGCCAGGGGTAAAGTACCACATCGTTCGTGGTGCTCTTGATACTGCTGGTGTTGCAGGACGTAAACAAAGTCGTTCGTTGTATGGTGCTAAGAAGCCTAAGCCAGGCGCAGCTCCTGCTCCTCAGAAGAAAGGTAAATAATGCCACGTCGTAAGTCAGTTAATTTTGTCCGTGATATCGGTGTCGACGCGCGTTATGGTTCCCCATTGATTCAAAAAATGATTAATGTGGTAATGGAGCGCGGTAAAAAGTCAATTGCTCGTAAGATTGTTTATGAGGCCTTTGATGTCCTGGAGAGCCGCTCTAAGGGCGATAAAGAAAAAGCATTTGCATTGTTTGAAAAAGCGGTCGTCAACATCCGTCCGGTTGTTGAAGTCCGTTCCCGCCGTGTTGGTGGTGGTGTGTACCAAATTCCTGCCGAAGTTGCGCCAGCGCGTGCAAACGCCTTGATGCTTCGTTGGTTGATTCAATCTGCCGCTAAGCGCTCAGACAAAACTATGGGGCAGCGTCTTGCTAATGAATTGATGGACGCCGCTGCCGGTAACGGAGCCGCCGTCAAGAAAAAGATGGATGTGCACCGTATGGCTGAAGCGAACCGCGCGTTCTCTCACTACGCTTGGTAAGGAGCGCTATGAGCAAGAAATTAGATTTTTATCGTAATATTGGTATCATGGCCCACATTGACGCGGGCAAGACTACTGTTACTGAGCGTATTCTTTATTACACCGGCGTGTCTCACAAGATTGGTGAGGTTCACGAAGGTGCAGCAACCATGGACTGGATGGAGCAAGAGCAAGAGCGTGGTATTACTATTACCTCTGCTGCAACTACCTGTTTTTGGAAAGACCACCAAATTAACATTATTGATACTCCAGGACACGTTGACTTTACTATTGAAGTAGAGCGTTCGTTGCGTGTTCTTGACGGTGCAGTAGCGGTTTTTTGTGGTGTTGGCGGCGTTGAGCCTCAATCCGAGACGGTATGGCGTCAGGCTGACCGTCACCGTGTGCCTCGTATTGCTTTTGTGAATAAATTAGATCGTGTTGGCGCTGATTATTTTGAAGTAATTAGCGAGTTGCGTTCGAAGTTGGGTGCAAATCCGCTCGCAATGCAGATTCCTGTTGGGCAGTCTGAAGACTTTGTTTCATTGATCGACGTTTTGAGTAATCGAATGGCGACGTTCGAGGCAGAGTCAAACGGTTCTCGTATTGTGTGGGGCGATGTCCCTGCAGAATACGCAAAGCAGCGTGAAGATTTATACGAAAAAATTGTAGCGCAAGCCTCAGAATTTGATGAAGCACTTGCTGACAAATATTTGAACGGCGAAAAGGTTTCTATTGAAGAAGTTCGTCTCGCGTTGCGCCGTGGCGTTAATGCGCAAGATGTTACTCCTGTTTTCTGTGGTTCAGCGTTTAAGAATAAAGGTGTTCAACTCTTGCTTGATGCAGTTGTTGATTACTTGCCAAGCCCACTTGAGGTGGCGGCTGTGGTTGGTCATGAGGTTGACGATGAAAGCATAGAGATTGTTCGTAAGCCTGATGACAGCGAGCCGTTCTCTGCGCTTGCGTTTAAGATTATGACTGACCCGTTTGTGGGTACTTTGACCTTTACCCGTATTTACTCCGGCGTATTAGAGTCTGGTTCTTATGTGTATAACCCGCGTAAGCGAGCTAAAGAGCGCGTAAGCCGTTTGGTTCGTATGCATGCAAACAAGCGTGAAGAAATTAAATCGGCTGGTGCCGGTGACATTGTTGCCGTTATTGGGCTGAAAGATGTGGTGACTGGTGATACGTTGTGTGACGAAAAACGTCCGTTACTTCTTGAGTCAATTAAGGCTCCAGAGGCGGTATTGAGCGTTGCGGTTGAACCAAAAACCAAGGGTGAATACGAAAAGATGATTAATGCTTTGCGTCGGTTGATGCAAGAAGATCCATCATTTCGTTTCACTGTTAACGAAGAAACTGGACAAACCGTTATATCCGGCATGGGTGAATTACACCTTGAGATCATTGTTGATCGCGTAAAGCGAGAATATAAGGTCGAGGCAATCGTGGGTAAAACTGAGGTCGCTTACCGTGAAACTATTCAAAAGGTTTCTTCTGTTGAAACTAAATTCATTCGTCAATCTGGCGGTAAAGGCCAGTATGGACACGTTCTTATGCGTTTTGAACCGCTTGAGCGTGGACAAGGGTTTGAGTTTGTCAACGAAGTTGTTGGGGGGACTATTCCTCGTGAATATATCCCAGCAGTCGAAAAGGGTGTTCGTGAATCATTGGGCAACGGCGTTATTGCCGGCTATCCAACGGTTGATGTGAGAGCGATCGTTTATGACGGGTCATACCATGATGTGGACTCTTCAGAAATGGCGTTTAAGATCGCCGGATCCATGGCATTTCGCGAAGGTATGCTGAAAGCATCACCGGTTCTACTGGAGCCAATCATGAAAGTGGAAGTGATTACCCCAGAAGAGAACGTCGGGGATGTTATGGGTGATTTAAACTCTCGTCGAGGTCGTATTCTTGGCATGTCGTCAAGAAAGGGTGCTGAGGTAGTTGATGCTGAAGTGCCACTCGGAGAAATGTTTGGATATACCACCGATTTGCGGTCGATGACCAAAGGTCGTGCGAGCTCCTCAATGCAGTTAGCGCTGTATCGAGAAGTTCCTCGTAACGTACAAGAAGAGATCGCATCAAAAAAATAAATTTAGATTATCTTGAATAGAGAGGATATATAATGGCTAAAGGCGTGTTTCAAAGAACAAAACCGCACGTTAACGTAGGTACTATCGGTCACGTTGACCATGGTAAGACAAGTTTGACTGCTGCGATTACTAAGGTTCTTGCAGAGCAAGGGTTGGCTGAAGTTCGTGCGTTCGATACAATCGACAAAGCTCCTGAAGAAAGAGAACGTGGTATTACTATTGCGGCTTCTCACGTTGAATATGAAACGAAGAACCGTCACTATGCACACGTAGACTGTCCAGGTCACGCTGACTATGTAAAAAACATGTTGACTGGTGCTGCTCAAATGGACGGCGCTATCTTGGTAGTATCTGCTGCTGACGGACCAATGCCTCAAACTCGTGAACACATCTTGCTTGCTCGTCAAGTGGGTGTACCAACAATGGTTGTGTTCTTGAACAAAGTTGACATGGTTGATGATGCAGATTTGATCGACTTGGTTGAGGAAGAAATTCGCGATCTTCTGGATCAATATGGTTTTGATGGTAAAGCTATCCAATTCGTTCGTGGTTCAGCATTGGCTGCACTTAAGGGCGAAAACGAAGAAATTGGTAAGAAAGCAATTTTGGAATTGATGGATAAAGTTGATAACTACATCCCAACACCAGAACGCGACACTGAAAAACCATTCTTGATGCCAATTGAAGACGTATTCTCGATCTCTGGTCGTGGTACTGTAGTAACTGGCCGTGTTGAGTGTGGTATTTTGAAGGTTGGCTCAGAAGTTGAAATCGTTGGTTTCAGAGATACAACAAAAACTACCGTTACCGGTATCGAAATGTTTAACAAAGAAATGACTGAATCGTTGCCTGGTGACAACGTAGGTGTTCTTCTTCGTGGCACTAAAAAAGACGACGTTGAGCGTGGTCAAGTGCTTGCAAAACCAGGTACCGTTAAACCATACAAGAAATTTAAAGGCCAATTGATGGTATTGACTGAAAAAGAAGGTGGCCGTCACAGCCCATTCTTTAACGGATACCGCCCTCAATTTTATTTCCGAACAACAGACGTAACTGGTTCTATTACATTGCCAGCAGGTCGTGAAATGGTTATGCCAGGTGACAACGTTGAAGTTACCGTTGAATTGATTACGCCAGTTGCTATGTATAAGCAACTTCGCTTTGCAATTCGTGAAGGTGGCCGTACTGTTGGTGCTGGTGTAGTAAGCGAAATTATTGAGTAATTTAATCAATCGAGGCCGAAAGAATACTGATGAAAAAACAAAAAATTCGTTTGACTCTTAAGTCATACGATCATCAATTACTTGATTCTGCGGTTCGGCAAATTGTGCTTACGGTAAAGAGAACAGGATCTACAGTTGTAGGTCCTGTTCCTCTCCCAACACATATGCGATACTTCACAGTATTGCGCTCGCCGCACGTAGATAAAAAGTCACGAGAACAGTTTCAGCTTGCGACTCATAAGCGTATTTTAGATATCGTTTCTCCTGCGGAGCAAACTATGGATGCGCTTATGAAGTTGAACATATCGGCTGGCGTTGATGTTGAAATTAGATAGAGAAGTTAGGTACGTGATATGAAAACGTTGAGCCATGTTCCTGGAATTAAGGTTGGTATGACGCAGGTGTTTGACGACGCCCGCAACGTGATACCAGTTACCGTTATTGAGTGCGGACAGTGGATTATTACTCAAATTAAAACAGTCGCAAACGACGGTTATGATGCATTGCAGATTGGTAAATTGCGTAAGCGTTACCAAAAAGACGCATTTAACACTGAAATGTTGCAAAAAAAGTCGGATTACTTTCTTCACATTCGTGAAGTGCGTTGTGAATCGACCCAAGGATATGAACTTGGCGCAATGATATCGCTTGATAATGTTGTGTTTGAAGAAAAAACAATGGTGAGTGTTACTGGTGTAAGTACTGGTCGTGGCTATCAAGGGGTGGTAAAACGCCTTGGCTATACTGGTGGTCCAGCAACTCACGGTTCTATGTTTGGCCGTCGTCCTGGTGCGATTGGTAGCATGAGAACGCAAGGTGAAGTTATTAAGGGTAAGGGATTGCCTGGTCACCATGGCGACAATACAGTTACTGTGAGCGGTTTGCGCGTAGTAAAGATTGATCGTGAAAATGGCGTGATCTTGGTAAAAGGCGCAGTTCCTGGTCGTAAAAACTCGTTGTTGTATTTAAGCAAGCAAGGATAAATTAGATGAAAAATATTGCTGTATACAAGAGCACCGGAGAAAAGACAGGGACTGTAGAAATTTCCTGCTCTGAGCCAATTCAGTATGCAACAGGTGCGTATGCGGTAAGCATTCGCCGTTTGTTGCAGCAGTGGCGTCAGGGGACCGTTGGTTTCAAGTCTCGTGGTGAAGTAGCATTCAGTAACCGTAAGCCTTGGAAGCAGAAAGGTACAGGCCGCGCACGTGCCGGCTCGCCTCGTTCTCCGCTCTGGAGAAAAGGTGGTGTGCTTTTTGGTCCATGCCCACGGGTACGTAAAATTGGATTGAGTCGTAAACAACGACAATTGGCGATGGGTCATGTTATGATCAGCGCTTTGTCGACAGGTCGTTTCTTTTGCTTGGACGCTGCGTTTGAGCAAAAGCCGAGCGTAAAGAATGCGAGCGCTATGTTGCACGCGTTGAACATCGGTGAGCGTAAAGTAGTTCTTTTCCTTGCTATGCATGATGTGAAGACCTACCTTTCGTTCAGAAATCTCCCGAACGTACATACTGTTTTTTATGACCAGCCAAATGCATTCGATCTTTCAAATGCCCATTCATGGGTCTTTTTGAAGAAAGATCTTAACCTCTTTACTGATATGGTTGCACGATGGAACTAACGGCATACGAAATTGTAAAAAAGATTATCACAACTAATAAAAGCGTTGAACTTTACCAAACACAAGGTAAAGTCACTTTGGAAGTAGCAAAGACAGCGAATAAAGTGGTTGTTCGTAAAGCAGTTGAACAAATTTGGGATGTTAAAGTTGAAGCAGTTCGCATCATCAATACGCCTGAAAAAACAAAAACATTTGGTCGTCGTTCCTATGTTTCTTTAGGAAAGAAAAAGGCGATTGTTTCGCTCAAACCTGGTTACAGCATTACGCTGCCAGGACATGAGTCGATCGGTGCCGCGACCGGAGAAGGGATCTAACATATGGCAATTGTAACTCGTAAACCACGAAATGCGTCGTTACGTACGCAATCATTTATCGTTACTCCTGATTTAGCTAAAAAACGTCCTGAAAAATCGTTGGTTGTCCCTATTAAAAAAAGTGGCGGCCGTAACGCGTATGGTCGTATTACCGTTCGTCATCGCGGGGGAGGTGCAAAACAAATGTACCGTCTTGTTGATTTCAAGCGTGTACACCGTGATGTACCAGGAACTATTAAGGCTTTTGAGTACGATCCAAATCGTAGCTGCGATATCGCGTTAATTCACTATGTAAATGGTGCTAAAGCGTATATCTTGCGACCAGAAGGATTGGAACTAGGAGCTTCAGTCATGGCGTCAGCTGAAGCTGAAGTTGCGGTAGGGAATGCGTTACCTTTACGGAACATTCCGGTTGGTTTTGTGGTGCACAACGTAGAGTTGGCGCCAGGCCAAGGTGGAGTATTAGCGCGTAGCGCTGGTGCCTCGGTCCAGTTGAGCTCAAAAGAAGGCGAGAGAGCAATCTTGCGTTTGCCGTCAGGCGAAATGCGTTTTGTACATCTTGATTGCTGGGCGACGGTGGGAATACTTGGTAAGGCAGAGTGGCGTAATCAGAGCTTGGGTAAGGCGGGTCGATCCCGACACCTGGGTATTCGCCCATCGGTCCGTGGTATGGCAATGAACCCTGTCGATCACCCACATGGTGGTGGTGAAGGGCGTTCCAAATCAGGGAAGCATCCAGTTTCTCCAACAGGTAAGTGTTCGAAAGGTACACGTACTCGTAAGAAACGCAAAAATAGTACTGCGGTTATTATTAAGCGCCGTAAGTAAGCAATTATTGGTGATACAGAGGGAACGTCCATGACGCGATCTATTAAAAAAGGGCCATACGTTGCACCTGACCTGACAAAGAAGCTTGAACAGCAGAAGTCAACAGGTAAGCGTGGCGTAATTAAGACATGGCATCGTAATAGCCTTATTACTCCGGACTTTGTTGGAGCAACATTGGCTGTCCACGATGGCAGAAAATTTATTGAAGTTTTTGTGACGGAAAACATGGTAGGCCATGCGCTTGGTGAATTTGCGCCAACGCGAACTTTCCGTCAACATAGTGGTCAGCGACAACAAGGCGCTGCGAAATAGAGGGTACTAGTATGAAAGCATTAAGTCGAAATATTCGTATTTCTCCGTTCAAGCTTCGGGTATACGCTGATAGCGTCCGTGGTAAAAGTGTAAGTACGGCGGTACACTGGTTGCAAGCACAATCGTTAAATAGGGTTGTTCCTATTGCCAAAACGATTGTATCTGCGTATCATAATGCCCGTCAGGCCGATACGTCGATCGTTGATATGTCTCAGATGCGTATCAAAGAGATCCGTGTCGATCAAGGGCCGGTTATGCGTTACTTTAGGCCAGGTGCCCAAGGTAGAGCATGCCCACAACGTACGCGGCTTAGTCATATATCGGTTATCGTTGAAAAGTACTAATTAAGAGGTGACGTGTGGGACAGAAGGTTCATCCACTAGGTTTTCGTTTAGGTGTTTTTCGTACATGGAATGCACGCTGGTTTGCAAAAAAGGACTATAAAACCTATTTGCAAGAAGATTTTCGCATTCGTGAATATTTGGGAAAACGCCTTGACAAGGCAGAAATAGCAAGCATGAATATTGAACGTGCTGGCGATAGTATTCGTGTAGAAGTACACTCTGCGCGCCCTGGTTTAATTATCGGTAAGCGTGGACAAGAGATTGAGTCGATTCGTTCTGGCTTACAGAAAGAATTTGGCAAATCAATTGATATTTCTATCCAAGAAGTAAAAGTAGTTGAGCATTGCGCACAATTGGTTGCAAAAAGTATTGCCGAGCAAATTGAGCGTCGTGTTGGCTACAAGCGATTGATGAAGAAAGCAGGTCATTCAGTAATGAAAAGCGGTGCTCTTGGTATCAAGATTCGTTGCTCAGGTCGTTTGGCTGGTAGCGAAATTGCACGCGCTGAATGGCTGCGCCTGGGATGTGTGCCATTGCATACATTGCGCGCTGATATTGATCATGCATTGGTTGAAGCAAAAACAACTTATGGTATGATCGGTGTTCAGGTGTGGATCTGTCGTGGTGAGTTTTAGGCGAGAAAGGTAGATTATCATGTTGATGCCAAAAAAAACTAAGTTCCGTAAACAACAACGTGGACGGATGAAGGGCCTTTCTAAAGGCGCTCGTACGGTACACTTTGGTGAATACGGGTTGATGGCACTTGAGCCGGTGTGGTTGACAGCCCGCCAGATCGAAGCTACTCGTACTGTTATTAGCCGCGGTGTTAAAAAGGTTGGTGAATGGTTTATGCGGGTATTTCCCGACAAACCAGTTTCTCAAAAACCAATTGAAACTCGTATGGGTAAGGGTAAGGGAAGTCCAGAATTTTGGGTAAGTGTGGTTAAGCGTGGGCGTATAATTTTTGAAATTAAAGGCCTGCCGGAAAATGAAGCAAAGGCTTTGTTGAAGTCTGCTGCGTATAAGTTGCCAATGCGTACCAAAATTGTTTCATCCCATGAAATGTCGGCGATCGAAGAAGGAAACGAATAATGAAAAAAACAGTAGAAGTAGATATTCGATCCTTGCATGATGAAATCAATGCGTGTCGTAAAGAACTTTTTAATTTACGGTTAAATGCGTTGGTTGGCCAAGTAAAGGATACATCGCAGTTTAAAAAGCTCCGCAAGAAAATTGCGCAAGCAAAGACTGCTATTACAGTGAAACAAAGCGCATAAATAGGTAGCAAAATGGTTGACAAGCAAAAGCAAACAGCGAAAGAACAAGTGGCGACAAAACGCCCACTTACGCTGAGCGGCACGGTTGTATCAGATTTGATGGATAAAACCATTGTGGTACGTGTCGAAAATAAATTTAAGCATCCGGTAGTGGGTAAAATTGTGAGTACTTTCAAAAAGTACAAGGCACACGATGAGAATGAGCAAGCAGCAAAGGGAGACCTCGTTGAGATCTCTGAATGTCGACCATTGTCAGCTACCAAGTACATGGTGCTCAAGCAAATCATTAAGCATCATCAAAACAAATAGTAAGGGTGCGATATGATACAAAAATTCAGTATGCTCGACATCGCCGATAATTCTGGCGCCAAGAGAGTAATGGTTATTAACGTTTCAGGAAGTACGCGCAAGCGTTTTGCATACATCGGTGATGTGGTAAAAGTTGCAGTTAAAAAGTCGGTTCCTGGTGCGACAGTTAAGAAGAGTGATGTGCTTGATGCGGTTATTGTGCGAACACGTAAAGAACTTCGTCGTGCTGACGGTACATACATTCGTTTTGGTGACAATGCGGCTGTTATCTTGAATAAAGATGGCGAGCCGGTCGGTACTCGTATATTTGGTCCAGTGGCCCGTGAGTTGCGTGCTCGTGGATACTTGCAAATTATTTCGCGTGCACCGGAAGTTTTGTAGGAGATACTCGATATGTTACAAAGAATTAAGAAAAATGATTTGGTGTATGTACTTTCTGGTAAAGACAAGGGAATGACTGGTTCAGTTATTGCTCTTGATCTTGCGGCAAGCAAGGTGCTAGTTAAAGGCGTAAACATCGTCACAAAGCATATTAAGCCGCAACGTAAGGTCGAAAAAGGCTCTATCGTTAAGGAAGAAAAATTTATATCACTGAGCAATGTAATGCCAGTGTGCCCAGAAACGAATAAGCCATGTCGCGTGCGAACGCAGACAAGTGCTGATGGTAAGCGAGTACGTGTAAGCGTACGCTCTGGCCAATCATTTTAGGGCGCTGAAAAGGTAAAAAAGGATAAGAAATGAATGCACGGTTAGAAGCGCTCTACAAAGAGAAGATTCGTACAGCGCTCCAAAAAGAGTTGGGACTGAAAAATGTTATGGAAGTTCCACGTATTACCAAAATAGTATTGAATACCGGTTGCAAAGAATCGGTAAACGACTCTAAGGTGTTAAACGTGGTCAAAGAGATCATGGATCGTATTGCCGGCCAAGCTTCGGTGAAAACCAAAGCACGCAAATCTATCGCGGGCTTTAAGTTGCGTGAAGGTGCGTTGATTGGTGTGATGGTGACATTACGTGGCAAGAGCATGTATGCATTCCTCGACAAACTCATTAATTTGGCGTTGCCGTGTGTTCGTGACTTCCAAGGTGTTACTTTGAACTTTGATGGTCGTGGTAACTATAACCTTGGAATTAAGGACTGGATGATTTTTCCTGAAGTTGACTACAACATCAGTGATCAGTCACGAGGTTTGAATATTTCGATTGAAACGAGCGCGAAGAGCGATGATCATGCGCGTGCGTTGTTAAGACAGTTTAGTATGCCGTTTAAGGCAGCAAAATCTTCGTAAGGGGTGAGATAACGTATGGCAAGAAAAGCGTTAATTGAAAAGGCGAAACAGACGCCAAAATTTTCTACTCGTGCATATAATCGTTGCGAGCTCTGTGGTCGACCACGTGCGTATATGCGCATATTTGGATTGTGCCGGTTGTGTTTCCGTAAGAATGCCCTTCTTGGAAATCTGCCAGGGGTAAAGAAAGCAAGTTGGTAATTTGAAAAAAATGGAGCAAAGCTGTGGATAGAATAGCAGACTTTTTAACGGTAATACGCAACGCGGTACGCGTTTCCAAGCGATCAGCCACATACCCACATTCGCGTATGTGCCTGGCAATTGCTAAAATTTTAAAAGAAGAAGGCTTTATTCGTGACTATGCAGTTGATGCAAGTGATGAAAAAAAACCGGTTCTTAACCTTCAGTTGCGTTATCTGAATGGTGAATCAGCGATTCACGCGTTGGATCGCATTAGCACTTCTGGCTGCCGTCGCTACTCGAAACTGAAAAACTTGAAGCCACATATTGGTGGATTGGGTATTTCAATTTTGTCGACCAGTAAGGGTGTAATTACCGACAAGCAAGCTAAAGACCTTGCAGTGAGCGGTGAAGTTATTTGCCGTGTTTGGTAAGAGGGGAGAGACAAAGTATGTCAAAAATAGGTAGAAAGCCGATTGATATTTCTAAGGTAACCGTAAACGTTTCTGGGAATGTTGTTGCAATTAAAGGTGCAAAGTCTGAATTTCAACATGAACTTCCAGCATGTTTGGTAGCAAATGTTGATACAGCAGCAAAAAAGATTACGCTTGGTGTCGTTGAAAATACACGTCAAAACCGAGCTCTCTGGGGCTTACACCGCGCAGTTATTGCGAGCAAAGTGATGGGTGCTGGCGTTGGTCTTGAGCAGAAGGTCAAGCTTGTTGGACTTGGTTTTAAAGGTCAAGCAGTAGGCTCTAAGGTTGTCTTTACCGTAGGTTTTAGTCACAAGGTTGAAGTCGAAATACCAAGTGGTATTACGGTTGAAATTGATAAAACAGGTCAATCAATTACGGTACGCGGCTCCGATCGCTTTGTGATTGGTAATGTGTGTGATGCAATGCGTTCAGTTCGTCCACCAGAGCCGTACAAAGGTACCGGTATCATGCTTGATGACGAAGTAATCGTGCGCAAAGCTGGTAAAACGAAATCGTAATTGAACGTAAGGTAAGGTGAATCGTGAGTATGCAGAAAAAAATTACTAAACGCGCTGATCGTCGGGCATTTCGTGTCCGCAACAATTTGCGTCTTATTAATCGAGAAGGCCGGTTGCGCGTAACAGTGTTCCGTTCTAATCGTTATATTACAGCGCAAATTATTGATGACTCACAGCAAAAAACAGTGCTGAGCTTCTCATCTAAACAACTGACTGGTGCTGAAGGCGATAAAAAAGCTTTGGCACAATTAGTTGGTGTGGAACTTGGCAAACAAGCAATCGCACAAAACATTACTGAAGTAGTGTTTGATCGTGGCAGTTATCTGTATCACGGACGAGTCGCGGCTTTGGCTCAAGGCTTGCGTGACAGCGGTGTACAGTTCTAATAAAGGAAGCGCAGTAATGGCGAAATACGTAGAAGATATCCAAAAAAAAGTTAAAAAGAGCGACGACGTTGATGAAGTCGTTACCGTTGAATCTAGTACTGAGATCAGTGGTGAGTTTGCTGAAATTTTGCTGAACGTTCGTCGTGTAGCAAAAGTTATTAAAGGTGGTCGTCGCTTTGCATTCTCCGCACTTGTTGTGGTGGGTGATCGTAACGGCAGCGTGGGCATTGCGCTTGGCAAGGGACGTGAAGTGTCTGTTGCTATTTCAAAAGCGTTTCGCAAGGCACGTAAAAATATGATTGTTATTCCTCGCAATGGTACAACTGTACCGTTTACCGTTACCGCACGTTATGGCTCAAGCCAAGTAATGTTGCGCGCGGCATCTCAGGGTACTGGGGTGATTGCGGGTGGCGCAGTTCGTTCTATCATGGAAGCTGCAGGCGTTAAGGATATATTAGCAAAAGCAATGGGCTCATCGAACGCACAAAACGTTGCGAAAGCAACAATGGCTGCATTCCGAAGCTTACGCACTGCGGTAGATCTTGCTCGTTTGCGCGGTAAATCTGTCACGCAAATTATAAAGGGAAGCCATGTTGCAGCTTAATACACTCGAATCACTATGCAAAGATCGTAAGCGTCGCGGTCGTGGCGGAAGCCGCGGCGGCACATCTGGCCGGGGGCACAAGGGACAATTGGCTCGCAGCGGAGGTGGCGTATCAGCTGCTTTTGAAGGCGGTCAAATGTCGTTGTCACGTCGTTTGCCTCGTCGTGGTTTTACTAATCGATTCCGCACCGAATTTCATATTCTTTCTCTTTCAGATCTCAATCGTGCATTCAACGCTGGTGACGTTGTAAATGCGGTTTCACTTCGTGACAAAGGCCTACTTAAAGGTAAGGGCGACGTAGCGGTTAAGGTGCTTGCAAATGGCACTGTAAACAAAGCGTTGGTGGTCGAAGTACATGCATGTACCGGTTCAGCTCGGCAGTTGATTGAGCAAGCCGGAGGCAGCGTGAAGTTGCTGAAGGAGATGAGTGGTGATAGTACTACTGCGTAACTTTAAGAATATATTTGTAGTTCCTGACTTGCGCGCAAAGGTGTTATTCACCTTTGCCGTATTGGCAGTGTATCGGTTTGGCGTACACATACCGATCCCTGGCGTTAACACCGTGGTCTTAAATGGTCTTAGTGGCGCTGGAGGAGCAGGTGGTCTGCTATCGTACTTAGATATGTTTACCGGAGGGGCGCTGCGCCACTTTGCTGTATTCGCTCTTGGTATGGTTCCGTACATTAACGCGTCGATTATGATGCAGGTTTTGTCGGTAGCAGTGCCACAGCTTGAAGCGTTGAGTAAAGAGGGCAACTATGGTCGTTATTTGATCAATCAGTATACTCGCTACTTAGCCTTTGGGTTGAGCTTGGTACAAGGTTTTGGGTTGGCGATGTACATCGAAAACTTCCCAAATCTTGCATTGACTCCTGGCTGGGGATTTCGCTTAAGCACCATGTTTACACTGAGCGTTGGTTCATTGTTTGTTATGTGGCTTGGTGAGCAAATCAATACGTACGGCATTGGAAATGGTAGTTCAATGATTATTTTTGCTGGTATCGTGGCAAGTTTGCCTGCGGCAGTGATTAAAATTGTGCACGATATCCAATTGGGTCAAAATGATCCGTTAGTCATTGTGGCTTTTGTCGCACTTATTGTTGCAACGGTTTCATGCGTTGTTTTCCTTGAAAAAGGAGAGCGTCGCGTGGCGGTGCACTACGCACGTAAAGTGGTTGGTAACCGCGCATATGGCGGCCAAACGTCATATATTCCGTTTAAACTTAACTCGGCATCTGTTATTCCGGTTATTTTTGCTGGTTCTATTATGAGTATGCTCTTGTTCCTGGTGAACTGGGGAGCTATGCGCAAGTTTGCAGTATTTGAGTTTTTAGGTGATCTCCTTTCCTGGACGGCGCCGTTAAACTGGATGCTGACAGCCTTATTGATTGTATTCTTTGCGTACATGTACACAATGATTATTTTCAACCCGGTCGAACTTGCAGAAAATATTCGAAAACAAGGGGGTTTTATCCCTGGGTTACGTCCTGGCAAAAAGACGGCTGAATTTTTTGATTACATTATTATGCGTATTTGCCTACCCGGTGCTGTCTACTTGGCGACACTTGCTATTCTGCCACGTATTATCGGATTGTCAGGGACATTTCCGGTTATGTTTGAAGGAACAAGCATGTTGATTGTTGTTGGTGTGGCTATGGATGCATCAGCGCAGATAGAGTCGTTCTTGATTGAGCGTCGCTATGAAGGATTCTTATCTACTGGTCGGTTGAGAAATCGATTGGGTCGATAAGCAAATAAAAGGACTAAAGAATAATCATGACGCATCAGGGACTAAGACGAGAAGTTATTGCTTTTTTCGGCCCACCAGGTTCTGGGAAGGGTACGGTTGCACAGATATGGCAGGAAAGGGGAGGTGTGCTTGCACTCTCAACCGGTTCGCTCTGTCGTCAACATATCCAAGAACAAACGGTGTATGGGAAGGAGTTTAAGCAGCTTCTTGATAGTGGACAATTAGTTCCTGATGCGCTTATGGGCGCCATGGTTCGTGATTGGCTTCTCGCACACAATAACCATACGGGAGTAATTATTCTTGATGGCTATCCGCGTACAGCTGAACAAGTGAACGATTGGCACACGATGATGCTGCAAGATATGACAGGGTTTTTCCATAGGGTAGTGTTTTTTGATATTTCAGCAGAGGTTTTGATTGGTCGGCTTGGTAAGCGGTTGACCTGTAGCAACTCGCGTTGTCAGAAGGTATACTCTCTGAGCGAATCTCTGAGTACGTGTCTCGATTGTGGAGCACTTTTAGTGCGGCGTCGCGATGATGAACCGGAAGTCATAGAGCAACGGTTGAAAGCCTACGCAAAGCATAAGCAAGCGCTGTTGATAGCGTGCGAGGCTCAGGGAATTGAAGTAAAAATTTTTAATGTAGATCAAGTGCCGTACAAAGAAATGTTTGAGCAGTTTTTGGTGGCCTTGAATGAGAACTACAGTGCTGTCGAATGGTAACGATCAAAAATAAGGCAGCGCTCATGAAAATGCGCGAAGCCGGACACAAGCTAGCGTTAGTTATGCAGGAAGTACTCCCCTCTATTGTAGATGGGGTAACGACTGCGGCACTTGATGCTGAAATTGAAGCACGGATGCGGGCACATGGTTTGCAGCCAGCCTGCAAAGGATTTAAAGGATATCGCCATGCGAGTTGCATATCGGTTAACGATATTGTGGTCCACGGTGTGCCGTCGCAAGAAATTCGGGTAAAAGCCGGTGATTGCGTGACGGTTGATATAGTCGGCATTAGTAAGGGATACCATGCTGACATGGCGCGAACGATCATTGTTCCTGGTTTGAAAGAGCCGGCGGCAGAGGTGGTTCGGTTGATAGAGGTAGCTGAGCAGTCACTTAAACGAGCACTCGAAGTTGCCCGGCCGGGAATTCGGCTTGGGGTTGTTTCTCGTGCTATCCAACAAGTGGTAGAAACTGCCGGTTTTGGGGTGATTCGGGATTTTGTCGGTCATGGTATTGGTCGGCAAATGCACGAAGATCCACAAGTTCCAAACTATGATACGGGGGATGAAGGACCAATTTTGCGGCCCGGCATGACGTTGGCTATAGAGCCAATGATTACTGTCGGATCGCCAGAAATCGTGATTCTTCCTGATGGATGGAGCGTGCAGACGAGGGATCGCAGTTGGGCGGCTCATGTTGAAAACACCATCGCAATAACAGAAAACGGGGTTGAAGTTTTGACCCAAGTACGGTAGTACAGAAGTAACAATAGTTAGTATCCAAATATACGAGAGAACACTCTATGAGCAAGAAGCAAGAAGTTATCGTCATTAACGGAACGGTTGAGAAAGCGTTGCCAAATGCAACATTTCAAGTAATTATTGACGGGGACCACTTGGTTTTAGCTCATGTTTCAGGTAAAATGAGGATGCATTATATCAAATTGTTGCCTGGCGACCGTGTTGCGGTCGAAATGTCACCTTATGATCTGACCAAGGGTCGCATCGTATCTCGGTACGATGCAGTTCGTACTGAACGGCCCGCTGTACCGCGTGATCGCTCATAAAAACGCGAACGCCGGTTCGGGGGTTTGAAGGCTGAACAGTATGCAACAAATGGTGATTTAAGAAATTGGAGTACAAGTAATATGAAAGTAAAAACTTCGGTTAAAGTAATGTGTGGTGATTGCAAGATCATCCGTCGATGCCGCGTCGTTCGCGTCATTTGTCAAAAAAACCCGCGTCATAAGCAACGTCAAGGTTAATGAAGCTGAAAAAACGATAGTTCGGTATAAGGAATAGCATAAATGGCACGTATAGAAGGTGTATTTCTTCCTAAAGAAAAACGGGTTGAAATCGGGTTAACATATATTTTCGGCATCGGTCTTCCAACATCACGTAAAATTCTTGCCGACGCAAAAGTTGACATGGATACTCGGGTTAAAGATTTGAGCTCAGCTCAAGTTGCTGCAATCCAACAAGAAATCAACGCTGGTTATAAAGTTGAAGGTGACTTGCGTAAAGAAGTTACTCTTGATATTAAGCGTCTCCAAGAAATTGGATCTTATCGTGGCTCACGCCATAAGCGCTCTTTGCCGGCTCGTGGACAACGTACAAAGACGAATGCTCGTACTCGTAAGGGTCCGCGTAAGTCAAGTAACATCGTGGCGAACAAGAAGATTGCTACTAAGAAGTAAGCGTTGAATCAAGGGATTTGCAATGGCCTATAAAAAGAAAACAAAAAAGAATGCGAAGCGTAACGTTGAAGCGGTAATTGCTCACGTTAAGGCAAGCTTCAACAATACAATGGTAAGTGTCACAACCACTGGGGGTGATGTATTAGTGCGTGGTAGCTCCGGCCAACTTGGCTTTAAAGGTGCTCGTAAGGGTACACCGTTTGCGGCAACTCAAATTGCGAATAAGCTCGCAAAAGAATTGTCCATCATGGGGGCACGTTCTATGGAAATCAACTTACAAGGGCCTGGTTCTGGACGTGATTCAGTAGTGCGAGCGTTTCAAGCCGCTGGATTGACCGTAACCGCACTGCGCGATGTGACGCCGCTTCCTCACAATGGAGTGCGTGCGCCAAAGAAGCGTCGTGTGTAGCAATAGGGACAGAGCTAGAAAGGGCAAGTGACTATGTCAAAGTATTTTAAACGTGATAAATTCTATGCCGATGCATTTGGTTTCCAAATGAAAGGCGATAAAGACGGTGTAGCAACCGCCAAAAGCAGCGCGAAAAAAGGCGCCGCTAATGCGAATAAAAAAGTATCTGAGTATTGTAAGCAGTTAAAAGAAAAGCAAAAATTGCGATTCTTGTACGGCGTTTCAGAAAAACAATTTCGTACCTTGTTTGAGAAGATTTCTCGTCAAAAAGGTATTACCGGTGAAAACTTCTTGATGGCGCTTGAGCGTCGTCTTGATAACGTTGTGTATCGATTGAAGCTTGCATCAACTCGTAAGCAGTCCCGCCAGTTGGTGGTTCATGGTCACGTTTTGATTAATGGCTTGCGCGTTAAGTCGCCGTCGGTGCTCGTTGAAATTGGTGACGTTGTTGCCTTGGCACCACGTTCTCAAGAGAAAGAAGCATTTGTCAAAGTCGTTGTAGAAAAACGATTCAACCGTAGCATTAAGGTTCCTGAATGGCTCTTGCTAAACAAGGAAACTAAGGCTGGTGAAGTTGTTCGTTATCCAGTGCGTTCCGATATTACCACACCGTTTGAAGAGCACTTGGTTGTTGAGCTTTACTCACGGAACTAAGTAGTGAACTAAAGACGAAAACACATACAGTGATACATAACGCGTTGGAATTGAATTAGGAGCGGTGCATGCAAGGTAAAATGTACAAAGGTCTCATTCTTCCAAAGCTTTCATGGCAAGGCAAAACGTCTAAAACGTTTGGCGAACTTGTAGTGGAGCCTTTGGAGTCTGGGTATGGAGTAACGTTGGGTAATGCCCTTCGTCGTATTATGTTGGCATCTATTGAGGGTGCGGCGGTTACATCAGTGGTTATTGAAGGGGTTAATAACGAATTTGCGGTTATCCCTGGCGTAGTTGAAGATGTATTGCAAGTGATACTCAACATTAAAGGTTTGGTCGTTCACAACACGACTGGTGAATCAGGCAA
Source organism: uncultured Pseudomonadota bacterium (assembly GCA_964429275.1). Classification (GTDB taxonomy): domain Bacteria; phylum Babelota; class Babeliae; order Babelales; family JAUPTZ01; genus JAUPTZ01. The sequence continues at coordinate 528,751 of CAYSBJ010000001.1, forward strand.
AATGCGCTTGGTTAAACGAGGTCGTGGTCCGGTCTATGCATCAGATATTTCTTGTGATGCGCACATGAGCATTGTGAATCCAGACCATTTAATTGCAAACTTGGCGGAAGACGGCAAGCTTGATATTGATTTTTTTGTTGAAATGGGTCGTGGGTATGCTCCTGCGCAGTGGCCTTATGCGAAATCATTGCAGCAAGATGGTAGAATCTATGTTGATGCATTGTTCTCGCCAGTACAACGAGTTGAATTCCGTGTGGAAAAGACTCGTGTCGGCGAGGCTATCGACTACGATAAATTGTATTTAGCTGTTACCACTAACGGGGCGGTGAAGCCACCAGATGTCGTGCATTATGCGGCATCAGTACTTCGTACGCAACTTGAGCATTTCTTGAGTGCAACCGAAATCCCATTCAATGAAATTTCAGTGGGTATTCAACCACAAGCAGCGGCATCGCCGGCTGCTGAAACTCACCGTAATCCAACCAAAGGGTTGCCTGTTGAGCTGTTTTTACGCCCAATCGATGAACTTGAGTTCTCGGTACGTGCGCATAACTGCTTGATCGGTGCTGGTGTTAAGCGTGTGATCGATTTGGTTAATTTGACTGATGATGACATTCTTAAGATCAAGAACTTTGGTCGCAAGTCACTTCGTGAAGTGAAAGAGATCTTACAAGCATTTAATCTGAGCCTTGGCATGAACGTCAAAGAGCTTGATTTGAAGCGTTTAATTAAAGAACAAGAAGATGAGGCCGGGCTATGAGACACCAGAAGGGTAATCACCCAATGAATATGTGCATCGGATTCCGCATGTCATATTTAAGAAACCAAACAATTAACCTGATTATGAATGGTCATTTGTCTACAACAAAGACCCGCGCAAAACAAATTCAACGTTTTGCGGAAAAGATTGTAACTGTTGCCCGTACCGGAGCAGACTTTAACACGATTCGTCGTGTTAACGAGTTGCTTCCGTACTCAAAAGATGCGTGTAAGAAGCTTATTGCTGAAATTGCACCGCGTTATACGCAACGACCTGGCGGCTACACTCGCGTAATCCCATTGGGACGACGCCCGAGTGATACAGCGCCGATCGCTCGTATTGAGTGGGTTTAAAACGTAGTAATGAGAAAAGGAGCCGGTCGTAAAAGCCGGCTCTTTTTTTTAGGGATGAAAATATGAAAAACGTACACATTGCTTTCTCTTTCAGTACATTCGAGGAGGCCTAAATGCTGACGCCAGAGACAATTTCTGCGCAAATTCAAGAGGTATTAGAGCAGCTGCAGCCGTACTTTTTAATGCATGGCGGTCACATAACCTTTCAGCGGTTTGATCCGGCTGATGGGACGGTTTACGTAAAGCTAACCGGCTCCTGCGACGGGTGCCCCTCTTCAGGATATACCTTATCGTTACTGGTGGAGGCTGAGTTGAAAAAAGAAGTGCCGCAAGTGCTGCGGGTCGTCGCTGAAGGTCTGCGAGAAGAAGAGATTGACTAAGGGTATTGGCATATTTTAACTGCTATAGCATCTGGATCAATGACGAAACCTGTCATAAAGTCAGGGAATATGAACTGCTCATAGGTATTGTTCGCGATGATGCGGTCATAGTGGTTTGGCCATTGAATGAGCATGATAGGTGGGTGGCCCTTATACTTGTCGCCCCTTTGTTCACTAAGAGAGAAGCAGAGACCATTATCTGTGTAGCCACACTGGTGGAAAGTGAAAATACGTCGCTTTATGAGATTTGCTAGACGTGGTGTATCGCTGTTATTAAGCCATATGTCATGAGGAGTTGTCGTTTCGCGGGTGCAAGCCAGGGTTGCGCGCATTTGTGCGTAATCTCCCTGGAAGAAACCGGTGATAGCGTGCCATCCGCAATAGCCATCACTTTGGCATAAAACGATGTTTTTCCTTGGACACACTATAATGCAGCCGCCATTCTGATACCGTTCTTCCCCGTTTTCTGCGGCTTCTTCGATGCTACAAAGTCTTGGGTCGTGCGGCTCGATATACTGCTGGGCAAACATTGAAAGCTTGGCGTCACCAAAGGCTGCACCAAATTGCTTCTTTTCGTTATCGAGCGTTGTGTTAGGGCTTACCCACACGCGTAAGTAGCTTTCGTCCGCTTCCCTATTACAGATTTTTCCGCCATCAGTAATGCCTTGGCACCAGCGTTCATTCCTCTTATTATGATGCTGACATTCCGTGCAAGTCCAATATTCTTTTGACTCCGGGTTGCCCCTTGGATCGAAATTAACCCATGTATTGCAGGCATGTCCATAGGCGTTCTTGGTAGGGCAACGTTTAGACCCCTGCATTCCATCAGAATCATTTCCTAACGTTATTGTATGACAAGTGGGGCATTGCCAGTGCTTAGGATGCTTGCATGGGCACATAATTTGAAAGGGACTGTTTGCATGAGGACAGTTCGTTTCACATCGCCAAGCTAAGCATTTTTCATTACTACATTTCAGCTCAGATTTATCCTCATTTTGCGTGCCGCACATGCCGCAATGCCACTTGCTTCCTGATAAAGTTGTTTGCCGGGGCTCGAGTGCGTACTGTTTTATTATCTTATACCGTGCTTGAAAGTTTTCATCGAGATATTTTTCGTCGGGGATTGGCGGCCGGCACTGCCCACAAAAGCACGAAGGATTGGGAGTGCGGTCTTTTTCTGATAGCGATGTATAAGGAGTAACTCCTTTTTGATTCATAATAGTTAAGGCTTCATCGGCTAGCGTCAGCGGATATGCAGAAGTGAGGTTCAGTGGGTTGCCGCACGTAGTACAGCAGGTTTCTTTTGTTGGTCCCTGCACTTCAACGGAACAGATGTGGCAGCGAATGCGGCAGCATTCTATACACTCTTCTTTTGATTTATCAATCGACTCATTTGCTGCACATTGCGGTGATCTACAGTGCCACCATTTGCATTGTCTGCACTCTACGCTTCTTTCGAAGTTTCCTCTTTTTCCGCAATGCGTGCATGTCCACGGATGGCCCTGAAACGGGTGAGTAATGACTGCTTCTTCACTCTCATCATCTCGGGGTTTGTTTGCGGCCTCTGGACTTGACTGGTCTGCCTCTGGCCTTGACTGGTCCGCCTCTGGCATGAGCGCCGCTTCTGACTCTTTTGCGCTCTCTATGGGTGGTGATTGAGGATCGGGTTGAGGCTCTACGTTGCTTGGGAGTGGTGGTGTTGTTGGTCTGAATTCAGATTTTTTATCAATCAATGGGACGCTGGGTGAGCGGTCTATTATAGGGTCTTTGTTTGGTATCGCTTTTTCTATGCGACGATCGGATTGCGAGGTCGTCGGGGCTTCTGCAGTTGGAGTAGCCATTGGCTCGAGTGACAATGAATCGCCTGTTCCAGGCTTTTCCTGGGAAATGAGTAACGGGGTAGAAGGTCTGTATTCATCAACTTTTACTAAGAGCGGCACGCTCGGGGGACTGACCGGTCGTTCATGTGCTATTATTGAAGCAGTAGTTAGTGGTTGCGTTGGCTCTGCTGGTTCATTCAAAGACGAGGCTGTTGATGTTGGTAATACTGCTTCCGGTTCTGAGGATGGAGCTATTTCTCCGTATTCTTTGATAGGTATTGCTCGTGGCTCTGTTAATTCTGTGCCCTGATCAGAGAGTTTGGCTGTTTCGGGAATTTCTTCAATGGGTAAGGGTTGTTGGTTTGTTGTTGTATGAGCTGCTGGCTTTTTGGCGTCAGGCTTGTGAGTTGCTCTCGGTTGTGGCTTGTTTATTACTACGGAGGTGGGCTTGCTTGGTTCCACTGGGGTAGCAACAGATTGCTGTGACGCTTGCTTTTCTCGCAATAAGAGCCAAAGTGCAAGTGTTGTAAGAGATCCCCCGGTCAAGAACATCCGCGGGTTCTTTTTTATGAGGCGTACGATTTTTTCTCGCAGGGATGGTTGGGGTGTAATTTCAGCTATGTGAGCCTTCGTGAACGTTGTCAGCAAAGAAACACAGACGGTGAGAATTACTTTCTTATACATTTTTTGCGTCCTTGTGTGTCTCTTGTAAGGTGTCAATAATCATCTCAAGGTAGTGTTGTGCTTCTTCTGCTTTTTCGGCCAATGCTTGGGCGTCAGCGAACTTTACGACCTGAGCATAGGAGAGCAGTTCTTTAATAGCTGGGTAAAGCTTGGCTGGAATCTCGCTGCGGCTAGAGATAAAGTCCCACAACTCATCATCAGTTTTATCTAGTACTTTCCAGCCGTGGAGTCGAACTAGGTATTGCTTAAAAAAGAAGGTTGCAGCGCCAAAAAATCGTTTATAGTTGATTGGGTGGCGACTTAATAAAACGCCGAGCGCTTTGAGCTCTTGAGTGCTCCATTGTTCAAGTGTGAGCGGTGGTCGATACCAGTAGCGATACCAAACTAAAAAGCCAATAACAAGTGCAAGCAGGACTGTGCCGGCACTAATTGCCATCATTCCTTGTGTGGTTTGCCACCATGCGGGAAGCTGATAGGTATAGAGTGGGGTAAATGCATCGACTAATGAAGTAGGAGATGATTGGTTCATGAACGAGCCCTTGTATGAAAAAAGTTTGCCAGTGCATCAACGAGCGAGCACCCAACCTCAACATCAAGCACTGAGAATTTATGCTTCCTGAGTAATTGTTTTTGGTCATGTAATCGTTTGCCGAGGAGTAGGTTTAGCTCCTTGCCGGCGCTGCCGCTTGTGTTCAGAAGGACAACATCTCCGGTTTCTGGGTCGAGTGCCGGGATAATGCCAACCGTAGGAAGTGATCGCTCACGTGGGTCGATAATGCGCACGGCTACGGCCTCATTTTTTGAACCAAGATATGAGAGGAGGGCGGTGGTACCCTCCAGCTCAGTAATCCAGTCAGATACTACAAAAACAATTGCATTACGCAATCGCAATGAGGCGATGTGCTTAAGTGCGGCTTCAAAATTGCCAGGCCCTTTGGATTGTGAGTTCGCAGAGAGTAATTCATAAACGAGTTGTGCACTGTAGGTCGCCCCTTTTTGCGGAGGCAGATACTTAAGTACCTTGTCGGCAAACACCAGAATGCCAATCTTATCATTGGTGTTCTGCGCCATCATGGCCAAGCAGGCTGCCACATTGCGGGCGTAGGTTTCCTTGAGCGCTTCTTGTGAGCCGGTAGTGAGTGAAGCAGAGACATCAAGCATCACCATGACGGTGCGCTCTCGCTCTTGCACAAACTCCTTTACCATCAAGCGGTTCATTTTTGCCGAGCTTTTCCAGTCAATACTGCGAATTTCATCTCCGAGCTCATAGTTGCGGATATGGGCAAATTCAAGCCCGCTGCCGCGGAAAGCAGAGGAAAAATCGCCGGACATATCGGCGCTGGTTAAGCGTTTAACAACAATTTTGAGGTGCGCAACTAAGGCGCGAAGTTCACGGTCTTTCATAGAGGAGAACATACTGCAGAAATGGGTTGCGGATCAAGATTTTCATTGTGTTTCATTTTCTAATTTTAGTCGCAGTAGAAAAATGGTGTCCTCAATGAGATGTTGTTTTACCCATACTTTTTGTTTTTCATTGAGTAGCTCACCAAGGCAAGCAAGAATAGTTTTCCTGTCGAATGCTTCTAGAGTAGCAATGCATTTGCGCAGAAATTGGGGCATGGTTAGGCCAGTTCTACGTTCAATAATTGCGGTATTAATTGGCCAGTGGTTTTTGAGGAAGAAGTTAACGTCAAAAATGTCGCGATTTGCCTTACCCGCTCGTTCCAGCATTGCGACCATTTTATGAGCAACTATATCTGGTTTGATCATAGTCTTAATACTAACGCCAAGATAAGAGCGAACTTCGTATTGTGAGCCAAAAGTGCAACAGTTGATCTCCACCTTAATGTTATAGGCGCCCGGGGTCTTATGTGTATATGACAATAGGTAGAAAAGATCGAATCTTTTCTTTTCTGTGTTTTTTAAAACTCCATATGCTTTCAATGTTTTTTCGATGCGTTGAAAAATGAAATCAACTTTGGTTTCATCGAGCAAATCGAAATCTAAGTCGACGGAGAAACGAGGAAGGTCGTGAAAGAGCAGTGCGGCAGTACCTCCTTTGAACCCTAAAAAGGGTCCGATTTCCATATCAGTATATATGTCCTTAAGTATCTCAATGAGTAGACTTTTATGGATAGGAATTTCTAGTGTCATATGTTTGTCTCCTCTTTTTTATGAAAGGCAGCGAAATGTTCCTTTACCTTTCGTGCCATTCGTTTGTTGTTATAAATGGGGAGAAATTCTTCGATTTTTTTTATATCAAGTGGTCGTAAGTTGGTAAAATCATAATCTTTATTGAGGTACAATACGTCTAAATATGCTCGTTCCGGTGTAGCAGCAAAATAAGTTCCCCTATTCTCTACTCCAGCGCTATTCACAAGAAGCGTATGCTTCATTAATCCCGGCTTCGGCGAGGATTGTTTCAAAGCTGATGTAGGAAGGAGTAAGTATCTTTGTGCCAAGCTCATAGCGGTCATAGTTTTTGTCTTTGGCATAGAGGCCGCGACGAATTTGGTAGAGGTTCCCTTTTGTTACGTAATAATTAACTCGCCTGTATAGTAGGGAAGGGGTCGGGGCATCCGAAGCGAGTAGGATGTCTCGGAAAGAAAAAACTGTTTGTTTTGATCGTAAAAGGTAACTAAGCATGGGCTATCCATATGCGATATAAGAGCTGGTTATTACAAAAAATGTTATGAGTAGCTCTTGTGTTACGCATTCTTGGTTAAAAGTGCAATGCTTCGCGTTTTCTTACTTTCATGGGCCATGCGGTATTGGTGTTGCCTTGTGGTATACTCCCGGCCCATAATTCCTGGTAAAAGGAGGACCAATGATTCTTTTTGTGGTGGCGACTGTCGCGCTTACCTTATTTAGTACTGCTGTTTTGCTCTACGTCTCTTTGGCCACCGGTCTTGGGCCATGGATTGGGCCGATGCTGGTGGTTTTATGCCGTATGGGCATATGGATGACGCATCGTCGTCATGAAAAACAAACAACAGCACTGGCAACCATCATTTCTTCCTATGGCGGAGCGATCGCAACCGGTATAGGCTTTTCACTGACCACCTTATATTTTGTCGACGCTGGCACCTGGCATGCCTGGATGGCAGATCCCCTCTGGTTTTGCGGCTTTATGGCACTGCTTGTGCTCAGTGCTGGTCTGTTTGGTGTTGCGCTTGCCCGCCGCATAGCACCGGCATTGTTGGCCGATACGACTATCTCCTTTCCGGTGAGCGCTGCCATTATTAGTGCCATTGAAAGCGCACATGGGCTTGTGCACAATCTATTTTTTGGCGGCGGCATACTGCTTGCCGGTGTCATTGGGCTGCTGCGTGATGGCTGGGGCTCGGTAGCGGCACTTGTGCCGGTTGCGTGGTCACTGCTACCGTCGGTTTTTGGGTCAGTGGTTGTTTTTGAATTAGCGCCGGTGTGTTGGGCAGCAGGTTTTTTGGCTGGAAGTTCAATTGTGCGGCCATTACTCGTTGGTATGGTGGCAAAGTATGCAGTCTTGATGCCGCTGTGGCAGGTGACGCGCGATGTAGCATGGGGAGGGCTCTCGCTGTTGCAAACCTCTGATATCACCTTTGCGTTTTGTAGCGGACTCCTCCTGAGCGGGCTCTTAAAATCATGTTGGCAAAGTCCGGCTCGTCTGTGGCAGCAGATGTGGCGTGCGGTTGCGACGCTCAGTAAAAATACGACGGTGGTACGGCAAGGCCTGGGTATGGAGTTGCTTGCCGGTGCCGCGATGACTGGTATCTGTCTGGCACTTAGCATGCCGATTGTGGCTATTGTTCTATTTATCGGATTCTTGGTGCCGCTGCTTGAGAATTTAGGGAACTTTTCTGCCCGAACTGGGCTTGCAACATATGGCCGGTACATGACGCTGATTATGCTGCCGCTTCTCTGTATGCCAGGGGTCTCGTCGCTGCAAATTGTGGTGGTGTGTACCCTGATTGGTATTGCCGGTGCGGCGGTAGTTGATACGCTTTTTTCCTATAAGATAGGGCAGTACTTTGAGATTTCAGAAGACCGATTGCGCTGGGCTCAGTTGGTTGGCATAGTGCTAACGGCAGCCATGGTTGGCTTTTTGATGTGGCTTCTTTGTACTTCGTTTACTCTTGGCGAGTCACCGCTGATTGCGCATCGTGGTATTTCGCGGGCACTTCTCATGAAAACTTTTCAGTTCAATGGCCTAATCGTGCTGCTGGGAGTGATTTTGGGATTTATTTTGGAGCGGTGCAAGGTTAATGTCGTTATGGTTTTTGGGGGGCTTATTATGCCCAATAGCCTTATTATTGCGTTGGCAATTGGCGCTGCGTGGCGTGCAATGACAACGCGAGTGGAGGAATGGACCTTATTCTGGTCTGGGGTACTGGCTGGCGATGTGTTGTGGATGTTGATAGACATGGCACGAGGATTGTAGAACTAGAGTTATTGTTTATAAAAAAATGGGGCGCTTGCACAAGCGCCCCAAATAATCGAGGTCGAATCATCTCTTCCTGGCTGACAGATGTCTGCCGCTTATTGTAGTACTGTTACCACAGTGTATCTACAATTTCTTGCAACGCCTTTGGCAACTTAATCGAACCATCTTCCTGCTGATACTGTTCCATTAACGCAACCATAAGCCGTGGCAATGCAAGGCTTGAAGCGTTTAATGTATGTGCTAATGTAGGCTTTTTGGTTTCTGCATTGCGGTACCTGATTTGCGCCCGACGTGCTTGGAAATCGGTACAGTTTGACGCTGACGATACTTCTTGGTGGCGGTTTTGTCCTGGCAACCAGACTTCAAGGTCGTACGTTTTTGCAGAGCCAAATGAGCAGTCTTGTCCGGCAAGGAGTACTACTTGGTACGCAAGGCCGAGTTGTTGCAGAATGTTTTCGGCGCATCCGACCATTTGTTCCAGCTCTTGGCGGGAGTCCTGCGGTTTGGTAATGGCATACAATTCAACTTTTTCAAATTGGTGAATGCGGATAATTCCGCGTTCTGCGGCGCCATAGCCACCGGCTTCACGACGAAAGCAACTGGTCCAAGAAGTGTAGCGGATAGGCAATTGTGTTTCTTCTAAAATCTCATCAGCGTGAACGTTGGTCAAACTGACTTCTGCGGTTGGAATGAGGCAGAGGTTGTCTTCTTTTACTTCATAAAAATCGCCGGCAAACTTTGGCAAATTGCCACCGTTGTATAGCGCTTTTTCTGTGACAAGGTATGGCGGTATAACTGGCAAAAAATTATGGCGGGCATTGTTTTTGAGCATCATTTGTGTCAGCGCATAAATAATTTTGGTGCCCATGGGTGTGTAATACACAAACTGCGCACCAGACATTTTTGCAGCAACGTCCAGATCAAACCACTTATTAATATCATTTAATTGAAGGTGATTGCGTGGGGTGAAGGAGAACTGAGGAATAGTTCCCCATGACCTGACGGCAACGTTTTCTGCTTTGTTCCCTACCGGAACGTCATCTTCTGGTAAGTTTGGGCAACGGAGCCATAAATTATTGAGCGCTTCTTGTGCGGCGGCAAGCTTTGTTTCGTCTTCTTTAAGCTGTTTGCCCAGCGCAATAGACTTTTCTCGTACGTCTTGAGTAACAGCACCACTTTTGGATAGATTGTTCTTTTCACTGCGGAGTGATTCGACCGCTATCTGGAGTTCACGGACGATGCGATCTTTTTCGATCAGTTCGTGAGTTGGAAAGCCTGGGTCTTTTTTTGTTAGGCGAGCAGTGACGTCTGTGGGGTTTGTACGCAGTAAATGTAAATCTATCATAAGGATACCTCTATATATGAAAAGAGATGGGCAGTGTAAATAATCCGGCAGATTTAGGGAAGAGGGGGTATTTTACAATACTTCTGCCATCACATCTCGGTTGTGTACTAAAAATCGCAAAAATGCTTACTGATTCCATGGCATTTGTGCTAACAGTAATGCCATTCCACACCACCCCGTAAGTCCAGCAAACATCAGGCCAAGACCGGTAAAGCCAGACAGCATATAGAACCAAGAATTAACAAAGGTTCCTAATATGACTCCAAGAAAGACGAGTAATCCTGTTTATTACTTATTTTGGATGATGAAGCCCTCGGGGATCGAGCGACGTAGTAAGGCGATATTTTGGTTAGTATAAGACTACTTATTGGTATCCATGATGAGCCGATAATCATAATCTCTTTACAAATGGTTGAGCGCTTGTATGCACTGCAGACGTTTTACTTTAATGTGTCTTAATGTGAGCGAGATTATGAAGAAGAATTTTTTTTCGGTATGCCTTCTTGTAAGCGTCTTTCTTCCCTTGCAGGCAGATATTGCCTTTGAGTCTGATGATGCGACTCTTTCTGTGGGTTTTGGTGCAACTTTTAACTACAATCCACCGTTCCCAGTTGGGTTGGATAAGGGAGCAATTGAACATCTTATTAATGCTCCGTTTGAAGGAGCGGCTGGTTTTAACTGTGTCAACTTCAATGTAAAACAGGGATACCAAACGTTTGGGCGGATCGTTAATGGGACCTATGTACCTGCCGTAGGAAATCCTTCTTTTCCTTCTTCGAATGCTACTACTATAGCGCTTCGTGATGGTGGTGCATTGTATGGCACTAATAATTTTATGATCTATAACCTCACTGTTGCGACAAGTAATAATTTACTTTCAGGATCATTTAATTTTATGCGCCCCCTTGCGTTTGGTCACAACATTGGGCTTACATGCGCATTGACTAATCCATTGAATCAGAACATTGCATTGGATGGTGGCACTTTGACTGTAATAAGTGACTTGGTCTGTGCGAGTAACGTAAGCATTACGGGTACTGGTACTGTGACCACGCTTGATAGTGATGGTCTTACTCATGCGTTTGTTTTCGGTGGATATTACAATATTCCACTTTCTGGAGATATAACCTGGCAAGATTGTTCAAATATGCAGTTAAAAAGCAGCATTTTGCTAAACGGTGACTGGGTTTTTAGCGGAACATGTTGTCTTGATGGTAATGGCTCAACAATTGATTTGAGTTCTGGGGGATCGATTTCAGTTGAGCATGGCTCTTCCTTGCTTTTAAAAAATGTAGTGATTAAGGGGCTCTCAAACGATAACTTTGTTCTTCTTGCTCATTCGGGATCGGCTGATGGGGAAGTGTTGTTGGATAAAGTTACTTTGTGTCTTTCTGAGGAACTTACTACAAGTGTAGGACATATTAACGTTATAGGAGATTCTATTTTTGTGCTTGGTAACTATGACTGGACAGTGAATTCTTCAGCTGTGCTTACTGTTGATGGGGCGACCCTTTCGCTGAATGTCTTAAGTAATGATGCTACTGCATATAACAGTACCTTATTAGTTCCACATCCTATTTTTATTGAACGGGTTAAGAGTACCAGTAACATTGCCGCTAATATAACGGCAGGAAATCTTGTTTTTTCTGGTGGTGGTGTGATCGCTGAAGTAAGCCAGGTTTTGGTGGCAGGATCCGTTGGCGGTGGGGGAGCGCCTGTTATTCTTACGCATACTAATGTTTTGTCTCCAAATGACTCTATCGTTTTTTCTTCCTCGCAGGATATTGATGGAGGCGGCTCTCGTATTACTTTTGCAAACCCAGGAACACCACAATTTACCGTTGCTGCTGGGCAAACTGTAACTCTTCGCAATATTGAATTATATGGCATAACGAATACGACTTTTTCCTTGGGAGATGGTGCAGTCATTTCTATAGGTGAAAACGTTATTTTTAGCCTTGCTGAAGATATAGTTTGGAGTAACGGCGCTATCGAATTTAATTCTCCAGATAAAATTCTGATTATTAAGAGTGATGGACCACAGCATTCCTGGACGTTTGAATCAGCGCCGACAAACGATTCACTACCATACACTTATGCAACACATCTTAATTTGCATGGTGGAACGGTGCTGTTACAGAATGTTGCATTTGGTGGGTTGCGCCATATTATTCATGATTCAGTGGCTATAGATGGCGATGTCTATCCAGGAGTTGTTGCTCTTAATGGTTGCGCGCGTGTAGATGTTGCGGAGAATTCTGTAGACCATATTTTTACTGTTAAAAACCTTGATAATTACATGCTTTTATCTTCAGGAATTAATACATTTACTGGTTCAATTACGTTTGATTCTGCGGCTCACAGTTCGCTTACCTTTGGTTCTATTTTACAAAGTAATTCAAGTAATGCTTATCAGGTCCCAGTGGTTTCTTTTTTGGGGGATCGAGTGATTGACGTATCGTCTTCAAATGGAAGCGCTTATTGTATTTTTGATATGCCGTCTGTTGTGATTAGTAATTCTGCGGAAAATTCTTTTATTCTCGGGAATAATGGTGTTTTTGCTGGTAATCGCATTGATGTTGCTGGTCGATCTATTTGTCAGACAAGCGCTCGTGCGCTTGTTAACCCTGGATCGCAGATAAGTAGTGCTCTTGCAAGTGGGGCGATTGTTTTTTCAGATGACTTAATTTCATCTATGATCACCCGATCATTATCTTTCCCGGGTGACATCTCTTCTATGCCTGACGAAAGTATAGTACCGGTTGTACATTATGAATCTGCTATTCCTTTAACACTTATGTGTGGGAATGTTAGCTTGAAAGAACAATTAGAGCGAAAGTATACGAATTTCTCTGTTTCGCCTGACTATCAGCTTAACCTTGCTTTGCATGATGGTGTGCAAGTGCATGCAGCTGATTTGCCGATAGTTTTCAAAGGAGATGGCACGTTTACGCGCAGCGATGTTATCAATGTTATTGGCGGCACACAGGAAAAACCTAATAAGATTGTTGTAACAGAAGATATTACTTTTAATGGATATCTTATGTTTGAAGAAGGGGCTGCATTGTGTATAGAGTGTGCTCCATCATCAAGCCCGGTAGTTATTCGCTTTGGTGATACGAGTGGCATATCTTTTGGGGGTAACTCGACATTGATGTTTACTGGTGCAGGGACTGTTCTTTTTGCGGATGGCTATCAGATGGTCTTTAACGGTGGTGATACACTGATCATAGGAAGAGATATGCAGTGGTCACTTTCGAGTCAAAATATTTATCTTGCAGGGCTTGGTAGTGTTCAGTGTCAAGATGGTGGGCTTATTACTCTTGAGCATGGGAGTGAAATGATTTGTGGTGCAAGTTATTCGCAAATAGTTGCCAATGCTTTTGGCGATGCAGGAACCTACGGTGTAGTATTGCGGGCAAAAACAGGCGGAGGCGTTCGTATTGGAGAAGTTCTTGCTGTAGGTGAGCAGGCTTCGCGGCTTTCTTTTATAGGCAATAGTTCGCTCAATTTCTCTCACGGTGGTCGTTTGATTATTGCTCAGAATGGCGTCTGTGAATGCAATGCATTAGCGGGTGTTGCGAAATATGGCATTATGGAAAAAGTCGATTTTAGTAATGGTGGTGCTTTATATATAGGTCAGAATGGGAATCTTCTTATTAATAGTAATGCTGGCGAACAAGGAATTACCTTACTTCTTGATGGGGCGTCTGTCAGCGGGACTGGTATGGTTGGAGTTGTTGGGTCCTCTTTTAAGGGACAAGTACAATCGAATTTGTTTTCCGCCGATGAATTAACTGCTGTTGATATGGTAGGTTTATTGACACAGACAGTAAGTAGTCTTGTTTCTTCTACTGCGTACTACAATATGGAGGGGCACCTCATGATTCGTACTTTGAATGGTGCATTGGTTAACCTTGGTTTAAATAAAGTAATAACTGGAGACACTGAAACTGGACTTGTGTCTGGCTATAATGCTCTTAATGGGCGGCGTTTTACTTATGATGCGAATGGAGTGTTGCAATAATGATGATACAGCTGTTTTTTTTCTTAGGTCTTAGTTGTGCTGTTTTTCTCTCTGGGCATGTAAAGGACGATATAGCAGCTGCTGAGCGAGAAGGGTTAGTGCTAACTCGTCAAGCTCTTGTGGCATCTTGGAAGGCACAAGAAGAGGCTCGAATTGAGGCGGATGTTGTTTTGGGTAGGTATGCGCACGTTTATTGTGAGCCTCTGTGGCAAAAAGCACTCCGGCGTTTTGATGGTACTTGTAGTGTTGCTGCTGATTATTCTTTTTCTTATTTAGCCAATGGTTATGATGGAGAAGGTGATCTAGTTAATAGTGCTGTAGTAAGATTTGGTAAACAGCCAGTTTTATCTGACATATTAGTGGCAAGCGCTCTTTCTAATCATTCAAATGCGACTCCTGGAGTGGGGTATGAGTTCTTACAAGACCTGTCGGGCACCCAAATACCAATTCAAGCTTCGATTTTTACGCACGAATGTGAATTGTCTTGTCTGATTGGTTTTGCCAAAAATGCATTTCAGATTGGTGTTAGGTTGCCTTTGCGGCAACAATTTCGCACCATTTCTATTGTGCCGACGCTTACCAATTCAATGCGTAGCCTTTTGCGCACTACAACTGATGCTGAACCACTTCGTAATGGACAATTCCGTGATTTTTATGGCGTATCTGTTGCCGCAATGATTGAAGATGTTATTGCAGAGAAGAATATGATTTATCGAGAAAATCATTCTCGGTCATCAATTGGGGATATATCTTTTGTAGCCGCAATGCATACTGCTCCAATGGGAGTTGAGCGTTTATCATGGAGTGCTGAACTTTTGGTTCCTGGTGAAAGAGTGATTGAAGATTCTTACTTTTATTCTTTAGTCCCAGAAAGTCTTGGTTGCCTGAGTGCTCGTATTAGTTCTGGTCTTATTGCGAAAAAAACTGCTTTTGGTTCACCATATGTTTCTGTTAGTGGACAGGCTTATTTTTCTTCATCAATAAATTATCGAGTGCCCCGGATTATATCTCTTACAGGAGCAAATGCGCTTCCAGAAAAAGAAGTGTTTGGTGCAGAGCTTTCTTTCTTTCCAGTTGTTACTTTGTCAGTACCAGAGACCACAATAGCCGATTTTGCAGCCCAAATAACAACTACAAACGTGCGTCCAGGATTTGTATTTTGCTTTCAAACAGGGAGTGTTATCCATCCTTTTGCCTCTCCTCTGCTTCAGCTTGATGTGTATTATCGGTTGCGTCTTCAGGGTGCGAATGAGGTCGGAAATGGTTTGTCTCCTTTTGTGTGGAATACTTCGGCATTAGTATCGTCAAAAAGACGTGCCGCGCATGTTCTTGGTGCTTCGTTGGTTTATCAGCCGACGTCATCTGTTTTGGTTAGAGCAGGATTTGAAGGAGTGGTGGCTGGTCGTTCAGTCCCGGTTGAAGTAACAGTTGGTTTGTCTGTTGGTGGATCATTCTAATAAACGAAAAGGTAATCATGAGGGTGTTTTTTTTAAGCAGAGTACTTATTACTGCGTTTTTTCTTGTTAATGGATTTGTATCGGCTACTATAACATATGACGGTACCTCGACGCTCTGCATACAGCAAACTCAGGTAACGCCAGTTGACACTAATGATGCTAAAGGACTTGTCTGGTTTCAAAATGGTTTTAAGCTACCCTTAGCCGGGAATTTTTTTGTTGATATTGTGCTTCCGGTGAATGGTCAGATAGATTTAAATGGGGGAACTTTGACGCTAGCGCGTGATCTTCATTTGGCCAGTGATGCAACATTGACTGACAGTAGCGGAGCTAGTGCTTCAGCAACTATTGATGCTCAAGGAAAGAGTATCTTTCTTTCAAATGACCTCAGTTATAGTGGCACGACACAAGCGTTAAACGTAGCAAGTAATTTGATTATCGATGGACGAGGGCACATGCTTACTATTGGCACGAGTAATCGTATTGCTATTGCTGCAGGGGCAACATTAACCCTAAAAAATATGAGATTGGCCTTGGCTACAACAGCGACGTCTCCTTTTACTGCAGGGTCGAATACAAGTACCCTTGTGCTTGAGAATGTTACTGTTGGGTTGGCAAATGATTGTACCTGGGCAACTGGCGCCATGGTAATTAAGGGTAAAACGCTGCTTCTTGGGATTAATGGGAGATCGTTCATTAATACTTCGACTGCTAATTTTACCATCTCAAGCAACTCTTGTTTGACGTTGCTTGATGGCGTTACTTACTATCATAATAATAGCGGCACTACAAACTTTATCATGACGGATAATACCTCAAGCCTTGTTCTTATTGGTGCTACTTTTAAAGGGTATAATACCGGTAGCACGCCGTTAGTGCTTACAAAGGGAACGATGATTGTGGATCATAAGTCATATATCCAACCGAATAGTGCGGGCATTAATGTTGGTGATGGCTTGAGCTCGGCGAATAATTTAACTATTGCAGTTCGTCCAGCCGCTACCATTGGTATAACGGCTGGTACGTTTACCTGCGCAGATAGCTTAGAATAAAGGGTTTAAATGCTCTTAAATCTTATATTATTGCGTTTTCCCCTTTTTCTTTCTTATTACTTGGCGTCCTAGAACAAATTATTATTGTTATAGATAGTTGTTGGTCGTCCGTACGAAGAAAGGAATCTTTATGAGGTTTTTAAGGAAAATTTATGCATTAGTTGCTTTGTCGTGTAGTTTTAGTAGTGCTACGTGGGCAACTATTAATTTTGGCAGCAGAGAGTCTGGATTTATTGTAAGTGGTGGCACATTGGCATTACGGAACGGTTCTACATTAACGGAAGGGTCGATTCGCAACACTGGTGGGACAGTTACGGGAGCGGCGGCTGTTTGTACCGACCTTGTTGTTGAAACTAAAACGAGCTCAATAGTAAAAAAAATGATGACTGATGGGACGGTAACGTTGGGAACTTCCGTATCGCTTGGTAATGGGCAGCGATTACTCGTTTCAGGTGGACAGGTTGCTGAAACAGTAACGGTTAATGGTGCGGAAGCAACGCCGAGTGTTATTGAAGGATTTGGATCGTTTGCTGCCAATATTACGGTGAGCGATGCATGTCAGTTGAATATGCGTTGGAATGATCCATTAAACGTAAATATTGCACTGGCTCCAACAACGAGTACAAACACTGCAATTTTGCAGCTTAACCAAGACCTTTCTTTTGTTGCTGGTAAGAGTATTACCAACTCTGAAACGGGGTCAACGGTGGGAGTTGTCGATTTTAATGGATACCGCATTCTTATGGGTGGCGATGAAACAACAACCAGTATTGCGAATAAACAAACGTGGAAGAATGCGAACCTTTGTTTGACTGGGCCGGTAAGTTTAGCCTCTGGGAAAACAATTACGCTAAGTACGGCGGGAGCGTATTTCTCTGGCAATGGAAACTCTTTCACCTTTAATAGTGGCTCGGTGATTGCAAATGGTGGCAACGCCGTTACGATGGACAATATGGTGCTTAAAGGTCTGACGAGTACGAGTCTGGCTGGCGCAGGAGCATGGACTCTTATTGGAACGCGACTTGAAGATAGCACTCGTTCGGTGACTATTGATGGTTCGATTACAAGCTCTACCGTTGATATTTTTGGTGGGGCCCTAACTTTTGGTTCTTCACGTATTTTGTTAAATACTGATGTGGCTCCTGGTGGTATTTGGACTATTGGTGTTGGTACGGCGTCAACAATTAATGGCTGCGGCAACGTATTTAATTTTGGTGGCTCAGGGAAGAAGGTTCTTTTGTCTACTAGTTCATCGTTACGTTTTCAGGATGTTACGTTAGCTGAATTAGTGGCTGCTTCAATTGACGCTACAGATTCACAAACATTATATTTGTCTGACGTTAAGTTGTTTTCAGATGCTGCAGTTGGCGCATTGCATATACATGGGTCTAGTCAGTCAGGAACACAAGGTGCAGCAATGCTGACTCTTGCCACATCGACAACAGCAGGCAACATTTTTGCAAGCAGTGTGACCTGGGCGAATGGTGTAAATATGGAATTATTGAGTGATGTTACCATAAGTGGTTCTTCGACGTGGACTTTCTCAGATAACACAATAATTGATGGTGGTGGTTTTTCAATGAATATTGCTGCCGGATCTCTCAGTATTGCTTCTGGTAAAACGTTGACTCTTCGTAACATTGTATTGACCGGTGTAGCAACTGGATCATTGTCGGATGGTGGCGGTACTGTTGACCTGTCTAATGTCACGGTTGTACTTGGCGGTGCTGATGTTGACTGGAGTACGTATAATACAAGTCTTTCTATAAATGGTCCGACGACTGTTGTTACCGGTTCATATACATTGACAGCGCCTAACGGGGCTTCAGCGGGAACGGGTACTGCTACAATTAATGGTGTTACGGTGTACTATGATACATTGGGTGATGTCGATCGAACAAATCTCATTGGATTCGTATATTCTGGCGGTGGACGCATTGTGTGTGTTGAGCAACCAAAAACGGGTTCTATTGCCGTTACTGCTGCTTCGGACGATCTCGGAGCAGATGAATACCTTGCACCGCTTGATGGTACTGTTGCAGGTCGTACTATAACCTTTAGCTATGTTGGTACAACTGTGTATGATGGGCATGGACGATCGCTTATCTTCCCATATACTTCCGCCTCTATGGATCCGCAAGTAGTGGTTACTGTTGGTGCAAGTACTACGGTAACGACATCTAATATAATATTTGATGGAATGAAGCCAGGTCATTTGAGCATTACAAGTGGTGGCAATATCTACTGGGGTGATGGCTCTTGTATCCGTTTATCAACTGATTGGACTGGTTCTGATGCATTAGCACAAACAATTAAGTTTGGTACGTCAACAACTGCTACTGGCGAGGTTATGGAGCTTGACCTCGGTGGGCATAGTATTGATATGAGTAGCGCAAGTGCTTTGATTGCCTTGCAAGCTGGTGGTGGCGGGTCTACTTTGCGTATTAAGAACGGTCGTCTTTTGAATCTTTCTGGTACCAAGTTGTCAGCAACTGCTGGTTCAACTATTATTTTGGAAAATGTCGAACTTGCTCTGAGCGTTGCTTTAACTAACTATACTTTTGCAAACGCGGCGCTTCAAATTGAGGGGGATTGTTTGATTTCAGGTCTTCACGGGAATTCCTTTATTAATACATCTACCAATAATTTGACTATTGCAAAGAATGGTCGGTTAACCTTGCTTGATGGCATCACTTATTACCACAACAATAGCGGTACGACAAACTTTGTCATGACTGACAATAGTTCTCGTCTTGAGTTGGTTGGGGCAACATTTAAAGGATACAATACTGGTAGTACACCAATTGTGCTCACACTTGGTACGTTAGTTGTTGATCATAAATCATATATTCAACCAAATAGCGCTGGTATTAACATAGGCAATGGTTCGAACTCTGAAGGTGACCTGACCATTGAGGTTCGCCCTGGTGCTACAATTGGTGTTACGACTGGTACACTTACGTATGCAAACTGTGGTGGATAAGTAGTAGCGTTTTTGTATTCGTAGGCAATGGCCGCTGAGAAATTAGCGGCCATTGCTTTTGTAAAAGCATTTTATTTACTATTTTTTCTAAGCATTGTGCCGCTATTTTTGATTTGGGTATATAAAGCATATTGTTTCAGTAGGGATTGGTTAAGGGGGTGCTATGAGGAAAAGCAATTTGTTTGCTTTGTGTTGGGGTATGATTTTTTGCTGCGTACCGTTTTCTTATGGTCGTATTACTATTGGTAGTGGTGGGGGATTTGTTGTCGATTCGGGGGGCGTTCTTGCTCTAGGGACTGCCGTTCTTGATGGCGGTTTAATTAGAAATACGTTAGGGGGGACGATTAGTGGCAATGTGCCCTGTGCACAAACAAGTTTTCAAGGTGCTGCTGGTGCTGGCACTGTGATTGCTGACGGTACATTTTCATTTGATGATAACACGGTTATATTAGGGGATAACCAACGAGTGGTTCTCGATGGAAGCGCTGTTATTAGCCAAATAACTATTAATGGCTCGCCAAGTACTATTCGTGGAATTGGAAGTACGATTAGTGATGATATTTCTATTAACAGTGGCAAAGAGTTAGTTGCTGATATTACTGGTTCGCTTGATGCAAATATTATATTTGCTGATTCAAGTTCAACCCTCTCACTGTTTTCTGATCTTACTTTTGCAGCAGGCAAAGCACTTGTTAGTACCACTGGAGCAACGATTAATTTTAATGGGAATAGTTTAACGGTTCAAGGAAACGCCGACTTTAGTCCTGAGTTTACTGGGGAAATGTATTTGTATGATGCGGATGTTGTTCTAAATGGACCAGCGTTAATTGGAGGGAGTGATTCTGTTATTCATTTTACCACTTCTGGATCTATAACCGGTACCAATAATTTTTTCCATTTTAGTTCAGGCGCAAGCATGGATAATGGAGGGCATGCGGTTTATTTAAGTAATCTTATTTTTGATGTTGCTCCTTCAGCGTCATCTTTTTCTGGATCTGCAGTATGGAATCTTGATAATTGTACGTTTTCTGTTGGTGGTAAATCAATTACGCTGAATGGCCCAGCCAATCTTGGAGATAATTCATTTGGTGCTGTTACTGCAAGTTTAAATAGCAACTTTACATTGCCAAATAATTGGGTTGTTGCTGATGCTGGTCTTGTTATACATGGTAATGGGTATTCTTTTGATTTTGCTAGTGACACGCATATTGATAATGGTGGGCACGATGTTACATTTAATAATGTTTCACTTATTCTTGGGGCTGAAAGCTTAATCGGTTCTGGACACTGGAATTTTGTGAATTGTACCATAGTGACGGCAACGGGCAGTCTTAATATTACCGGCTCGTTATCTGTAGCGAGCGGGGGCGGTCTTGATATTTCAGGAGGGGCTGGAGGCCCAATCCTTCTGGGAGCTCAAACGACGATTACTTTGTTAAGAGATTATTATGCCGATGCTGAATGGCGGGCTAATGACTATAGCGTGTTGATTCGTGGCGATGGCCATTGCTTTGCTTTTGGTGGTGGTGGATTGCTTAATAGTGGTAGTGGTTATTCTCTGTCTTTTGAGAATATATCTTTTCTTGGCCTTACATCAAACAAATTTACTGGACCGAGTAGTTTTGTGTTTCGTAATTGTACTTTCTTTGGTGGTTCTGCTGGTTCTATTACTGTGAACGGGATTGTTGATGGTAGGAGTACTATTGATATTTTTGGTAGTGCCGGGGTGTCTTTTTCTTATGAAACTGAGATCATTCTGCGTTCAGACATTGCATGTGCTGGGGTTTGGACCGTAAATGGACCCCTTAATGTTAATGGGAACGGCTATACTTTTGATATGACGAATGCTGGTTTGGAGTTGCATGTGATTGGGTTAGCTGGAGGTACGATTGCTCATGAATTTAGCAATATGACGATCAATAATTTGAATGGGTCAAAAGTAGCTTTTTATGCTGGTAATATATGGGAACTAAATAATGTAACGGTACTGGTTGAAGGAGATGGCGTTGATTGGTCTGGTGATAGTCATGGCTTCCTCAATGTTACGGGCCCCGTTACTTTTGTTACTGGTCAATATTCGGTTATCCCGCAGGTAGGGAGCACTATTTGTCCTAACATAACTGTTTGGTATGACACTCTTGGAAGTGCTGATGCGGCAAATGTTTCGGGGTTCACTTTGACCGGGACAAGTCGTGTTGCTTGGCTTGGTTCTGGCACAGATATTTTGTCGGCACCGCTTACTGATCATACGTTTACTTCTATGTCATCGCCGTGTGGTCTTTTGCAAGATATGTATTTGTATGCGCCGACATCTGGTAGTAGTCATCAAGCAACATTAACTTTTAACGGGGGATCAACCTGTGCTTTTGATGGGTATGGTCGTACTATTTTCTTTCCGCAACGAGCGGTAGTTAGCACTGATCCTACGGTCTTGTATGTGGCTGGTAATACTACTGCAGTATTGCGCCGCACAGTACTTGATGGATTTAAGCCTGGTTCTTATGAAGTTGATTCAGGAAGTAGTTTGTGTTTCGGTGATGGTTGTGTTGTAAGGCTACAAGATGATTGGACTGTTGGTGAGGCAGGGGGCGCTGCGACTGAACTGACTTTTGGAAGCTCAGTAACAGCTGAAAATGAATTAATGCGCCTTGATTTAAATGGACACGTGCTTGATTTAAGCAATCCTAGCGCAATTATACGTCTTCAAGGGAAATCAGATATTACTGATGGCGGGCAGCATAATGTTTTGTATGTTGAGAATGGCAGTATCATAAATCTTGCGCATTCCAAACTTACAGCTGTTGATAATTGTACGCTTGTCTTAAAGAACGTAGAGTTAATCTTAGCAGATACGTTTACTTGGCCAGCAAGTAGTGGTTCACCATTGGCTAATTTGAGATTTGAAGGGAATTGCAGTATTCGCGGAAGTGCTGAAAACAGAGTGTTTAGTAATGTCTCTGGGGGTACGTTTACTATCGCTCCAGACTCAACCTTGCAGCTTTGGGATGGGGTTACCTTGAGTTGGGATTGTGTTGGAGATGCTAGTTTTAGTATGGATAGCTTAAGTTCTGTATTGGCTTTGACTGGTGCAACATTTAGACGATCAGATCAAGATGCTGATACTTGCCCGGTTTTAGTCTTGTCCGGGGGGACGTTTGTTGCTGATCAAACGGCGACGCTTTGTCCTGGTACGTGTGGTATGAAGATTGGTGATTCTGTTGGATCGTCCAGTCTTCATATTATTGTGCGTCCTGGATCGAGAATAATTCAAAGCTCCGTTTCCGGTATTTCAAGCCCTGGATCGATCATCTATGATAATCCTGCATAATCGCGAAACATATTTATTGACCCCTGCACCTATATTGTTTTACACAACAGGCCGATTGAACATTTTTTGTGATATGAGGGGTTGGTATGCAGCAGGCAGTCAATTGTTTTTTATTTTTAACAGCTTTGTATTCATGTCTTAACGCTGGTATTATTTTTGGCGATAAAAACTCAGGTATAGTTATAGATTCAGGCTCGTTTGTAGTTAATGGAAATTTGATAGTTGACTCAGGAACAGTAGAAATTACCTCTGGTGGTACGTTGACTGTGGAGGAGGGGGCAACCTTTGACATATCTAATGGAACCTACATATCTGAGGGTAAAGAGGTTTTTGAATATATAGCGGATACGACTTTATATAAAGACATAGCATTATCCTCAGTTAAAACTTTATCGATTGCGGCTCCAGTTGATGGGACAACCGTGCACACGGTTACTATTAGCGGGACTGGTCAAAAGATATTTTTTGCAGATGCTGCGACAGCTCAGATGATAATTGGTGACTACACGGCTGTTATTTTTGATGGCGTAGATCTTGCAATGTTTAATCCAGATGCTATCACTCTTGGTACTGGTTCTTCAGTAGCGCTGAATAATGCAACTCTTTCTTTGAATCATGATATTACTCTTATGTATCCAATATCTTTTCTTTCAAGCGGCGAGGGATGTTTTTCTTACCTTCGTGCAAATGGAAACACTATTCTTATGTCTTCGGCAGGAGAGATTTTTGTACCAAGCGCGAATCAGTTAATTATAGAAGATGCAAACTTTCAAGATTTGCGTGATTCTCAACTACATGCTCTTGGTTCTGCCACTATTAGGTTATCTAATTGCAATGTTGATACGACGAGTGCTGCGCCGGTTACCTTTTCGAGCGGCCAGCTTGCCATCGAAGGGACCGTTAATTTTTCTGGTGCTGGTTCTTTTATATATAGTTCTCCCCATGCGCTCGTTATTGGCCAAGATAGCTCGATGGTGCTGAATGGCATAGGCATGGGTTATACCGGATGCAGCTTCATTTATGGGGCAAATAAGGCACATTCAAAAATTATTCTAAATGATGCTGCGCTAACAATTGGTTCCGATTCGCTAGGAACTGTAACCATCACTGCGATAACAGTTTCTATGAATGGTAATTCTTTTATTCAAGGTGGGGGTATTATTGCTGAGGCGTGGACTTCTTTGAATTTTGGGACTGGTGACGCTATTGCCAATAATAGCCAGCTTTTTATAGGAAATGGAAAATCGACGCTGAGTGATATTGTGCTCAATATGAACGATGGAAACATTGGATAAATTTATTAATAAACAAGGAGTGTATGAGTATGAAGCGGTTGGTGCGCCATCTTGTGGCAATGACTATGTTGAGTGTTGTGGGATTATCTGGAAGTGAAACGGTTGCTGTAGCGCCGGCCAAAGGAAATGAACCTACGCTCAGTTTTTTGGAAAAGCAAGTGCCGTGGCTTCATGCAAGACTGAATAACTGGCGTCGTTATTTGGCAGAAAAACCGACGGTAACACACGTGCGTCCAAAATCAGCAGAAGAAGCTTCGTTTCGTTTTAGCCATGCTTGGGCTGCCAATGGTTATAGTGGACAAGGTCGTCGTACTGATGCGTCGGTTGTGCCATTTGGTTGTGATTCGTTTGCGTTAAAAGATGCGTTTGTCGCGAGTAAATTGTTGGTGCAAGAAGAAGCAAAAGTTGTGAGTAAGATTAGCGACTCTCAGCCGCTATCTCATAATAGCCGTCACTTTCTCTATCTTTTAGCGGATCAAAAAATTGCATTTCGCATGGCGCAATCACGCCAAGAATTTCAGGCGACGTATAGCCGGTCTTTCTGGGATAACAAGCTGCAGTTTCAAGTGCAGGTCCCTGTTGTGCGGCAAGAAACAAATCTTGATTTAGCACCAGCTGCTGAAATCACACGTGAAAACCGTGGAGCGTTAGTGGAAGCAACTTCATTGAATAGTTCTGTGGTGCGAAGCGCTTTAGGTGAGGCTCGCTCAGGCGGCACCGCGCCTGGTTTTTACGAATCATACAGCGACATGAATAATTTCTTGCATCACACATTGCAAGATGCGGGTATTAGTTTTACCAAGAAACAGGAAGAAATGGGTGTTGGTGATATTGCAATTGGATGCCAATATGAGCACACCTTGCCATATGTTGATCACTGCCAAGTCGGGGCCCAGATTGTGTTGAATACGGCTAAGAGTCAGCGTCATATTGCACTTGCAGAACCGATGCTTGGTCATGGTGCAAATCAAATTAAAACAAATGCTGTACTCAGCTGGCACCGCAGTGCGTATGCCAATCCGTTTGTAGAGATTGCTCTTGGCTATAGCTTGCCAACACAAGTGGGCGCACGAGTACCGTATGCATTGAGCTATGATGGCGTAAGCCATATGGGTGAGCGTCTTTCTGAAGTCTATCCACGGTCGATTGCGTTTAGTGATGTTGTGACTCTAGGCGGCGCTCCGTTTGCACATTATCCAGAAAGTCAGGTTCCAGGTTTTGGGTCTGCGTTGCATAAGGTGACACGACACAAAGGCCTTTCTTGCCTATTGCATATGGGCAACGTGATTGAAGAATGTTTTGGCAAGCCAATGCATTTGTCGATGTCATATCGTTTTGCGGCTCATCAACAAGAGCGCATCTCTGGCATTGAAGGAGCAGAGGCGTATGCGCCAGAAGTTCTTTCACGTCACACTGGCTCACGATCGCACGATTTGCTTATTTCGGCCGGCTACCGCCTGAGCCCATTGTGCAGCATTGAAGGCGGTCTTGAGCAATGCTTTGCTGGTAAGAACGTTGCAAAAAATACACGCGTGTGGGGCGGCATGCAATTGCGGTTCTAGACTGTTTTAGGTTAATACGAAAAAAGGGCGACAGAATACTCCATCGCCCTTTTTTGCGTTAAACCAATATGATTTTTCCATTTTTCTTACCGTACGAAGCCGTTTCCTAGCTAACCTTACGCTGGAAATCGCCTGGCACAGCAAACGTTGACGTTAACGGCAAATTTCCGTGCGAAACTATGCAGAGGAGGGCTACGATGAATGCGGCTGTAATAACGATATATAAAAGTATTTTGTGCGGATTCATTTATCAATCCCAATAAAAATATCGATTACAATGCCACGATGGTCAGGAGTGGATGCCCGCTCATCATACAACTCAAAGTCGACTTTGTAGCTTCGCTTGCCGCCGAGTGCTGCGGCATCCATGCCCCAAATCTCAAACCAGGCATTTCTCAAAACTTCCGGCATGTTGCCTGGGGCGGTTGTGAATTTTACATAGGTTTGTGCCGGTGCTTCAATGACTACAAAGTCGGCTGGTAAGGACTCTGTGTCTACTTCACTTACTTCTTCCCCAATGAAATAGGTGTAGTCTCCGGTGTGATCGTTCTCATATTCTGTGTAAGCGCATAAGGTAACACCAGGATGTGTGCGATTTTGGATTTTGCTGCCGAGCTGATCATGAAAGTAGCGCTTTACGCACGGAAATATCTTGGCATTTCCTGCTTCCCAATTGGCTTCCGCCGCATTGTTTGTACGGACGGTTATGCCAACCAGGATCTTCTTCTTGAGGTGGATAGTTGCTTTTTGCATGGCAGTTTCTTTCTTTTCTAATTATTTGGCGGTTGATACTGCAGTGGCCGCTTCAAATGCTACGCGGAGCGCTCTTCGATTCGAAGTGTCTGGAATGCTCATTTCTCGCAGCTGATCAGCGAGCATAGTGGTTTCGGGGTCTGCATCATCAAAAATCGGTTTACCTCGTAAGATGTCCACAGGTTTTTCCCCGTACGCATTTAAAGCGTGTATATTGGCGCCGTGCTCGAGTAGCAGAGTGAGTACTTTTGCCGGGTCGATGAGGGTTGGTTTGAGCATCGTTTTTTTTTGTTCGGCTAATTCGATAATGGTCGGGTTAGTTTCAAGGCCCAGTGTAATGTTCACTTCTGTCATAGTGTTTAAATCTTGGGTTATGTAAGTAGACGCGAGAAAATGTAGCGGCGTCGCACGCTCTATATCCGTCTGAGCGTTAACATCGGCTCCAGCATCGAGAAGGAGTTTCACAATTTCAGGAGCTCCACGGAGTGCCGCACTATGGAGAGCTGTTACGCCGTGCTTACCTTTCCTTTTTACATCTACCCCTGCATCGATAAAGAGTTGCACAACAAATTCGTCACAGAGCTCTATGAGGTTAATGAGGACAAGTGGATTTTCCGCTATTTTTTGCGGAGGCGAGGATTGCCAAAGTCGCGTAGGGCATGGTGTAGGCAAGTTTTGGTGATACGGTCATCATCTACAGTGCGATCGGTGCTGCTACGAGCGTGCAAATCGCTAAGAATAGCAACCAAGTTTTCGCCGATAAAGACTTTGAGTCTGTCTATTGATACGTGTTCGAGGAGCTCGCTCCATCTGGTTTTTAGGCAGATTGCTGTGTCAGCAATTGGATCGGTTGCGGCGCTTGAACTTGCAGCCTCACTATCTGCGGCAAATGTATGGGTATTAAAAAGTGTGCCGAAAGATAGTGTTAGTAGGGCTAAAAAAAGCTTTTTCATGGAGACCTCCAATAATTAAATACGCCAATGGTGGCTAACTGTATCGCAGTGTAGGGGCGATGTAAAGAGTGGGTCGCAATCTTAAAAAGCCTCTAGTTACACGGGTGTTTCGCGCGCGTAGCCCTTGCGCACGAGCAGCGTGTTGTGATACGCTGCCCGCTCATAGCATCGAAAGGGCTGATATGAGTTCTCCATTTTTGGTTATTGATAACCTAGTTAAAAAGTATAACGATACGAACGCGCTTGATGGTGTTAGTTTAACTATCAACAAGGGTGAAGTGTTCGCGCTCCTGGGCATCAATGGTGCCGGTAAGACAACCCTTTCTTCTATTATTGCGACACAACATCCGCCGACATCGGGTGACATTTTTTTTCGTGGTGTTTCTATTTATAAAGACTTACGGACCTATCGTATGGCGCTTGGGTTTTGTCCTCAGCAGCCCAATCTTGATGCTTATTTAACAGTAGAGCAGAACTTAATTTTTGCGGGCCGTTTTTATGCTATGAGCTCAGGTGCCGCTAAGGCTCGTGCTGATCAGCTTTTCTCTCTTTATGATCTTGGGCGGTATCGCAATCGTAAGATCGAGGAATTGTCCGGTGGCACACGGCAGCGGGTGCTCATCGCACGGGCGCTTATGCATTCACCAGAACTCGTGATTCTTGATGAACCGACCGTTGGGTTGGATCCTGATATCAGACGTCAACTATGGGATCATATAGCAGCGTTACGTGATAGCGGTGTTACGGTTATTTTGACAACCCATTATTTGGATGAAGCTGAGGTCTTGGCCGATCGTATTTGTTTATTGCGTGACGGCAAGGTGCAATTGGTATGTTCAGTTACTGATCTGAAGAATAAGCATGATCAAGATTCTCTGGAAGAGATTTTTATTCGGCTGTCGCGTCAAGAAAAAGAGAAAGAGTTGTATGAATCAGCTGCGTGAGGGTTGTATAATCGCAGGACTTATTCTGCGACGAGAGCTACTCGTTCTCATTAATTCTTGGAAAGAGGTTGCAAGCAGCGCCTTTATATACGCCTCTTTGCTTTCACTCTCTTCTGGTTATTTTATGCCAGCGATGGGCATGCCAGTGGCATTGTGCGCTCCGTTATATGTAGGCGCTTTTATTGTGAACTCATACTCGGTGGCTTACACATGTGTTCTTGAGACTGCTTTTGATTTACGTTCACCAAAGCTGGTGGCCTACTATTATGGCTTGCCAGTTCCGTTTTGGATGGTTATGGGGGCGCGCGTCTTGGGCATGATGGTGCGAATACTTGCTATAGGGGTTCCGGTATTGATTTTTGGTTTTATTATTATTGGTTGCTGGGAATATTTCTCTGTTTCATGGATTGGGCTTGCTGCTATGCTTTTGCTGACAGTTCAATTTTTAACCTTGCTCTTTTTGGGCTTAGCTCATTGGATGTCACTGCCGGTGTTGCTCGGTAACATTTGGCCACGTCTTTTATCGCCAATGGCTGCGCTCGGGTGTGCAATGTATCCGTTTAGAGTTGCCGCTGAAAAAGCATGGTGGCTTTCCCGCCTTATGCTGCTAAACCCGATGGTCTACTGCTGTGAGGGGATGCGAGCAGCTTTTTTTGGTAATGATGGATATTTAAGTATGTCGCTGTGTGCGGCGGTGTTGGCGTGTGTTAACGTAGCCTTGTGGCTTTTCTTGCGTCGCGCTATTGTTCGGGCAATCAACCCTGTTATGATGCGAGGGGCGTAATATGATTTTTTTGACTCAGATGTATTGGTTACTTCGCCGGCATTGGTTTATGGTTAGTTCCTCGCTTGTTGATTCTGTCATTAATTATGTACTTATATGGCCTTTTTTATGGGGTATAAGTAATGGTGTTTTTCTTCCTGCTGCTTCTTTTGGTAGCGTCGGAGGGGTGATGAAAGGTACCGAATTGATACTGGGAATGATGCTCTTGCAACTTATGGTAGGGACGTTTACGCCGTTGGTGTTGCTACTTGGTGAGCGTGAGGAATCTGGTATATTACGGTATCACGTTATGGTGACTTCATATCCCGCTGCATTTTTTTCCCGCCTTCTTTTTTTTACTTTGTATACGACGATTTTGATGTTGCCATTCTTCCCGATGGTGAAGATCTTTATTGGCTCAAACTTGTACACAGACCAACTAAATTGGATGGTCCTTGGTGGATTTATTTTGCTGGCTTCTGTTATGGCGATTAGTTATGGCTTTTGCGTGTTTGGTTTGGTGCGAACAATGCATGACATAGAATATGCCTGGTCGTATGGTATTGAACCGTTTCTTTGGCTCAGTGGTTTATGGGCGCCAGTTTATGCTATTGCAAAGAGTGGTGTGCCAGGAATTAACTGGGTTTTACTCTGTAACCCATTCGCTTATATGACAGAGGCTCTTCGTCAGCTCTTCTTTCACGAAGTTTGTTTTGCGCCATTTAGCCAGTGTATGGCAGTAATGGTTTGCTCAACTCTTGTCTTTATTTTGGCTGGGTATTGGTTATTGAAGCGCCGGCTGAGAGCGGTTTAGGCGTAAAGCAACGGAGGGCTGTGCCGCCAAGTTGTTGAAGCGTCTCGCAGTTTTGTTGCGAGTCATCGATTAAAATAATATCACTTATTTCACAGTTCGCCTCTGCGCAGATTGCCTCGAATGCGGCTTTTGATGGTTTAATGAAGCCGGTGCTGCCAGAGCACATGAGGTGGTCGTGCGGGATCCCTGCAAAAATGTCAGGAAACAGTGTGCGGTATTGGTTTACCCATTCGGCAGGGGCGTTGCTATAAATATACACTTGATTGTTTGGATCACTGAGCAGTGATTTGAGAAGAGCGGCGGTGGTTGGGATGGCAACCAGGGCACTGACTCGTTCTACGTTGTTGAACGTGGTGTCGATTAACGCCTCAAACATAAGTGCTTTTTTCGGGTCAAGTGGTGTGTTTGCAATCATAGCGAGTACAGCGGATCGTACTTCATCGGGTGATTTAATGCCGGCAAAAAGAGCGTATATTTCATATGGGACGCCAAGACTTGGCGAATACTCAGCGGTTGGTTGACCGAGTGGTCGGCACATAGTCATGAGTTCATTGAGTTCTTTTACGAGTGGGTTATCTCCCATGCCGCGATTTTGAGCGAACAATAAAGCAATTTTTCTTTGTACTAGACTGGCAATGTCGTCGCGAAGCAGTACGCCGTGAATATCAAAAACAATGACTGACCCTGCATTTAAAGCGATGGCGCTGAGGCATGAAAACAGCAATGCAGTAACTAGTGTGTGTTTTTTCATGAAATGTCCTTGGATGGTGTGATGATACCATCCCACTGTAGGCGGAGGGGGAGGACATTCGCAAGAGATTGCTTTTTTGAGCGCTGGGGTAGTCGTTAGAAAAGGTTTTCTATTGTTTCTTGAATTATCACCGTATTTTTTCTTATAGATCTTCCTCTGCTTTTATTAATTCAAGAGGTTGGAATGTTTTGGTATATGGCTTTTAGTTTTCTCTGTGTATGTGTTTCTTTTGTGGAATGTACGCAGGAGGGTGTCGCAGAAATTGTTAATTCAGACAGTTACCAGTATCAAGCGTGTGTTCGTAGTCTGGCGTTACATCCAGAACTTCAGGGGCAGTTTCAAAAAATTATGAGTTGGATTGCTGAAGGGAGGAAGGCCCCGCAAACTTTTGAGATAGAAGCTCCTATACTTGTAAAACGGCTAGAAAAAGAGTTATCACCAAAAGAAGCAGCGTCAGTAGTGGCGTTTGTGCAGGGTGCTTATAAAAAAGCAAAATATCGCCGTTGGAGGAAAAATGCCTTGATTGGTACCGGAGTAGTGGGTGCGGGCGTAGGCGTCGGCTATGGGGTGCATCGATATTTAAAGAAAGGTGATGAGCCTCGTGCGAGACAGGCGAGCAGTCAGGTAGAAAGTGGAAATGTTGATATTAATAAGGGTGCGATCCATGCCATATCGCTGGGTACCTCATCACCTGATACGGTTGTAAAAGTGAGTGCGCGGCAATCGTCTGAATTGGAAAAAGAAGCCAAGCGGGCAAAACGCAAGAAAAAAGCTAATGGCCCATCAAAAAAAAGACGAAGATATGACATCCCACAGGCATTACCCATTGCTTTAACAGAAGAAGGGTCTCTGATGGGATTGTCGAGTGGTCTGACCACGCCTCCGACAGCAGTAGATTTGAGTGAGGCTGAGGTCGGCCAGGGGGCCGTTGTTTTGCCGGTCGAATTAATCGATGCACCAGTAGCAGCCCCTGAAGTGCTTAGGGAGGCCCAAGAAGGTGAAGAAATAGCTACGGCTTCAGCGCAATCGTCTGAATTGGAAAAAGAAACCAAACGGACAAAGCGCAAGAAAAAAGCTAATGACCCATCAAAAAAAAGACGAAGATATGACATCCCACAGGTATTACCCATTGCTTTAACAGAAGAAGAGTCTCTGATGGGATTGTCGAGTGGTCTGACCACGCCTCCGGTAGCAGTAGGTTTGAGTGAGGCTGAGGTCGGCCAGGGGGCCGTTGTTTTGCCGGTCGAAGAGCATAGCTTTAAGGCAGACGCGGAATCCCATGGCAATAAAGCTGCTAATCTCACCAAATTACATGAATTTTGTAAAAAACATAGCCCATATATTAAAGAAAAGACTGGGTATGAATTGCGAGTGCCGCCATTTGTTGCCATTTCTTCTGAGGCCGTTAAGGGGTTTTTGAGAAAAGTCGTAGGCGTTGATCTTGATTTGTTGTGGAGTGAGTGGGTTATGAGCGCTGATAGCAATCAAAAAAAACTCAGTGCAGCACGGGAAATTAGGGTGCAGCTCAAACAGAAATGTAATGAGAATTCTGCTGCTATTGTTGAGCTTGCTAACTTTGAAGAACTTTTTGGGCAAGAAGGGCGATTGGTGGATATCTTTTTATCAGATGATCGGACGCAAAAAAATAAAATAATGGTTCGCAGTACTGGCCGTGAAGATACTGCCACTCTTGCCAATGCTGGGGGTAATACAAGTGTGCCCAATGTCGTTACTTCTTTCTCTGAAGTTTTTGGGGCAATGAA
This sequence comes from uncultured Pseudomonadota bacterium, assembly GCA_964429275.1. Classification (GTDB taxonomy): domain Bacteria; phylum Babelota; class Babeliae; order Babelales; family JAUPTZ01; genus JAUPTZ01. Next base: position 560,961 of record CAYSBJ010000001.1, read on the forward strand.
AAAAGTAATTTTTTCTTACCTTAGTGAGAAATCTCTTACCCAGCGTCTTGATGCGGGGGATGATATAGGAGCAGTTCCTTTCGTGCCGGTAATGATGCAGGTGATGGTGGGGGAGGATATGTCAGTGTCTGAAAAAGAGCGATTCATTCCGCGGTGTGGCGTTATGTATACGGAGGAACAAGAAGGTGGCTGTTTCTATGCAGCGGGGAAAAAGCATTTTTCTGGTATAACCCTTATACAAGCGGCGTATGGGCATAATGAGCTCGTTGTTAATAGTTTGGGTAAAGTAGATACCTTTTTGGTAGACAAGAATTATACTGTCCGCCAGGTCATTCGGAATAAGCCGTTTCGCCTCGTCCCAGGGGAAAGCAAGAAACTTGTTAAGCAACGCAATAAAGATAATAGTGCTCAAAAACCCGCGTTGCCGCAAGCCGCAGTGAAGGCACTTAAAATGTTGGCAGAGCGCCTCGACCAACGAGCATTGCGTTCTAGGAATAATGATGAAAAAGCACCGCAAGATGTTGAGTTTGTTATCGCACATGAAAATGACCAAAACATTCTATATCTGGTGCAGGTGCGGCCTCTGGTTGCAAAACGCTATGAGCGGGTTCCATCCTATGTGCCAGCGGCTGTTGTTGATGGTGCTACAAAAGTTTTTGGGGAAGTGGTTGGCGTTGCCGGCGGTGCAGTGCGTACGGTACATCGTGAAGCAGAGGCTTTAACTGCAACAACGTTATATAGCGCCTTAAATAGTGAATTGCCTAATCGAGGAGAAGGGGCCAAGGACCAAATAGAAGCAGTATTTGTAGAAGAAGTTGCGGCAGAAACTTCTCATGAAGCAAATAGCATGGCTTTGTTGAAAAAGCCGGTTATTTGCCTTGGGAGCAACTATGCGACGGTTCTTGACTGGCTTAAAGACTCTGCACATGACGTGGTGTTTGATCCGCAACAATCATGTGTGTTGCTGTGGGATAAATCGAGTGGTGCAGCGCCGCAAGTTCCGGGTTGGTGCGCCTACCCACTTGCGCGTTTTCTTTCAGTGCCTGAAGTTGAAGGAGAGGGCGTTGCTGAGGTGATTGCTCGAGCGGATAACGACTTTAAGGCTCAAAAATTTGTTGGATATAAAGAACTTCGTGCGCAGCTTGCAGTCTTGAAAAATGGGGCGCCGGCTGCTATGGCTGAAGCGGTGGGAGCTATTTGGGGGTATGCTCAGAGGCTTGAGGGCGTGATAGCACGTAAGTTCGGTAATGAAGAGCTACGACCAAAAGGAGGCGCGATACGAGGGTCATATTCAGAACGATTGAGAAGCTTGCGCTACTACATTGCGCAGGCATTGCGTCAATGTCTTTCCAAGGAGAGCGCCGGGTGTGCGGTAGATGATCCTCGCTACCCTGCGCTTCGACTCTACCCAATCCACTTTTTAGAGTTGCTGCTGTTTCAACAAATAAGCGATGAATTTTGTTTGTATGCAGATTCGATAACCATGGTTCAGAAGGCATTTGTAAAAGAGTTTAAAATGGCAAAGCAGTTGCAGAATGAAGCTGGTGGTGTGGCGAATATAAGCGAGGCAAAAGCGCTACTTTCTCTGTTTGAATCACAAGCCTTTCGTGATGAAACAAAGGAAAAATGGAGAATGTTTATACGGACAAACTTTAGCGGACGCATTGTGGAAGGATCGGCACAAGACATTTTTTTGCGTAACCTGCGCCTACTGAAAGATTTGGACGTAGCACATCTCTGGCTTAATACCTCTTTTGCGACAAACCAAGATCTCGAGTTGCTTAATGCAGAGATTGCTCAGAGTTCAGGCTTTATTGGTGAGCTCAAGGAGAAAAAGGAAGAGCTTGAAAGCATTGAAATCAGCGCTTTTGCCGATCCCCGAACTTTTTGGAGTGCATGGGGAAATTTTAAAGTCGTAGTAGACTATTTCTTGGGGGAACATTTTAGAGTTTTTTTTGCTTCCGAAGGAGGTGTGTTAAGTAAACTTATTGCCGTACACACTATGAGCAAATTGGTAGATCTTTTCGATCAAGCAATTAAGGCTGTGACCGGCCTCAGTGGTTTTGAGGTGCTTGAGAATAAGGCGAGGGAGGAGGATAGTAGTTTTTTTGATGCATCTGGAGTGTCTTTGTTGGACGAAAATGCTGCTAAAGCTCAAATAAGCGAGAAAAAAGACAAGACGTTTGTTTTTTACTTTTTGCTTGTTTATTACAAGAATCTACTAAAGTCTTGGTATTCCCTTATGAAGTCTCAGGGAATAATTCTTTGCGATTTTTCACAGGATGGTGGTTTCGGTAATTATCCTCTAGATAAGGTAATTAACGAGTGGTTAGGGTCGTGTTTGAAAAATATTTCCTATGTGCATCCTCTGCGGCAGTTATCTTCTGAGGAATTTGATGTAAATAAGATCATGATTGGGCAGCGTGTGAGGTTTGATCCTGACGCTTGGTTTATGCCGAAGACCTACGAAGCATACTTTACTTTTGTGCATCAGGCATTGTTGGTTATCATTGGGCGATTCATGCTTGATTTATGTCCATTGGAGAGGTTGCCTTTTTTTTATACTAATTTTGATAAGTTGCTTCGTGCGGGAGTAAATCCTGAGGCAGCGTCAGTTGCAAAAATGATAGGTGTCGCGTGTAGCGGTGCAGGAATTTGTGAAGTGCTTTATGCCATAGTGCTGTTTGCTCATGGAGCTAGGTTGCGGGTTCGGTCTACAGAGGGTATGCATACCTGCTCTGTAGACTTTAGAATCATTGGGCCGGAGGGCCTTTCTAGGTCCGTTGACCATAATGATCGATGGAAGAAGTCGCTTGATTATATCCGGTATAAAAAGGAGCAAGTGTTTGGTGGAGAGCGCATGCAATACAGTGCAGATAGGGATGGCATAAATGTACAGTGGCAGGAGTGTGGTTTCGATAAGGCTAGTGACATTGTTCTTTGTGTCAAAACATTATGTTCCTTGTCATTTGCGCTAATGAGTCACGCATTTCAGTTTTTGGGACAAGCTCCTCTCGAATTCTTGCGCGAAATTCGCGGTTTTTGCAAAGCAAGTGGGGAAAGTGGTAGTCAATTGCTTTCAATTTTATGGTTTAATATTCGATCTTTTGTGCCGGATGAGTCCTTTTTTTACTTGTTAGAAGCGGATTTTGCTCTGCTTGATTGGAATTATAGCTTGAGCAAGACTCAGGCGTTTATGGCAAATCTTTGCGCTACATCTGAAGGCAAAAATCAGCTACAACGTATAATCTATACTAATGATCTTTCGGAATCATTAGTATTGTGTATGATTAAGAGCATTACTCGTCGACAGGGAGATATTTGTGACATTATTTTTGATCAAGCGCAGGCTGAAGCCTATTCTGAGAAAATTATGGAATATTATGCAGCAGCGTTAAATTTGTGTAAAAAGCGCAAGACCTTTGACGCAGACCAAACGTATCTTTTTTTTCTTAGGCGCGCCATGCCTTTACCTGAGCTTAAAACGTCTGTGAATAGATCCATAGAGTCACTTTTTGAAAAACTTATATTGTGTCTACCGAGCGTCGAAGAGACAGCAAAAAAAATGCGTGACGAAGCTCTTGCTGTAGTTGCAGATTGGGACAAACTTGGTTAGATCCATGCCTTGAACTGCTTTTACTCAGCTACTATTTCAATTGAGCTCAACGGATCCAAGATACTCGTGTCAAACTGCTCCTGGCTTCCCAGAAGCTTTCGATACAGACCCACATGCCTGATATTGCCAATCATCAAGAAGGCGCGCAAGATGTCATCTTCTACGATAAATGAATGGTGCCAATTGTCTCCCATGTAAGTGATGGGCTGCACAGTACGGTATTGGTTGAAATTACCGCTGGAAACGACTTGGGTACCATAGAAATGCGAACTCATAACGCTGATAAGGCCGGGATAATCAATCGGCTGGCCTGCCATCGCGTGGGCGGCTACCATGCCTTGCTGCATGGCATCTGGCCAGGTCGTGCTGCGGGCATATTTAAATTTGATGTATTTGTTTGCACGCTCGAGTCGATGGGTAGTTGGCACTGCTGCTGCATCACCGCCACAATAAATGTTGGTATTGAAATCGGTAAGCATTTGGCTGTTTACCATGATGCCATCGTGGATCATTGAGCTGCCGATCTGTGATGCGAGTTCAAAATTGCTTTTGGTGCCGATGGCAACAATGACCATGTCAGCATAGAGTTCGATATCATCCTTCAAGAGGACCCCAGCAGCTTTGCCAGAGAATGGCTCTATCAGGACTGTTGTAACGCGGGTATTGCCATAAAAGGTGGTGCCCGCTTCGTTCATTTTATTTTCAAGAATTTCACCGGCCGGCGCATCAAGAAGGGTAGTCAGTGGGTACTCGCCTGGATCAAGAATAGTTACCCGTACTCCGCGCTCAGTCAGAGCATCGGCACATTCGACGCCGCTCAGTCCTGCACCTACCACAATTGCCGTTAATGGCCGATGCGTCTGCAGGAATTGCTCTATGGCAAGGACGTCGTGCAGTGAGTTAAAGTAGAAAAGGCCAGTCTTTGGCGTAAAATCACTCGTTAGTTTGCGTGGCAGCTGTCCGATGCCGACAAAAAGATTGTCGTAGGGGTACCAATTACCGTTTGTGTCTTGAATGCGATTGTTTTTCTTATCGATACGGCTAACCCAGGTGCCGAGCTTGAGGTTGATGTTGTTGCGAGTGAAGAAACTTTCTGGCTTGGTGTAAAGGCCGGTTGGTGCTATGCCAGTACTGAGGAAATTGGCAAGCAAGCAGGTGTTGAACGGCATTTCAGTCTGTGCGGCGACGCAGAGGATTTCATCATCCGGCGCGAGTTTGCGTAATTTTGAAAGAACGCCCATGCCGGCGGCTGAGGCACCAATAATAATGTGCTTTTTTTTCATCTGCGAGCTCCACTGCTTTAGGTTTTTTTCTGTTTTTTCATCAGTATAAGATTTTTTGTATGATTTGCCGAGTTTTTATGGAGGTAGAGGGAAAGTGTCGTTGAAGTCGGTGTTTCTCGTGTGAAAAGTGTAAATTATGTAGTAGCATCGAAGACAGTTGTTATAATTGAATGAGACTTAATGGAAGGGTGTATGCGGTACAGTATTATTTTTGCGGTCGTGGCAGTGAGTTTTTTTCAGAGCGACGCGACTGCCGTTGTGAGCGACTATGAGAGATTGAATGCACCTCCAGAAGAGCAAAGGGCACCAGTTGTCCTGCCGGCGTTGACTGATGAGTCGTATATTGTATCGTCAGAGCTGGATAGATTGGAGGGCTGGAAGCGGCTTCCGAGAGTAAAGTATGGTCGTGTCCTGAGAGATGTTGTTTTTCGCGAGAAGGGGGTCGCGCGTTACAATATTTTAGGCAATCTTGGGCGGGGTGAGACCCGCATAGGCCCAAATTATTCTCAGAATGATCTTGCAGCGAGCGCCGGTGAATGGAGGGGGACGCAGCGTCTTGATATGCAAGGTAATGATGGTATTACGGACATTTCTGCGATTGCTGGCGCAAGTGCACGGTCGCTGAAGGCGCTGTGGCTGAGCCGTAATAATTTAACTCAGCTCCCGGAAGGAATTGAGCGGATGACTGGTTTAGAAAAGCTGTGTCTTGATACCAATCAGCTTACTTCTATTCAGCGATTATCGACACTCCGAAGATTGAAAGAAAAACTTTGTTTGCGTGATAATCGGTTGACTAATCTTTCCGTATTGGCGCAGATGCCCGCTTTACGAGCGGTGGATGCAGGCCAAAATCACTTTAGAAGGTTTGAGGCTTCTTGGATTGCGCAAGGTGGCAACCTTATTCGCATAGACGTGGATGCTGAAGTAGAGTTGCCGGTTGCTTGGTGTCGACGACGGTTTTTGCCCGCTAATGATAAACGGCCGTTGATCGTCAAATCTGGTGATAACATCTTTGTTTCAAATCCGCATGAGAAGCCGCTTGATTTTGAATGGATTCCTGTTCAATACAGAGGGCGGAATGGGCAGCTTGTTGCATGTTAGGCATATGTGTATTTTGAAGCAAAAAACAGTTATAGCTAACGCAGTTCAAAATATTGATTTTATAGGTGTGCTATTGGCACGTCGTCAACTCTCGCCATGACAGCTAACGCTGTCTGCTTATTTTGGACTCATTTGCCTATAGACTCATATTTTTTCTATCGAAGGCTGTCTTTCAGGGATTGAAGTATGCTGGCAGAACTCATAGTGAATATTCGTGGGAAGAGCTGAACTGTTAGCTTTTATATCTTTATTGCGCTTATATGCTTTCTTCTATTAAGGTGTCCTGCATCTAAAATTAGTCAAGAAAGGGTTGATATGTGGCGTTTTGAACATGTGGTAGTAGTGCCGGCGTCAAAGCAAGTGGTATGGCAATGGTGGACTGATGTGGAAAAGTGGCCGCAATGGGACACTGACCTTATTGAGTCCGCGCTCCTTGGTGAGTTTGCCGTTGGTACGCAGGGCCGCATGAAAGTGGCAGATGATGCATTGGTTTCCTTTACTATTTCTGAAGTGATACCAGAAGAGCGTTTTGTCGCGCACATTGCTCTTTTTGGCGCTACTCTTTCATATACTTATGCGATGGCAAGCGAAGAAGATGGGTCACTTAAAATTACCCATGGCGCAGAGCTTTCCGGGCTTTTTAGTTTTGTATGGCGAATGTTGTTGAAGTCAAAAATTCAAAAAACATTAACGTTGGCGCTTGATGAGTTTGCACGACAAGTGACGACAGAGACGGCTCGCGTTGCGGCGCTGGCGCCCCAAACACCCTCGACCGTCGCTGAGACTCTTGCTGAAGGTAGTGAGGTGCTTGCTGAGGGTCAAGAAGCTGCGCCGGCGGCGGAGCTAAAAGTACAAGAATCAAAAATAGACTCTCCAGTGGCTGGCATCGACGCTTCAGCCAATGCGTCGGACGGTGTTGCAAAGGAAGGCCTGCCCACCGAAGCCTTGGCGACGGTGGGTGATCCCATTGAAAATGAGTTGCGAGCAAAGGACATTCATACGCAGATTGAAGTGGCAGCACAAGCTCCAATTTCGGCAACGATGGCTGAGAATTTGGAAAAACCGGTACCAGTAGCCGAGGAGCCCGCCCCTGCTGTCGCGAGTAGTAGCGAATCAACATTTGAAGCTGGGCATACAGCCGTGATACCGGTTTCTCCGGTAGTTACTAAAAAAGAAACAAAGCGTCCTAAAAAGGATTCCTAGTTTGCGTTGAGGTGCGTCTTGATGAATTCAAGAATGGTACTCCATTGGTGAAGAAGGTTATTTTCGCGAAATACCCAGTGCCCCTCATCTTCAAAAAAGAGGATTTTGTTGTGTTCTGATTGATGCATTATCTTTAGGTAGCGTGTTACGTGCTCTGGAACACAGCGTGGATCGCTTTGACCGTAGGTAATGAGCGTTGGGATTTTTACGGTATGGCCATGCGTAATCGGTGATTGTGCAAGAAGCAGCTCTGCGTCGGCATCGGCATGGCCAATGCGATAGTTGTACACATCGCTGGCCATCGCCCAGTGACGGGCAAAGGTTTTGAGGAATAAGGAGAGATCTGTGGGTGGTACAAACGCAACGATTCCCTTCAGCAAATCTTGGTACTTCCAGCCGACAGACAGGGCAGAAAATCCACCATACGAACGGCCAGTGTATAGTACTCGATGTGCGTCTATTGGGTAGTTTTTGATGACGTCTTTCATGAAATAGATGACGTCATCGACCATTACGCCGCCAAGCTCTTTGATGCTAATGGTGCAGAACTTTTTCCCATAGCCGGTTGAGCCACGGTAATTCACCTGCAGGCAGGCAAAGCCATTAGAGGCAAGCATCTGGATTTCTGAAGAAAAACCGTAGAGGTCTCGGCTCCAGGGGCCGCCGTGAATTTTGAGAACGAGCGGCACCTTGCCGGTGATCTTGGTGGGTAGGGTGAGGTATCCGTGCAAGGTGATGCCGTCATTGGTAACCGTTTTAATAGGAATGGTAGTTGCACACTCATAGTTGAGTATTTCTGGTCGTGTGCAGCCAAGTGGCGTTAAGAGGGCTGTTTGGCGGTCATAGCACCAAAACTCTGTGGGATTGGTGCTGGAGTTGCGTCCAATGATGATAACGTGCTGAGTGCGATACTCAATCCAGCTTTCCCATTCCGGTGCCGTGAGTATTTTGTGAAGAGCAGTTGGCAGAAGAGTGGGGTCTTGGGTAAAGAAATGCCACGTGGTGCGTGCGCGCATGTATGAAAAACCAACAAGTGAGCCGTCGCTTCCCCACATGGTGGTGGTTGCTGGCATTGTTTTTTCAAGCACGTCGCTGAGCGATGTTTCATGGTAAATGTCATATTCTGGATCGTTAAAAAGTACTTCAATTACTCCGGTGCTGACGGTGAGTCGCTGCAGCGTGTTTGTGTCGCTGTTGCGCGTGTCGACAAAATAGAGATAACGACCACAGGGAGAAAAAGAAAGGACGCGACTCATAAAGGCATCGTTAGCGTCCCAATGGAGCTGAGTGGTCCAGGCATCATGAATAGTAGCACGAGTTAAGATGTTGAAGCCGGCGCCGGCGGTGGTGACGCGGCAAGCGCGTACCATGAGGTTGTGATCGACGTACCAGCGAAACACGTTGCCGGGGTTTTCTTCTAAGACGGTCCAAGTGCCCGTGGTTACACAATATTGCACTACGTCATATTGCTCCACGATGCGACGATTTACTTGGTATACAATTTTGTCCGGATGCGCGGCTGAAAGAGCGTAATTGGGGAGGATGCGGGCGCCATCAAACGGGGAAGCGTCGGTAATTATGCCGGTGTCAATATCGCAGAGGTAGAGGTGGCCGACTTCATCGCCGTTGGTGTCGCGAATAAATGCTACATGTTTACTGGTGTGGAGCCATTGATAATTAGTGATGGGACGACTATATGAGGGGAACAGAGGCCGTGCCGGTTCTGGGCTGCCGTCGATGCGTTCGATCCAAATAGTTGGGGCGCCGCCGTTGGCAGTTGGTGCTATATAAGTGTAATAGGTGCCGCAGGGAGAATATTTGGGAGAATTGAATGGTGCATATCCAAATAATGGTTTGATTGGGATTGCGGTACTCTGTTGTTTCTTTTCAATCGGCTGTGTTTGCATGAAAGTCCTCTCAAAATGAAGGTAGAAAGCTGAGTTCTCACTACTTAGCTCCGGGCACCAGTATGCGCCGGATTTGGAAAAAATCAACCGGCTGACGGCTGGTTGAAGGGAAAAAGAAGTGTTTTTTTAAAAAAGATGTAAAAATATGCTTGCAATTTTATGCCCAGCTGGTATCATACTCCCCACTTGTTGCTGCGGAAACGTGGTGGCGAGTTCAAGTCTTTGACATATCAAGCAGAAATGCGAGAAATTCAGTTAATTTTTTTAGAG
>CAYSBJ010000002.1:0-275571 GCA_964429275.1 uncultured Pseudomonadota bacterium
CGCGCAGTCCGCCGAAGTCCGCCTTTGCACCGTTGGTGCGATGGTGTGACGAAGGGGGAGGGGGTTGACAGGGGATGAGGAAAGAGGTTGAATGGAGACTGTCCGCGTTAGCGGTATAGAAGTTGTGTGCCAAAAATTCCGGCATCTGTTACAAGGCGATCCTGGCCGTGAACAGGATCATGTTCCATGTGTAGCAGGTGCCGGTTTTGTATTAAATACCTTGGGGGAATAGGTCATCGATGGTTGGGGTAAAATAATCAGTATATAAAAGTTGCAGAGCACCGAATTTTGCGGTAGCGTGGCCGTACCTTGTATTCTTTTGGGAAAGGCTTGTCTATGGTTACCTCTACAAAACTAGTAAAGCATATCAAAACAATTCTATTGGTTTCTCCCATTGCGGCTGCTCTCAGCGTGCCGTGGCTTTGCACCTCTGAGGCGCTTCCCTTAGCAGAATCAACGGCTGTAGCCGTTTCAAAACCATCTCAATTTTCGGCTTTATTTTCTCTGCCGCCTGGCAGCCGGTTGGCCAGCTTTCACGTTATGGACGAACTTCCCCGTGGAGATGGGCATGTGCGGTGCCCTGGCATGTATCCAGTATTTTTTTGTGACGCTAGTGACGGTGGTGTTATGGAAAAAGCTCTTGCTCATGTGAGTTTGCTTTCTGAGTGGTCAAGTTCCTCAGAAAAATCAAAAAAGCAATATCAATTTCGAGCCTTATTGAATAAACCGAAGAGTGTAAATCCGAGTCCATATAATCCGGCTCTTTCGGTAGTCAAGGCTGCTTTTGGTGTTCGTTATAGAGACGTCCGATCTGTCGGCGGGAATCTTCTCATTGTGCGCTCACGCGTGGGTGACGATTTGCTACGTCCTCAGTTTCAGCATTTATATCTTCCTTTTTCTGTTGGGTCTCGCTATTTGCGTCGGGTGAGCGAAGGAGTTTGTACTTTGCCGACGGGGCTCTCGCTTGAACTGATTTGGGCTCTTGTGACAACTCTTGATGCGGCTTCTACTGTGCAGGAACGCGAGGCAAAGCTTGTAGCGTTATATAGAAGCTTTGACGGTGCGGTTAGCTTTGGTGATGTACAGCGACTTCTTCAGTTGATGGCAAAGAATACGCAGCTGTTTAGTGAGGAACTATGTCACTGGGCTGCATATCTTGCGCTTTTTTTGCATAAGGGCTCAGATGTTACAACGCTGAAAAAAGAGTTCTCTTGGATTTATAGCCAAGCTATTTTAGTTTCTTGGCTTGCGAGTGCTGCTGAGCTCTATAACAATGATTCGACGCGGTCGAGCCTTAATATTTTGAGTGTATTGAGTGCGGCTGTTGCTACTGATGGGGCTTCTGAGGTAGGTAGTGTCGCTGATGCAGCAAGCTTCTGTGGAACGCTGGCCGCGACTGAGTCTGCGCTGGAAACGCCAGCGGCACCGGCACCAAAACGAGGATGTGTGCTCACTTCATTCTACGCAAAAAATAGCGGATGCATACAACATCCGAGCGATGTCCCAGTTTTCCGGTTTGATGCTGCTGAGGCGCCTGCAGTTCGTGCGGCGCTTGTCGAGGCCGGATATCTGGTCGAAACACATACGCTCCATGGTCATTCTAGCCGCTATTTTGATTCTGGTCCTGAGTATGGGGTTACTCTGCCGGGAGACGGGGCTTGTCGGGGGAGTGTTGAAGAAGTAGTGTCTGGGGTGCTGAGTAGTTCATATGAGGCGGTTTTTATCGTAGAATCTGGCTTCGAGCAATTGTGTTTACCCTTGAGTCAATATGCCAAGTGGTTTTCAGCGGCAGATGGCGGCGTATGTCACATAAAAAGCACAGGGTCGCTTGATGTATTATGGGTGGTAATGCAAGCCCTGGAGCATGGTCCCTCTGTAGAATTACGCGAGCAAAAACTACGTGGCTTTTGCCGTAAGTTGCCAAGATTGTTAACAGCTGACGCAGTCAAGCTATTTCTGACTTCTATGGCCGAAACGCCAGAAGCATTTTCTCCTGATCTTGGTTCCTGGGTGGCGTACCTGGGGCTGTTGCTTCATGAAAAAGCAGCATCAAGAAAGGTACAAAAGTCGCTTGCATGGGTGTATAGCAATGCGCTCATACATGATTGGTTTAAGCAGGCGTTAAAAATGTACAAAAGTGTGGGAAAACGAAGTTCGTTTGATACTTTCGATTCGTTTTATAGTGATGTTGTGGGTTGCCATGGTTTTGAGACCGATGATGAGGAAAGCGGTTATGTTCCCGAAGTTTCTGAGCTGAGTGGCACATATACTGTTTCTGTAACTGAGATTGTGCAGCTCAATAAGCACGGGGTGCGCAGAACTGAAAAGCTTAAAGTTGTGTATATGGAAGGCTGCCAGACAGAGTACATAACGCGGGTTCTACTCTCTGGCGAAGCCGCATGGCGTGATATTGCAGGGGCGCAGGTGATCATTGCTCGTGAATGTAATTTTAGCGATGGAGCTGGCTTGAAAGCATTTGTAAGGAATTTTCCAAAATTGCGTCATTTGTATGTGAATAGCTGCGATATCCGATCAGTGCCGGCTGATTTACTCGCTGGGGTGCCGTTGCTTGAGGTATTGGACCTTTCAAGTAATGGTATAAAGGTTATTCCGGTCGGGTTTTTTGCACAAACGCCATATTTGTATCATGTGAACCTTTCGAGCAATCAATTGACGAGCATTTTTGACCCGATGGATACGTTGGAACGGGTCAGTTGTTTTGCCGCTTCTGACAACCGGTTACTCGGTAAATTCCCGGATCAATTTTTGGCTCGTGCTGAGCGCCTACAAATTTTTAATGTGGCGCGGTGTGGTTTGTTAGCAACATTGCCAGACAGTTTTCTATCTCGCACACATTCGGCACTGGCGTACTTTTTGGCTCCTGATACGGGATTGCTTGGAGGAGAAGTGAAGGACATGCTGCATCATCGTTGTCCGTCCTTGAAGCGTGCTATATGGCCTGGCGAAACAGAAACTGCTTTAACGTCAGTTCATGATACGCATCTTATCGCAGCTTTTCATCGACTTGTGAGTGAGCGTGTGTCGGCGGTGCAGTGTCGATATCCGATTTTGTTTAAAACGGTACCCGTTGAGCCAGTAGCAGTGGCGCCAGCGCGACGGTCGATCGAAGAGGTTCTTACCGCAGATGAAGGCGGGCTTGAAGAAAGCTTTCAAAAAAAAGTGGAAGAAGTACTTCGACATCTGCATTTAGCTGCCAGCTTATATGGGGGGCTGTCTTCGTACAGCCGGTTTGATGAAGACAAGGCGCGTGAGGTTGCCCATGGTGAGGCCGAGCGTGCTTTTGCTGTGGCGCGAGAAAATAGGCGGGCACAAGCGGAGGCCGTGGTTGTGCAAGAGTGTGCTGCAGCAGAGCGATTGGTCTTTGAAAATAGTGAGCGGCGAAAGATGGCCGCAGAGCAAAATTCTTTAGCGGAACAGGCGGTTGTTGAGTGTAACACTTCTGCAGGTGTCGTGATCGGGTTATTGCAGGCATTCGAACCGCTTTTTGTTGCACTTCATCGCTATTGTTTATTACTTGGTCTTATGCGAGGCGGGCTTACGGAAGCTGAATATCGGTATGCGTTTGGCTCATTTACCGGTCTTGATGAAGATGCTGTACATACTCATTATAATCCGCATGCAATTCTTGATTTTTTTGAGCAAGCGAAGAAAAGCATGCTGTCTGAGGAGAGTTATGCGGCGCTCGTGGATTGTTTTGCAGTGCCCGAGTTGAGTGAGCGCTCATTGCAGTTGGCTCTTTTAACCCGTTCGAGCTATGCAGCAATGCAAACGCTGATGCAGAGCTATAAAGAGTTGCGAGCACTTGTTGGTGTTTTGGAGTGCCGCCTACACGAGCGAGCACCTACGGAATTGAGTACACCGGCCTTTCTTTCCGCAGATGAACGGCAGGTCTGTCACCAAGCTGGCAGCATTGCTAACACATTGTTTGGGGTGTTGGTGGAAGCGCTTATCAAATGCGAGGAACCGATGCGTGCCTTGCATGATGCTGGGGCGTTTGGAAAGGAAGAAACTCCTGAGGGGCATGCAGTATTTACCCGGGCGCGGATTGAGCTTGGTCGATGCGTGGCGATTGCCAAGCGCCTGGCGATTTCATAACGGGCGTCTCTTAAAAAGAATCTTATCTTAAAAAACCGCCGGGGATCGGCGGTTTTTTTATTATTTACATAAAACTGCTTTGTTTTTCGCTACTTATGATACACTAGCGACTGGGTAAAAAAACGACGGTGGTCTTGTGCGTGCACAAGGCCGTTTTTTAATAAGGTTAAATAGGGCACAATATGTATCTTTCAGTATTTTTGGCACGCAGTGGGGTTTGCTCGCGACGCAAAGCGGCCGAGTTGATTAAATCAGGTGATATTTCAGTGAACGGGGCTCCCGTTATTGATCCTGCGTATGTTGTGCAGCCACAAGACAAAGTACTCTACATGGACCGTCGGGTCCAGTTGGAAAAACCAGTGTACGTTATGCTTAATAAGCCACGCGGGGTTGTATCGACTTGCGCTGATGAAAAACGACGAAAAACAGTGGTTGATATGATTGAACTAAAGATTAACCGCCGCCAGGTGCGTTTGTATCCTGTTGGTCGATTGGACAAAGAAACGACTGGTTTGTTGGTGCTGACCAACGATGGGGTAACAGCCCAAAAGATGGCACATCCAAAGTATGAAATCAAAAAAACCTACATCGCCAAGCTGGATCATGAGTTTACGCATGAAGCGTATGAGCAGCTTAAAAAGGGGATGTTCCTTTACGACGGCCGGTTTGTGCCAGACAAGGTCTACTATCCTCGTAAAAACAATAAATTTGTTGTTGGCCTCGTTGTTCATAGCGGTAAATACCGCGTTATTCGTCGTGCGTTTTATAAATTAGGGTATGAAGTCGATACTCTTGATCGTGTTGGGTATGGTTCGTTGAGTTTACACGGACTGGCGCGCGGTGCATGGCGATTGCTAAGCGCCGATGAAATTAAAGACTTTACGGGGGAATAGTAACCTATATGTTTGGACCACTTAAACCTTATCTTAGGCCATACAAATGGCGTATTGTTTGGGCAAGTTTTTGCTCCATATGTAACCAAGTATTTGATATTTCACAAGACGTCCTTATGGGTTTGATGGTTGACGTGGCCTTACAGTCGCAAAATTCTTTTGTGGCGCGCCTCGGCTTTGATACCATTCCAGCGCAGTTGCTTTTTTTTGTGGGGATTACCGTTCTTAACGGAAGTTTTGAGGCTCTATTTGAGTATCTCTATACCGACGCTTGGGGAAAAATTGCCCAAGATGTTCAGCATGACATTCGGGTGCAACTGTATCGGCATCTGCAGAAATTGCCGCTTTCCTACTTTGAGTCGAACTCTATTGGGTCCTTAACTACGGTTGTGAACGATGACGTGAGCCGCCTTGAGCAGTTTTTGGATGGTGGTAATTACCAAAGTGTAAGCGCAATCCTTCAGATGATTTCTAGCACCATAACGGTGGGGATAGTGTTGTTTGCCGTATCGCCCCTTATTATGTGTATTGCCTTTGTGCCAGTCCTTATTGTTGTCGCCTTAAGCTTTTACTTTAAGTATCGCTTGGGGAAATTATACAAACGGGTCCGCCGTGAAGCAGGAAGAATTGGGGGCATTGTGGCTCACAATATTCGCGGAATTGGAACAATTAAAAGTTTTGTAACGCATCTCTATGAGCAACGACGAGTGGAAAGTGCGAGCAGTGGTTATCGAGATGCTGGTAAGCAAGCAGTGCATACTTCGGCATTGTTTGTTTCAGCAGTGCGTCTTTCAGTAGCTTCTGGTTATGTTGCTTCGGTGGCGACCGGGGCTTTTTTACTTATGAATGGGGTGTTTACGACTGGTGCTTTTACGACTATGATCTTTGAAGCACAGAGGCTTATTTGGCCATTTATTGGGCTCCGTGACATTATCGATAGTTATGAGCGCGTCATGGCGGCAGCTTCTCGTATTGCGGGAGTGCTTAAGACTCCGATCGAGACATTATATCGTTCAATTATCGTACCGTCTGAAGAAGTTCCAGATCCGCTTGATATCGGTGCCATTTCTTTCTCTCATGTTTCTTTTTCTTATAAGAGTGGGCGCCCCGTTCTGCGGGATGTATCGTTAACGATACCAGAAAATAAGACGGTTGCTTTTGTGGGTACTACCGGGTGCGGTAAAAGTACCATTGTGAAGCTTTTGTTGCGTCTCTATAACCCGCAAGAAGGGAAGATTTTTGTAGATAATCGACTTTTACATGAAGTCGATGCGTATGCGCTTCGTCGTAGCATTGGCCTGGTGAGCCAGGAACTCTTTATGATTGCCGGTACTATTCGTGAAAACATTTGTTATGGCCTGCAAAAAGTAAGTGATGAGTTGGTGGTAGAAGCAGCAAAAGCAGCTGAAATACATGATTTTATCACGCAACTACCAGATGGATATGATACTAAGATGGAAGAGCGAGGGCAAATATTTTCTGGTGGTCAGTGTCAGCGGATCGCAATTGCTCGGGCGCTAGTCCGTCAGCCACAACTGTTGATTATGGATGAGGCGACTTCTGCTGTGGATAATGAAACAGAAGAAGCAATTAACAAATCTATTGCTAAAATGCGCCATGAGCGGACTATTGTTCTTATTGCCCATCGACTTTCGGCAGTGCGCAATGCTGACATAATTTATGTGTTGGATAAAGGCATGGTGCTGGAGCAAGGAGACCATGCTTCGCTTATTGCACTTGGTGGTCTGTACCATCGGTTATGGAAGATTCAGACTGGCGGTATTGTGTAGGAATTACTGAATGAGGGGTTGAAAGATGGTTATGAAGAAATTACTGGCGTTCCTGCTTCTGTGTCATGTGGCATCAGCATTGATTGGCTTTGGTGATGATGCGGCCCGATCTTTTACAGATGCTTCGGTTCCTGTGACACAAAATGAAGTCATTAGTAAGCACCTTGAAAATAATCCTGTTGTCTCAGTGAAGTACCATGGAGAGGAGCTTAAGTGCTACCTTGTGAATGGTCGATCCGGAAAAGATTATCGAACTTTTTTGCTTCCCTGCAACCATATGGATGAGTACGCCTTTGAGGTTTATTATAGCTATTTTGATACCCCACAATTTGAAAAAATTATCCGAAAGCGCGCTGAAAGTGCTGTAACTATTCCAGAGACTATTGAAAAACCTAAGCCACTTCAAGAGGCGCTTACGGTGCCTGAGGGTACTTTTCAAGGGGTCGATACTCTTGTGTTGCCAGCCGGTTCGCCGGTCCTGGGTTATGCATGGGCATTGCTGGCAGAAGAACGGTTTGACAACATGAAGCCTGAAACGCGTCAAGCGTTTCAGAGGCAAGAATTTAGTGATAGTGATATGAAGATATTGCTCAGTGGTCAGGGCCTTGAATTCAGTGCTCTGCTTGACAATTCTCGCGGTCTCGTGAATGGGTATATTACTCGTGATAATTCCGAAAAACAATCTTTCTTTTTGTGTGTTACGTTAGAAAAGACTTATGAATCGATTACGCCGCAAATGGCGGGGCATGCCAAAAATGTATTGAAAGGATTAGGGCCTGCTGTTTACAGAGTCAATACCAGGACTAAACAGCTTACTCCGGTAACCCGTAACGAGATTTTTGGTCTTGAACCATGGTCAGACTACTCTACATCCCCTAAAACATTTCCAATGTGTGAGGGGTTGACGCTGAATGGGGTACCGATACCATTTACTTGGCCTGCGGAAGTGGTCAAAGATCCCATGACGGGAAAAAAAGCATATAAATTTGCTGGCACCGATTTGTTGCAGGATGCATCAGAAGAAGATCGCCCCTCAGGGA
Organism: uncultured Pseudomonadota bacterium; assembly: GCA_964429275.1. Taxonomy (GTDB): domain Bacteria; phylum Babelota; class Babeliae; order Babelales; family JAUPTZ01; genus JAUPTZ01. The sequence continues at coordinate 7,840 of CAYSBJ010000002.1, forward strand.
ATATTGATAAAGATAAAGCAGCGTCTACTCAGCGCGCTCTTTTATCATCTCGCAATAAATGGGGATTGGCAGGGAGTGGTGGCGTTACGTTGATAATTTATCTGTTGCTACGACATAAAGCGGCACGGCTTGCAGAAGTTGAGGCGGAATTACTTGATCTGGCAAATCAAGGGGAAGAGGCTCCTTTAGAGTTGCTGGATGAAGCGGCTTCGCTACGGCGCTGGCGCAAAGGTCTTCAAGTTGCTGGGATTGGTGGGTTGGCTGCGGCAGCGTTCTTCGCGGCCCAGTTAGTGACGGCTGGCGGAGCTGATAATTCCTAGAAACAAGATCTATAGAGCTCGCAGGTGGTAATTTTGTATCGTTTCGAGCTTGTTAGTGAGGAAGGTAGTTATGAGAGCAGACTTAATGAAAGAAAAAAGTATATGAAAAAAATGAGTTTATTATGCCTAGTGTTGTTTACTTCTTTCGATCTTTCAGCGATAGCAAATCCTTATGGGCTGGGTTATAAGTCTGTTGGTCGTTGGTACCAGATCCTTATGCAAGAGAAGGATTGCCGGGCATCTGAGATGCGCTCTGAAGCGGAAATAGAGCAACAAATAAAACAATGGAGAGGGGCCATAGATCCTACATTATTTCCCTTTCTTGAGCATGAGCGTGCAGTTGCAAAGCGCTTTGAAGCATTGAAGAATGAAGCAACTCCTCAAGGTGAGGGGCTTTCTCGGTATTCTTCCCATCACTGGCAAGGTCGGTTGTTGCAGACAGATCAAGAGCTTCTGGTATGTGCACTACGATCGGTTCCGATTCCGCGAGCTTTGAGAAAATTTAAGTCAAATCCATTTCCGGAATATGTATGATGGCAGTATGCTTTATTTGCCGAGACAGGGGTCGGCAGTGTGTCGTTTTTAAATAGACTGTGGGGGTTAAATTATGAAAAATATTGTTCGTGCGTTCTTACTTTTTTTGTTATTTCAGAGTACATCAGCAGCTCCCTTGGGTAATTCTTGGATGCCCGATTTGAGTACGCCAGATGGTAAAGTGCTTGTGGGCGCCCAGGCCGCAGTTATTCTTGGTGCTGCTGCTCTGTGGCGGAATAAGTATTACAGTAAAAAAGATAATGCCCTTATTGCGCGCCTTCTCGAACAACTAGACGCAATGAATTCAGATGAGGCTATTGAGGAAATTTTGGACACGGAGGGGGTCAGGCCTACTCCAGAAATGATCGATGCGTGGAAGGTTCTTGCGCAAACATCGAACAAAAAAAATATTGTGATTACTAAGGTGTACAATGGATTATTTGTAGAAAATAACTTAGTAGAGACTAAGGTTGAGGGCCGTACGCCTATGACTCAATCAGCGCTCAAGTCTATTCAAAGCCAACTTCGTACTCGATGGGCCTTGCCTATGGGTAAAATCCTTGCGGGAACTGCTGGAGCAGGGCTTCTTGCGTTGTTTATTGCTAAATACCGCGCATCAAAAAGGGCGTTTTCTGTTTCTGAAAGGTCTCTCTATGACTAGGAGGCTAGGAGCTTGCTTTTTCACCTCTTGACAGTGAGGGTAGTATTCGGGTAGCCTTATTACATATAAATTTACTTAACAGTATTACTAAGGTACATCTATGGTTTCTTCTATGGTCGTGAGCATTGCTCGAAATTGGCGTGGTTGGCGCAAGTAACGTTCTTGTGTCCGTCGACTCTCACATTTCAACCGTAAAGAACCATAGTGTGTATCATTTTTTTTCTCTGCGTCTAGGCGTACTTCCTCATTTCATTTCTTTTTTCTGTTGGTGGCCTCACGGCCAATCATAATTATAAGCCACGGCTGGGCGTTTTGCGTCCCTGCAGCCCGTGGATCTCACCATTTGCGTGTTGTTTGCCGTTCGCCCCATAGAGGCGACGCGGCGGTAATGAAAAAACCAACTTGAAAAGAAACATTATGAAAACAAAGAAGTTCTTTTTTATCAGCAGCTTTATTGCTGTCGTTGTGGCTCTTATTGGCCTGCAACTTTCTACATCTAATACTCATTTACCACTTATCGCTATCGCTAACTACGGCCCGCATTCCTCTTTGGAGGCAACAATTACGGGCGTCAAGGAAGAATTGGCGCGGGGCGGTTTTATTGAAGGGAAAACGGTACGGTATGCGGTGGCCGATGTCGGTTTTGATATCGCCTTGATTCCACAAATGCTGGTACAACTTAAGCGCCAACAGCCTAAACTTATGGTCGTATTGGCTACACCTCTGGCACAGTGTGCCAAAGGCATGATAACCGATATCCCGCTCGTTTTTGCCGCCGTTACCGATCCGGTAGCAGCAGGGCTGTTAACGAGCCCGGTTGCCTCCTGCGGGAATGTAACCGGGAGTGCAGAAAAGCAAGATATGGCTGCCGTGCTGGATTTTGCGCGTGCGTTGTTGCCTGGTACGCAACGGGTTGGGGTGTTGTATGGTACCGGTGAGAGCAATGACTGTGCCCTGGTGGAAATGATGCAAGAAGCGGCACAAGCGGCCGGGATGAAGGTACTGGCGGTGCCGGTTGATCAGGCACGTGATGTGCCGGTGCGTATGCAGCAGCTCAAAAACAAAATTGATGTGCTTTATGTTGGCAGTAGCGGCCCTATTCAGCCGGCATTACCGATTATTGCCGGCATCGCCGATGAACTTGGTATTCCAGTTATAAATGTTGATGAAGCAGCAGTGCGTGATGGTCTTGTGCTTGCCAGTTTTGGGGTTGATTTCAATCGAGTTGGCGCAAATGCCGGAAAGCTTGCGGCACAGATTCTCGAGGGGACCTCAGTAGTAGCCCTACCGCCGTTATACCCAACACTCCATGATCATAGAGGGCTCATTAATCGCCGACGAGCTGCTATGTTGGGGCTGACTGTTCCGCATGAGTTTAACGCTGTTACGTTGGTGGGATAGTTATGATTAAAATTACACAATTAACGAAGTCTTTTTCTGGGCAGGCAGTGCCGACGCTCAATGAGCTCAATTTGCAGGTCGCTTCCGGAGAATTTTGTGTGTTGCTCGGCACCAACGGCTCCGGTAAATCAACGCTAATGCGAGTGCTTTCTGGTGAATATATTGTTGACGCTGGCAGTCTACAGGTTGCGGGAGTTGACATGACACAGCAGGATCGTAGTTCTGTTATTGCTTCGGTGGTGCAAGATGTGAATGCGGGGACTATTGCCTCGCTGACGGTGCTTGAAAATATGGTGCTGAGTTTACGCCGAGGGAGTAAGGGGAGTTTCTCCTCGTATCAAAACGATGCCGCGCGCATTGCCGCATTGATCGAAGGGCTTGGCGTTGGGCTTGAGCGCTTTTTACATCAGCCCATGTCTACTCTATCTGGTGGCCAACGACAAATGATTGCCACGCTTATGGCGGTGCATTCTCAGCCGAAGGTATTGCTATTGGATGAACACACTGCTGCGCTGGACCCCAAAATGCAACAGATACTTATGGCGTATACGGCCCATGCCGTAGAGACCTATGAAATTACCACACTGATGGTGACCCATAAACTGGAGGATGCCGTGAAATATGGAGACCGCTTATTGATGCTTAAAAATGGTCGGATAGCCCTGGATGCTGCGGGGGCAGAAAAGAGGCGCCTAACGGTTCCTGAATTGCTACAACTGTTTAATGGCGGCTAAGCCGTAGGCGTCATTGCGAGGAACGTAGTGACGTGGCAATCCAGAGAAAAAAAGAATATTGTGTTTACCTGGATTGCCACGTCGCCTCTACGAGGCTTCTCGCAATGACGTGCTTTTAGCACGTCAAAAGATTCAACAAAAATTTAAAGGTACATCATATGATCATTGATTTATTAACGACGAGTCTCGTGCAAGGCCTTCTTCTTTCTTGTGTCGCGTGTGCCGTGATGATTTCGTTTCGCCTCTTGCATCTACAAGATATTACTGTGGAGGGGGCTTACCCTTTGGGCGGAGCTATTGCTGCGCAGTTATTACTATGCGGTTACGCGCCGGGGATCGCCGTTTTAGGCGCCATGTTGGGCGGTGGCATGTTGGGGGTGCTGACTAGCCTGGTGCATTTGCGTTTAAAAATACATGCATTATTAGCTGGTATTATCGTGAATACGATGGCGTATAGCGTTAGCTTGCGCATTATGGGAAAACCAAATCTTGCCTTGTTTAGTACGCGATCACTTTTTGTGGGGAGTCAGACAGGTTCTATTTTTCTGTTGGCCCTTCTTATTGTCAGTATTACGATAGCACTATACGTTTTTTTGCAGACTGAGTATGGACTGCGCCTGCGCGCTGTTGGGCTGCATCCAAGTTTTGCACGTCGTCAGGGGATTCCGGTTGCACAGTATATCTGCTTGGGCATGGGAATAGCCGGCATACTTTCTGGTCTTGGCGGAAGTTTGATGGTGCAAATGCAGCGGTACATGGATATTGGTATGGGGGTTGGCGTGGTTATTCACGCTCTCGCAGCGCTTATGCTGGGCGAGGCGGTGATAGGGAGTAAACCAGTGCGGCAGATGTTACTCGCGCCGGTGATAGGAAGTTTGATTTATCAACAACTGCAGGGCCTTGCCTTTATGGCAGGGTTGATGCCATCTGATATTAAATTCTTTACCGGATTGCTCGTTTTGGCGGCAATTGCGGTTCGTCAACGAGAAGCGTAAGGTGAGCGGGGTAGTAATTACCGCTTTTTTCTGCTACTTTTTTGGCATCTTTTAAGCCGACGTAAGCCAGAAAGGGATGTCGATGTTCGATTTGCGTGTACCAGTAGAAGTGCCGGGGGGGTCGTTGTATGGTCGTATTATTGGCCTCCAAGGCAAGCCGTTTGTAATACTTCATGGGGGGCCCGGCATGACACATGATTACTTTCTGCCTGATATGCAAGCTCTGTGCCAGAGCGGCTACCAAATCTTCTTGTATGATCAGCGAGGTTGTGGTTATTCCAAAGAAAGTCTGACCAACCCTGATGCTATTAATATCGATACCTATATCAAAGACTTTGAAGCGTTCTGCGCTCGATTTGAGCTTAAAGACATTACGTTAATGGGACATTCTTGGGGTGGCCTTCTGGCCGTCCGCTGTGCTGCCGCCTATCCAAATCTGGTAACCAACTTAATTTTAGTAAATCCTATGCCTCTTTCTTCAGAAGGATATGCCGACTTTGTTGCAGAATGCACAAAGCGTCTTGAGCCGTATCAAGAAGAGCTGGGAATCGTACGGCGGTCGGATCAGTATCGCGAAGGTGAGGTTGAAGCGGCCAATCTTTATTATAGCCTTATTTTCCGAGCCTACTTTGCAAATCATAGAAAGATTGAAGGTTTGCGGTCGGTGCCGGAGTACAATAAGTTAATGGCGCCTAATTGGCAGAGGGTGGAAGAGATTTTTAGGAACAATCTCATTTCAAAGCCATTTGATTTTCATGATGATCTCACTAAAATAACGGCGAACACGCTTTTTATTCATGGTGATTCTGATCCAATTCCGCGCAAATGGATTGATAAAATGCGGGCGATGATGCCTGAATCGAAATTTCGCGAAATTGAAAAAGCTGGTCACTTTCCTTGGATTGAACAACCTTCTAAATTTTTTCTTTATGTACAAGTGTTCTTGGTCCAGGTGTCGATGGCGCAACAAGTTGCCCATTCAGAATTGGATGTTTCGGATCTTTCAGAGTAGGAGTCTGCTATGGTTTTTGTAAGAATGGTGCGAATAGTAGTGTTGGCAAGTATGGCAATGGCGCTTTCAGTGGGGGCACAGTCCCCGCGTGTAGTGGTCGTGGGAGCCGGCATTGCCGGACTAACCACTGCATACCGATTGCAGCAAAAAGGAATTGATGTACAAGTATATGAAGCGCGTGGCCGTGTGGGCGGTCGCGTTCTTTCGGCAACAATTGGTGGCATGCCAATTGAACTTGGTGGCCATAATCTTGCAGATGGCGGTGATGCAGATAATTTGTATCAACTTATTAGTGAAATGGGCCTTGATTTAGTGACGCGCAGTATGCCGTTAAATGAGGCCTATTTTGATGGGCAGAACCTTGTTTCTTTATTGCAGTTATTGGATGCAAAGAAATTTGATCCCCTCTCGTTGCAAATTCAATTAACCGATCTTGCGATGAATGCCTTAAATATGCGTGAAGTACTTGATGGTGTGATACCAAAAGATGATCTGTTGAACAGTATTTTGGCGACCCGTTTGGCTGCGTATGAGGGGGCGCCAGTTGAGCAACTTTCACCATGGTATACCGAGACGTTATATCACATACTGCTGGGTGGTCTTGCTGCAGCGCGCCCTGCAAACGAGAATGTGACGCAACAAGTAACGGTGAGTGGTGGTAACAGCTTATTGTTACAAAAAATGGCACAAGCACTGGGCGATCGCGTGCATTTGAACAGTGCGTTAACAGCGGTGTTAACCAATCCTGACAAAACAATGACGTTAACGTTTAACAGTGCATCACAGGTGTCGGCTGATATTGTGGTGCTTGCGCTTCCCTGTTCACTGTACGGCGGTATTACGTTTGATGCGGCAACATTGCCGGCTGATCGGGTGCAGGCTATTTCTCAAGTGAGCTATACGACGAACGCCAAAGTATTAGTTCCCTTTTCCCCATCGCTTGTCAGTAGTAGTGGCGATGTCGTGGGCGATGGCATTGTAAGCGTTATCGACGCGCAACATGGCCTGGTAACGACCTATGTAACCGGAATGCATGGCTTGTTTACGCCAGAAACGATATATGATGTGTATACGAATATTCGGCCGCTTATGAGTGCCGCGCTTGTTGATGTGTGTCCACCAGCAGTCGTGCCGGTATATGCGCAGGATATGCAAAACATGGCGTATACAGGGCCGGTTGGGTACAGCTGGGTAAACGATCCTTGGGTGCGCGGTTCGTATTCCTATGTTGCGGCTGGCCATGAGACGATGTTTGCAATGATTACTGAAGTCGCCGGCGAGCCGGTGAAAGCGCTCTTTACACCGGTGCATAACAAAGTTTATTTTGCGGGTGAACATGCCTCGGTGCTTATGGATGCGACCGGGACAATGGAGGCTGCATGTGAGTCTGGGGAGCGAACCGCGAGAATGATTTTGAAGGCTATTTTGTGATTGTGAGTGTTAAATGAAAGTATTAGAAACAGAACGCCTTATTTTGCGTACATGGCGTGAGGCGGACATCGAGCCGTACCTTGCCATCAACCAAGATCCCAGCGTTTTTGAATGGGGGGCAGGCGTCCCAATGACGCGTGAGCGTGTTGAAACATTTATTGCTGATATGAACAAAGGATTTGCTGTTGATCGCTTTTCTGCATTTGCAGTGGAAGAGAAATCGTCTGGCAAACTTATTGGATTTGTTGGTATTTCCAGGGTCCCATGGGAATCGCATTTTACTCCCGCTATTGAAATTGGCTGGCGGCTTGCCTCATCTTCATGGGGCAAGGGCTATGCAACTGAGGCGGCACGCGCGGTGTTGAAGTATGCATTTGAAGTGTTGCAGCTGGATGAAGTTGTGTCATTCACGTCACCGCTGAATGTACGTTCACTAAGGGTGATGGAAAAAATTGGTTTGACGCGTGATATGAAGGGTGATTTTAATCATCCGCGGTTAGGAGCGGATCATCCTCTCTTGCAGCATGTTCTGTATCGTGTACGACGGCCGTAGCCATTGGGACTGATTTTGCAGTTGCTGACTCAAAGGCTTGGCGCAGTGCTATCTCTGCGGGAGACGCTTCTCCAAATTTTGCTTCTATTGACTCGTGTATGACATCAAGAGGCTTTCTTCCTCTACTATCAAGCGCATGTAAATTGGCGCCCCTCTTTACTAAGACATGCAGCGTTCCTATTGGATCATTGTTCATGTCGTGTTGTGACGGACGGTCTTTGTCCTGATGATTGTATGTTGTCGCAAGCATGTGCAGAGGCGTAGCGTTTTCTATATAAGCCCTTGCATGTACATTTGCTCCTCCTTTGATCAAACAGTTTGCGGTTATTGCCATGCCATGAAGCGCTGCGATGTGGAGTGCAGTCAGCCCATGTTCGTTTGCTAGATTAGCTCGGGCGCCGGCTTCGAGATAGAGTTGTGTGTCGAATTCAGTAATAGTTGTTATGTTCTTTATGAGAAAACAAGGATCGAGCGAAATACGGTTCTTAAATATCGGGTTGCCAAAATGTCGCAGTGCATACCGTAAGAACACAAAAATTTGGGGATACACTATGCTCGTTGCGCGTTGCTGAAAACTGAGTATTTCTCCCATCTTCTCTTCAAGAAAGTCTGTCAGATCTGAACCAACTACGTGGTTAAGGAGCGGAGTCTTTTTTTTGAGCATGTAACAGGCTTTTATGGCAGCCTCTCGTGTAGTTATTGGGAGTTTGGTTGCAGCATCTATAATGAGTATGTCTTCATTAGCTCTACTCATGTCTGCCGCAAAACTTGAGCGGGTGGGAAGAAGGATACTGCCGCAGAGGAGGAGCAACAATGAGATTTTTTTATTCATGAAAGCCCCTGTTCATTTGTGATTTATGGGGTGATCGTACCGCCCATTTTTCATTCTGTGAGCTAAAGTTAAAATGCTTCGAAATGTTGATTCTAGAGACGTGCTGTTGGCACGTCATCCGCCGCTGCACCTCTGGTGCTATGGCGTGACACGCCGTAGTATCGAAGGCGGTTGCGAGCCGCTTTGGGCGTGGCAATCCATAGACTTGTCTGGTATATGCATAACATGGATTGCTTCGTCACTAGGTTTCTCGCAATGACGACTGCGTCGTCCATTAAATTGAATTGCGTTGACTATAAATGTTACATACGGTGTAACCTTTGGCTCATATCATACCGGTTTTGGAGGGATTAAGCCAATACATAGGGGTGGACTGGTGTGGACTCCCATACAGCCTTATGCTTCGGCGCCCGCTGTTTTGAGCAGCGCAAAAAGTTCGCTTGCATCAGTCTGGCCTTCTTTTTGAGCGGCTTCATCAAGAAGCGCCTTATTTTTCATGGCAAGCCTGTATGGTGTATCGCCTTTTTTGTTCAAAGCATCTTTCTTAGCGCCAGCAGCGAGAAGCTTTTGGGCAATGGCGAGAATCTGTGAATAGGAACCACTGATAAAATCATAGTCGTCGTGTGTTTTTGGCTTTACCGTACGATGCAATGGGGTGTCTTGTACTGACCATGAATGCTGATTGACATCGGCGCCGTATTTAAGAAGCATCGTTACTGCTTCTACATTTCCGTCATGAGCAGCAATGGACAATGGCGTTTTTATAACCTTCTTTGGCGTGATGTTTGGGTCTGCGCTATACGTATCCAAGAGGAGAGAGAGCATGCTTGTGTCATACGTTCTTTCATAGTCTGACAGGCTAATCGAGAGCGCAGCAGTGAGAGCGGTGTCATAGTTTCCTTGCATATTTACGTCAGCGTTCTTTTCCATAATAGCTTGTACCAACGAGGTAGCCCGTGCTAAATTGCTGTTGCCACTTTTTACCGCTGTAACAAGCAGTAGGTTCCCCTCACCGTCGGTTTTGTTGACGTCATCAATATAGTCAAGAAGTGTTGTTGCTAAATCAAAGTCTTGCTTTTGGCTAAGCGCGTATACAAAGAGATCGGCTGCGATTGGGTTAATGTCGCTGGGTAGCCGGACACCGGATTTTAATAAATCATATACAACAGATTCTCCTTTTTTTTCTTTGATTTTCAGCAATTCTTTTGGATTTATATTATAAAGATCTATTGATATGCCACGATGTGCAAAGGCCCTCGTTAAATCTTTGCCCCATGATTGAAATTTCCCATATCCAGCAATTATAACTTGCGAAACAAGATCGTGCGTTTTTGTATCGACGTGAGCGTTTCTAACGAGTAAAGTTACAATAATCTCCTTGGTTTCTTCGTTCATATTTGTGATTGCGTTTTGCATGGCAAGCGCAAGTGCGGTGTTGCCATCATTATCTTGTGTATCTATATCTATACCATTTAATTGAATGACCTTATCAGCTCCGTGGGCGCTGCTATTTTTCACAAGATCCATTAGCGCTGTTCGTCCGTTTTGATCCCTAGCATTTACGTTGATGCCCAATTTATTTACTAGGTCTTGTAGGAAGTCGACTGATTGCCTGAGGTTTTGCTTAACGAGATTGACCACATGCGATTGCTGACGTGCTTCACTTACGCGTGCGCCTAGTGATTGTAATCCCTTCGCCATGACGTACCGACTCAACTCTAAGGCGGCATCAAGTTTATTATTCAGTTCTTCTTGCTCTTTTGTTGTTAATGGCGATCGGTTAAGAGCAAGGATTGCTTCGGCTTCGGTGCGGTCGAATCTTTCCCAGTTGGTAGCCTCCATAAATTTTTTGTGGAGAATCTCTTGCAGTTCCTCTTCGTTGCCGCCGAGTGCTCGGTACTTAGCCACATCAGCGCTGTTGATTTGATCTGCATAACGCATGTTGCGCAGCAAATCGGTTGCCTCTTCTTCTGCTTTTGTAGCCTCTTTCTTCTGCTGTTCTGCTTGGAAAGGAGCGCGTATTTGTGCCATGAGTTCTCTTCGTGCATTACGTTGGTCAGTTCCATAAGCGCGTTCGTGGGCAAAGGGGTCTACATGCGTCATGAGTTGGTCGACGCGGCCGGGGTTAATAGAGGCGTCGGTATTTAGAGCTCTTTCCAAAATTCTTATGGTTGCTTCACTGTCGTTAAAGCCGCGGGTTCGGTTATTCTCTTTTTCTCGCTGTATTTTCTCACGTATGGTGCGCAGCAAATCGGTTGCCTCTTCTTCTGCTTTTGTAGCCTCTTTCTTCTGCTGTTCTGCTTGGAAAGGAGCGCGTATTTGTGCCATGAGTTCTCTTCGTGCATTACGTTGGTCAGTTCCATAAGCGCGTTCGTGGGCAAAGGGGTCTACATGCGTCATGAGTTGGTCGACGCGGCCGGGGTTAATAGAGGCGTCGGTATTTAGAGCTCTTTCCAAAATTCTTATGGTTGCTTCACTGTCGTTAAAGCCGCGGGTTCGGTTATTCTCTTTTTCTCGCTGTATTTCCTCCTGTAGAGTCAGCTGAGTGCTTGCCGGCTCGTGAGCTTCTTTGCCGATGCTCGACGATCCGAATTTTCCACGAACAGATGTTGAGTTATTAGTGTCGTAAAATTCTTTTGCCAGAAGGGTTGCGCTTGCGAGTGTGCCGAGAGCGTGGAGGATGAGACGGAGCCGTGTTTTGCCCAGCTGTGCCTTGACTTCCATGAACTCTTCCCGTGCTTCTTCATAGGCTGCTTTGTTTCTAGGGCTTGGAAACTCTTCAAGTTGTTGCTCTAATTCCTGCATCTCCCGCCAGGCACTGAGGAATTTATACCCAAAACCACCAACGCCGAGGACGCCCAGCGCCGTCATGGGGTTGCTTCGTGCGGGGAGAGAATGGGGAGTGGAAACGGTACTAGTGGCGATAGCGGCTAGTATTAGGTAGATTTTTTTCATGAATACTCCGGGAATCTAGATATATTTTATGTTTCTAATTGTATCAGCCGGGGGAGAGGTGGGCAAGAGATTGGTGGTTTCGCTCAGGAAATTTCAGGATCCCACTATGCGTGTATATGCGGAGCGGTGAGCCAGGTGAGAAGGAGCGGGAAGTGTGATAGAAGTATGTAGTTAAAAAATGTTGGAGGAGAAGGTTTTTTCGTGAATCGTGTCGATTTAGTAGCGCCAGTACTAAATCGACACGATTTTCTTCAAGCAGTTAACTTTCGTTGGCCTTTTTGAAGGGGGGGGGCAGGCGTGCCAATCATGCGTGAGCGTGTTGAAACATTTATCGCTGATATGAACAAAGGATTTTCTTCTGATCGCTTTTCTGCGTTTGCGGTGGAAGAAAATTGGCGCTCGACCATCGGCTCTTAAAACATGTACTGTATCGTATACGACGGTCGCGATAGTTACGGAGTCGTACGAGGTTTGATTGCAGCGAGAGCTGTTAGCCATTTTTGTTCCTGCTTCTTCTTGCGTGCTTTGAGTTCCTGAAGTTTTGGTTGAAACGGGTGGTCTGCATCGAGGTCCAACTGAGAGATGCCTGGCTGCTCTCGGTTTCTGCCTATGAGGTTGCTGAGGCTCCAGAGCTTTCTACGCTCTCGCGCCTCTGTCAATAGTGCTTCGCTTTTCTGAGTAAGGCCTTCTTCCTCTCCCCCTTGGAGCACATCTTCAGTGTCATATATCATCAAGCCCTTATCGTTGGGGAGGAGGGCGATGTTGCCAAAATGGCTGTCAGCAAAATCAATCTTTTCAACCACGCGGGTGAGGGCATCAAGGAGGCTTGGATTTCTTGTTACGTATTCTTTCACCTGAGCGATGAATTTCTCTCTTTCTGCTCTATTTCCACGTTGCAGGGAGGGCGGCGCTATGGTTGAGCCGGTCGGAATGTCTGGTGAGAGCACTACAGATTCGGTGTCGGTCCAGCTTGCCTCATTTGCGCTTGCGTGCTTGAGTGGCAGGAGCATCTTTTCGGGGGCTTGAATGCCCTCAATCCTAAGGCCTTTTATTTTTTGTCCCATGTCATAGCGGCTGCGGTTTTGTTTCTGACCAAAGATGTAGCGGTAGTGAGTATTGGGGAAGGTATTTATGTGCCCTGGTCTGCGGGCGACCTTAAGAAACCAGGTAGATCCGTCTTTCAATACAAGCTTTTCGACATACGACGTGTTGGCTTGGGTCGTTAGCTTCGCAGAGTTGTTGCTCTTACTCAATGCGGTTGTGAGCTCGTCATATGTTGTCTCATGTAATATTTGCTTGAGTTCAGCAACGTTGTGTGCATTTTTAAAGCAGCTAATGAGCGAGACGTTGGGTTTCGGAGTGCCTGTCTGGGTTGGCGATTGGGTATCGTTGGCAATGAATAAGGCTGTAGTTCCGGTTGCTGCGATTGCGGTGATGAGAGAGAGTATTCGAAAATTTCGTTTTGCTCGGGCGTATGCTTCTTTTTTTTCTAGATTTGCCTTGTCGCTTTCATAGTTAGTGGCAGCCTTTTTGAATGTTTTATACGCAGCTCCTGAGCCGATTAACGATACGGCAGTGGCGATCGCCCCGTGGGTTGGGGTGAGGGTACGTGGGGCGGCAGGAGTTATGGTGGCGCTGCAGAGGAGGAGTAATAGGCTACGAGCGGTTGTCATGGTTTGGCTTCTTTTGCGTCATGGGTTTGTGCATTGTCAAGCTTAATCTTTAGTAAAAATACCGTGTTCTCTCGTAAGTGCGCCTTGACCCAGGCCTTTTGCTTGGCGTCAAGAAGTTCACCCAGCCCAGCAAGTATGTGGGTATCGTTCATTGCCGTTAAGGTATCGATACATTTTTGAAGAAATGGAGCGATCTTCATCCCCGTCCGCTGCTCAATGATTGTTTCATTGAGAGGCCAGCTATTCTTGAGGAAAAAGTGTGTGTCAAAAATATCTCGATTGGCGTTTCCTGCTCGTTCAAGCATAGCGACCATCTTATGAGCAGCCATATCGGCGGGAATCATGACGTTCATTGGGATGCCAAAATATGGCTTTACTTCATACTTCGATCCAAAATTTCGCAGGTTAACTTCAACTTTGATATTGTACGCCCCTGGCGCTTTATTTGCGTAGGAAAGTAGGAAGAAAAGGCAAAAGCGTTTCTTGTCCGCTTCTTTTACGGTGCCATATGTAGCAAGAACGGCTTTTATTTTTTCAAAGACGACCGACTCTTTTACAGGATTGAGCAGGTCAAAATCTAGGTCCACTGAGAATCGCGGTAGATCGCAAAACAGCATGGCAGCTGTTCCTCCTTTGAAGCCAAGATCAAAGCTTATGGTTGGGTCCGTGTAGAGTTCTTTTAATATTTGAATGAGTAGGTTTTTATGCGTAAAAATATTGAGTGTCATAACTCCTCCTATTGAGCGTCAAAGGCTGCAAAGTATTCATTAACTTTGCGTGTCATACGCTTGTTATTATAGAGCGGCAGGATCTCGTATACCTTTTCCCTGCTAAGGGGGCCAAGGTTGTCAAAATGATAACTCTTATTTAGATACAGGATATCCAAAAAGGCTCGCTCAGGGGTAGCAGCATGAAAATTTCCTCTGTTTTCTACGCCAATACCGCTGGTAAGAAGGGGGCCTTTGAGCTTGTGAAAAGAGTACTTGTTGCCATCACATTCGATGGAGCGCGTTTGATACGTTGCCACAAAGATGGTTTCGTAATACTGAAATATAACCCCAGCTTCCGCCAGAATAGTCTCAAAGCTTACGTAAGCCGGGGTGAAAATCTTGGTACCCAGTTCGCGGCGGTCATAATTTTGGTCCTTTGCATACAGGCCGCGGCGGATGGGGTAGAGTTCCCCCTTTGTAACGTAGTAATGCAAGCGGCGACGGAGCCATTGAGAGCTTATGCCTTTTGAGAGCAAAAGGATCTCTGTAAAAGAGAAAACAGTCGATTTTGACCGAAGTATGTCGAGGATATTGCTTTGTTCCATTTTTCATCCTGTGAGCTGAATGTTACATGTGGTGTAACCTTTAGCTCATATCATACCGGTTTTAGAGGAGCTAAGGCAATAAACAGGGGGCAGTTGCAGGTGTTTATGCTGCTCCAATGAGGCTTGTAGCCCGAATGAGCATTTGTACGGTGTCATCCTTCATATTTTCCCGCGTGTAGCGCGCTTGTATCTTTGCTGCAATTTCTTTAATTACTCTACGATCTTCTGTCGTGAGTGTGTCGCTCTTTTCGTTTATCACGCGCATTAGAGAAGAGAGGTCCATCCAGTTTGAGCCCCTATTGTTGATGCTTCTGAGTTCGTAGTCGAGGTAATCAGTTTCGGTAGTAAGTCGCCTTCTTGTCTCTTTATCGAAATAGTCATCAACAACATCATTGATGGACGGATCATTTGTGCGGTACCAGTTTTTGTTATCATTAAGTACGTGCTGAATAAATTTTTCGTAGAACGTTATTTCTAGCTCCTCATTTTCTTTTGCTTTTAATGATTTGAGTAACACTTTCGCGGCAGGTAGAGCCTTCTTGAGGGCTTTAGGAGTAGGGGTTGCTGGAAGTGCTTCTATTTCAGCGACAGCGACTCTCAATTTTTCTGCCTCAGCTGCTTTTTCTTCGCCGGCCGCTGTTTTGAGCAGCGCAAAAAGTTCGCTTGCATCAGTCTGGCCTTCTTTTTGAGCGGCTTCATCAAGAAGCGCCTTATTTTTCATGGCAAGCCTGTATGGTGTATCGCCTTTTTTGTTCAAAGCATCTTTCTTAGCGCCAGCAGCGAGAAGCTTTTGGGCAATGGCGAGAATCTGTGAATAGGAACCACTGATAAAATCATAGTCGTCGTGTGTTTTTGGCTTTACCGTACGATGCAATGGGGTGTCTTGTACTGACCATGAATGCTGATTGACATCGGCGCCGTATTCAAGGAGCATCTTTACTGCTTCTACATTCCCATTATGAGCAGCGGTGGCTAATGGTGTTTGTTTGCCCACTGTTGTCGCGATGTTTGGGTTCGCTTTATATGTATCTAGAAGGAGCGATAGCATGCTCGTATCATAGTCTAACCTTGCATCATCACTCTCGTTCGGTTTGGTAATCGAGAGCGCAGCGATTAGAGCGGTGTCGACTCTCCCAGACATATTTACGTTGGCGTTCTTTTTCATGATAGCTTTTACCAACGAGGTAGCTTTTGCTAAATCGCTGTGGCCGCTTTTTACTGCCGCAATGAGTGGCTCAATTACTTCGTGGACGTCACCAATGTGATCAAGAAGTGTTGTTGCCAAATCAAAATCTTGCTTGTCCCTAAGTGCGTACACAAAGAGATCGGCTGCGATTGGGTCAAGAGTTTGAGTTAAGGGGGCGCCAGCTTTTAATAAGTTGTACACCGCACGAAACTCTTTTTTTTCTCCGATTGCCCGCAGTTCTTGTGGGCTCATTTTGGAAATATCAATATTCATGCCATGCATGGCATGAAGTGTGGAGAGCTCTTTACCACAATCTAGGTTAAATGCATATGCGTTTACTACTACCTCATGCGCAAGTGCACGCGCTTTCTCATCCACCTGTGCACTCGCGTTTAAGAGTGTTGTTATAATATACTCTCTTGATATATCAGCCCATTTAATAAATTCTTTCATCGCAAGGACAAGTGCGGTATTGCCATCATTGTCTTGTATATTTATATCTATGCCTTGTAACTGAATGGCATTACGCAGTTCATAAATTTGCGTTTGTTCTACCATTTCTATAAGCGCGGTCTTACCATGCTCGTTTTTGGCATTTACGTTAATGCCAAGGTTACTTACTACGCGTTGTACATCAGCAACTGACGTGATAGCATTCATAGAGTGAATACTTTTAATGAGATGTAATAGACGGTACTGCTGACGAGCCTCGCTTAAGTGGGCACCAAGTGAGTGTAGCTGCTGTGCTATGTCGTACTTACTTGTATCTAGTGCAAACTCAAGGCTGGTGCTAAGTTTTTCTTCCTCCTCCTTAGTGAGTGGTGACATCTCTAACGCGAGTATAGTGCGAGCCTTGGCATAATTGAATGTGAAGTAATCGGCAGCCGCCATAAATTTTTTGTGGAGAATCTCTTGCAGTTGCTCTTCATTACCACCGAGTGCGCGATATCTCGCAGCATCAGCGCTGCTGATTTGATCTGCATAACGCATGGTGCGCAGCAAATTGGTTGCCTCTTTCTGTGTTTTTTTCTCTTTTTCTTCCTGCTGCTCTGCCTCGAAAGGAGCGCGCATTTGTGCCATGAGTGGTGATGATGGATCAATCCATGGTCGCAGAGTTGAAGCGGATTTTTCTGCTTTTTGGTAAATGAAGTCTCCAAAATCTTTGTGAGTGAGAAGTGAGGGATATTTATTCAGGATTTTCTGAATAATGCGGGTACGCGTGGCAATGCTACCAGATTTCTCATAATCTGCTGCAAGTTTAAATAAAAGGGTTGCACGGTATTGATCTACCAGTTTGTCATAGGCGACATTATGGTCCAGGAGCGTATCAACCGCTTGCTCATCTTCAAGGATAGCCGCTTTATACAGTGGCGTGTTTTCCCAGAAATAGTGGTTACGTGTTGATTGTGTTTCAACAAAATCCTTGTGAGCTTGCGGGGTAAGCTTTGCCAAAAGTTGTCTGAATGCTTGCGGGTGTCTTTTTACGTGTTCTGGCGTAATGCTGCCGAGCGCTGTTCGTGCATTACGTTGGTCAGTTCCATAAGCGTGTTCGTGGGCAAAAGGGTCTACATGCGTCATGAGTTGGTCAACGCGACCGGGGTTAATAGAGGCATCAGTATTTAGAGCACTTTGCAAAAGGCTTATGGTTGCTTCACTGTCGTTAAAGCCGCGGGTTCGGTTATTCTCTTTTTCTCGTTGTATTTCCTCTTGTAGAGTGAGTTGAGTGCTTGGTTGCCCATGAAATTTTTTTCTCGTGCTCGACGATCCGAATTTTCCACGAACAGATGTTGAGTTATTAGTGCCGTAAAATCCTTTTGCCAGAATGGTTGCGCTTGCGAGTGTGCCGAGAGCGTGGAGGATGAGACGGAGCCGTGTTTTGCCCAGCTGTGCCTTGACTTCCATGAACTCTTCGCGTGCTTCTTCATAGGCTGCTTTGTTTCTGGGGCTTGGAAACTCTTCAAGTTGTTGCTTTAATTCCTGCATCTCCCGCCAGGCTCCCAGGAATTTATACCCAAAACCACCAACGCCGAGTACGCCCAGCGCCATCATGGGGTTGCTTCGTGCGGGGAGAGAATGGGGAGTGGAAACGGTAATAGTGGCGATAGCGGCTAGTATTAGGTAGAGCTTTTGCATGGATACCCCGGGAAATTAGATAGATTTTACGTTGCTAATTGTATCAGCTGGGGGAGGGGTGGGCAAGAGATTGGTGGTTTCGCTCAGGAAATTTCAGGATCCCACCATGCGTGTATGTGCGGAGCGGTGAGCCAGGTGAGAAGGAGCGGGAAGTGTGAGTGAGAGAGAGGGGCGAAGTCTATTTTTTCATAGCTAGTAGGCACAATGTTCATCATAATAATAGAAGTATGTAGTTAAAAATGTTGCATTAGAAGGTTTTTTCATCGATCGTGTCGATTTAGTAGTGACGGTACTAAATCGACACGATTTTCTTCGAGCGGTTAATGCTTGGGGTTTTTCTGTTGTGCGAATCCAGGGTCTAAAGTGCTTTAGTGATCAGTCACTAAACGGAAATATGTTGCTAAGTTGGTTTAGTGGTGGCATACTAAATCAACTTAGTGAGGTTTTATGCAAAAAAATGAACGCCTTGGCCGCTCCAGAGAGCATGTGGTGGGCGGCGAACGCTATGCGACTTATATACCGGCATCATTGCCGCCGTCACCACCAATTGATTTGTCGAAAATTCAAAGGAATCTGGATCGTGCCTTAACTGCTTTGGCCGAGCTGAAGGTAACGGCAGCGGTGATCCCTAATGTATCTTTATTCATATATATGTATGTGCGTAAAGAGGCCCTTCTTTCTTCTCAGATTGAGGGGACGCAAAGCTCTTTTGCCGACTTGATGCTTTTTGAGAATGACCAAAAGCCGCAGGTGGCGCTGGATGATGTGGAAGAGGTGTATAATTATGTATGTGCTATTCAGTATGGTCTCAAGCGGATGCAAGACGGGATGCCACTTTCGCTGCGCCTTATAAAGGAGATGCACGGTATTTTACTGCAAGGAACGCGGGGGGTGCACAAACTTCCGGGAGAATTCCGCCGGTCGCAAAATTGGATTGGTGGCTCTCGGCCGGGAAATGCCTTGTTTGTGCCACCAGCGCCAGAAGATTTAATGGACTGCCTGGGCGCCTTTGAGAACTTCTTACATGATGACACTACTGGGTTGCCAGTATTGGTCAAGATTGGTCTTGCCCACGTGCAATTTGAGACTATCCATCCATTCCTTGACGGTAATGGCCGCCTTGGGCGCTTGTTGATTACCTTGTTGCTCTGTCATCACAGCCTCTTAACCGAGCCGGTGCTGTATTTGAGTCTGTATCTGAAGCAGCACCGCATGCTCTATTACGAAATGCTTCAGCGGGTACGCCTGCAGGGTGATTGGGAAGTATGGTTGGAGTTCTTTCTTGACGGAGTTTACACCACCGCGACTCGTGCAATGGTAACAGCCCGTAAGATTAATGAACTGTTTGCTGTCGATATGGTGACAATTGAACGAATGGGTCGGGTGCGGTTTTCTGCCGTGCGCGTGTTTGAAATACTCAAAAAGCTGCCACAAATATCAGTGCCAGCTTTGGTGCACTCTTTTGATTTTCATCCGTCGACCGCTCGTGATGCTTTGGAGGCACTGACGGATGCTGGCATCCTGAAGGAAATTACTGGCAAAAAGCGGGATCGGGTGTATGTGTACCAGCAGTATTTGGCTCTTCTTGAGGAAGAGTAGCGTCCGCTTCTGCATCCCCCAGCCACACACCGGTGCGTATGAGGTGGTCAAGCTGGCGAAAGGTGCGGGTAGCGCAAAAAGTCTGTGACAACAGTTCCACGCGCCGGTAGAGAAAGAGTTTGCATGGGATGCCGCGCGCGGCGCAGACATCGCCGACTTCCTGCAGCACTGGTCCCATGTCATCAAAAAATACGATCATTGATGGTTTTATCTTTGCATAATCAAGAAATGCCCCAAGGACCGTGCCTTTATCTGTTTGATTGGTGCACAAAAGACCTTTGTGCAGCGTCGGGTAGTTGCCGCGAGACTGGGGCATGCAGCGGACGTTAGGATCTGGTTGTGAGTGTGACTTAGGTATGTGTGTATACTCCCTCACGGTTTTAAACGTGGTGTCTGGGTATGTGGTGTTAAATGTTACTCCCAGTTCCTTGAGTACTGAGTAGCGCCATTCTTCCGCGTGGGGGATGATGCCAAGCTTGCCGGTTAGCATGTTGGTAAGGCCCAGGACGGTTATATGTCGTTGTCTGAGTGAGTTAATAAGTTCTGAAATACCATCTTCAATGAGTACCCGCGGGGCCTGTAGGAATACGTGGCTTGCTAAATCTTCTTGCGCTGCTTTTTTGTATAAATGGGGAAATTTGATGAGTAATTGAATCCAA
This sequence comes from uncultured Pseudomonadota bacterium, assembly GCA_964429275.1. Taxonomy (GTDB): domain Bacteria; phylum Babelota; class Babeliae; order Babelales; family JAUPTZ01; genus JAUPTZ01. The sequence continues at coordinate 27,833 of CAYSBJ010000002.1, forward strand.
AACCACCAACTCAGGTCTGACTTTCTGACGTTTGCAAAAGAATCTGGCGCATAGGTGAGGGTGTCGTCTACATCAAACAATACCAAACTATTTTGATCAAGCGCGGTAAGCGTTTCGATGCACTGGGGGTCGGTGTATGAATAAATGCGGTGCACTGGATGGAGAGAGGTGAGGTCGATTATGTAGGAGATTAAACCGCATAAAAGAAGGAAGCCCGCAGCGCATTGCCAAAATCGCCACAGCATTTGTTTGCGTGTTTTCATGTTATTTTTTTCTTAGTAGAGATCTCTTTGTGCTGATACATGGCTTACTCTTCAAATATACTTGTTTGAGAGCAATCTTACCGGTCGTTGCCCAGAAAAACAAGGAACTCCTCCTTGATTCCCGAAAAAAGCAGCCTCGCAGGATATGTTTCCCTGTGTCATTCGCCCAGTAGGAGCGGTTCTTGGAAGAATCGGGGGGCTTGAACAAGTAGAAATGCTGGTTACATAGTGCTTTTTGCCGGATTTGGGGGGTTGCAAAACATGGTTTTTGGTATAGGCTATTCCATGCCGTTTGGCACGGTAGCTGAGATTTCAGCTGTAGTGTTTAATCAACTATTGAGGAGTAATCATTATGAAAGTGACTCAATCGGGATCCCCCCGTTTTAATGCTAAAGCACCAGGCAAAAAGCTGGTGTCAATTAACTGCAACAACCGTCAATGGGATGTTGAAGTACAAAATCTTAAAGAACTTGCTGAAGGCCCAGTCCTTTTTGTCCTTAATCAGGATGGAAATGGTTGGGCCTATGATTTTATTAACGCTTTTAAGTCTGCCTATACTGAATGGTCTGCTGATGGAAGTTTTCCTGAACATGACCATATTTTAATGAATGAATCCCGTGGCGATCTTCAGAGTAAGCTGTATGAGCATCCGTTTATTCAAGGATTTTCTCGAAAGCCTGCGCGTATTATAACTGTTGGTGACGCTGCGAGCGCAGAAGTTGCTCGCTACCGTGTTGCATGGGGCTTAACCAGCTGTATTCAACAGCTCTTTTGTGTGATTGGTGACCCTGAAGCACTTGATTTGGTTGACATGAATGGTCAACTTTTGGCGAATACGAATGGTGTATATGCGGTTGAGGCACGTAGCCTTACTAAGCAAATTCGTTCACTGAGGAGTTTGAGCCGGGTTGTTAAAACAGTAGCTATTATTTCTGGGTATAGTGGTCGCTTTGATTCAATTGCTCTGCAAAAAGACAAAGCCGCTCAGAAGATTATTCAAGAGTGTGAGAAGTTTGGCATGCGAGCGTTGCGTGTTTATATGGTGGGGGATGAAAATATTGCTGGTTATCTTGAAGGTTTTGGCTCTGTGTGCGAAGCCGTCATCACATTGCGTGATGACGCTGTCTATGGGCATCTGGACGAAATCGCAAGTTTCTGCACTAAAAATAGAATTATTCACTTTGCGTCCGAACTTTCCTCTGTAGCTCGCGGAGCAGCTATGGGATTTGGGAATGCGCCAGCGGCGTATGTGCCTTCACTTATGAATTTGATGTGGCAGCATAAGGAAACGCATCTGCCATTGAATTCCTTTGAACTTGAAATTGTTGAAGAACCAATTGAGGTTCGACACAATATGAGCAGTATTCGTGCGCAAGTACGGGATCTGACTGAGGAAAAAGAAGATTTGCTTGAAATGACGTCAATTCACGCAGTGTATTAAAAAGAATGTGAGGGGTGTGCCGTGAAGAGGGCGCGCCCCTCGATTGTTTGGTAACGAGAAAAATATATGAAACAATCGTCTCTCTTTCAGGATAAGTATCTTTACTTGGTGTGTAGTTTATTAGTGTTGTTGATTGCTGGATACTTGGCTATTCATGGTCGCTGGATCTTGCGCGAACCCTACGTCATAGTTATAACGAAAGATTCCCCATTTTTTAATGGAGTCTGTGAAGGGGTCAAGTCGATGCAAGCCCAGCAACGTGGGTGTAAGGTTACATTTAAATATGTTCCTGGTTGCGCAGACAGCGCTACTATTCAGCAAATTATTGAAGAAGTTATTAATGAACATCCTGACCTCATTATGCCGGTGGGAGTAACGCTATCTCAATTGTGTGTCAATCTAGTGAGTAAACGCCAATTGAACATACCGATAGTTTTCGCTGGTCCGGGAGACCCACTTAATCAAGGACTAGTTTCTGCGCTTGATGGTCGAGCTGAAGCTGTAACCGGAGTTTCTTTAGTTCCGCTTGATTATAATAAGCCTCCTGAGATGTTGTTAAGGTGTCGTCCTTTAGCAAAAAATGTATTACTTCCTTATTTTCCAAACGCAGCGGGGGGGTTGGTTGAACGATCTGCGGAGCTTGTTACACAATACTTAATAGGCCGGGGGTGCAAGGTCATGGCTTTACCTCTGTATTCATTATCTGATGCGCAAGAAAAGCTTAAGGGGTGCTTCGGCGAAGCTGATGTAGTAATGTATCTTGAGGGGTGCTTTTTATCTGACTCTTACACACTTTTAACAAAGCAATGTGATCAGTACAAAATTCCTTTGTTTGCAGGTGACATTCAGGCCGTTATTGGTGGTGCTGCTTTTGGATATGGCGTTTTTGCGCAGTCGATAGGAGAAGTTGCAATGCGAATGTCATATGACATTTTGGTGCATCGAAAAAAAACTGGAGATATACCAGTGAAATTTATGCATGAATCGCGGAAAGTCGCATTAAATCTTGATGCAGCAGAAAAGCAGGGCCTTGCAATAACACCGGAGCTGCTAGCGTGGGTGGCAAAAGAAGGAGTGGTGTATCGTGGAAACTAATGTAATGATTCCAAAGAAGCGAGCTGCTGTTTTGACCAAAAGGTTGGATTACCACACGCAGGTTTTGCAGGGATTTCTTGAAGAGCAAAAGGTACTGCAAAAAGAAGATGTGGTTGAGATCAATGTTATTTTTGTAGAACAGTTTGATTTTGAAAAAATTGCGGTAAAAGTTAATGAAATTATCGCATATAAGCCTGACATAGTGGTGCCGATTGGTGTTTTGTGTACACAGGCTATTGTGCATGCTTTTCGGGAGCGAAATATTGATATTCCGGTGCATTTTTGCGGAGTTACCAATTATCAGGATATTGGTCTTCATGAATTATCTTCTGAGGGCAATCTTATTACTGGTGTTAGTCTTGGGTATGCTCCGTATCTTACTGCTGTTCGCGCATTGCTATGGGCCAAGCCGACAGCAAAATCAGTCTTAGTGCCATACAATCCTCTCAGCGAAGGTGGTTTGTTAACGACGGCAGCTTATTCGATTCAAACGTTTTTGCGGTCGCGCGGTGTGTCAGCGGTATTATTAGCGCTCAAGCAGGGCGAGAATGTTGTTTCTGTGGTGCGCTCGAAGATAGGGTCAGTCGATGTTCTTATGGGCCTGGAGGGCTCTGAATTGGATTCTTATTCTGAAGAACTGATTTCTTTGTGTGAAGATCATACGGTTACTTATTTTTCGTGCTCTCTAAAAGCGGTCCAAAAAGGTGCTGCTCTTGGTATGGTGAGTTTGCCACGACTTGTCGGTGTGGTTTCCTTTCGGCGAGTGTTGCAGATGTTAACTGGTGGTATTCGACCAGAGCATAAACGCATTATTTTGCTTAAGAATGAAGGTCGTCGTATGGCGTATAACCTTAAGGCTTTTGCGCGACAAGGGCTTACTATGCCTGCAGCAAAGTTATATATGCTTGAGAATAGCGAGGTTGATGGTAACTTTTATCGCTTGATAGACAGTGAGGAATGATGATGGAAAAACCGGTTATTAAAGAGTTTATGCTTCCTGAAGGGAAGCCGCGAGCTCCTCGCATTGCGCTTCTCTCTCGCGCTATGTTCCCGTATCACAGTCGTGTTATGTCTGGATTTCTTCGTAAGGTAGAGGCATGCCCTGATTTGAATTGGCGTCCCATTGTCTTTTTTTGCAAAGAGCCTCGGGTGGATGTTATGCATGAACAAATGCAAGAAATCCGAAATGATGAGTATGACTTGGTTATCTCGATAGGCGCTTTGTATTCTTCGGTTGTTGCTGAGCATGTACGTGAAAAAAAGCTTACGACGCCTTTTGTCTTTAGTGGTGTTACCGACCCTTTTCGTATTGGTATTTTACCAAAAGATGGATCCCAGGAAGGAATAACTGGTGTTGTGCGTGAGCAAGTTCCTTATACGTGGTTGGCAGACTTTTTGGTGATAATAAGGCGAAATATAAAGCGGGTTCTTATTCCTTATTACCAAAACTCTGAGCTGGGACATTTAGAAGAGCGGCTTCGTATGCTTGCCGATACGTTTGCAACGTATGACGTTCAAGTAGTATTGATGCCGGTCGGCACCGTTGATGACGTAGTGCCGAGTGTTTTGCGCCATATGGGTGTTATAGATACAGTTATCATACCCGAAGGTAGTTTCGTTGCTGATTTAACAGTGGCGATATCTAAACTATGTAAACAATACCATGTTATGCTGGTTGTCCACACTATGGAGCAGAGTGCCGCAAGTATAGCCGTTACTTTTACGCAAGATATTGCGCAACTTGGTGAAGCATTATTTGATATTGCGGGGAAAATTTTAACTGATGGCAAAAAACCTTCAGAAATACCGATTTTAACGTTGCCAAACGACCGGAAAATTATTGTTGATGTGGAGGCGTGCGTTGAACAGGGGGTCGATCTTGACCCAATAGCGCTGTTTTGCCTCAATGAGAGCATTGTTATATAAGGGCTGTCCGAGAATTCAATGACTACACACTACTCGCGTAAAAAAAAATAGGTAAACGTTCGATGCTCAAAAAAAAAGCTGTTAGCACAGCAAAATCAAAAGTTTACCTATGTTTGAAAGAATACCAGATCTTATTATGATGTCCTTTTTTGAGAGCAATCTTACCGGTCGTTGCCCAGAAAAACAAGGAACTCCTCCTTGATTCCCGAAAAAAGCAGCCTCGCAGGATATGTTTCCCTGTGTCATTCGCCCAGTAGGAGCGGTTCTTGGAAGAATCGGGGGGCTTGAACAAGTAGAAATGCTGGTTACATAGTGCTTTTTGCCGGATTTGGGGGGTTGCAAAACATGGTTTTTGGTATAGGCTATGTCGTACAACCATGGTTGTATTTGTAATCTTTTAGTTCAACACCAAACGAGTAAAAGGATGTATTATGAAGTTAGTACGAAGCGGATCCCTCCACTTCAATACAAAAGGCAAAGCGAAACACCTCGTTTCTTTCGAGGTTGCCGGATTTCGCGTGGAATTCGACGCTGAGAAACTTAAAGAGAATATTCAGGGCCCAATTGCATTCGTGTTTAATCAACACAATAATGCGTGGGCCCATGATTTTATGTGCGCATTTAAAAATGCAGTAGGCGATTGGATGGAAGATGGCAAAGCGCCGGACTTTGATCATATCTTAACTACTGAATCTGATAGTGAATTAGCGGCAAAGATAGTGAAACACCCGTTTTTTGCGAGAAATGCAAAGAAACGAGCGCTTCTTTTGACCGTTGGCAATGTGGCCAGTGCTGAGGTTTGCCGAATGCGGTACGCCTACAGCCGAAGCGATATTCCTCAATTATTTTGTGTGACCGGTGACCCTGAAAAGCTCGAATTGACTTACGAAGGGCGTTTGTTGCCAAATACCAACGGCATCTACATGACCGGTGCTCGCACCGTTAAATCTCAGATCCGTTCTCTAAAGAGTGTAAGTAAAGTAGTAAAAACGGTAGCTATTGTATCTGGTGTACGCCATGGTTCCGACCTTGCATATGCAGAAACAGAGGCCGAAGCGGAGAAATTGGCGATAGAATGTGCTAACAATGGCATGCGCAGTATTCGGCTACATCTTTCTGATGGCATGGATGTTCTAGGTGGCTTAACACCATTAGCGTCTCTTTTTGATGCAATTATTACGTTGCGTGATGATACAGTGTATTCGCTGGCAGGAGAAATATCTGCTTTCTGTGATAAAAACAAGATCGTTCACTTTGCATGCGACCTTTCCTCGGTTGCTCGTGGTGCGGCAATTGGTTTTGGTACATCAGCGGTTGCTCATGTGCCTGTTCTCATTGACTTTATCCGCCGCAGTGCGTCGCTGCATAAGCCACTTCATCAGTTGGGGCTGGTCGTTGCGGAAGAGCAGGTGGTCATGCACAAGAACGTAAGCAGCATTCTTAAGCAAGTGCGCGATCTGACGGAAGAAAAGATTGACTTGCTGAGCATGCGAGATATTCAGGCAATTTATTAGGGGCAAAAGAGGAGCGTTATTCTGTGGGGGCGCTCCTCTTTTCGCATAGTATGGGATGGGCGTGCTGTGAAGATACGAGTGAGTATTAATCGTGCCGTGTGGGTTGTTTTTTCCTTAGGAGCCTTGGCAGGTAGTTTTGGTTATTATATGTGGGTTCGTAAGTTTACCCACTCAAAGCCGCGTATTGCAGTTTTGACGAAAGACTCGCCATTTTTTAACCAGGTGTGCAACGGCATTGAAGCAAGTGCTGCGGATTATTTTAAAAATGGTTGTGAGATTCGCTATTTCTATGGCAAGGGGACCGATAAAGTTATTTACCAGACCATGGTTGAAGAAGCTTTTATGAGTAAGCCAGATCTTATCGTGCCGGTTGGGGTAAGTTTTGCCCAGCTGTGTGTTGCCGCCGCTTGCAAGAGATGTACAGCAATACCGGTTGTTTTTGCGGGGCCTGGTGAGCCGGTTGAGCAAGGGCTTGTTTCGTCGCTAGGAGCGCGGCAAGAGGCAATAACTGGAATTTCATTAACACCCGTTGATTACTTTGAGCCGGCTCGGTTATTGCTAGCGGCTAAGCCAACGGTGAAAAATATTTTGATCCCATATTTCCATGCAGCTTCGGCAGGAATATTGGAAGGAGTATCCATTAAACTGAAAGACTTTTTTAGTCAGCAGGGTGTCTTTGCAATTCCGTTGCCACTCAGGGATATTAATGAGGCGAAGGAGCTTATTGCGCCATTTATGAGCAGGGTGGACACAATTATGTGTCTTACGGGTGATACTATTGCGGAAGCAAATGACGTCCTTGTGAAGCTGTGTAATCAGCATAGTGTTACTTTATTTGCCAAAGATATTGAGTGTGTTCGCGATGGAGCAGCCCTTGGGTATGGAGTTGAAGCTTCTTTGATCGGGAGAAAAGTTATGCAGCTTGCCGATAGCGTGCTGAATAAGAAAATATACCCTGGCAGCATACCAATTCAGTTTGTGGATGGTGATCGCATGCTGGTGCTAAATCGAGAAGCAGCTGCGCTACAGAGAATAACTATTACGCCAGAATTGTTAGCACTGGCTCGGGAGGTGTTCTGATGACACGAGAATTTTACGCTGCGGGCGCTAAGCAAATGCGTCAAGCAGAATTGCGGCAAAAAAGCTTTGATATTGTGGTGTTTGCTCAAGAATCACCGGTTGAAAGTAGCTACTTGGATGGCTTTCTGAGTGAGTTGGCAACTAAAACATCAGCGAAGCCAAGAATCGACCTTATTGCGCATAATATTAGCTGGATGAAGGCATACGCCGCTGCGACGGCAATTGTGGATACGTCTCCGCAGGCAATAACAACAATTGGGCTGCTGTGCAGCCAGATGATGCGCCAGGTTCTGGATGAACGCAAGCTTGATATCCCGTTATTTTTCTTGGATGTGGAGCGCCCGGATCTTTTTGGTTTGCAGGCATCGGTGCAGCATGTACACGGATCCACTGGGGTGAGTAATGGACAGCCAATGGCTTTGGCTAGTGCACGGATGCTTTTGTTTGTGCGTCCTGACGTTAGGCATGTGGTATTACCGTTTAGCCTTACGGCGCATGGGGGGAACCTGGTGAATGCGGCGGCGTTAATCAAGCGTTTTTTTGAAGATAAAGGAGTCAAAGTCTCATTGGTGCCATTCCGCGCCACCGAGAGTCCTGTGCCGCGGACAATGCTATTTTTGGAGGCTGCGAGCGTTGTTATGTGCTTTGAAGGGTGCGATATCTTGGATTATAAAGAGATGCTCCTGGGTGAATGTAAAAGTCGCAATGTAATGGTTTTTGGTGGTGATATTGAAATGATTAAAGCGGGCGCTGCAGCTGGATTTGTTTTGGATCATAGAATAGCCGGAAAAGCTCTTGCAATACGTCTTTTTAAGCACTTGTGGCACGGTGTGCCAATGTTTTTGCTGCCGAATTCTATGCTTGGATCTAATGCACGGTGTTTAGCCATTAATCAAACGGTTGCTACTCAGTACGGTATAAGATTTGATGGTCCTCTTTATAAAATCCTTAAAAATGGCGTCATTTTTGGTACTGCGTCATTTGATGAAACAGGTATTGTAGAAGGTTTTGATATTCCAGAACGCGAGGAGATTGATCTATGACTACTCCCAAAAGAATTGCAGTGCTTACTCGGGCCCGGTTTTCGTATCATTTGCAGCTAGGATGGGGATTTTTGGAGGCCATGAATCAGTGTCTTGATGATGTTGACTCATGGATGCCTATCATGTTTATGTGCCGTGAAGTGCTCCCTGAAGTTATGCATGAACAAATGAAAGAAGCTACCTCTGGCAAATACGACCTTATTGTTTCTTTTGGGGCTTTATGGACCGATGTTGCTGCGAAATTTATTCGTGAAAATAGCATTAAAACGCCACTCGTTTTTGGAGGGGTTACTGATCCCGTTGCACTGGGTGTATTGCCTGAATTAAGGTCTACGAATCAGATCACCGGCATATATAGAACGCCAGCCTCATGGACGGAGGTTGCAGAAATGTTGCATTATATTAAGCCTTCGATGAAGCGCATCCTTATCCCCTTTCGTGAGCATGCTGAAAATGGCCTCATTAAAAAAGCTCTTGAAGAGGTGCGAGATCGCTATGCTGAAGCTGGAGTGGAATGCATTTTGTTTCCGGTGACAAAGTTTCGTATTTGCCCGGAAGAGATTTATACGCTTCTTTTATCGGTAGATACATTATGGTCGTTTGAGGGGGGCTTCCTGGATATCTTTAGCAGCTCGATGATTGAGATATGTAATATGCGCCATATTACTTTCTTTTCGAATAATGCGGCTCATATTGCGCAAGGCGCTGCACTGGTGTATGCCGCTCCTGACTTTAGCGTCATGGGAGAGGCGCTGCTGAAACAGATGTACCAAATTCTTGAGGAGGGCAAAAAGCCTGAAGAGGTCGATATCATCAAATTACCGGATGACCGGCGCATGATGGTGAACCTTGAAGCTGCAAAACTACAGGGACTTGACCTTGATAAAGTGCTCTTAATGGCCATGCGTAATGGGTTAATGATTATTAAATAGCCTCTGTTGGTTGTGGGAATGCAATGACTGAAAAGAAGAGTCTTTTTATAGGTTTTTTAATAACGTCTGTTGTGGGGCTGTTTGTCGGGCGTTATGTAGTGCCATACAAGGATCTAGTAATGACGCGTAAGCTCCGAAAGAATGTAGCAATTCTTACAAAGCCTTTTGAATACCATCAGCAAGTTCTGCATGGTGCGTTAACTACGTTAGGCCTTGAGCAACGAGTGGATCTATTCCCTGATGTTTACACCGCGACTGGTGATCAAATCAGTGAGAAAAATATTGTTGAAGAGGCGCTGGCCGCAAAACCAGACCTTGTTCTTGCCATTGGTGCTGGCCTTGCTCAAGTGGCCAAAAACACCATTCAAAAGAGGCGTTTGCCAATTCCTCTGGTGTTTGCGGGAGCAACAGACCCGGTGGCCCTTGGATTGGTTGATTCAGTGGAAGTGCCGGGGTGCAATGTAACCGGCTCAAACATGCTTCCGTATGATCGGGTGCTGATGGTGAAGTACCTTTTACTTCTGCTGCCGCACATAAGACGCATAGGGTTGCCATACACTGCTCAAACATCAAGTGTGGACATAGAGATCCATGCGCAGGAAATTAAGGAATACTGCGCCGCGCGTGGCGTTGAGGTTATATTGTTGCCTATTGATGTTCCAGAGGCCAATGGACTTCAGTTGGTACAAGGGATTATTAATCAAATAGATGCGTTAATTTACCTTCCGGTATGTTACGTGTGCAAAATTGCCAGTGGTCTGGTGAAGTTGTGTGCTGAGCATCATGTTGTTTTGTGTGCGGGTGACGAGTCGGCTTTTGCCAACGATGAAGATGGTGCACCGTTTTCGTATGGGCCGCGCGCAGGGTTAACTGGAAAGTATGCCGCAGAGCAAGTCAAAAAAATTCTTGTTGAGGGACAGTCTGCTGCCAGGATGCCGGTTCAATATGTTGAACGTGGCTGTCGATTTGCGATCAATCTGAATGCGCTAAAAAAGCAAGATATTGCTATAAATCCAGATTTATTGCTACTTATTTCCCATGGTGAAGTTCTTAAGGACGGCGTTGAATGGTAAAAGGCACTGTTGCATCCTATCCTTGAGGGGCCATTTCTTTGTATGAAAAACGGCTTATCAACCGTATTATTCTAGCATCACGTGCGATTGATGCAACCTGCCGTCGCTAGCCTCATGGCTGGTTGTTATGCCAATTGCAGCCAAAAAGTCATAATCGTGTGAAATGACGAGCAACGCTCCCGGGTATTCTTTGAGCACTTCAATAATGTGTTGCCGCGTCTCCAGATCAAGATTATTGGTGACTTCATCCAGAATGAGGAGTTTGGGGGCGCGGGCGCCAATCAGTGCTACGCTCGCAACCGCCTTCGATACTACGGTGTGTCTCGCCTTGGCCCCCAAAGGGGCGACGGCGGATGACCCGCAAAGTGCGTCTTGAAAATTAACATTGACCCGTTATAACGCGTCTGCATAATAATGTTTTGTTGCTCAAAAGAACCTTTCGGGCGTTTTTTCATGCTTAAATATGAAATGTATCTGCGATAGCCTCGGGCCAGGGTACCCCAAGGAGCGAGTTCGGCTTTTTGCACAGCAAAAAACGCATGTTTGAGCGGGAGGGGCACCCCTGGTCGGGCGCAGCAGCCTTTATGGGTTCAATGCCACGGGGGGTCCTTTTGCTATTTTCCCCCTTCTATGCTACCTTTTCCCCCCGTTACCAGGAGTTTTAAAAAGGAGTCTGATCTATGAACGTTGAAAAGATAGTAGTGCGAGGTGCACGCGAGCATAACCTTCGTTCGGTGAATGTCGAGATTCCTAAAAACAAGCTGGTTATCATTACAGGGCCGTCCGGTTCCGGCAAGAGTTCTTTGGCCTTAGATACGCTTTATGCGGAGGGTCGCCGTCGCTATGTTGAATCACTCTCTTCCTATGCTCGCCAGTTCTTGGGAGTGTCGAAAAAACCTGAAGTCGACAAGATTGAAGGTCTTTGCCCTGCGATCGCTATTGATCAAAAAACAGTTGGCTACAATCCACGTTCTACTGTAGGGACTATTACTGAAATTTACGATTATCTTCGAGTGCTTTTTGCTCGTGCTGGCACGCCGCATTGTTACAAATGTGGCCAAGAAATTCGAGCCGAATCGCCGCAGACGGTAGCTCGCCTGATTTTGGAAGCAATGCCCGGCATTGAAGTGACCATTACCGCCCCGGTTGCCATTGAGCGCAAAGGGGAATTTGTTCATGATCTTCAGTCGTATTTTGATAAAGGATATAACAGGTTTGTAGTTGACGGGAAGATGCATCGTTTTACCGATCGTGATGAAATTTTAAAACTTAAACTTGCCAAAACACAGCGTCATACCATTGAGATCTGTATCGATCGCCTGACGCTGGATAAAGCCGAAGCGGTGCGAGTCCAAGAAGGGATCGAAAAAGCATTTCCTCTTGCGGGCGGTTTTTGCCGTGTTATTCCCGCCGATGGGCAGCGTGATCCGCAATTGTTCTCGGCAGAGCATATGTGTGTTCGCTGTGGCCTCTCTTTTCCGGAGATGGAGCCACGTCTATTCTCCTTTAACTCGCCATTAGGGGCATGTAAGTCCTGTAATGGTTTGGGTACGGTTTATAGTATTTTCTCAAATGAAACGACGGATCAAGAGGAAAGTTATTGGCTTGCCCGGCATACACGGGAAGTTTCCTGTGGTGGTTGTGCTGGCACACGGCTGCGGCCGGAAGCACGAGCAGTCCTGGTCGACGGCTTATCTATCGATAGAATGAGCGCAATGGCAGTGAGTGAACTGCAGGAGCGAATTACTACGTTAAACCTTTCTCCAGAGCGCCATCAGATTGCCGACGGCTTGGTGCGTGAAATTGTGAGCCGATTGACCTTTCTTTGTGATGTTGGCCTTTCGTACTTGACGCTTGCGCGGTCTGCGCGGACTTTGTCTGGTGGTGAAGGGCAGCGGATCCGCTTGGCCACACAAATTGGCTCTGCGTTGAGCGGGGTGCTGTATGTGCTTGATGAACCAAGCATTGGACTTCATCAGCGTGATAATGATCGCTTGATTGAGACACTGAAAAAACTTCGTGACCATGGTAATACCGTGCTGGTAGTTGAGCATGATATGGATACTATTGCCGCTTCTGACTATGTCATTGATATGGGTCCCGGGGCAGGGCTGCTTGGTGGAGAAGTGGTGGCTGCTGGTACGCCGGCCGAGGTGAGTGCTAATCCTGATTCGTTGACCGGTCGCTATATGTCCGGGGTGGATCAGATTGCAGTGCCAAAGCGCCGCCGTGTTTCAAATCAGCACCTGACTATTACCGGTGTTACGACTAACAATTTAAAAAACGTTACCTGCCAAATCCCTCTGGGTGTTCTCGTGGGGGTTTCTGGCGTTTCCGGTTCTGGTAAGAGTAGTCTTATTATGCAGACCCTTTCGCCAGCGTTGAGCGAAGCGTTCCGTATTGGTTTTTGTCGTGATAGCAACAATTTTGAAGAACTGAATGGTGTTGATCTTATTGAGAATTGTGTATTGGTTGATCAGAGCCCTATTGGTCGTACCCCGCGTTCAAACCCAGCAACCTATTTGGGCATTTTTAACGAAATTCGTAATCTTTTTGCCGCAACAACGGAAAGTAGGGCGCGGGGCTATTTGCCCGGGCAATTCAGCTTTAACGTTAAGCAGGGGCGGTGTGAGAACTGTTCAGGCGACGGTACATTGACTATCCAAATGCACTTTTTGGAAGACGTTGAGGTGGAATGTAAAGTTTGTCGTGGCTTACGTTATAGTGACCAAACCCTTCAAATTCTCTTTAACGGCAAGAATATTGCTGAAGTATTGGCTATGTCGGCTCTCGAGGCGACGGAGTTTTTTGCCGACTTTACCGCGGTTAATAAGCGGTTAAAGCTTATGTGCGACGTTGGCTTGGGATACTTGACTCTTGGCCAGTCTTCCACGACGCTGTCGGGGGGAGAGGCGCAACGGATTAAGTTGGTTAATGAGCTGGCAAAGCGGGGTCATAACACTTTCTATATCCTTGATGAACCAACGACCGGTCTTCATACCAACGATGTGGCAAAGCTTTTGGAGGTGTTGCAGCGCCTAGTGAACCAGGGGAATACGGTCTTGGTCATTGAGCATAACCTGGACGTTCTCAAGGTAGTGGACCATTTAATTGACGTGGGGCCTGATGGCGGTGCGGCTGGCGGGCGCATTGTGGCGGCCGGAACGCCGGAAGAAGTGGCACAAGCGCCGGCAAGTATTACCGGGCGCTATCTACGCAAGCTCTTGTTGTAATTTTCATTTCTGTTAGTATTGTTTGTGAGGCTTTCATTAAAATAAGAGCCGGGGAATCTCTTTGTAGGGGCGAAATTATATGAAAATACAAAAAATAATGGCGGTTTTTGCTGCAGTAGGACTGGTTGTGGGTGTTTGCAGCGCTGGTAAAGATGACGGTGACCGTGAACTTGATCGAATTATGATGTACCGGATGCTTAATAGCTCAAATCAGCAAACGGTTACGACGGTTGACCGTAAGGCTCAGATGGAGCAAATAGTGACCGAACAACGAGCTTTGCAGCGAATTGTGAGTGAGTTGCACGGGAAAAGGATTAATTCTGTGAATGATTTAGAAGTGTTGTTTAAAGGACGACCGGCTGTAAAGGAACTAATCGGCGGTAAGTCCGATGAGATTGGCGCTAAATGGGCGGAAACTCCAGGTACTACCGATGCATTTACCGAGCTTGGGCTCCTTACAGAGTACAAATTTCATGCCGGCACTGGTGACTTTAAGCAGGACGACCTTGAAAAATGGCTGATGGATCGTTATGAAGCAAACGCTTCATTACTTAAAGAGTATCGCAGTGAAACAGCAGATGGACATGGTCCGATTGGCCAAGCAGCGGTAAAAGGGTTTTTGGGTAGAAATGCCGCATACTTTACCGATATTAAGGTGAATTCGCTTGCGCAAGGTGTTGCTGCTGGTATGGTATACCGCACCATGTTTGTCGTGGGGGATGAGTTTGAAAAAGCTATTCGTAATGAAGGTGGCCAGGTTTGCGACGCGGTCTTTGGTGGGTCGCTTCGCACACTTCGAGGAATGTTTTTTAGATTAAAGCACTGGTTGTTTAATGGTGGCGCGTATCCGTATACCCTTGAGCAGGTAGGTTTTTGGCGTGAAGAAGTTGTAGAGGTCATTCTAAAAGGACTTGATAAGGCTGCGACAAAAGCGCAAGGGGGCGTTGCCGATGGTTTTGGTACGCGAGCCCGAGGGCAGAACAAGTTCGATGTTTTTGCCGGTGTTCCAATGGAAGAATGCGAAGTAGAAAATGCAAATGTTGTGGATGCAACTTGGGTGGAGATGGTTGGTGGCTTTGCTCGCGACCTTGACCGTTTGACCATGCGTATAGAATTTCCTAAGTTGTACTACAGCCCTGGCGACGATCATGATGAACAAGTGATGATGATTGACGGCCGTGCTGACATTCTGGACATGGCGACCCGCATTCAGGAAATGCTGCAGCTTATTAAGCAGCACATTCTGTTGCCGTCTCGTACCCTTAAAGATTTGGCGATTGGCGACCTAAAAGTTATACTGCCGCGCTTGATTGATGAGGTAAATGCACGATTTAAGCTTTTTGAAGGTATGGTTAAGAATTACCATGGTATCTATGTAAAAGCAAACTCCTCAGGCGGTGATAGCAGTGCTTCTAAGCCTGCAGCGGCGCGATCAGGCGGCTCGCTTTTCCCTGGGCTTGACTCGTAATATTACGTAAAGGAATACCGTATATGAAATTTGTCTCCTTAGTATTGAGTCTTTTTTGTGCGACGTCAGCTGTTTCGGCAGCACTGATTGATCAGCCAACTATTATTTCGCTGAGTCGCTTTAGCCCAGATCGCGTGGCGGCCGCGCGAAGTCATTTTGAGCGCCGTATGTATCAAATAAAGCGTACGACATTGGGTGTTATTGGAGTTCTTGGGTTGGGTGTTGTAGTCAAATATGGTCCAAGCTGGTGGCGTGCCTATAAAGGCCCGTCTGATGCTGAAAAGGAAAAGACAGAAGAAATGAGAGTGTTGGATGAGCGCTTGCAGAACGCACTTCGCCGTCTAGACGCGGTGAAAGATGATGCAGCGCGTACTGTTGCTTCTAGTGAGCTAGCTGCGGTAAATGGTGCAATTGAAGCAAAATTAAACTTATACAGACAAAAAGATGGTATTAAACGAGTTGAGGCTCCAACGCAGCAACAAGGTATTGTGGGCAGCACACTCCGCAACGCTGCATTGCTTGGTATTGCCGGCTTGGTGTTAACTTCTGGCCAGCAAATATTCCGTGTCTGTTCTGGCACTATTGAAGAAGTATTGTATCTGTGGTTTAAGGGGTATGAATATTGGTATTCGCCACTAGTAGAACAGCTTCGTGCTTTAATGAACGAATTACGTGAAAGTTTCTATCAAGCGCGTAAATTGGCGCAACAAAGTAATAATGATCCGCAACTGCTTCTCGCTCGCCAGCAGCGTCGTGGTGCCGTTTCATACGAAATTAGCACGCACTATCGTCTTGATATTGTAACTATGTATCAGCGTATGGTTTCGACGGTTGAGCGTCTAGTTGCACTGATGTTTATCATGGCGCCTATGGACCATCATCCGGTAATGCAGCAGCACATTGTGGCTATTGCCGGCAAATTAAATCGTGTTTCTGAATTGCTTGAGTGCGACTTGAATGAAAATACGCATGGTATGTTGACGCTGTATAGCAATGCGACTCTTGATGCGTATTATGAATGCGTTGAGGCGATTACAATATTCCAGAGCACGTACAGTACGTATCTACGTCGATAATTTGTAGCAAAACTAACTTGGATTGCTTCGTCACTGCTTTTCTCGCAATGACCAGTCTGCCGAAGCAGTTTGCGTAGCCACTTTGAGTGTGGTTCGCCTTTATAAATTAGTGTTAGATTCACTTGCTTCAAGCGAGTCATTGCGAGCGATAGCGAAGCAATCCAGATGAAGGCTAAAAAACTTTTTCTTATTATTTTTCTTTTCTACACCGCGCCTACTATGGCCTGTGTATGGTGCGATCCAGAGGCTCCCATTGCGGTGCTTCAAGAGCTTCATGAAGATGCACGCTACGAGCTTAATCGTTCAGCCCTCTTGAGTGGGCTCAACGTTGCGTTGTCGCCTGAGGCGTTGCCAGCCTGCTTGAATCAGGCGCTGACAAGCCAGGAACCACCACTTGAAGATCGTTTTTATACGGAATATCTTTCCAGTTATTTCCCCAAAGCAGATGTTATTACCAAAATCATCTTTCCAACGATGTGTACGGTCGCCGTTAACCGCGCATTAAACAGTATCATTTTTGTCCTGACCAATGTGCCATGGCGATATTTTGTAAACAACGCAGAGGATCTTTCCTTTGAGTCTGTGCACGTTATGATTATCGAAGAGCAGCTGGGTCGTATCATTGCCGCAGTTAAAAAGCTTTCTATCGATGCGAGAACACATTTGGTTTGCCTTCCTGCTGCGGCGTCAGAAGAGGGTTGGAATCTTGGTACAGCAGCAAGAAAACGAGAAATGCTTGTGCTACAGCTGTGGAAAAAAGAACAGCGAATGCAGTATTTCTTTACTATGGTTGCGCTCTGTATTGATACGATGATTCACCGTCTCTATGGGTTTATTCGTCGTGAAAATTATAGTGAGGCCTATTCATTGCATCGCAAAGTAGAAAAAATGGTTGAGGGGCTCAAGGGAAGTCGATACGAAGAACAGTATGTGCTGACTTCGCGTCTTTTCTTCGATCTCCTAAAGATGCTTGAGCAGCGCTTGTGGTACCAGCATGACCAAGATGCAGCAAAAAGACGCGATGATGATGGCGATGTAGCTTCTCTTGTGGGTGTTTCAGTTGCTGGTATGTCGCTGGCAGCACCGCTTGAAGGAAATACCTCCGCACATCGCTTTCTTGATAGTTTTGTTGGGCATTATGAAGCCAATATTACTGGCAAATTTACGCATGAATATCACCCGGCAGTGCTCGAAGAGACCGCCAAGAGCTTTGCGACGCTTGAGCAGGAGCTGGACGGCCAGGGCTTGCCTATTGTTGGCCGGCTCACCCTTATGGGGTATGAAGAGCAGGGGATAACCCGCTATAAAACAAAGTACACTGATGCATATTTTTCCGATGAGATGGGTCGTCTTACGAATGCTGGTTGGTCCCTTAAGATGTTTAATCGCTTTGGTCTTTTGACTGGTTTTCTTTGTAAAGATGTCGCTCGGCTGGCAGCAAAATATCCAAATGCGTTGCCGGTGACCCATATTAATCCGGATCAGGTAGAGATTTTTGATGGCATAGGTACATTGTTCCAAGAGCATGCTTTTGGCGAAGCCTATAAGCCAGCACTTCAGGCGTACCAGCGCGTACGAAAAACATTGATGAAGGGAGACTTCTCTGCTTTTTTTGGTGAGTTTATGCGCTTTTGGCATACGTTGTACTCTCATGAATTGAAGGTGGTTGGTAAGCAGCACGTGGTGGGTACACAGGATATTCTTTTTTCGATTGCCTATATGCGCTATTTACGTCAGTCCGCGGTGCCAGTGCTTCATTTTTACTTGGGGCCAGATATTACCTATCCAATTGAAACGTCACTATTGCATCACAAAGAGGCTACGCGCCATGCGCAAACGTTTGTAAAAACCTTTGTGCCCCAGCTCAAGCCGTTAAACAATAAAAAAACGGCTTATGTCTTTTGTAGTTTTGTGGATGGTGTAGGAAAAAGTACTATGCTTGGGAATGTGCAAAATATGATGAAACATGGTGACGCGATTGATGAGTATGAGCATGTTGACAACTCTTCATCCCAGCTGGCTACCGTGTTTGATTACTCCAATGATGTGGTGATTGCAGATTTGCCGGCGCAGGTCTCTCACTTTACGTATAAGCCAGATGGCTATGTATATGTTGATTGTGGCGCGCTGTTGAATGCGTCTGCACTACAAGAAATGGTGGAATATGTACACAAGAACCAGGTGAAGCTTGAAGTGGCATTCATGGCAGTGCTTGAGGAAGCGGGGAAAATGCCTGAGTACGATTTGGTGCTGGCGGAACAGAAGAATCCAGAATTGTGTTATGCCCTGAATCTCCATTTATTACGTAAAAATAGTTCATATCGCTGGGTAAGCTTTACGCATGAAAATAACTATTACCTGTTTGATCGAGATGAGCCAACAAGTATTCGTATGCGGGTACCACTGGCAACGACGCCATCGCATGGCTTGAAAAACAATTGTCCTGAACAAATGATTTTTTCTATTGGAGTTCGCTTTCCTATGGCTTACGACTACTTCCTCAATGATCTTATTGATCAGCTGAAGGATCATGGAGCAGAGCAGGTGGTGATGGTGGATTTTGTGAGTATGTATTCCCGCTCAAGTCGTGAAAATATACGGGTGAATTACGTTATTCAGCAGCTTGCCTTGTTACATAAAGATTTTTCTCTGGGGGCCAGTTTCTACCAAGATTTTGTGCATAATGCCCAACTTTTGGCAACGCTTGATGGTACCGACATGATGTATAAATTTAGTACGGCGTTGCTGCAAGAGTCGCTTGTGCGGCTTGCGCTTTTTGACATGCTGCGTGACCATGCAGCGACGAATATTGACGGCATTGATTTGCGCACGCTGACGGCGCAGATTCGCACGCGTGTTGCAGCGTATGACGCAAGCGTGGAGGAGTATGCACGGAGTGTGGTGAAAAATAAAATGAAGCAGGAGTACGATCGGCTTTTTATGGCGTACGGCAATACCCGTGAGTACGTAACGTTGCAGCAGTTTCACGCAACAGACTTGCTTGTCTGGAGTCGGTCACTGGTAAATATATTTAGTGACCACGCATTGTGTCTTTCTAGTAATTTATGGCGGCAGTTTCAGAAAGCCTCTATCGTAAAGGCAAAGACAATGTTGCGCGATGATCATTTGGGTGTCACTATTGCACGTCTAGATAATGGTATGGAAGTTGAAGTTCTTGAGCGGATTGCGCCTGATTGCCGTGATAAAGCGAAATTGCAGTCTATTGTACGGATGGCGCGAGCGCGCTGGTATGCCACGTGTGCTAATCTCCTGTATGGACGCAGCACGCCAGAAGGCATCGTGATTGAAGAAAAGTTTCCGGTTATTCCGCTCATTGTGTTACTAGATACTGAAGGGAGCCTCTGCTTTGTGCAGCCACTTCTTGAAAAGCCAACGGACGAGCCTGATCCAAAAAAAGTACCAGATTATTCCATTTTTGAAGTAACTTATTCACCAAAAAAACAGGTCCAATGGCGGACTTTTGAAGATCAGTTGTATCTTTATGATTGGTCAGAGATAAAGAGTTCGCATGGTGGGGTATATGCTTATGGGCATGAATTGAGTAATGATCCGATTGAGCATCAGGGGATGCGATCAGCGATTGTTTCAAATCTGTATACCAAATTTGCGCAGGCACATGGGGCTGATAAGGTCTTGGTACCAGTGCAGCTTCGTGCAATGATGAAAGACAAAATGCCGGCGTTGCAGGCAAATTATGATCGGTGGGAAAGCAAAGCGAAAAAGAATGGGGCGATGCCAGAAAAAGCAGACGTGCCGTCGCTATTAAAGCCAGCTACTGGGCATGAACCGGATAAGATGCCAGTCTATCTGATTGCCGATGATCAGCGGCCAGCTGTTTGCCTCTACCTGCGTATGATTGCTACTCTGGACATGCTGGTAAAAGATTTGGCTTCCGATTTTGCCCTGCGGCGGAACAGTAAAGAGGACTTTGTGGAGCATATCAGGCTCATGGAGTGCATAACCTTACCGTGGATTTTTGGGCTCTTCTCTCCGGATGGATTGTTTGATTCATATGAGGAGATTACGCCGGTGGCCGTCGTTTCTTAACTTTACCAGTTATTCCTGCCGGGGGGTGGTTTTTTGACGTTCCCCATGCGGGATATATATTGAAGTTGCGCCTCTGCCCGTTTCCTGTCACACTACTGTTTTCCAATTTTTAGTAGGTTTCTAACAGGTATTTCATGAGCGTAGCGCACACTCCTTTGATGGCCCAGTACCACCAGATCAAAGAAAATTATCCGGATGCCCTTCTCTTTTTTCAGGTAGGGGACTTTTATGAACTCTTTTTTGATGATGCGGTTCAAGCTGCTCGTTTTTTGGCTATAACGCTCACTAAGCGTGGCAAGAGCAATGGGATAGATATTCCGCTGTGCGGAGTGCCAGTGCATGCGCTTCACTTTTATCTTACCAAGCTCGTTAAAGGTGGTTTTTCTGTGGCGCTCTGTGATCAACGATCCAAACCGCAGCCTGGTACCGTGGTAGAGCGTGCCGTGACCAAAGTATACACTCCTGGCACATTGACTGATGAGACCATGCTGAACGAAAAAACAGCATCGTATTTGTGTAGCGTTATGCTCGTGGCCGGTCATTATGAAATTGTAGCAGTGGAATTGTTGACGGCTCATTTAATGCAAACTTCAGTGCCGGTAAGCGATATACGCAGTCTTGAAGCAGAATTGTGTCGCTACATGCCGGATGAAGTGTTAGTGCTTGCCTCTGAAAGTGGGCTTGTTACCCTATGCAAAAAATGGGGCTATGTTGTAACACCAGTTCCTGGTTTTGCTGCTGATGCGCATGGCCTGCTTCGTGGTTATTTGGAGCGAGTGCAGCCAGCGATTATTGAACAGTTAACGGCACCGGTTTTCTATGAACCAACCAATTATGTTCTTCTCGATGCGGCGACACAGCGTAACATTGCCTTGATTCATAATTATGATGAAGGAAGTGATACGCATACGCTGTGTCATGCTGTTGATAACACAACGACGCCGATGGGAGCTCGTCTCTTAAAAAAATGGTTAGTGCGTCCATTACGTGATCAGAACTTGATAGAACAACGGCTTGAGGTTGTTTCATTGTTTGTGCAAAGCGTGACACTGACTGCACAGCTTACGCAGTTGTTGGCTCAAATCTCTGATATCGAACGTATTATTGGTCGCGTTGTATTAGTGCGCGCGACACTTGCTGATTATCGCGCATTACGTGATTCTCTTGTTTCAGTCGCGCAGGTACAAACGCTTCTTGCACCGTATGCAGGTAGCATCTCATTGCTTGGCTATCTCCTTGATCGTTGCGGCCAGTATCAAGAGCTCTATGCACTGCTTGAGCGCAGTATTTATGATGGTGAAGAAGAGTGGAAGATTAAGGCCGGGTATAGTGAACAACTTGATATGGCTCGGGCTCTTTCCCGCGACGGACATGCACATATTCAGCGTTATGCTGCAGAGCAGGCGACCGTGCACGATATTCCTTCACTCAAAATTTTATATACTTCCGTTTCCGGGTATTTCATCGAAGTTACTAAGACTCACATTCATAAAGTGCCGGAAACGTATCGCCATATTCAAACACTTGCGGGGCGCGAGCGTTATGTAACGGCTGAACTTTCAGCGTTAGAGCGGGCTCTGCATAGCGCTCATGATGACGTGCTTGCAATGGAAAAAGAATTGTATGCAACAGTGGAATCCTTTGTTCGTAGTTTTTCTGGTTCTCTGCGACGCACCGCGGCTGCACTGGCAACGCTTGATGTGCTTTGTGGTTTTGCGCAAACAGCTTCTATGCATCGCTATGTGCGCCCAAATTTCACGCATGATCAAATAATTTCTGTTACCGCAGGGCGACATCCGGTAGTGGAGTTAGCGTTAGAGGTAGGTCATTTTGTAGCCAATGACATTGCTTTAACACCCATGCAGCGTTTGTGGATGGTGACCGGGCCGAACATGGGAGGTAAATCTACCTATTTACGCCAAGTCGCTCTAATCTCTTTGCTCGCGCAGTGTGGCAGTTTTGTGCCGGCAACGAGTGCAACCTTGATGTTGGTTGATCGTATTTTTACCCGTATTGGCGCTGGCGACAACGTTGCGCAAGGAAAGAGTACTTTCTTAATCGAAATGGAAGAGGCAGCAACTATTTGTACTCAGGCAACGGCACAAAGTTTAGTTATCCTTGATGAAGTTGGCCGAGGGACCAGTACGGAAGATGGTCGTGCGCTTGCGCAGGCAATTATTGAGTATGTTGCCCATACCGTTGGCTGCTTAACCTTATTTGCAACTCACTATCATGAATTGACCGATCTTGCCGCGCAGCAACCGGGAATCGCCAACTATCACATGGTTTGCTTTAAGCGGGGTGACACGCTTCATTTTCTCCATCGCATTGAACCGGGGGTTGCCACGGCAAGCTTTGGGGTTGATGTGGCGCATCTTGCCCAGTTGCCAGCCCCCATCATTGCCCGTGCGCGCCAACTGCTTGCACAGCCATTTATCTATGCACCGGCAAAGGCATTACCTGAATTTTCTCAAAAAGATGTACGAGAAGCAGAAATTTGTAGAGAATTGCGATCGCTTGATGTTGACGCACTTTCTCCCCGCGCTGCATTTGAGCTTGTATACCGACTGAAAGCCCAGTTGAACGAAGAAAAATAATGAGATAAAAGGGTTTGTAATGGGTGTTTTAATGATGGCGTTGCTGTCCAGCGTTATGTGCGGTTATCTTAATGGAACAGATGCTCCTGTTGTATCGTTATCTGTAGTATCGCCAGCGTCGCCGCTCGACTCATTAGCGAGAACTCGGCGTCTTACTGCTACATCGTTTAGCTCTGAAGACTGTGATGGGGAAATTGATTCTTTATATGGCGACTCACCACTGCCGGATTCTCCTGATGAGCGCCGCGAAGCAGCATCAAAACTGAGTGAAATTTCAGGAATTGATAGTCCGGCGTTGCGCGAGGCTGAGTCCGATTGGTATGCAAAATTACCAGCAGATTTGTGGGATCGAACTAAACCGGCATGCCCTTCAGCATTTCTTCGCATTATTGCTTTACGTCTAGAGTTAACGATGACGCAAAGCGAGATCGATGATTTTTCGGGGTTGTTTTACTGTCTTGATGGAGTTACGCTTCAGGCTGTTGGATTTGTTTGGGCAAATAAAGAAGGGGATGTTGATTGTGTATCCCGTAAAAAAGTCTTGATAGGGATGCTTCTTCACTACAAAAGGCACTTTTATCCAGGTACGCCGTACATGCTTTTTGCGTACGATAAGGAACTTATAATGAAGCTGCTGCGGTTAAGTACGACTTCATGGCTTGGTCGTGCAACGGCAGCATGCCATGCATGTATGCTCGCGGAAAGTAAGCTGAATTCCTCTGTTTATGGTATTTTGAAGTTTATGCCTACTGGTCCCCTTTTATTTTCGGAGAGTCGAGATTTTTTTTATAAAGCAACTCGGATTCAGCAGCACTATTTTATTAAAAGCCCTAGCTCTGTATATACCACTTGGAGTGATTTTATTGCTGATCTTGATAAGTTTTTTGATGATGAAAACCGTCCGCGAGTACATGCAGCCTTTGAGCTTCTAGCAAGCCGCTTGCAGCAGTTGTTGAAAGCGGCATTCTTTGCAGATATGGCAACCGCTTTTTCTGTGGTTCTTGATGAATTAACTCAGAGCGAATATCACGATATATTTGCTCGTGAAGAGATCGTGACGTGTATTGCGAAGTGGCGTGCTGCTTTGTATAAGGGGTGGTATGGAGCGTCGGTAAAAGCCTAAGCTTCTTCTCCCGGCGCTTTGCCGAGTACTGTTTTTACAAACAGATCCCACTTGATTTTGACCCCTTTGCCTCTGAGGAGTGGTAGCTCTGCACGCTCATTACAGCTGCTGCGGAGTGCCAAAGTTCCTTGGTAGCAGCGCAACGCATCTGCAGTGTGGAGCGTGACGAAGTCGGCCACGGCCTGGGCATCTTCTCCGTCCATGATGTAAGCATGGTACGCAACGCGAACGAGCTGCATCATCAATTCCTCGTTATCAAGTACATGGTCGACCGGCTTTTCAAACGAATAGCGGATGATTGACTGGTGGTAGTGGCAGATCAGTCCAATAAAGGAACGTAATCTTCCTGGGTGTTTGCCATCGCTGCTTGGCGTAATGGCCATGCGTGCGCACAAAGTACCCAGTTCTTCGGTGAACTGATGGCGCGGCAATGGTTGGCGGCGATGATGCAAAATCAGCATTATGGCACGAACAAAGCAGGCCTGTTCCCCATCAAGAGTAAGGGTCCACTCGGTAGCCTGTGGCACTTGTTGCGTTGCTGGTATGTTAAGCGTAATTGCCATTGGCGCAAACGGTTCTTCTGGGTCTCCCGAGCCGGCATACCAAAACGGGATGTAGACTGATCCGCCATGCGGCAGTTGGATAGTGGTCGGCTTTGTTTGGTAGTAGTCAATTTGTGCAAGGAGCGCATTAAGGTATTCGGTACGCTGTGCATCAGTGGTGTTGGTGATGAGCGAGGCGAGAGCGCCACCTTTTTGGCTCAAGATAATAAATTGAGCGGCGCATTGGTCTGGCGCTTGTGTTAGATAGGTTTCAAGGCCAATACGTTCTGGTGTGCTTAGCACAGGCATGCTGTAGAGTGAGCATTGGTCACCACCCTGGGTGAGTTTCAGACGTGCTATTAATGTTTCAAGCGCCTCGCGTACGGTGGCAAGGTCAGCAGTTTTTTGTTGGCTCACAGTCCAGGCAAGCTGGGCGAGCTTAAAATAAAATTCTTGGCATGGGGTTACGGTTACTGCTGGCGCGATAAAGTGGCGGATGGTGCGGCGTAATGAGCGTGACTTGCACAGTTGAAAGCTGAGGCCGTCGTAGTTAAATTGTACATTGACGGTGCCACGGATGCCTTCAAATGGCTGATTTTTGTTTCCTGCTCCTTTGTATCCCCATCGAAGCTGATAAGTCAGTTCAATAGGGGCTGCTTCTTCATATCCATTTTTTGAAATATTTTTCTTGCGCTTTGGTAATTGGATAGAAAAAGCTATTTCGCGGGCGTGATCGAAGTTAAGACCGTCGTTGATTGCTTCAGTGAGCTCGGCATTACCGGTCAGAAGAGGGATAAGAATGGGGGCGCTCAGGGCTAGTGGCCACTGAGTAGCATCGCTCGTGAGCGGCGTACAGAGTGCCGTCGCGATAAGGAGGAGGTATTTTTTCATAAGAATGCCTTTGTATTAAGGTTTTACGTATGTGTCTAACCTAGGGGTAAATGGCAGAAATGTCAATTGCTAGGCGCCTGGGGTAGTCTTTGTCGCTCCCCCAAAGTTGCAATAATGCCTCGTAAGATCGCTCCGTGTTTCATAATGACATGGCGCATGTAGCGGACCAAGCGTTCTGCCCGTTCGGGGGGGTATATAAGCCGTGGGGTAGCGTAATTCGGGTCTGTGGCTGGATTGAAGAGTGGGTCGTATTCTGCATCTCCCTCGATGGTACAGTAAACAATAACAGGCCCGGTGGCGGGATTGCCGTGAACCGAAAGGGGATTTATCGTTATGGCTTCTTCATCAATTTTGGGTAGCCACGGGGCTTCTTCATGCGCTGCTTCCCAGCCGTTTCGTAGGGATTTAAGGCGACCGAGGCGTTCTTGTTTACAGTCTACGACAAACAATAGATCGAATGGTTTACTGCTTACCTTAATCGCTGGTTCGAGCGGAAGATTGTTGAGATATCCCCCGTCGACAAGCGTGATGTTTTTAACATGTGCATGAGGAGAATCGATTGCTTGAAAGCGGGGGTTTGCAATTTTTGCGGCGGTTATTTTGGTATTGCTCCAGTTTCTGGTTTGCCAGCTTTGGGGAAGAATTTTGTCTACGAACGGCTGAAGCTTTTCTGGCACCCGTTCGAGGGCATCCCGAATACTTATGGAGAACGATGAGCCAAAAATGCCGAGCAAGTAGCAAAGACGGGGGGGTGGGGGAGATGAAAGCTGCTGATAGGTATGGAATTGTGCTCCAAGAAGGTGAATAGGAACGGTAAGATGATCGTTCAGGAGTTCGAGGGCAAAAGGAGAGACTATCCCCCACTCATAGGTATCGGTTGGTTGTGGTCGTGTTACGGCGGTTCCGAGAATTAAGGGGTACTTTTCTGGGGTCATGGCGCGTGCAGCGTCCTCCATACTCAACTCAAGAGCGTTTGTGTGGAGCGGCTTGAGTAAGGTATAGGCCAAGCTGATGCCGTACAAATCAATGCCACTTATGGAGAGGCGATGCGCTTTTTTTGTCGCGATGACGGTAGCAAAGTCATGGTATTGTTCTGCGAGGTGATGAATAAGGCCCTGCGATAACCAAGTGATTAATTTGCTGGTATATGCGGTTGGTGTTTCACCGCTGAGTAGCCACGGGAACAAGAACCAGGTGGTGCCAGAAAGACCAAGGCACGTCTGGATGAGAGGAAGGACGCCGAGTTCTTCGAGCCCACTCATCACACCGGCGATAGTGAGCATGGCGCGAAAGCCGCCGCCACTCGCACAGAGGCCGATAGTGAGGGGGCGGGCAAGCGCATGACCACAGTATGCCTCTTGAGTTATATGTGTTTGTATAAAGCGTTTTTGGAGGAATTCTTTTTCTGCTACGAGCGCGGCACGGGTTAGTGCGGTCGGCGTATAATGGTGCGGCGGTGCATATGTGTTCCAGGTCTGCGTATCAAAAAGTTGAGGAGTGCCTTCTATTTGATTAATGCAGGCGGTATAGTCAGTGGCCTTAAATAGGCCGAGCATTGCCTTTGCGGCGACACGCATGTCTTTGGTTGGAGAAAGTTCTTCCGAGCTGAGTGCGACACACAAATGACGAACGGAAAGAAATTGAGGGGAAGGAAGCTCCAGGTGAAGTGCATTGTTGTTAGGGAGATAGTAGGGGCCATTAATGCGGGTGCCGACAGTCCCTTTGGTATAGTAAAGGGCTGCGTAAAGTGGAATAGGCGATTGATTTGCTACCCGCAGCATACTGGGGTCAAGAAACCAGGCATTTACGTTGTTGGTAATGAGGAAAACACAGATTATTAGAGAGGATTTATTCATGGTCGGATGGTAGCACAAAACCTTTTGCAGCTCAATGAAACGGGGAAAAATTGACTTTGATAGGGGGTGGTTGTTACAACTGTGCCGCACGTACAATCGAACAATTTAAGGAGATAGAACATGAAAAGAATACTGATGGCCCTGCTTGCGGTCACAAGCGTTATGGCCTGTCAGGCAGTATCGCGCGAAGTGAACGCTATTCGGGTGGATGCGGTGGAGACCTTGTGTCGGGTGCTGCCGGACACCTTTGTTTCTCGCAATTTGCTTGCTGATGCTATGCAATTCATTGAAAAAGAGTTGGACCCCGCCGTTCACCAAAAACTACTTGAGTTGCAAGATGAAGCGGACAAGTTGAATGCGATAAAAACGCAGATGTTGGCAATTCCAAATGTTACGGCTGATAGTCCTGCGGTTCAAAGCATTGATGTTATGCTCAATGATATAGCGAAAAAATTTAATGATTTGCTCTATAACGGCGGATTCTTTAATTGGCGTACCTTGTTGTCAGTCGGGATTGGCCTTAATACTGGGCTGTATTGTGGATTAAACTACAAGAAAAACGGCGTAACAGCCGTGGGTAAAGCATGGCATGGCGTAGTGGTTGGCTTTGTTGCGGCAATGTTGCTGGAATTTTCACTTCGCGGTCGCAAAGCGTTGATTGCCGGCAGCGTTTTTAATGTTATGGCCATGGTTGCTGAAGTTATGTACAAGTTTTTTAGCGCCCTTTTTGGTAAATCTGGCACGGGAGATCGTTGGCTTTCAACGTTGGAAATACAAATGCGTAGCTGGGGTTCACAGCTTGATAAAATCTTTAATAATAAGTGGGGAGCCCTTGGTATTACTGGTGTTGCGATGCTGGGCGCAGGGCTTATTATAATTAAGCGACAGCGTGATCTGAATCTGCTAAAAACAGCATAAATTTTTCTATAAAAGTAAAAAGGGGCGACATGTCTGTGAGGCATGTCGCCCCTTTTTTTTAGTGAAACCCTTGTTTTTCGTTACTCATTGTCATTAATCTAGTGATGTATTGATTCAAGACCATCTTGATACAAAACAATTTTAAAAGGCTTCGAGAAACCCTGAAGGCGCTTTTAAAATAAGGTTTTTGCGCATAGCAAGAAGACTCAGGGTCATACATATAGTAACTATTTAAAAGGAGATACGTATATGAAACGTATTATGATGTTAGTACTCAGCCTTGCTACAATAAGTGGCGTACATGCTGCTACGACTGCACCTGCAACAGGAACCACTGCACCAGCTACTGAAAAAGGCTACATGGGTAGAGCGTGGGATGGAACGAAGGGTTTCTTCAAAGAACACGTTCAAGACTATCACATGGCTACTGATATAGATGAAAAGGATAATGCTCGTCGCAATGCTCGCATCCGTCGTGGTGTAGGTTCAGCGTTGGGCGCTGGTGGGCTTGGTCTTGCTGCAGCTGAAATTGCGATGAACAGAAACTTTTTCTTGGAGTTCTTGTCTAAGTATATCAAGAATGAAGGTGCGCAGAATATTATGAATAAGCGTACTACTAAACTTCTTGCTTCATTGCTTCAAGCAGTCGCACTTGACGAACTTGGCGGATTAGTTAATGGTCAAGGCGGACGTCGTGGTCTTGTTTCAGGTGGTATTCGTGATGGCTACGCCTGGGGTAAGAAGAAATGGGGTAAGAAGTCTTCTGAATCTACGGAGCCTGTGAAATCTTAAGCTCTACTTAGATACTCTTTACAGAAAAGCCCTGGTGAAAACCGGGGCTTTTCCCTTTTTAGCCCAAAACTCTTCTCTTTTCCCTTCTCCTTCTTCCACTCTATAGTCAAATGTGTCCAAAATAAGCAGACAATGGTAGCTGTCATTTTGAACTGCATTGACTCTAGTGTGATCGGCCGGTGGCGATCGCGTACCTATAACCGTTGCAGTATGCAACGTATCATTGCGGGGAGGAATACATGAAAAAAATGCTGCTACTTGGTTTCTTATTGGTGGTGTCGGTTGATGCTGGAGCAAAGACTGGAAAAGAATGGTCGGAAAAGAAAATTAAAGGAACGCATTTAAGGCAAACCTCTTTCTATGTAAATGAACAAGGTCATTTGCGTTCAACGGTGCGGCATAAGGAATATACTTCAGGCGCTCTTTTTGACATTGCACTGAAAGTCACCAATGACTCCCTGGCGCATGCTCAAGATTGGAATGCAGAAGTATATACGGTCAAAATGATCGACGTTGGCACAAAAAAATATAAAAAAGAGAAGTTCTCTCGTGCGCAGCTCTATACGGCTATTATTGCAACGTTGAAAGAGCAAGAGAGTCGAGAACAGACTTATCCCGTAACCGCGATGATTCAAGGCTTGGAAAGCTTTCAGGATTTTATTACTCAATATCCACATAGAGTGTCTGAATTAGCCGAAAAACTGAGTATTAAAAAAGGCTCTCCACGCCAAGGGTGTCTTGAAGTTCTTTCTGGTTTAGCATCACCAGCGTCGCCTACAGAACCCCAACCAGCATTGACTAATGCTTCAGTAGTAGTTGCCGCAGCGACAAAGGCCCCAGCAGAAGTAGTAAATCCAATACCAGCTTCTCAGGCCGCGTTGGAAAATGGTGCTGCAGCCGCTCAAGGTACTTCAGTCGCCGCGACGCAAAGCTCAAGTTTTATTACTCTGAAGCAAGCAGCACTTATTCTGTCTGGTACGTTGGTCGTTATTATTGGCGCAGACTATGCAAAACGTGGCCCTGACTCGGTACTTGCACGTGCTTGGGCAAAAGGAAAGAAGTGTGCGCGTAATGTAATGCACTGTTTGTTTGGTTCTACGAAAAGCTAATACGCAGAGGGTGGGGGGATATGCATAAAAAAATCTTATGGGGCGTCCTTGTGTGGGGCGCCCTTGCCTCTTTCGGTGTGCAAGCAGGGAATTTTGCAGGCCGCCCGTATAAAGAGCGCTGGTTAGATGAAGTGCCAATTGATGATAGAACGGGTGAAGTAACCAAGACGAAGTGGTTGCAAAGACCGCAGCCGACTGGCCGCTTGGTTGATTTTGTTGTACAGCTTGTTGCTGATGCGGCAGAAGACAATAGCCGGTGGCACCAGATTGTGCAAGGGAGATCATTTACGCGGCAGCAGGCCTACGTGGCCTTAGTACATGAGCTTGTTCGGCGACCAGATGCGCAGACGGAGCCGTTAGCGAGCACTCTTCCTTATTTGCAGGAGATTTGTAGTTGGGTGCCAGGTGATTTTGTATGTCTGCGTGGTTTCAGATTGGTCTCTGATCGAGCAGTTTGCCTTACGAGTATTGCCAAGATATTGACGCCGCCTGCAACACCGCACCAGGTTTTTTCTGTGGAATCAACCGCGTTTCAGTCACCTGGGGAGAGTGATGTTGAAAGTTTTAGCGATGATGAGGACTCTGGTTTAGAGAATTGGCTGGACGATGAGGAGATGAAAGAGGACTATCAAGAAGAGAAATTTCTTGAAGATGAACCGGAAAGTGCCGTTGTTCCTGCACAAAGGCCGGAACCAATAAAAATGAAGAGAAAATTTAATTGGAGGCGGCTTTTGCCAGGGAACTGGGGTAACTTCAGTATGCCGATTTTTATACGGCTTGATCGGGTGCCGAATGGCGTTGTAGTGACGCCACTGCAGGCGCCGCAGTCTTTTAGCGGGCCGTTAAAGCGGCGTAGAGTTGTTGATTGCCTCGCCGAGCGGCAGCATAATGCGGCAGGGTCTTTAATCGTTCGCCCGTTCACGGGGGTTGAAGATGAGCCTGCATGTGACCTTCGTAGTCCTTGGCTGATGCCGCTTAGTGGGCGGGCCGAGTCGGCTGAGAGCTCTGCGGAATCTTGGAGTGTGTCGGGGTCACATCCTGACGCTGAATCGAAGGAAGATCTGTCGAGCGAAGATGGAGATGTGTTGCCGGCTAAAAGTACTGACATCTCTCGCATGCAGCCAATGTGCCTGCTTTCGCCGCCTTGCTCACGAGTGAGTAGTTGTAGCGCTCCAGTGTCGCCTCGCCGATCTCTTCGTCAGCGCAAAAAACATGTGGTAGACTTCCGTTTGTCGGAGGTTATTCCAGCACCGAGGGCAAAGACTCCGACAGCACCCTCAGCGGCAGTGCCGGTGCCAGAAGCACAACCAACCGTTGTCCCTGTTGACAATAGCATCCGTATAGTTTCAACTGATGTGGTATCGACAGAGCCAAATACGACGGACGTTGTTTTGGTGGTCGAGGATGCTGCAAAACCAGGGGTACATGAGGCAGTGGTCGTTCAGCAAAGACAGGGCATTACATTTTTACAAGCAGCGGCCGTTACGGGGACTGTGGCTGTTGCGGGATTGGCGATTGATTATGTGAAACGAGGCGAGAGGTCGCTGGTGGGGCGGCTGTTGTTGCAACTTCGTGGTACCAAGCCTGAGGCGTGTTAATTAGAAATGGCGTATACAGAACATTCGGCCTGAACCGCTTTTTAGATATTGCTCTAATCGAATGGCTTTTTCTTCATTATTAAAAGCTATATAGACTTCCAGAACCCATGGCTTGTACTTGTCTGTATGAGATGAATTTTTAGCGTTGTGCTGACGCATGCGCCGATGTAAATTTTGTGTGACTCCAACATAGTAATGTTCTGGGGCCGATTGACTTCTAATGATATATACAAAGTAGGTAAACATATAAAAGCTCCTGGTAAATCTTGAGGCTTACCATTCGTTGTATGCTTGCGTAAAAATTGTATGAAAAGAGGCGCTTGAGAGGCAAGAGATCAGAAGAGTCCGCCGTCGCCCCTGGCGGGGACTATGGCGTGACACCCGCTTCGCACTTGCCCTACGGGCTGCATTACACGCCGACGGTGATGCTACGGCTATGTGTCGTGCCTCTGAGAGCCCAGCTACGCCGTAGACACACCTCGTGCGCTTTATGCGCACGCAGCGTGTGCGAAGGCGAGTGGTGTGCCCGGCAGGATTCGAACCTGCGACCTACGGATTAGAAATCCGTTGCTCTATCCAGCTGAGCTACGGGCACCTACATTTTTGGTGTATCGACACCACACAGCGGGTGTGGTTTTTTAGAAATGATATACTTGTTTTTTCGATGAAACATCTCTTGCATGAAGAGATGTGTAAAAAATAATGGTCGGGGTGGTCAGACTCGAACCGACGACCCCTCGCTCCCAAAGCGAGTGCGCTACCAACTGCGCCACACCCCGACTAAATTTTTTACTGAATATGAAGAAGAACAATGGGGTGAATGACGGGGCTCGAACCCGCGACACCCAGAACCACAATCTGGTGCTCTACCAGCTGAGCTACATCCACCGCGATCTTTTTAAAGAACTTTTCCCAAAGGAGAGGAGTATTATACGGGAAAATTTTTAAAAAGAAAGAGCTGATCGCAAAAAATGATCAATTTTTGGTGAATCGCTCATCTGCTGGTGTGCGCTGTCAAATGTGTCAATGATCGTGCCATGCTCCATAAGATATATTCTATCGCGTGTTGCTGCAATAAATTGCATATCATGACTCGCATATGCCACCG
This sequence comes from uncultured Pseudomonadota bacterium, assembly GCA_964429275.1. GTDB lineage: Bacteria > Babelota > Babeliae > Babelales > JAUPTZ01 > JAUPTZ01. The sequence goes on from CAYSBJ010000002.1 coordinate 60,579, forward strand.
TAATGCCATGATTCAAAAGATTTTTTAGGACGGTTGCCAGCATAGTGGTGCTTTCTGGATCAAGTGCTGAGGTTGGCTCGTCAAAAAGGAGTACTGATGGACGGAGCATCAAAGCACGGGCGATTGCTACTCGTTGTTGTTGGCCACCAGAGAGCTGATGTGGGTAGCGTGATAGGTATGGGGACATGCCAACCAGGGCGAGAAGTTCCTGTGCTCGGTCCTCGATGGCCGATTCTGAGAGGAGACCTTCATATTTTAATGCGGCGGTACAATTTTCCATGATATTCATGTGTGGGAATAAATTGAACTGCTGAAACACAAAGCCAACCGTATGCACTCGCTCTTGGTCCTTGTAGCTGGATAGTGAGCGATTTTGGAGCGTCAGAGTGCCGGTGTACGAAGTTGTAAGGTGTGCACAGCAGCGAAGAATCGAGGTTTTACCTGCGCCACTACGACCGATAAAAGCGGTAATTCTGCCTTTTGGGATTTCAAAAGAAATAGTGTTTAGAACGGTTCGTTGCGTACCTTGGTGTGGATAGGTCAGCGAAATATTAGTTCCCTTTATCATAATCAAACTTTCGTTCAAGTGCGTGTGCCACCAGGCCCAGGAGACCTGTGATCGCTAAGTAAATGCCGGCGGCAATTAAAAACCAGTGTGGTTCCAGAGTACGGCTTACCGCATCTTTGGCTACTTTTGTCAGTTCTATGACGCCGACAGCCCCCATAATACTGCTTTCTTTCACCAGTGAAATTGTTTCATTTACCAGTGAAGGTAAGACGGTACGAATAACTTGTGGCAGAATGATGTACCAGAGCGTTGCTCGCTGTGAGTAGCCAAGTACATAGGCCGCCTCCCATTGGCCAGCCGGAATGCTGTTAATGCCACCACGTACGATTTGTGCAACGTAGGCCACTGAGTTGAGGCCAATGGTAATGCAGCCGGCGGTCAATGGACTAATCTGCATACGAAGTAATTGCGGCAAGGCAAAGCAGGCCAGAAGAAGCTGAACATAAAGGGGAGTGCCTTGCATGACAAATACATAGACCTGTATGCATCGTGCCATGATTGGTGAGGCGAGCCGCTTTGAGCCCATAATGCCAGCAGCACAGCCGACTGTCATACCAATGCTCAGTCCAACAAGTGCTACCCAGAGTGTGGTTAAAGTACCGGAGATAAAGAGGGAAATAACGGGGTTCATACTATCTTTCTGCGTTTAACGAAACCACTTCGCGGCCAGAGCTGCCATTGTACCATCCGCTTTAAGCGTTGCAATTGCGTTTTCAATCTCTATTCGCAGTGCGGGGTTTTTCGGTGAAATGCCAATGCCAAAGCCATCAATAGTTTCTTCTTCTGAAAGCGCTACGGTATGCGCCGCCAATTCTTTTTGAGTACGAATCATTGCGCGCACTGAATCAACATCAAGAATGCCCATATCCGACTCACCATGTAATACTTCAAAGCAAAGGTCGCTAATGTCTGGTAAGGTTTTGACGGTGATGCCCGGATAGTTGCCAAGAATGTCTTCAAATACTGAGCCCGCTTGCGTGCAGACCAGCAGTCGTTGTGCTGCAATATCAGCCAGTGTGAGGTCGCGGTGGAATGCTTTGCCTGCTGGATAGAAGCAGCTTAGTGTATTTACTTGCTCGCCGTAGTGTGGAACCAATAGGCCGGTTTTCTTGCGGCTATTGGTTATGGAAAGTCCACCAATGATCATATCAAGGGATCCATTAGCAAGTGCCAGCAAAAGTGCATCAAAGGCCATATCTTTTATGATGAGGGGGCGATGCAATTTCTGTGCAATTGCTGCTGCGACGTCGGCATCAAACCCAATGACGTTGCCGGTTTCGTCTGCAACTACAAAAGGAGGGTACCCGACGTTCGTGCCAACGAAAAGAGGGGAAACTGCTTTTGGTACGCTGTTTTCTTGCGCGCAGCGTGTTGCAGTAGCAAGCCAATAGCCAGCAGCAAGAAGCAGGATTGTGCCAAGGACGATGGTAATTTTTTTATTCATGAAAATTCCTTACAGATAACGCGAGAGGCGCATTCTAGCATTATAACTTTGTTGTTTCAAACGGCTCAGTAACTACCGTTTTCTTCAAAAAGGCGAGCGCTGCCTCATGGGTCGCGACTTTTTTAGGAGTGCCCTTTCGCGCAAGCTGCCACACATTGGTCATGGTGAGTGCTGTTTGCACAACATAGTCATTGGCCAGCGTGCGCAGAAATTCCTCTTCAAGAGAGACCGGTTTTTTTTCTGGGGCCGGTTGCACCGTGGGTTGAGCCTGCTTTGCATGTGGTGGTGTGGAAGAAGCTGCCTCTTCGCGAGTGATATGATTGGTGAGAGCTATTTCTTTTCCATACATTTCTTCTACCCATTTTAGTTCGTGGCTTGGGACCGACTTTGGTTTTACCACGATATCAGGGGTTACCCCGAGGGCCTGAATGCATTGATCGTTGGGGAGGTAGTACAAGAGAACGGTGAGTTTAATGGCGCATCCGTTATGAAGTGGCAGCACCTCTTGAACTGATCCTTTTCCATATGTTGGTGTGCCCAGCACAAAAATAGGCAAGTTGGTTAAGCGAGCGTGGTGTTGCAAACAGCCGGTGATAAGCTCTGCCGCTGAGGCAGAAAAATTATCGGTGAGGACAAAAAGTGGCATTTTACCACTGTAAATTGGTACTCCACTGGTTGCATAGCTATTAACCAATTCCTTTCTGTTGTTTTTGGTGCTAGCGACCGCTGACTTATCCGGCAGCAGAAGGCTTGCCGTTCTTACGGCTGATTCTACAACACCGCCAGGATTTTTGCGCATATCAAGGATAATGCCTTTGCTTTTTTTTTCTTGTGCGGTGGTGAGGAATGATTCTATATGCTTTGGCGTTTTGTCGGAGAATGATTTTATAGCAATGTACGTTACCTTGTGCTCCGGGAGATAGTACGCATATGCGCTGCGATCAGGGATAAGCTTCCGGCTGAGCTTAAATTTGAGTGGCTTTTTATCTCGCACAACGGTTAGGCGTACTTCGGTATCAATAGGCCCACGTAGCTTATTCACTACTTCATCGGATGCAAGGCCGCGGAGGCGTTGTCCGTCAATTTTTACGATACTATCGCCACTTTTTATGCCGCCCAGATCGGCTGGGCCACCGCGGATCGTATCGACAACAAGAAGTGAATCAGCATCAGTTTCCTTGCTGATGATGCTGACCCCAATGCCAGGAAATTGTCCGGAGGCAAGCTCAAGTGTAGCTTGATAACTGCGGGGACTGAAAAAAGAAGAATGGGCATCAACTTTGCTCACCATCGCACGGAGGCCTTCTTCGATGATGGTGGCGAGCGGAATGGTGCGGTATGCCTTTGTTTCAATCTTATGAATAGTTTCTGCCATTCCCCAGAAATGACTAAAAAGGTCGCCATGGGGCGCTTTCGCAGGAGTGGCTATGCACGCGCTAGCGAAACAGGCCTGTGTAAGTACGAGGAGTAGTATTTTTTTTGTCACGATAATCCTTATATATCTACCTACGCCACCTGGGACGTGACTGGTTTTGCTGGTTCCGAGGCCTCTGTAGTGTTGCCTGTCGGTTGCGGAAAGAGCGTGTTTGGGTCTTGAATATCACCAAATAGATCGCTTGTGTATGTTTCTGGTGAGAATTCTTTTTGCTGCGCATATGCCGCAAGCATGGCGATTATGAGCATAGTCCGGCGAAGCTTTGCTAATTCTGGCACACCGTTCGGATGCGCGTCGCTGGTAAAAGAGAGGATATCGGGTGTTTTGTCTTTGATCCGGTCAATTATTTTTTGATGAGCGTCGGTCACTCCTTTATATGTTTTTGTCGTGAGATCGATTAACTGTGCTAGGTTATTCGGGTTGGCCTGTAGTATGTTTTGAATGGAGTCGAGGTTGATGGTGTTTACCGTTACGTCTTTCATAATAGGTTCTGTTGCAAGATCGGGATAATATATAGTAGCGGGCATAAGGCACTCGTTTGTGAGCTTATCATTAAAATCAAGAAACTTTACGCGTGCGTCGATGACATCGGCGCCCAAGAGCCGGATTTCGTGTAGATGATCAATGATTTGTTGCAGCCAGTAGCCAAGATAACCAGGAAACGCATAGCGATGTGGCTTGTTGGTGGTCTCCATGGTAGTGATATCAGGCGGAATCATAGTAGGATCAAAGTACACATCTGGTTTGCCAATAACAGCTGTTTTTGGCACGGCGCGATCGCGGATTTTTTGAGCAGCAGTCAGCAGCTCTTCTCGATAGTTTGCCATCGCTTCTTGAAGCTCTTTGGCAGGAATGCCTAGTATCTTGTCCGCTGTTGTTTTGAGCGGTGTGAGGAATGGGTTATGCGCGTCATCGATCGGGTTGTTATAGCGTGCGGCAATAAAACTACGTAAGGTATCTCCCAGTGTTGCGTTGTCATCAAATTTTTTGCCGGACACCTCTTTTGCAAGGATTTCTTCGACCGCATCTGCCATATCTTTCAAATCATTTTTATCATCGCTCAGCGCATCCTGCGTGATGCCACCGATATCGGTTAAATAATTGGTGAAACCCTCACGCACTTGGCTAACTTGTGTTTCTAGGTTTGTAACAAGAGCGTCGCTGGCGGCGACTTGTTTTACAATTTCTGGTGACGCTGCGCCGACGCGCATGTTATTTAAATACTTGCCACGGTAATCATTGATCATGTCAGTAAGTTCTGAAATGCGACGGACTTCGCTGAACTTCTTTGTGATAGCAGTGGCTGCTGATTGGTGTATATCCAGAATCTCGGTGAGCTCGTTATACTTTTTCATTACTTCACCGAGCGGTGGAAGAATAGTGCGGTTTTCTGGAAGACGGTAGCCGGCGGGCGCTTTGATCATGCCGGGTGCTGTTGGCGCATTCATGTATTCTGCATAATTAGTTTCTCGCTTGAGATTTGCTTCATAACGTTGCACGAGATCTTTGTACCCGGTTAAAATGTTTTCTTGTATAAGCCAGCGCTTGAACTTGTCTATTGTGCTGTCAATTGATTGAGCTCCTTTTTGCTGTTCTTTGAAGGCTTCTTTGGTGCTGTTCATTTGCATACTCATAGACAGGGCGCCACCCAGGCCGGTTGGCTGCTGCATGCCATAGGGATTCATCATCATAGCGGTAAGGCTATGGATGGAGAGGAGGAAGAAGGAAAGGAGGTTGTAGAGGTGCATAAGGCTCCTTGGAGTTATTGTGAATCGGTAGGGAAAATTTTTGTGAAAGCGTCAGCAGCCGGCTTGAGTTCAGGATCTGTGGCTGTGAAATCTGCACCTGTTATGGCATAGCTTCCATCATCGCTCTTGGTTGCGATTATCGAGAGAAAATTTGAATTGTCTTTGGTCAATATAAGAGGAGGGGCAGGTAGGGCAGCAAGTGTAGTTTTTACCCATATTTCTTTAATATCATCTATTGATACACCGTTAGCGTCGGTTACCGTGATAGTCACTTGCGTGCTATTGAGCCTTGCTGAATATTTTTTTGCTTCGGTGGGTTGTACAGGTGCCTCAGGTGCTGCTCCGGTGCTACCTGTAGTGGCAGGCTTAACGGCATCTGGCCCAGCTGTATCTCCGGTGGCACCTGTAGCGGCAGCTGTCGCTGGTTCTACCGTTGGCGCTGCTTCTGGATTATCGTTTGTCCCGACAACTGCAGCGGCTACAGCCGCTGGTGATGTTGCGTCATCTGCTCCCGGGGCCCACTTTGTTGCGACAGGGTTTGCATCTTTGCCTGTAGGATCGGTGTATGCAAACTTTTTAAGAACCATGTCGTGGTAATCAAACGCTTCTTGTGTAGTAAAAGCGGTGACAAGTAAATAATAAAATCCGAGCTGATTTACCAGAAATCCAATCTCATTAGTCTGGGCGATTTCTGGAATTTGTTGTATGCAGGTACTCAGCGATGCCTGAGGGCTTGGAATGCTTGGTGTTTTTGCGTTTTGCAGTTGAGTGTCCGTTTCAAATTTTTGCGCAGTGCCAGCAACAATGTCGATTTCTGAGCTGCCAAAGCGCGGCGTCCAGAGGCGGAGACCGGCTTTTGGAAAGGCGTAGTTGTCGCTGTAGGTTTGAAAAAATGTTGCATCTTGTTTGGCATAGACTGCTATCTTGCGCAGCTCCTGACATATGTCAGCCCGTGAAAGGGCGGTAGCATCACAATCGCCTCCTGATAGCAGTGGCGTAAACATTTTCATGACGGCCATTGTTGTGGCTTCGTCACCTGAGGCTGAATCAAAACTCATCCGTCCATGGCAATTTTGGAGCATTTGGACCAGGATTTTTGTAGCTGCAATGCACTGATTCCTGATGTCGACGGCAATAACGCGGGCCTGGGTCACGAGCACGCCAGATGCAAGAATTGTTTCTTGAATGTCGGCAATTTTGTTATTTAAAAATATGCTGCCGTTGAGCTGTGTTGCTAGGATAGTGGATGCATTGATAAGCTGATTAAACATCCCGTTTGTGGCCGTAGATAATTTGGTTCCCAAGGCGTTAATTTCATCTGGCTTTAGTTTCCAAAAGGCGGCGTACTTTTTTACTTCAGCATCAAAATCTACGGTGATGGGGTTGTAGCTTCCCGTGAGCGTGAGATCAAGTTGTGGCGCAAGCAAAGATGTGTAAAAGGGGTTTTTATGTGCGGCGTTCTCAAGGGCTTGCTCGAAATTGTTAGCTCCATTCATCAGCGCATTCATTTGCTCTGGAGTTGGCAAGCTTTTGGTTGATGTTATTTTAATCTCATAAAAATAGTCGGACAGGGTAGTTTGTTGCCTTTTTATGACTCCTATTGCCTTATCAACAACTTCTAGCTTCTTGTTTCGTTCTGATTCGTCATCATCATATTTCTTTTCTATTTTCTTCTTAATATTTGCAAGTGTTTCGTCCCCAATTTCGGCAAGAACTTTCAGTGTTTGAAGGCATGTTTGCAATAGCTCCGGGATGTTTGGATAGCGGTACCGTTCGGCCATTAAGCGGTAATTTTTAAAAGTGTCGCACCCCGCTGGTGGTACTTGTTTGGCGCGGGCTTTGTAAGTCTTATCACGCTCGGTATTTGTTTTTTTTATTTGTTCGAGTATGGCTTCCAGGTCAGTAGAGTAGAGGCCATAGCTGGCCAGATGTTTTGCGGCAAAAGAGCTAAAGATATCATCTGAGTCTTCATCAGAATGGGTGGCGGCCTTTGCAGCAAGTATTTTATTCATGGCTCTCGTGGCACTGAAATCGGCAATGCTTTGCATGACGCCAGAACCATAGAGGGACAGCGTGGTGCAGGAGAAGATGCTTATAATGCACAGAAGCTTTTTCATACCGAATGTGTTGCCCTGGTAAAAATACTTTTTTTGGTAGTCTACTGGTGGCAGCGTGGTGGCACAATGGTTTGGGTAAATACATGTTTTTTTAGGGTGACTTCCATAACTACGGTCCTTGTGGAACGATAGGTGCGCTTCAGTCAGATGGCAGAGGTGCCGTGGCCTGAGGAGCAGCGCTGATCTGGGATGATTGGGTTGCTGCAGTAGGTACTGAAGCGTCTACTGAAAAGCGATCAATGACTGCCGTGACAGGGACTTGAGGGGCGACGTTGCTGGATGGTGATATAGGAGCATCCACCCTCTCGATGTTAGCAACAATCTGTCGTAGAGCAAAAATTGGCGGTAAAGCAAAGTTAGGCGCGGTATAGAGGGGGCGCTTATTGTTGATTACATTTGGATCCTCCGGAGTAGTGTTTATCTTTACCGATTTTGTTGCATTTGGGTTATTATTTGGTGACTGCTCTTGACATCCATATACAGAATAACCGGAGTTAGGGGATGTTTTTTCCATTACAACGAGTAAGTAAGGAGTAGCGGTACTGTCTCCACGATAAATTTGTTTTATCTTGGTCTGTGGTACGATTGAGAATACTTGGTAAACATACAATACTTCTGGATTTTTAGCTGGCTCTGACAACACGTAAATACCCTTTGCAGGAGCAGATACCGTTGCTAAGCTGCTCTGGCTTGGTGCGGCGGAACGTGTGATCCTCGTGTGTGCTGTTGGTCGGCTAGGTGTTTGTGCTACTACTGGGGGTAGCGGCATCGGTGTTGTCAGCGTTAGAAGTGGTTGATCTTATCGGCCAGAGCGGGGTACTGCTGACAATGTTACTGTTGGTTATCGGTGTGGTAGTATCAACAGTCACTGTAGTATATTCCCTATTGGGGGTGACACTGGTACTTTTGTATAAGACAGTATTGTTGTCGTTAGGGCCATTTTCCCCTTTTCTTATATAATAAACCTCATCGCCACTAGTGCCAGCATAAATCTCCTGAACATCATCTATAGCTCTCCCGTTGCTCGTTAGGTAGATTTTTTCCTGGTTCGATAGGGTATAGAGTTGATTGTTGTCAATTCCGCTGGTTGAAGAGGGGGCATTTGACATAGGGGCGGGGGGAGTCACCGGAGATGCGGCTGCGGCCGGAGCTGCTGCTGTTGCGGGGGCTCTATAAATCGCTTGTGTAAATTTCTTTGTATCCCCAGGCTTTGCTGGTTGTGCATCAAGAATGACGGTGATGGCACCATTCTCATCCGGCGGGAATGGCTGGTTGTTTGCATCGAGAAGGGCGTTGCCAAAGAAAGTCTTTCCGTTTTGGCGGGTTACGAGGTAGCGGAGTTTTGTAGTGGCGTCAGGGTTTACACGAATTAATTGCACGTCAGCTGTCGGTGTATTGTCGTTGTCAACGATAGTGAGCTTCTTGGCGCTGCTGACCTCGCTAAAGGTTACTACATTCTCTGTTATGGTATAAACGTTAGTCGCTGCGCCTTCTTGCGCTGCAGAGGTTCCCGTTGCGGCTTTTTCGGAAGTGACCTTCGTTTGGCGCAATGTGCCGATGATAGTGTCGGCAGGATCTGAGATCTGGCGATAATCAGCAACAGTATCAACATCTACTTTTTGTAGCTGCTTAAGGCTGCGAGTGAACAGCTGGATTTTTACAGCACTTGATTTGAAAATGGCTCTTGCTTCATCGTCCGTTAGTGCAAAAGATGGGCTGCCCTGGGGGGCGATCAGCAGTTCCGTAGGGTTTGTGGTTAATTCCTTTAATCTTGTTTTGAGCGTGGACAAGTCATCATTGCTGGCCGTGATGGCTGTTCTGACTGCTGCGGAGAGCTGAGCAAGAATGGCTGCAGCGGCTGCATCCAAGAGTTTTTTTAGTTTATCTGTGCCGTTTGGTCTGGTATTTCGTGCTGATTCATATGCATTTATTTTTTCGATGGCCGCTGCGAGCGAATTCAAACTCTTTATTGCAGCTTTTTCAGGTTTATCGTGGGTAGCTGCGTCATTCAGTTTTGCCGTAGTGTGCATTTGTGCATGGCTGGTGGCTAGCGGCTCAAGATTTCTAAAGAGGTATGGTAGCGCATTATTCAGGTCCCCGCTGCGCATTTTTTTATGAGCCTCTTTGTCATATAGTTGCTTTTGCCCGGTAACTTTAATGAGTGCGATAAGGTTATATACTGCGATTTCAGTTACTTTGAGCTCAAGATACGCTCGTGTGTCTTCGGGATGTACAAACTGCGTTTCGGGATTAATATCTTTCTTTCGTATCGCAATGATGGCATTTTCTGCAATAAACGAGGCGTGTCGTGCATGAAGATGTGCAAGTTTGATTGTGGCTTGTAGGCGAAGGGAGGTCAGTGTTTTTTTCTTCTCTGGTGAGAGTTTTCCCACGGCCTCGATGACTTGTTCTTGAAGCTTTTTTGCTTGTTGGCCATACTTGCTTAGTCCGGCATCCCCACTGCTGCCGCTCTCTGTATCTGCTTGAATGCCAGTTGTGTCCCAGGTGCGGTAAAAAGATGATTCGGCAAGCTTTCGTAGCATGCTAGTAGTGGTTGCTTGCGTGTCCGTTGTGCTGTCCCCAGTTCCAGCATTATCGCTTGGCGTGGATTGTCTTGCGTTGCATAGAGACCCGAGAGTTTCTTTATACGTTGCGAATGAGATATTGAGACCAGATACCCCGAGTAGGCTTAGTATTCCGTTAGTCTGTGAAGCCACTTCTTTAAGTATAGTATTGAGCAACAACCAGCGGGTTCCGATGATGCTAAAGCCTCCAAGAAAGAGCTTGTCATGGTAGGCGGCAAGTACAGCAAAGAGATTTGTCGGCCATCCTTCGAGTTTGTCTATCTTTTGTTGGGGCTTGCTTGGGTTTTGTTCTTCTGCACATGGGAAGAGGTTTTTAGTTTTAGTGAATTCCTTGATGCTTTCTGCGCATTGCACAAGGTAAGCGCTTACATTTTTATAGGTACCGAGCACGTCTTTGAGAGGGATGCTATAATAAGTTGCTGTATTAAATAGATCGACCTCAAAAGGATCTTGATATTTTTGGGATTGAGTGCTTTCTTCGGTGGTTTGGGTTTCCCCGCACAGAAGTTTTAATTTCGTAAGCCATCTTTTAAATTCTGCGTATGCATCATTCAGCGCCTCCTGACTGAGCGGTTGAAGATCGTGTTCTTTCAGCCTTTTTGCACTGCCTTTGGATATGTCTGCAACTAATTCATACATAGTTTTGAGGGCGCCCTTGTCATCATTGTTAACTTCTTTGGTCTGTTCGGATTCTTTTTTAGAGCTTGAAGTTTCGGTGGTTGGCCTGCGACGCTGGAGCTTGTAATAGGTATATGCGATTTGTACGTTGTATTGAAATGCATTGCTGAGGCGGGTGTGGAGCGTTTGTTTTGTGCTTGCAATGTCGGCAAGAGTATGGTCTGACTCACTTCGTATGCCATCAAACGAACTGTATTTTTTTTGGGCTTCCGCAATGTCTTCTTCTAGTTTGGCCATGCGCGTTTTAAACCTCAGACGTTTATATTTTTTCAAGTTATCTTGCTGCTTCTCAATGATGTTGAGTAAAGCCCGGAGGTCGAAAGGTTTTTCTACTTCATTAGTTCCTTGCTCTGTTGTTTCGCGGCGTTCATGTGCAAAAAACTGGGTAGCTGATTCGGGATAGCGCGGAGTTGCGTTGGGGGAGGAAGTAACTTCCTCAGGAGTATCAGTGGCATCAGTAGCGCTTGCACTAGCAGCCGTCGTGCCTCTTTGATCTTTCTTTTTTCGCTCTTGATACTGCTTATCTGCTTTCTGATTGTGTGCTATGGTATCTGACGTATTTCCGCCTATCAAGCTATCTTGTATAAAAATACCGGTGAGTTTTTCGAGTTTTTTGTCGAGGTCGTCAAACTCCTCTTTGGCGTCTTTTGCGGTAACCTTGCCGCCCAGCCATGTAGGGCGCGAAAAGGGGTTGGCATGATAAAAAGGGGAGAGGAGAGAGATCAGTGACAGTAAAAAAATGTGGCATTTCTTCATACGAACGCTCCGATACATAATTTTTATATGAGGGCTTCAGTATAAAAGGGTAAGCTTCATGCGGGGCAATGGTTTTTAAAAACTGGTGATGATGTGCCGTAAAATAGGCCTCTGTTGAGGGGTTCTTTTAGTATCATGCAACATGGACAGGGATAGCTGGGGTTTCTAAGTAGTTTGTATACGGGCTGCTCGTTTCCAGCTTTGTACCAGAGCCGGGCTTGCAGTTTGCTTTGGGCGTGGCGGTGTAAGGCCTTGTGCGAGGTCGGTTATGAAATTTTGTATTGTGGTGACCTTGAGTGCGGCTAATCCTTCTATTGGTTGTGTGAGGTCAGGGAAATCGCTCTTGCTTGGGGAGGCCCCTGCGCCTGCACCGTTTGCCGATGTGCTGCTGCTAAAACTTTCTGGTGTTCCGCTCGCAACCGCTGCGCCAACACCTGGAGCAGCCGCTGGTGCGCCACCAATATTGTTTATAATGGTTGGCCCGGCCGCAGCCTGCGGCATCATTCCTGGCATCATTCCTGGCATCATACCTGGTGCCATCATGCCTCCGCCCATCATTCCCATGCCACCCATGCCCATCATGCCCATACCTCCCATTGGTCCTGCCATACCCATGCCCATCGGCGATGGTGTGGCCATGCGAGTAAAGAATCCTGGCTTTTTCTCTTCCGGCATGCCAGCACCTGGGCCAGCGGCGCCTGGCGTTTTGTCGCCCATGTTTATCACAATATTTGTTGAGTTTTCACTCTTCGGAGAGCTGCTGGCTTTTCCGGCAGAAGAAGATGAGGCATCATCTTTTGTATCTTCTTCTTTGTCCTTTGTTTTATCCTTGCTCTTTGTGGCTTTGTCTTTGTCATCTTTGCTTGGTTCTTTGTCATCTTTGTCTGCGTCGGTCTCTTTCTTTTTTGATTCGTCCTTTTTTGATTCATCCTTTTTTGTTTTTCCGGTGGCAGTGCTTCCTGTGCTTGTAGGCGCGCTCTCAGGTGCTTCAAGCGGATTGGCGTAGGCTTGCCTTGGTTTTTCTGGCAGTAGTTTGGCGGCATTTGGTCCGAGAGCTTCAACTTTCTTTTCCAAGGCGTCGCGTTGGGTAATGAGAGTGATGCGGGTCCGTTCTGAGGGGCCCTTGAGTTTAGTCATAAAAGTCTGGCGTGTTAGCTGTGCGTCTATTTTTCTGATAGCAGTAATATATTTTTCCGCCGCTTTCTCCGGTCCGACGATTTTTATTTTGGTGGTTAAGGCTGGCAGAGGAGACGGTCTATCGTTGTATTTTTCTACGAGATTTTTGTAATGTTTCCCTGCCTGTTCAGTAGTGCTCTTGAAAAGTGCTATCTGTTTGTCCGCTTCCTCTTGTGTGACGCCGCCTCTGCCGAGGAGGCCGCCGCTGAGGAGTTTATTGATTGAGTTGAGTTTGGAAACGTATCCTTTTAGAAGTCTTTTTTCTGAAGCGCCACTGTCGGATTTTATTGGTTGTACGTTGAGGCTTGTTGCTTCCGGCATTTGCGAGGTCAGATCAGGATCGTACTTGATCGCCATTTTACGGTTAGTGGTATACCCCTCAATTAATTTGTCATGTTCCGCCTTAAAAAAACTTTTGGTAGTGAGGGCCATTTTTATTTTAATGGCTTTTGCGTAGTAACGTTGGGCTTCTGCTTTTGGGTCCTTGAGTGTGGCAGCAATCTGCGCCCAGGTGATGACTGGCTTTCCGTTCCGCTCTGGTGCGGTGATTTTAGCAATCAAGCTGTTGACGGTGGCTTCAGATTTATCCTTAAGTTGTTGCGGTAGGGCTTTTCCTTTCAGTCCTCTGGCGATGCTCGAGAGTTTTTTGTTGAGTTCTGCCACTTCGGCAGCGTCACGCTCGGCATCAGTTTTCCACTTTAATTTACTACTAAATTGGCCCCATCCTTCTACGCTTGGTTCGGGCATCTTGCTGCCCGCGTCGCGTGCCTGCTTATATTCAGCTTTTATTTTAGCTGAAAGCGCTTCATACTCTTTCTGGTCGGCACTTTGGTCTTCAAAAATAGCGCCATCTGGTTTTCTGAGCTTGGTCATCAGCGCCTTGAGTCGAGCTTGGGCGGATTTTAGTTGGGACTCTTCCTTTTTGAGTTTTTGTTCTGCTGTCTGTGTAGGTGTCTTTTTTTTGAATCCGCTTACAAGCATCGGAGCGTATGTCATGGCGCCTAGTATTATGAAAAAAAGCAGTCGTGAGGGTGTGGAGTGATAATTCATGCCAGTCTCTTTGTTGGAAGGGTTATTTGCAACCAACCTAGGGGATTTGCTCCTCCGTATGCAAGTGATTGGCGAAACTGTGGTGGACAGGAAAGCGGCTGGTGCGTATACTTGGCCCATCGTTGCTTTACTCTCGTTTGTACAGGATTATGCGCATGTCACTCAAAGAAAAAGATATTAGTACCGAACATGAAGTTCGGGTTCGTAAAGTAGATCAACTTGCTGCCCGCGGGGTTGCTGCTTGGCCGGATTGTCGTACTGTCACCAGTACTGCCGCAGAAGCGCATGAGGCTTTTGTAAATTCGAACGACGAACACACACTTTACAGTATTTCCGGGCGGGTCATGACCAAGCGCGGGCACGGCAAAACGGTGTTTGCTCATGTGCAAGACCGCACCGGCCGATTACAAATTTATGTCCGCAGTGATGCAGTGAGTGAAGTGGCATTTGACTTGCTTTCCCACTCAGTTGACGTGGGGGATATCCTCTGGGTTACCGGCACGATGTTTCTGACCAAAACCGGCGAGCCAACGCTCAAAGTTACCGACCTTGTTCTTCAATCGAAGTGCTTGCACGCATTGCCTGAAAAATATCACGGCCTGACTGATGTTGAGCAGCGCTATCGTCAGCGGTATTTGGATTTGATGGTGAACCAGGAGAGCAAAGAGAAGTTTGTACAGCGATCAAAAATTATTCAACAAGTGCGCAATTTCCTTCTGCAGAAAGATTTTCTCGAAGTAGAAACGCCAATGCTTCACCCGATTCCTGGGGGAGCAGCGGCCCGTCCGTTTAAAACACATCACAATGCGTACAGCATGGAGCTTTTCTTGCGTATTGCGCCGGAACTCTATCTTAAACGCCTCGTTGTTGGTGGTATGGAGCGGGTGTTTGAGATTAACCGCAGTTTTCGTAACGAAGGGGTGTCGACTCGGCATAACCCAGAGTTCACTATGATTGAGTACTATATGGCACATGGCGACTACCAAGATGGTATGCGCATGACCGAAGAGTTGTTGCGTAGCGTAGCCCGTACGGTGCATGGCGAAAACCCGTTCCCATTTAGTAATCATACTCTCGATTTTGAAAAGCCGTTTCTACGCTATACGATGCAAGATTCAGTGACGGTAGTGGGCGGGATTCCTGCTGACAAAGTGACACCAGCAACAATTACGCAGACATTGGCTGAATTTGGCGTGACCGGCGTTGAAGCAAAATCGTTTGGCGAAAAGCTCCTGATTTTGTTTGAGCTTACGGTTGAGTCTAAGCTTATCCAGCCAACCTTTATTATGGATTTCCCGATCGAAATATCACCACTTTCTAAGCGCAAGGCGGATGCCCCAGAACTTGCCGCACGGTTTGAGCTCTTTATTGCAGGCATGGAACTTGCGAATGGTTTTAGCGAGCTTAATGATCCGTTCGACCAGGCTGGCCGGTTCCGACAGCAAGCAAGTGCGCGCGAAGCGGGGGACGATGAGGCACATTATTTTGACGCTGACTACATACGGGCGCTTGAATATGGTTTGCCGCCGACAGTGGGCGTGGGTTTTGGTATTGATCGTTTAGTTATGTTCTTGACGAATACAGTTTCTATTAAAGATGTTATTTTGTTTCCAACTATGAAGCGGCTTCACGAGGCCGAAGAGGTATAATGCAGCACCGCGGCCTTAAGTACCGTTGGCAGTTGGCGCTGGCCGATGAAACGGCAGTGCATCAACTGGCACATGCCTGCAGTATTGACCGTGCCTTGGCGCGGGCGCTGTATGTGCGCGGGTATAGCACACCGGAGTTGGCACAAAAGTACTTAGTAATGAGTAGTGATTGGGTAGCTGATCCAACGATTCTCAAAGGAGCAAGTGCGGCGGCCGATCGCATTATGCTGGCTCTTGAAAAACGGGAAAAGATCCTGATTTTTGGAGATTATGACGTTGACGGGATAACTTCGACTGCTATTATGCTTTCTTGCCTGTTGCCGTTGGAGGCGAATATTAATTATTTTCTCCCCAATCGGGTGCGGGATGGCTATGGTCTTTCCTCTAAGATTGTGCATAAGGCAGCAGAAAATAAATACGATCTTATCGTGACAGTAGATAACGGTATCACCGCTCATCAAGCGGTGATTGATGCGAAAACGCTGGGGTTGTCGGTTATTATTACTGATCATCACCAAGTACATGGAGAGTTGCCGCCCGCCGATGTTATTGTAAATCCCCATCAACCAGACTGTCCTTACCCGTATAAAGATTTTGCGGGAGTTGGAGTTATCTTTAAGATCATGACTATTATCTATCAGCGGTTAGGTCGAGAAATGCCTTCAAAAGCCTATGAATTGCTGATGCTTGGGACAGTGGCTGACGTGGTACCGCTGCGACACGAAAATCGGTATTGGGTACAAAAAGGGTTAGCTCATATTAATCAAAACCGTAGTTTTGCTGTCCAAGTATTAGCTGCAAATGGTAACGTGGCTGATAAGGCATTATTAGGTTCGCGTGACATTGGGTTTGCCATTGCGCCACAACTCAATGCATTGGGTCGGCTTGATGATGCACGAGAAGGGGTAACCTTTCTGATAAGCGCTGATATGGGGCAGGTAATGCAGGTTGGGGTGACGCTCAAATCTATTAACGAGGAACGAAAACGGGTTGACCGGGCAATTTTTGATGAAATCGTGGGGACTATCGAAGCGGGAAGTATCGACCTTTCGAAAGAATATTTGATTATGGCTGGCAGCAACAATTGGCCTGCGGGCGTGATAGGGTTGGTTGCTGGTAAGCTGATGCAGCAATACGGACGACCGGTGATTTTGTTTCATCTGACTAAAGATGGGATGGCCAAAGGGTCATGTCGTTCAATACCTCAGTTTAATATGTTTGAAGCTCTTGCACGTTGCAGCGATCTACTGACGACCTTTGGTGGGCATGCGTGCGCGGCAGGGCTGAGTCTTCCCGCAGCAAAACTCCCCGAGCTCAAAGAGCGCCTTGAGGCGTTATTGCAGGCGCAGCTGACGCCGGATGACCTGGTGCTAACGTTGGCCGTTGATGCCGTAGTAAATCTAGCTGACCTCAGCAAAAACTTTTATGCGCAAATGCAGCTGATGGAGCCGTTTGGGAATGCAAATCCGGAACCGGTATTGGTAGTTGAAGGGGTGACGTTGATTCAAGAACCCCGGTTGCTCAAAGATAAGCATGTCAAATGCATGTTGTTTTGTAATGGGGTGTTGAAGCCAATTATGTTTTTTAACCGACCGGAATTATACCAGCCGCTGTGTGCACGGGGGGATCGTCCTTTTGCGGTGGCAGTGCATGTAGTGGCCAATGAGTGGCAGGGGAATGCGACGATTGAGCTCCAGGGGATAGATGTTTGCTTTGAGGAGAATATTTAATGTACTAAGTTTGATGACGATGCTTGCGTCGTCATTGCGAGGAACAGCGTGACGAAGCAATCCATTCTAAGTAAAAATGTTTTTAATTATATGGACTGCTTCGTTATCTAATGATTCATCGCAGTGAAGCCTCCCTTGGAGGCTTGTTTGTAAGTAACTCATCGTGCAGAAGTGAATTTCGTCGGATGTGGTGGTGATTAACAGAGAGAGGACGAGTGAAAATGAGTATAAAAAAAGCACTGCCTATAGATATAAGCTCTTTTGACCGGCTTCGGAGCGGTGGCTATCTCTACGTAGATAAGACGCAGGTGATTCATCATCTTATTACGAGCGGCCGGTTCTATTTTTTGGCGCGACCGCGGCGCTTTGGAAAATCGTTGCTGATTTCAACATTACGGGAGCTTTTTCTGGGGAACAAGGAGTACTTTAAAGATCTTTGGATTGATCGGCATAGTAGCTATGAGTGGCCGGTGCATCCGGTTATTAACCTTGATTTTTCTGCCTTGGATTGGGCAACTGTCGAAACATTAAGCGCTTCGTTGGGCGAGCATATTGAGAGCATAGGTCAACGATCTGGTGTTGATGTTTCTGCTGGCGCTACGGCTGTAGCAAAGCTTTATACGTTGGTAAAAGCGCTTGCTGTTAAAGGAGATGTCGTGCTTCTCATTGACGAGTACGATGCACCTATTGTGAAGCATCTGGAAAATCCCGAAGTTGCGGAAGAGATGCGTACGTATTTGAGTAATTTTTATACGACGGTTAAGGGGCTGGAAAATTCTTTGCGATTTCTTTTACTGACGGGAGTGAGTAAGTTTTCAAAAGCCTCCGTTTTTTCTGGGCTGAACAATTTACGAGATATTTCTATGTTACCACTGGCGTCTGCTGTTTGTGGATACACGGAAGAGGAATTACATGAAAATCTTGCGCCTCATGTAGCAGAGCTTGCGCACGAGCAAGGACGCACAAGCGAGGAAGTTTTTCATGAGATGCGGGTCTGGTATAACGGGTATCGGTTCTCGCGTGGGCCGGTCAAGGTTTATAATCCGTTTTCAGTGTTTTATTATCTTAATGAAAAAAGACTTTCTAACTACTGGTTTTCGACCGGTACGCCGGATTTTTTGATTGGCCTTATAAAAAAGGAAATTTCCGCCTTTGAGGTCATTGATCATGTGCAAGTGAGCGAAGCTACATTGGGGGCATTTAGCCTTGGGAGTATCCCACTGCCGACGATCTTGCTTCAAACAGGGTATTTAACGATAGAAGATTATGATGATGCGGCGCAGCGGTACCAGTTGAGCTACCCAAATCAGGAGGTAAGAATTTCATTTGCCGAATATCTTGTAGCAACCTTTCTTGAGGTGCAGCGTGATTCGGTTGACCGCTTTCAGGACGGCCTTCGACGCGCGTTGCGCTCACGAGATGTCGTGGCTTTTTGTGAAGTTTTGCAATCTATTTTCTCGAATATTCCGTATCAGATTCATGTTAAGGAAGAGGCGTACTATCACTCTCTGTTGCAGGTTGTTGGACTTATGATTGGGCTTGATTGTCGTTCAGAGATTTCTATGAGTACTGGGCGGATTGATTTGATCTTAACTACTTCAACAGCGGTGTATATTTTTGAGTTGAAACTTAATAGAACACCCCAAGAGGCGTTGCATCAGATACAGGAGAAGCGGTATTACGAGCCGTATAGTACTACGGGGAAGCAGATTGTCTTGGTAGGCCTTAATTTTAATTTTGAACAGAAAAAGCTAAGTTTTTTGGCTGAACCACTGAAGGAGACACTGTGAGTTGCCATATTTCGCTACGTTCTACTATGACTTGTGTTATTACCATCGACGGTCCGACTGCGTCGGGCAAGGGTTCGATTGCAAAAGCAATTGCGTCGCACATGGGTTATTTTTATTTGGATACTGGTCTTTTGTACCGTGCCATGGGTTATCTGACGTCACAAGACTATTCACGTGAAGAGATCGACCAGGCGGTCTTTTGGACGCCGGAACTGGTTGAGCGGTATAAGGCTCGGCTGACGTATAGTTACGGAGATGGGCGAGCGACTATTCTGGTTGATGGTGTTGACGTGACAATGCAGTTGCGTACGCCGGAGGTTGATTGGAGTTCATCACATGTGAGCAGTGTGCCGCTCGTGCGCATGGGTTTACGTGCGTTGCAGCGAGAACTAGGTAGTCGGCATAATATTGTGATTGATGGTCGTGATTGTGGCACGGTCTTGTTTCCGCAGGCAAAGCATAAGTTTTTTATTACCGCCGATTTCAACGTGCGGGTTCGTCGTGCACAGGCTGATACAGTGCGTCAAGCACAAGGGATGAGTCAGGAAGAAATTGCGGCGGCGGTGTTGATGCGCGACATGCGTGATTTGACGCGGCCGATCAGTCCACTGCGTCCGGCGGAAGATGCGGTTATTTTGGACACTACGGGTCTTGGTTTGGAAGCGTGTGTGACGTTGGTGTTGTCGTACTTATTGTAAAGTGAATGCCGCGCTTCGCTCGCAATGACGCGTAGCTACGCATCTTATCTGCGAGAGCCTCGGGCCAGGGTACCTCACAGAGCAAGTTTTGGCTTTTGACGAAGTCAAAAACAAGATGTTCGCGGCGAATGAGGTAGCCCTGGACGGGCGTAGCAGCCTAATCAAATTGGTTAACTATGGAGTGTCTACAGTAACTCTGCCGCCTTCTGCGCCAAATTACTTCGCTCACTCGTATGCAGCTGAACAACGCCAAAACATTTCTCATTCATAAACTGGCGCGTAGTAACCACAAGCCCGTTGCTATCGTACCCCAATTGTGGTGTATCGATCTGCTCTGGATCGCCGGCGATGATAACTTTTGTACCTTTGCCGGCCCGAGTGATAAGAGTCTTTAGTTCTAAAGGTGTTAAGTTTTGTGCTTCATCGATGAACATAAATTGGTACGGCAGTGAACGACCACGCATGTAGGTAATTGCCTGCAAGCTTAGTTGATTTGCTTTGCGCAAATCTTCAACGGAGATGGTCATAGGGAGTTTTGCCTTCTTGATCTCGCTCCCAATAATGCCGATGTTATCAAAAATGGGGTACATCCAGTTTTCTATTTTCTCATTTACATCACCGGGCAAAAATCCGATGTCAGGTCCCAGTGAAACGGTTGGACGAGTTACCATGATGCGCCGGTGTGTTTTTTCATGGAGAACTTTCACAAGGCCGGCAAGAAGAACTAAAAACGTTTTACCCGTACCGGCTTTTCCAATCAAGCTGACGAGCTCGATCGAGTCATCCATGAGAAGGTCGAGTGTCATAGCCTGTTCAGCATTTTTCGGTGTGAAGCAGTTCATAATTGGTTTGCTTTGTACTTCATGAAATTGTTCACCGCCGATATAGCGGAAGATCCGATAATTTTCTGGATTATTTTGGCTCATGAGTTTGACGAACTGATTAACGTACGTTGGTTTGTGGGTGAGCGCCTCCATGATTTTACCTTGGGTTATTGCCTTTAGGTCTTTTGCTGGTATCTGTTCATGGATAACACTGGCAAACTGATTAGGCATACTAAATGTCGTTGCCTTGAACTCGCGGCTGGTTATACCACTGCTGGCCGCCTTGAGGCGCATATTAATGTCTTGGGTGTATAAGAGAGTGTGTTTGCCTTGCAGTTGGTAGTGACGGGCGGTGGCGAGCACGGCATCGTCAGTGCTGAGCATGGGGTCTTGAAAGAAACTCAGTGGGGCGACCGTGATTGTGGGTGTTTTTTCGTCGTCGAGGCGCACTCCTTGGTGAAGATCGCCTTTGAGGCGGAGGGCCTCGAAGAGGTGGATGGCCTGGCGGGCCTGGCGCCCGATGGCGCCGGAGATTCGCTTAAGGTCGTCAAGTTCTTCAAGAACTTGGAATGGTACAATTATGTTTGGGGTGTGAAGTGAAAGTGGTGCATACGGGTCTTTAAGGAATACATCAGTATCAAGTACTGCGATTTCTACTTTAGGCAGCGTGTTATGCAACATTACGTCTCCTCTTTCTATGTTTGCGAAAGGCTCGATTTATAGGTAAGCTCCATTAGTATGATCACAAAATCAAAATAAATAAAAGAGTCCACGATACGAAAGGCACATAACGATGAGTCATCAAAACAATTCACAGTACCTTGATAATCTTCGCCACTCCTGTGCTCACCTAGCAGCACAAGCGGTGCTTGAGCTGTTTCCAGATACACTGTTGACTATCGGGCCCACGACAGAACATGGCTTCTTTTACGACTTTCTTCCAACGCACAATTTTAAAGAAGAAGACTTACCGCGCATCGAAGCAAAAATGCATGAAATTGCAGCGCGAGCGTATGATGTAGTTGGGGGTCAAGTGCCAAAAGAAAAGGCACGGCCGCTGTTTGCTCATAATCGCTTTAAAATGGAAATGCTTGAGGCAATTCCGGGAGATACGGTTGGGGTCTATACACAGGGTTCGTTCTCGGACTTGTGCCGGGGTGGCCACGTGGAAAATATTGGGGTTTTGAAGCATTTTAAACTTACCGGTATTTCTGGTTCTTACTGGCGTGCAGATCGGAACGGGCAACCCCTTCAACGGATTACCGGTGTTGCTTTTGCGACCAAAGAAGATTTAGTGGCGTATGAAAAACAAGTCGAAGATGCAATTAAATATGACCACCGTGCGTTGGGCAAACAACTTGATTTGTTTTCGTTTCGTCAAGAATCGCCGGGTGCTGCGTTTTTCCATCCACGCGGTACAGTTATTTATAATGAATTGATTAACTACAGCCGCCGGTTGCAGCAGGATACTTACCAAGAAATTAAGACCCCGCTTATTATGCATGAGAATTTATGGCATACCTCCGGGCACTACGCTAACTACAAAGAAAACATGTATTTCACGCAGATTGATGATCAAACGCACTGTGTACGGCCAATGAATTGTCCGTCTAGCGTTATGGTATATCAAGAAAACTTGCATTCGTATCGCGCGTTACCGCTTCGTCTCTCAGAATATGGGCTGGTACATCGTTATGAATTGTCCGGTGTGTTACATGGTTTGTTTCGTGTGCGCACGTTTACGCAAGATGACGCGCATATTTTTTGTACGCTTGAACAAATTCAAGAAGAAGTTGCAGCAGTGCTTGCGATGGCCGAGACGATCTACCGCAAGTTTGGATTTCAAGAAATTTCGTATGCCTTATCAACTCGTCCTGCCAAATCCATTGGAACCGATGAGCTGTGGGAGCATGCGACGACTGCGTTAGGCGAAGCGATGAAAAGTCGTGGAATAGATTTTGCTATTCAAGATGGTGAAGGAGCATTCTACGGACCAAAAATTGAAATCCGCATCAAAGATGCCATGGGCCGTCAATGGCAATGTGGCACAGTACAAGTTGATCCGTTCTTGCCACAAAATTTTGAAATTGAATACGTTTCGAGTGACCAATCGCGTCAGCGGCCGATCATGATTCACCGTGCATTATACGGTTCGATTGAGCGCTTCATGGGAATTTTGCTGGAGCACTACAAAGGGCGTTTACCATTCTGGATTGCACCGGAGCAAGTACGTATCATGACGATTACTGATTCGCAGAGCGACTATGCGCATTCAGTGCTTGCACACTTGAAGCATCTGGGTGTGCGTGCAACGATTGATATGAGCTCAGACAAAATTAATGCCAAAATTAAGCGTGCACAGTTGATGCAAATTCCATGGATGTTTGTGCTTGGCGATAAAGAGCGTGAGCAACAAACAGTTACGTTGCGCTTGCTTGACGGTTCGCAGCGGTTTGGTATTGCGCTTGATGCACTGGGAGAGTTGGTGCGGGCGGAGCATCAGACGGAGAACGTGTAGAGATGGTTAATGTTAGAGAAGAGCTTATTCAGATTATTCATGAGCATGTGCCCGGGTGCAAAATTATGCTTTTCGGATCACGGGCACGAGGTACGCAGCAAGATGGTGCCGACTATGATATTGCTATTGATGCAGGTAAAAAAATATCATCTGAAGTGATGTATCAAATTACTTCAGATATCGAAGAGAGTAATGTGTACGTGCATGTCGATATTATTGATATACATGCGGTAACTCCAGAGTTTTTAGCTGTTATAGAAAAGGATTGGGTTATATGGAAGAAAAAATAACTCACAAATTCGCTCAAATGCAAAAAATGCTTTTTACACTTGAGCGAGCGACGGTATTGTATGCGGCTAAATTGAAAGGGCTATCCCCAGACCAGTATCATGAAAATGAGGATTTGCTTGCGTATCGGGACTCAGTTATTCAGCGGCTTGAGTATTGCGTTGACGGTTTTTGGAAATTTATGAAGGTGTATTTGGAGATCGTGCAGGGACTTGTTGGTTTAGAGACTGGGCCAAAGCCAATCGCTCGAACGGCGGCTTTACATCACCTTATAAGTGAGCAAGAATCGAAGGGCCTTATCTCCATGATAGAAGAGCGCAATAAAACCTCTCATATGTATCATGAAGAAATTGCTGATCAGATCGCTAATGCTGCGCCAAAAGCGCTAGCCCTTATGAAAACTATTTTGGAACGACTTGGGCAGCGGTTGGGAGAGTAGCTTTTTAGCTAGTTTCCTGAACTTCTGTTTTTCCCATTAATTGCATAGTCAGGCACTTCTTTTTTGAGCGCCTCAAACAGTTCGATGAGAGCGGCTAATATACGCCGCTCTTTTTCGTAGGGCGATTGGTTAGTCTCGGGTACTCCAGTGTTATCTTGAACAACTGCATGAAAATGCTCCACGCGATTTTTGAGTTCTTTATCAAAATGTCGCCCATGAGCTTGGTAGAAACTGAGAATACGATCGACTGTTCTTTGTAATTGTGAACATTGTTGCTTTTTGTATTGTGGTAAATAGAGGTATATAGCTATGGGAGCTACGAGAGTCATCCAGGCTAGGTAGAATGTCCATCCCATTAACCCATTTGTGTAAGAAGACCATCCAAGAATTATAAATGCCGCTAGAAAGCAGAGTAAGTTTGCGTATATGGCAAGCGAGAATGGTGGTGTTTCGAGAAACGAAACGGAGGTTTCTGCTGGCGACTGAAATGTGCTTCCAAACTCTTTTGATTGAAATGTGTGCATGAGATGCAAAAGCATGTACCGCAGCATTATTTGGTCGTTTTTGTCGGAACCGTGTGGATCAAACAAGAGTTCAGCTACCAGTACTTTATCTTGGATGCGGTTCCAGGTTTTGAGGGGTAAGCGGTATCCGACAGGCTTTATTTCGCGCAGAGAAAGTGGCTTGAGTTTGTTTATTATATGGCGAATGAGCAGCCATGCGATGACTATGCTCAGTATAATAAGTAAGGACCAATCTTTGATATAGAGGGCAGTCATAAGCCATATAAAAACTGGATGTATTTCCATGAGTTCCTTTCTTTACAGTTTTAGCTAATCCCACCAACCCTTTCCGTTGATCGTATAGTTTGGCGCTTCCTTGATGAGTGTATCAAAAAGCACTAGCATGGCTTTTGCTTGCACAACTTCTTCAGCGAATGGAAGGTGAGTCATGCGCGCTTTTTCCCCCATTTTTAATGCCTGGGTGAAGACTGAAAAATGATGCTTCAACTCTGGGTCAAAATGCTTATGCTGTCCTTCGTAAAAGTGAAGGAGCCTAGAGACTGTGTTGTGTACTCGGAGTATTTTTAAAGCGCGGTGAAAATAGAAAAGCATCAAGCTGATGAGCAGGATTGACATACACATTAACCCAGTAATGATGAGTGAAACATGCTGACTATACCCATAGCAGATTCCGATAATCATGGCCGCTACAGCAACAATTGACCAACCTATTTGTAAGTTAAGGAACAATGGTTCTTGTAAGAAAGGTGCAAAAAGCTCCGATGGCGATTTAAAAGAGATGTGATTTTTATATTTACTACGCCTGACTGCGGTATGCATGCGATGGAGTATCATGTAGCGCAGAAGTGTGTATTTTTCGTGAGGCACTATTTCATCGTCAGAGAGAACAGTTTCTACTTGTGCACGGTCACCGAGTTTGGTCCACGTATGATAGGTTAATTTTTTTTCTTCAGTACATATGTCGTGTGCGCTTAATGGGGTGAGTTTGTCATAAAGTGCAAAAAAGAGAAAAAATGCTCCGGCGATAAGAAAAACACACGCTAAAATATCCATTATTACCTTTCCATGCAGTGCCTGGTGAAACTATTCTTTTTTCTTACACACCGCATTCCATGGTAGTGCAATTGTGCTCTTATCATACCATTGGCATTCGGTACCTGCATAGATGATGAGGCCTGTTTTTACTGGTGTAATGCCTTCATAGGTTTCACGAAAGGCACGAAGCCCTGAGTCATCTGAGCCAGAAAGCGTTGCTTTCATTTTGATTTCGATGGGGTAGAGTGCGCCGTTATGTTCAAGTATAAGGTCTACTTCTGCTTGATTGCGGGTGCGCCAGTAGAATATGCCAGGATGGTAGCGGAGTCCTTTGAGCATGTTGGTGATGCTATTGATAACAAGTGTCTCAAATAATGCGCCACGTGCTGGGTGTGTAAGTACTGCTTGTGGGTCTGAGATTCTGAGTAGGTGGCAGGCGAGGCCAACATCGCTAAATAACCCTTTGCTTTTTCTGCTAACAACACGCTTAATAGTGTTACGGCTGTAAGGGAGTTATTCCCGCCATTGGTAGCCATGTTGCAGGATACTGAGCCACGCTCGAGCTGTTTTTGGGTTGATGTCTACTTCGCGTCCTAATTGTGCATAGTTAAGTTCTTGGCCGGTTAATGCGCTGATGAGCCCGACAAATTCCTGAAACTCGGTAAGGTTCTGTATGTTGATAAGCGTTCGGATGTCCCGTTGAATATAGGTTTGGAGGTAACCGGAAAAATATTCAGGTAAGAGTTGATCAGGAATGGGGAGGGTTCCAGGGAGCCCGCCACGCCATAATGCATTGCTGACCAGTTGGTTAGTGGTTCCTGCAATCTTTTGGGGAAGGCCTGCTGGGTCTTGGAGGTATTCTTCAAGCCAGAGTGGTGGTGTGTGCTCATTGTGCTCATTAAATTGGATAGCATCTGCTTGCTCATAGGTTGTCATGGAGGAAAGATCAAGAATGCCAACACGCCCCGCAAGGCTTTCTGCGACCGATTTAAGCACATTTAAATTATGCGACCCGGTGAGAAAGTATTGTCCATTCGCCGGGTGCTTATCGACAAGGCGCTTGAGAAGGGGGAGAAGCTCGGGGGCATACTGAATCTCATCCAAAATGAGGGGGCTGGGAAATTGTTGAAAGAAGAGGTCGGGGTCTCTTCGTGCCTGGTGAATGTCTTGGATGGGGTCAAACGTAATTGATGGGATGTGAGGGAAAACATGCTCAAGGAGCGTGCTTTTCCCGACTTGGCGGGCGCCGGTTATAAGAATTATTTTAAACGCCTGCGCCATGAGTCGCAGCTTGCCTTCAAGATGTCGGATTTTGTACATAGGGAGCCTTTTTGGTTCAGAATTCCCTTTAATTCTAACAAGGTTAGTGGTGTAGCTATGTTTTACCAGACATTTCGGGAATGTCATTCCTTAAATGTCTGGTGTTTTTTTGATTATGCGACCTGGAGCGGGTTAAGAATTGGTCAATTTTACCCGCAGATGGGGTAGCCGCTGCTTTTTTACCACTTTCGCAACGTATTCCACTCATGCCCGTTGAGGTCATATATTTCCTTGTCTTTCATATTTTGTCCCAACATGACAAGCAGTCTGTTCCAGATAATCCAATGGTCGCGCGGGATACTTTTTTTGAGTTCTTTTTCGGTTTCATCTGGTGTTTTGGTGTGTACAATGCCCCACAGATTACTAATGCGGTGAACATGGGTATCAACACAGATGGCGGGGGTGTCAAAGGCGAGCCCCAGCACAAGGTTGGCGGTTTTTTGGCCAACACCGGGGAGGGCCAAAAGCTCGGCTTCAGTTGCGGGTACTTGCGCGTCGTGGTGTTTTATAAGAGCGATGCTTACGGCTTGTAGCGTGCGGGCTTTGTTTTGGTAGAAACCGGTTTTATAAATGATTTTTTCTAATTCTTCACGTGGCATGGTTGCCAGCTCTTGTGGTGTGCGAATTCGTGAAAAAAGAGTGCGGCAGGCATGAATAGTAACGACATCACGCGCCCGCAGACTTAACAAGCAGCTGATGAGGATGAGAAACGGATTCTTCCCGTATTCTGCGATAATAGTGTCGCACATTGGCAATGGGAATTCGGCTACACGTACTGTAAGCGCGTCAATAAATGCGTTCCAGTTACGAGTTGTTTTTTGGTTCATTTTTCTTCGCCTTCTTTTTTTGCCAGAGACGAAGCTTCAGGCGTATGAACTCATATAGGTCGAAGCGCTCTGGTAGTTCATAGTTGGCTGCTACTTGGCGTCCATAGTTGAAAAAAGCAATTATGAGCCGGCACTTTTCTGTGGTTTTTTCTGCACGTGGCATTTCTTTTGATCGATTGATTCTTCCGAGCTCGAGTATAAATTGCGTCATTCGTACATGGTAATAGTGGCCTGCAATTTGAGAGGCACATCTAAAATAAAAGTTCTTTAGGCGGCGGAGTGCGGCTATGAGTTTGTGCCGGCGGTACATTTTGAAAAGGATAAATGCGACAAATGCAACGAACGGCCATTGAAGCGATATGCTTATGCTGCCAGGAGTTATTGTGTTTGGGGCCCAGATTCCTGCATATATGTAACAGAAGAGCTGGCTGCCAACAGAGAAGGCAGTGAAAAGCAGAATTCCCCGAGAAATGAAGTAAAACGGTACAGGTTTGATGAATTCTCTAAATGCTTGTTCTGGATTGAGGGAGGTGACTTGCGTCCGCCAGTTTTTGTAGCCAAAAAGACTATAGCACGGAGTGTGGGTTAAATAGGTGCCAATGAGTTCGAGAAGAATAGGTATCTCTCTCTCTGGTTCTTGGAGTTGGTCGATTAATGCTTGGACATATTCTGGCTGTTGGAGTTTGTATTGTGTGCCCCGTGGGTTAGTCTCCATGCGCTGAGTAAGCTTGCTGAGAGGCAATGGGCTGAAGTAATAGTCGTATATTTCGTAGGCAAGAACGATGAGTACGTAGGTAGTTGAGGCCACGGAAATAGCGAATGCAAGGCCGTTGTACCGTGCCATCATGGCTTGTGTGACTAAGCCGAGCGAGTACCAGGCGCCGGTAATGGTGCTAGCCATGAGAATGGTTTTGATGACGGCGTGCCGTAGAAAAACTGCAAAGCCGGCAACTAGTGCGCTGGCAAAGGCGAGAATCGCAAAAATAATTGGAAACTGAGGGTGATTGGTTAATCCTGAAAAGTTTATGGTCAATGTGACTTCTGCCAGGGCGGGAGTCGAGAGCGCCAAGAGTGATAGGAGCGATAGTAAGAAGAAAAATGGGTGGGCCATAGTAATAACTTCCTTTATTTATCTAAAAATACTAGGTTACGGCTCCTCCAAGTATACAAAGCTTTTGTTTAAATAAAAGTGTTTTTTGCCCTTAAGATGAAAGTAATGACGATGAATTGCGCTGCTTTTAAAGATAAAGTTACCGACTTCTTGGCCTTTATGGAGCAAGAAAAAAATGTTTCATCTAATACGCTGCGGGCCTACAGATCGGATCTTGCGCAATTTTTGACTTTCTGGGAGCGAGTGGAAGAAGCGGGGCCAGCAGCAGCGTCAACACCGGAATATGTATTGCGGCGATTTATTGTGTCTTTATTTTATGAAAAAATGCTTAAAACGACTCTTGGCCGAAAGCTTTCCTGCTTACGCTCCTTTTCTGCCTATTTGAAGAAAGAGGGGATTACCCTTGAGGTTAATACAAAGACCCCTCGTCTTGAGAAGCGGCTTCCGTCGACATTGAGCATGGATGAAATGACTTACTTATTGGATACAATAAAAGTTGAAGAACTTCCATCCCGGCATCCTTACCGTGATAGAGCTGTTATGGAGATGTTATATGCCACCGGGGTGCGGTGTAGTGAGCTTACGCACATGCGGATTGCCGATATTGATATGCAGACAAAAATGGTTCGCGTTTCTGGCAAAGGGGGCAAGGAGCGCATTGTCTTGTTTGGAAGCAAAGCAAAAAAGGCATTGGAAGACTATATAGAGTATGAGCGGGCAGCGTTCGGATTTATTGAGAGTACCGCATTGTTTGTCGGCCCCAGCGGCGGGCAGATAGCGGAACGTACGGTGCAGCGGATTTGTGAAATGTATCGTCGATTACTAAAGGTTGAACGGCCATTGACCCCGCATAAAATTCGCCATTCTTTTGCCACGCATCTATTGAGCCAGGGGGTTGACTTGCGGGTAATCCAGGAGTTGTTGGGACATGCTTCCCTCTCGACCGTTGAGATTTATACTCATGTTTCATCGGCAGAATTGGCGCGAATGTGTGATGATAAACATCCGCTAAACACCATGCAATTTAAGCGCGAAGAGACAAAATAAGCATAAACCGTTCTGGAAAATGGTTTGTCATGCTACACTAACGCTGTATTTGCTTTAATTTCTTAATGGTGCTTCCATGCAACGCGACACTTTTGCCGGCGATATAATATTCTTCTACGCGTATGATATTGGTGATGACATTGATCTTGAGATGATTAAATCTCAGCATCTAGTTTCTACTTATAGTATGCCGCTATCGGTTCGGTTCAAAAACTATCATATTCCTATTTCCTACCATCTTCGTGGGCCAAACTTGGTTTCTGAGGGAGAAGGGTATGAGCATTTTACTGGTACCGAGGCGATTGATCAGACGATTGATGATGAAAATGTTCGGCCACAATGCTTTGTTTTGAGCAAAATTCATGGATTTGGTGTGCTTTCGTATTGCTACCGCATCCCATTTAAAGGGTCGCTGGGAAATTTAAAAAAGCGCTTGATTGAACTGAAAAGCGAATATGACCAAATTTCAGACTCTCACGCCTATGAAACGTTTAAAAAAATCCACAGCGCGGTGACGAGTCCACAATTTTGTAACCTGAAGAATGATTATTTTACGGTGCATATCAGTCCGCAACGAAGCACAGTTCCGAGCGACAAACTTATGGAAACATATGGCGGAGACATAGCCTCATTATTGCGCCTTGAGGTCGATCTGCTTTCTTTTTATCAGCAAGATATGATTTTGCGGTCGCGTACTGGGTACTATGGTGATGAACTTATGGTTATTGATAGCGGTGGGTCCTTTGTGTACGATGACACCTGTTACGATTCGATGGAACTCTTTGAGTTTGTTACTATCCAGCTTCTGGAGTTGCAATATTTTGACCGGCTTCTTGACCGACGACTTCATACCTTTTATACCTATCATCTCGATTCGCCGAAGGCACGAACTGCCACCTCTATTGCAGAACTTGCACAATTGCGGGTTGATATCTCCGTTATTACTGAACGACTGGAAAATAGCATTCGTATGTCGGGGGATGAGTATTACTCAGATATTTATGAGCGACTGGTTAAAAAGCTTTCAATTGATCGATGGCGAGAAGGGGTACAACGCAAGTTGGATATCATCCGTGATTTGTATGAAGTGCAGCAAACCGGCCAAGACTTGGTTTTCCATAAGCGCTGGACGCTGGTGATTGTGGCTCTCATTGCCCTTGAGTCGGTTATTGGCCTTGCTCACTTTCTTCATTATTTATACAACCGATAATTTTAAAATGATAATCGACCTGATGGGTCGAAAGTGCTCGTAATAAGATATCTTGCTTACTACTAGAACAGTGGATTTCACGCGTTGTTTGTGCAAAGCGAATGTCTCGCTTTGGGTATTGAAGTATGTGAAGTAATCGTTGTGCACATTCGGCAGCAAAAGACTGAAGTGGGTAACCAAAAGCAATATCGGCTCCATACTGAATTGCTAATAGTTCGCTTGCTACAACGGGGCAGCCGTACTGATGAGCCATTTGTATAATATCGGGCATCGCGCTGAATGCTTCGCTATCGATAGGCATAAAGAGAGCCCCAGCCGTTGGCGCGTGTTCTTGAATTTCTACCGCAAGCTCTGTAAGCGACTGTGGAAGATGGATTGGTGTTATTTCGATTCCTCTCGCAGCACAAAGGGCCTGCATGTCTGCAATTTCTTGAGATCGCTTAAAAAGAACCTTGTGTGAGCAGATAATTAACTTTTTTATCTTGGGGAAGCTGGTGGTGATGAGCTGAAAAGCGAAGGCGGCATTGTTTGCGATAAGAAGCGCGCTCATATGATTTGGCATAGGATGCGGCAGGAATTCTTGGCGGGTGACAATAAGTGTTGGGATGACAATGCCATGGTCGCTGTAAATTTGACGGGCTTGGGCAGCAGCTAGGCCGGTGACCGCAAAGATAAGGTCGAAGTTAGCGTGCTCAGCTTCACGAAGAAACAAGGTGAATTGCGATTCGTCAGTGACCCCATTGAACTGTGTAACTTTTACTTGGCGTGAAGTGTTTGCCTTGAGGTACTGGAGAGTAAGATTTATTATTTTTTCAATAGTTCCACTTGAGCGTGGTGCTAAGATGGCAATATGAAGTTCTGAGTGCTTTCTTTGCCGTGTAAATGTCTGCTGTATGCGTGACCAAAGCCTCATCGAACCCTTCTTGTTATTATGCGAGATGTTAAACACAAATAGCAGGAAGATATTACCATGTTTTTTACATCTGTCTATGATGACACCCCTGGTTGTTTTTGCCTGCGATCTTTCAGCTCGGAAATCGTTCTCACATTTCTTCAGGCTGTGTTAAATTGTGTTTTACGTAGGTACAGCTAGCGTTTTTTATTTAGAGGCAACACTTGCACATAAGAAAGAGTCATGTTACTGTTATTGGACATGCAAGGTGGCTACTCATAACAACTCCTGTCGGATACATGCGTTAGTAGCGGTTCAGCTCAGTACAAAAGCGTGGAAGTCGAGACATGCTGAGTTGACGTAGTTTCATCAAATTGTCTCGGGTATTTGTTAGTTGTTTGTGTTGTAAAAAGTGAGGGTTCTATGAACATTCTCGTTGAAAGAAGAGCATCCAGATTGTTGGGGCTCTGTTTAGGGTTTGTAGTAATTTCTAGTGTAGTCGTGGCATCGGATCAGGATAAGTTGTGCGATACGAGAGTTGCTGCGCTTTCTCTCTCGGTTACTCCGCCGCCTAGGGGGGGCGCTCATGGTTTTTCATCGGATGCGGCTGGTGGTTCGCCAATCGCTTCTGGGAAGTGTACGAAGAAGGCCCGCTCTGGTTCCGTGTCGAGTGGTGGTAGTAGGGGCGAGAAGCGTGGGATCGAGAGCTTAATGGATATGCCTAGATCGGTGAGCCCTTGTGGTTGTGAGATTAACATGTCTTTTTATCCTGACATTTGTGCGCGTGCGTTGATAAGTGACGTTCTCATTACTAAATATGCGGGGAGCGAGTATTATTCCAAAGCACTTGAGCAACTTGCAGCATCAGGCGTGCCTGGTATGGATTTAGTACTTGAACGGGCTTGCAAGGGTGATACTACCGTTCCTGGTATTTCTGAGCTTGAGCAAAGTATAGCGGCGGATGAATTACTGACTTTTGATGACCGTGTTTCTTTGCTTGTCTTGGGTAATATGATTTTTTCCGCTTACTTGGTTGCCTTGGCAGCAGATGTGTCGTATGACCATCCGCTGGCGCGGGTTGTTGGTCATTTAGCGGAGGTCGGCGCGAGTGTGGGGTCTTTGGCAGAGGCGCCAAAAATTCCGGCGGTATTGAGTGACACGCTGCAATTGGCGGCAAGTTCTGTGCTCGCTAAATATCAGTCTGCGCTTGCGGCCATGAGCGGGAAAGATCCGCACGTTTTTGTGGCGGATTTTATTAAGAGAGTCCTTGCAATCAGCGCTCCGGGAGAGCGCGACGCAATCATTCGTCAAGCCTCATCTCGTTCGGGTGATGGGTTGAACCCTTATCAAAAGAATACTTATGGATTAATAGTTCTCTATCGTGGGTGTCGGCTTGGCGAGATTTATCAAAAGTTTAATGAGATGCATGGGATTTTAGTAGGAGCAGGTATTTTTGGTAGTGACGCTGAGCAAAAAGCAGCGGTTGCGGTCGTCGAAAAACTTCCAGATAATTCGTTTCTATAATAGATATAAGTCTTAATGAAGAGAGGGCGGATAATCAGTTTAAACTGATTATCCGCCCTCTCTTCATCTTTGCTTTTGTATCTATAGATTTTGTCCTTATTTTTTTTCTACCACATTGTTAGGGGTTATGAGCGATAGTGCCACATGATTACTTTGTGTAAGGAAGTTTCCAATTACCATCGCTGCAGTTATAGGCGAGGCAGTTTGCGGATGGATGACCACCATTGTGTCGCTACTAATTTCTTTAAGAGGTAGTGTTGAGGCCGATACCTTATCTTCGAGTATTTCAATAGCGTACTTAGCACTTTGAATGCCCATTGCTCGTTCTGGGCATTCGGTGATTCCAATAAATACATCGGGACAAGAAATGTCTGGCGAAAAGACCGGAACATTAAACTGCTGAGCTTCTCGGGCAATGCGGGAGGAATACCGCAATATTTCGCTGCTGCGGGAAAGAACAATCATGTCTATGGTTTCAAGCAAATGAGTATTTAGTTCGGTGCTCTTGTCGATATTCGGGACGTGGTGCATGCGCCAGGAGATGTGCATTTTGCGAAGTGCAGCAGTGATAGCATTTTTTTCTTTTAAGTTGTTATGCGAAATTTCGTCTACGGAACGATAAATGATTAGAACTGTTTTTACCCGGGGATTCACGCGATTCATAAGTGCTATGTTGCGTTCCCAGTTCATCTTTGAGCACACAGCAGTCAATGGAGTGGTTGCTTGCATTGCTTCAAATGGCGTGACGTTGTAGCCCATTGGTGAACCAGCAGAAATGATAGGGATTTTTTTATGGTGCATTTTCATGGCGTTAAAAGCAACTTCGCTCGACAGAAGGCCGATTGCAAGAATAAGGTCCGCTTTACAGTCAATAGCGTAATTTACCCATTCCTGAGCCTTGTCACGGTTAAGATTATGAACGCAATCGACCGTTTCAAACTCAAAAGAGGCATACTTTTTCATATGCGCAATGAAGGGCCTAATTACTTCAGCAATCGCAGGAATTACCGATGGCTTAATAACGACAATAGTGTAATGCTCTCGCGTTTCTTTTAGATAGTTTAGGAGGTTGCGTAGCGCTTGGATTTTATGATACAGATAGCGCATGCCTACCACGACGATGCAGGCGATTGCTAAAAGTATAAAGTCATTATACATCATATACGGCCCTTTGATTGTGATGCTTTGATTCCTTAATTACTATGCCATGCTTCATTAAAAATTGTATGTTTTTGGGGGTTTTAGTGTTTTGTAGAGTGCTTGTGCTTGTCTTTTTATTGAGTATTGGATCGATATCCCAGTCTTTAATATGAATGAATGAAATTCCGCTCGGTTTTTTTTTGTGAATCAACATTTCTCTAGCAAACCAAACGCTATAATGGCTGGCGCTTCCTTCGTGCGAACAAGCGCCACATGCAGCTCCACGCTCGATACTAATCGTATCTGATACAAAAATAGGAACGTGATAATTGTTTCCCAGTGCTACCAATTTATCCATGGCAGGAACCATCCCAGAATCGCGAAGCACGATGATAACATCTATATCTTCGAGAGCGTTGCGCAAGTAATTGAAAGTGGTGTTAATATTTTCTATACCAACTTCTGTATGTGTAATGCCGTGCTGGTCGAGTTCAGCTTTGATTCCATCAAGGCAGGATGGATCACGAGAGGTATTATATAAGAACAGTGCTTTTCGAATATTTGGTACTAGCTTCTTGAGTATTTCTATGCGACGGGTCCAATTATACGACCCCCCCCAGCCGGTGGTGTAGGTTTTTAAGGAAGGATTTTCTTGTAGAAGCTCCGTGAGTCCATCCCACGGGAGGCTGCTGAGCATTATGGGGGTGGTTGGGGTATGTTTTGGGATAAGACCAGCAACGGCTTGTGCCGGTTGCAATCCTATCACCCATATAAGATTGTACGCTGCATTTAACAATTTATGTGCCATAGCGCTCAAGAGCGTATAGTTCTCTTCGGCAGTGTGTAGGTGGATGCTACATGTTGTTCCGGTTGCCTTTTTGAATGTTTGTTCAAATTCTGTAATGAGAGCTTCAACAAGTGGTGAACAGCCATATACAAGTACTCCAATGGTAAAAACATCCGGTTGCCCTATTTCTTCAGCTATAAGCGGGATATCGTTAATGCCGTGACTAATCCATATCTTGTGTGTGGGTCCTGTGTGCGTGGTTGCATGCGGCTGGTGTGCAAGATATCCAATGCCGAGCGTAAGTAAAAAAGCGTTGAAAAATAAGAGCGGCACTACAGGAATTTTCATGTAAGTTCTATGTCCTTATCCACCGTTGCGGAAACCTTTGTGCTGTATTGGAGGGCGAGGGCGGTAATGCGAGAAGAATCAAGTCCTTGGGTTTGCATAGCCATTTGGTTGAAATGCATTTGGTAAGGATGGGTTTGGTCGAGAGTAAGAATGGGAACGTCTTTTGGTGCGCGATTCTCTTCTAGAATGGCAAGCATTTTCTGAGCTGCGTGGTAGCCAAATCGTTCGTTAATTGTGTTGAGTGCAACTGCTGCACCATAATTAATATCGTTGAGAAATGGGCTGAAAAAAGTGATGCCATGCTCGGAGCATTTTTTGGCAATTGCAGTACAGGCATCAGGAGTGAATGCATCGCGTATTGGAATGATGCTGTCAATTTTATCTGCGTGCTCGGAGATGGAGTTGAGCAAGTCTTCAGTGCCGTGGACGCGTACTAGATGTGGCATGATGCCGTAACTATTGAGAACAGCTGCAACTTCTTGTGCTGCTTCATAAAGAGAGGAGTGTGTCAGTGGTACGAGTGCGGCGCGCATAAACGGCTTTACCGCAAGATACATTTTAATGCGGTATGCCCAACAATCAAGAACGGTGATGCCGGTCATATGAGCGGCTGGCTTTTTTTCCTGTTCTTTGCGCCAGTGGTTATCATGGACTCGGGCAAAAACGATAGGAGTTTGTTTGTTGTGCGTGTAGCTAATATTTTTTGCAAGCTTGGTTAGGCTGCTGCCGATGGTGAAGAGCCCGTGATAGTTGTCTAAAATTACGCTGGAAACAATTCGTTGCGTCTCTTTTTGGTCAGCACTTCCCCAATAATTGGTGAAATGGTAGATGTACGAGCCATTTTCACGCATCGTTTCCGTGAATTCTGCAATGGTTTCGATGGTGTCCGGTTGCTTTGAAAGTCCAATGATGGCAATATCGCGAGATCGAGAGCCAAAATTTTTTTTGTAATCGCTGTACCGCATCACCGGGTGGTCGACGGTGGTTAGACCCGTTTCTAATTTCTTCTGTGCAGCGCTTTGTAGTCGCTTTATTTTATGATGTTCGTAGCAGAGATAAAGGTAGTAACCAGCCATGAGGAGTAGTCCCGTAATGAGACAACCGCTCATTATTACGAGTGGCAGCATGAATTGATTCATAAGAGCACAACCCCAGTCCTTACTTAGTATGTACGTTAAATATCTAAGAATGCTCTAACTATACGCTAGGATTGGGCTTTTGTCATCCCGCCGTCGCAATTTGATTTGCTAACGCACCCCAAATTGTCTATGGCGTGGCAGGCCCCGCTGGGCGTACTGAGGACCATGGGGAAGAAAACCCCGAATTAAAGGCTTATTTGAGAGTTTGCGGATGAAGTCCGCCGTCGCAAACTGCCTACTCGGCAGCTTGGCTATGGCGCGACACCCTCCCCGCACTTGCCCTATGGGCTGCGTAACACACTGACGGCGGTCTTACGGCGCTTAAACTTTTGTGGTGCCTTTGAGGGCCCCGCCACGCCGTAGACACACCTTGCGCGCTTTATGCGCGCACAGCGTGTGCGGAGGAGGGTGGTGTGTCTAATAGGATTCGAACCTACGGCCTAGCGATTAGGAATCGCTCGCTCTATCCAACTGAGCTATAGACACACACATGCTTGTGGTGCGTAGCACGGCTACGCGGTACATTTTGGGAAGGGCTTGTCCGCCATCATAGTTTTAACGACGTCGCAAGCCGGCGTAGCGTAGGAGAGGCTTGCCACGCCATAGACAATTTGGGGTGCGTTAGCACATCAAATTGCGACGGCGGGAGGAGTCTAAAGAAAAATAGGCACGGTGACAAGATTAGCGAACAAGCGGTTCTAAGACTTGATTTTTTTGTAGGGAGCGCCGAGCATTCTCAATCGCGACCTCCAAGGTTTGCAGGTCAAGCATAGAATTGCCTTTGTTTAGCATGGCATAAATCGTTTGGGCAACCAGAGAGTCAATTTGTCGTCCCACAAGTCCATCCATTTTTTGTGCAAGCAACGCTTTTTCTCGGCGAATTTCATCGCTAACGCTGAGACCGCGGTCGATAAGGTGTTGTTTGAGGTAGCTGTCCAGTAGGGATTCTCGCTCTCTTTGTCCAGGCGCCGTGAATTCGACATGGTTTGAGCCGTCGATACGATTCAGAAGTGCTTTCTCGATCCGGTCTGGGTAGTTGGTAGAGAAAATAAACATCATTTTTCCATGAATGCCACGTTCAAAGAAGCTGAGCATGGTGGTAGTGAGGTCGTTGGTCATTTCGTTTGCAAAATTTGAGTCACGATCAGCAAACATTGTTTCAGCTTCGTCAAATACCAAGATTACCGGGCGCTTATTTTTGCTTGCCCACCGCAAGATGTTGGCGAGAGCTTCTTGAGCTTTAGCAGGGGAGCCAAGGCGCTTAAATGCTGGCCCACGTATAATAACGTGGTCGGCAATGCCTTGTTCATAGAGTCGGCGAGCAAAAGCTTGAGCTGCCATGGTTTTACCAGTTCCTGGAGGGCCGTAGAACATCATGTTACTAAGTGGAAAGCCTTTTTGAATTGCTAGGACAATACCGGCAAACTTACCAATAACTTGTTGTGCCAAGCTTGGCTCAAGGATAACGGCATCAAGGTTTGAGGCTGGAACTTTAAAGCCACGCCATTTATCCATACGACTGAGCATTGAGGTGTCGGCGCGTTCAATAATTGTTGGCCGTGGTTGGTAGTAGTGGCGTATGCCAAAGTAACCGCCAATCCCGAGGATAGTGGCTATGGTAAGCGCAGGAATAGCGAATTGTACCAGGCTCTTTCGTGCCTTGAGGCGTGCTTCTTGTTGTTCTTTGTCTGCGAGCATCGTGGCAGTATGTTTTTCTTTGTCCGCCAGCAGAGTGGCATCATGTTTTAATTTATCTGCCGCCACAGTTTCTTTGTGTTGAGCGATGAGGGTCGGCTGTTGCAGTTCAGCAATTTTGGCACTTGCGTCCCCTTGTGCTTTGATTTGATCGACGGCTACTTTGCCTTGTTCTTTTATGCGTTCTTGCTTGGCCTTGTCTTTTTCTTCCTTAGCTTTGCGGGTTGCTTCTGCTACGGCAAGTTGGCCCGCAACATCCGCAACACTCAATGCTTTTTTGTTTGCGGCTTCTGCGGCAGTTGTTTCTCGCTCGAGGGCGATTCGGCCCCGCATGTTGACAAGGTAGGCTCGTTGCTCGTTCAGCGCCTTTTCGAGTTTGTACAGGTGTTTTGCTGCTCTGAAGGTTGCTACGAGTTTTTTTCGTCGTGAGTTATACTCTAAGGTATAACCATAGTAATGATCAGTGGCTACTCGGTCAGCGTCTGGTTTGAGTTCAACTTTTGAAAGCCAGTCTCGCAATCCTTGTTGGTTCAAGGCTGCGCCTGAACGCATGTTTTCCCACCAATATGAGCTGGTTGGTTGTATGCCTTGCGCCTCAAGTTCTCTCATGTGCTCCTGGGTAAGCTTAAAAAGGTCTGTGTAGTCGTAAGAGCAAGCACTTGCAGAGTTAAAAAAGTCACGGCGTCCATCTTCAATCCAGTCTCCGATTGTCTGTAGCTTTTCTGTCAATACGGCAGGGTTACTCAGGTGTTCTGTATTGGTGAGATCATTTGCTAATTGCTCAACGGCCTCTTTATCGCTTTTGATCGGACTTATCTTTGCGTAAAGTCCCGTGGCGTCCTCTACTATTTGTGATGTTTTGATTGTGGCCTGTGGAGCTGCTGTTGCCGCGGTCAAAATGTGCCCGCCCAAAAGCGCAAGCGTGAGAAGAAGTAACTTTTTTTTCATTAAAAATCCCCCGGAGTTCTTGAAGTTTGATGGGCTTATATATGTTTTATGATACCAAAAGTGGTGTGAGAGAATAAAGAGATTGTTGGCGGACGGCCTTTAAAAAAGCTGGCCTGCCAGCCGTAGCCTCTTTGCGACGACCTTGCGGTGTCGCAAAGGCGAAGGCTGGTGCGCCCGGCAGGACTCGAACCTGCAACCAACGGATTCGAAGTCCGGTACTCTATCCAATTGAGCTACGGGCGCGCACGTTACGTTTAGAAAGCGATAGTAAAAGATCAGAAATGCTTAAGAGGGGACATTTCTAACATGAAACGAGGATATTATCAAGGGCGGTCGCCATTTCCTCTGCGGTTTGTAGTCGCACAAGGTAAGAGCGAAGCTGGGCAGCTCCCTCAACACCACGAATGTACTGTGGCAACTGTTTTTTAAATGGGTTAACGCCGCGCGAGCCGTAGAGGGCAATGTTCAAATCAAGGTGCATGCGGGCAACGCGTACCATTTCTGCAACAGTGATGGTAAAGGTCCGGCCAGTCGCCTCTTCCATAATTTCATGCATCTTCCATGGGCATCCCCAGAGTGCTCGACCAATCATAAATCCATCAACGCCGGTGCGCTCATGAACTTTGACCATGCGCGAGTAGTTGTTAATGTTGCCAGAAAAGATAACTGGCATAGTGACTGCCTGCTTTACCGCTGCGGTAATGTCATAATCGAGCGGGGACGTAAAGCCACCAGTTTGGAGGCGAGGATGGATAATCAGACCTTCAACCCCCAGGTCTTGGGCGATTTTAGCAATCTCTACGGCGTTAGCTTTTTTAAAACCGGAACGAATTTTGATGGTGAACGGAATCCGGCCATTCAGTGCTTTTTGCAAATCGGTTACAATCTCTTTGTACAGCGGGATATTGTTCATGAGCGCGGAACCTGAGCCTGAACGAATAACCTGTGGCGCAGGGCAGCCCATGTTCAGGTTCAGCATTACAAACTTGTGTTGCACAATCGCTTCAACTGCTTCTGCGAGCCAGCGCGTATTATTCGCTGATATTTGGTACGCCAGGGGTTGTTCGCAGTTTTCATAGGCAAATAGCGTTGGAACACGTGAATTTGCCACACACGCAATGTGGCGCATCTCAGTAAACAGCAGCTCTGTTTTTGAGTAGCGACGAATCAGCTGGCGGAGTGGCGAGTCGGTAATACCATCAAGGGGTGCCGCCATAACGCGTGGCACCTTCAGAGAGCCAAAGGAAATAGTTTCATGCCAAAAAGAACTCATAATTACTCCATAAACGCGGCTGGATACTGCGTGTAGTAGTCGTGTTGTTGTTCAAATGCGTACGCAATTTGGTAGAGCAAGTCTTCTGAAAAGGCCGGTCCCATGAATTGAAAGCCAATAGGCAAGCCGTTTGATGCATAGCCACATGGAATAGACAAGGCCGGGAGGCCCGTAATGCAGTTTGGTACCGTAAAATAATCAGCCATATATAATGTCAGTGGATCTCGCTCTGCTTCTCCAAGAGTAAATGGCAGAGTTGAAGCGGTTGGGCTAATAAGAACATCGACCGCTTTAAATGCTTCCTCATATTCGGCGCGGATCATAGTACGAACTTGTTGGGCTTTGCCGTAGTATGCGTCAAAATAGCCAGAAGAGAGTACAAAGTTGCCCATCAGAATACGCCGCTGAATCTCTTTGCCGAATGCATCGTGGCGAGTTTTTACATACATCTCACGAAGGGTTTCACCATGCTGGCGAGCACCATAGAGTGTGCCGTCAAAACGTGAAAGGTTTGAGGCGGCTTCAGCCCGACTGAGTACAAAGTATACGGCAATGCCGTATTTGAGGTTTGGCATATTGATGTAGCTTATTTTAGCCCCCATTTTTTCAAGGTCAGCAATTGCTTGGCTAAAAGATGCTTTAACTGTTTCATCTACGCCTGCTGATTCAAGGCTGTCACGCAACACGCCAATGCGAATCCCTTCTGGTAGCTTGCCGGTCAGATTTTTGGTGAAATCTTGTGGGCCTTCTTGGATAGTTGAAGCATCATGTCGGTCTACGCCAGACATTTGTGAAGCGATGAGTGCGTTATCGTAGACGGTTTTAGTGATCGGTCCTGGCTGGTCAAAAGAAGAACAAAAAGCGATGAGACCGTAGCGAGAGAACCGTCCGTAGGTGGGATAGAGACCGGTTAATCCACAAAAAGAGGCCGGTTGACGAACAGAGCCGCCAGTTTCGGTGCCAAGTGCCCATGGCACCAGACCTGCACCGACAGCGGCAGCCGATCCTGAAGAAGACCCGCCAGGGCTATGGTGTAAGTTCCATGGGTTCTTTGTTGGGCCATATGCAGAATATTCACCCGATCCGCCCATAGCAAATTCATCCATGTTTGCGCGCCCAAGGCTGACTGCGCCCGCTTTTTTAAGGCGGTCAGAAACGGTGGCTTCATACGGAGCGGTAAAATTTTTAAGCATATTAGATGCTGCAGAGGCACTATGACCTTGCTGACAGATGTTATCTTTAATAATTCCTGGAATGCCGTACAGCGGCCCAAACGCGGCCGGTTCTGACGGGGCAAAAAGTTCTACCGTGCAATTGAGAGTTGCGGCATGCTTTTTGAGGCGGGCATGGTAGTAGGCGATTACTTCTTGCGTGCTTACGTGTTTAGCTGCAATGAGTTTCTGCAACTCTTTAATGGTTGTTTTTGGGTTGATCATTGTGCGTCCTTTGAAGAATCAACAACTTTTGGTACTACAAAATAATCGTCAAAGCGATCTGGTGCTTGTGCAAGAAGTGGGGTGCTGTCGGTTGCATGTGCGACATCTTCTCTAAAAATATTTTGGTTTTTTACTGCCGTTTGATGAGTATCCAGCGCTACTTCATTGAGCTGGTCAACGTAGGAAATAATGTTTTGAAGATCGGTTAAAAGTGCGTCAGCTTCGGTGTTTGAGAGGCTGAGCGCTGAAAGCTCAGCTAATTTTAAAATATCGCTGCGTTGTAGTTTTGCCATGTGTAGTCCTTTGGTTAAAAATTTTATTGGGTGGCGCCAACACACTCCTGAGACGAGTGCTGAAGCGTAATCATTGAATGGTAGCGGAATGTTAAGATTACGACACCAATGATGTGCGGTACGAGTACCGGTATCATGAGGTAATCTTCAATGCGTGTTGTGAAATCAACCGATATGCTTGCAAAGCAGAAGATGCTCAGTGCGTTTATGGCGTAGTAAATATAAAGTCCGCGTTTACCGAAAAGGTAGCTATAAAATTGGCTGCCATTGTAGCTATTGCCGATAACGGTAGTAACCACGAAAAGGGTCGCACTAAAGAGCAAAATTGACGGGCCAATGAACGGAAAGTATTCGGCAAAAATTTTGGTGATTGCGCCAAGGCTATCATGGTTAAAATTGCTATGGGCATTCGTTACCAGCACGACCAACCCGGACAGTATGCAAAGAATGCCGTTTGAGTACACCGAAACAATAGACAAAATACCTTGGTCAACAGCGTTTTCAGTGTTTGCCATTGAATGTGGAATGGTGGCCGTGCCAATGCCAGATTCATTACACATATATGCTTTTGAAAGTCCCCAGCGCATTGCGTTAGCAACGCTGGCAACCGCGGCGCCAATACCGATTGCTTTTGGATAGAGTGCGCTACTCAAAATAAGCCACAGAGCGTGCGGAATGAGAGAGACGTTGCAGCCCAAAATCCAAATCATGATAGCTGCGTAGAGTATAAACATGAATGGAACAAGTTTTTCTGCTACGGTGCTTACGCGCTTGATGCCACCAATGACGACAAAAAGTGTAAATGCTGCGAGTAATCCACCGCAGAGCCAACTTGGTGTGCCGTAGGGTGAGACCATGCTTGCAAGGCGATTTGATTGTGAGCCAGACCAGATGATAATGAGAATGGCTCCAAAAAATGAATAGGCTGCCGGGATGAAAGCCGGGAATACCTTTTTAAGGTAATACATAGGCCCGCCGACACGATTTTCATCAGACGCTGGGTCTTTGAACTTGAGTGCAAAGGTAACTTCAGCAAAAGTAGCTGCACTGCCAAAAATGGTTGCGAGAAGGTAGCCCATCATGGCCCCTGGTCCCCCGTAGTGAATGGCAATGAGTGGCCCGGTAATGTTTGAGATGCCGATGGTGG
The DNA here is from genome assembly GCA_964429275.1 of uncultured Pseudomonadota bacterium. GTDB lineage: Bacteria > Babelota > Babeliae > Babelales > JAUPTZ01 > JAUPTZ01. The sequence continues at coordinate 103,768 of CAYSBJ010000002.1, forward strand.
TTGCCATCGCAGAAAACAGCGCTTTATGTGCTTTAATCGTATAGGCTGACTGTTCGGTGCTGGCAAAGCTTTGCCGGAGCAGGGCGAACATGTGAGGAATAGCACGAATCTGAATAAATCGTGTTTTGATTGAAATGAGGATGCTGCCAAAAAGTAGCAACAAAATAGAACCAAGCATCACCATTTCTTGTGGTGCAACCATACTTTCTCCTTGTGGTTAAAAATGTGCTTTAAATACGCTTTTCATACCAGCTGCTTTTGGCTAATTGCCGCCAAAAGGCAAACCCCATAAGGGCGGCATTAATGTAAAACATGCCATAAATAAGACAAAACTTTGTACTTGCATCTTCGAAAGAACAGCGTGATAGGATATAGGATATCGGCAAAAAGAAAAGACCACAGATAAGAAAACGGGTCCACATAACAGTTTTAACCTTGCCGGCTCCTCGTAACGCGGCAGCCATAATGAGTTGCGCAAAGTCAAAGATAACCAGGCAACTTAAGATGCGCAATAATGGAATAGCAAAGAAGGCTATTTCGGTGTTTGGTGAAAGCAAACTGACAAAGTAGGAAGCATGTATATTGAGGACAAGTAAGGTGCTGGAGACGATAACGCACGTGAAAATGAGAACTTTGCGAATGGTGAGCTTGGCCTCGACAAACTCTTGGGCTCCCAAGTGATTACTGACGAGCATGGTTACCACCTGTGCAAAGGCAGCGGCAGGCATAATGGCAGAGCGTTCCAAGTTCTTTATGATATCAAAGGTTGCGATGGAGATTGGGCCCATGGTGGCTAGCATTTTAGAGAGCCATACATACGAAAATGAAAGGGCGCTTTTATCAATGATGACTGGGATGCTGAAGCTGATGATGGCGCCAATGGCACGCCAATCAATGGCGAAAAGGCGAAGGTGGGCAAAGTAGGGGGCATAGACTGGACTGCGATAAATACGCCAGAGGGCTAGGCAAAGCATTGAACTATATTCCAAAAGGGCGGCAAAGGCCGGTCCATAGATGCCGCAGCTCGGTAGTCCCCACCGGCCGCTGACGAGTGCGACGCTGCTAACCATGTAGATGACGCTACCGGCCAGGGTAATGAGCATTGGGGTATGGGTATTTTTTATGGCACGCATAAAGCCAAGAATAGAAAGGAGGATGAAGGCGAGGAGTACACTGACTGATCGTAATCGGAGGAAAGGTGTCCCGATGAGCGCCATATCGGCCGGTACGCCAAGCCATTCATAAATGCGGTGGGCGTAGAGGTAGATGACCACGAGCTGCGCAAAACCCAGAAAAATGGCTGTCCAAAGGGTATTAATGAAATGGGTGCCGGAGGCTTTGTGGTTTTTTGCTCCGTTGTGCCTGCCGATAACGGCAATAGCGGCAACCGGAATTGCTTCAGAGAGTTTTACCAGAGTATGCAAGAAGTTGGTGGCCATGCCCAGCGCGCCGTACGAGGTGGTTGAATGGAGGCTTGCGACGAGGTAGGCGTCAAAGAGCGGTGGTAGGGCGACGGTGATGAATAGAATAATGAGTTCTGGCAGCCAGTACCAACATAAGGTACGCCACGTTTCCCCGGTGTGAACTTGTTCCATGAAAGGCCCCTCGCATGCGTGATTAATCGATGGGCAGGACTTTAGAGGAAAAAGGGTGGGATGGCAATGTTCGATTGGGAGCGGTTATTGGAAGGATTGGGGTCTTAAATAAGTAAAAATACTTATTTCATAGTGCTTTTTGTTGGTTTTGGGGGGTTGCAAAACATGGTTTTTGGTATAGGATATGTCGTACAACCGTGGTTGTATTTGTAATCTTTTAGTTCAACACCAAACGAGTAAAAGGATGTATTATGAAGTTAGTACGAAGCGGATCCCTCCACTTCAATACAAAAGGCAAAGCGAAACACCTCGTTTCTTTCGAGGTTGCCGGATTTCGCGTGGAATTCGACGCTGAGAAACTTAAAGAGAATATTCAGGGCCCAATTGCATTCGTGTTTAATCAACACAATAATGCGTGGGCCCATGATTTTATGTGCGCATTTAAAAATGCAGTAGGCGATTGGATGGAAGATGGCAAAGCGCCGGACTTTGATCATATCTTAACTACTGAATCTGATAGTGAATTAGCGGCAAAGATAGTGAAACACCCGTTTTTTGCGAGAAATGCAAAGAAACGAGCGCTTCTTTTGACCGTTGGCAATGTGGCCAGTGCGGAGGTCTGCCGGGTACGGTATGCTTACAGCCGAAGTGATATTCCTCAATTATTTTGTGTGACCGGTGACCCTGAGAAGCTCGAGTTGACCTTTGAAGGGCGTTTGTTACCAAATACCAATGGCATCTACATGACCGGTGCTCGTACCGTTAAGTCTCAAGTCAGGTCTCTAAAAAGTGTCAGCAAAGCTGTAAAAACCGTAGCGATTGTCTCTGGGGTTCGTCATGGCTCTGATCTTGCTTATGCAGAAACAGAAGCTGAAGCAGAAAAGCTGGCGGTGGAGTGTGCTAAAAATGGCATGCGTACTATCCGATTACATCTCGCCGATGGCATGGATGTTGTGGGTGGTCTAATGCCGTTAGCTGCTCTTTTCGATGCGATTATTACATTGCGTGATGATACAGTGTATTCGTTGGCGAGAGAAATATCTGCTTTCTGTGACAAAAATAAGATAGTTCATTTTGCATGCGACCTTTCCTCGGTTGCTCATGGCGCAGCAATTGGTTTTGGTACATCGGCTGTTGCTCATGTCCCTATTCTCATTGACTTTATCCGTCGCAGTGCGTCGTTGCATAAGCCACTTCATCAGTTGGGGTTGGCCGTTGCGGAAGAGCAGGTGGTTATGCACAAAAACGTAAGTAGTATTCTTAAGCAAGTGCGCGATCTGACGCAAGAAAAGATTGACTTGCTGAGCATGCGAGATATTCAGGCAATTTATTAGGGGCAAAAGAGGAGCGTTATTCTGTGGGGGCGCTCCTCTTTTCGCATAGTATGGGATGGGCGTGCTGTGAAGATACGAGTGAGTATTAATCGTGCCGTGTGGGTTGTTTTTTCCTTAGGAGCCTTGGCAGGTAGTTTTGGTTATTATATGTGGGTTCGTAAGTTTACCCACTCAAAGCCGCGTATTGCAGTTTTGACGAAAGACTCGCCATTTTTTAACCAGGTGTGCAACGGCATTGAAGCAAGTGCTGCGGATTATTTTAAAAATGGATGTGAGATTCGCTATTTTTATGTTAAAGGCATGGACAAAATTATCTACCAGACGATGGCTGAAGAGGCTTTTATGAGTAAGCCTGATCTCATAGTGCCTGTTGGGGTAACATTTTCTCAAGCATGTGTCTCTATTTCTCGTCGAAGGCGTGCTGCCGTACCAGTTATTTTTGCGGGGCCTGGTGAACCGGTTGAGCAAGGACTTGTTTCGTCGTTAGGAGTGCGACCTGAAGCAGTAACGGGGGTTTCATTAGCACCCGTTGATTACCTTGAGCCGGCTCGGCTATTGCTGGCGGCTAAACCAACAGCGAAGAACATTTTGATTCCGTATTTCCATACTGCTTCGGCAGGGATATTGGAAGCAGTATCCAACAAGCTTAAAGACTATTTTAATGAACATGGTGTTTTTGCGATTCCCTTGCCATTGAGAGATATTAGTGAAGCAAAGGAACGTATTATTCCTTTTATGGATAGAGTGGATACGGTTATGTGTCTTGCGGGCGATGCAATTGCCGACGTAAATGATGTGCTAGTGAAGCTTTGTAGTCAGTACGGTGTTACCTTATTTGCCAAAGATGTTGAGTGTGTTCGTGGTGGGGCAGCGCTTGGATATGGGGTTGAAGCTTCGTTGATTGGAAAAAAAGTTATGCAGCTTGCCGATAGCATATTGAGACAGAAAATACATGCGGGGATAATTCCTGTTCAATCACATGTTGGTTCTTAATCAAAAGACTGCCGCATCGCAGGGGGTAGTTGTTACACCGGAGTTAGCATTGCTTGCTGGGGAGGTATATTAGATGTCGCGTGAATTTTTTGCAGCTGGTCCAAAGCAGATCAGCGAGAAGGAACTACGCTCTAAAAACTTTGACATTGCGGTTTTGAGTAAGGATCTCCCATTTCACCGCCGTCTTACTAAGGGTTTTTGTGATGAGATTGGGCGTAGAACGATATCTGTCCCACGAGTGAGCCTTGCTCCTGCTGGTATGGCATGGAATGAAGCTTATGAGACGATGAAAAGAATTGCCCTAAGCAATCCAGATGCAATTGTAACCGTTGGGGCTTTATGTAGCCAGGTGGCGAGGTACGTTCTTAACGAACTCAAACTTGATATTCCTCAGTTCTTCGGAGGTGTCGACCGACCTGACTTTCTTGGTTTGGTTTCTACTCCAGAAAACCATCACAGGACGACGGGCGTGAGCGCTGGCCAGCCTTTGTATATGGCCCATTTTAACGTTCTCAGTTTGCTGCGCCCAATGATGAAGCACTTGCTTATTACTTACTGTGTTGGCGGTGACAGTGGCGGCCTTGCAAATGCAGCGGCCCTTGGGCAGCAGTACTATGTTGGGCGGAATGTTAAAGTTACCATTGTTCCATTTTATCCTGATGAGTCTCCCATTGAGCGTATTCGACCATTTCTTAAGACGGTTGATACGTTGACCTGTTTTGAGGGCTGTAACATTCAATCTTATAAGGACTCTCTTGTTAAGGAGTGTAAGCGTCGTGGAATAGTGATCTTTGCTAGCACGATAGAAATGATAGCGGCAGGCGCTCCTCTTGGGTATGTTGCTGATTCTGAGTTAACAGGAAAAGCTCTTGCTGGTATGGCGTTTAACGCTCTTTGGTTGGATATTCCTTTTACTGCATTACCTATAACTTATTTAGGTTCAAATGCACGTCGAGTGGCCATAAATAATGCCGCGACAGCAGAGCTTGGATTAACCTTTGATGAAGCCCTTCTATGTTTATGCAAAAGCAGCAGTGTATATGGCGATGTTTTGCTAGGCGAGGCTGGCATTCTGAGGGGAGAGTTGGTACCTGAACAGAGCGAGATCAATCTATGAAAATGAAAAGAATTGCGATGATGACTCGAGCCTACTATTCCTATCATCGGCAGGTTGGCTGGAGCTGTTTGGAGGCTATGAATAACCGCAGCGCAGAGGAGTGTAGTTCAAGTCTTATAATGTTTTTTTGCCGGGAGGCTTTACCTCAAATTATGTATGAGCAAGTAAAAGAGGTTGTCAATAACGGTTACGACCTGATTATGCCTATTGGCGCCTTGTGGACTGATGTTGTTACCAAGTTCGTGCGTGAGAACAATGTAAAAACCCCTGTAGTGTTTGGTGGGGTAACAGATCCTGTGAGGATGGGCATATTGCCTGACTTAAAGGCAACATCGCAAATAACGGGGGTATATCGTGAAGCACCATCATGGGTTTTTGTGGCACGACTGCTACTTATTATTAAGCCTTCAATGAAGAAAATCGTTATTCCTTTTTATGAATATGCAGAAAATGGCCTCATTAAGCAGTTGCTAGAGAGAGTTCGCGACTATTTTGAGGCGCATGGTGTATCGTGTATCTTGTTTCCGGTTATGATCGTGGGAGTTTATCCAAAAGATTTGAATAACATGCTAGTGACTGTTGATACGTTGTGGTGTTTTGAGGGGAGCTTTCTTGATATATACAGTCAATCGCTTATTAACTTGTGTAATCAACATCATGTTACTTTTTTTTCTAATAACGCTGCCCATATTGCCTATGGTGCTGCGCTTGTATACGCGGCACCAAGTTTCAGTTCTATCGGCGAGGGGTTAATTACGCAAGCGTGCGCCATCTTGGATGAAGGGAAAACTACACAAGAAATCGGTATCTTGCATCTTCCTAATGACAGAAAAATGATGGTCAACCTAACGGCAGCTAAATTGCAAGGTTTGGAGCTTAATGAGGCCTTGTTGTTAGCGATTCGCAATGAACTGTTGATTGTTGGGTAGTCTAGATGAGAAAAAAAGTTGTAGCAGTGATTGCTTTTTCGAGCATCAACATAATGATTGGATTTACTCTATCAAATTTCATAAACAAGGCAGCAATTACTGATAAACGGCAGGTGAAATACGTTGCTATTGTAACAAAAAATTTACGCTATCATGATGCGGTTACGGCAGGGATATGCACTATGTTGGCAAAAGAGGAGAGGGTGCGCTTTATTCCGGTTATTTACCATACCGATCCAAGGAACAAAATTAATGAGGATTCTGTTGTTGAGAAGGTATTAGACAAAAAACCAGATATAGTCGTAGCTGTTGGTGCAGGGCTTGCGCAAATAGCCAAGGGTGTTATTGCGAAAAGAGCCCCTCAAACGCCCCTTATTTTTGCTGGAGCGAGTAATCCTACTGGGCTTGGATTGGTGTACTCAGATAGGTTTCCAGGCTGTAATGTTACCGGTACCGCTAGCTTGCCTGAGGATCCAGCGTTAAACATTAGACTTTTACTTGAGTTGTTGCCTGATATAAAACGCATTGCTTTACCCTATTGCACGGCTGCTGGGCCGGACATAGAACTTGCTGCTCTAGCGGTTAAAGATTATTGCCATGCAAGGGGTGTTGATGTGATGCTTATGCCGATCGAAGCAAATCAAGCTGGTCTTTTTATGATTCAAGGAATTCTCGCGTCTGTTGATCTTGTTATGTACGTGCAGGGATGCTTTGTTGGGCGCATTAGTGATGGGATAGCTAAGCTCTGTAAGCAATATGGCAAAATATTCTACGCTGCAGAACCGTGGGCTGCCATAGATGGTGAGGCACCCTTTGCGTTTGGTGCTCGTGGTGAAAATGTTGGAAAAGCAGCAGCAAAGCAGGTAACAAAGGTGCTTATTGACCGGGTACCCGCTGGTACGATTCCGGTGCATTATGTAGAGCGGAATCATAAACTTATAATAAATTGCGACACGCTTGAGGAGTTACAGATTACGCCAGCGAAAGACCTATTGTTGTTAATGTCGCGTGGGATCCTTATTAAAAATGGTAAGAAATGGTAGTTACTATACCTTTACGATTGAACCCCAATGTTCTTGCGGCGCCTCTGCTGGGATTGGCACGTTAAGCAGATGGGCCATCGTTGAAGCAAAGTGGCGCATCGAAACTGGTTGATGGTAGGTTGAATGTTTTATGCCAGCACCAGAAAACAGAACGGGGATACGGACGTCAAGGTCGTATGGTGAATCGTGGCAGGTTCCTTTTGGATACGATGAAAGTTGTGTGAATGGAGCGCATTGGACTATAAAATCGCCGCTGCGACCGTCGAAATATTGGGTTGCATACCAATGGGCCCGGTCATGTTTCGGGTACCAATTAATAAAATCCGGGTTTAGGAGATCCGATTTGTGCCATGCGCGGATGATGCCGTCGACTGAGGTAAGGTACGATTTGACGGCAGCGATTATGCTGGTGCGTTTTTCTTCACTGAGTGCTTTCCACTTATCTTGGTCCACATAAAAATGGGGGGGGAAGGGTTTTCGGAAAAGGTTTTTTACATTGTATGCGCCGTAAATGATGCGATTGAGCTCTTTTAAAAGTACATTGGCATCAATGCGTTGCGCCTTGGGGTTTCCTTCTTCGCTTAACACCTCAGGAATTTGAGTGATACCGTGGTCGGCAGTGAGTGCCCAGAGGCAGTTGTCGATACCGAAGTCTTTTTCTACTTCCCGCATGAAGTGTTCAAGCTGGCGGTCAATAGCATAGAGGATATCGATAGTTTCTTTGCTATATGGGCCAAAGTAGTGACCCGAATAGTCATAGTTACTCAAGCTGAGGAAAAGGAGGATTGGCTTTTTTGGGCAGTATTTGCGATACATTTTAAGAGCCAAGAGGCCGAGGCGGAAAATTTCTCTGCTTGCGGCCGGCGTTAGTTCAAAAGGGTGGTAATAGTTTGTTTTTGCGTTGCCCGTAATAAACGGCTGAGGTGTAGTGATTAGGCTTGCCGGGTAGCCGGTATGTGCATAAATGTTTGGGTTTACGTACTGATATTTTTCGCTGTGATCGGAGAATTGCGTTTCCCAGTGAGTTTGCTCTTGAGTGTGTAGCGTGCTCTCTAGGTGCTTATTCATGGCGGCTACCCAGGGCGGGAGCTGCGAGCAAAAGGCCGTGCTGCTTGTAAAACAGCCTCCTTTGGTATCAAACCAAATTGGTAATCCATCTGGCCCAGCAAGAGGAATTGCTGCGCGGCTTTTGAGTGAAATTGAAATGACGGAATGCGGTTTTTTCGCCTGTATGCAAGAGGATGCTAGGGTGGGGGCGAGGAGGGCGCGTGCCGATTTTCCGACCTTGTCTGTTTTGGCAAATACTTTGCAGTTGTCTCCATCGAGGTCATCGCAGGCGTTAACACTTCTTCCTTCGGCATCGTACCATTCATTGGCGATGAGGCCATGTGTATGGGGGTAGGCGCCAGTTGAAATTATGGCATGACCGGTGGCGGTTTCTGGTTGGCTGTGTGGGTGGTATGCATGGGATAAGTAGGTTCCTTCTCGGAGCATTGTGCGCAATCCACCCTGGAATAGGGGGCGGTGCCGCTCAAAGACGTGTTCTGAGAGTTGGTCAATCACCAGAACGATGGTGACTTTTGGGGCCTCCTTGATGGGCTTACTGCTGAGGGGCGCAAGGTAGCAAATACTAAGGAGCGCTAACGCGCGAATACTACGGTGAGTCATGGTTGGTCCTTGGAGGTTTTTATGTGTACGAAACCTTACACAAGTCACCTTGGGCAAACCTAGGGTTCAGATAAAAAAGGGCTTTTTCTCGCGAAAAAGCCCTTTTTTTGAAGATATCTTATAGTCCGAAATTAGTTTTTTCCGTCTGCACCTTTTGACGTTTATCATCGGTGCGTGTTTTTTCTTTTTTGATTTGGGTTATTACTTTATCAACCACCGAATCAATTGCCATATACATGTCTGCATTTGTTTCATGCGCTGAAGCGCTCAAACTTCCTGATTTTACCCGCAACTCCACTTCGTGATGGTGTGCGTGTGCAGCTTGAGCGTTAAGAAAGAGTTCTGCGTTAATAGGGTGTAAGTTTTCAGCCCGCTTGAGAAGAGAAGAAACTTTAGTAAGTTTCTCGCGTGCGTGTTTATCAAGTCCGTCCGAGTGAGGCATTTGGTGGAAGTTGATCTTAATATTCATACAACCCTTTCTGTGTGGTTAGTGATAGTAAGGAGCCGTAGCATAGCCGACCTTGCCATTGAGTGCAACAGGAGCTTTCTTTCTTATATTAGACTTGTTCCCAGGCGGTTGTGAACTCGTTTCCTGGCACGTTTACATTAACACCAACAGCAAAAACCTTCTTGTTTTCTGCCGTATAGCCAGTTGCATATCCTCGATCTTTGATTTGCTTTAAAGCTTGTTGTGCCGTCTTATTACACTTGAATTCAAAAATAAAAATTCCGCTGGCAGTGCGTAAAAGAAGATCAATGCGACCATTATTTGTAGCTACTTCTGCTTGGGCAAAACCAATCGCCATGCCGGCAACAAGGAAAATTGAGTGATAATACGCTTCATCAGCGTGCGTATTTTGAATATGGAATGGGATCTGAGCAAGCAACGATTGTAAGTGTTTGCAGAACGTATTGATATCCAATGCATACAGCGCACGGCGTAATTCTACAAAAATGGGGTTTGAGTCACTGAGCTGCACATCCAAGAATCCTGCAATGAGACATTGGTTAAAAGAGCGCCGCACTTCTTCGTTCGGGTATGCCATGGTATATGCCATAAGATCACTTTCATATGACGCAAGTGTGAGATATCCGGTTTGGTACAGAAGGGTTGGTAAAGACATCGTTCTGATGTCTGACAAGTCAAGGGTGGATGCTTCTAAGTTTTGGAGTGAAATATTAAAAAAGCTATTCAGGTCCCTTTTAATGATGTCTACTAAAAACTTTGGCGTCCCGGTGGCAAACCAGTAGTTTCGTAAGTCCTTGTTCTGCAGGTAGGAAAAAATCGAAAAGGGATTATAGACTTTAATGCCTGATTTAGAAAACCGATAACCGTTGTACCACGTTCGCATTTCATCCCAGATCACTTGAGGCGCACATTCTTGAGATTGTGCGAATTCCTCTACATACTCTGATAAGTTTGCATGTATTTCCTCTTCAGTGTAGCCACATAATGCTGCTACATCAGTGTTGAGCGAGATATCTTGTAGATTGTTAAGTCCGGAAAAAATAGAACTTTTTGCAAAACGCGTGACCCCGGTTAAGAAAAGGAAATGAATGTATGGATCAAGGCCCTTTAAACAGGTATAAAAAGTGCGGATAATTTCCCGATTTTTTTCCGCCAATTCGGGATTATCAAGATGTTTTATAATGGCATATTCATATTCATCTATGAGTATCACGACTTTGTTGTGTTGCTCTGACAATGATCGCACGAGAAGCTTTGTTTTTTCGGTGATTTCAGTTGCAGTAAGTAGTTCAATACCGTAATGTTTGCCAATGATGTCTAATTCGGCTGCGATCCCTCTCTCGAGGACCTCAGGGCTTTTGTTTGCTATTGTTGAAAAATCTATAACCACTACCGGATATTTGTGCCAGGTGTGACGTTCTCCTTGGCCGATCCATAGGTCTTTAAAAAGGTCCTTATTGCCGGAAAAAATCTCTTTGAGTGTTGAAACAAGCAGCGATTTACCAAAGCGTCGAGGACGGGAGAAAAAGTAACGGTTATTGTTGGTGATGAGCCGGTGTACGATTTCTGTTTTATCGATATATAGGTATCCCTCAGCTATCATATTGTCGAGAGAATAGCCGCCAATAGGTAGTTTTTTCTTCATGTGAGTTTATGCCTGAAAATCAGTTGATAATGGCTTAATGTCCGGCAACCATACCATGACGGCGCTTTTTTTTACAGGGCTGGCTTTTTTGCCCATGAGATTTGTTCTAGCCGGCTGTTTTAGGGCGAAAAGGCCTTAATAGTTGAGATAGAGCCTCTTCTTTCAGTACACTAGTACCATCTTTAGGGGAGGGTCCGTATGAAAAATACAAAAAAATATCTCGTTTTGCTTATGTCGTTGATGGTTGCTAACCTTATCGGAGCTGACGCTGTGGCGCATCAAGAAATGCCGGAGAGCAGCGCCGCAGAAGAATTTATGCCTTCTGATGCCGAAACGCGTGTGCTTTTTTTACAAGAACAGCTTCGCAGACAGCGAGCACTTGCTTCATTGCGGGAGCGTATTCTAGCCGCGCTGCCATTTTATAATTCTGATAACCCACGGGTGCAAGAACTGGTTGCGCTTGAAGAGGCCGAGTGGGCCTTGCGCGAAAAAGTTTTAAAGCAACAGCGTAAAAACCGATTACAGCTCTTTATTAATCGCCATGAACAACTGTTGCGCATGATGGCAATAGCTTCTATCGTCGGAATAGCTGGTGGGTTAACCCTTAAGAAGGTTCGAGACAAAAACGAGAAAAACAGCAAGGCGTATGAAGATAGGGTGGCATTGAGCCCCAGCCAAAAGCAAGCACTCGAACGCCTTAGCGTTCAATCACCACACAACCTTCGAATAGATATCTCGGCTTAACGCTTTGTAATCACGAAATGGATTGGGCAGCCGAGGAGGTCATACTTGCGGCGAAGGAAGTTCTCAAGGCATTGTAATTGGCTTTGACCGAACCATTTTGGTTCGTTGACGCAGATATCAAATGACATGCCTTTTTCTTTGCGCTTTTGAATACTAAACACTTGAAGCTTGATCCCTTTGTGGAAGAGTGGCTTGTTGCGGAAGTATTCGTGTATTTCTACGGTTAGCTCAGCGCTGTTGATTGGTTGGACCATGCGTGTGCGAATTTTTTCAATTTCGCGTAGTACTACGCCCACGTTCTTGCCAGTAAGGCAGGAAATGTGGATCTTTGGGATGTTTTTGAGGAAGTAGTCGTACTCGCTTGTTTCATAGTTGAGCAAGTTCAATTTTTCATCAGTCATCAAATCTGATTTATTGTAGATCATGATCAGTGCTTTATGTTCCTCGAACGCATAGAACATTAATTTAAGTTCTTGATCTGACAAGCGGCCTTCATTGCCATCAACGAGCAAAAGAATAATGTCAGCAGTGCGCACTGCTGCAAGTGAACTTTTGACCATTAATGTTTCAAGGTCGTCCGTTACTTTTCGTTTACGCCGAATTCCAGCAGTATCAGTTACCAGTAGATCTTGTCCGTAAAAGCTGAGGCGTTCGGAAATTGCTTCACGTGTTGTACCAGCAATGTCACTAACGATGCTGCGTTTTGATTCGAGTAGTGCGTTCATTAATGATGATTTACCAACGTTTGGCTTACCAAGCAATGCAATTTTGCATGCGGGCGCTTCAGGTAGCTTAGCAGTTGTTTCTGGAAGGTTTTTAGAAATCGCAGTCAGAAGATCTGAAATGCCGGTACCGTGAACAGCCGAAACGGGAATGTAATCGCCAAATCCAAGAGCATAAAAATCTGCCTCGTTGTTTTTGAAAGCTTGGACGTTATCAGCCTTGTTGAGAACCAACAGAACTTTCTTCTTTAACTTATGCAGTTGCTTAGCCACGGTTTTATCTTCAAGTGTTATGCCATTTTTGCCGTCACAGACAAAAAGAACAAGGTCGGCGTCTTGGCATTCTTGGGTGCTGACCGCGATAATGTCGTTGTACAATGGGTCTTCATTGTCTGCCGGAGCAAAGCCGCCAGTATCAATTAATTCAAAATTTTTACCGTGAACGGAGAGCGCCTCAGAGATGTAGTCCCGCGTGACACCGGATTGATCGGCAACGATGCTTTCGGTGCGTTTGGCAAGGCGGTTGAAAAGTGTTGATTTACCAACGTTTGTGCGGCCGATTAAGGCAACACGTGGAAATAATGACTTACTCATAAGTAATAGCTCTCTTAATTCGATTCAGGAGTGGGAACAATTTCTAACTTGCCCGGAAATATAGTACAAACGAGCTCAGTATACGGCCATTGTTGTTTATTGTCATCTTTCAAAAGGAGCGGGGTGCCTTTTATCAGTAATTCTTTGGGACCTTGCGGCTTATTTGTTTTTTGCCAGGGCGGCTTGCCAGAACCGTCATTCCCACCAAAACGCTGTGGTTGAGGCGCTGCGCGCGCGGCCGTTTTTGCCTCGCTAGTTAATGCCGCGGCTGCGGCGTGGTTGAGCGAAGATGCGGCCTGTGGTCGTGATTCTTGCTCAGGCGCGGGGCGTGGTTCAGCGCGTTGTTGGGGTTGGGGAGCTACGGTTTGCGGTTGCCTGGGTGTGGGAGTACCGGTAGCAGCAGAAATAAGTTTTATGTGGCTACATCCACCGAAGTGCGTTTGCAGTAATGGGCGCCAATATTGAATTGTTTCATTAATTTTTTCAATAAAAAATGGGCTGGTATGCGGTACTGACAACGTTACTATTCCAGTTGCGGTGTCTGCACTAACGACTGTTGCCTGGTTGAATATTGAAGCAAGGATCGGGTCGCCGATTGCGGAAATTCCTTGGCATACAGCTGGCCAGCCCGCGGTAGATGCCTGTCGTGCTGACTGATGGACTGGGGCGGTAGGTTGAGGTGTCGCCGGTTTGGCTATCGGTACTGCGGCTGTTTTTGGCGCCGGAGCGATCGTTGGCGCAGTTTGCTTTACTGTTGGCTCTGCGGTGGCCCTGGTGGCCTCAACAACGCGTGCCGGAGCTTCTGGCAGACCGGTGCAGATATCGAGGAATAGTTTTTCTAAAAAGACCTGTTTGTAGGGTGTAGCAAGAAATAGCTCTTCTTGACTCCATAAATGGCTCAAGATGCGATGCAGATACTCACGGGGAGCTGCTGCCATGATACGGGCTACCACATTGCTTGGCAAGGCAATAGTGTCGTGTGCTGGCGTAACATTGTAGGCATACCAGATCAGCGTCCGCACGACCTGGAGGAATAAATGCCACATGCGTGCGGCGTTCAGGTTTGTTTTACTGATATCATTGAGCTCGGTCAGTAATTCTGCGGTCTTTTTTTCTACCATGAGCGCAAACAGCTCAGCCATGCGGCCGGCGCTTATAACGCCAAGAACAGTGCGGACCGTTTCTGCCGTTACGGTGCTGTGCGCAAAGCGTACTTGCTCAAGCAAGTTAAGGGCGTCGCGAGCGGAGCCGTCAGTTTCATGGATAATGAGTGATAACGCTTCCGGCTGATAAGAAATTTTTTCTGTTGCACAAATGGCTTGCAAATGTTCACTCAGTGTGGCGTTTTGAATAGCAGAAAAGTGGAGCTGGAATGAGCGGGATCGGACGGTGTCAGGGATCTTGAGGATTTCGGTGGTTGCCAGCATGAAAAGGGTGTGGGCTGGTGGTTCCTCCAATACCTTGAGGAAGGCATTAAAAGCGGCTTTGCTGAGCATGTGGGCTTCGTCGATAAGGTAAATTTTGCGGCTTCCCATGAGCGGCATAAAGGTGCATGACTCAAGTAGGTTGCGGATGTCATCAACGCCGGTGTGAGAGGCGGCGTCAATTTCAATAAAGTCCGGGTGGCTTGCCTCTTGCATGCGCTTGCAAGAATTGCAGGCCAGGCAGGGAAGAGAGTTGCTTGCCGGTGCTTGTTGGAAGGCGAGAAGCATTTCGCAGTTGGCGGCCGCGGCTAAAATACGAGCAGTTGAAGTTTTTCCGCAGCCTTTTTGACCGGCAAAGAGATAGAGTGGGAAAAAGTGGTTTTTGTAGAGGCTGTTGCGGAGCATACTGATGGCAACGTCTTGACCGACAACTTCATCAAAGTTGCGGGGACGCCACTTGCGGGCAAGGTTTAACTGATGAGACATCGTTACTTTCGCGGTTAGTTGAATATGCGGGGTAGTATAGGGTTTTTAGGCGGAGATTAGAAGGGGTGGCTTAGGCCGCTTTGGTTTTCTGATACGCCAAAAACGCGCCACAGAGTGCAACCCCTGGCGCTTCAGTTTCTATGTTCACATTTTTCTCGGTATACCATGCAAATTTCTGTTCGTACCACGTTTCTAAGTGATCGTAGCTGAGGTTGTAGCGCTTGGCCACCTGGGCGGTTTTATCAAAATTATCATGAGTATATGAGAGCCCGTCGCCGGTGAGGACGCCAAGTAAGATAGCAATCGTTTCTGCCGGGCCGCGGACATTTAACCCTTCGCTGATTAGTTTATCAGCTGTCGCAAAATCCTCTCTGAGGATCGAAGCATGGCATAGTATAAAGGGATCTTTTAAGATTTCCTCTTGTCGTGCGCGTGTTTCTTCATTCATTGGTAGGAATCTCAGTATTGGTACGGCTATTTATTTTTGCATACAGTTTATCGAATGCTTGTTTTGCTTGCGAAATTCCTCCTTTTTCTGCTTCTGCGTACCACTGAAGGGCGATTTCACTGTCTGCGGTTACCCCGTCTCCCTTTTCATATTTCACACCAAGGTAGAATTGTGCGGTAGCATGACCTTGTTGCGCTGCGGCAAGCAGCCATACTGCAGCCATTTGGGGGTCTTTTGGCATGCCAGCACCGCGGTCATACCGGCGAGCGAGTTGGTATTGTGCGTCTGGATCTCCCGACGCTGCATTCTTTCTGAGCGCGTTGATAGGCGTCCGCTCTTCAGCTGTTCTAGCCGGTGTTTGTGGTTCTGTTACGCGCGCTTTAGCGGAGGCAGTGGAGAGGACAAAAAGTACTGAAAATAAGAGAAATAGCATGGGTGGAGCCTTTCTTAAAAAAGTGACATGCCCAAGAGTCTACGAGATCTCCGGCGATTCTGCAAGATTGGTGTCATGTGAGGTTGATTCAGTGATTACTTGCTCGCTTGCAGGTTGTTCAAGGATTCCTGAGCCCAGCGGTTTTCCTTTAACTGCGTCATAGAATTGGTTGAGCTCTTGTTGAGCATCTGTGTTGCCTTTGTCTGCAGCAAAAACATACCATTGATATGCCTGTTCTGTGTCTTGAGGCATTTCTGTCCCGTCAAGATAGAGTCGTCCAAGGCAGTATGCGGCATGACCAGCGATATTTTTTTCTTCTTCGGTGGCTGTTTGCGCAACGTAGGTAAATAAGTCGATTGCTTGAGGTATGTTTTTCTCGGCTCCGCGGCCGGTCATATAAAGAAATGCAAGGTGATAGCAAGCATACAGTGAACCTTTTTGCGTAGCAATAGTGAACCACTTTGTCCCTTCGGCATCACTTTGTGTCACATGTTCTCCATTTAAGTACAAGGTGCCAAGAATGTATGCCGCGTAACCGGCAGCCGCTCCGCTTTCTGGTTCATTATTGTTTGCTGTTGTCTCTAGCCAGTGGATGCCTTTTTGCGGGTCAAGTAGTATCCCGCGCTCGCCAAACAGGTAAGCGATACCGAGTTCGAACTGCGCTGGTACATAGTTTTGTTTGGCAGCAGCTTCAAGCCACTGAATGGCGAGCTGAAGGTCTTGGGGGATAATTTTACCGTCCAAGTAAAGTAGTCCAAGACGGCATTGTGCGGGAGGCAGTCCTTGCTTAGCCGCTTTTATGTACCAAGACAGCGCCTCACCAGCGTCGGCAATATCTGCGCAAAAATTTTGCAAAAAATCATGGTTTGTATGTCTTCCATCTCGCGCTGAAGCAGCGATGTATGCTTTTTCATAGATACAGCCGATATGATATTGCGCTTCAGCATGGCCGCTGTTCGCGGCGGCAAGAAACCATTTGAAACCTTCGGCTTCATTTTTTTGTGTACCAAGACCTTGGTAATGGAGAGAGCCTACAGTGAACTGAGCGTCAACATGTCCCTGCGTCGCGGCAGCCTCGAGCCATGGCAATGCGCGTTCATATTTGTGACCGAACATGATGTAGGCCTTACCGATGCGATATTGGGAAGCGGCGTCAAACTTTTCGGGATTTGCGGTGCTTGTCGGCTCTGCTGAGAGGATTGCGTAGGCAGACACAAGGAAGATGAGGAAGATATAGTGTATATATTTCATGAGTGTTTTTCGATATAGATTTGCGATCCTGGTTGAGATACCGAATGCTGTTGCTTTACCTATTTTTGAATCGATTGGCAAAAAGCTCGGCAGCAAGAGAAAAGGGCGATACAAGATCAAACTGCTCCTGTTGCTCCCTTCCGGGCCTGGCAGAGTAAGCGGTTTGGGTCCTTATCGCCCTATTTTTTTGTAATTGCTTAGATTAGTTATTGGCCTCTTTGCAACGTACTTCGTAGTTGCAAAGGCCAAGGGTGGTGGAGAGAGAGGGATTCGAACCCTCGATACCCCTTTCAGGATATACACGATTTCCAATCATGCGCCTTCAGCCTCTCAGCCATCTCTCCAAAGTGCGCGACAAATTACTTAGTTTTTTTAGCCGGAGCTTTGGCAGCAGCAGGCTTCTTGGCAGCAGGTTTAGCTTCTTTCTTAGCAGCTTCTGGTTCTTCTGTCTTAACTGGAGCTTTAGCTACAGGCTTTGCCTTTTTAGGTGCTTCTACTGCAGGAGCAGCTTCAGCTGCAGCCTCGGCCTTTGGTGCTTCAGTTTTTACTTCAGCAGCCTTAGGTTTAGCATCTGCTTTTGCAGTGTGTTTTGGCAGAGCATCAACTTTAGCTGCAATTTCTTCCTTAGTTTTTTTGGCTGCTTCGCGAGCTTCTGCAGCACGCTTGTCATCGACAGCTTTCTTTTCATCAGCGGCTTTTTTGCGTGCGGCACGTTCAGCTGCGGCTTTTGCAGCTGCTTCAGCGGCAGCGGCGTCGGCAATAGCCTTACCCTTTTGTGCACTTGCTGCTAATTGGCTGAAGATAACCTCAATAGATTTTGCAGAGTCATCGTTTCCAGGGATCAAATACGATACGCCCGATGGGTCGGTGTTGGTATCAACCAAACAAACAACTGGGATGCCGACATTGTTTGCTTCGCGGATAACGGCGCGTTCTTTCTTTGCGTCAACAACGACAATAGCTGCTGGCAATGTGTTCATGCTCGAGATACCACCAATGTTCTTTTCAAGACGTTCAATTTCCTTGAGCATGACACTGTGTTCTTTTTTTGTTTGACGGCCAGTTGATTTGGTAGCGGCGTCACGAAGATGGAGGAGGCGGGTAATAGCTTTGCGAACTTGATCAAAGTTGCTCAATGTGCCACCGATCCAGCGGTGATACACGAACGGCATGCCAAGTTGTTCAGCCATTGCGCGGATAATTGGCTGTGCAGTTTTTTTGGTACCAACCCACAAAATTTGTTTGCCTTCAGAGGCAGCTTTTTCAAGGAATTTTTCAGCGCGATCGAGTAAGAATGCGGTTTTTGCCACGTTGATTAAGTGAACTTTATTACGAGTTCCCCAGATGTATGGCTTCATTTTTGGATGCCACTTAGAGGAATGGTGACCAAAATGGACGCCTGCTTCAACCAGTTTCTTTAAATCGATCATAGACATGTAAAACTACCTTTTTGTATTGGTTATTAAAGGGTTATATATCGTGCGTTTTCTCTGGGCCTTACGGCCACCCCGGCAAACCAGTGCGTGAAAACACTCGCAACGATCATTACTGCACTGCGCAGCAATGAGCCGGTAAGTATAGCGGAACAGCTAGAAATCGCAAGGATTCTTTAAATAACCGCTTTGGTACGGTGTTGCCGGAGCATGCAGGGGGCTGTGTGGCCAAGAACACCCGGTGATGCGCTAGTTTTTGTCTATTTTCTTATATTGCATATGATTTTTTTTGTGCCTTCTGGTATCGTAGTTAAAAGTTAAGAAAAAAGTTAGTTAACAGGGAAAGCGATATGAATTTTGTTAAGAAAATAATGATTTTAAGCTTGGTGAGTTTGGTTGTGGTGACGCAGCCAGTTATGGCAAAAAAAGATGCTAAGAGTCTTGGGACTCCGCTCCTGTTGTTGGCGGCAACCGGTGGATTGGGCTATGTGGCTAAGAAGGCTTATAGTCGGATGAAGCAAGCGAGCACGGCAGTTGAGCGTGAGCAGGCTCATCGGCGTCTTATTCTTGCAATTTTAGGTGTCTTAGTTTCTGGCGTTGGTACCGCGTATGCTGGGCATGGATATTTGACTGATTCTTCTGAAGAGCAAGCGGAAATACCGCAAGAAGCACCGGTGGTGTCACCTGCGTCGTTGACAGAGTCTTATGAAGAACCTTTGGCGGCACCGGTGGTGTCACCTGCGTCGTCGACAGAGTTCAGTGGAGAACCTTTGGGGGCGCCGGTAGAGCACTCAGGATTACAGCGGGTAGCAGCAGCGGCAGCGGAATCGACTGGATTAACAGATCTAGTCCCGTCGACAGAGTTAGACCCTGCGCACCAAGCTTCGTTATCAGGGACTGCGGCTGTGGTATCACAGCCATCAGATGACCGAGCTGTTCCATTGCGAGAAGAAAGGTCTATCCCGGAGAGAGTGGACCTTGCCTGTCTAATTGACGCAAATTTGCGTTTGGGGAATGATGGAGATAGCGATTTTCCTTTGGCCTCGCAGGCGGCTGCCCGCATTAAAGCCGTTCTTGATCGTGACCGTGTGAGCAGCACTCAGTTTTGTGAAAGCTTTATGCCGTATGGGCCTCTGTATGGAGGCTTGTATATTTTGATTGGTAAGCGAAGAGGCTCTGCTGGTGATTACCTTTACATTTTTGATAAAGATGGAAATCAGAAAAATTCTCAGGATTACCAAAACCAATTCCGCGGTTCCTCTGTTGTTACTGCGCACAACTACAAGATTTTTCGAGGAGAAGCAGCAATAAATCGTCGTCTGGATGAAGCTATTGATGGAAGCGCTGATGCTGAAATTCCAGTATCTACATTGACAGGTAATTTTGAGGTGTACTTCCCAGGCAGTAGTAATTTGTTGCGAATTTCGCTTAACCAAGGGAAGATTTCTCAAGATATTCGTCAGCGCTTGGAGCCATTTAATCTTGTAGGTCGGACTGGATTGAGACCCGAACTTGCACGGTTTCCTCTGGTCGTTCGCCTCTGCAAGCATAACGCACCCGATTTCATGTTGTGCGTTGATAATCAGCTTAATTGTCAGTGGTTTACTGCAGGGTATGAGAGCTTTCAGCTGGTTACTAACTCAAGGATTATTCAGTACCAGTTTATTGAAGGTAGAAAATTTACCCTGTGTGAACCGGCGTTTCAGCAGAAAAACGTTACTATCGATCTCGTTGGAAATGGCCCCCTCTCTTTTGTTTTAGATGGGGTTTCTACTGTGCGCTTACGTAGCGAAAGATCATTAAATCAATTGTATTGGGATTATGTTGATTTGAACTGGCAAGGCTTGCCGGAAGTGCCTACGGATATAGAACTACATAGGAGCTATAAATACCCAATAGTTTTGAACTTTAAGACGCAAGACGGCAGCACACTATTGCTTGGGCTTGGTGATGAAGCCAGGGGTTGTCTTGCTGTTATGGATGGTAAGACAGTCTCAAACGCTGTGCTGCAGAGATTAATTGCACAAGAACTGCTGATTCAGAGGCCAGACCAGGGGGTAGGTGAGGTTGCGGCTCGGCTTATTAGAAGGAATTTATTGTACCGGATAGAAACTGAAGATTCTATGCAAGTTGCAGGCGTTCTTTTGGAAGATTCGGGATTGGATCGCGAAGTTCTCTATAATTTCCAAGGGGCGGGTCAGTCGTTAGTATTCACCTTGCTGAATCTCTGGGATGATTCAAAGGCGGAGGCTGTTGCTGCTATCGTGGAATGCCTTCAGGAGAAGTTTCCATCACAGGACGCCTCGTCGGATGACTGGGTAGAACGTGGCGCGAACGGGCGGAAGCCGCTTTGCGTTGCGGTGGGTGCTGGCAAGCCGGCAATGGTGCAAGCGTTGCTGGGGATTCGTCATTCTGGTAAAACTCCAGCTTCAGTCAACGCCCCTGGCAATGAGGCAGCCGCAACTATTCTTCATTATGCGATTTATCGTGCAGAGCCTTCGATGCTGGAAGCGCTCTTTACCCCCCAGGCAACAGTTGAGCAAAAGAGCGCTCGGTTTGCTGTGCATCGATTAAAAGAAGCCATTAATACGCCTAATAGCCGTGGCGAAACACCGCTTATGGTTGCGATGCAGATGTCAGATTTTGAGTATGCGCGCGTCTTGCTTGATAATGATGCTGATCTTGCGCTGCCTGCTCCTCATCCTCAAAGCGAGGACATACTGGACTATGCAGCGAAAACTTCCACAGAGGAAATGTTTAACCAGCTGTGTGCGCATCAGCGAATAAGTCAGCGTGGAGTAGGCGATGTACGGTGGCAGCCAACTGTGAATCCACCCGTGCCAGTTGAGCGGCTTTCTCGGATGCAAACGCTCAAGTCATATTCAGGGTCGCTTATATTTGCTGAATATGATGCGAATGCAGGATTGATGACTACGCGCGGAATGCAATCATTGCATAAAATGAATGCTGTTGGTGGTGAGGAAGTAGAGCGGTTTGGAGAACTCCAGGGCTATCCATTGGTTGTTTGTGTGGCTTCTTATGGTAAGCCATATTGGATGTGTGTGAAGGCGCGCGGCGAGGTGAAAATGTTCCGGTTTCCAGAAGCAGGGAGTGCGACACTTGGCCAAGACGATGGCCAGTGCTTTAGAGAGCACGGTACTACGTTACATGTGATACCCCGCAATTAGCGAAAAACTGCTATCTATTCCTCCGTTGGCTTATTATCCAACGATGTTGGCTCACCACCAATAACTGATTGAGTATCAATTGCGTGTTGGAAGGTGCGTCCTACAAAATAGGAAACGGCTACCCATACAGCGGTAATAGAGAGCATAAAGCTGCTGCTTATGAGATGGCTAAACGCTGGCGCATAGGTGCAGGCATTTTTATAGAAAATGGAACCACCAGCTTTGGCAATGCGGGATCCAAATGCATCGCTCCATGCCTTGCTTTTGAACTTAATTTCTTTCGTTGTTGGGATATAGAGCATTTCTCGTACTGGGTGGTTGAGGCCGTAGTTGGCGCCACGAAATAGTGCCGCAATGAAGAACAGCATTTCTGCTGAAGGGAAGAGGAAGGCGGTAATGACGGCGGCAAAGCAGAACGCGGGGAATATGAGGAACATGGTCCGATTGCTAAACATACGTTGTAGCGGCGTAGTGGCAAAAACGGAGATGAGAAAGCCGCATACGTGCATAGTCAGGAAGTAGCCGGCGTAATAGATCGCAAGCTTTGCTACGGTGTCATGAGCGTCATCTGCCGCTACAAGAACGTGAAATTCCATAACAGTCATGATGAGATCGTAAAAGATAGAGAGGCTGAAGATACCTAGGACGTATGGTTGAGAAATGATTACCAGTAGGCCATCAACCGATTGTTTGAGCCAGTGTGTTAGAGAGAATTTATCGGCGGTGTGTTCTCGTTTTTTTTCCATCTGATACACCGCTTCGTAACCATGCATGTGGTAACCAGGAACGAATTTTATGAGTAGAAAGATGCAAAGCGCAGCTCCCAGAAGAAAGGTTGCTCCAGTGCCAAGCAAGGTAGTGATAAGAGCGGCATCAGAGAGCGAAGCAGTCTTGGACGTGAACAAGTGAACGAACCAATCCAGTTTTCCAATGCAGACCATAGCAAAAAGCCACATGCCGCTGGCAGCCAAAATACCCCCTATTTTTGAGGCTGCTACAAAGAGCCCATAAAAGTTCTTGGCATCTTTTGGTTTGTTTATGGAGTTGGCAAACGACCAGAAAGAGGTTGAAAGGAAAGCAGAAAAGCTTTCCATAAAAAAGTAAAAAGCCCACCCGACCCAGCGGTCTTTACTGGTGGTGATATTGGCAATACCAAGAGTGGGATGGAGGAGGAGGTAGGCAAATATGAAACCACCGACACTGTGCATTATGGTAAAGACATACATCAGCTGATGTCGCCGCAGTATGTCAACGAGCTTTGAGTAAGCGAGAATGATTGGGATCATTAAAAGGAGGGAATATATTTTTGCGTCTGGTACGTAGGCCGCACCTACAATTTTGGCGAAAACCGAGACTTTGAGCGATCGCCAAATTGCTTGAGTGGCAGTAAGGAAGGCAAATGTGAGCGCGAGAAGGCCAACTTTAAGACGAAATTCCGATTTAACGCTCCACAATGAGCTTATACCCATATTTTTTCCTTACCAGCGATGTTAAGAGGTTTTTGAGACGGTGTGATACGTACGCAAGAGTATAGATGGGCCCAAGAAATAGTCAAATGGCTCAAAACCGCTATGCAATGTCTCTCGGCCCTTGCATGGATAGTGCTTTTCCAGTAGATTAGGGCTGTTTTGCAGTAGTACTTTACTTTAACTTCTAAAAAAAGTGCGCATATTATGACAGATGCTTTGAAAAAAGGTGACATTCATTTCTTGCCGGTTTTACCGCTTAAGAACGTGGTTGCGTTGCCAAAGAGTGTAATTCCGGTCGTTGTAGGTCGGGATGTTTCTATTAAAGCGGTTGAAGCGGCCCTCCGTGGCAATCGTGAAGTATTTGTGGTTGCTCAGAAATCTGCCGATATTGAGCTGCCGCGGCCAGATGATATTTATCATTTCGGGACCCGGGCGATTATTCTCCAAGTTGGTAGAATGCAAAACAGTACCCTCCGCATTCTTATCGAAGGGGTAAGCCGTTCTGAAGTTCTTGATTTTGTTGGAACTGAAGAGTACATGTGCGTTAATGCGCAAGATGTTACGCCAAAACCACTTAAGAACAAAGTGGAAGAAAAAGCGATGGGGCGCAGCCTTCTTCAATTTTTTAAAGAATATACTCAACTTAATGAAAAAGCGTCTAGTGAAGTGCTTACCGCACTTGCGGGCATGGAAGATGACGTTGATTATCTGATCGACAGCATTGCCGTTCAAATGACTAGTTTAGTGGTTAAAGACCGTCAGAAGATACTTGAAACAGTGCCTATTGCAAAGCGTGCTTTGAAGTTAAGCCGCTTGTTGCAAGACGAAGTGGAAATCTTGAAGGCTGAGCGTAATATTCGCCAACGAGTACAAGATCAAGTAGAAAAACATCAAAAAGATTACTATCTCAATGAACAAATTCGGGCGATTCAGCGTGAACTTGGCCGTGATGATCAGCAGCAAGAGATCAACAAGCTCCGTGAGCAGGCTAAAAAAGCAAAAATGCCGGCTGATGCTGCGGAAAAAGTTGAGATTGAATGTCGTCGGCTGGAGCAAATGCAGCCAATGTCTCCTGAAGCTTCCGTAAGCCGTAATTATCTTGAATGGCTTATTAGCTTGCCATGGAAGAGCAAGAGTAAAGATACGGTAACGCTGGAGCAAGCGCGTCAACTTTTGGATGCGTCGCATGCCCGGATGCATAAGGTAAAAGAGCGTATTATTGAGTTTTTAGCTGCTAAAAAGTTTGCCAAAGATAAGCTTACTAAGTCTCCTATTGTGTGCCTTGCAGGTCCTCCGGGTGTTGGTAAAACCTCCCTTGCTGCGGCAATTGCCAAGGCATTGGGGCGTGTTATGGTTCGTATTTCCCTTGGCGGTATGCGTGATGAGGCGGAAATCCGCGGACATCGCCGTACTTATATCGGTGCGTTGCCGGGTAAAATTATTCAGGCTATGCGTAAAGCAAAAGTTACCAATCCCGTTATTGTTTTGGACGAAATCGATAAAATGTCTATGGATTTCCGCGGAGACCCATCTTCGGCTTTGCTGGAGGTATTGGATCCGGAGCAAAACAAAGCATTTGTGGATCACTTCATGGAAGTTGATTATGATTTGTCTGACGTCATGTTCATTACAACAGCAAACGTGGTTGATGCCATTCCGTACCCATTACTTGATCGTATGGAAGTTATTCAGCTTTCTGGTTACACATTGCCAGAAAAATTGGGGATTGCGCGGGACTTCTTGATGCCAAAGCTGTTGAAGGAGCATGCGTTGAATTCAGAGCAAGTTCATGTCTCGGATGCGTTACTATCTACTCTTATTGAGGGGTATACCCGCGAGGCTGGAGTGCGTCAATTGGATCGAGTGCTTGGAAAAGTGCTTCGTAAGAGTATCCAGGAACTTCTTTCTTCCAAAGAAGTTGTTTCCGTTACACTGACGGCGGCAATGATTGAAACCTGGTTTGGTCCTGCAAAATTCCGTATCGAAGAGAAGAAACATGAGGACTCAGTGGGCTTGGTGACTGGCCTTGCATGGACTGAAGTTGGGGGTGATGTCCTTGATCTTGAAATTACGGTGCTCAAAGGTAAGGGTGGTTTAACTTTGACTGGTCAACTTGGTGAGGTTATGCAAGAATCAGCCCAAGCAGCAATGAGTTATGTACGTTCGCGCGCAAAAGAGCTCAAGATCCCGGCCCGTGCTTTTATGGAAAATGACGTACATATTCACTTTCCTGAAGGATCAATTCCAAAAGATGGTCCGTCGGCAGGGATTACTATCGCAACCGCGTTAGCTTCAGCGTTTACTGGCAGGCCAGTTAAGGCTGGGATTGCAATGACTGGTGAAGTAACGTTGCGTGGTCGAGTACTTGCGGTTGGTGGATTACGAGAAAAAATCTTGGCGGCTATTCGTATCGGGATGCATACGGTTATTGTGCCAAAAGAGAATGAACTTGATATCAAGGAGTTTCTTGGTGAGTTTGATGCGTTGCCAAAACTCGTCTACGTAAAAACCATGGATGAAGTGCTCGAATGTGCATTATCCAAAGAAGTTGCTGACAATTCACTTGCAAAACAGGTTAAAAGTAAGCCAAAATCTCCCAAGGCAAAAAAACAAAAGGCAAAAGAAAAGCCTGAGAAAAAGACAGAAAAAAAGAAGAAGAAATCTGTGTAACGAGGCACGTATCATATGGAACTCATAGTTATTGCTGGGCTGCTTGCACTCGCGGCCTTTTTCGGGAACATCCGTTTAGTGGCGCTTTGTGCGCTGATGGCCGTTGGCTTTGGCTGGTATTATGAACAGATGCCAAAAGAACAACGAGAGCAAATTAACGCGATGTACTGTGACATGAGCAATCGATGTGATCGAGCTTGGAAAGCCTTTTGGTTGTAATAACTAACAAAAAGAAGAGGGGCGGTGTTTTTAACACCGCCCCTCTTCTTACAGTACGAAACTATGGCTCGCTCAGGTGTTTTGGCACTGGCTCGTAAAATACGCGTGTAGAAAGTTAATTGATCTGCGCGTAACCTTAGTCAGGCTTTTTTTTAAAGATACTGCGCGTTTCTGGATGGTTTTTGAACCACTCCATGGTTTTTGCAATTGCTATTTCTGGGGGTGTTGGCTGAAATTTGAGTACTTCGGTGATATGCACAGAGTCCTCGAGGAGAACTGGCAAATCAAAATAAGCGCTCAGATCAGAGCCGCGTTGCGCATTCGGTTCGCTGAGGCAAATAAAGGACAGTAAGAACTTGCCAACAATGCGCTGTTTGAGTGTGGTGCCTGCAACACTGCATATGGCATGACCAAATGCTTCTACGGAGTCGTACGTGTAGCCGCTAAAGTGTACCGTGAGGCTGTGTCCTGAATCTGCGGCGTTGGTAAGTTCAAGGGCGAGCCGCGCAACATCGTAAGTATAGACGAATTGATGCGGCCGATCGGTACGGAAAAGCCATGTTAACCGTCCTAGTTGAGGTATATCTTTGAATGAAGTGCTTAGGAGGTAGTCATAAACTGCGGGGCCAAAGGCATAGCTTACGCGTATTTTTATGACACGACACTGATGGTGGTCGCTGGCATATTTGAGCATATTCTCAATTTTTGCGATTGTGCGCCCTTGGGCGGTAGTAGGGTTAAATGCAGAGTTTTCGCTGATTACTTGGGTGTTATCAAAGCTATATACGCGGGCGGGATAGACCAATGTAAGTTTATGCTTTTTTGCGATTGCAAGAGCATTGCGCGTGATGTTTATGACTGTTTCATGCCAGGTAGAAAAATCTTCACATTCTGGGTCAAGAAAGAGGTATTTTGCTCCCGCAGCAATTGTATCAAGTATCGCAGGACGCTGGACTGAGGCGTAATCAGCTTCCACTACTTTTATGAGCGGTGAATGAGGCAGTCGGGTATCAGCATGCATAAGGTCACGGGATCGTACAACAACCGTGCATGGAATGTTGTTATCTATCAAGCAGCAAACCATCGCATGGCTGAAGTTTCGTACTCCATCAAATACTACCCACTCTGGGTTTGCGATAGGCGTTAAGGTCGGTGACGTTTGCGGTGCTACTGCCAGCAGCCCGGTGCTGAGCAAAGTACAGACAGTTGCAATAAGAGAGCGTTTAAGAAACAGGAACATGGGTAGTATTCGCAGCGTAAATAGTTTGTAATGCGATTTCAAGCGGCGTTAACTGGAACGGGCAGAGCGTTTCTTGCAGCGAACTATCAAGTAATATCTCGTGGGTAAACGAGTTATATGAATCGATTGCGAATTTTGCTTCTGGTGCCATAAAAGCAGCAGCCAGGAGTTTGCCCTTGGAGAAAAGGTTTAATTCGTACGGCACCTGCGCGATCTTGCAATAAAGGGATGCGAGTTCACCAATGTTTTTCAGTGTGATACCTGCAAAATTAATGATCAGGCTGGTGTGCCCTTGAGTTGGCTGCTTTGCTACCAAGAGACGGGTAAAGGCGGCAAGGTCAGGGAGGTAGGTTACCTGAAGTTTTACCGAATCGCTGCCGATCCAGTCAAATTTCTGCTTGCTTTTAAGCCATGACTTGTTTTTGTTGTGCGGAATACCGGCAAAGTTTTTATCTAAAAGACCGTCACCACCATGTATTCCAAAAGGATAGGAGTGGTGGATGATGATGCTCGAAGCGGAGCACTGTTCCAGGAGGTTTTCCATGCTGTTTAACACGATGCCTTGCGAGCTTTCTGGTTTTGGATCAGTGGTTTCGGTAATTGGGCTTACCAAGCCATATCTTTGGGTGCGGCCATAATACACTATGGTTGCGCCCGTTGCCTGAGCGGCAGCGATGCAGTTTGCGACCGTTGCTTTGAATGCCTCTTCCCAAACGGTATACGGGAACGCTTGGGCGATAACGAGATATGAGGCTCCGTTTGCGGCTTTAATGAGACCTTGAAGGTCGGTTGTAACGTCCCCAGCTATTATTTTAGGCTGATAAGCACAGTGTTCCATGAGCTTTTTAGCTTTTTTTACTGAGTCAGGTCGGACAAAGAGAGTACAGTTCACGCTGGAGTCAGCGCAGAGATTTTCCGCCAGTGCATAGCCAGCTCCGCGAGTCCCACCGACGATACACCAGTGTGTTTTGTGAGTGTTTGCTAGAAGTGATTGAAGGCCGAAGACACTAAGCAGGGCCCCGGCGATTAGGGAGAGTATTTTTTTTTGCATAAGAACGGCCTTTTTTGACATTATTCATACTGAAGTGAAAAAATTCTAGCACATGATAGGGGGTTTGTCAGGGGTTTTGTTTCATTTTCGGCAAAAAAACTGAAATCTAGTATTTACCGTCGATAACTGGATATTATAATTCAGAATGAATTTTATGAGGGATCTGTGAAAATGTATTTAGGAAGAATAGTTCTTTTCACCGCCTTGGGGTCTGTTGGTTTTGCCCAGTCACAGGCTAATCTTGCTTTGGCAGAGAGTCGTCCTGTGGCGACTGAGACTGTGACGCGACCGCGGGGACTATTGAAACATTATATACGTGCCAAAAGCTTGTCCAATCAAATAAAGAAGTTTCTCAAGGCTCATGGACGGGAAATAACGGCAGTGGTGGCAGGTACCGCTCTTGGAGCGCTGGGCACCGGTTTTGTTCTCAAACAGCTTCACGAGCAGAAAATGGATGCAGTTCGTGATGTGTATGCTAAACAGGAAGAAGAGATTGTCGAA
This sequence comes from uncultured Pseudomonadota bacterium, assembly GCA_964429275.1. Taxonomy (GTDB): domain Bacteria; phylum Babelota; class Babeliae; order Babelales; family JAUPTZ01; genus JAUPTZ01. The sequence goes on from CAYSBJ010000002.1 coordinate 132,434, forward strand.
CGCTACGAAAATGATAAGAAAGCGGTTGCCGAAGAGCGCCAGCGAGCCTGGGAAGCGCGCGAGTCTGAACTAGTAGCGCTTAAAAATTATTTGACTGCTACTTTTGATAGTAACGTGAAAGCAGCGCGGGAAGAGTTTGATCGTCGTCGGTTGGAGATGATGGACTCGGTAAATCGTGCGTTGGTTGAGGCGGCACAGAAACAGCAGGTGGTTCTTCAGAGCGGTGTTGAGCAGTTTAATGCGTCTGGACGCGAGATGCTTGGTGAAACGCAAGCAATGATTAAAGAGGCGCTTCTTGCGCAACAAGATAAGCTACATGAGTTGCAAGAACTCTTTATAGCCCAGGAGAAAGTGCTTCTTGCGCAATCAGAGGCACAATTTAACAAAATGCGAGCTGATTATGATCGGGCTGTTGAGGAGCAGAAAAAGAACCATGCAATTCTGGAAGCCAGCCTGCAAAATTTGAGTGCTGAACAGCATCGTGAATTACTGGGGCGAATCAAGGAGGAGCAAGACGATTTGAAGGCAGATTTTGAAAAACAACAAGCTCTTTTGCGTGAGCAAGTGAAAGCACAGCAAGAGCAGTTACAGCTAGAGCAAGAGCAAAAATCTGAAGCGTTCGTAACCAATGCGCTTGATATGATGCGGGGTGTTACCAAGTCGGCCACTGATTTACATGAAGCGACTGCGTATTACGCTGGTATGGCCGGTCAGGCTGCGTATGGTGCTGCGGCACATGCCGCTTCTGCCTACCAACAAATACAAGGTATCGACGCGCGGCAGGCACAATTTACACAACAGCTGCAACAGCAATATCAGCAGCATGCGCAGCAACAATCAAAAGAGTATAAAACTGCTCTGTCACGTCAAGAAGATGCATTGCGCAAACAATTGAGTAGCTTGTCAACTGCAGCTGCATCAGTCTCGCGAGCAGAAGTGCCAGCAGCGACGCCGGCGAGACGAGCTATGACGCAAGAGGAGGCGGCGTTAAAAATTCAAGCCGCATTCCGTGGCATGCAAGGCCGTAAGGCAGTTCATAGTATCGGCAAGACAGCGTTGCCGACGATGAAAAGTACTGGTCATAGTCAGTTACCATCGTTTAAGAAAGCAGCGCCAGCGATCCCTCAGGCGGAAATTGATCGTGCGATGAGCGATGCGGTTGTGGCAGCAACCAAATATACGAGAGATAACACTTTTAATCCTGCGCAACAACAAGCGCTTTTGGCGCCCACGAAGTGGAAAGAAAAGCGAACGGGCGTGCCGAGTGTGGTGCGAACGGGAAACCAGTTGCGCACTCTGATTGGGCCAGATAACAGGCTAGCACAACTGAGTAATTAGTATCTTCTTGCACTTGTCATCGCCTTTGCTACACTCCTGTTTTATTCCACGGCAAAACACGGGATTTTGGCAATGCAGCGACGCTCCCATCTTATATTAGTTATTTTTACCAACCTTTTCATTCTTGCCCCGCTTTGTGCGGATAAACCGGTGGTGGTGTCAGCTGAACCCTTGGAATCACAAAAAAAACCATCTTTGCTTCGCCGTTTGGCAACCTATGGTGCTATTACGTGGGGAGTCACTGGGGTAGTTGTTGGTTTTATTGCGTGGCGGAATCACAAAAAATGTTCTCTAGAAAGTCGTGCGCTGGTTGCTGTTGTGCGCCAAAATGATGGTTTTTATATGCCAGACCGCTTGATGGTGCCAGAACAAAAAACGGTGGTTGAGTCGACAATTGTGCGTAATTGTAAGGCTAACTCTTTAGCATTGTGTGATGCTTCTATTCGTGATGCGCAGAAAAAAATATATCGGGCATTTTGCTGCTATCGGCTGCGTAAAAGTGCAAAATTACATCCCTTTGTGGTAGCGCCAGTCAAAGAGAGTGAAGATATTTTTGCACGTACGGCCTGGGTGATTGCGCAGATCCCGGAGCTAGCCACACTATATTATCGTGAGCAGCGGTTTAAAAAGTTGTCGCCACTGCTGGAAAAGCGTATGAAGTCTATCAAAATTGATCGTGGTGCATTGGCCAAAACGTTAACCACTGATCGGCCGTATGAAATGCTGGATGTTATTGAGGAGGCTCATGATCGTTTACTCACGACATTGAGCGCTTATGGAAAAGTGGTTTCGCTGAAAAAGCCATCGGCGTTTAATCGCTTTTTCTTAGAAGTTGATCATACTTTTATTTTTCTTTTTCAACCCTGTGGGATGGCTAAAAAAGTAATTCTTAAGATCTCTGGGTTGCCGTACTACAAATTGCAAGAGTGGTATAGAGATGATGGTCTTGAGGGGGAAAATCATAGCCTTTGGCGTAATGTGGATCGCGTTTTAGTGGCTGATGCTATTAGAGCGACTCGTGGCAACTCAAAAGTGACGGCTCCCGCTAAATATTTGGCGCGGCGCGCGGGGAGTGAAGGAAAACCGCTGGATGATACAACCGCAGTCGTTATGACCGAATGCGTTGAGCCTGGAGGCAAGCCGTGGCCGTGGACATTGAGCAGGGGAGATAAAAATCGTATTCGTGAATTAGCAGTAACGCATCAACTACCTGATCTTCACCCACTTAATTTTTTGCGCGGAGCACATGGTGTGTGGTATTTAATTGATGCAGAAAAAAATCATGCGAAGTCCAAGCTGACAGTCGATCAGTGTCGCAAAAACCTATGGTGGCTATTTTAACTATATAGCTTATCTTTGGTTCATCATTGCCATTTTTTCAAGACGATCAATGCGTTTGTGTAGTGGCGGGTGGGTGGAGAAAAGATTCAAAATGCCATTGTTGCGAAATGGATAGACAATGCAGAGGCTTGCAACGCTGGCCATCGCGGTGGACGGCGGGCGTTGTTCATGATTAGTGAGCTCTCCTTGCAGTTTGCGCAGCGCACTGGCAAGTGCTAAAGGGTCTTGGCAGCATTCAGCGCCGGTTTCATCAGCAGCGTATTCACGGGCACGAGAAATGGCCAGTTGAATGAGCATAGCGATGAAGGGCGTAAGAAAGGCGATGATAAATAATCCAGCACCGGAACCACGGTTTTCGCTCTCTTTGCCGCGTGCACCCCAAAAGAGCGACCAGCGGATCATGTCGGCCATGTACGCAATGCAAGTTGCTAATGTAGCGGCAATGGTGCCGATTAAAATATCACGGTTTTTTACGTGTGCCATTTCATGCGCTAAAACGCCACGAAGTTCATGCGGTTCGAGCAATGATACAATACCTTCGGTAACGGCAACGACTGCATTTTCTGGGTTTCGACCCGTGGCAAAAGCGTTTGGTAAATTTCCTGGCACCATATAGAGACGTGGCATTGGCATATTCATGTGACTGGCAAGATCTGCTACAGTGTCATAAATGGTCTGATATTTTTCTTGTGACAATGGTGTCGCGCGGTACATGGCAAGCACCAGGCGGTCAGCATAAAAATAGGTGAGAAGATTTGTTAGTGACGCGATGCAGAGTGCAAAAAGCATGCCGTGTGGGCCGCCAAATGAGTAACCAAGTAGTGCTGCCAGTGTTCCTAAAATAGAGAATAAAAATGCTGTTTTAACCTGATTAATGCTGATCATACTCTTATATTCCTTATTCGTCGTATTCAACTTTCCATTCTTCTACCACTTCATCGGTGCATGGCGGAGCTTCTTCCGTTTTTGGTTTCGGCTTTGGCAGTGGTGTTGGCGTTCGTGGTTTTTTGAGCGAAAGTAGTTTGGTTGCGTTTTTGGTTGCTTCTAGTTTAAGTGCTTCTGTTTCTTCCCCAAACTGACTTTGCGCCTGTTCAAATGCCTTGTTCATGTCATCTTGCATTTTTTTTATCTTGCGTTGCAAGCGTAAGATCATTTCAACACCGGCAATGTTAACACCAAGCTTGTGAGTTAGATGAATAATTTCTTCAAGCTTGTCGACGTCTTCTTCTGAAAAGAGTCGAGTACCACCTTCGGTTCGATGGGGTGTTAAGAGGCCTTCTTTTTCGTACAACCGGATTGTTTGTTGGTGTACGTCAAACATTTTGGCAACAACCGATATCGAATAATATCCCTTGCGGCGTTTCATAGTAGGCGACCTTACTTTTTCAAAATGGTTAAGAATGCTTCTTGCGGAACCTCTACGGAACCAACCTGCTTCATTCTCTTTTTACCTTCTTTTTGCTTTTCAAGCAACTTGCGCTTACGAGTAATGTCACCGCCATAACATTTTGCGGTTACGTTTTTGCGTAATGCGCTGACGCTTTCGCGCGCAATGATTTTAGCGCCGATTGCTGCCTGAATTGCAACTTCAAACATTTGGCGATGGATAACTTCTTTTAGCTTTTGCGTCAACTGGCGGCCGACTGATAGCGCGTTATCTCGATGCACAATTACTGATAGCGCATCAACTGGTTTGCCGTTGAGCAATATGTTCATTTTTACTAAATCAGCGGCCTGATAGCCTGCTTCTTCGTAGTCAAAACTTGCATACCCGGCACTGCGCGACTTGAGCAGATCATAAAAATCAGTCACAATTTCGTTGAGCGGCAGCGAGTATTCAAGAATAACGCGATTTTCGTCAATATACTTCATGTTTTTTTGTGTGCCGCGGTGTTCTTGGCACAGCTGCATCATGTTGCCCAGGTATGTAGTAGGGCAGATGATGGTAGCGTTCACCATTGGCTCTCGAATTTCGGCGATACGCTGAATTTCTGGGAAGTAGGATGGGTTTTCAATGTTCATCTTGGTGCCATCGGTCAAGTCAAGCTGATATAACACGGTTGGCGAAGTTACGATTATTGTTACATTGTATTCTTGCTCTAGGCGCTGACGGAACACGTCCATGTGGAGTAGTCCTAAAAAACCACAACGGAAGCCAAAGCCAAGGGCAACTGAGGTTTCCTTTTCTACGGATACCGACGGGTCGTTTAATGTTAATTTTTCTATGGCATCACGGAGCAAATCAAACTCAGTTGTTTCTACGGGGTAAATACCCGCAAATACCATGGCGCGTGCTGGCTTAAATCCAGGAAGAGCTTCGACTGGTTGTCGGAAATGGAAAAAGGTATCGCCGATACGTGCTTCGCGGACTGTTTTCATGCCGCAGATGATAAATCCCACTTGGCCAGTATAGAGTCCTTTGGTTTGTACTGGATCTGGATGCATGATGCCAATATTTAAGATTTCGTACGAATCACCAGTGTTTGCTGAGGTAATCTTATCTCCCTTCGCTACGTAACCGTCGATGACTTCGATTAAACACACAATACCTTGATATTCGTCAAACCATGAGTCAAAAAGGAGCGCTTTAAATGGTTTTGTAGCATCGCCATTTGGTTGTGGTGTGCGCTTGATGATTTCAGCAATAACTAGGTCAAGATTGATGTTTGCTTTTGCGGAAGCCAAAATAATGTCTTCGCGGTCAATATCAAAAATGTTTTTCATTTCGACGGCTATGCGCTCTGGGTCGGCGGCAGCCATATCGATTTTATTGATTACTGGAATGATGGTTAGGTCTTGCTCAAATGCATGATAAAAGTTTGCCATTGTTTGTGCTTGCACCCCTTGTGCAGCGTCAACAAGAAGAACGGCTGCTTGACACGCAGCAAGCGAGCGCGAAACTTCGTAACTAAAGTCAACGTGACCTGGAGTATCAATCAAGTTTAAAAGGTAGGTGACACCGTCGAGTGTATAAAAGAGTGTTGATGATTGCGCTTTAACCGTGATGCCACGTTCACGTTCGACTTGAAGCCGATCTAGAAACTGTTCATTTTTGGTACGTGTGTTGATAGTGCCAGTCATCTCGAGAAGGCGGTCAGCCAGAGTTGATTTACCATGGTCGATGTGGGCAATGATGGAAAAGTTACGGATAACTTTTGGCGTAAACTGTTCTAATTTATGAATATATTTTTCAGTGCTCATGGGTACAAACCTAACGTTAAAGCGGACGAATTTTTATAGAAGCAGCTAAGCGGCGACTGATGGCAAATAAGCTGCGTGTGTCTGTTGAAATACACACTGGTTGCGTTTCAGAAAGTTCTGATTGCTGAATCTTTGTGAGTGTGCACCCAACATAAATGCCGATTGCATGCAATCGCTGTTCTTCAGAGCTTGGTGCTGTAACGGCTACTACCGTAGCAGCATGATCGCAATCAAGTTCAAGCAGAGTCATCATGCTACATGCGCTCCCGTCGTGAAAGGCCGAGTAAGTCAAGAGCAAGCCCTAGTGTTTGCTGTGTTACTGCTATCAAGGCAAGTCTTCGAGCTGTTGTTTCAGGCTGTGCAGTGTCAACTACGCGGTTGTTAGTATAAAAAGTATGAAAAACTTGCGCTAGATCGAGAGCATAAGTTGCTAGAATATGTGTAGCATACTGTGTTGCAACAGCGTTTAATGCGCTACCAAATCCAAGTAGTTTTTTAAGAACAGCTATTTCTTCGCCGGTGCATGCTCCGACAGTGATATCGGCGGTAATACCAAGATCAGTTGCTTTTTGCATGATGCTTAATGTGCGGACATAGGCGTACTGGAGATAAAAAACCGGGTTTTCTTGTGATTGTTTTAGCGCAATGTCGATGTCTAGCTCTAGATGTGAGTCAGCTTTTTTGTGTAAGAAAAAGAAGCGTGCCGCGTCAACGCCGACAGTATCAATTACTTCTCGTAGACCGATGAAGTTTCCGGATCGCTTTGACATTTTGACTGGAGCGTCTCCTTGTTTGAGACTTACAAGTTGGTAAAGAATAACATCGAGACGATTTGCATCATAACCGAGTGCGGCAAGAGTACCTTTGAGCCGCAGAACATACCCATGATGGTCTTGGCCAACAATGTCGATGAGCGTTTGCGCACCACGTGCAAATTTGTGTACGTGATAGGCGATATCTGGGGCGATGTACGTTAAGCTACCATCCTGTTTGCGGATAACACGATCTTTGTCATCGCCAAACTCAGTTGACTTAAACCATAATGCGCCATCTTTGGTATAGAGAAATTCGCGTCGCTCGAGCTCGCTTAATGCGTCGGTAATAGCACCATTATTGTGCAGCGATAGTTCAGAGAACCAGGAGTCGAGTTTTACTCCGTAGTCAGCAAGTTCTTCTTTTTGCTGCGCAATCAGTTTGGTTTTTGCATAGGAAGTGAAAAAATTAATGTCATTTTCAAGAACGCTGCGTCCGTGTTCTTGAACGCATTCTTCAGCTATTTCGATGAGGTATTGGCCATGATATCCCTCTTCTGGAATTTCAGCGGTGCCACCAAGGAGTTCAATACAGCGTACTTTAAGTGATGCACCAAGCTTTTGCATTTGAGCCCCAGCATCATTAATGTAGAACTCGGTTGTTACGTCATGTCCAATGAAGCGTAGTACACGGGCAAGAATATCGCCAATAATAGCGTTTCGGCCGTGGCCTAGATGTAATGGCCCCGTTGGATTGGCGCTGACATATTCGATGAGGTAAGAATGTGGTTGTTGTTTTGTTTCTGCCTTAAAGAATGCAGCAGGAGAAGTGCTTATTTGCTGTACGAGCGATGCCCATGCTTGGGGGGCAAGTGTAATATTGATGAATCCGGGCCCAGCAATTTCGATATGGGAAAGGGAGCCGTATTGATTGAGCTCAATTTGACTTTTGATAGCGGTCACAATTTGTTCAGCAACAGCACGCGGTGGTTTTTTGAGTGCTCGCGCCAATGTCATGGCGGCGTTTGTTGTTAGGTCTCCTTGATGGTGCGATGTCGCGTCAAGAAGTGTAACGGTCGCGCCGGTAGCACGAACCTCTTCCGAAGTAAGAGAAACGGCGTCAGCGATAAGAGAAAGAAGTGTGTCAGATAGGGCCCGGATAGTAAACATGAAAATACTCTATTTAAGCTGGTAATACACTAAATGCAAAACGCGCTTGTGTAGCGCGTCATCGCGAGCGTAGCGCAGCAATCCAGAGGTTATATATGGATTGCTGCGTCGTGACCTCCTCGCAATGACAGCTGATGCTGCCTGCAAAATAGGCGTTATCGTACCAAAGAGTGCTTAAAAGGTCCAACGAATACTCAGTTCGCCGCCGCCAGCGTAAATACGGCTTGCGCTTGAGGAATGCTGACCCATGACTGGCCAGTGCACTGCAAAATCGATTTGTGGCACAAATCGATGGTTGTCGCTTGGGGTATAGCCAAATCGTGTAAATACTGTGTGGTTTTTCCATTTAGTTAGGCGCGGGTCACTATTCAACCGAGCATTTTGGGCGCCAGGGTTTGTAGAGAGGCCAGAACCGGTTAGGACGGTGCTATCTTGTAGGGTAAGTTGGGTGAGCTCTTGATAGCTAAAGTGATAGCCGCCGGTTATGAAGAAGCCAAGAAAGCGATTAAAACTTATGCCGGTCTCAAATACCCACAACGAGCCCGGGTCTTTGAGTACGATGCCAGTTCCGAGAAGTGGTGGTCCACTAAAGTAAGAATTGGTGCTAGTATCGTCGCGTACTATGTGAAGGGTGTCGGCATAGCGCCCGTACGAGGTTGTAGCGGCCGATACTTCCACACCGATATGATTGGTCACTTGAGCAATAAGGTCAATTTGGGCACTGTACCCATGGGTTTGGTTGTGTGGGAGGAATGCAGGGGCGAGCGGGTGGTCAAAGTGTGTTGGTTTGAAGGTATATCCGGCGAGTAAGGTGCCGCTTATTTCTTTTATAAGGTTCTCGGTGAGATTTGCCTGTCCGTGCCATCCAAGGAAATAGCCTGCTCGCTCAAGAGCTAGCTTGCGGTTGGTGTAAGAAATGCCAGGGAGATTGTTCGCTCCTAGGACTTGGTCAAAATGATCGGTGAAAGAAGTCACGCGTGCGTTGTATTTATCTGGGCCGTTTGGTAATGGTTTTTGCGCCATAATCTGGTCAACGAATTGAAGATTGAGACGGAGAAACAAGCCGCTAAAGATGTAGTGGGTGTACGCCATGTGGTACGACTGGAGTTGGTAGTAATTGTTCGGATCATTAAAGCGGAGAGTAGCATCGACTGCAGGGTTTGTTATTGATTCTGAGCCGCTTGCGTTGAAATAGGTGTAGTTAATGCTTCCAGAGGGAGTGGTAAGCCCTTTGTAAAACTGGCTTATTTGCGGTATTCCGTATTGTTCTAGAAATGGTACCTGGCTGCCAGTGCCGTTGTAACTGGAGCGGCCCTCAGTTTTGCTCACGGCAAAGGAAAAAGTAGCGGCTTTTTTTTCAAACCCACGCACTAAAAAGTGGGGTGCAACTGGTTCTTCTGGACTTACATAAAATAGTGCACCACTCAGTGATGATGCGGTTAACGCAAATAGGGGCAAGAGTGATGTGATACGCATGTGGATGCTGTCTCCTCAAGGGAAAATAGAAAAATGGGTCAATGTGAAGGACAGTGTAGCCAGAAAGGCACGCGTTTGCCAATAGTCTAAAGTTCGTTATACTCTGGCTTTGAAAAAAAATGAGGTTTTTATGAATGTGTCGCATGGTTCGCGATGGGTGACGGTTTCAAATTTTCTTTCGCTGCTGCGCCTTTTATTTGCGCCTTTTGTTGTCTGGGCATTGCTTAATCAGCAGTGGCAGTGTGCGTGTGTCTTATTTGCGGTTGGCAGTATTACAGATTTACTTGACGGGTATCTTGCGCGACGATTGCAAGAAGAAACGGTGGTGGGGCAGTACTTGGATCCAATAGCGGATAAAGTATTTTTGACTGCTTCTTTTGCCGCGCTGGCCTATGTTCAGCTGGATACGGTGGGACTCCCAGCTTGGTTTATTTGGTTGGTTTTTATTCGTGAGCTAATAATTTTGAGTGGTGGCACCGTCTTAGTGTGGCTTTCGGCTGGTGATAATATGACGCCATCAGTGTGGGGGAAATTGACAACCGCTGGTTACATGCTTCTTATTATGTGGTTATTCCTTTGTTACTTTGCGGGGTGGCTTCCCGCAAAAAGCTTTAATGTGGCATTAGTGCTAGTCGCGAGTACGGCCTGTCTGTCGCTGCTGCATTATTGTTGGCGAGGGTGGGCCCTTATTAGGCGTTGTTATCGGAGAAGGTAAAGTTGGATGCGCCGTTTTGATCGGCCGATTCAAAATAATTATGGAAAAAAAATAGGGATTGTGTATTATTCGACCACCAAGTGAAACTGCTCGTCGGTTTTTTAGGTGGAAGAAGGAGCTTTCGTAAGAAAAAAGGGAGAGGTTATTAAAAGCCTCTCCCTTTTTTCTTGCAAATGGCAAGTTTCTTTGTCTATGATGCTCGGACATAATCAGAGCCGTAAGGGGCGTTCAAAATGATTCTTCGTATTATAGTGTGTGTGTTTATTGGTCTATGGTCAGGCAGTCTTTTCTCAGCTACCGAGGATGCGGTTGCGTATGGAAATGCAGCTTTAGCTCAAATTAAAACCCTGCAAGCAGTGGTGGCGGCGCGGGCTAATTATTTTTCTTCTCCCAGCGATGTTGCTCTTGCTGTAGAGTGTTTGGATAATGCAAGTAAGAATCTGCAGTTATTTATTAACGATAGCCATACGACAGAGATTGGCTGGTTTTTAGTAGAAGAGATTGCAAAAACAATAGGAACGGTGGGTAATGACGTTTTGGTTGGCAACGATATTTCAGCTTACTTAGCTGACTTTGCAGCGTGGTCTGATACAAGTGGATCCCGCATTACAAGTCCAAATACTCGTGTGTGGTCAACAACTTTTTGCATTGAGGTGCGGCGGCGTATTTTTGGGCAACTTCTCAAGGCACTACGTCTTATTCCATTGACAATGACTACGCGTCTGCAGGTGCAGGCGCCGTGGAAGCATGAACTTGCGCGTGCTCCGGGTACCGATTGGTTGCCACCAAAGCGTGTGAGTTCTTGGAAAAAAATGCCGCCCTTGATGAAAGCAGCAATAATTAGTGGCTGCGTTTCAATAGCTCTTGCTGGTGGCGTCTATGCAGTTGTTATTCTAAGGGAGCGCTTTCGTGACTAAAATAGTTTTTCTTATTTCTGTATGCGGCGCGAGCGTACTGGTTTCTGCTCCTAACTTTATCGTAGCACCAGTTGTAGACAATGTCGAACGATCTCGCAATGACGTGAAAGAGGACTTTGGCAATTCACTTCATATGCTTGTCGATACATCTGCTCGTGTGCAGATGGCGGTTGGTAAGAGTATGATGCTTTTGGCTGCTTTGCAAAAGTCGACCGCTGATCAGGCGGCGGCTTTGGTAGAGGATTCGGCGCCATTTAATATCGCTTCAACAGCAAAAATTGCCGATGCTCAGTCTAGTCTTCAGAGAGAAGTTACAGCTTTTGAGCAGATCCTTGCGCAACTTGAGAATTTGACGGTTAGGGTTGGTTCGCTCATTCGGCTTGAAGATCATGGGGTAACTGTTGAAAAGCAAAAGTGATCTTCAAGCAGCGATTATTCGCTAGCTTTTGTTTCTTATTGAATTTACATACCTTTTTCTTGTAGTCTATTTTTGCTCGCTCATTCTTTGCACGTGCTCTTGTGTTCAAAGTGCGAGTACCGCCATAAAAGAGATGGCGGCGTGTTTTCATGTTTGGGGGATTTATGAATATTAAAAAGGTAGTGTTGGCACTTGGTGTCGCATTGGGAGTCTTTGTCAGCACGCAAGCTGGGCCGGTGGATGGTCTTGTGACCACTTTGCAAGTGCAAGTGGGTACTCAGTTACTTAATTTTGTGAACAGTTCCTTGGCCAGCTCATCTGAGTTGCCGATGTTGCAGCGCATTATTGCTGGTATGGGGAGTAATTTAGCGTACTTGCAAGCGCAAGCGAATAGTGGTGATATGGGCGCTGCTACTGCATTTGGCACAATAGCTGGCATATTGGGAAGCGAGGATATTACTGTTAAGCTTCAGTCCACGGATGATGTCCGTAGATTGATGACTTCATTTATGAATGCTAGCAGTCTTCTTGAACAGTCAAGCCACACTACGGTGCCAACGACAAGTGTCTATGTTATGCAGTTGTATTACGATTTCTCATATGTACTTTCAAAGTTGCCGTCTGTAGTTGCTCCTGTAGTTGTTATCGGGGAAGCTCCTACGATAACTCCTTCGCCGCCAGAAGCAAAGCCGGGACGCGCTGGCTTGAGCGTTGGTGTTATTGCGGGTATTGCGGCTGGTGCTGTTGCGATAATTGGCGGCGCGTTGCTTGTTGCATATAAGGTTAATAAAAAAAGAAAAGCTGCAAGAGCCGAAGAAGATTCTACTTTTGAGATAGTATCGCCGTCGCTTCTTCTAACTCCTGCGAGCCCATCAGTAGCAGCGCCTCTTGTTTCGCCAGAATTACCAGCTCAAACCGTAGCGCAGTCTGCTATGAGTGCGCCTGAGGTTTTGACAGTAGTACAAGCGCCGGTTGAGGAAGCGCATGATGATGTAATGCTTATTCCTACATCGGACTCTGCAGTACAGTCATGCATTAGTATGACTCAGGAAAAATTTTGCCAGCTTATAGCGTCGATCGTTGCACACAAATCACCCCCGGCAGCGGCTCCATTGGTAGCAGCGCGGCAACTGCCACAGCTACAAGTGGGTGTATTTTCGCATGCCATCATCTCAGAGACGGATTCCAAGGCTGCAGCTCCTGCCGTTTTGGACTCAGATGCAACTGTTGCTCCATTGGAAGCAGTGCGGCAACTGCCAAAGCTAGATGTGGTTCCAACTTCGTGTGACATAACTCCAGAGGTGGTTTCCGCCGCTGAAGTTCCTGACGCTTTGGACTCAGGTATAACTGTTGCATCTGCTGCGGTACCAGTTGCTCCAGTGGTTTTGAATGTCCAAAAAAGTTCTGCTTTAGAAATCGTAATTCCAGAGAATCCTTCTGTTCAGAATGTGCGAGATTCTGATCTTACTCTTGCCGTTAGCAATAGCGGACAAAAGAAGAGCGTAGCTGCTCAGGATAAACCGGAAAGTTCGAGTAAGGTTATAACTTTGCTCAGTCTTGCTGGTGCTGCTTCTGTCGGAGCCTTGGCGGCGCGGCTTAGCGCTTCGGCTTTGGGCCACTCAAAACTATAGCCCTCTTGCGTCGGATCTTATCCCTGCTATACTTTGCTTCACTAAGGAGCAAGCAAATTTAAAGGAGGCTAAAAGATGGCGAGTTATAATCGGGTTATTTTGATGGGTAACTTAACGCGGGATCCTGAATACAAAACATTGGCTTCAGGGCAGAGCGTGTCTCGTCTAGGCCTTGCCTGCAATAGATCTTTTAAGAATCGACAAACTGGTGCCGTGACCCAGGAAGTCTGTTTTATCGATATTGATGTTTGGGGTGCCCAGGCTGAGAGCTGTCAGCAGTTTTTAGCGAAGGGCCGTCCGGTCTTAGTCGAAGGACGATTGAAGCTTGATAGCTGGGAGCAAGACGGGCAAAAACGCAGCAAACATACAATTGTTGCTGACCGTGTTACGTTCTTACAGGGGTCGGGAGATGAGGCCGGCCACCATGACAGTACCTCCGCTCAGGATGACTTTTCGGCCGTTGGGGCAGCGCCTCAAACGGTACGAGCAACTGGTGAGGTGAACCTAAAAGGCCAACCTAAGCCTTTTGAGGACGACTTACCGTTTTGACAGAAATGATTAGTGTGGTATTCTAGTAGCACAAGTATGAAAAGCCTTGCAACGCTCTGTTCAAGGCTTCTTCTTTTTATAACAAGAGATATAAGGTTTAAGGATGAGCGCTCTGAAGACAGTTGCCGAACAACAAATGGCGGGACAATACGTAGTATTTCAAACAGGTGGCAAGCAATACCAAGCTATTCCAGGCAAAACGTTGGCGATTGAAAAAATCGAAGGCGAAGCCGGCGCAGCGCTGAATTTTACCGAAGTTCTTCTTCGTAAAACCGGTGAAGCGAGTGTAGAAATTGGTGCTCCATTTGTACCAGGCGCCGTGATGAAGGCAAGCATTATCAAGCAAATGCGCGGCGAAAAGCTTGTGATTTTCCGTCACAAACGTCGTAAAAAATCACGTGTTCGTAAAGGTCACCGTCAGCCAATCACGGTTATCCGTATTGAGTCGATCTAATACGTTTTAAATAATAAAAAAGGCCTCGGGGTAAAACCCGAGGCCTTTTTTGCTGCATTGATTCTTTGATTATTCAACTATTGGGAGCTGGAGTAAGTTTGTAAGCATCCAGAAATCTCTATCATCACTTTTTAATTTCTCGGGGTCATTCAGCCGAAAATAAATCCCATGGCCAGGTTGGTCGCGCTCCAGTGCGTCGGCTCCAAATTCGCCCACGAGATAATATTTTGTGATATTGGCGCCGGTGCCCGACGATTGTGGCTTGGCTTGCTCATTAACGCGCGCAATCCAAAAGTTGTCAGGTTTACTGTAAAGGAGGATGTCAGAGAAGGATTCGTGTTTGCTATAGTGGCATTCGAGATGTTCTTTTGTTACGACGGCCACTTTTCTCAGAATACAAAGCAGCAAAATGTTGCCTTTTATATTAACCATTGCTTCTTTAATGTTTGTTACTTGGGGTAATTGGTTGAGGGCTTGAATGCCCTGTGTGCCAAACTGCCGATGGAGCGGCAGTAACGAAGCCTCTCTTTTCATTTTCCGTTGAAATTGATCATATGTGCTGCACGCAAGAGAATTGTTTGCTAAAGCACTATCGTTTGGAGCATTTTGGAGAGCAGCGGCTGATTGCTCATTGAGATCGAGGGTTCCCATGCCGAGCTCTGCTTGTAATTCTGGGCGAAGGAACGGTCCATCAGCTGTTGTCGCTGTCGTTATAATGGTAGAGCCTTGAGTTGCAGGGCGCTGGTGTATTGAAACTTGTACTGGTTCGGTAGGCTTCTTTAAATGTAAATACCAGCTTACGATGGTCCCGCTGTAAGCGAGAACGAGGACACTGCGCCAGACCAGGAAAGAATTCCGGGCCGATTCATAGTTTTCGGTTCCTTCTGCGGCCTGCATTGTGCGATATTTGCCGAGGCAGTAGCGTGTCAGAGCAGCACAGGACAGCGTGGCGGCTCCCGGAATAAGAAGGAGATTGCCGGTGGTAGCAATGCTTGTTGAAAATGTGGCACAGGCTATTGAGAGTACGGTTAACTTTGTGATGTTTTTCATTGGTTTAACTCCTCTTTCGTGAACCCAGTCTCTCATAGGCCAAGGGCTTCGTCAATATCGGGAGCGGCTTTGCTTACCAGTCGCGGAGCTGGCCTAAATCTTTATTTGCACCGCAGACTACAAGCGTATCTCCATCAACAATGATGTATTCCGGTCCAACCAAGATCAGCTCTTCGCTTTTATCTTTTTTCACTGCGAGGCATGAAACGCTGCGGGATTTGCGGAGTTGAAGCTCGGCCACTGTTTTACCGACAAATGCTTCGGGTGCCATTATTTGGGTGATCGCAAAGTCTTCGGTAATAGAGACAAAATCGGTAAAACGGAGGCTGAGGCTGTTTGCTAGGCGGACACCGCTGTCCCGCTCTGGCATGACGATCTTATCGGCACCGATGAGTTTGAGAATGTCTTCGTGGACGCGGTTGCGTGCGCGAGCGACGACATAAGGAATTTTTAGTCTTTTTTTAAGGAGAGCGGTAATGACGATGGCGTGGGCGAAGTTTTCTCCCATGGCAACAATCACGGTGTCCATTTCATCGATGCCAAGGGCGTGGAGGGCGCTTTCGTCTTCAATGCGGTAGCAGACAGCCTGCGTGACCTGGTTGCGAATCAATTCAACCGTACTTTGATTTTCGTCGATAGCCAAAACTTCCATACCGTTTTGAGCGAGGCTCACAGCGGTTTGATAGCCAAAGCGGCCGAGCCCGATTACGCAAAATTTTACTGATTTCATCTGTTTTTCTCCTTAGCCAAGTAAAACCCGTTCTTCGGGGTAGCGATACATATGTTTTGGTGCCTGTTTGCGGAGTGAAAGGACAAGGGTGAGCATGCCAATACGTCCTACCATCATGGTAGCCATTAAGAGCATTTTGCTTAGGCCGGAGAGTAGCGGAGTGGCTCCCATCGAAATACCGCAGGTTGAAAAGGCAGAAATTGTTTCTATTAACACCATAACAAACGACATGGTTGGCTCCAGGATTAGAATGGCGAAGGTCGCAAGTATGATCCAAGAAAGGGCGATGGTAACAATGCCGATAACTTTTTGCATTTGCTCTTGAGGGATAGTACGTCCATAGAGCTCTACATCATCTCGGTTTTGGATAATAGCACGAACCGAGGCGCAAAAGAGTACAAACGTAGTGGTTTTGATACCAGAGCCGGTCGATCCCGGGCTGGCTCCAATAATCATTAAAAAGAGTAGGACAAGAAGCGTTGCATGCGCCATGACATTTAAGTCGGTGACCATGAACCCAGCACTGCGCATTGAAATTGAGATGAAAAAAGCGTTGCCCCACGATTTTATGATGCTGAGATGGGCAAGAGAGGCATGCCGTTCAATGCTCCAGATACATACAGTTCCCAAGAGAATGAGGAAAATGGAGGAGGTTAACACCAGCTTAGTATGGAGCGAGAAGTTGAATAGAGGGCAGGTTTTGTGGCGAAGCCAGCAATAGAGGTTTTTAAGGCTATAGGCTACTTCATACCATACGATAAAGCCAATTCCGCCAGCGACAACCAAGAGTCCGATGATGCTCAAAACATAGAGATCACCGCTGAATGGCATGAGGTTGTGCTCAAAAAGAGAGATGCCAGCATTACAAAAGGCAGAAACTGAGTGAAAAGCCGCATAGAAAGCCGCCTGTTTGCTGGGCATGTCTTGGGCAAAACTCTTGTACAACGCTAAAGCGCCCAGGCCTTCAAGACCAAGCGTAACCCCAATAATAGTGGAAAGAAACGTTTTTATTTTGCTCCACGATTCAAATTCAAACATTTGGCCGGCAAGCAATCGGCTCGTCATCCCTAAATTCAGAAAGAGGGAGGCAATGAAAAAGGAAAAAGTCATGAGACCTAATCCCCCAATTTGCATAAGCATGAGAATGACCCAATGGCCCGTTTGCGTGAATGCCGTTAGTGGAATCGTTTGAAGGCCTGTAACGCAGACCGTTGAAACCACAGTGAACAGGAGGTCAATAAACGCAATCGATTGTGTTCGGCACATGGGGAGACTGAGGGCAATGGTGCCGCCGATGATAATGGCACACAAGGCCAGAATAAGTATTTTTCCTGGCGATGTGTGCCGAATTTGAAATGAAACCATAGTGAGGATTACTACCTTCCTTTGGAGAACATGAGAAGTAAGGATGCTATTGTCACCCTAACACCGCTCTTTTTAAGCGGTCAAGACTCTCACTATCTCAGTGAGCGGTACCCGTGTTTGTTCTAAGGTATCTCGATTCCGGATGGTGACGCATTTATCTTCGAGCGTATCAAAGTCTACGGTAACGCAATAAGGTGTGCCAATTTCATCATAACGGCGATAGCGCTTACCAATTGATCCGCTGTCATCAAACTGGACGCGCAGGCCCGCTGCCTTGAGCGTTGCGACTACAGGATGTGTAGCATCGTTTAGCTTTTTTACCAGCGAAAGGACAGCAACTTGCACTGGTGCTAAAGACATTGGAAGTTTGAGGAGTACTCGTGCTTCGCCTTCTACAGTGTCTTCATGGTATGCGTTGCATAAAACGGCCAAGAACAGACGATCAACACCCACCGAACATTCAACAACATGTGGCATATAGGAGCGATTGTTTTCTTGCTCAAAAACTGAAAGATCTTTGCCGGAATGTTGGCTGTGTTGCGTTAAGTCAAAAGCGCCGCGATGAGCGATGCCTTCAAGCTCTTTCCAGCCCATAGGGAAGTTGAATTCAACGTCGGTACAATTTTTTGAATAATGTGCTAATTCATCAGCATCATGGGGACGGAAGCGGAACGATTCGGCTGCAAATCCAAGACCAAGATAGAACGATTTTTGACGGTCAAGCCAGATATTGAAGTATTCATCCGACTGCTCGGGCTTGCAGAAAAACTCCATTTCCATTTGCTCAAATTCACGGACGCGAAACAAAAACTGACGCGGCGTGATTTCGTTTCTAAATGCCTTGCCGATTTGCGCGATACCAAATGGTACTTTGACCCGGCAGGAGGAGAGAATGTTTTTGAAGTTAATAAAAATTGATTGTGCCGTTTCTGGACGCAAGTACGCTTTAGCGTCTGCATCGACTAATGCACCAAGATTTGTTTCAAACATTAGGTTAAAACGACGAATTTCAGTCCATGCTTTATTGCCGCATGATGGGCATGGTTTTTCTGGATCAACAGAGCCGTCATCCGCGCGGAAGCGCTTTTTACAGGAGGTACAATCGATCATTGGATCGCTGAAGTTATCGAGGTGGCCAGAGGCCTTCCATGTTGCAGCAGGCCCGAGGAGGGCGCCGTCCATCTCTAAGACATCTTCCGAGAAGCTTTGCATGTGCTTGAGCCACGCTGCCTTTAGCAACCGTTTCATTTGAGCCCCAAGCGGCCCAAAGTCGTAGACACCATTGATGCCGGAATAGATTTCGGCAGAAGGAAAAACAAATCCGCGGCGCTTACAGAGCGCTACAATTTTTTCAAGAGTGACTGCTGATGACATGGTATTTCGGACTCCTTATCCTGAGTGAATAATTGCGAGACGCTATGGTAGCACACAATGACGTATCGTGCTATTTCTTCTTCGTCTTATTCTCTTCCTTTGCTGCTTTTCTTTCGGCGGCTCGCCGTTCTTGACGGCTTTGCTTAGGGGCCTCGCCCCCAGCTGCCCGCCTTGCTGCTTCGGTGCTGCTTATCGGCTTTGCAGAGGCATCCCGTCGCGCGTTTTCTTCATCGCAGGCGGCAAGAAGGGTTTCTACTCTGGAAGGCTCCGTGAGTCGCTGGCCATTAACTATCTGCACTTCTCCTGATTTGCGATATAGTACCGATCCTAGTGGAACGGCTGGGTCGCTGGCAGTTGGCACCACATAGCCGTAACCGTCTTGATCAAGGTAGATGATAAAATCGAACGCTTTACCGCCATCTGGGCCATCCGTGAGGCCTTTTCTGCGGAAAACGGTCACTTCTATACTTTTTTCGGCGCCGTGTGCTTCCTGAAATCGATCGACCATTTTTGTGCGCAACATATCGATCACCATTAATCGCGCCGTTTCCTGGGGAGTTATAGTCGCCTCATGGTCGGCATGGTGTCGTGGTGCACTACCTGCTATCTCCTCAGCACTTATTGCAGGCCCTTCAAAATATTCTGCTGTGGCGGATAAGTATGATTTCATGGTTGGAAAATGACCAGGATCAGGCATGTTTGCGAGTAGTATTCCGAATGCGTAACGAAGGTCTGACTCAAAAGCACTCCCAAAGAGCTGAACGCTGGCACGCGCTTTATCTGATAACCCCCCCCCCCAAGGCAAAGTCCGCTCCGCTACAGACTCCTGCAAGTCCAAGGAAAAAACTGAGTATTAACGCTATTTTGGTTTGATAATTGTTATTCATATGACCACTATTTTTTTGGGGATTTTCGTGTGCTTCGTTTTGAGCGCCTGGGCGCTGGATACTTACTAAAACTGCGATAGGATGATACTTTTTTCTGAGGAGCCTGTCAAAGTCCCGGTGGCCGTTGCAAGCGAGAAAAAAGGCGATCACTTTTTACGGCGATCGCCTTAACTTTTAACGAATGTTTGGCCAGTGACCTTACATGCCGCGGATGTTTTCCTTAAGTTGCTTGCCTGGCTTGAAGCGAGGAATGCGAACTTCTGGAAGGGTGATACGTTCTTTGGTCGCTGGGTTGATGCCAGAGCGTGATGGACGACGAGAAACCCAGTAAGAACCGAAACCGGTAAGAGATACCTTGTTTCCTTCTTTGAGTTCTTTTTCAATGATGCTTGTAATCGACGCAAGTACTCGTGCGATGTCTTTTTTGCTAAACGCAGTTTCTTCACTTACTTTTGTTATTAATTCACTTTTGTTCATAGTAGCCTTTCCGGGTATTCAAACGGTTAAAAGTAACGCATCTGGCACGGAAATGTATTGTGATAACCGTGCTTTGTCAAGAGAAACAGAAATCTTTATTGCGGCAGCGATAGCTTTTTTGGGCTCTTGATATGCTATGCGTGCAAAGGGGGATCGTTTCACTTGTCAGCAATTTTCCCTTATTGAAATGTTTTTATGACTGTAGAGTGACGGATGAGGAATGATCGTGTAGGATGGCGGCTCTTGCGGGGTTTTTTGCCTGCTGTAGCCAAGGAAGGAACGAGTTGTATGATGATCGATACCCACTGTCACCTCAATATTATGGTAGATAAAAAGCCAGAAGAGCTTTTGCGCCAGGAACATTTCCCTGCTATAGAACACATTTTACGAGAAGCTGCTGCGTCTAATCTTTCTTATCTTATTACCGTGGGTACCTCTATCCCTGAATCACAGAATTGTGTTGCAGTAGCAGATCGATATCAATCGTCTCCTATTGTTAAAGCTACCATTGGGGTGCATCCGTGTGATATCACCCAGCCGATTGAAGAGATTATTCGTGAGCTTGAGGCAATTGTTTTTTCTCCGACTGGAAAACATGTGGTAGCGATTGGTGAAATTGGTCTTGATTATTATCATCAGCCATACGACAAGGAACTTCAGGCGCAAGTGTTTATTGCGCAACTTGAGCTGGCCAAGAAGCATAATTTGCCGGTTGTTATCCACATTCGTGATGCCGGAGCAGATGCATTGACGATTTTAGAAAAATATAAAAATGACCTTTGTGGTGTTATTCATTGTTTTTCGCTCGATTTGGCTGCTGCCGAGAGAGTTATTTCTTGGGGATGGTATATTGGCATTGATGGTCCAATTACCTACCCAAAAAACCATGATTTACGCTCTGTAGTTGCTACAGTGCCATTGACTGGCATTGTGATGGAAACTGACGCCCCGTTCTTGCCGCCGCAGCATTTGCGGGGCAAAAGGAATAGTCCGGCTAATCTTGGCATTATTGCACAGGCTATTGCTGATGCGCGAGGGATTTCACTTGCAGAAGTTGTTGCGCAGACAGCAAAAAATGCTCGGGCATTGTTTCGGCTTTAGAATTCTTCGGTTGTTCTTTTTATAAGCTGTTCAGTGTACTCGCTAAGCCCTTCTTTTGATTCTACGCGTTTGAGGTGTTCGTAGGCATACTGAAGAACTCGTTCATCAAAGCCTTCTCGCGCCAGAAGGTCGAGGGCGATGACAGTAGCATTGATGCCGGGCTTGAGAGTGTATGGATAGGTGAACGACCCATCATTGTTTTTGTAAGCAGCAACGTGATGATTTGTGAATTGGCTTGTTTGTTCATCACTAAGCTTGGTTAAATGAAAATAGTGGGTTGCTAGTATGAGCAGACTACTTGGGCACTTACCCAGTTCTTTGCCGATACCATAGGCTGCTGCAGCGCCAGCTGCTGGATTGGTACAACGAAACATCTCATCCATGACGGTAAGTGCGTATTCGTTTTCTTTTAGATGCATAATTTGTGTGATTAGCTCATTGGCACGGCGAACTTCAGCTCGGTGTTGCGAGAGCGCATTACCGGCATCCTCAACGATATTGAGGTAGGTATTTAGGTGGGCAAACGGTGTTAAGTGTATTGCTTTAGCAGGTACGACGGTAATTGTTTGGGCGAAAAGGGAGGCTAGGACAATCCCCTTGATGATAGTTGATTTACCTCCGGCATTTGGGCCGGTAATAGTCATGTTGCGGGCCATTTTTCCACCGAGCTCTATGCTGTTGGCAATCGCACGGTTTGGCTGCAAATTAGGGTGCCAGAAGCCTTCAATGGACAGGTGTGGACCGCTGCCCAATTTCTCATACGTAGCGTAGCAGTAATGGTTTTCCAAGTTTTGATACTCGCGGACCAATGTTGCAATACTTAAGAGGGCATCAAGTTCGCCAATGGCACTCAAAACGGATGTCAGACGGCTTTGAATTGATAGGAAGCGCGACAGTGAGGCGAGTACTGAGCCCAGTCCAAGTGAAAAGTAACCCTTATCTTGTTGAAATGCTTTACTCGTAAGGCTGTGAAAAAAGGTGTGTATATCGGTATTTTGTTTGCCACTGAATTTTTGAATGACTTTGATAGGTGCAATATTAGCAGAAGAAAAACGACGACCATATGCCCCTACGTTGATGAGTGTTTCTCCGAGCGCAACGAGACTATGCAGTTTTTGTTTGAGTGACGCGATCAACATGCGGCGGTTGCGCAGCTTGGAATACATTGTTTTCCATGCAATGGCAAGTCCCAATGCGGTAAAGCTTACCGAAACGCCGTTAAATATTTTTTCTTTTGTGGAAGCACGGCCATCTTGTTCTTTCTCGAAGAAAAACGTTTTTAAAAACTGTGTCCCGGCAAGACCAAAAATAGGAGAAAGACTTTCAAAGACATCATAGAATCGACGCCTAAGTTCTAGGCTTATCGGCGAACGGAGCTTGGCGATCTTGCCACTGAAAAGTAGTTGGGCCATATTGTTGCCGTAAATGATGTCATTTTTATTCCAGAGCGCAAGCAGTTGCGGTTCTTTTTCTGCAAATGGGGTAATGAGGTTTTGCAAGGCAATACGCCCGCCATCGTTTTCTACCAAGAATTTGATTACTCGTTGACGTTCTTTCAGGAGCGTGATATCCGTGGTTGGTGTGAGTAACATATTGGCGAGGGAGCATTCACCGAGCGTTGTTTTAGTACGACTAATTCCTTTGAGTACTGTAAAATGTGGCTTGCTTGTATCATAGAAAAGGATGTTGAGGTCATTAATTGTCGTTTTATTAAGAGTGGTTTTTTGTGCAATATTGCGGTGTTTACTTCCATCTTTGAGGATTGATAGGACTGTTGCATACCGTTCATGCGAGCTCAGAATTTCATCCTCTTCTTTGAGTGAAGAAAGCCCAGGCATCATGGCATCAGCAATAACATCATAACTTGTTTGTGCAGTAAGAGGATTGAAAAATAGTGCTATTAATAGCACGAAGGAACGGTTCATATGATCAGATACCTATGCTTGCAAGTTGTGCTTCCATTTCAGCAATCATTGCGGAAGGAAGTTTTTCTTCTTTGAAGATAGTCGTTGACAGTTGTGGGCTTTGCACGCCAGGTGTGAGCGTATAGGTTTGTACGGTTTTACCGTCAAAAGCGCTTGGGAGTATGTAGTTTGAAAATTGCAGAGAGTTTTGTCTTCCTAAAATACTCAGCGATAAAAAATTTGTGGCATGGAGCGCTATGCTGTTTGGTAGTTCGCCCAAGTAGCGGGCGACAGCGTATGCGGCTGCCTGGCCAGCACCGGCTTCTGTTCCGGTGAAGGTTGCGTCAGCGATGGTAAAGCTAAAATGTCCGGCAGGCATTTGCTTTATGTGGTTAAATAATTGAAGGGCGCGGTACAGTTCTGTTTTGAACAGAGAACGATCATTTGCCAAGTCGTCTTTGATGTTGGCATAAATATTGATGCTGCTGTAGGCCGTTGCAGTGTAGCTGCGTGCCAGACCAATCCCAATTGATTGAGCACATAAGACGTTGAGTGCAATGCTTTGAAGAACGGTTGACTTGCCACTTTCAAAGATGCCCGTGATAATAGCATTTTGGGGGTTTTTATCGCCAAGTTTAATCGAATTTAGTACCGGTTTTTCACGAGAGAGCACATGCCAAAAGTTTTGTATGTCAAGAAGAGGTCTGTCTGCGCCTTCAACAAAAGTGGTGAAGCAAAGTGGTTTCTCTTTGCTATCCCGTGACTTAAGATACCATGATGCAAGGCTACTATATGCATCAAAAGCGCCTACAAGCCCAATTCCTTTAAGAATGCTTTTGCGACAATTGCGGAGCAGATCGATTATGAGAATTAAGTCGCCACCCAAAACATGAGCCGAGGTTCTGCTGTTGAATGCTGTACCCATAATAATATCGCGCAATTTTTTTACTTTTGGATGGTCTATAGTGAGAGTAATGTCTATTTCATCACTGAGACATTGCAGTGCTGGATTTTGATCAAAGTGTTCTTTGAGCCGTTCTGTTGCGGTAAAAAAGACTTTAAGGGGAAGTAGTGCGTCGTAAAAATAATTCATTGCCTTGAATCGGGCTCGTATCCACGCAACAATACCAGGAAGCTGGATACCAGCATTATATGCCAGCAGAACTGCAAGTGTTGCTCCAACCACGCGGTGATCAACATTGAATTTGCTTTCTATTTCTTCTTTTGATGTGTGAGAATATCCCAAAATCCCTTTTATATTGAGCATGGGAAGTGCGATAATGCCGGCTCCATACCAAATATCGCCAAACATTTTGGCAACACGATTCCACCCTTGATTGCCTCGTGGGCCAAAACTGCGAAAGAAAAACTCATGCTGATAAATACGTAGTCCTTTGTCGTAAAGAGGATGTTCTTTGCTCGTTAATCCAAGGAGTTGTTCTTGCACCTGTTTGATGCTGGCACAGATGTTAATGATATCGGTAAGAACAGATGGATTCTCGCATAAAGCTTGGATAGCTATTTGCCTGCTTTGTATGCGCTGCACGTCAATAATAGGTGTTGTGAGGAGGCGGGCTAAAAATATTTTACCCAAAAGAGTTTGCATTTCTGGGGCAATACCGCTCAGAACGCTTGGTTCTTGGTCGATAAGGCGAAGACTTTGCCAAGTGTCCGGCTCAAAAAGGGCCCGTTTTTCAAGCGCATACGAAGGAGTATCAAGTTGTGACATAAGCTCGAGTGCCATCTCGGTTTGCGTGGGTAAGGATAGAGAGAAGGGGGTTGAAAGACTATCCTTTTGGTCTGTAGTTACATCGGTAAGCTGTTGGGTGGGTCTTTTTTGCTCACCAAGGCTCTGGCGAAAAGCAATGAGTAAATACTCATATTGCTGTTGGACAGGAGTGAGTTTGCGTGCTTCTTTAGGCAGGATGAGAGCTTCACCGGAAAGAGTGGTCAGGCAGCAGATGAGCAGAAAAGAAGAGAAATGCCAACGGACCATACTGCAAAGCCTCTAGGTAAGTGCTGAAAAACCTTTGTTACAAAAGCATTCTATCGCGTTTTAGCCCTTTTTTATAGAGGAATTCTTCGGCTCTGGCAAGAATGTCGGAATCAAAGCCTGCTTTTCTGGCCAAATCAATAGCAATAACTTGGTACGAGCGCCCTGGCTCGAGTTTAAAAGTATGAATAATATCGCCATTTTCCTCTTTTACGATTGAGACATGGTAATTAGTAAAAAAGTGGTTGGTATGGTGCGGCAGGGTGGTGAGTCGGGTAAAGTGGGTGGCGGCGATAGGCATACAGTTTGTGAGTTTCGAGAGTCCGTAGCAAATGCCAAAGGAGGCGGCTTCACCTTCTGCAGGGGCAGTGCTGCTGAGGAGTTCATCAACGATGATAAAAGAAAATTTGTCTGGGGGAAGATTATAAGCACTGTGCACAATTGTACTGATTCGGTCTTCTTCTGCTTGGAAGAGTGAACGGCCTTGAGCGATATTGTCAACCGGGTTCAAGAAGGTAAGGATTTTGCTCATAGGGGTGAATGTGACATCGCTTGCTGGTGCAATGCCGAGTGTTTGTCCCAGGAGCACGCAGAGGGCAATAGACCGTATATTCATGGATTTGCCGGAGGCATTGGGGCCAGTAACGACCATGCCAGGATTATTGTCATTTCCTAAAGTTATGCTGTTCAAGACTGCTTTTTCTGACGGGATGAAGGGGTGATAATAATTGGTTGCAGCGAGATAGGGGGTGGTACTTTGGCAATAACGAGCAAAGCACCAGGGAGTTGCAGAGTTTGCTTTTTCTTGCATGAGCGTGGCCAGGCTTAGATACGCCTCTAGTGCACCGATACCCCTGAAGACCTCTGAAAAGCTCGCTTTTATGTTAAGAAACTGCGGGATAGCGTGGAGTACTTTGCCAATGTAGGACAGGTGGTAGGAATTTGATTGAAATGCTGGATTTGCAAGATTTGTAAGGAATGCTTTTTGTTTTTTGTTTGTTCCTAGTGCAAATTCTTTAATGGCGGCATGGTTGTAAAGATGCTCGCTGAGTATCGGATCATTCGCGATGAGTGCAAAGATGCGCTGTATGATTGTGCTGCAGGTTATGAGCACTCGAGTGCGCTGGCGAATTTGCGCGGCGAGATTTGCATATGACTGCATTGAGCGTTTCCATTGGTCAAACTCGATTAACGAAGGAACCATTGAGACAATTGTAGAAAGAAAAGCATAGAGATTTTCTTCATTTCTTGCTTTTTTCTCTTCTGCGTTCAGAGGGGCATCGTCACTCTTTATTGAGGTTACAGCTTTAAGCCACCCGGGTTGAGCACTTGCATTTTCCATGCCACGTCCGTATTTCATGTGCATCGTGCGGATTATGGTATTTATGGTATCTAAAATCAGGAAATCGATAACCGGTTTCCAGTCCTTACGGCGACGGTTAAATTCGAGCCAGAAGGCCCCATTCGCCTCGTTATATTTTTTAAAATTACCTGCGTAGAAAGTCTTCTTTACATAATTGGTGTACAAAATATCATCGGTATTCCAGAGGCTGTAGAGGTTTTCTTCAATAGTTGCTAGTTCTTGAAATAATGCCTTCAGTGCCTGCGCAAGCGGCTGGTTGTTCATGAGGTGCGTGATGATCACTTGATGGGTTTGAAGCACGGTTACGTTACTGGATGGATGGGCCATGAATGTTGCCAATCCTATCTTCCCATTAAGCGAGGAGCCGCGATACATCTTTTCTAAAAGTGTATAGTCAGGACGTTGATCATTGTAAAAAAAGAGATTGAGATCACGTATTGTTTTGGTATCAATAATTTCTTCAGCTGCAGTTTCTTGCTTGGCACCAAGCAGCGAAAATAATGCTTCATGCTTTTCATAATCGCTCAATGCTACTGCTGGAAATGTTAGTTTTTTCCCATGGGTGAGATTTATTTTTTGGTTTAATTTTATTGCAGGAAAGTTTTGAAGAATTTCCTGCCGTATTCTTTCGTATGGGCTGGCATACAGAATGGGCAATGTGCTCAGAAGAATACTTATTAAAAGTAGCATCATATGCGATCCTTCTTTGGCAAGTAATGGTGCGGGTTGTTTAGAACGTCGCGCATCTTTTTTGTCATGACTGATGGGAGCCCTATTTGTTCTAATAGGTCAGGGGCTATTTGTTGTGTTGTCGCACCAAATTGTATGTGGTAGGGATATACAAAATTGCCGGTGGCATCTTTTTGTACCACAACCTTCATGTTTTTAAAGCGCGTAGGGTCTTGAGTTTCTAGGTCAACTAGGCCAGAGAAGTGCGTTGATAACAGTGTGATGCTATTTGGGTAGGTTGCGAGTTTTTCCGCCACAGCAAAGGCGAGGGCCTCTCCTACTCGTGCCTCGGTGCCGGTGCAGATTTCATCTAAGATGGTCAGGCTAAATTGATTTTGGGGAAGTTCGTCGATACGCTTGAGTAATGCGAGTGCGCGGGCTAATTCTGCACGAAAGAGCGATTGTTGCTTGCTTGAATCATCGGTAATATTGAGATAGGTACCGATGCGATGAAAAGGAGTAAAAACAAATCGCCTTGCCGGCGCAATGCCAATTGATTGCCCTAAGAGGCAGCCAAGAGCTAATGCTTTCATGATAGTTGATTTGCCACCTGCGTTAACACCACTGATGATGAGATTGTTCGGGTGCTGAGGCGCGGCAAATGACAATGTGTTTAACACGACTTTATCTGCCGGAATGGCTGGATGATAAAAATCTTGCGCATGAATAATGGGCGTTTGTGCATCTGTGATAAATTCAACAAAGCAGTACGGGGCATTGCTTTGTTGCCGCTCGCGCATGAGTGTGGCGATGGACAGATAGGCATCGATATACCCAACAAGGACAAGGCCATTGAGCATGGTTGGCAGGACTTTTTTTGCTTCAAGGAGTGCATTTGCCACAGTACCTTGGTTTGACAAGATGCTTTGCATGATCCCTGGAATGCTGCCATCTTTTGGAGGGGTAAAGGCGCCACTAGAGAGGCGTTTTGCAAGTGGCTTTAATTGTGGCGCATAATCGATCGCATAACGTTCACTATAGACAGAAAACTCGGAGAATTCGCTCGTTTTTGCGGCTGCAGTGATGATTGGAAGCTGTAATAAAAGTACGTGTACAGCAGAAAGGCGTCGCTGAATGTAGGCCGTTGTTTCAGCCAAATCTTTGAGGAGGCCAATCGTTTCGTAGGCGCGATAACCAGAAAGCGCAGAAATGAGCGCAAAAACCGCTATCAATCCAGCATTCTGGTGCTCTTCGTATGACTTGATTCCTTGTGCAGCTTTTTTTCCCATTATGCCTGCGGTATAGCAGAAAAATGGCAACATACAGATTGAGGTTAGGTGCAGCGCATTGAGGGCAGTACTTCTCATGAATGGTGAAGGAATTCGACCAAAGGTATCATACCAATTCAGGATAATCTCTTGATTAAAAAAATCAGTTGCACGGAGCATAGCAATCAGATTTACTTCTTCTGCAGCAACGCATGTGACAGCGGCTTGTAGTGTATTGAAAAGGTGGTCATCGGTCGTAAGTCGTTTAATGAATTGCTGGCGCCCTTGTAGGCATGAAAGATCAGTAAGGGGGTCGAGCAGCAGTCGCGTGAGTGTTAACTCACCGACCATCGTTTTTGTCCGTTTAAGAGAGCCGACGACGGTTTTTTCCGAAATTCTGCTGGCATTTGTGAAAAATTCTAAATTCTGCCAGACCTCTTGGTCAATAACGTTGCTTTGTGGTAATGGGTCGGTTGCAGCGATGTAGCTTTTGAGCTTTTCAAGAGACGCGAATACGAGGTCTGCACGTGTGAGGCTTGGAAGCTCAAGTTTGCGGCTTGTCGTAGTAATGCCTTCATCTGGGTTATTGTGCTCTTCCTCTGGCTTAATGAGCATGCCAACGAATGCTGCTTCGATATCTTGGTATCGGTTTTGTATGGTGGGGACGCTACTCCAGCAAGTGCCGGAAAAAAGGGCAATGCCCAAGAAAAGCAGCGGATAAGAATACATAAGATGCCTGTCCTTGGTACCATGTGGTTACGGACAGGCATCTTAGTTTTTTTAATGAAGCTAAATCAATGGATGATCAGATATTAAATTAGACGGCCGCGTTCAATACCTTGTTCTTTGAGGAATTGGTCGGCAAAATCTAGAATTTCAGGGTCAAAACCTTGTTGGCGCGCTAAGTCGATGGCGATAACTTGGTGCGCACGGCCTGGTTCTAACTTGAATGGATGTGTGAAGCTTCCGTCCGTGTTTCTTATCACAGATACGTGATAATTCATGTAAAACCCATTGGTATTTTGTGGCAGTGTCGTCAATTTTACAAAGTGAGTCGCCATGATTGGCATGCAATTTGGGTATTTTGATAAGCCGTAGCAAATGCCAAGGGTAGCCGCTTCGCCCTCAGTTGGCGCAGTACTGCTTAATAATTCGTCTGCAACGATGAAGGCAAATTGGTCTTTTGGTAAGGCGACTGTTTCTTGGACGATATACTTAATGCGGTCTTCTTCTGCTTGAAACAATGAACGGCCTTCAGCGATATTATCTACCGGGTTCAGATAAGTCAGCATCTTGCTCATTGGGGTTAGAAGGGCATTTCGTGCTGGTGCAATACCAAGCGATTGGCTGAGTAGAAGGCAGAGCGCAATGGAACGAATATTCATCGACTTCCCAGAGGCGTTTGGGCCGGTAACAATCATGCCTTGATGGCCATTCTCTCCGAGCACAATACTGTTGAGGACGGACTTGTCTGCCGGTATCAGTGGATGAGAATAATCTGCCAAGTTTAGATAGGGGGTGGCCATAGTGGCATAACGAGCAAAGCACCATGGTGTTGGTGATGCATTCTTTTCATCGATAAGAGTGCCAATGCTCAAGTAGGCTTCAAGAGCACCCAGCGTTTTGA
Source organism: uncultured Pseudomonadota bacterium (assembly GCA_964429275.1). Classification (GTDB taxonomy): domain Bacteria; phylum Babelota; class Babeliae; order Babelales; family JAUPTZ01; genus JAUPTZ01. The sequence continues at coordinate 162,204 of CAYSBJ010000002.1, forward strand.
ACAATGGGCGGAAGTTGTTTCGTATACGTAAGAATTGCGGTACCGCTTGCAAAACTTTACCAACGTTGGCTAAGTAGTAACTATTCGAGGTAAAAGTACTGCTTGAGATGGTAGCAAAAAACTTCTTAAGCTTTGCATTTTCTCCGTTTGCAAAAGCGGCAAGATCAGAAAAGCCTTCAAGGTTGTCGCAGAGGAATTGCTCTTCTTGAATCGTTTTGTGGATATCAAGAACAATACGTCGCCATTGAACGAAAACAGCAAAGCGAGTGCGTAGATAGGTGACGAATGCCTTATATGCTTGTACGCTTTTCCACCAGGTTGGTATGTTTGCTGCTATTGGCACCAGTATCGCGAACGCGGAGAGAGTCATGAGTGCATTTATCTGATTAAGTTCTTTTTTGCCGCGCACGAAGTCGGGGATAGAGGCTATTTGACATAGAAGGTCGTAAGTCACCGGTTTCCATGGACCAACGCCAGCGAAGACTTTTATTTTTTCGCCATTGGGGAGTGTAATATAATGACCATCCCTAAAACGTTTTTGTGCTTCTGAAAAAGGGATCTCAGCTACTTTATGGACCCCGTAGGGAACCAATATTTGCGTAATGAGCCCGAGGCCGACTTCTATTTTTGCTAGAGAAATGAGAGGTTTAATGTCATTCATGCGACGGTTAAATTCGAGCCATGCAGCATCACTGCTGTTACGATAGCGATTTTGATTACCCTTGTAGAATGTTTCCTGCGCAAACTTGCTGTAGATAAGGTCGTTATCGTTCCAAAGGCTATACATTTTCCCTTCAATGCCGGCGAGTTCTTTAAAAAGCGTAGCTAGTTTTTTGCCTAATTGCGGACGTGCCATGAGATAGCGCGCAAGATTTTGGCGCCTTTCGAGTTCTTCCTGATTTGTTGAAGGCATAACTATCCACTTTGCTTGCGCCATTTTTCCGTTCAAAGAAGCGCCGCGATAAGTAGATTCCAGAATGGTATAGTCAGGGCGATCTATGTTGTAGAAAAAGAGGTTTAAGTCGGTAATAGATTTGGCATCAAGGCATGATGCTACCTCTTCAACATTTTTATCCCCCCCCAGAAATTGGAGGAGAATGTTATGCATTTCATATGGAGAGAGTTTATATGCTGGGAATGAGACGCCATTTTTCCCTTTTTTTACTTCCTGAGTTGTGCGAACTGCGGGGAAGTTTTTGAGTATCTCTGCTCGCAGTAACTCATATGGCTGCGTATTTTGTCCCATAAGCGCCATGCTTAGTCCGCAGAAAAAGAGTGTCTTGGTAATAGTCTTTAATGAGAAACGTTTCATGGTTATTCCTTTGTCGGTACGTAGCGGTCAGGGTGATTAAGAACATCACGCATTTTTTGTGTCATAACAAGTGGTAGACCTATTTTTTCAAGGAGGTCAGGGGCGATTTGTTGTGTTGTCGATCCTTCGTAGAGGCCGTATGGATACACAAATTCACCGTTTTCATCTTTTTCTACGATAACTTTCATATTTTTATAGAGATCTTTTCTATTCTTCGCCAGCGTTGTAAGACCAGGAAAGTGCGAGGCGAGGAGCAAGAGGCTATTTGAGTACATGCCAAGTTTTTTGGCAATTGCAACAGCAAGTGCTTCCCCTTCTATGCGTTCGGTACCAGTACAAATTTCATCCAAGATGGTAAAGCTGAATTGATTGCGTGGCAGTGTATTTACGGTGCTAAGCAGCTCTTGTGCCCGGGTGATTTCAGCGCGGAAGAGTGATTGTTGCTTGCTCACGTCATCAGTGATATTGAGGTAAGTGTTGATGGTATGAAATGGCGTAAATGAGAACGAACGTGCCGGCGCTACACCAAAGACCTGGCCAAAGATGCAGCATAAAGCAATTGCTTTCATGTGTGTTGATTTACCACCTGCGTTAACGCCGCTTATCATGATGCTGCTTGGGTTATTATTGGTTCCTATAGCGATCGAATTGGTGACAACCGTTTTTTCATTGACCACTGGGTGATGGAAATCTGTTGCATTGATAACAGGGGTCGATTGATTTTCTAAGATTTCTACGAAACAGTATGGCGCGTGCGACTGCTTTCGTTCTCGAAGCAGCTTTGCTACGGAAAGGTAGGCGTCAAGGTGGCCAATGAGAATCATGCCATCACTTGCTTTTGCAATAACTTTTTTTGCCTCAAGAAGAGCGTTCGCAACGTCCCCCTTGCCAGAAAAAACAGTTTTAAGTGTTCCTGGCATGCCCCCATCGGCCGGTGGTACAAATTTATTCTTGTCAAGGCGACGAGCTAATTCTTCAAGTTCGACTTCTGTAGTGTCAGCGTATCGTTCACTTTGTACCCTTAATTCGCTTACCATTTGTACGGCTGGCAAGCTGTTGATCGCTGCTAATGCACGGAAAAGTGCGTTAACCGAAGAAAGGCGCCGTTGAATGTACGCTGCGGTCTGCGCGTCGCGGCGTAGTTGCCCAAATACGCTGATGGTAACAAACGTCATGTACGCGCCAAAAATACCTATAGCGGTTGGTATAAATGCTTTAAGCGTTTTATAATTGCTGCGATTCTTCATCTCATTGATGGCTTGAGTTACCTGAGATTCAATTTGCTGATCAGTTTCATGAGATCCGCGAAACCGCCGGAGCATTTTCCGACTCCTGCGAGCTGCACTGGCACAAGAGCCATCAAAATCAGTAATGAACTTAATGGCAGCAACGTCAAGAATTGTTGCGCTGAGTGCGCCTACGGCAAAGGTGAACATAGATAGACCAGCTTGCAAGTTTAGGGCGCCGCTAATGGCTTTTGATGATTGTAAGATTCCTACTGTATTGTAGGAATTGAGAATATGGTCTTGTCGCATGCTGTCAGTGGCGAGCATAAGACTAATGAGGCTTTCTTCCTCTTGTGCCACTGCTTTGATGATGGCACAGAAATCTTCAAATACATTGTCATCTTCGACAAGTAAGCGAATAAATTTTTGTCGTGCTTTGATGATATCAGCGTTTGTTTCTGGGTCTAAAAGCATACGAGTATAGATAAGCTCACCGATTGTTGTTTCGGTGCGCTTCGTGGCGCCTACGACGGTTTTGTGCCCGATGCGGCTGCTGTTGGTGAACAACTCCAGATTTTCCCATACATTACGATTGGTAACGGCAGTGCGTGCAATAGGGTCCGCGTTTGCGTTAAAAAATTTGAGCTTGCCCAGTGAGTTGAATATGAGGTCCGCCCGATCAAGTTTTGGAAGCGAATAAGGGTTTTTGGCAAAAGCGGCCTTAAAGAATCCCCAGAGTTGCTGGAAGCCATTTTGTAATGCAGGAGCCGGCTTTAATTTTTCCAACTCTTTCTTTGTCAGCATGCTGGTGTAGAGTTTTTCGATATCCTGGTAACGATTATCGATTACAATAGCCGGTTTTTTGCTCGCAGTGGCACTCTTTGGCTTGTTAGCTGTGGTTGGCTTTTTTGGAGTTGCTGTTTTGTTGATGGTTGTTTTTCGCGTTGTTTTCTTTGGTGCTACCGGCAACAGAAGGCCAGGCATCAAAAGACAAAACGCGCTCAGCAGAGCGCGACGGCAGGTATGATTAAACATTTAAATTCCCTATAAAATGTAGCTATAATCGACTTTTAGTGTAGGGGATTTTGCTTCAATTGGCAAATCAGGGTTACTTGCGGCGAGTTTTGGTGATCGATCGGCGGCGGGCTCCATACCAGGCTCGCATGAGCATTTCATAGGGGCCGTAGTCAAGGGCAATATGGCTTATGGCCCCCACTACAAAGTAGATATAGAGGTCTAGGGCATATGCGGTGTACTCCGGACAATAGACGTATACGAGGAGCGGGCCAATGAGGGGACCCCCTAGAATAAACCAAAAGTTATGGGTAATGCCGCGATGGGGCAAAAGAGGGGGAATAATGGCCAATGCACTCAGTAAAATGCTAAAAACGATATGCTTGGCCAGGAGGGCGGCTACGAGCAGCGGAATAACCAAGGCATACAACAGCTGTTGCCCTTTACTCTTGATATCAATGTCAGGGAAAAGGCCCCCGAGCAGCCCTGCGACAAGGCGCGCAAGGTTTGCAAAGCAGAACCAGGCCCAAAAGGGGGTTTTGGCATGAGTAGCGACAATAAGAAGGAGTGCTGTACTGACGGCAGCGCTGCTGTGGGTTTTGTATCCTGGCATGGTGGGTGCGGTGTGGACGAGGCTAGAACAGCGATGTTTGCTTAGGCGGCAGGGGGTCTTTGGTCGCACGAGACTGTGGCCAAAAGCTGCGAGGTATGGCACCGCGCCAGAGCTTTTCGAACTCTTCTGATGGCTTTATTTTTTGATCAAGGCCAGCATTTGCAAGGGCGTCTGCTTCAGTATTGTACTCACGGCGAACGTGGGTAATAACACAAGGAACAAATGCTTTGAGTTTATTAGCTAGCTGATTCCAGTGAATGAGCAACGGGTCTTTGACTCTATACTCTCGGTTCATTTGCTTAACCACGAGCAATGAGTCGGCATGGATATGGACCGGGCCTTTCCAGCCTTTTTGTAAAATGATCTGCAGCGCGAGGACCAGCGCGGCGTACTCAGCGACATTATTGGTGTAGCGGTAGAATGAGTACCCGACGGCAAAGAATGGTTCTTCTTTGTTATTGATGTAGGCAAAGGCGCCCAGGCCAGCAGGACCGGGGTTTCCACGGCTTGCGCCATCAATAAAAACGTTCAAGGTCTGTTGTGTGGTCATGATTATTTTCCGGAAAGGGTGGCGGTGGTGGCGTCAGGAACATAGAGAAAGCGGTAACAACTGCGGCAGCGGATGACGGCCCGAGTACTCAGGCCCATTATTTCTTGCCCGAGAAGATTGGTAAAGCAGGCACTACACGTGTTATCAGCAATGGGAACGGCTGGGTTTGCCACTCGTTCTTTCATTTGTAAGTATTCTTTGCGCAATTCTGCAGGAACTTGGGGGAGGAGCGTATTCCATTCTTGTTCAAGTGCCGCGATATTTGCTTGGCATTCTTGGCATTTTATCTCGCTGCAGCGGCGGAGGCTTTCGATTGCTTCGCCAGAGAGAGAGACCTCACTTTTGAGCTTTTCAAGTGTGGCTTTTACCAGCTCTTGTTGTTCAAGAGCGGTCATGGCCGCCGTTTCAACAGCGTCTATTTCTGCAGTTATTTTTTCTATTTCATGCTCGGTGGCGATTCGTTCCTTAGCGTTGACCATGCTTGCCAACTGATTTTCTTTGCGTTGGAGCTGAGTGCGTAGGTCTCGTACGGAGAGTTCACCTTGATCGATTTTTTTTTGAAAATCACGGATGGTGTGTTCGGCTTCTGTCAGTGTAGCAACTTTTTTTTGATGCGCTGTGTTGGCGCTGATCAAGAGGTCTTGTTCTTTTTTTGCGGCTTTACGCAGTTGATTGATCTCGTGATCAATGACAACCATTTTTTTTAATTCATTCCAAACAAAGGCGGTTGTCATACACTACTCCTTTAATGATTATGCGTATCGGCTGCTATTTTTCGTTTAACTTCATTTGTCTGCGGCGCAGTTAGCTGTAGCTTTTTGTGCAACTTTGTAATGTTGTAAAAGCGAAAAATGGTGGGCCCACCAGGGCTCGAACCTGGGACCTTTCGGTTATGAGCCGACTGCTCTGACCGACTGAGCTATAGGCCCACTAAAAACAAGATGGAGCGCATTCTAGCGCACTCATTGCTGAATGTGAAGGGTTAATCGTTATTTTACATCGTTTTTGCTGCGATACCTTATAAAACCATATTCCATGGCACCGCGAGGATGTCATGATCGGCCCAATAACAATCGGCGCCAGCATAGACAATGACGCCGGTCATCACTTTAAGTTTGCTTTCTTTGTATGTATCTTTAAAAGCCTTTATACCACGGGCTTCATATTTGCCTACATTACTTTTCATTTTTACTTCAATGGGATAAAGAGCATTTCCTTCAAGCGCTAGCGCACTCATTGCTGAATGTGAAGGGTTGCGTGCTATTTTTTTATAGGAAGACGGCTTGCCACTGAGGGTTTGTGAGCACTATCACTCGCATCAGGGCCCGAAGGGCTTTCTATTTCATTAAGGAGGCGGCGCGCTTCTATTTTGTCTCGTTCGAGCTTACGGTGCATTACAAAACTGCTGCCAGTAAACCGCTTAGTCAGTACTTTATTGCATAAAGTCATCGCTTTTGTCAGTAGTTCGAATCTTCGTTCGCTTGTTGTTCCGCCTTCTGAAGCCATTCCTATCAACCGTTTTGCCTCTACCAGTTTAGTCTTTTGTGAAGAAGCAGGATTTCCATATAAAACAGCTTTCTGGCGATGGCTAATTCGTTTTTCACCTGAAATTGGCGAGTCGTCGTGCGTTGATGCAGCATCAGCGCCATATGCGGTCGACAGACTCATGCCAGTGATGCTGGCAACAAGAAGCAATACATTGTTTACATTCATATCATACCCCCCTTGTATTTGGTTAGATGCGCGCAGCGATGTAATGAATCAAGTCTTGCACGCCCTCTTTGCTGACGGCACTCGTGATAACATAGGGCTGGTAGTTGGTCAGCATATCACTCAGTTGTTCGCGGTCTTCTGCTGACAATCTATCGGATTTATTTATCGCATATACGATTGGTACTTTAACGCCAAGGTCTTTGAGTGTGTCATTAACCGTTATGATCTGTTCTTGCCATGCTGGGTTGCTTATGTCAACTACATGGATGAGCATTTGCGCATACTTGAGCTCATCAAGCGTTGACTTAAATGCTTCGATAAGTTTATGCGAAAGTTCGCCAATAAAACCTACGGTATCCGAAATGAGTACTTTTTTATGCGGGGCCAAATACAATTCGCGAGTAGTGGTATCAAGGGTTGCAAACAACTTATCTTCGACCAGTACGTTACTTTTAGTCATCATGTTGAGCATACTTGACTTGCCGGCGTTGGTGTAGCCGACTAAGCAAACGAGTGGAATGCCGACGCGCAACCGTTGCTTGCGCTGAGTTTCGCGCGATTGCGCTAATTGTTTGAGGCGCTTACGTGATTGCACCAATTTGCCTTCGTAGTAGCGGCGTAAGTGTTCTTTCTGCGTTTCACCAGGTCCAACAGCACCGACAAAGCCTTCCTGTTGGGCCATTTCAAACCCACGGCCCGCAAGGCGAGTTTTGAGATATTCAAGCTCGGCCATTTCTACCTGAATCTTGCCTTCGGCGGTATGTGCTGCTTGCTTGAATATCTCCAAGATTAATTGGGTACGGTCAAACATCGTACAGCCCACCATTTCCTGGAGATTGCGCTCTTGGAGCGGTGAAAGTGGTGTTGAAACGACAACATCAGTGATCTCATGTTCTTTTACCGCCTGAATGATTTCTTCCAACTTCCCTTTACTAAAGAATGTTGCTGGCTCGAAGTCACGTAAACGCATGAATACTGTGTGCACTGGCTCGATCCCGGCCGTTTTGACCAGGCTTTGGAATTCTTCAAAGTAAGCAGTTTGGCTTTGTTTAACTCGTGATGTGTATACGCCCAGCAACATAGTGCGATTATCATGTGCCGCGGTGTCTAATAGTTCTCGTCGTGCTTTTCCCATAGGGCTCCTCACACTGTATGAAATTTTATTAATTGCGGTGATTATACCAGAATAACTGCCTCTCCACTATACAAAAACGGCAGCTTTTGTATCCTGTTCGGTGCGTTGGCACTAGCAGTCACGTAAAAAAGTGTTTCAGAAGGGCGTATATTCATGAAAATAAAAATGGTTCTTTCCGGTATGATTTTTGCGGGCTTACTTGGGAGTTTCGTCCCGATAGCTTTCAATGCACCGTTGGAAAAAGGGTCTGGTATCACGCATTACGATATGTTGCCGGAAGAGAGCAAAGATATTTTAAAGAAGAGCGAGTGGCTTGAAGGGCCGTCGAAAGGTGATATTTTGAAAGCATTTCTCTGGCTCGGAGGTTCATTGGCAGCGCGCAAATATATCACAACTATTTTAAAGCGTGATAAGCAAGCATGTCAGCTTAAATTGCAGCGGCAACACGTTGGGCAAGGAGCTGTCAACCCGATGGCGCAGTTGCTTCGTGCTTTGCAAATGCAACAAGGAGGAGAGGGTGGTATGCCAGAGATGCCAACCGAACCGGAGCTTGAAGCAGCAGAGCCGATTGCCGAAGAAGAACTTGCCTGGAATCCGCATGATATCTTGTCACCCGGTAAGCGTAAGTTTTTGTCTGTACTCTCATGGGTAGTGACCGCTGTGGCGGTTCTCAGTGTGATTAACGTTGCCGACCGTTTAAAAGATGCATACCGTGGCAATACGGTGCCATCGGCAGTCCGTAGCCACATCAATCGTCATGGCGAAATTGATAAAAAAGTTGCGGATGCACGTACGGTTATCGCAGATAATCCTGGCTTTGCAGTACAGATTGCACGTGAATTGCATAAAGAGTATGGTTTGAACAGCTTACGAGGAGTTGGAGGCAGTGATCAGGGGGAGACTATGGCAAAAGTGCTTTCGGCTCGTAATGAAGACACCACGAAAGTAATCCGTGAATTAAATGAATTGCGCAAAAACAGTGCACTTATTAACTTTGCTAACCGCAGCGGATTGAACGTGCTCGGCTGGTTTGCGTATAAGCTTCATGGACTTAAGAAGTCCTAATTTTTCTTAAACGCTACCTGGTTCCATTGCGAATAGACTGTATCAAACATCGATCGCACACTATTTTTGAGTGCTTTGCGGCGGTGTTCTGGGTTAAGTGCTATCCGCTTTGGAATAAGTCGGTCGGCTGCATAGGGAATACCACTGTAAATTGCAGATCCCGATATCCCATCAACCAGTACGTTTGCCCAGGCGTTGGGAGAGAAATCAGAGCCTCCGAACATCATGCCGCCGCTGGTGCCACTAAAAAACGGGAAAACATATGAAGATATGAGGAGTGGTTGATACAGGGCATGCGACTTGTCCAAGAACCCGCGGCCCAAAATAAAGGGGTTTATAATGCGAAGAACCGCGCTTCGCATAAATCTGCCTGACAATTTGCCTTCCTTGCTGTAGAGCAAGGTGCCGGCTGTCAAAATTGCAACTATTTTTGGCAGCAAATTTTCCGCAAGTCGCTGAATATACGAGGAAATTCCTTTTGGGGAATACTCGTTAATTGCCCCAACACTCAGCGCCCGAGCAATGCCAAGGCCAAAAAGTTTCATAAAATTTTTTGAGCTGAGGTCGATTGACCCGATTCTCTTAAACCGTTCTTTGATGGTCGGCAGTTTTGTGCCTTTATCGTTTCCCTCCTTATCCTTAATGCTGTTTTCGATGAGGAAGAATGAGGTTTCTACGATGCTCAAGAGAATTAGTCGTTTGATAAGCGTTTTTGTTTTAGTCGGTGCCAGGAGGTTTGGCATGGCCCGGGTAAAGAGTCCCATCGATTCTTCGAGTGGCAATTCTTTCTGCGGTGCCGATGAGCGATTTGCTCTGGTCACCTGAGAAAGGGCATCGGTAAGTACCTGACTACACTGTTTGGCAAGCTGCTCGGTGGTGGCATCATCAAGTTCCTTAATATTTTGGAACGCCGCCCGATGCTCGATAAAAAAAGTGTTTATTTTCTTAAAGGCATCAAATGACTCTTGGTTATCGGTGGCTTGTGCGGAGGCCTGGCAGCGCTTGGAGAGGGCAACAAAGTTTTTAAGGCTTGCGCGTGTTGTTTCAACCTGGCTCAATGGTCCAATGGCGGTGCTGGTTGCAACTGAAACAGTCGCGGAAAATACGAGAGAAAAAAGTAATGATTTCTTCACAAAAACTCCTGAGATACGCTAATTATTAGCGATATAGACTGATTTAATTATAGCGAATATCGCAAAGAAAGGAAGCAAGATGTACACCCCTTGGTCGGTAATAGTCCAGGAATTAGTCGCAGGTGGCAGTTCCAGGACTCCAGATATTGTACGGTTCGCGTATGCACACAAGGCATCCGGTGGCGTACTTTTTCAGTCTTTAGCGCAGGTTCTTATGTCGTGTGATCCCAAGCAGGGCTTGCTGACCCAAGGATATTCCTTGGCCTGGTATCTGAGGGAGCGAGAGTGGCTTGCCTTGACCGGGTGCGCCCATGACTCTTTGATGTTTCCTTCATTGCGCATGACGGCGCTTGCAGCTCTATTAACGGCAGCTATTTACTTGGACGATACTGTTGCATTAGTTGCTTCTGGCGAGCGGGCTTGCCGGTATCATGAGGATGGAGTGCTTTCTCAACCACAGTTAATATCATTATTTTTTCAAGCAATTGTGCCATATTACCCAAAAAAGCAGCGTGGCGAAGAGATTTTTTTGCTTCGGCAGGTTCTGCATGCCTACCGTCCTGCCTTTAATCACTTACTCTACACGTACCTGCAGACGAACTTGCACGCCTATACTACGGACATAGCTCAAGAGCTCATTGGTCAGCCTGATGTTTTCTCGTGCAGTTAGTTGCACGGTCTTGCCGTTTTCTTCCCACTGTAGGCCATAGGCTGTGCTGCCAGGGCCACATTTTTCTTTGAATACTGACAAAACATCGCGTGATGCCGGTGTTTTGAAAATAAAAAGGGCTTGGGCAATGCCACTGTCGAGTGCGGTTTCAAGGGGGATGAGGGCGTTGGCCTTAATTTTGCATTGTTGTTGGGCGGCAATATCAAGTGCGCCAACCACAATAAACTCGTTAAATTGGCTGAGTAATGCACTGACTTTGGCGTAGACTCGCGGGAAAATAATGACCTCGCATGGTCCGGAAAGGTCTTCCATTTGGGCAAAGGCCATTTTGTCACCAGCCTTGGTGGTGATGACCTTGCTTGTTTGCAAGAGGCCGCAGGTGACGACGAGCGGCTCCGCGGTATATTTCTTCTCTACGACGCTGCTGTGAAGATTTTTGTATAGGTCTGGTTTTATCGCGTCTAGAATAAACTGAAAACTACCGAGCGGATGGCCACTTAAATAAAAGCCAATAACCTCTTTTTCTTTTTCTAATTTGTCGCGACTTGACCACTCAGGGAGTGGCGTAAAGGCATACTTTTGAGCTGCTGCTTGTGCCGGGGCCAGCGCGGTGAAAAGGCTGATTTGGCCGGTTTTTGAGCGTTCTTTTTCATCGGCTGCTTGGCCAATGATTGTTTCAAGCTCAACAATTTTTTGAGACCGATAACCGGGCATTGCGTCAAAAGCGCCAGCGCAAATAAGGCTTTCAATAACTCGTTTGTTTACGCACCGCAAATCGACGCTGAGGCAGAAGTTGTAGAGATCGGTGAAGGGCTTTTTTTTGCGAGTTTCTATGATGTTGGCAATAGCGGCCTCACCAACGTTTTTTATGCCACGCAGGCCAAAAAGAATACCGTCTTTGGTTGCGGTGAAAAGCTCATCTGATTGATTAATATCCGGAGGCAAGATAGTAATGCCCATCTCATGCGCTTCTTGAAGATAAGCAGTCATTTTGTCTGGGTTGCTTGTTTCAAAAGAGAGCACTGCGGCCATAAATTCGCACGGATAGTTTGCTTTGAGGTAGGCAGTATGATAGGCGATCAGGGCATAGGCAGTTGAGTGGGACTTGTTAAAGCCGTAGCCTGCAAAGTAGGCCATCAGGTCAAAGAGGTCGCCAGCTTTTTTCTCATCAAACTTGAGTGTTTTAGCGCCGGCGACAAAGGCAAGTTTTTGTTCTGCCATTACTTCAGCTTTTTTCTTACCCATCGCACGACGGAGAATATCTGCACCACCCAGTGAGTAGCCGGCGATAGTGGACGCAATACGCATAACTTGCTCTTGGTATACAATAACTCCGTAGGTTTCTCCAAGTATCGGTTCAAGTTCTGGGAAGGCGTACGTGGTTTTTTTGCGGCCGTGTCGTCGATCGATAAAGTCGTCCACCATCCCTGAGCCAAGTGGTCCTGGGCGGTAGAGAGCGTTTACTGCAATAAGGTCTTCAAAACGGGACGGTTGGAGCTTGTAGAGGACTTCTTTAATACCGCTCGATTCAAATTGGAATACGCAGCTGCTTTTGCCGAGACAGAGGAGGTCAAAAGTTTTCTTGTCATCGAGTGGTAATTTGTCCAGGTTGATCCGGATGTCATGATTTTTTTCGATACTATCAAGCGCCTTATTGATTACCGTCAAGTTCGTCAGGCCTAAGAAGTCCATCTTCAGAAAGCCGAGTGATTCAAGGTCTGTCATTGTGTACTGCGTCACCAATTCATTTGTTTTTGGTGGTATGTAGAGGGGTAGTACATCGCGGAGCGGTTCTGGCGAAATTACGACGCCGGCTGCATGCTTTGAAGCGTGGCGAGTAAGTCCTTCAAGTTTGAAACAGATATCCATCAGGTGTTTGATATCTGGGTCTGATTGCATAAGTTCTTTGAATTTTGGTTCCTGCTCCAGGCATTCTTCCAGCGTAATTTTGAGCTGGTCTGGGACGAGATCGGTCAAATTGTTGGCGTCCTGAAACGGAAAACCGAGCGTGCGCGCCACGTCTTTGATAACCCCTTTTGCCATCATCGTACCAAAGGTAATGATCTGGCACACCGCGTCATGGCCGTATTTGTCTTTTACGTAGTTAATAACTTTTTCCCGGCCATCGATGCAAAAGTCGATATCGATATCCGGCATGCTGACCCGTTCTGGGTTTAGGAATCGCTCGAAGAGAAGATTATATTTGATTGGGTCTACGTTGGTAATTTTTAATGCCCAAGCAACTAGTGAACCGGCAGCAGAGCCGCGCCCCGGGCCTACGGGAATATCGTTCTTTTTTGCCCAGGAGATGAAATCGGATACAATCAGGAAGTAGCCGATGTAGCCCATTTTTATGATGAGGTCCACCTCTTCGGTCAGACGTGCATCGTATACCGCGTATTCTTCTTTGGGGATCAGGTCATTCTGCTTAATTTCGGCGAGGCCTTCATGGCATAACTCACTAAAAAAAGAGGCTTCTGTGTGCTTTTCTGGAATAGGGTATTGCGGGAAAAACAGCTTGCCGGTTTCAAAAGTGAAGTCGCAGCGATCGGCAATTTCGCCGGTGCGCCAGACGGCATCATGGTTATTGGGAAACTGTTCAAGTAGATATTCAGGTGTTTTTACGTAGCCGCGAAAGTCGCCAAAGGTCATGCGGTCAGCATCTGACATCAGATGCTTTGTTTGAACGGCAAGCAATATTTCGTGTGCCTCATGATCCGCTTGGTGCAGGTAGTGTGAATCGGCTGTCACAATGCAGTCAGCGCCGAGCTTTTTGCCGGCCTCAATGAGCAAATTGTTTGTACGTTCCTGTTTTTTGCCTTGTTCGCTGTTTTCAAAGCCAGGGATGTTTAGCTCACTTGGCATAAGTTCAAGGAAAAAGCGATCGCGCCCAAATACGTCCAGTCCCCACTGAATCCATTTTTCTCCCTCTTCTTGTTCGCCGTGGCGCATCAGTGAAGGAATGTGACCGCCAAGACATGCGGTGGATACAATTAAGCCCTTGTTGAATTTTTCGAGTGCGGCATAGTCGATCCGTGGCTTAAAGTAAAAGCCATCTTGATAGGCGTACGCCATGAGCCGGCAGAGGTTTTGGTAGCCTTCGCGGTTTTGCACGATAAGGATAAGATGATGGTATTTTTCTTGAGCGTTTTTTACTGCTACATCTGGCGTAAAATACATTTCACAGCCAAGGATAGGTTTGATTTTGCGCTTTTTTGCTTCTTCAAAAAATTTGACCGCGCCAAAAATGTTGCCGTGATCGGACATGCCGATTGCTTTCCATCCTTGCTCTTGGGCAAATTGCATGAGATCGGGGATGCGGATGGCGCCGTCAAGAAGCGAGAATTCGGTATGCAGGTGGAGATGGGTAAAGTGCTTTTGGCTCATTGCTAATTGTGTGCTTCTGCTGCGCGTTGAAATGTGAGGGAGAAAAATGAGCGGTCATGCTAACAGATTGCGGTTTTTCATGCAACACGACCTTGCATTCACCTTAATTTCCCTGTACCGTAGCGGCCTCAATACACAAATATAGGTCAACTCTTATGTATACATTCAAAAAAGCATTTTTCATCTTAACTTTTGCCATTTTCGCCGTGGCCCATGGTTCTGCTAAAACCAATCAAGGTGCTCTTTCGCCACTTACAAAAGGGTTGGTGGCCACCACGGTGCTTGGGGTTGCTGGTTACGCTATAGCAGAATACGCGCTTAGCTCTCTGCGTGATCCAGCGTTACGTACGACGGTGCCAACTGCAGTGTCAGGTGGTATTGATAGTGAGCGATGGTTGCAATTTCAAAAATGGTGTCAGCGATTAATCATTGGTGCGGCTTGTGTGAGCGGTGGGGCGCTCGCGGTGAAATGGGCACGCGGCACTACAGAAAAGGGTCCAGTAGTGATTGAACGTCGCTTGACTCGCAAAGAGTGGGAGGAGTGTCTTGCCGCGGCCCCCTATAAAAACATCGGCATGACAGCGGATGAGGTGCGGGAACATGCCCATAAAGCGGGCCCCGAGCTTGAGGAGCAACTCGTCGCCTATGCACGGGCCGGAGAAATTGCAAAGTTTGCTGACTTAGCGACGTATGGAAAATTTCCGAACGACCGTATGGTTGATGGAAAGCGCCTTAAAATGGCTAGCCGCGTATGCCACCCGGATAAGACGCGAGAAAGTTCTGCCGAAGTGCGTGCCGTGTATGATAAACTTCAACAGCGGCTCAATTATGCAACAGAACCAAATCCACGACTTGACTGTGAAAAAACGGTGGCGGCGTATGATTTGCTGTACGGGACATTTAACGCAGTGGTGGATCCGCATAAAGAACGCGTTGACTGAATTCGAAATGTTTATTTTAGAGACGTGCTAGCAGCACGTCATTGCGAGCCGCTTTGCGGCGTGGCAATCCAGAAACTTGCTTGGTATAAGCATAACATAGATTGCTTCGTCACTATGTTCCTCGCAATGACGACTACGTCGTCCATTAAATTGAAGTACTTTGACTATAGCCAACTGACTAAGGAGTAATAAAGAAATGGCGCTCTCTCTCAAAAAACTTATAGTTTTAGTGGCAATAGTTATCTGTGTTGGCGTATGGACGCGGTACTGGTGGCAAATTAGTACGAGAGTGCCTGCAACCATGGCTCCGTATACGATTGGCCTTGTGTCTATACCGTCTCGGGTGTATCAAGAGCAGGCGGCCACTGCGTTTATTCAAAATGTTAAGGATGATGCCCGCAATGGAGGTTGGTGGAAATTTACGATCAAAGAATTTTCTGTGGCTGGCAGTGGTGATTCTGTGTTGCTCAATGCAGTCTGTGAATCGGCAATTCAGGCCGGCGTTGATGTTATTGTAACTATCGGCTGGATGTGTAGCCAGGCGGCCGTTCAGGCTTGTAAAAGGCGGCATTCATCAATACCAATAGTTTTTGTGGGGGTTATCGATCCAGTTGGGTTGGAGATAGTTGATTCGCTCAAGAAGCCGGGTGGGAACGCGACGGGAGTTTCTCCTTCGGGTGGTGTGCGGACCGATCCGACCTTGCTTTTGACGGCGGCAAAGCCACACTGGAAGCGAGCGCTGCTTCCGTATGGAGTGGTAGCGGATGGCAATGAAAAGTATGCGGAAAGTATTAAGAAGCGCTGTGCGCTCTCAGGGCAAGAGGTGACCTTGCTTCCGATAGACAATGTGGGTGACACACTCGTAAAAATTGAATCGATGCTTCCTGGTCACGACGTTCTGATGTACTTAGAAGGTGATATGTTGGTCTCTTACGGGGCAGCTTTCGGCAAAATTGCGTCAAAATATGGGGTAACAATGCTGGCAGGTTCTCTTGATGGGCTGAAGGAATCAGCACTGACTTTTGCGGATAACCCGGCTCCGGTAGCAGCCGCTGCCTTTGAGATGGTAAAGCGTATTCTTTTTGCCGGAGAATCGCCGGCGACAATGTCGATTGAATGTCTGCCGAATGTGTATGGGTTTACCATCAATCGCGTTTTGTGCGCAGAGCAGGACTTAGCAGGTATTGATGTTTCTCGTGCAGTGGGTGCGATACGAAGCGATCCCTCGCTTGCGGGCATCCATGACCATATTGTGATTAAATAAATTTATAGTCAACGCGTTTAAAATCTTGATTTTCAAGAACCGTAAGACGGGTCATCCGCCGCCGCACCTCTGGTGCTAAGGCGTGACACGCCGAAGTATCGAAGACGGTTGCGACGGCGAGCGAAGCGTGGCCGGTGGCAATTCAGAAAGATCGCTCTTATACAATTTAACTCAATGTCCCTAATGGGGCCTGCTTATTTTGGACTTATTTGACTACAGTAGCCGTTTCAATAATTGTGTTTATTCAGAAGAATTGCCGTAAATAGAAAGAGTGCCTATGGGATACAAATTCCAAACATAGGCACTCCACTTATCAAAGTTAAAAAAAGCCTCTCGCGCCCGGCTATAGTTATTAAAACCGGGCACGAGAGGTTTCTACGCAAAAATATCTTACACTACTCTGATTCAGTTGTGAATATGCCCCCGTGCCCAGCGGACTTAATACCGGGCACAGGGGCCTTACACAGCGGCTTATTATATTCTTTTACCCCACGATATGGTTTCTAGGCTTGGGTATTTTTTACTGTTTGCCGTGACAGTTAAAGGAATAACAGAAATCGCAATCACTGTGAAAAAGAGCGTTTTGATGTATGTCGAACAATTTTTTTTCATTTTAAAACCCTTCCTTATGTATGTGAGCCATCCCCACTTATCGTTGAATATGATAACTCTTATTGCATTCTAATACAATTATGGGCAAGGGCGAGTTTTTCATTTTTTCTTAAGGACATAACTACTCTTTGAGGAGAGGTACCTTCTAGTCCTTGGCTATCAAAGAGGTTTTTTTTGATAGTTAAAACTCGATCATTTGGCGCAGCTTGAATGGGCATGTCTTTTGGAGTGCATCCCGAGTGTAAAATTTCTTTTGCGAGAGTGAAGGCCACGCGAGCAAGAGGGGCGGGGTCAGAAGCGTAGCTGAATGCTGCATCTTTTACCCCATCAATTGAAGAGGCAAACATAGTAACGCCGTATTGAGAGGCGAGTTTTCCAAGTCCTGATCCATTACTGGCTATGGGGTCTGCCTCTAAATACATAAGCATATCATGCTCAGGCAGCATGGTTGTACATATCGCTATTGTCTCGTTGGGGTTATTAAT
The DNA here is from genome assembly GCA_964429275.1 of uncultured Pseudomonadota bacterium. GTDB lineage: Bacteria > Babelota > Babeliae > Babelales > JAUPTZ01 > JAUPTZ01. Next base: position 179,324 of record CAYSBJ010000002.1, read on the forward strand.
GGGAAGCAATGTAACGTCTACAAAGTTGGCCTTGAGTGCCTGCTTTATTTTGAGTGCTAAAGGTTCATTGCCGTCAGCAACTGCTGCGTACGGTAGAAGCACTTTCTTAGTAGTTGGCTTAAGTGCTAATAAAAGCATCGCAATATCGACTTTGTTTTCAAAGGAAGCGCTGAAGACGCCGGTGATATTGCCACCCGGGTTTTCAAGTGAGGAGACGATTCCTACCCCTACTGGATTGTTCACACCCATAAAAACCATAGGTTTTGTTGATTGGCGTTTTTTTGCCATTTGCGCGAATCCCCGCGAGCAGGCAATACCAGTGCAAATAACAAGGTTAACATTGCTATCAAGTGCTGCATCACAGGTTGCGTTTACCAATAAGGGATCCAGTGCAGATGCAGCAGTGAATTCTTTTACAGCAAAGCGCTTATCTAAGTTTATTTCTTGCATGAGTGCATTGTTTACTCGTTCGTGATAAGCCATTGAAGGTACGTATATGAGGCCAATGGAATAGAGCGGCGTGCTATGCCAAAACCTCAATTCGGTCTTGTATAGGATAAAACTAAGCGCCAGAAGAATAATGTAAAATGCGGTAATTACTTTGGTCCTTGATTGCATGGTTCTCTCTTATGATTTTATTAATTTTCTGTGAACGTTGACCCATTTGCGAACAGTCTTGGTGCCATTGCTCAGGCAAATGCGCTTTAAACTCGTTGCTGGAAAATCAAGGCGACGAAACATGTCGATGTTAACAACAAACTCGCGGTCATCTGGTAGCGCGGCTATAGGCATTGACTCCAGGGGGACCCCGTCTTCGCAGTAGAGTCGGATACGTCGACAGAGCTCCGCAGCCATCTGGCTTAAATCGCCGGCAAAGGAGCAACAAAATCCCGCGTCGATAGCGGTTGTGAGGTTGCCAATGGAGATCAGGCATTTTTCCCAGCATAAATACCCCAATTCTTCTTGAAAGAAGTTGCTAAAGCAGCCTTCTAAAAAGCAAATTGCTTGAACCTTGTTTTGGTAAGCCTTGATAACATCCATAACACTTGCTTCTGTTTGTTCAATCGGCTCTAAATAAATAGTCATTCCAACTTCCGAGAGAAGTCGTTTGATTTCTAAGGCTTCATCTTGTAGTAGCTGTGCTGTGGGAAGATAGGGAATAACTATGCACTCTACATCTGGATAAAGCTTTGCAATGTGTTTTGCTATTTTTGATGGGGGAGCATTTTCTCTGAAAACGCCGGTAACGGTAAAACCTGGTTTTTCAAGAGATTTGACTCCCTTGGGTCCCACGGGATTACGGACCCCAACAAACGCTATTGGTAACCCGTTTGCTTCGGCGGCTACTTCCATAGCATTAAAAAAGCAAAGCTCACCGATTGGCGCTATAAGATCGCAGTCATCTTCAAATGCCATTTCGCGTACACGTTGTTTAATAGAGTCCTTGTGCGGTGTTACTCGATATATAACGCATTCGTAAAGATTGGGCACCCCGTTGTTCATTTGGAAGCTGATCATATTTGACATTACGTGGTGGTAAGGCTGGCCCACGAGAGCCAGCACCCCAATACGAAACTTGTTTCCTTTTCTTACCATGATACGTTCCTACTTAATTGAGCCGTCGTATCGAATGCAGTCACGGTCGAGCATCGATTTTATGCGAAGCAGTGCCGATAGGGATCGCGTGAGCTGTACCCCTTGCCGCTGCAGCGCATGCTCGTTATACCGCATGCCAATTTGCATTGGAATGCGACGGGCGTTGACGATGCCATCGGTAAGCAGCAATTCTTCGAGTACTAACGCCATGAGCCCTATATAGGCATCTTTGGTAATGCCACCGCCGAGTGCTGCCCCTTTGAACAGGGAGTCGAGCTCTGAGGCGCAAAAAACACGCTTTTCAGTATCACACAGCTTTGCCAGTGCTTGGCAGTGCCGGTAGATCGCTGGTTCGTCCAAGGTGATTACCACGTCTGCCATTCGCATCTTCTCCAACAAAGTGCCTTCATGCATTTCGTAGTAGGTCCAGAAATGCTCTTCCACCTCGATACCGTTTCTGAAAAGCGCGCTGGTAATGCGGCGCCGTTGCTCTTCGGTAATGTTGCATCGCCCGCCGACATTGCGGCGCGGGGTGTACACGATGCACACGCGCTTGATGTTTGGGATGAATGCGCGCAGGACGTCTGCATACTCATCACCAGACATTGGGGTGTTGTAGACGCCGGAAAACCCGTAGTCTTGCTGTACAAACCGGAATGTAAAGGAATCTTCGACGCAGTACAGTTGTACTATATCAAGGCCGAATTCATCGCGAATCTCATGTACCATCCGCAGGGCGGTATAGCCTGGGGTGACGACAAAAGAAAAACGCTCTCGATCAGCACCAGTCAATGCTGGATGCGATGCAAGAGCGTTATACATATCAGTTTCGTCACCGCTAACGGTGAGAGTGAGAAGTTCAAAATGAGTGCCAGGGAAGTAGGTGCTGAGTTCAGCGGCTAGCCGTGCGTTAATAGCCTGTGTCCATTGACGGTTTCCCTCGGTTTCTATAATGAGTCCATTTACATGGTCGTCAACGGGGCGCCGGCGATAAATATTACGCTGGTTACGCTGAACGAAGGTTCGCGATGCTTCCTGTGCCATTTCAAGTAGGGCATTGAAGGTGTCAGAGGCCGCGTTTTTGATCTCTGTGAGGAGTTTATCCCTTTTCTTCTTATTCATAGTAGTTCTTCCTTGTTGCGAAGTTGACTATACAATACACGAAATAAAAGCACCTCTCGATCAAGCTATTGTACCTGGCTCTATGGCATATAACCAAATAGCACAGAACGGGAGATAAGAAGAATTATGCTCCTCTTTTTAGAAAAAGCAAGGAGAAATTGTGCTGCAGAAAGTATTTTGCTAGTTTTTCACCACAATTGATGGCTCCCGTTAATTTCCAATGTGTCTTCGGAGAGGCGCAATAGAGAAAAGAGGGGGTGGAGCTGTTGCGCCATTATAGAACACTCTTATCTTCTGCTCCTGCGGGCCAAAGTTTCTACTTTTTTTTCTTCTTTTTTATTTTCTTTGGCTTTTTTGCCTTTGCATCTTCTAATTCATGCATTCCAGAGATGCCATCACTTTCTATGCCATAGTGAGCTGCAACTTTGAGTATCTCTTTATCTGAAATGGAGAATGGCCCTGCGCGATGGCTTGTCTCAACTTCAAGCGAAAGCTTGTTGAGCACTTCATTTATTTTGTCGTCTGATTCATAGCCAGTCAATTCATAACCGGTTTCATCGTAGATACTGAGGATAGCCGCATTTCGAAGCTTTTCTTCAATTTCTTCAGGCGTGAGCTCTGCTTCTTTTGGCTTTGGCCTTGCGGCTGCGGTAGCTGGTGCGGCATATGGGTATGTTGTGCAAAAAAGGTTCCACGGCTTTGTAACGAGTGTAGCAAACTGTTCTCGCCGGTAGGGGCACGCAGTAAGCATTTGTTGAAAGGTTTGCCAGGAAGATAAGGTGGTGGTGAGAAGTGGTGGATGTGCTGCCTTGAGAGTGCAAAAAGCTTGCGGTTCAAGTGGCGCTGCTCCCTCCTCATAGAGTGGTATGCAGTATTGGACATCAACTTCTTTTCCATCCCTAATGTAGTTTGTTGGAAGCACCGATCGTGGATTTTGCCTTGCAAGGCGTTGTGAGTAAGGGAGAAGATCTGTTGCTGGTTTTCCGTGTGCGTTTGCAACGCGTTGGACGCGCATTGGTTCGTTAACATGGTCATTAAAAGTGGGAGTACGGCAGAAACTTTTTGATGCCCCGGCAAAAAGAGTATGATGGCATGTCGTAACACCTTCGGGTCGACGAGGGCCGGCAACATCATTAAAAATCCCTTTTTGTATGGCATCGGCATCAAATACGATAACAAGGTTGTAATTTTGGTTATGGTTGATGACGCCGCATAGATAGATTGGCTGGTTGGGTAAGCCAGGGTTGAGTTCGAAAAGTTCTAGGGGAAGCCGAAAAATGATCGCTGTTCCTCTATTATTAAGTGATTCGATAGCTATTTGCTTATACATTAATGCTCCAGCAAGTGCACTTTGTACAATAGCTTCAATACCATCGCCATGCGGAGGCGCAACAAGTGGCCGATTGATAAAGTTGTCCCATTGTTTTGTAAACGCAGGCGTACAGAGTATCTTTGGAAAATAGATTTCTTGAACTTGATCCGGAATTTTTTTCTGAAGCGTTGCGTGTATCGTTTCAAGGTGATCAAAGCTAGGGGCATCGGATTGTAAATAGCTCAGCAAAAGAGAATTGACCGAATTGTGTTTAAAGGTTGACTGTTCGTTCTGAAGAATTACTTTTTCTTCAGGGGTGAGATTGCGTGGCTTTGCATTAGGAGCACACGGGGGAGGGGTGTCCGTCGCAGTGCCAATTGATGCGCAAAAAAAAGTTAAAATGCTAAAGAAAATATATGAGATCATGAGAGCCTCCGAGGGTTGTAAAATAGTATGGCACGGAGAACGGTACTTGATTATGCAGGGGTTGGCAAATTATTCCAAACGAAAGAGGCCCAGAATTACCCGGGCCTCTTTCGTAAAATGTATCATTCGAGTGGTATTAAACCGCGCGAATATCGGTCGCCTTCTTCGCGCTCAATTCGTCAACAACTTTGATGCTGTTGTCGGTGACTTTTTGCAATGAATCGGCCAAGCGTTTAGCAAAGTCCTCTGAGATGTCGCCATCTTTTTCAAGTTCTTTTACCAAGTTTTGTGCTTCTTTGCGAATGCCGCGAACGCCAACACGGCATTCTTCGGTCTTCTTATTGAGCACCTTAACCAATTCTTCACGACGATCAGAGCTCATTGGCGGTAATACTAAGCGGATCATTTGCCCGTCGTTTTGTGGCGTAATGCCAACATCGGAGGCAAGGATTCCTTTTTCAATGGCGCCGAGTAAGGCTTTGTCCCATGGTTGAATGGTCAACAAACGGGCATCAGGTGCGCCGAGTGTTGCTAAATCACGCAAGTTCATAACTTGGCCGTAGCTTTCCACTTTGACATCTTCGATCAATTTGGTATTCGCGCGGCCGGTACGAATGCTGGCAAGATCTTTTTCAAAATGCTTAATCGGATCTTGCATTGCAAGCGCTACAGCAGATTCAAACCCTTTAACATCACCTTCGGTAATCTTTAATGTTAACATAGAGCGTCCCTTTGTTGCGTATTACTGACCAATGGCAAAACGAACGAATCGAGCAACACGTACTGAGCAGCCGGCGTGTTTGCCGACAGCTTCGAGCATTTGCGCAATCGTTTGCTTGTCATCTTTAATGAACTTTTGGTTGTGAAGGCAGACTGTTTCGTAGAACTTGTTTAGTTTGCCTGGCAAGATCTTTTCGATGATTTGGGCATTTTTGCCTTCGCCGCGAAGCTGTTCTGCAAAGATTTCTGATTCTTTTGCGATAACTGCCTGATCTAGTTCTGATGGGTTGACACAGAGTGGCTTGGTAACCGCGATTTGCATCGCCACGTCTTTAGCCGCTTGCACGAGCGCCGTGATATCGGCTGGGCGGTTGCCGTCTATTGCAAGTTCGACCAAGATGCCAAGTGTTGAGCCAGCGTGTACGTAACCGTTAATAACGCCGTTCGTTGTGGTCATTTTTACAAAGCGAGCTACTTTGATACTTTCGGCGATTTTAGCGATCAGGCCATCAAGAACCCCTTGGAGGGTCAAGCTGCCGCCACTTATCGTTTCAGTCATCAGGTCAGCGACGTTGTCGGTGTTTGAAGAGAGAATTTGGTTGCAAACTGTTTGGTTGAAGTTGCGCATATCTTCGGTATTGGCCGAAAAGTCAGTTTCGCAGGCGGTTTCAACGATAGTGCCGCTCTTGAAGTCTGGGGCCACCATGACCTGAATGTTGCCATTGTTGGTAGCGTTTTCTGCACGCTTTGCGGCAACCGAGGCCCCCTTCTTACGAAGGATTTCGATTGCTTTATCAAAGTCGCCCTCAGCGTCGATGAGTGCCTTTTTGCAGTCCATCATGCTTACTTGGGTTGCATCTCGTAGTTTTTTAATCATGTCCACAGAAATAGTAGTCACGACGTTCCTTTCATTGAATTTGCCGTCCAGCACCGGGTTTTCCACGGTCAGCGGGCGGTTTATAGGTTGCCGATCTTGTTTAATCGTATACACTGCTCTTTGACAAACAATCGCTGAAAAAGTAGGCTTAGCGTCACGATCATGATTAGAGAAGTATAAGGAAATCAAAATAAATAACAAGTTTCACCATGATCAGTAGCACAAGGAGCACGTATGCCAGTACCAAAAATGAAGGTTTCTCGTTCCCGTCGGAATAAGAGATCTGCCAACAAATTCATCAAATTAAATCCAATTTCAGAGTGTCAAACCTGCAGAGCGCCTCTTGCTTCGCACCAAGTTTGCCAAGGTTGTGGCTACTACAAGGGTTCAAAGATCCTTAGAACTAAGTATGAGCGTCTTCATGATCGCGGTACTGCCCGATCTGCTCAGTATGCCGCTGCATCAGAAAATGCAATGCGCGCAAACGAATCTGCTGAATAATTCTTAAGTTCACGTACGTGTTGGGTGAGTGGTATGAGCAAAAAAGCCCATTATGTGGCCGTTGACGGCATGGGGGGCGACTTTGCGCCGCACGCGGTGATTGAAGGGGTCCTAGAAGCAGCAAAGGCCGGTGTGCCGATTATGCTTTTTGGGCCCGAAAACAAGCTTGTCCGCTATTTGAGTGAGCAATACCCGGAATGGGAATCGCTTGGCATTAAGGTGGTACAGGCGGGTGAAATCATTGGCATGGCCGAAGAGCCGGTGTTTGCTGTGCGCAAAAAGCCGGATTCCTCCTTGGTAAAAGCGGTTCAGTCCATTGCCGATGGGAAGACTCATGCGGTGTTTTCTGCTGGTAATTCTGGCGCATTGATGGCCGCTGCCTTGTTCATACTCGGCCGACAGGAAGGGATTGATCGGCCTGCGATTGCTGGGTTGCTGCCGACTCTTAAGGGGTCGGTTATCGCTCTTGATTTGGGAGCAAATGTCGATTGTCGACCGCATTACTTGCAGCAATTTGCAGAAATGGGTTCGCTCTACGCTGAAAAGTTACTTGCTATTTCTGAGCCGCGCATTGGTTTGTTGTCAAACGGAGCAGAGCGAGGCAAAGGAACTGTGCTCGTTAAGCAGGCGGCCGCCTTGCTTGAAGAATCAAGCCTTAACTTTATTGGAAACGTTGAGCCAATCGATGTGATTAATCACTGCGCTGATGTGGTGGTCTGTGATGGTTTTGCTGGCAATGTCATGCTCAAGACTATGGAGGCTACGGCTTCTATGATTCGCCATTCGCTGGCCCAAGAACTTTCAAACGGTGGTCTCCTGCGCGATACGCAAGATGGCGATAAAGTACGGGCCAAGCTTGAAGAAGCTCTTGTTTCGCTTGATAATCGCTTTGGCGAAGCTGCCCAATCAGGGGCTCGGTTGTTGGGGGTTAACGGCATCGTTGTTGTAGGCCATGGTGCATCGCATGCGGTGTCGATTAGTCGTTCCATTCGCAAGGCGTACAACATAATTTTAGCGGAAAAGTAGATAAGAGGTTGCGGGTATGGTAGTATCCGCCCCTCATTGGCTTGCCGGAGCCTCGCGCTCGGCTTTTGCACAGATTATTTATGGTGGGAGTACTAGAGCATGGAATATTCTAAAACAGTGGTAGAACGGTTGTTTGACCGTGCAATGAACTACCGAAAAGAGTTATTGCTCTCAGCGACGTTGGTCGTGGTGAGTGGCGCCAGTATCACTGGCTATTTTTTTTACAAAGATTTCGTTTCAAAGCAAGGCCATAAGGCATATGCTGGTGCGATGCAATTATTGCAAGCACGGGTGCTGAAAGAAAACGAGGCAAAAGGACCATTTGAGCTTGCTTTTACCAGCAAAAAGGAGAAATGGCAGGCGGTTGCTGAAGCTTTTAGTAAAGTTTATGCGCAATACAGTCATGTTGGTATTGGTGCTATGGCCGGTGCCGCACAAGCGCAAGCGTTGCTCCATTTAGGTGATGAAGCGCAAGCGCGTACGGTACTTGCTGATGTTCTTACTCATATTAATGAGCCGAATATTCTTGCACTCTATACGTTGACTTACGCCCGATTGCTTATTGATAGCCCAGTAGAAGGGGACAAGGAGCGAGGGATGAGCTTGCTTACTCAGTTAGCAGCTACTAAAGAAAATGCAGTCCATGACAGCGCCCTATATTACTTGGGTCTTGAGTACTGGTTGAGCGATGATATGGCTTCAGCAGCAAACTATTGGAAGCAGTTGATTGCGCAGTATGATAGTGCTGATCGTAAGAGTTCTCCATGGGTGAGCAAGGTAAAAGAAAAATTGGCACTCATTGACGGTGTTTCTGAATCGTTCTAGGCAGGAAGTGGCGCACGCATATGGTATTTAGAAAAGAAGATACGGCTGCAAAAGTGATTGCCATTATCGAAGAAAAACTGGCTAAATCACCCGGCACGGTGACGTTGGATGATTCTTTTGAGAAGCTTGGGGCAGATTCCTTGGACTTGGTTGAACTCATTATGAGCTTTGAAGAGACTTTTGGTATCGAAATCAAAGATGAGCATTCAGATAGAATAAAGACGGTGGGTAATGTCGTGGATTATGTTCACGCAATGCGCACAAAGTAAGAAGCAAAAAGGGCACGTATAATTACGTGCCCTTTTTTAGCGAATGTGCCCTTATATGTATTCAAGAGATTTTTTCCCATCTAGTCTACTTTTGTGCTATCGTCACCCGCAACCTAGAACGAGGCCATAACTTTAAACCAGCCGCCCATGAGTGAGGCAGTTGCTTTGTTAAAGCCGGCAGTAAAGCTGAGGCCACCCCCAAAAGCGACGGGGAAACCATAAAATTCTATGTTATAACCGGCACCAAAAAGGCCACGGCCGCCAATTTGGGCAGGGCTTGTGGCCGCTGAAGTATTGAGCATATCGGTAGTCAAAAGTCGGTGATTCAGTAGGATTGTTTCGTGCAAATAAGTGCCAGTGCTTGCGGTGTTGGTAAAAGCAGTGCTGGTGTCATATAGTGGTGACACGATAGCGTACGTGCCTTCTGGCCAGTTCAAGATAGTAAGACGTTCTTCTTGGCGAGCAAAGAGCTCGTATCCTAGGTTAAAAGTAAAACTTTGCCAGGTGAGGGCGAGCATGCAAGAAACATCGGCAGCGTGTAGTGCAGAACGATTGACCGGTTGATAGAGAACGTTTGGAAGAGGGAAGACTCCGGCCACGTTGACTTGAGCGCCAAGTAAGTAGGGCGAGCCATAGGGAAGGCTGCCATCGTCATCAATCAAGCCCAGGAGTCGATTTTCTGAGCCACCAAATATGTACTGGTAGTTAAATTGAGTGATGAGCTCGGTGGTTAGCCCTTCATACTGGCCGATGGTTGCTCCTGCTTCAATACCAGCAATAAATTTGTGGTGGTCGTATGCTGTGCTATGATAGTCGAATAAGTAAGTTTGTACTGGCTTTTTTTTAAGTGTGATGCCGGCGCCACTGTATACTGTGAGGTAGTTGCTTTCGTTTTCTAATGCACTATAGCGTAGAGAAACATTCAGCGGTCCACAGACTGTGTGGCGATGTTTGCCAAATAACCCGTAGGCAAGAGGTGCCTGGATCGGGGTAATTTGTGAAAAAGCTCCAGAGAAGTACTCATCCATTATTTTAGTGCCGCCGGCTTGGGTTAGCGTCGCAGTGGTATAGTACAGTGGCATTTGGAACGAGAGTGCTATGCCGGGAAAGGAGTTTTTTGCGTCAAAGAACGCGCTGAATGTTGCACCGATATTAGTAAAATCCGGGGTCAGGGTGAGTGTGGCGCTGCTCTCAGTCGCGCTGAGTGATGGATTGTGTACGATGGCGCTGTAGGGTAGCACGCTGGTGCTTTCCTGATTAAAGCGGTCGCTTGCTATTTGAATTGTCTCTGAATCCTTGAGTGTGAGGTGCCGAGCAATAGCCTCAGTATTAATCGCTTTATTTACAAAGGGCACGACTTGCACGCTCAGACCAATGGGGTTCCCAATGTCGGTAGTGGTGTGTGTGTGCCAGAGCGCCGTTTCTTGACAGCGTTGGGCATCAAGGTGCGGTAGTGAGAAATAGGTTTTTCCTCCATATTCAAGTACGGCATGACTGCTTGCAACAGAAGAAAAAAGGAAGGCGATAAGTAAGCGTGTGTTCACTAAAAATCTCCTGGTTATTATGCGGCAGGTGCCGCTGCATGAGGAACGATGGCCGGCGCCAGCGGCTTGCTCGTGCTGGTGGTATTGCTCATTGCTGTTGGTGTAGTTTGTGCCATTATTTTGTCGCGACTAAATGTTGGAACCGCTGGAACGCTCACGGTGCTTACCACAGAATTCATCTTTGCTTTGAGCTCAAGTGTTGCAGCTTTTACATTTTTTTGTCGTGTCAGTGAGTCGAGTAATGATGCTGCTTTACTTTGAATAGTGGCGTCATCAATGATCCCCAATTTCTTTGGATGATTCTTTATGTAAGCATATAACAGCAGGGCTTTTGCAAGCCCATCTGTTGGAATGTCTATGGCTAATGTTTCTGGAAGTAGCCCCTCTGCTGAAAAAACAGCAGTACGGAACTCTACATCTTTTTTGCGACGATTTCTATTGCGATCCAATATGCCAAGCGTGTGTTCTTTTAAGATACTTAATGCTCGTGTGCAGTAGGTGCCAATCTTGGCCGGGGATTGTAGGTCTTTGCTATTCTCGGTCAGATATTTCGTGTCTCGATCTGCCTTTTGTAAGTATTTCAAGATGGCTGTCGCACGCATTTGCGCATTCTCATTATCGCTAATGCCAAGATTAGTTGGATTGTCGACTATGTATTGATAGAGCTGAATAGCTGATTGAAGCTGCGTTGCTTCCATACCAGAAACGATGCTTTCTGGTTTGTTTTTTATATCTGGCAGCAATCCTTCTGTTGAGAATATTGCGCTATGTAGATCACCTGGCTCTTTTATTTTTGTTCGGTCGGTAGTGTTTAAGGCGTTTATGATTTCCGGTGTGAAGGTATTCCATATTTTTTCACTTAAGGCAATCGCTTTATTTGTGCCGGATAAAATGCTGCGCGCTTTAGCGCAGAAATCTCCTATGAGGGAAGCATCTGCAAGATATTGGGGGGCAGTTTTGAAAAATTTAATATAGCGTGCAATACGAGCTTCATCATCGACAACTCCTGACGGATCTTGGTCGCCGTCAATGCTATCAGTAGACTGTGCTTTAAGGGCTTTGAGAATTTGCGCAATTTTATTTTGTATGTGAAGACTGTTGCTAATTCCTATATTGCCCCAGTTGCTCTTATCATTTAGCCATGAGTAGAGCGTAATTGCTTTCTTCAAATTTTCTGAATCGATATTTTGGGCTATTTTATCAGCGGGTGGGAGAAGGCCTTTCGCTGAAAATATAACTGTATGGAGAGGACCAGGTCCTTTTATTTTTGTTCGATCAGTAGTTGTGATATTGTCGATGACTGCGGGTATAATAGTATTCCAAATCTTCTGCCTGATTGCTTTTAATTTAGTAGTATTTCCTAAAAGTTCCAAAGCTTTTTCACAAAAAAGGCCTATTTTATCTGGCTTGCTCAACCAGTAAGCGCCGGCGTTGAAAAATTTCATGTAACCCTTGACGCGCGCATTTTCGTCAGTGATGTTTTCGCTTTTGTCGTCATAATCGATGTTCATATTTTCAAGTTCTTCTTCGGTTGGCTCATCTTCTTCATTATCTTCATCATCACTCTCTTCAGAGTTTTTCTTTTTACCTTTCTTTTTCTTTTTTTTTACATCATTTTCAGAGGTGCCTGCTTTGCCAGTTGCCTGTGCAATTTTAAGATCGGTAAGTTCTGCTTGCATTACTGCCATTTGGGCCGCATTTTGCGCAATGTTCGCAACATCTTGCCCGCCCCCCATTATACCGGGCATCATACCCATTCCCATACCAGGCATCATTGACATACCAGGCATCATTCCCATGCCCATACCAGGCATCATAAATGGTGATACCATGGGCATTCCCATGGCGTTATTAGTTGCATTTTGAGCTCCCTTGCCTGTGTTTCCATTGAGCATAGATGCCGTTACCATACTTCCGGCCATTGGAAGCATCATGCCATTTACATTTATCATGCTAGCCGCGGGATCTACATCGCCGTCATACACTTCATCTTGAGCACGAGTAAGCTGTTTAGATGGGTCGCTTGTGAACAGGTCAACGATAATTTTTATCCGCGCTTGTGACTGCGAGTCCATGCTATATTTTCGTGCGTTCTCAGAGAGGTTTTTGTAATACTCAAGCATCTGCTCCTTTTGAGCTTTCCATTGTGGCTTATGTATATCACTTGGCAAGCGATTGATGCCGAGTACGGTGTTGCGGAACGCGTTTATCAGAGGGGTTTTGTCCATTATTCGTCTTAATTCGAGGAATCTTTTGAGCGCTCCCTTTTTTAAAAGAGACTCGTTTTGATCAAGTCTTTTGCACATGCCGTCGAGAATTGTTATTGCAGCGTAAAAATTGGCCGTAGAGTCAGAATGAGTTTTCTTATAACCTTCCTTGTAAATGTAGTTATATATTGAAATTTGTTTGGTTGTCCATCCGTTGTCGCGCAGCGAAGCTTCGGTTATTTGCGGGCCGATATCTTTGACCGGATCATCATTCCCTATCATTATTTGTAAATCAATTGGTATGTATCCTTGTGTTTTTTTAGTAGTAGGGTCCGGGGTGATGAAAACGTATGACTCAACGTCTTCATAATTTACTGAGGGGTCGTCTGACATTTCTTTGAGTTTATTGAGGACTTCAAGGATATCATTTACTCCTTTGAGGAATGGATCTACCGCCGCTGTTTTTGAAGTGACACCGAACTCGTTGGCGTTATCTTTGAGCATGTTGTAAAGGTTGAGCGCTTGATCTAGTCCATCTGGTGGGATGTAGCTAAATTTGAATTGAGTCGTAGTGTCGGGGAATAATCCCTGCGCGGAGAAGAGAAAATTGCGCACTTCTGGGTTTGCGTTAACTGCGGCCCGCTCTTTTTTTGTGTCTACCTGTTTTGCGACGGAGGCGCAGAAGTTTCCAATTTTTTTCTTATTCAAAAGATCGGCAGCGTATTGTTGTACGTAGGTCATGAGTTGTTTGGCGGCTGCAGCATCGCTACCATCAATGGTTGCAGAAGTTTTAAGTGCGTTTGTAGTTTCTTCAACTTGTGCTTTTGCTTCCGCTTGTGTTGGTGCGGCTTGCCCATCGGCAGACGGCTTAGCAGTTGTTGTCTGCGCATTGAGCGCTTGGAAAAATGCATGCCCTTTAGCAATAAGATTTTTTACGAGATCATCTTTCTTGTATCCTAAATCATCATCATTTTTTTTCATGCATTCAAACAGAGATAGCCCTGCTTGAATAGTTATTCCATCAAATTGTGTTTGGTCTGGTTTGCTAATATCAACACCATCCGGCAGACAAAATATACCGGCGGGTGAAAAGAAAGTATTGTAGAGTTCTTTGTGGTCACCAATAAGTTTTCGATTGTCCTGCTCTTTAAGTTGAGCGTAAATACTCATTGCGCCTTGATCATAGGTCTTGAGTCCTTTGAGATTTAAAAAGCTTGCTGCTAGTATGGTATTGAGATTTTTTGCTTTTTCTGGCAGAGCCTCTGCGGCTGCTTTAATGTCTCGGTTCAGTTTATTAGTAAGATCATTAATTTGTGTGCGAATTTCTTCAAAGTCTGGTCGTTCTGCGTAGTTCAAATCTTTTGGATTGTTTCTTATTACTTCTAAAAGGCTTTGGGTCGCTTTGCGTGCCTCACTGTCAAGGCCAGTCGGTATGGTTTTTATAAAAAAGCCATCTTCATTAAAAAAGAGAGCATTTGCTTCCCAATTAAACCCAATAAAGGTCCGAGACTGGTTGTCATCGAGCATCTTTGTTACTTGTATGGCATCAGTTGTGAAAGCATCAACAAGTGTTTGTTGATCTGTTCCCGAGAGTGTATCGATCTTTTGTGTCGCTGCGGTAATAGCAGTAGTGTTCTCTTTGAGTGTTCTCAAAAGTGCAAGCTCAGACTCATTAGTACCTATTTGTTTAAATAAATCACGTAATGCGGTCAAAGGTTGAATCAGTGTGGTGTTGCCATTTTCAATGGCAAGCAATTTATCTATAGCTCGGTATCCATCCTGACTTATGCTATAGCGCATTTTTTCATCTGAAATGGCGCGAGCATTTGTAAAGAAGTCGCGTGGTATATTGAGAAAAGCAGGAATATAGAGAGCGCTTCGCACAATGGCACTATTTTGTATTGTTTGTGCGATGTTAGGGCGATCGTCTTGATTGAGAACGACAGAGAAAGCGCTTAATTGTTTTGCGAGATTTGCAAGGGTCTTATCAGAAGTAAAAAGGTCTGTTTTGAGAGTGAAATCGGCGGCGGTGCTTGGTTGGTACAAGGCAAAAAGAAGCAGGTAAAAGGGAGTAAGGATTTCTTGTTCGATCAAGGTTTGTTTGGTTGTTGCAAACCGTACTTTTGTGGTTGCTTCAATTTGCGTGCGGATGCCTTTTTGCAGGATGAAGAAAAGGTTGGTGGCCATTACGTCTGCAGGCTTAAGTGTTTTCTGGATTGAAACTGGTATTGTTTCCGGTTCGATAGCCGTTTCTTGTGACAAAAGACAGGTGTACATCTTTGCATTGCCGACAATAAGATCTCTATTCCCTGATAACACTTTGTTAAACGCTCCAATGACAATGCTATAAGCTTCGATGGGCGACATATTACTTGAAAAGAGAGTGCTATTACTTGCCAAAACGTCAGAAAAAGAAACTTTTTTACCATCGTCGGTAACTGGCGCTGCAGACAAGGCGAAGGTGATATTGTTCTTTGCAGCGATTTCAAGGACAATCGCTTTAATAAAGTTGTTGTATTGCGCAATTTGGTTGTAAACCGCTTGCTCCGTTGCTGAGCCAATAGCTAGGTCGTTTGTCTGCTTAGTTAAGCTTTCAATTGTGTTAGTGCCATATGACTTTTTAATGCCAAAAGTGACAGAGTTTGCGTTGAGAGTAGTGAGCAGGGTGGCCATAACATTAATGAAAGTATCGCGATCGTGATTTGATAGTGTGTTATGTGTTAGTTGTGCTTTTATGCCATCAAAAAACTCGGAAGGAAGCCAAAGGATAGGAAGAAAATAGCTTTCTGTCGTACTGCTAAGGAGATTTGAAGTCGGCGTGCTGAGCGCCTGCGTTAAGAGTACGTTCATGCGCATGAGGTAGGCGCTTAGAAGTTGTATGTTGCCCGGTTGAGCGAAAAATTTGGGGTTAAAAATCTTTTTTTCTGTTGTTGAGAGGTCGGTTGGCTGAGCGTATAGGGCTTCGGCAAGCTCGCGCGCCATCTCATGAAGTTCGTCAGCCGCAGGCTCTTTGCCTGCGACAAAAGATAGTATTTCATCGCTTCTTTTTTTGATGCGGTCAGCTACAACTTGCTCGGCACTTTTTTGTGCAATATTTTGTGCTGTGGTTGCAAATTCTTTAAGGAGGGTTTGGCCTTCCGGAGAGAGCATGCTAGAAATGGCAGGGAGATCTAGCTTATCAAGTGCTTTTTGTAAGTCGAGTACTGCGGCTTGGTTTTGGTCAAAAATCCCTGCTTTGTCAGCTTTCTGAAGGCTTTTTACAAGCGAAGTAAAGTGAGTAGCCGTACCAGAAGCGGTGTTGGGAACTTCGTAGGGGTTCATGCGTTCGCTTGCGCTGCTTGCTTTCTGGAATTCCGTGCGTGCCTCTTGGCCTGCGAGAGAAAGAGCTATGTCATGGTAGTTAGCGTAGCGGTCGCGGGCGTTGACATACTGATTTTTGAGGGTGGGGTTCTCTTCTATTTTAAGCGGGGTCCACGCACTGCGAGTGAGGGTGAAGTAAAATTTTTTGCCTTCATCTTCTGCTTTGTTAAATTGCTCGCTGGTTAGGGCTTGTTGGAGTTGTTCTCTGCTTGGTGCGGCGTATGCTACTGCCAGGAATGCAGCTTGTAGCTCGGGATTGGCGGCAATGTCGTCGGAGCGGTTCTTATGGGTGAAGCCGGTCGAGATAAACTTGGTCATTTCTTCAAAAGCATTTGCGCAGGTGGTCGGAGTGCTTATGGCCGGGAGGAGTAATTTGAGTGAGCTAAAAATGTTTGCTTGAACGTCATTTAGTCCGTTGATGCTGGTGGGCATTGGTGGAACCGGGGGCCGACCAGCTTTGCCGGCAGAAAAATCAGCTGCTTGTAGTGCTGGCGGTGCCGTAACTGCCGAGGTTAAAGCCTGCTTTTGTGTGGCGCGGCGTTGAAATTCACTAGCGTTAAGAGCGTCTATTCCTGAGAGAGGTTTTGCCGCCAATACATCGATAGGGGGGGTGATAAAAATAAGGACTAAAATGGCGAGTAAGTTCATGCCGGTGTTTCCTCTTACAAATATGAGAGAGATGCTTATCGCGCATGGTAAAAATAAATGGCGAGCGAGCTCAATGGTTTAGAACAACTCTATTCGTATACAGTTTGTGGCCTTTTTAAAATATATGGCACAGTGAGCAAGAGAAGCCGTAGCCTCCAACGCCGAAAGTCTGTGCGCCGGTGAAGGAATAATAGCCACGAAGCTGCAATGTGCTGTGGGAGAATTTTGGCAGTGGCACGCAGCGAGCGGAGAAAGAGACGGTGTGTGTCATTTGCATCGGCGTTGCAGCAGCATCAAAGTAAAGCATGTCGCTGGTAAGTGAGCTGTTGCTCCCGAAAGCGCTATCATTTGCTAAGTCAAAAATGTCGTACGCTGAGCCTGCAATTTGGCTATACGAGAGCTTAGAAAGTGCATATACACCAGCTGGCCAGCTCGAAAGTCCCGATACTTTCTCTTCGCTGGCACGGCTAAAGCGGTATTCAACAGTGCCAGTGAGTGCTTTGTACTGTGCGTTGAGACCGACATTAAGTTCAATACTGGTGCCGGGAGTAACGCTGACAACTTGGGTAAGAAGGTTTATAAGAGGGAAGAGGCGACGTGCATTTTGTTTGCCGCCGAGTGCGTAGCGTGCAAAGGCAACATCACTGGTGTCGAGTAAAAAACTAGGCGAACGGACCTCTTGTGTGCTTACACCAGCACGTATAGTAGCATCCGCAGAGCAACCAACAGTAATTGCGTTTAGAGAGAAGAAATTAGTGCTGGCGCGCCCATGAAGCCCAAATAATGGATGGCCAGCACTTCCCAGCGTTGGCTCGAATAAGTACACACCATGTGATCGGCTGGTGGTTGGTAGTACGGCAAGGAGGCCAACTTGCACTACAACTTCGTCGCTTATGTTGGGCGTCAGGAGGCAGAGGAGTGTGATGTCCGCTAGACCTTGTATGGATTGCTTGTTGGTGAGTTTACCGTATTGAAGTGCATCTTGCTGGTCAGGACTGTTGCCTGCCTCTTGCTTGAGAGCGCCAGTAAAGAAGTCCATGACGTTGTAAAGGGTGCCATTAACTGTTTCGCTGGTATTGTTGGTAGTTGCGAGACCCATTACATGGTTTTTCTGCATCCATGGCATGATGGTATGAACTGTTACCCATTTGTCGATGCAGACAGAATTCGTAAAAATAACGCCGTATTGCTCAATATACGGGCTAAAAGTGATAGTTGCTTGAAGTGGGGTAGCAGCCGGGTTGCTCCAATTGTTAGCGTTTGCCGAATTATGAATGATGTTTTGCGGGGTCAGGCTATGTGGCTTTGTTAGGTCAGCAGTGACGCGCAAGAAGGGGCAAATATTGCCGCTGTTGGTATCATAAAAACCGAAGTAATTTCCGAGCGTTTTCTTTGCAGTGCTCTTCCAATAAAAACCTTCAAGGCCAACGGCGGTTTGCAATGAGTGGCTTGTGGGTTTTTTCCCTTGATTAAAAGGAAGGCTGCTTATGCTAAGCCAGAGAGGGGCGT
Source organism: uncultured Pseudomonadota bacterium (assembly GCA_964429275.1). Classification (GTDB taxonomy): domain Bacteria; phylum Babelota; class Babeliae; order Babelales; family JAUPTZ01; genus JAUPTZ01. The sequence continues at coordinate 197,266 of CAYSBJ010000002.1, forward strand.
TTGGTGATTTATAAAAAGTTTTTGAAGTAGGGGGTGTGGCGGCGTTTGCGGCTATGGCGAGAAGAGTGAGAAAGAAGAGTGGTTTTACTATGCGCATGGGGCTCCTTTTTTGGCGGTAGTAAAGCAGTTTTGTCTGCTTCTGCGCAATCATATAAATAAAATAAGTAGAATGACTTTATTGCAGTCGCAGGTAAGGTGGTATAGGTAAAACGTTATAGGCAAAAACAAAAGAGGAGGCGATGCCTGAGCCCCGCCTCCTCTTTTGTGCATGATAGTGCATGCTACACAATATTCATTGTGTTAGAACGAAATACCGACCTTCGCCCACACTTTGTAGCCTTCAAGCGCTGAATTGCGGCTCGACGCTTGGAATTCGCCTTGACCGCCAATACCAACTACCATTGGGAAGTTGCCATTGAACTTGTAACTTACGCCACCAACAACGCTGTGTGTCATTTGGTTGCTAGTTACGCCAGGTGTGCTGGTAGTGTTGTAACGAACAGCCAATTTAGCTGCTTGTGCAACGTTACCACCTTTTAAGCTGCTGGCGTTAGTAGAGTCAGCAAGCTGTTGTACAAGGTTTGAGGATGATGAACCAGCAGCTTGAATTGGCCCGTTCAAGCTGGTAAATGCACCTGGATAAACGTTGTCTGATAGGCCATTCCCTGCAAGTGCCGTGCTTGGCAAAATATAAGGAGTGCCGCCAGCATCACCGTTAGAACCGATTACGTAACCATGTTTGGTTGCTTGTGAAAAATCGTCTGCATAATCGTCAGGAGACAGGCCACCAGAGTCGTCACCGATGAAACCACCATTGTGGTTTACGGTTGTGCCGCTTACGTATGAAGTACCACCGACCACGTAGTGTGTTGTGTCACCAACTGTAGCTGGCACTGCAGTGTTCATGCTGTAGTGTGGGTGTGCAAGAGCAAACTTATCATTTGTCCATGCGCCAGACTTCATCGTCACAACATCTTGTTGATGCCAGTAGAAGTTGTAACCAAGATTTGCAGAGAAGTTTTTATACTTTGCGCAAAAGCCAGCCACTGCATCTACTTGGTTGCGTGGGGTTACATCATGGTTTACGGTGAGTACGTTTGCTGCTGGTTGTACACCAGTTACGCCGTTTTGCATAACCAAGCGATACGAACTTGCTGGCAATACAACCAAGTTAGTGAGGTCGTAAATACCCATTGTGCGCATTTCGGTCGCTTTAAAGAAGTACTTCCAGTTAACAGAGAGGTCGAAGCCTATGCATACGCCTTTTTTGTTATAAAGATCTGCATGTACAAATCCTTGTGCGCCAGCACCTACGTGCCCACGAGCACCGTAGAGGGGCTCAAAAAGACGTGTCATAGTCGGCTTGTTGCTGGTAGGTATTTGCACCGCAGCGCCAATGCCAAATGACAAGGCGTTCATTTTAGCAAACTTAAAGCCGTAGTTCATTGCAATTTCAAGATCAGCAAGACCGGTTGCTGTTGCATAGGTATTGTTGATGAGATTCTTGCTAAGTGCGGCTTGAATTACGTGCAAATTGCTGCCTGTTCTTGCAACACTTACTGCGCCATTGAAGTAGTCTTTCAGTGTTGATCCTGAAGGGCCGTCTTCTGCTGGAATAGATGTTGCATAGGTGTTTGTTGTGTTTGCTCTCATGCTGCTGCGTACTTGAACAATTGGCGCACGTACGGAGAACGAAAGGCCCTTGAATAAAGCATCAAGTGATTGGTGCCAGCCAAGATGCGCGCCATATTCCTGACGAATTGGAGACAGAGCTACCGTGCCGTAGGCTGGTACGCGGTTTGATGCAGTATCAGCGGTAGATCCGTCCTCTAGGAGTCCAGCTGATTTAGCAAGGCTTGAACCGTCTGAGTTTGGCGACTGTATGACGTTTGTGTTATAGAGAGCACTTCCCACCGTCGATGCGGTTGGTACGCCAGCAGTTACCGTAATAGCGCCAGTAGTACCCATACCAAACAGATATGCAAGATCGGCAGAATTGCTTGTTTGAGTATAGAATGGGGTTGCTGTTATGCAAGCGCCAAGTTTATTGCAGTTCTTTTTCTTCGCGACGCGATCTCTTCTGCCAGCTTTAACGTATTCTTGGTCTTTAGCTTTGCATTCTATTTCGCAGTCCTTTTCTGCCTTGCACGATGGATGGCTGCCGTTTACCCATTCCATGCCAGCGTTCGCAAGCGCATCGCGGTGTGCGATAAACGTCTTACCATTGCTGAGTGCAGCGTCTGCACAGGCAGTACTTGCAAGCATTGCTGCAAGCAGGCCTTTTATTAGTTTGTTCTTCATTAGTTTACCTTCCTTTTTTTGTGTAGCAATTCACTGTCCACTGCAGCCAGGGATTTGACTATAGACGATAGCGCAGCCCCGGTCTGTTTAAGTAGCCATGTTTTTGAGTAAAAGATGCGTTACTTATGGCATGGATACTGTGGGAGTGAAATTTTTTAAACTTTTAAAATTGTATGCCAATTTTTGTCCATACTTTTATGTTTTCTAGCGCGCTATTGCGGTTTGACTCCTGTACCTCTATCAAGCCGCCAAGGCCAAGAATAATTGGGTAACGAGCATCGATGCGGTAGCTTACGCCACCAACCAAGCTGTGCGTGATTTGTGCGGCAGTGACAGCATGTGCGCTTGTAATCGTGTATTGAACTGCTTGAGTTCCGCTGCCGGCGCTGTCAACGCCAGTTGAGCCACTCGGCGTGCGATTTACGAGCGCAGAGGTTGATCGGCCGTCGTTTTGGATCGGGCCTTTCATGCTGAAGAAAGCCCCCGGAAATACGGTATTGGTTGCTGATGCTACCTGGGCGTTTGTTGCGCGTGCTGGGGAGCCAGACGGGTTGGCGTTTGCACCAATAATGTTTTGGTGTTTAGTGATTGGTGAATTTCCGTCAAGGTGGCCGCTGTTCCAGCTTGCGGTACGGGATGAATGAACTATATTGCTGCTACCATCGAGTGATGTTCCGCCGATAACAAAGGTTCCCAGTGCATTGGCATACATGCTGTAATGGTTATGGGCAAAGGCGTACGTATCGTCAACCCAGCTTGTTGCGCTTTTTAGTGATACTTTTTCTTCTTGGTGCCAATATAAGTTATAAGCGATGTCAAAGGTCCAACGATCCCAGGAGGTGCTGGCGCCGATAAGACCGTCGAATTGGAATCCTGGCTTTACTGTGTGGTCAAGGGACATAACGTTGGCGGCTGGTTGTACACCAGAATAAATATTTTGCACGATGAGGCGATATGGGCTTGCTGGCAGCACAACGGCGTTAGTGCGGTCGTAGACGCTTGCAATGCGCCGCTCAGTGCCTTCAAAAAAGTATTTAAGGTCTCCAAGGACATCAATCCGGACGGTGACGCCATCTTGCTCAAGTGCTTTTAATTGGAGCAAGCCGTTTATGCCAGCTGCTACGTGGAGGCGGGCGCCTAGTTGCGGTTCAAACATATATTCGTTGGAGGCAGCAGCGCCGGTAGGTAATTGGAGGCTGCCGCCGACGGTACAATTAAACCGATCATTGGTGTAGCAATTCCAATCTAATCGAAGGTCAACGTCAGCTAAACCAAAAGTTTGTACGAGTGTATTGCTAATTTTTCCACGAGTTAGTTTGCGTTGTAGTACATGCGAACTAATGGCCGGTCCTTTTTCGAGATTGCCCGAAAAGTAATCTTTCAGGGTTGCGCCGGTAATGCCGTCTGTTGAAGGAATCAACGACGGTGTGGAGTTTGAATCATTCGGCCGCATGCCGGCTTGAACGTTTATGATTGGTGCTAGGATGCGGACGCGGAGTCCTTTGAGAATATTATTGAGTGATTGATCCCATCCCAGGTATACGCCTTCGACGCAGCGTTGTGGCGAAAGTTGAAGTCTTCCACTCATTGGCTTTTGAGTGGCGCTTGAGCCATCACAGTTTGGGCAGTGATCGATACTAAAGCCATAGAGTTCTTGGTGAAAGGTAGAGCCGTAATTGTCTGTTGTGCCGGATAGGGGAATGCTAGAGACTGAGATTCCGGTGGCGCCCCCGGTACCAAATAAAATAGCAAGCTCCTCGCTATTGATTGTTTGGCTGTAAAGAGGAGTAGCGGTGAGGAGGCCGCCCATTTCTGTTTCACTTTTGGTGTTTCTATAGTGGTTATTAGTGGTCCATTCTATGGCTTGATATGCCAATTCATCTCGATGCGCAATGAACGTACGATTACTGAGTGTGATGCTTAAAAGAGGGGTGGTGGCCGCGGTCAGGAGGACCAGGCCTTGAAGTATCTTTTTCATGCGGCTTTTTCTCTCATTAGGCTAATAGTCGGGTAATTGGTGTGCTGCGAACGGTAGTATGAAACGACGCAAAAATGCAAGAGATTCGTCCTACATTTTTTCGTGGTCTATTTGTGTGCAGTCTGACGGCAGGAAAAAAGGCGTAATTTGACTGGGTATTTCCAACTTTTGTTGCAATTCATTCAAGAGATAGGTATCTTACTTTGAACCTATTTTTCATATAGCTAAACAGAGAGCACACGTAAGCAGCAGAACCAGTTAGTTTTCTAGGGAGAATTTCACATGGTGGTAGAAAAAAGACCGTATTTGATTGCCTTGTTAAGCCCCGTTGGTATGGGCATGCATGGGCAGGTTATGAATGGCGTTATGAGTTCCTCTCCGGTCAAGAACGATACATTTCGCGTATACCATTTTTTTTCACGAGGTTTGTCCGATCAGGCAATCACTCAGTCAGTAGAGCAGATACTTGAAGCACGCTTTTCCCTTATAATTACTATCGGTTTAAGCTGTGCTCTTGTTGCCAAAAAGGTTTTGGAACAAAAAAAAGTTACTATTCCCCATGTTTTTGTTGGAATCACCGATCCCTTCGCCTACGGACTGGGGGAAAGTCCGGAAGATCTTATTGCTCACAATATGACCGGCATCTTGTATAACGCATACGAAACTGAAAAATCAGCACAATTTTTGTGTGAAGCAAAGCCGCACATGAAGTCACTCTTGGTGGTTTCTGAGCAAATTAGCTTGAGTGGTGCGCATCGCCGCCCCGATTGGATAGCACAAGAGCTTGCCGCAATCAAATTGGTATGTGAGTCAAAAGGGGTCACGGTCAGCCATTATGCAGCTCCGACCCTTGCCGAGTTGTATACGTATGTGGAAAAAAATGTTGATAGGTTTGATACCCTTATGCTTCCAGAGGGAACCACAACGTTTAATATTTATGAATCGCTTGGTGATTTGTGTACCAAGTATAAAAAGACCCTGTTTAGTGGCCTTATTGAGCCGGTTGCGCGGAGTGCTGCACTTGGATACGGTGCTTCATACGAATCGATGGGAGAGTATGCGGTTGAATATGCATACAAACTTCTTGTTGAAGGGGTGCCTCTGAGCAAGTTGCCGTTGTTTCGTGACTTGAAAGGTCGCCAGGCGGTAGTAAATACCGAAGTAGCACGCAAGCAAGATCTTGATCCAGAACATCTTGAAAAAGTGTGCCGTAAGTGGGATGGATTGATTTTTAGATCACTCCACTAAGAATTTAAAAACAAAAGAGGCCGGGATTTTTCCCGGCCTCTTTTGTTTTAGTCGGTGGAAAATTAGAAGCAGATACAGAGCTTGCTCCAGGCTGTCCATGAATGGACTCCGTTATTGCTATGGGTAAGACCGGCCATTTCATAATCAGCACCAACGCTCATGTTGATAGGGAAATAGAAATTGCGGTAGTGCCATTCGCCAACGGCTGAAATTTTATGGGTGATATCGCTGCTTGTAGTACAAGCGGCGGTGGTTACATAGTATTGAGAGGCATTGTAGGTTGATTCACCGTTATAGGAAGTCATATTACCTTCTTGTAGGATGCCTCCGCCGTAGGTATGGCCATCGCTACCAAGAGTAATGCTCGTTACATCCTTACCATGAGGTAGCATGTAATACGAGTTATCAACCCAGCGGCTGGTTGGTGCTAGTACAACTGACTCATTGCTGTGTGCATGCAAGTTGTAGAAGAACGAAACGCCAAGTCCTTTGCAATTGTAACGCGCTCCCAGAACACCATCAAAAATTTGTCCTGGATTTACCGTTACGGTGCGGGTTAAAGCGTTTGCCGATGGTATTGCATAGGCAGAGCCGGAAGTAGCCAAGTTGCGATATTGGCTGCCAGTTGCAACCAGGTTAAACCAGAAATCGTAGATGCCAAGGGTCCGTGTTTTGTCGGCGTTAAAGAGATAGCGGTAATCAAAAGCAGCGATACCGGTTACTTTATGTGCTTTGTCCTCACTGCAAAATAACTTTGCAGTGATTTTTGTATTCAAGCCAATACCAACATGACCGCTACCAAGAGTTGGCTCAAAGAGGTTTATCGCGTTAAGTGTGGCGTTAGTTGGTAAAACGAAATACCCTTTAGTGTTGATGCGGAAAGTACGGTCACTGTAGAAGTTGTAACCAAGTCCAACTTGAATGTCTGCAACGCCGGTAAAGCCATGCGATTTTCCATCTATAAGCATGTATTTCAACGCTTGTTGAGTGGCGGTAGAACTTTTGGTCAGTGTTGCGCCACTAAAATAGTTTTGAAGCGTGCCGCCAACAGGGCCAGCCGTGCCTTCAGTGTGTGGGTAGCCTTCAAATACTGCGTTTAAATTATGATTTACTCGTACTACAGGGATATCAATATTGAGTGAAAGACATGGTGTAATGAAGCCAAGGTCTTGTTGCCAGCTGATATGAGTACCATACTCAGTGCGGACAGGACTGAAGTTGATCTTGCCGTACATGCCACCGGTAACTCCTGCGGATGCCATATGGTCAAGTGCAGATGAGTAGAGGTATTCAGAGTCGTATTCAAATCCAGTAGCAACTGGTGATAAAGTTGGTGATTGCCCGGCCGCTATTGCTAATTGCCCACGTTGGTCGTCATTAATAGCTTGTCCACCACCAAAGTAGGTTGCAAGGTCACGGGTGTTGTGTGACTGCCGATAATAGCTGGTACCAGACAATGTGCTGCCCATGCCGTTCTTTTTGTCTTTAGGCCAGGAGTTGCCGGCAAGGCCCATCAGCAGGTTGTGGCTGAGAGAATCACGCGAGCGCATAAATGTTTTGTTACTTTCAATTTTTGCGTGCGTGCTCGCAGCAACGGCGCAGAGGAGCGCTCCGCACAGGAATTTTTTATTCATATCAACCTCCATTTCAACAACCTTCCGCGCATTCAGGCGGGAGAAGCGAGTTACTTCGTTCGCGACTGTACTATTGCGCTAAATTTAATTGCAATAGTTTGTCATAGAGGTATCCCGTTCGGGCTTCGCCGTCTATCCTATTAACTATGCGGTTATTATGCCTCAGCCTTGGCAGAGAACGAGGTTTTTACTGGTGGTCCAACGACAGCGTCCGCTACTGCTGCTGCGCCCATCCAGAGCTGCCCCATTCGCTGCGAACATCTTGTTTTTGACTTCGTCAAAAGCCAAAACTTGCTCTGTGGGGCACTCTGGCCTGGGCTCTCGCAGATATGAAACTGAACGTTGAATCTGACCTGTGGAGTAAAAATGGCCCCTTCGAGGCGACTATGGTTTTTGCCGAGCAGCCCCAAACGGGCTGTCTAAGCGAGGCAAAAGAGTTGGAAGCCGAGTGGGGGGCTATTTGAGCGGCACATAATAGGTCTTAATATATTGCTGCAGTTTTAGCTTAAGATGGCTCACAGTCGGAACTCCGTACGGGGACATTAGTAAGCGGTATATCCCCCCCCCATTAAAAACAGAGGCCGACTTTAAGCCACACACCCAATGAATTAACCGAGTGGTTATCCCCGCTCACATCAACCTCGCCACCGGCGCCAACCCGCATTGGAATACGAGTGCCAAAGCGATAGCCCAAACCGCAGCCAAATTTATGAATGAGCTGCGCTGGCGTTGAAGCAGGAGTAAAGTCTGCATAATTACTGTTGCCGCGGTTGCCAGGGCGCAGGATGGCATTGCCAATGATGAGTGCAGTATTGGTAAGTATAAAGTGACTAGAGGCGCTGATGGCGCCATCAGCAAGGCCAGTGTTGGCAACACCATACGTACCTTCGTCCCATGCTTTATCTAAAGTAAGGTTTTCTGCAGTGCTATAAAAGAGGTTGTAGGCAAGGTCAGCGGTAAATCCTTTGTAGTTGCAGCAGAGGCCAGTAAAGGCATCGAATCGGCTTTTTGGGTTGGTTCTGGTGAGAACAGTAGAGACATTTGCAAAAGGAAGAACTTCATTCGTTTGTGATTTGCCGACTAAGATGTACTGGCTTTGAGGAAGACTACCATTGATAGTACTGTAAATACCAAGAGTGCGCATATGTGCCGCGGGAAAACAGAAAGTGTATTTTGCACAGGCATACGCTTCAAGGCTTGCTTTCATCGTAGTATCTTGCCACAAAACATATTCGGTGTTTACGCCAGCGCCTACAGAAAAATTGCGCTGTCCATACAGAGGCTCAAAGAGGAAGCGGCCTGATGCTCTGTTTCCGGTAGGAAGCTCAGTGTGGAGGCAGCAATCAAGGTGAACCTTATCGCTTTCCATTATGGTGTAACCAAGTGAGGCCTTCAGATCGGCAATACCAATGGCATAATTACGATCGGTGCTGGTGCTCAGTACCTGGCGTGACAGGGCAACTTGAGCGGCTGGAGAGGTTTTGCCAAGGTCACTACCGCTAAAGAAATCTGCGAGCCCTTTGCCGGTGCCCTTGGCTGCTGAGCTGGTAGTGTTTGCGGTGCTATGATAGAGGGCTTGCGTGTTGGTGTAGACCACCGTTATAGGCAGGGCAATGATGTACCACAATCCTTTTGCTAGTTTATCGAGTCCTTGTACCCATTGAAGATGTGCGCCAGTTTCGGTGCGATAGGGGTCAAGAAAAACGGTGCCGTACATTGGCGCTTTGCTTGCGCTGACAGAGTCTGACGAGATGCTATCGATCTGTGTGCCGTATAACGCAGTAGTGCTGCTGCTACCGAGTGGCGCTACTTCTATGGTGCCGGTTGGTATCAAATTAGTACCACCACCGAAGTATTGAGCTAATTTAGCGTTGTTGTAAGAAGTGCGATAAAAAGCAGTAATGCTTAAATCACCATCTAGGGCATCCGCGCCCTTACTCTTGACTGGATTGACGCCCATGCTTAGAAGACAGTTATCGCTGACAGCACCGCGTGTAGCCATAAAAGTTTTGTTAGCCACAGTGGCGCTGAGTGTGGGAATGGTAGCGAGCGCGGCGCTGAACGCCAGGGTTACGATTTTTTTCATAGCAATGCTTCTTCCGCTAATTAAAGACAACGCAGTTCAATTTAATAGACGACGCACAGTCGTCATTGCGAGCGAAGCGCGGCAATCCAGGGTAATTTTATATGATTTAACTGGATTGCTTCGAACCTTCGGTTCTCGTAATGACGTGCTGCTAGCACGCCCCTAAGATCAATATCTTCAAGTGTGTTGACTATAGAGACAGCTCATAATAGTCGGGAGGCTAGTCAAGAACGGTTATTGAAGGCAAGTCTTTGGTTCTTATGTGAGAGGTTCCCAAACATAGGCAAGTTTTTTATCTTGATAATCAAATGACATGCCGACGAGATAGATTGGTTTTCTGTGCATACGGTACTTTTCGTAGTAGCGTCGCTCCTTGATTTGCGTAATAGCCGCTGATGGGCTTTCACCAAGCTTGAGCTCGAATAGATATATGGCGGTTGGGTTTTGTAATGCAAGGTCTACGCGTCCTTTGCTTGTAGAGACTTCCGAAGAAACTTCTACCCCAAGCATCATGCAAATCATGTGAAACAATGAGTGGTAATATGCCTCTTCTTGGACATGAATTTGATACGGTATGTGGGCCAATAATATCTGTAGAGTTTCGCAGAAATGGGGAATGTCGCCTTTCTGCAAAGCTTGTTTCAGTGTGGTGGCCACAGCGGCTGTTTCTGCATTCTTGATATTAAGCATCATGCTAATGAGGTATTTGTTGAGCGATTGGCGCACTTCCTCGTTTGGATACGTAAGCTTGTATAAATTGGACTCTGGTTGACAGTCTTCAATAGTTAGATAGCCGGTCTGATAGAGAAGTGTTGTCAGTGGGAGTGTGCCTATATCAAATGAGTCGAGTGTTGAATCGTCTACCCAGCAGTGATCTACTTCGCTAAAAGTTGGAAGGTTGCTTTTGACAAGGTCCACAAGAAAAGTTGGTGTGCCGGAAGCAAACCAGTAATTTCCACAGTGCTGCTCATCTAAGTAGTGGAAAACAGAAAAGGGGTTGTAGACTTTTGCTTCGCCGCGGGAGAACCGGTATCCGTTATACCACGCTCGCATCTCATTCATTATTTCCGCTGCTGAGCGATTACTGGCGGCAGCAAAGTCTGCTATGTAATCAGGGAAATTCTGACGTATTTCATCTTCGGTGTAGCCACATAATGTGGCGAAAGCGGGGGTTAGCGAGATATCCTTGAGGTTGTTGAGGCCGGAAAAGACTGAAGTTTTTGAAAATTTGCTGACGCCGGTAAAAAAAACAAAATGTAAGTGTTCGTCTAAGCCCTTAAAGCAAGAGTAAAAAGAACGCAGGACATCCCTGTTTCGCTGTGCAAGTTCTGGATTATTTATATGATTAACTAACGCATAGTCGTATTCATCTATAAGTACGGCTATACGGCCGTGTTTTTCAGCCAAAGACCGAACGAGGAGCTTTGTTTTTTCTGCGATATCCTTTGTTTTAAATAGCTTGATCCCATAACTTTGACCAATAACGTCTAGTTCTGCCGCAAGTCCTGCTTCTAAGAGTTCAGCGCTTTTATGGGCAATCATTGAAAAATCTATTGTTATAACTGGGTGTTCTTTCCAGTCATAACGCTCCTCTTGTCCGATCCAGAGATTTTTGAAGAGTTCTTTATTCCCGGAAAAAATTTCTTTAAGCGTTGATACGAGCAATGATTTACCAAAACGGCGTGGTCGTGCGAGGAAGTAGCGTTTTGTCGTAGTTATTAGTCGGTGGATAAGCTCTGTCTTATCTATATAGAGGCAGTCCTCAGATATAAGTGTCTCAAACGAGCTGATGCCTATGGGCAGATTCTTTTTTTTCTTTGCATTCATGTGCAAGTCCTCTTGTTGAGTTCGTAGCGCATTTTAGTCTATGAGCGATGCTTTGAGCAAGAGGGGAGAAATGGAAAAGGGCGGCAGATTGCTCTGCCGCCCTAATTTCTGAGTCGAATCGATTCAGCTTAGAAGCCGAAGCCGACCTTCGCCCAAACACCCCATGAATTGATGGAAGCGTTGTTTGAAGAAAGTTCAACTTCACCACCAACCGCAGCGCGAACTGGGATTGAGCCGCCGAAGCCGTAAGACAAGTCAGCGCCAACTTTGTGTACAACTTGTTCAGGAGTTGTAGCAGCGCCAAGGTCAAGAGCTTGAACGTTGGTGCTTGAAGCAAGGCCTGGAGCGAGAATTTCGCTGTTCGGGCTGAATGCTTTAGTTGTACCACCGTCTGGAAGTTCAAATGTAAGGTGAGTAGTTCCACCTGCTAGATCGCTAGAAGCTGGCGATCCATCAAAGCCGGTTTTAGCTATAGTGCCGTAGGTTGTTTGATCGAACGCGCCTGTCAATTCAAGCTTTTCAGCTTGGTTGTAGAACAAGTTGTACGATACGCTTGCGGCAAAACGCTCATAGTTGAACGTCAAACCAGCAGTAGCTTCTACGCGGCTGCGTGGAGTTACTTTTACTGCAAGTGTTGATACGTTAGCCAAAGGCATCATGTTTACAGTGCCTTCGTCACCAACCACAATGTACTGACCATCAGCGATGCGACCAGTTGTGTAGTTTGTCAAGCCAAGCGTACGAATTTCTTCTGCAGCGAATCCGTAGCTGTATACAGCGTTTGCGCGAACGTTGAATGATGTTTTACCATCTTCAGTTTTCCACAAGTTTGCCCATGCATCAAGACCACCACCAAGTGAGAAGTGACGGCTGCCTGCTACTGGTTCAAATGCATACACACCAGCTGGCTTTTTGCCAGTAGGGATGTTTCCTGTCAAAAGAGCGCCCAAACGGTAGCTATGTGCTTTCTTCAAGAAGGTGTAACCAAGAGCTACTTTAACGTCAGCAACTTGCGTTGTGTTAACGTGAGTCGGGCTGATGATAGCGTTTGCAAGTGCGGCTTGTGTAAGCGTTACTGCGTATGTGCTACCAACAACTACAGATTTACCAAGACTTGCGCCACCAAAGTAGTCAGCAAGGCCTTTGCCGCCACCTAAGCTAGCAGCCAAAGAGTTTGCGGTGCCAGTGTAGGTTGGGCGAAGAGAAGTGCGTACGTACGTAACTGGTGCAGATACGTCAAACGAAAGTCCTTCAACCAACTTATCCAACGATTGTGACCATTGCAATTGTGCGCCGGCTTCAATGCGACGTGGGCTCAATGCAACGTTACCGTACATTGCGCTTGTAGTGTTATCAATAATTTGTGGATCGACTTGACCGCTGTTCAAACCAGTTGTTGTAGCTGTTGTAAGCGCTACATTGATCAAGCCGGTAGGAACTGCAGCTGTGCCATCACCAAAGTATTGGGCAAGCTTTACGTGGTTGTGGGATTGACGATAGAAAGCTGCTGCGCTAACAACTGCTCCGATCGCGTCTTTACTTTTATTATGCATTCTGTGGCAAGCGCGGCTGATCAACGCATTGTCGCTGATTGTGCCACGGTGTGCTATGAATGTTTGGTTAACATTAGCTGCAAACATTGTGGTGCTTGCAAGTGTTAATGCTGCCAAGAGGCCATGTATGATTTTTTTCTTCATACTAGTGCTCCTATGTTGTTACTACTCTTAATTTCCACTGATTTGACGCGCTTGCGATGAAGCGCACACGCCAATTTGCTTCTTCAGTGACCGTTGTCTCGTGCAAAATCAACTTAGAGAGAAGAGCACGCTGAATACAAGAATTTTGAAATATTTTTTTTTCAAAGTCCTCTCGTTGAGCGGTTTTTGCGCACACAAACTATCCAAAAACATAATAAAAATCGGGCTTTTTGTCGGTGAGTATTTCATTTCATTCTCAGTGTAGTGGATACAGAAAAATTACACGGCGCAAACGACAGGATACTGTGGATTCTGACATGGTCGAAAAAAGAAAAGGCGACACATTTCTATGCCGCCCTCTCTTCTGTTGAGTGAAAATGGTTAGAAGCTAAAGCCAAGCTTTGCCCATACAGCCCAGGAATTAACCGAAGTGTTGTTTGAAGAAAGATCAACTTCTGCGCCGATAGCGGTGTGGACAGGCAGCGATAATTGAAAGCGGTATCCCGTGTCGATACCAACTTTATGAATTACTTGTATCGGTGTTGTAGCAGTATCTAAATCAAGTGCGTATGTGCCAGCAGTGTTGCCTGGATTCAGAATTGGATTGCCAACTGTTACTGGTGTTGCGTAGTAGTCAGCGGTGGCACTAAAGTTAAAAGCGCTGGTGCCGGCTGTAAATTCAGGAGAGCCGCTTCCCGTTACAAAGCCGCTGGAGACGATATTTGCGTACTGTGTGTTATTCCAGTTTCCCTTGAGCGTCAGTGATTCTTGTTGAGTGTAGAACAAGTTGTAGGTGACGTTTGCGGTGAAACGATTGTGGCAGTAGCAGAAGCCAACGATACTTTCTAGGCGACTGCCCGGAACCACGCTTACTGCAAGCGTTGACACGTTTGCAAGCGGCATGGCGTGTGTAGTGCCGTTAGAGCCAACCAAGCTATACTGACCTTGTGCGACATTGCCACTTGAGGTGTTGGTCATGCCAATCGTGCGAATCTGTTGTGCGCCAAAACCATAGTTGTAATCAAATCCGGCGCGCATGCTAACGGAGCTGCTCTTGTCGTCGCTACGCCACAAGTTGAATCGTGCACTTAAGCCGCCGCCAAGAAAAACGCTTCGGTTGCCAACATTTGGCTCAAAAGCAACTGAGCCGGTCGGCTTAGTGCCGGTTGGAATAAGTGCGTTAATCGATGCGTCAATGCGGTAGTCTTTTTCTTTTAAGAGAGTGTAACCAAGTGCGCAGCGTACATCGGCAACGTGCGTTGTGCTATTGTTAGTAGTCGTTAGTACTTGTTTAGTGAGTGCGTCTTGTGTTACCGGGCTTGTTTTGTCGAGATTTTTCCCGCCAAAGAAATCAGCAAGGCCTTTGCCGCCGCCTTTTGACGCGGAAGCCAATGAGTTTGCGACTGCATTAGCATAGGTTGCTCCCGTATGTGTACGTACATATACGATTGCGCTGGAGACCGATGCCCAGAGGCCAGCAACAAAATTGCCAAGGCTTTGGTCCCATTGCAGCTGGGCGCCCGCTTCAAGGCGCTGTGGATTAAGGAGCACGGTGCCGTACATTTCATGGGTGTTATCGCTTGATGAGGTTGATTGTACGTCAATCTGTCCGCTCACTAAGCCGGTTGTTACCCCTGAGCCGAGAGCTACATCAATCATGGCGCTTGGATTTGCAGACGTTCCGTCACCAAGGTACTGTGCAAGCTTGGTATTGTTGTATGATTGGCGGTAGAAAGCAGCCGCAGTGAGCGTGCCACCAAACTTGCCTTTTCGTATGTGGTTACGTATGCAGCCTGTCTTGCTGATTAGTGTATTATTGCTTATGCTACCGCGACTCATCATAAAGGTTTTGTTTACTGCAGTGGCTTCGAGCATGCAAATACTAGAAAAAGTGGTCAGTGCCAAAAGGCTCTGTATGATTTTTTTCTTCATACGGTTTTTCCCTGTGTTGTCGCTGTAAATTTAATTTTTACGCTGATTTGCGCGCAATAACTGTAAAGAACTGGTAAGACTGGCACAAGAAATTTGAAATATTCTCTTTAGACGCTTTTTCTGGCGCTTGTTTCTGCGGATATTTTAATTTTAACTACTCGTCTCTTGTGCAAAGCAGCAAACTCCTCGTATGATTTCCATTCAATGATCAAAAAGGCAACCACCCAAGAAAGGACATCTCTATGATACAAACTCCGCAAACACCACCGGTCCGCGCGGTATCGCCCCTTGCGCGGTATGCGTCAGCCGAACGTTGTACGCTTCCCCACGAGCCAGCGCAGCCATTACCTGAGTTGCGCGATGTTTGGTTAGTACTTGGCGTTGCTGGATGTGCCTGGTTATTCTTGGCGCTGGCAAGTTTTAATGCGCAAGATTCTTCTTTTTTTACTATGGTCTTGCCGGCAACTGCGGTTACCAATTGGTGCGGCGCGCTCGGTGCTCACTGCGCAGCTTGGCTTTTTGTGGTTGCTGGTCCGGCGGCATGGGTTTTGGTAGCAATGTTTTTAAAAGCACTTTTTGTGCGCTCTGATAAACGGGTGGCCTACTATGTAATACAATTACTGTCCGGCAGCGTTATTATTAGCTCACTTGCTGTGTTGAGTTCAGTTTTTCATGTTGGTGTTGCAGGTGGTGGTATTGTTGGTAATGCACTATCTGCCTATTTGAGCGGCATTGGTGCGGTGGGTACCGGGCTCCTTGCAGGTACCACATTGTTCTTTTCTTCGCTTGTGTTTGTTCGGTTGACACTTCGTCAGTTTGTGTATGGTATTACAACGACCCTTTCATATGGATTTTATGGTATTTCATTAACATGGTACTTTTTGCGTACTGGCATTACACATTTGTGGCCGCGCTCTGCAGATGCGTATGATAAGATGCCACCGCAACCCCCGGTGAGGCCGGCAACGCAAGAGCGGGTGCGTGAGCAAGATGTGTATCATATTCCTGATGTTGACCCAATTCCGGCCGGTGCTCATTGCCCACTTGGTAAAAAGCCCGAATCATCACAACACATCGAAATTAGTGACATTGCTGAAGCAAGTGCGCAGCTATCTTCCGCTGCGCCAACTGATGAGTCTTCATTTGCGCCACAAGAAGTGCCGCATGAATCATTTGTTTTTGATGACGAAGAAGAAGAGGCTGAGGAAGATGCCGTGATGCTTGATGGTTCCGAGCCGAGCAGGGGAGGGGATGCTGCTCAGACTCTTGCCGCAGAAGGTGAGGATGAGTCTTTAGATGACGAGGATGATGGAGATGAAGAAGCGGGCGACGAAGAAGATGATGACGAGAGTGGCAGTGGCGATGGTGGTGGCGGTTTTCATGGGGCGAAAGCTGACCAAAGCCTACTTGAAGAAGTAGAGCCCCAGGAGCCACCGTTGCCTTTTGATCTTGCGCCGCTCAATGAAATTTTTGATGCATGTGGTGCAACGCAACAGGATGAAGCCTTTATGGCGCGATGTCGGGAGCGAGCATCGATTTTAGAGGAAAAACTTACCCACTTCGGGATTACCGGTCGAGTGCTTAAAATTAAGCCCGGACCGGTAATTACTTTATTTGAGTATGAGCCAGAAGTTGGCACAAAAGTAAGTCGCATCTTGGCTCTTGAAGATGATTTGGCCCTCAGCTTGAAAGCCCTTAGCATTCGTATTCTTGCTCCTATCCCTGGAGAGTCGGTTGTTGGCTTTGAAATAGCAAACGAAAAAAGAGACTCTGTTATGTTTGGTGATCTGATAGGGAAAGAAGGACTTACTGGCTCTCGTGCTCACTTGCCGTTGGCATTGGGGGTCGATATTACAGGCAATCCGGTTATTGCTGATTTAGCGACGATGCCACATTTGCTGGTAGCAGGGGCAACTGGTTCTGGAAAATCAGTTGGTATGAACGTAATGCTCGTAAGCTTGCTGGCGCGTGTGACGCCAGATAAGGTGCGTATGATCCTTATTGACCCAAAACGGCTTGAATTTGCACCATATGCTGACATTCCTCATTTGCTTTTTCCGATTGTGACAAATCCGGCTGATGTCGGCCCAGTATTGAAATGGGTCGCTGAAGAAATGGAACTCCGCTATGAATTAATGGCACAAGTGGGCGTACGCAACATTGCGGAGTACCATAGATTAGATAAATCGATGTGTTTTGCTAAAGAACGGGAAGCTGGGATCCACGTGCATGGTATGCCATACATGGTAATCATGATTGACGAGCTTGCTGATTTGATGATGGTTGGTGGTCGAGAGATTGAAACGCTGATTGCCCGTATTGCACAAATGGCGCGTGCTGCTGGCATTCATATGATTGTGGCTACTCAGCGACCATCGGTTGACGTGGTAACTGGTTTAATTAAGGCAAATTTCCCGAGCCGTGTTGCGTTCCGCGTTTCAAGCAAAATTGATTCTCGCACAATTCTTGATACATCCGGAGCCGAAAAGCTTTTGGGGCGCGGCGATATGCTCTATATGAGCCCGAGCAGCATGGGCGGCGTACAGCGCCTTCATGGAGCATACGTTACCGATGCAGAAATTGACCGATTAACCGACTATTTGAAAGCTCAGCGCCCAGCTTCTTATTTCTCGCTTAAGCAGGTAGTAGCGCAGCATACCGAGAGCGATGACGATTTGAACGACCCTCTTTATGATGAAGTACGTGAGTTTTTGCTGTCAGTTGATGAAATCTCAATTTCTTTGCTGCAGCGCAAGTATCGCGTGGGCTTTAATCGTTCGGCCCGTTTAATCGAGATGTTAGAGCGTGACGGCCACGTGGCAGCAGCGCAGGGAGGCAAGCCGCGACGAGTGCTTCGGGATTAACCGCGTTTTTTCTTGACACTGTTGTGCAATAGCGTAAGCTGTCGTCGTAAATTTATTAGTTGCAAGCAGGAGTTCCTCACTATGCACATTAATGCACTTTTCATAAGTTCATTGATTGCCGATTCGTGTTATGTGCGGTTTGATGAGAACGGAAATACCGTTCCTATACCGCTGCACCTTGCAACCGCATCGCTAGTGCCCATCACTCCTCATTCTGAGCTTGTGGTTTCCGGAGCTACTTGGTGGAACTTGGATCCGACTATTCCAGACATTTCTGAATCTTTCTTGCAAGCATGCGCAAATGGTGTTTCAACTGTGGTTGTTGCCCCGCATCATTACCAGCAGATTATGGCTTTACCGGTAGATGCGTGGAAAAATCTTGAATTTTTAATACTCCCTGATACGCGACAAGCATTATTTGAAGCGGCTACTTCCTGGCGCTCACAGTGCTTGGTGCCTATTGTTGCGGTGACTGGGTCGCTTGGTAAAACAACAACGGTTGATATGCTGACTGCTATCTTTGCGGTGGACCGCTTACCGGTTTTGATTGTTCCGGCCGGGATCTCTTCGGTAGCTGAACTTGCTATAAAAATGCTGCATATTACAAGCAAGCATCTTGCGGCAGTATTTGAAGTAGGCACTATGCCCGCTGGTGAAATGCGTCGCTGTGCCGACCTTATGCGGCCGACAATCGCGATTATTACTGCAATTTGCCCTGCTTATTTGGAAGATAGTGGCGGGCTTGATCATATTGCGAGTGAAAAACAACAGATATTTTCCTATTTTAGCCCAAGCCAAGTTGGTATTGTGTGCGGCGACTATCCAATGTTGACCTCTCATTTTTACGAACATCCGGTAGTTCGCTTTGGGCTAAAGAATAAAAACGTGGTAACGGCACGTAAGGTAACATTCTTCCGTGACGAACATGGCATGAATAAAACAAAGCTTGTTCTACGTGTCTATGATTATGAACGTGAAGTAATTTTATCTGGGCACCATCGTGGACTTGTATATGGTGCATTGGCTGCTAGCGCACTCGCGCATTTTTTGTATGTACCGTTTGAAGTCATGGTAAAAGGCCTTGTAGCCTACGTTCCAACAGCCTGTGGATTGCATCAGTATGCATTGCGCGACGGTCGTGGCATGTTGATGCAAGATTCGCATAGCATCAGCCCTGAAAGTGTTAAAGCATCTTTGCATGCGGTTCATGAGAGTGGCACACTGCAGTCTCGTAAAATTGCAGTACTTGGTATGATCCCCTATTTGGGTCAGCGTACACCATTTTGGCATCGCCATGTGGGGCGAGAACTCATTAAAACACGCAGCATTTCTGATATTGTTTTGGTTGGTGAAGATACCCGTCCAATTCGTGCCGTGGCTCCGGCAACAATGAATATTTGGCTTGCTTCAGAATGGAGCGACGTGCAAGGGCAAGTCGAGCGCCTTTTGGCTCCTTCTGACAACGTGCTGCTTATTAGCGGTGCGGCGCCACTTTCTATGAATCGACTTGTTGCCGAATTGGTGTAGAAACCATCTCTTTTTACTTATTTTTACTTAAATATTGTCATTGCCTGTTTGTTGGCATTAGGATGCGCTTACTATTCAACAAAACCCTTTTAAAACCAGGCAGAAGAGAGGTGAAGCATGGCAGAGCGTATAGCGAGCACTACGTTGAGCGATCATGAACGAGGTCTAATAGATACCGTTACCGGATTACCTCATAAAATATTGCGATACCATTCCTTGGATGGTTTGTCTCAGATGGTTTTGCATGAGCTTGGCCATGATACGGGCTTTGGTTTTGATCGGGCGACCTACTTGGTCGACAACCCAGATTTTGATCATTTGCTTGGGGTTGCAGGGTTTGATCGTCAAGAATGCAGCATGCATAAGAAAAACATTTGGGAGCATCCTGAAGGTTTTTGCAAAGATATGGAAGCAGCAGCGTTTAACAATAATGTTCGCAGAATCTTAAATAGTAGCGTGGCGCGCAAAGAGGTGAATTTGAACGATGCTCATGATGTAAAGGCGCTTGGCTTTGAACTTGGCATTAAAAACCCGCAATTCTTTGCATGGGACATGAAGCATGGCAATCATGGTGTGTTTATCTATGAAAAAAATGATAGCATTTGCCTTTGGCGACATGGCTTATTAAAGAATATGAGTTCGTTACTTGGGATGTGTGGACTGCACTAAAAAGCAGACAAATCTTCTGGTTGTCGTGCTTGCAGGATTGCATTTTCCAGTGTTTGTAAGTCGAGCTCCTTCTTTCCTTGCGCAAGCATCGAATAGATCGTTTGCGCAACCAGTGAGTCTACTTGCCGTCCAACAAGTCCTTCTAGCTTTTGGCCTAACATTGTTTTCTCATTAATGATATCGGTGTGCAACGTAAAACTATTGTCTAAGATATGTTGCTTTAGGTACACATCAAGCAAGGCACGCAACTGTTCTTCGCCTGGTACGGAGAAGCGAATGCGGTTTGATGGGTCGATACGGTTGAGAAGCGCTTTGTCGATGCGATCTGGATAGTTTGTCGACAGAATAAACATCATATTGGTGTTAATAGCCCGTTCAAAGAAGCTGAGCATGGTGGTGGTTAAGTCGTTGGTCATTTCATTAGCGTATTGTGAACCGCGGTCTGCAAACATAGTTTCTGCTTCGTCAAACACCAAGATTACCGGCACTTTGCTCTTGCTCGCCCAGCGTAACGTGTCAGCCAGCGCCGCCTGTGCTTTTGAGGCGCTACCAAGGCGCTTGAGGGCTGGTCCACGAACAATGACGTGATTGGCAAGTTTGTCTTCATAGAGTTTGCGCGCAAACGCTTGTGCTGCCATTGTTTTTCCGGTTCCCGCTGGTCCGTAGAACAGCATGTTGCTTAATGGCATGTGTTGTTTGAGTGCCAGTGTGAGACCAGTAAATTTCCCGAGTACTTTTTCTGCCAAACGTGGCTCCAAAATAACATTTTGCAGGTTTGAGGTAGGAACTTTAAAGCCGCGCCATTTCTCAAAGGGACTGAGCATCGAAGTATCCGTGCGCTCAATAATAGTGGGTCGTGGTTGGTAGTAGTGACGTGCCGCAAAATAGGTCAAAATAGTGAGCATAACGCCGCCGGTTCCCAAAAGAAGAGCTTGGCGCTGACGCTTAGTGCCTTCTTCTAAGTCAGCCTTATGTTGGCGTTCAAGGCGGGGGGCATCGGCGATAGTTTTGGCAATTTCTCGACGAGTTATCATTTTTTCTTGTGCGCCCATGAACATGGTATCCATATACCCGCCTGCACCTTTTTCTACAAGCCGCAGGTACATATCACCTACTTTTTCTGCGGTCGCAGGGCTGAGAATACTTTGTTGGCGCTTAATATCAGTAGCCATGGCATTCGAAAAACGGTTTAACATTTCTTTTACGCGTGCCTCGGCGTCTGCAGCGTGCAGAAGCGGCGTGCTTGTTGTTAGAAGTACGAAGAGCAGTGCTATGTATTTGGGTTTTATGTTCATATGTTAGTCCTTAATCAGTCTTCTTATGGTTAAAAAGTGCAAAGAATTTATAAAGATTTTTTGTTGCAAGGCCAGCGAAAAAGAGGCTATTAACCACCCAGCGCGCCTTGAGCCGTTTGGCGTACACTACTTGTACATCGCTGAGGTGGCCGCTTATTTTTTTGGTTTTATTGATTTTGCTAAGCGCAGCACTGAGCAATGCCCGTCTCTTTGGGTATGCTTTTTCAACAAAGATCCGCATCTGAATTTCGTTGCCATCTTGTGCTATCGCTAAGAATTCTTTTTTATTTTGTACTATAGCGGTGATGATGTCTTTAATTGCTTGTCCATCAACATACCGTAAGGTAAGGAAGGCAATCAGGAACCGTCGTAAAAAATGCATTGATTGGCTGGTGACGAAATTGGTTGTTTTTTCGCTTTCTGCCTTTGTTTTTGGCTGTCCAACAAGAGCCTCTGAGAGTGCCTCGAGGGAAGAAAATCTACCGGTGGTTAATAGTTCAATTACGCTGTAGGCTGAAATTGGGATATGGGTGGCGTATTGGCTGGAAAAGTCGTTTACCTTTAAATTAAATATAGTGGTCAAGGGATTGGTAAATTTTTCTCGTATTTTATCCGATACATACGGACCAGCCAGATGTTTTTCAGCTTGATATACTGCTTCTTCCAATGCAGCGTACAAAAAAACAAAAGTGCGTATGTTTTTGTTGAATGGGTTCCATGGAATAAAGCGCAATTTCTTTGTGAGGTTTTCTTGCCATTTTTTCTCACGCACAATGGTGTGGCTCTGTGCCATTAATACTTTAGTTACAAAGTTTGTTCTTGCCCTTTTAATGCGCTGATACAGCAGCGATGTGGCAACTGTTTCTGCGCCAAGAAGGGCGATTTGTTTGCCAAATCCTTCATAAAAGCCAAATGCGAGGTCGAGGCGATTTTGTTGAATAATTTTGCCATCGAAGCGAAAGAAATGTTCATCAGTGAAAGTGCCGTTTTTAAGGCAACGCACTACCGTTGGTGCATCAACTACACAATAATAAGAACCGGCAAAAGGAGCGACAGGTTCTAGAACTATGTCGTCTCTGTTTGGTGTGGCAGCGTTGCCTGGTAAGGTGCTGACTTCATACCAGCGGCGGTGAGCTAGGTAGTTTTCCAGCAAGTTTAAGGGGCGTACTGTCTCATCAGTTTTTATAAAGATGCTATTATGTTCTGGAAGCGCTGCTAATGTCGCGGCATCAAGGATTTTTGTTGCTTCTTTATCAGCAAAAAGTCGATTTCCTTGAAAAGCCTCACGCAACTGCACTCGCAATTGCTCCTCTGCTTGTTGGGGTTTTCTGAACGGAAGAGGCTCTTCGCCGTCATCCTGGTCATCATCTTCATTCGGTATTTCGGCCTTGTTTGTGCTGAGGTTTATTAAATTTTCCTGGCTCTGCGGGGCAAAAGTATACCACCCAGACTTGTTGTTATTGGCAGGAATTTGCGTGGGTTCTGCCGGCAGAATAAAGGAGGCTTTGTTATGAGGTACGGTAGGAGTCACTACTCTAGGTTCTGAGTTAGTCTCTGTTGAAAAAGGGCGGCTTCCCACCGGCTTTTTTGGCGATGTTTTAATTGGCTCAAGTGGTATGCTCCAACAGTGTGGAGTAAAAAAAACTTTATTCCGACGGCGCATCTCTGAAGCAAAGAGGCTGTTCACCGCTACTCGTTGTGCTTCGCGAGACTGCTTTAATAATTCAGGAAGCTGTTTTTCCAGGGTCTCGGTTTGTTTTTCTGTGGCTTCGATTGCTTGTTCAATCTGCAAAAGTGTTGCTTCATCAATCGCAGCTACATCTGTTGGTAGAAGTGTGCGAGCAAGGCTGAGACAGAGTAAGAATGAACAAAAATACATGCAATAATCGGCTTTCCTCTAGAAATTTAAACCGAAATTGTTGCATGAAAAGCCAAAAAATACAAGATTAATTGCCTCGAAGTACCTGGGCTACCGAGAACTGTTTGAGCTGTTGGAGCGGTAGCTGGCAAGCAATTAAGCCAAGCAAAAGCGTGCCGCCGGCAACCACCAGAGCGTGGATTGGTTCAAGGGCGGCTGGGAGGTAGGCAATATAGTAGATATCTGGCAGCGTAATGGGTTTATAGGTATCGATGAACCATCCCAGAGTCCAGGCAATACCGATGCCGGTTCCAACTGCCTGGGTAACAATCGTCATTCCTATGCGGGTAAAGAGGGCGGCGATGGCTCGTCGGCTCATCCCTAGAGTCTGGAGGATAGCAATGTCTTGTTGTTTGTACTGTAAAAACATAAAAAGAAGGCAAATAATAAGCATGCTAGCTACGAGGGCTATAAGCCCTAGTGCAATACTCATCGCATATTTTTCGAGCTGCAGTGAGGCGACCAAGTCTGGGTAAAGCTCACGCCAGCCGCGAACGCACAGGCCAGGCAGCAGGTTATGGAGGCGCCGGACTTGCGCCGCATAATACAGATCACTGCCAATGCGGAGTCGGTTCCAGTTGTTTTTAAACCAGGCACCAATGCTTGCTGCGGGGCGTTCCCATGGTGGAGCGGCAAAAGTAAGAGCTATTTGGTCGGCGCCACGGCATTGCTCGTACATTTTTTTAAGAGCAGGTGTGCTGCAATAGGCAATGTTCATGTCGTAATCTTCAAGGCCGAGGTGAAAAATGCCGGCGACATGCATAGTCTTTTTCTCGAGAGCTATCTTTGATTTGCCCCCTTCTTGCGGGACGTACACTGTTAATTCACTGCCAAGCCAAAGATTGTTTTGGGTGGCAAATTGCTTGCCAATAACAATGGCTGATTCTGAGTTTAACAGAGAGGCCAATGTTGCTTTTTGTGGGGTGGTTATTTTTTGCTCTAAGGTAGTTGTTTGCGCTTCGTTGATGGGATCAATGCCGCGGACAAAAAGAACGCGAGATTGATCGTTGTGGGTGACAATTAGGTGCCGCACGCTGCTCCCACTAATGCCATGAACAGCGCTGCCGAGATGCTCGCGAATATAGGCGCCGATTTGTTCTGTTTCGAGCTGATTGCCGGGTGACTCAATGACCACATCGCTGCTGATCCCCTTCATCTTGAGACTGACGTCTCGCTCAAACCCTTGTGTAATGATGAGAGCAAGCATCAACGCTCCCGAGCCAATCGCGATGCCGATGTAGCACAGTAACTTAATGGTTTGAAGAGCGCGGGGTGCTCGAGTTGAGGAGAGATAGGCACTGGCAAGAAGGTGAGAGGCAACATTTTGTTTCATATAAACCTTTTAAAGCAGGTGAGAAGGCGAGTATACTTGCCGGCCGACATAGGTACAAGATATCTCTTTAAAAGGAATGGTAGTCATGAAGTTACTTAAAAATAGCGCAAAACTTGGGTATTTATTGGCCTGCTTGGCTGTAGGCGGGTGCATCGACCGTTCGTACAATATGATTGGCCGCGAGTGCCCACAGGTAATAAAGTACGAGCCGCCCTATGCCCTGATTAAGCAGTATCTCCATTCAATTACGCTATACGAAGGCTACGAAACGAGAGCGCATTTTGATGCTTTAATTATGTCTGATCAAATGTCGGCAGTGTATGCAGCATTGCGCAGTTCTCGAGTGGGACATAGTGACAATGAACGTACTGCGTTGCTTTCGCAGCAACTGGAAGAAAACCGTGAATGTCGTTCGCTGTATCTCTTGGCTGATATTGCTGACGAATCGCATATCTCCATGAGTGACAAAAATAGCGCCTGGTCGTTGTATGTTACGCTACCAAATGGCGTAAAATTAACCCCGCTTTCTATTAAGGAAATTGATTTAAGCCCTGAAATTCGCAGCATTTTCAACTACCGTTACGTCCCTTTTAAAAAATCATATCTGGTGAAATTTGCGGCGGCAGATATTCAAGGTCGTCCGTACCTACAGTCGGGCGATATTGCAACACTTACTTTTGCGGGTTCTGGTATGGCTGGCAGTGTGCAGTGGCAGGAGCATCAGCTGCAAAAAGCGGAAGCCACCCCCGATGAGTTGTTGAAGCGCCAAGATACTGTTGAATTGAAAGCGTTGTTTTCGTCATTAACGGCAGGAAAAGAGCGCGACGAAGACTTTTACTGGTAGTTTGCTGTAGCAAATTCTTGCACCCCCAAAGGCGACCTGATATCTTTCACTTCCCCAGCCTTGAGATACTAAGGAGAAGTGTATGAAGAGAATATTCATGGCCGGGTTATTTGCAAGTTTTGCGTCTGGTGCGCTGCCGGCAGATGAATCAGTAGTGCATTTAAAGTGTATGGTTGTCGGTGGAGTAGCCGTTGCCTATGCCGTTGAGATGAAAAAGAAACTTGATAGTTTTGGTTTGTGTTCTGCTACTGTTTACCTTCAAAATCAGTCAAGCTCTTCAATACGTATTTCCGCTAAACAATCAGAAGTAGAGCCATACACCATGCTCGATCTCGCGACGCGAGCCTTTATCATGATTCGCACAGCGTTTAAGCATCCATTCGACTGCAATTTTTATATACCTTGTGTCTCTTGGCGCTCTACTGCTGTTGGCGTTGCTAACAATGATAATGTGGAGTGGCAAGACTTTCCACCGGAAACAGAGTCTTGCGTCATTGAGCCGTATCATTTTTTTACGACTACCGTATTGCTTACGTCGGACGAAATGAAAGCTTTTAAGCGTTGTGGCATGGCAGCGTTACTTGATATTGCGGTCGCGTAGCGGTCTCTTGCGCGTCTAGGCCTCTTCCGGTACACTGCCGCGCATTCTGCATACCAAGATTAAATCATTTATTTAAGGGGTTTTATGAAGAGATTGATGGCGCTGTGCGTCGGGATAGTTTTGGTTTGCAACCTAAGGGCGTCCGATAACGGATCGTTGTGTCGAGTTGTGCGGCTGTCCGAGGGCGTGGCTGAGAAAGTGTTTTTCTTTAATCCAGAACTTGTAAGATCTTATTCATTGTTTGAGTTTTCTATTATAAATCGATCAAAAATTCGTACATTAACTATTTTTCCAAGTCGATTGCCATTGCCGCAGGGGAGTTTGGGCTTTGTTGATTGTATGGCGCAGTGGCGTCCAAGTCTGCGTGCCGGTGGTTACTTGTTGGTAGCGTATGAGCTCACAAAAGCTATTATGGACAGAGGTCTTTTTGACTGTCCTATTGATAAGCAAGCAGCGACTTATTTGAGAGCAGCGCTTCCTGTTATCATCGCACCAAATCAAGAAATGACCTGGCCAGCTCGAGGAGTAGAGTGTCGTTTGTACCCTCAATATCGGTATGTCAGCCTTTTGGCGATTCCAAAAAAAGAAGAACCCGATTTTATGAAGTTATGGCAAAGTCCCGAAGCTGAATTATGTGTCCTGAAAGTCTGCAGTGAGATATTAAGTTAAGAAATTTCGCCCTCAGAAGAATTTGTGTTAAACTTGCCCACTCTTTGTTTCCATCGAGCGGCTTTCGCTTTTAGAGCGAGCAGCCCATGTTTTACTATTTTAACTATTCGAATGTAACCAGTGAAAGGGGTTTCATGAGTACTCCAATACCGACGCAACTTCGTTATATCTTCACTACCGGCCTTGCTATGTTTTCTATGTTCTTTGGGGCAGGAAATGTGGTGTTCCCATTGGTTGTGGGACAAATGGCTGGCGATATGGCGTGGGCGGCGATTATTGGATTATTAATTACCGCTGTTGGCGTTCCATTTATTGGGCTTCTGGCGATGGTCTTATATGAAGGTGATTACCATGCTTTTTTTGGACGAATTGGTCGAGTTCCTGGCTTTTTGGTAACTCTTTTCATCATGATTCTTATTGGGCCATTTGGCGCGACACCTCGCTGTATTGCGTTGGCGTATAGTACGCTTAAAATGTACGACCCGTCACTTTCAAGCACTTTGTTCGCATTGATTTCGTGTGTGGTTATTTACTTGGCAACTTATCGTAAAAACAGAATCGTCGACCTTTTGGGCGCGGTCTTGAGTCCAATTTTGGTGGTGAGTCTGGCCGTTATTATTGTCAAAGGAATTCTCATGCACCCGGCAGCCCCAGTGTCTGCTGAAGGTGCGTGGTCGTTGTTTAGCGCTGGTTTTCTTGAAGGCTACAATACCATGGACCTCTTGGGGACTTTCTTCTTTTCTAGCGTTGTTATTGCTGGTTTACGCCAAGCTGGCGGTGCTACTGGCGGCAGCCAGTGGGCCATTGCTCGCTACGCGCTTCAGGCTTCCACTATTGGCGTTACGCTCCTTGGCGTTGTATATGCTGGGTTTGTCCTCGTTGCCTCCTATTATGGCGGAGTGCTTGCCGGTATGCCAGCAGAGGCATTACTTGGCACTATCGCACATATCGTTCTTGGTAAAGCAGGGGGGATCTTTGTGAGCCTTGCTGTTGCGCTTGCATGTCTTACGACAGCATTAGCATTGGTTGCGGTGTTTGCCGAATTTATTCATGTCCAAATTTTTCGCAAAGTTGTGTGTTATCGCAGCAGCCTTGTGTTGACGTTAATTGCTACGTTTATCTTTGCAAATCTCAGGTTTACCGAGATTGTAAGTATGCTGTATCCAGTGCTGGTGATTATTTACCCAGCATTATTGGTGCTGACTATTGCCAATATTTTGCATAAGGTATATGGCATTGCAATAGTTAAAACGCCAGTGGCGGCTGCTACCGTCGCTTCTTTAATCTGGTACCAAGCACCACAACTGCTTGCGCTTATTTCATCTGGCGTTTAGCGCCCTCGGTATTACTACCGTGTGTAACGAACAATTTCGTTGTATACGAAGGGTTTTTTATGAATAACATATTTTTGCTCAGACTTAACTCTGTATTTATTACTGGTCTTGCGATGTTTTCGATGTTTTTTGGTGCGGGAAACGTCGTATTCCCACTGATTGTTGGCAAAGCCGTTGGCGAGCAGGCATGGAGTGCGATCGGTGGCTTGTTTTTAACCGCAGTCGGCGTTCCATTTTTGGGTCTTGTTGCGCTAACTTTGTATGGTGGTGATTATCGGGCGTTTTTAGGGCGGCTGGGGAGAATCCCTGGCTTTTTGCTTGCTTTTTTTATGCTTCTCATTTTAGGGCCTATCGGAGCGATACCACGTTGTATTGCCTTATCTTGTGGCACGCTCAAAATGTATATACCCATGCTTTCGACAGCAGTTTTTAGTCTCGTTGCATGCGTGGTTATCTATATGGCTACCTGCCGGCGCAACCGCATGGTGGGACTTCTTGGCGCAGTTTTAAGCCCGCTCTTAATAATCAGCTTGACGGTTATTATTGTAAAAGGTTTGTTGGCTGGGCACGGAGCATCGCCTTCAGCATTGAGCAGCGCGTCGGCTTTTTCTTTTGGGCTTGCTCAAGGGTACAACACCATGGATTTGCTTGCTGCCTTTTTCTTTTCCGGCGTTATTATTACGAGTTTGCGGCAAAGAGAGGGTGGTGTGGTCTCTGATACCTGGGGTATAGCTCGGTATGCATTGCTTTCCTCATTAGTAGGGGCATCGTTGCTTGGCCTGGTATATGCCGGCTTTGCGCTAGTTGCTGCTCAGTACGGGAAAGCACTGAGTGTTGTGGCGCCAGAAGCTTTGCTCGGCACCATAGCAAGTAGCGTTTTGGGAGCAGCAGGAGGGCTGTTTGTAAGCGCCACTGTTATTCTTGCCTGTGTTACAACTGCGATAACACTGACCGCAGTATTTGCTGAGTTTTTACAAGAACAAGTTTTTTCAAAAACCATCTCGTATAACGTTGGTTTATTATTAACGTTGGTTGTGACCTTTGTTTTTGCAAATCTTGAATTTGGAAAAATCGTATCACTGTTAGTTCCGGTACTTATAGTTATTTATCCAGCGCTTTTGGTGTTAACCATCATCAATATTTTACACAAGATGTATGGTATTTCCATGATTAAGATGCCAGTGGCGATTGCAACCATTGCATCTATTATTTGGCACCAAGCACCACAATTATTAACGTATCTAGGACTGGCAGCATAAAAGCGCTCCTCTATATCGCATACGCGATTTAAAAACTCCAAAAGCTGGCTGCCATCAAAAGGTAGCCAGCTTTTTTTATTGAAAGGAAATACTATGAATACCACTAACGCACTTCATCTTCGCCACATATGTACGGCCGGATTTGCGATGTTTTCTATGTTCTTTGGCGCTGGCAATGTGGTGTTTCCGTTGATCATAGGGCAAATGGCTGGTGATCAAGCTTGTGCGGGTATTATTGGATTATTGATAAGTGCAGTTGGCATTCCATTTATCGGGCTTTTGGCAATGGTACTCTATGAGGGAGATTATTATGCATTTTTTGCAAGGATAGGGCGAGTTCCTGGGTTCTTGATCACGCTGTTTATCATGATTTTAATCGGGCCGTTCAATGGAACAGCGCGCTGCATTGCCTTTTCGTACGGCACACTCAAGATGTATTGCCCATCACTGTCGGCTGTGTTTTTTAGTTTTGTTTCATGCATTGTTATTTTTTGTGCGACATATAAGAAGAATCGCATGGTTGACCTGTTAGGTATGCTTTTAAGTCCGATACTACTCGTGAGTTTGGCCGTTATTATCATCAAAGGGCTGATCATTCACCCGGTCGCACCGGTCTCGGCTTTTAATGTAATAACCATGTTCTCATGTGGTTTAATCGAGGGTTATAACACCATGGATCTTTTAGTCACCTTCTTCTTTTCTGGGCTTATCATCAGTGGGCTTCGTCAGATTGATGAGGTTAAGGCCGGGGACCAATGGTTGCTTGCGCGGTATGCACTGCAGGCATCGCTTATTGGCGTCACGCTTCTTGGGGTGGTATACGCAAGTTTTGTTTTAGTGGCTGCGTATTACAGTGCAACATTGAGGGCAGTGCCAGCTGAAGCGCTGCTTGGTACTATTGCGCATGCTGTTCTTGGTGGCGTTGGTGGGGCGTTTGTAAGTCTTGCCGTAGTGCTTGCGTGTTTGACAACGGCAATGACATTGGTGGCGGTATTTGCCAATTTTTTAGACAACCAAGTGTTTGCAAAAACATTAGGCTACCGCAATTGTTTGCTTCTTACGCTCGTTGCCACCTTTATTGTTGCAAACTTTAAGTTTTCCGAGATTGTGGCGATGTTAGTGCCAATTTTGGTGGTGATATACCCAGTGCTTTTGGTACTTACGGTTGTAAACATCCTGCATAAGCTCTATGGATTTTCAGTAGTTAAAACGCCGGTAGCCATTGCTACTATTGTCTCTATTGCCTGGTATCAATGGCCACAGGTGCTTGGATGCCTAGGTATTATTGGGTAGCGGCGGCGGACGACGGCACTCGCCGTCTATAGAGCTTTACATGATACAGAGCAAGATGTGCTTGCCCTGCATCATGGCTTGCAAAGACGCACTTTTTAAAAAAACTATGATACACTTGCCGCTCTTTAAGAATTAAAAGAAGTGGCACTACAAGGAAAAAACATGAGTACCCCAGAAAAAGAACAAAAATCATATAAAGATACCCTTAATCTTCCGACGACCTCGCTTAATATTCGTGCCAATGCTGCGGAGCGCGAGCCCGCACTTCGTTCTCACTGGGAAGAAATTCAGTTGCAGGCAAAATATTTTAAGAAACAGGCCACCGATACGGTGCTTCATTATGATAAGCTGTATACCGAGAGTAACCTGCATGTGGGCCTTGCCTTGCGTCCCAGTTGGGACGTGGTGATGCCGAAGCCAAAATACCTTGAACAGGAAAGTGCTCCGTTCGTGCTTCATTACGGCCCGCCGTATGCGAATGGTCATCTGCACGTAGGGCATGCGTTAACGTATGTATTAAAAGATATGGTAGTGCGCTCGGAGCGCATGAACGGCCGTAGCGTCTCTGCCGTTCCAGGATGGGATTGCCATGGACTGCCAATTGAATTGAAGGTCGCGAGCGAAACAGGTGATCTTCGCACAACTGATCCGGCCGCCTTTAAAAAAGCATGTCGTGCGTATGCGATGCGCTGGAAAGAAGTACAAGAAAAAGAAATGAAAGAGCTTGGTATTTGTGCTGAATGGGACAAGCGGTACATGACGATGGATCCATCGTATGAAGCTGACATTATGCGAAGTTTGGCTACGTTTGTCGAAAAAGGGTATATCGAGCGCAAGGGAAAGACAGTGCCATGGTGTTTTTCATGCCAAACGGTTTTAGCAACAGCAGAAATTGAGCACGCTGAGCGCAAAGATCCGTCATGTTATATCATGTTCCCACTCATGGACAACCCGCGCCGTGCGTTGCTCATATGGACTACAACACCCTGGACCATTCCATTAAACCGTGCAGTAGTGCTTAATCCAACGGCGAACTACGCGGTAGTAGTACTGGCTGATGGTCGCGAAGTAATTGTTGGTGCAGATCTTGTGGCTTCATTGATGCCAATTTTGGGCGAAGGGGCTACTGTTCTTACTACAATTCCAAGTAGCCAGTTAATTGGAATGCGCGCGCTGCACCCGATAGTTGACGGTTTTACAGTGCCAGTGATTAGTGACGATGGTGTGAGTACCACTGACGGAACGGCCTGTTTGCATTCAGCCCCCGGGTGCGGTCCTGATGACTATGTAATGGGCATCAAAAATAATCTTGAAATTTATTCTCCGTTATCTTCTGATGGTAAGTATACCAACGAAATTATGCCGCAGGAGCTTGCGGGTATGCCGATTGCTGATGGTCAATGGTGGGTGCTCAAGCAGCTGCAAGAGCGGGGCGCATTGCTTCATAAAACCTCTATTAAACACGCGTATCCTCATTGTTGGCGTTGCCGCAACGGACTTATGTTCCGTGCAACCGACCAGTGGTTTTGTAGTCTTGATAAGCACAATTTGGTGGCGCGGACTCAGGAAGCATTGAATGGGATTGCTTTCATCCCAAGCTGGGGAAAAACCCGTCTTGATGCCTTTCTTGGTAACCGT
Organism: uncultured Pseudomonadota bacterium; assembly: GCA_964429275.1. Classification (GTDB taxonomy): domain Bacteria; phylum Babelota; class Babeliae; order Babelales; family JAUPTZ01; genus JAUPTZ01. Next base: position 229,213 of record CAYSBJ010000002.1, read on the forward strand.
ACTGAATGGTGTATTTCTCGCCAACGTAGCTGGGGAGTGCCGATTACTGCTTTGTTTAACACGGTAACAGGTCAACACTTTTTAACGCCTGAATTGATTCGCGGCGTTGCAGACAAAGTAGCCGTTGAAGGTATTGAATATTGGGATCGCGTAACGATTGCACAACTTCGTACCGATGGCTTGTTGCCGACAGAGCTCACTGGCGTGGCTGACGAACACATTCGCAAAGAAACTGATATATTGGACGTATGGTTTGACTCTGGCGTAAGCCATGCAGCCGTTATTGCGGCACGTGGTGGCTCATTGCCAGTTGATATGTATTTTGAAGGTTCTGACCAACACCGGGGCTGGTTTCAAAGTGCTGTGCTTACCTCTATGGTGCTCCATGATAAAGCGCCAATGAAGACTATTGTTACGCATGGCTTTGTGATGGATGCGCAGGGGCACAAGATGTCAAAATCTCGCGGTAACGTAGTCGATCCAAAAGAGGTGGTCAAAAAATATGGCGCTGACGTTTTGCGTCTCTGGGTTGCAAGTGTTGACTATGAACGTGACGTTGTAATTTCTGATACGTTACTGACACAAACGGCAGAAGTGTATCGGAAAATCAGGAACACCTGCCGATTCTTGCTCGCTAATTTGTACGACTTTAATCCAGAAACCGATTGTGTTTCTTTTGATCAAATGCAATTGCTCGATCGGTATGCACTGCACCAAGCAATTACTACACTAAATATGGCACGACAGTGGTATAGTGAATATGCATTTGCAAGCATTGTTCAATTGCTGGCGCGGTATTGCAGTGTAGAGTTAAGTGCACATTACCTTGATATGTCCAAAGATCGACTGTATGTCGAAGGTAAAGCAAGCGTAGAACGTCGCTCTGCACAGACAGCACAGTACTATATTTTGACCGTATTAAACCAGATGATTGCGCCATTGTTACCTTTTACAGCGGATGATATTTACCTCGCTGCACCATATACTGACAAGCAACAGTCTATTCATTTGCAGCAGTTTTTAGCGCTTCACGTGCCAATAGCAGGAAGCTCTGAGATGTGGGAGTCGCTTCATGAGCTGCGTGCTGCTATTTTGCAGGAAATAGAAAAGGTTCGTGCAACCGGCCTAATTAAGCATTCACTTGAGGCAGCTTTGGTGTTGCGTGGGCTAGAAGAAGGGCAGTACCAAAAAACGTTTGCCCAGTTACGTACTGTATTAGGCACTCAGTCAATAACTGAATTTCTCATCGAGTGGTGTATTGTATCGCAGTGCACACTTGTGCCGTCAACAACCAACAATGAAGAAGTAATGATTACGGTTTCTTCTGCGGCTGGGACGAAATGCCCGCGTTGCTGGCATTGGTTTGAGAGCAATGGTGCTATTTGCAAGCGTTGCGCTGCCGTAATATAACAAGTATATATCATGAATTTTGGGCGTTGTTAAAAAAATCCCGAAAAGCAATAGGGAGAGGCATGCCTCTCCCTATTGCTGCTTAGAAGGCCTTGTGGTTACCAGCCTAGCATATCGAATAAAGCTTTTGGATCCACAGTAATTCCGTTGCGAATCTCATCATAGCGATTAGCTTTTTTTATCTCGGCGCCAAGAGTGAGTTGTTGGGTTTGTGCAAAATAACTCAGATTCATCTGTATCTGCCCACTGGTGATGCTTTGCGCCATGATAGAAAGCTGCTCAGGTGTAATTGCTTTTAATTGAGCGCTGCTTAGTCTGGCTTTTTCCAAGAATGCACCGGACAGTTCTTTGCAGCGTGCGAAAAGTGGTATTTGTGCTGGGGTTGGCCAGTCTCTGTTTATTTGATGGCTTAAACTTGTAATTTGAGCCGGACTAAGTGCTTTAATTTGAGTATCAGTGAGCCATGATGGCTGTGGGCGCCCATCATCAGCAGCCATCGTGCGATTATAGGGTGCAGAGTTTTGACTAGGGTCGAATGCTGCAGTAGGCAGCTGAGCGATTAATTCTCCTGGCAGTCCTTGGAATTTTGTCTTATTAAAATAAGAAATAATGAGCGCCAATTGTGCAATTTCCGCTGGCGTATATTGTTTTGTGCCTAGCAAGTCTGATGAATTTATTACTGTGGCTGCTAGCGGAGCAGGTAGTTGTCTTATGGCTGCTTGATTAGCGGTGGCTAGTTGTGCTATCGAAAGAGATTCTACAAGCGATTTGCCAGTGGCATTAAGTTTCGTTGCTAGCTGTGTTGCGTTTAATGCCGGAATAAAACCAGCTTTTTCGAGTTCGGCAACGGTAAAGATGGATACGGGGATATTTTGTATATCACTCCATAATAGGTTTTTAACAACTAGAAGCCAATTTGAATTGTTGATCATGTTTTTCAGCTCAACCAAGTTTATGCAGGAAAGTTGATCTACAGAAAGAAGGCTCAAAAAGGCTTTTTCGGGTGATTTCGGTGTGCCGACTGGGACGGCCGGGCCGGGTATAAGATTAGCAAGTTGTGCGGCGCTAAAGAACGGCATCTGGATTTTTGTAAGTTGCCTGATTTGCTCGAAAGTTATAGATTTTAGTTGATTTAAGTTAAGATTTTTAATTTGCTTTTCTGTTAAATACGGGATTGCCGAAAAGTGTATTTTGCTAAAATCGATGTCTTTCGGTGCTAGTTTTGCGATGTCGACTTTATTATTAATCAAACTTACGCCTGATACTGCCTGTGAACCATGCACCCACATTCCGCATGCGGCCAATGCAATGGGAAAAAAAATTAATTTAAACATGCTATCTCCTTATGCTGGTAAAATGAATTGCTTTAGAGTTTATCCTAAGCAATCGCACCCTGAGAGGGCAACAGCTTTGATGTTTCCATGTCTTTTACATCTATTGCTGCGCTTTTTTCTTCTCGATAGATTTTACTTTCTATAATTGGTTCAACTGAAGCCTTGATCGACTTTTCTTGCGCATCATCAGGCAATGTGTCGTTTTTCTCATCTGCAATAAGTATTTTTGGTGGCCACATATCCATTAATTCTGACCATACCATATGCTGAAGCTCTATTTGTTGGAACCTGTGCTTGTCGCATGGAATGAGCATTTCCTGCAGTATTCGTTTTTGTGCATGATCTGCTCTGGTAGTAGAAATCAAGTGCTGAAGTTTTAGTGAGAAAGCTTGCATTATATGAGGTTCCTCAAGCCTGAGATCGTCATCGGCGTCTATACCAAGATCGCTGTGCACCGCCTCTGTTGTTTCTTGCAGAAGGAGTGTCATTTCGTGGAAAAGGGCATACTGCTTTTCTACCAACGGGCGTATCTGTTCATTGAGCGCAATCTTTTGTGCGCGGATATCGGCAATTTGCTCTTTGCGCGCTTTTGTTGCTTCAGATTCATCATCATCTAGTGCTGCGTATGCAATAGCGACAGGCTCATGATAGAGTTGGCGGGAAAGCGCATCCAATTGCATTACTTGTTCAAGTGAGGACGGGCCATCGTTTTTAATTTCTTCAGCAAAAAGTTTTAGTTTTTTCAATATGCGCTCCCCATGCTTGAGGAGGTTGTTCATGATGAGGCCAAATAGCTTCTTGTGTGTTGCGCGTTCTGTCCGTATTGTATCAAGCCATCTCATGAGTACGCGATATGATCGTTGGCGTTGTGCTTGTGCATTTTCAGCAATTTTACGAGATTTGTGTTTTGAAATGCCTTGCTTTGCTGACAACTCTTTTTCTTCAAAGAGTTTGGCAAAAGGGGGAGATGCGTAAGTCGTTGCATGTACCAACATTGGAACGTAAGCAGGAAGGGCGGCCTGCAAATCACTAAAATACTGTTGTTGCCTATCGCTTAACTCATCCTTAACTTCAGGGTAGAGCTCCGTAAGGCGTGACAGGCGCTCTATATCGGCAGTAAAGGGTGAACTTTCAAGGATCGCTTTTATCTCTTTTGTTTTATCCCTAAATGTCTTTGCAGATTCATAGCGAGCATGCCATTTTTTCATGTTTACAGGAAGTCGCTTTAGGAAATCAATTACTTGCTCTTTAGGTGTCGCATCAAGAGTGGTTGTCGGCTCTTGGTAGTAGCTGCCCGGTACCCGCGGCTGCGCATACTCGCTGTTGTCATAGCTATCATTAAAGTTAAATGGTGAATAGCTACTACCTTGTGGACTTGCATATACAGTTTGCGGCGAGCTGCTTTTTGCACTTCCTTGATAGCTATTGCTTCCGCCGCCGTAGTTGCTGGAGCTGCCGTAAGTGTCATAGCCACCATAACTGCTTCCATAACGACTGCTATATCCTCCGCCATAGCCGCCATCATCCCAGCTATACCCGCCAGAACTCCCATAATTGCCGTAACCGCCATCATAACCGCCATAACCGCCACTGCGTCCATAGCCGCTATCAAAATAGTCACCTGCGCCCGAGCCCCATCCGCCGGCAGCACTTGCACGCGAGCCAGCGATTTTTGGTGCGTATTTTTTTTTCTTTGCTGCGAGACGAGTTTGAACGCTTTTGTGATCAAATACCTTTTTGAGATCAACAATGAGTGGTTCTAGCGTTTTTGTTATGACCCCTTTTATTTTATCTGCAAGTTGCTGTTTTTGCTTTGCAGCAACTGCATCTGTTGTCTCAAGCGAATCATCTGAGGATTGCGCTGTAATGACTGCATATTCAGCATTGAGAGGATCAATTGCAGTCGTGACCTCTATAAGCTGTTCGCGGAGCTTTGAAAAATCTTTTTGTAAAAACGCTATATGGTAAAGAGAGGAAGTGCGTAGCTTGTTTATAAGGTCTAAAACTTCAGTTGCAATCGCACTTGATGCGGCAAGTTCATTTTTTAGTCGAATGCCAAGTGTGAAACTAGTTAGATTGGCAATCAATTTTTCCAGATTGACCGATATTGGAGTGAGATGCGCGGTTAAGGCTTCTTTATATTGCGATGTGAGCTTTTTTGTTTCTGTCTTTACTCCGTTTTTAAAAGCTTCTTCTAAAGATGCGGCTACTTCTGGTATGGCGTCCTTTGACCCTTTTTTATTGTTTCCTTCTTCGTCATTGTTATTAAACGAGGAGCCAAAATCGTCGTCATTGAATCCATCTTCATTTCCGTCCCCAAAGAGGGAGCCAAACGAGTCATTTTCGCCATCAAATCCCATATCGCCAAAATCCATATCGCCAAAATCCATGCCGCCAAAATCCATATCACCAAACCCGCCGCCACCGCCAAAGAAATCATCCATGCCCCCGCCACCAAAATCAGCGAATGGGTCATTGGCCAAAAGTGGTCCTGAGGAGAAGGCGAAGGTGGTCAGGCAGATCAATAGAATGTTTTTTTTCATTGTAACGGCTCTCCGCTCTACGAGCTGATAATTAAGCTAAGTAACTCATTTTGCGCATCTATGCCAAACTTCTTTAATACCTCTTGTGATCCAGGAAAGTCACTTGCTGTTCCAGTAATAAGACCTGATGCGGGGCTTTTTGCTTGTTTTAGGCATTGCAGCTCGTTATTAAAAAAACCAACGGGATCATTGGCTTTTTTAGCCTTTATTTCGTGAAGAGCACTCGTAAAGTCACTTGCGGTTGCGTTCGTTGTTCCATTAATCATGCTGAGCAGTTTGGCAGTTTCCGGCCATTGTGAGGTGGTGGTAACCCCAGGCGATTTTATCTCGTAACCTGTGGCAAAAAGAATTCCTCCAGCAAGTGCTATCACGCCGAAAAGATACAGTTGTTTTATTGGTTTCATGGCAGCCTCTTTATGGTTGTAAAAAGTTATAGCATTACTCCAGCTTAGCGAATGCTGATGCTTTTTTTCAATTGTATGGCTAAAAATGCTTTATTAGTAACGATTTTTTGTGAGTCAAGGTAGGCTGTTTTATCTTGGGTCAGCGCAAAATTTTTGCTTGCACTTACTGCGATTTTTATAGTAGCGTCCGCGTGTAAGTCGGGGCCACACGCTGTCAAGAAAGAGGAATAATGATGCGACAAAAATCAGGTTTTTTCGCTATGTATGCTGTCGTAGGAAGCGTGCTTTCTTTTGTTATTGTAGCATTGTGTTTGCGGCTCATAAGTCGCCTTTCATTTGTGCAATCAAGGCTCTCTGCCGGACTGGTTGCGCATTGTAGTCGAGAAACAATGAATTTTGGTTGTGTTCCTGCACAGCTAATTGTATTTCAGTGCGGATCAGGCCAGGTTTCGCTTATGGCGCCTGCCTTTAAGTACCGCACTAATACCCAGGAAGGACGCACGATTTATGCGCCTGCATAAGGGGTTTTTGCTGTTAGAAGCCGCGCTTTATGGCGCTCTAGTAATGATGGCTCTAGGTTTTTTTATTACCGCTTTACATACTTATATCTCATGGCAACGACAGGTAAGCGCTGACCTTACAACACTATTATACCATTATAGGGCGCTTGCTGTGATGCAAAAAGATCTGAGCTGCGCCAGTACTGTTGTGGTGCGGGATAATCAAATAACTATCCACACTGCTAATCTCGACGCCCACTGGGGCGCGACTGCCCAGACCGTGACTTATATGTGTAGAAAAAATGGGTTGTATCGACAAAAAACAATCGCCGATATCGATGTGAAAGCGCGCAAGAGTGGTTTGCGCCTTGCGCCGAAACCATTATTTTTGCGATGTGTGCCATGCGGCACTGGTTACACAGTTACGTACGGCATTAAAAACCATGCACCGCTTACTCTTTATGTAAATTTATTGAGCGCAGAAGGTGTGGCGTGAAGAAAGGATTTATTCTTAATTCGCTTCTTTTAGCAACCTGCTTATTAGCGACTTTAATTTTTATAACTATGCGTACCGCTGGGATGGGTATCGCCGCAATGCGGGCGCAACAAGAACAAGACGCCGCATTTTTAAAAATATGTATCGCCGTTCGGTATCAGCAATGGCTGATAAGGCATGGTTACGACTTTTTATTGGATCAGTCACAGAAGCAAAAAACAGTTTTGGAGGCGAAAACACCATTTGATGCGGTATTTCGCTGTGGTGTTGCAGTTGCTTGGCGCGGAGCGATAGCGCGAGACGGGTTGTTGTGTGAAACGGTAGTTTGTAAAAAACGTTGTCGGTGGTTGGCGCAGCGAAAGGGAAGGGAATATGTTTTTAGTGGGCATACTTTTACTACTGTGTAGCGCCTGGTGGCCCCTGCAGATTGGTTTTTTAAGTATTGCTGGTGTTGCTTGGTGTTTTTGGTTTTATCCTCGCTCTTGGCAGGAGGGGGTCGCTGGATGTGTGATATTGTGGGTCGGACATTTATATTGGATTGTGACGTTTATTAATAAGGAGCTTTCTGCTTCAATAAATGGCAGCTACAGCCTTGGCGTGGGATTGCTGATGTATTTTATGCTTACAACTTGCTTTTTTTGGGCGGTTTTATGGCGATTGGCAGTTGTTTATTTGTTGCATCCTTGTGCGCGAGGTGTGATGATAAGCAGCCTCTACATGTGGTGGGCTTGCGCGGGAAGTTTGCCGTTTTTAGATTGTACGCCAGGATATGTTTTTATGAATCCAGCGCTGCCAATGCTTGTATGGGGTCGAAGTTGTATCTCGCGTGAAGTTCTACCAACACAGTGGCAACGCTGCTGGGTTGGTAGCGAAGTCTTTTGGCTCTATTATATGCCACCAGAAACAACTGTGACACGCATAGCTTTGGCACAAAAAATATATAAAAAGTTGTTCGCGGTGCCTTCAGCGCCAGGTGAGGGAGCGGCTGTCGTTGTAAGCCCCGAATCAACTTTTTCATATCCGGTCTACGAAGAATTGGAAGAGTTTAGGTTGTGGCAGTCGGCGCTTCCAGCCGATGTTGTATGGATTTTTGGTGGGGTGCAACCGCGTGGTTCCATGCTGGTTCAAACGCTGTTTTATTTAAGCAGAAGTCCGATAACGGAGCGCTATGAAAAAACAAATCTGATTGATTTATTTGAAGCCCCACCACAAGGATTTCTGCAAAAATCTGTCGCCACCGCTTTTTCGATTGCTTTTGGTAGCTTTATTTCTGGCAAGAAGGGAGAAATAAATAGAGTCCCGAACTTGCAGCCTGCGCTCTGTAGTGATTTGTTTTGTTTAAATTCTGACCAAAGGAGGGCGGTTCTCCTGGCGGCCAATGAGGAATGGCTGCCTGATTTTGTGAAACTTTTGTGGCAGGGCTATGGCCTGTATTGGAGCCTCACGCGGGGGAGGGGGCTCATATGGGTGGGGCACCGAGAGTGCAGGGTGACAAAGCCCTTTAGGCTTCTGGGGTAAGTCAATGAGATGTGAAGGCCTCGTACAAGATTCGCCTACACTCCTGTCCGCACCTAAGAAGGCAGGCCAGCCAGAAAGAATGGACACCCAAACGAAGGTAGTTCGTCCGTGGTTCATTTCTTCTCCTGGTAAAGGGCCCTATTTTTTGGTACCATGCGCACCACTCGTATTCCTTTATTGTGGAGTTTCTAATGAAAGTATTTCTTCTCAAAGACGTTGAAAGCGTCGGCATGGCTGGTCAAATCGTAAACGTAACTGACGGTTACGCAGCAAACTTTTTATTTCCCCGCAAGCTCGCCCAAAAAGTAGATGAAGGTAGCGAGACTTTCTTTAAACAAAAAATTAAAAAAGCTGAAATCGATGCCCAAGTTCTTTCAAGCAAAACATCTATGCTTGCTGAACGCATCAAAACAACCCACATCACTATCAAAAAGCGCGTACATGACGACGGCAAGCTTTACGGCTCTGTTGCTGCAGAAGAAGTAGTAAATGGACTTAAAGACAAAAATATCGTTGTCACTAAGAAACAAGTTGTGTTTAGCAAGACTATTCGTGCAACTGGCGAACACAAAGTAACAATTAAACTTTCTACCAAGTTGATGCCTGAAATGACAGTCAACGTGGTAGGCGGCGCGGAGAGCTAGTCACCCGTGTCCACGACTTCCGCTCGTAAATTTAGCAACAAAGAACAGAAGCAGCCGGAATTACTGTTCGGTCGGGCCCTTCCTTCCTCCGTTGAGGCTGAACGGGCCGTTCTTTCTGCTGTTTTGCTAAATAACGAATCATTAACACTTATCGCTGATACTCTTGCCGCGACCGATTTTTATCATCGGTCGCACCGGCTTATGTATCAAGTCTTGGTTGATCTTTCTAGTCAAGGTAAGCCGCTTGATCTTATTACCGTGCAAGACGCCTTAGCTGCGCGCCAGCAACTGGAAGAAGTAGGGGGAATGGCCTTTTTACTAGAATTGCAGGAGGATCTTCCTTCGCTTGGCTTGGTAGAGCAGCATGCGCGCATTATTAAAGAGAAAGCCGTACTGCGCCAGCTCATTAACAGCTCATCAGCAACAATTAAGGATTGTTATGAGCAGGGCGATGCAACGCTGGACGATATTCTTGATCGAGCAGAAAAAAGCATCTTTAGTATTGCACATAAAGTAGCTAAGCCAAACTTTGTGCAGCTGAATGTTTTGCTCAAGCAAACCTTCCACCGCCTCGCAAACACAAAAGTCAGTCAGAATGGGGTAACAGGCATTCCAACCGGGTTTGGCAAGTTTGATTCCATGACATCCGGACTGCAGAAAGGTGACCTTATCATTTTGGCGGCGCGTCCTTCGATGGGCAAGACAGCGTTGATGTTGAACATGGCAGTAGCAGCATCAAAAGAAGGTTACAAAATCGGCATATTCTCTCTTGAAATGTCGGCCGAACAATTATTGCTTCGTATGCTTTCAAGCGAATCACATATTGCGCACCAAAAAATTAGAAACGCGAGCATTTCCTCTGATGAGTGGGTGGCGCTAACAAATACGGCAGCACGCTTGGCAGAAACCCGAGTATATGTTGATGATACTCCATCATTAACCATTCGCGATTTGCGCAGTAAGGCGCGTAAGCTCAAGGCCCAGGGAGAGCTGGATTTGATAATTATCGACTATCTTCAGCTCTTATCTGGTGGTGGCCAATTTGAAAACCGTACTCAGGAAATTTCTTCTATTTCTCGTGCGCTCAAGGCATTAGCTAAGGAGCTTGAGGTTCCGGTTATTGCCGGCTCACAGCTTTCGCGTTCGCTTGAAGGGCGGATGGACAAGCGGCCATTGCTTTCTGACCTTCGGGAATCCGGGGCGATTGAGCAAGATGGTGATTTAATTTTCTTTCTCTATCGTGATGTTGTATACAATCCAGATACTGAACACCCAACGCTAACCGAGATTATCATTGGCAAGCAGCGTAACGGGCCGATTGGCACCTGTTACGCCACGTTTAGTGGTGAAACCACTCGGTTTGACGACCTTCCTGAATAAATAGCGCTGTCAGCTTGCTGGCGGCTTAAAGGAGTTGCCCATGCAAGAACCAATTATATTACTTGGCGTTGATCCTGGCCTGCGGATAACCGGCTTTGCCGTGGCTCGTGTACAGGCAGGGCGCACTTCTATTTTTGATTATGGCTATCTCAGCATGCCATCAACTGAATCGATTCCAGCTCGTGTTGCACGCTTTTATGCTTTTATGACCGAAAAAATTATCGTGCATAAAGTGACACATTTAGCCATTGAAACACCATTCTTGGGTAAAAACGCGCAAACTTTTGTAAAGCTTGGTTATCTGCGGTCAATTCTATATTTGCTCAGCGAGCAGCATAAATTACAACTTCATGAGCTTGCGCCATGTCATGTTAAACAGGCAGTAACCGGCTATGGTAAGGCAAGCAAGGAACAAGTCGCAACGGTTATGGCGACCCTATTTCCAGCGCTGAAGACGCTGGGGGCAAGTGTTAAAGAAGACGTAACTGATGCTATAGCAATATGCATGGCAGGACTTGCGGCCTCATCGCGCGCTTATTAGCGCCTGACTGTTGTTGTTACGCCGCGCATGCGATTGAATGATTTTTGCGCGTCTTCATGTCCGCGTTGAGCGGCGGCCATATAAAACTTTGTCGCTTGAATAAAGTTTTTTGTCATTCCATACCCATGCTCATGCATAGTTCCCAAGTGATACAATGCATCAGCATGACCCTGCGCTGCCGCCCGAGAGAACCAAGAAGATGCTTGATGAAAATCTTGTTCGACGTGATCGCCGGCAAAAAACATTGCGCCTATATTACACTGAGCGGTAGGGTGCTTTTCTGCTGCAGCAAGTTGATAGTAGCGAAACGCCTCAGCCTTATTAGCCTTAAAGTGCACTCCTTGAAAATGCATAAGCCCCAAGGCGCACAGCGCATCAGAGTGTCCCTTGGCTGCGGCGAGTGCATACCACCGCGCCGCCTCAGCATAGTTAAGTTCAAGGCCTTCGCCGTTGTAATAAATTTGGCCAACAGAGGCCATTGCATCTACATGGCCTTGCAATGCCGCTTTGAGCATCCACTTTGCACCCTCAGTAATATCTTTACGCACGCCAAAACCTGCATAATAGAGTAACCCTAGATTATACTGAGCATGAGAATCATTGTTTTGCGCAGCAACTTTATACCAAGAGAAGGAGATTTCGGGGTCTTTTTTTACGCCTGCACCGCTACCATATATAGCGGCAAGAGCAATTTGGGCGGGGGCAAAGCCGCGATCTGCTGCCTTGCGAAAATAGGCAAGTGCTCGGAAAATATCTTTTTTAGTTCCAGCCCCATTTTTGCACATTTCACCATAGAAACATTGGGCTTCAAAGTCGCCAGCATCCGCTGCCTTTAGCATCCATTCTGCGGCCAACTTGGCATCTTTCCAAGGAAAGTTTTCAGTGGCATACAAAACAGCTAGACCTTTTTGTGAAAAAACATCGCCGGCCGCTGCCTTACTTTGCAACCGCTCAAGCTCTTGAAGAGTATATGTTGCCGGCGCTTCTTCGACTTTAACCTTATGGGCAAGCTTTACTTGAACTAATTCTTCCTGTGGCTTAGAGGGCAACGAAATAGTCTCTTGCGAAGAAAAAATCCTTTTGAGGAAATTAGGAATTAAAGACATGGCGATTATCCTTCGTATACATAATTGACTAAGAATGGTTGGGTTGAGGGGCTGGTTCTCGCCAAGGTGCTATCGTAAGAACCTCTGCTATGTGTGACACTTGAGTCGTGACTGTTTTGGCCACCTTCCTGCCGGTATTAACAACATTTTGAATGCCACAACGGACTGCCGACTTGGCCGCAAGGGCGAACCATTTAATAGAACTTGTTTTGCTTTGCTCAACACCAGTGCCAAAAAAGTACATGTAGCCGAGCGTTGCCTGCGCCTTAGGGCTGCCTTTCTTGGCAGCATGCTGAATAAGGCTAATGGATATAGCAAAAGAAAGAAGGGTGGTGAGGGCTCCAAATAAAAGCCACTTGAGGAGGGTATAAATATGCTTTTTCATGCAAACAACTCTGCCTTCAGTAAAAACTATAAAAACCACGGGCTCCACAGTAAACTAAAATTTCAAATCGAGCAAGGGGTGGATAGGCAAAGAAGTACTTTAAGTTCCACTCACAAAAACCTATTAATCCGATAATGACAATTATGTCAAAATAAAAAATCCACCGCACAAGAAACCTTATACGGTGGAAGAAGGAGAGTAGTAATGAGGTGGTTATGATAATATATTCTGAGAGAAAATCAAGCGAAAAAAGAAAAGATGCGATAAATAAACACTTTTTGCTTTACATGGTCGTCTCAATATTGCAATCCGACGTAGTTTTATGAGTTGTCGTGCAAGTTGAGCGCAAGTGCCCTACGGCTTGCCCTCCATCCTCTGGATGCTCACAATTAAAGGGTCAAAGCTCATTCAGGACTGCGTACTCTCGCCCAATCTCCAGAGCGTGGGACGCTCATTCCAAAGCTGAGCAAAAAACTTAAATTTTTCTATTTTGCCGTCGAGCAACATTTGAACGATTGAGGCTTTTTTATGGTCAAGAGCAAGGCTTTGGCTTCTTTTAATATCAAGCAAGGATTTCACTTATGCTAGCCGCACAAGCTGCGCTCCTTGCGAAAAAGAAACCATATCAACCAAGGGACAGGTAATAACAACCCCACAACCAAGGCTTTGAACCATACTAAGTACGGCTGTCATTACTTTTTTATCAAGGTCGGTTACAAAGTCATCGAGTATAAACACAATAGTGCGTGAGCGACTTCCTTGCTCCTGAAGTACTCGTATCATTGCGGCCCTGAGTAGCAATACAATGAGCTTTTGCTGACCACGGGAGGCGTACAGACGTGCATTTTTCTCCCCAAAGCCAATAACCACGTCATCAAGGTGACAGCCAAACAAAGTCCGACGTTGGTATTGCTCCTGAGAAAGCGTGCTTATTTGGTGCTCGGTCCAAAACTCAGTAAAAGTTTGGTGTGAACCCCCTTTTTGCTTATATGTAAGAGTTATCGGTGGCAACTCAAGGCCCAAATGTCTCGCTAAGTAGGTTACTTCTTTTTGAAGTAGCGCTAATCCGGCTTTTCGGCGACGTACAATTTCAGTTGAGTTATCCCATAATTGATGCGTCCACAATACAAAATGATCGTCATGACACTGGCCATTAAGTAACAATTGTGTTCGCTGGCTCACCATGTGCTTATTTAAGCGTAACAACTCTGCCATGCCCGGATCTTGCAAAACACACAACTGATTGATAAACGAACGGCGCTCTTCCGGTCCTTCTTGGATAATGCCCAGGTCATGCTCGCTCACTAACACCACTTTGTAGTAATCCATGATCTCTTTATACGTAGTGATGATCATATCATTGACCTTTACGCGCTTAGCCCCATCCTCAAACCCAATTTGAATGGTATAGCTGTCTCCATCAGCAAGTTGGCCATGAAGACGCAAGAAAAAGGCAATTTCATCACCATGTCGCACAACGTCACTTGCGCGATGCGTACGGAAAGACTTGAGATAGCAGGCATAATACAGTGCTTCAGCAATACTTGATTTACCGGAACCATTTGGCCCTTCAATAATCAAAAACGGCTGATCGACGGCAAGATCAAGTTGATCAAAACAGCGAAAATTACGAAGTGTGAGATGCGTTATGCGCACAATATCCCGCGCTTACGCAGCGTTTACGGCGCTAACTGGCATTACCAAATAGGTAAAGGAGTACTCTTCATTAGCATCATCAAAAATGATAGGCCGCATGCTGTTTTTGATATGAAAATTAACCATGTCGCCAGACAGAGCCTGAAGACCATTTAGCAAATATGGTGAATAGAAGCGGCTTTCTACTGGCACGCTGTCAAACATACTCAGGGGCAATGATTCTTTAAGTGAGCCAACTTCCTTATTACTCAATTTAACATCAAGCCCTTCGCGTGCAAACGTAAAAGTAGTTGAAAGGAATTGTCCGGCAAGCAAGCAGCCGGTGCGCTTGAGTGTGCGGCTGAAATCACCACGATGAACACGTGCAGGGATAAATCCTTGCTTGTCCAAGATTGGTGCATATTCAGGGAATGGGCTTGCGATTAATTTGGTAAAGAAATTAAAGTTCGGGCCAGAGAAGACCAACTGGCTGCCGCACATACCCAAAAATACTTGTTCGGTCCCGCCCACTTCGATTATTTTTTTTAATTCCATGACAGCGCGCTTAGGAAGCAACCATTTATGTTTTTCCCCAAGAGTGTACTTGCTCGTTGTAATACGCGCCAAGGAGTGCCCATCAGTGGCAACCATGCTGGTGCCCTTGTTGTCGATTTCTAAAAGTAGTCCATTCAATGCGGCATTTGAATTATTGGATGGCACCAGGAAAGATACTTTGTTCAGCAAGCCAACCAAGAATTGAGCATCGATATGCATAAGGTTCTCAATGCGTTCTGGGAAGGCAGGAAAATCTTGTGCTGACTTAATGTTAAGCGATAAATCAACACCACCGCAACGCAGGCTCAGTGCATTTCCCTCAAGGGTAAAAGTAATATCACCATCCATTTCTTTAACGATATCAAATATACGCTTTCCTGAAACAAGGAAGCTCATAGCGTCATTAACTGAGCTTTCAATTTCTGCAGTAGACTGAAGGCTGATTTCCATATCAGTTGCTTTGATTGTTAGCTCACGCGGCGTAATAGAAAAAAGAATTGATTCGGTGCTTTCAAGAGGTGTTCTTTTATTGCAGATCGGTTGCATAGAGCTGAGGAGTGAAAAAATTGTGGGCTGCGCAATTACAAAAGAATTAGGCGCTAAAGTTAGTGACATGGAAAACCTCTGCACAAAAGAATGAACTACAATGGGGTGCGAGTATAAGAAAATTACTGCCAACGGTCAAAGAGCTGACTTAAGATTTCTTCAGCTTATCCATGTGCTCTTGTTTTGGTGCTTCTGCGAGCACTACCAGGTAAGGCTCAATTTTAGTTGCGAAATAGCGCGCAGCATTTTTGCCACAAAACAGGCATCCTGCTTCAGCGGCAAAAATGCTATATCCAAGTGTAAGTGGGAGCGCCGCAGCCCCCTCAAGTAATGGCAGTTCAATTCCAACTTCACTCGCGACTTTCTGTGGAAGACAACAACATAAAGCTGTTATATAAGAACAATAAAATACTTTATCACCAGAAGATAAGCGCGAAAACTTTTTTTTACAAAGGATGCATTTTTGCTCTATTGAGGGCTCTTCTGGGCCGACATTGCAAAGAAATATGCAGCACGAACAGGTACTCATTACCATAGAATCATCAGTCAATGACTTTTTATAATGCACACCAAAATTGCACTTCCTTGGACAGCCTGCAAAACCTTTTTTAAGCGAATGTTTATTTACATACACCAAAGAAATCTTTTCGGCATTCAAAGTGTCATCATCAGGAATTTTTTCGGCATTCAAAATATCATCATCTTTTATTATGCCAATATAAGCGTTCTTTTTTCGGCACGCTTGTACGCATAAGATAGTTTCAGGAATAAGCCTTTGGCAACAGAAACAAACGCTAAATGCTAAGCAAACGTTGCCGCATGAAGAGCCGAGATCTCTCTCTGCTGCGTAGAGATGAATGCCACCTGCAAAAAAGAGCATTAAAGCAAACAAATAAAACCTATTAATTATCATGTTTTTTCCTATTTCGAGGGTACTTACAAAACATACCTGGCTTTGGTATGTAGTCTGGTTCTCCAAGAGCCTCTTCTTCGCTGCTTACTAAAACAGCATCATTCTTAATATCGTCTTTTGCCGCGCTACCGCAATCGCATTCACACGCGCAGAATCCCAAAGCAATAATACGCCGACATGTTTCTCTAGAGTGATTAAAACACCAAAGCTGCTCGCCAACCAGGGGCGCATCGGTCCTTGCGCAGCAATCTGCTCCTATAGAAGTCCGCATTTGTAGGGATAAAAACACGGTTAATGCTATAATCACTATGAGATTTTTAAGATTCATAAGTCAGCCCTTTTATGCTCGTGGGTGTTTGTGATCGTAGGCCTTGCGCACCATGCTCTTATCGAGGTGCGTGTAAATTTCGACGGTACTCATTTGTTCATGACCAAGCCACAACTGCAAGGAGCGTATGTCGGCCCCGGCCTGTAGCAAATGTGTTGCAAGTGAGTGGCGCAGTGTGTGCGGTGATACGTTTTTGCTGATGCCAGAAACAGCAAGAATGCCCTTGAGAATACACCAAAAAGCCTGGCGCGTAATTGCCGTTATTTTGCGGCCGCGCACAGTAGGAAAGATGAGGGTTTTTCCGTTGACGCCCAGGCCCGCATCGGCCAACAGGCCGGATAAAATAGTGCGTACGTAAATGCCAAGGGCTTCACAAATAGGCATCGGCAAAGGAATTTCACGCTGCCGGCCCCCTTTGCCAAGAACGCTCACAAAGCCGGTATCAAAATGGATGTTCTCAATCCGCAATGTTACGAGCTCGGTGATGCGCAATCCAGTGGCATACAAAAGTTGTAGCATCATCAAATTGCGTCGACCGCGAAGTGTTTCATCCTGCATTGCAGCTTTGATAAGTGCTTGAATCTCATCATGCGTTAAATAGGTAGGCAGTGTTTTTTCAATTTTGGGAATAATAAGCACTTCAGCGGCGTTTATTGCCCCGTAACGCTCAGCCAAAAAAGCATATAGAACTTTAAAAGCAGATACTTTGCGCGCAATCGTGCGCGGCTGCGACTTTGTATTATGGAGTAATCGAATGTACGCCTTTAATTGCGCACCAGTTGCTTGCGGCAAGGTGATAGCATATTTCTGCATTAAGTGGTCTTGCAGTTGTCCTGCGTCGGTTAAATAAGCACTCACCGAATTGCGGGATAAACGCTTTTCGGTGAGCAAATAGGTTTGAAAAAAAGAAAGGTAATCAAGGTGGCCAGGTGTTGTCATGGATACCCACTATAAGTAAAAACGGATCAATAACTCTTTGCCGCCAGTACTATATGAGTTGCTGGCTTTTGGCAACAGAAGCACTGTGCCCCATCAGGTGCCACTTCGTCAAGTATACAGCGAATACTGCCCTTGTATGCTACCAGTGCCTCTTCGCATGATCGCTCAAAACACCAACCGGCTTTGACAAAGCCATTGTACTCTTCAATTGTTTTACCAAAGTCAGTCAGTGAACCACGAGCTGCATTAATTAACTGTGCATCGCGGTAGGTCTTTGCACGTGCAAACAACAAGCTTGCCAGTGCCTTCAAGGCAACATGAACGGCACCAACCAATTCACCCGACATGACAACTGACTTGCGATCTGCGCCTTCAGCAACAATGCGAGGGGCCAGCATAACGGAATGTTGCGCTACATCGCGCGGCCCCAGCTCCAAGCGAATTGGTACGCCTCGAAGTTCCCAGTGAAAGAACTTTGCACCAGGACGCTCATCACGAAGATCAATGTGCACGCGAACACCTGCCGTTTCAAGCGCCTGTTTGTGTGTGGTGGCAGCAGCAGTTACCACTGCTCTTTCTTCTTCGGTCTTAAAAATTGGTACGATAACCACTTGATATTGCGCAATAGCTGGTGGTAATACAAGGCCATTATCATCGCCATGCACCATAACTGCTGCTCCAATCATGCGAGTAGTTGTTCCCCAGCTAGTACACCACGGCGATTTCATTTGGCCATCTTTATCTTGGAACTGGACGCCGTAGGCCGCAGGAAAAGAATGAGCAAGCAAGTGGCTTGTTCCCATTTGAAGTGCTTTACCGTCTGGCATCATGCCTTCCATAGTAAAGGTTGCTTCGCCACCAGCAAATCGCTCTTTTGGTGTCTTTTCGCCCGAAAAAACAGGAATGCAAAGCTCTTCAGAAATGAATTTAATATACACGGCAAGCATTTCTTTGGCCTTTGCGAGCGCTTCTTCGCGAGTCGCGTGAGCAGTGTGGCCTTCTTGCCACAAGAATTCAGCAGTACGAATGAATGGCCGTGTGCGCATTTCCCAGCGCACGACATTTGCCCATTGATTTAATTGCATTGGCAGATCACGCCATGAAGTAATCCAGCGGGCCATCATATGGTAAATAATTGTTTCTGAAGTTGGGCGAATAACGTATGGCTCTTCCAATTGCTTACCGCCGGCATGAGTCACCACTGCGAGTTCAGGAGAAAAGCCTTCAACGTGCTTTGCTTCTTTTTTAAGAAATGATTCAGGTATTAGGAGTGGGAAATACGCATTTTCAATGCCTTTTTCTTTAAAGCGTGCGTCCATGATGCGCGTAATGTTTTCCCACAATGCATAGCCGTATGGTCGCAGAACTACGCAGCCACGGGTTGGGCTTTCGTCAACGAGTTGAGATTGATAGATAACTTCATTGTACCAACCGAAAAAGTCTTGTGACTTTGATGGCAACTTCTGGTTGCTCATGGCATCTCCTTATTCAAATTCAAAAATGAGCCGCAAGGATAGCAGATGTTGCACTAAGGCGCTACGTTAAACGCCGGGGACCTTAATCAACGGAGGTTCGTCATGGTTACCTCCGCCGGAGACCACAGGGCGCGGTGGTACAGGCGAACCATTCGCATCTTTGATCGTCACCATGAGCGGCAGTGTCATAGTGCGTGTGGCGGGATCTTGAACTGGTGTGCCGACTGTAATAGACACCTCATTCCCCCTGTTGCCGGGGAGCGCAAGTGGCGGCAGCGGTAGCGGTAACGGCGTTTCTTGCGGAATAGTTGGCCTTGCGCGCGTCAGTTCTTGTGGCGCACGTGAAGTGGTGGCGGCCAGCACTGCCGTTGCCGCCTCAATTGACGCGCTCGTAGTCTGAACAACAGGCTCGGCTGTCGATGCCGCCGAAATTGCTGTGGATCGTTTTTTTCTATGGCCGGCTAATAGTTGTACAAAATTGCTATCAAGCGCTTCTTGGAGATTTTTAGTGAGTCTGTTGCTTTCCGGTTTTGTCGGCTCTATAGGCGCCAAAACCGGCGCTGCAATAGGGAGCGTGTTGGGAGTCGTTGTTTCTGCTTCTGCTTCTACCGGCGCAGAGACGCTATCATTCTCAGGCACAACTTGTTTTTCGCTTTCGCGCGCTCCGGTAAAAAATTGGTATGCCGTCGTCTTAAAGCCATCTTTTTTAATCGCATCCTGGGAGTATTCAGTAATAATCCAATCTCCTTTTTGCGCCGCCAGCTGAATAATGGCAAAAGCATCATGAGTAAACTGCAAACCTTTTTGCATAACTAGGGTTGGCGCCGACATGAGAGTCCAGGTAGTAACCCCACCATCAGCCGGCAACTGTCGCAAACCTGTTGAAGACTGAAATGTCTGACGCTTCTTCTCAGATTGAAAAGCAACCTCAATAGTTATCTTGCTATTATGAGTTAGCCCCTCGGATATTTCGTGTTTATCTAGAAGGCCATTTTGTTTTGCTTCTAAGAAGTGCGCATACGAATCCTCTTTAAGCTTACTGCTTACACTGCTCGCCAAATATGAGATTTTTATAAAATGACCTGGATGATTTGGTACGGCCAAATACAGGCCCAGTGGTAAATGCATAAAAAAATTGTTTGTTGTTGCTATAAGCTGCTTAGACTCCTCTCCGCATTTGATTTCATACTGCTCTTTTAAGCCAAAAGCCTCCCAATACTTATTGTCTTCGTGGTTGCCACGTAGATAAATGGCTGTATCTGCGTTCATCTCCATAAGACGCAAAACAAGGCCAAGTGTTTCCATGCCATAGGGTGAGC
Organism: uncultured Pseudomonadota bacterium; assembly: GCA_964429275.1. Classification (GTDB taxonomy): domain Bacteria; phylum Babelota; class Babeliae; order Babelales; family JAUPTZ01; genus JAUPTZ01. The sequence continues at coordinate 249,184 of CAYSBJ010000002.1, forward strand.
GCGACATCGTCGACCCCATAAAGAGAATGTAGGTATCCGCTGCAATAATTTTGAGCGAGTCATTAATAATATTGAGCTCCTTAAGTTTTTCCAGATCTCGTACAAGCGAGTGATAGGCACCATACAAATCACCAAAAATGACAAAGCGCGCTTTGGGCGCGGGGCTCATCTTATAGACAATGTCGCGCTCGACGCGATAACTTTTAAAGCGATTAAGCATCACATCAAGAAGTGAGCGAAAATATAATGAAGGCCAATCGAATCGTGTTGGAAGATTGAGGCAACAGGCTATCGCACGCCACTTCCGCGTGAAATAGCCTGGTGTATTTGCACGATAAAAATAGTCGTAGTCAGGCCGCACAAGATTGGTGTTTTCCATAGGAGGCAATTCCGGCATCGTCCGAGCGTACTCAGATGCTTCCTCAAGAGAGTTGAGACCGGTAATACAAATGGTTTCTGGCACCAAGACAAGCAAGGTAAAAATAAATATGAAAGCAACCGCTGCTGCTATGTATACCTTGCGCGGTACAGCTAAAATCTTATTTACAATACTATTTTTCATCTACCCTCCGGACAGCTACCACAGTAATACATAGGCACTATACCCGACGAATACCGTCGAACTAAGGAGATATGCTATGTCATGCACGCGCTGCAACCACATCATTGCAACTGCGGGGATTCCCTTGCCAGATTCTGTATAGAGACTAAGAAGCAATTGAAGCACAAATATTACCAGAAGAAGGAGCAAGTACAATACATAGACAAGATCTGTTGTCGTTAAGTAACCGACAGACGGTATCATGCGATCGATAATAAAGCGGTAACTGAGAAGTGCCGTAAGCCCTGAGACGCTCATGCGCATGCGGCTGGCACTGTTAGAAAGACCCATAAGAAACGTTAGCATGCCAAAAAGCAATGCAATAAACATTGGTACAAAGATAATAATAATGTTGCGAATGCTAGATTTTTCAAAGTTAATACTATAGGCAACCGCAGGGCGTAAAATGCGCTTGCTGTCATTGCGCGCGTCAAGAGAAAGTCTTAAGTAGCCCCAAGCGCTATCAAGATCTAGAATTTTCCAGTTACCGGTATACACATCAGGAGATATGCCAAAACAGCTGTTTTCTACGGTAAAATACATTTCGTTTGGGCCTACGCCATTATTTGTCATTACTAATGAAATACGATGGTCATCAAATGGATAGCGATAATAATTAAGATCGCTCTTAAACTCTATGCGCAAGTCGTACTTAATGAACATAGTATGCCCGTTGATGCGAATATCTCCCGGGGTTTTTTCTAGTATTTTTGCGTTAATAAAGGAAAAGTCTTGAACGACATCGATCATGATTTCATCCGTTGGTAGCTCAAACCATACGACCGCTCCGATAAGAAAGCGGTCATTAGTGATATCGAAAACTTCAAAGTTTTTAATATACATGCCAGTTTTGACGACGCTGGCAAAATCACGAACTTCTTTGCGCATATTCATATCGATAAGTTGCAAATCAGGTTGGTGATCAGCAGGCCGGAATATAAAGAGCGCCATAATAAAAAAAGAAACAACAGCGCAAGAGGAAAGAACAAGACCTATTGCCTTAAACTTACCAGAGCCTATGCTATTCCAAAATCGTTGTGCTAGATACATCTATTGCCCCTTTTCGCGGTATTCATCCCATTGCTCGTCATTTCCTTTATTTAGCCAGACGGACCAGGAAAGAGTTTGATTGCGATATTTTAAATGTAGCCCCTTGAATTCAAAGGCCGGTGCTTGCGCAATATGCTGTAAAAGCTGCCCAACTGTCACCGAAGATTGACACTGCTCTAGAAAATGAAGAAGTAATGAAGCTGTAATATAGCCCTCAAGTGATTCTGCTGAAAGTCCTTTGTTCGGTAGGTATTCTTGCATGTATTTTCGATATTCCTGCACTATTGGCAGTTGGCTTTTTCGAGGACTTGGCACAACAGAGGCCGTAATCATGCTCATGCCGCGTGACTCCTTCAATTGCTTAGTAATGCGTTCACAACAAGATAACCCAAGAAAAGAAGCATAATGAAGCTGTTGATTAATCGCTTCTCGCACAAAATTATAAGTTGGGCGACCATTCGCAAGGCATAAGACGACTTGAGGATCACTTTTTTTAATTGTTGCAACCGCGGGGCCTACCATTACCGTATTGGGTTGATAGGAGGCGCTCCCGCATACTTTCAAATTATATTTGCGCCGGAGTATATCGACTGTGGCATTTCGTGCTTCAATGCCCCAAGCACTTTCTTCGTAAAAAACCGCTATTTTATCCTGCTTAAGAGTATTAATTGCATAATCAAGAAGCGCGCGAATTTCTTGGCGATATGGAGGTCGATACCATATTACTGGCATACCACTCGTGACACGAGCTCGCATTCCGACGAGCGGAAAAAGTACCGCTATAGCATTGCGTGCCAGAAGCGGAATATAAACCTTTTCAAAAACCATTTCGCCAAATGGTGAGAAAAAAATAGGTGTCTTACTCAAAAGATCGTAGAGGTGTGGCGTTGCGCGCAAAACGCGACCGCTATCATCTCGCTGGTCCAGGGAAAGATGGTATTTTTTCCACGCACCACCTTTCGTTGTATTTACTCTATTAAGAAACAAGAATAGACCATCGCTCAGGGCAGTTCCTGGCAAGCCAAGTTCCCCAGTTTTTGGAATAGTAGATCCCAGTAGAATTTGGGCATTACACACAAGCGGTTTTTGCTGCACCGAATCAGATGGTATCTTCATGGAAACGTTTTCTGGTAGTGGCTGCGGCGCCAAAAGTTCCGAGTCTCCCGTACCAGTAAATTCATTATTGATATTTTCAGTAACGATCTTTTTTGCCTGATGTATCGATCGCTTCCAATAATAAACAGTTGCTCCTATGAGAACTGCAAAAACTGCAATTACAACCGCTGCAGTAAAGAATGGGGGAAGGATACTTTTCTTTGGTAGATTTTTTGCCATTCTTCTGTACTCGCAATGTGCTCTAGCTAATACTGTGTAATTTACAAAGTCTCGATTATACTATGTCCGTTACGGTATAAGATTGTACAATCAAAAGTAAATAATCAGCGAAAGGATACCTCTTTATGGCGGCGCCACTTATTATTATTTCTGGGCCTTCCGGAGCAGGTAAAACAACTACCACTGATCACCTCTTAGCCCACATGCCATCACTCTCGCGAGTTATCACGGTGACAACACGTCTTCCGCGCAGCGGCGAACACCATGGCGTCCATTACTTTTTTGTATCACGCCAGACATTTCAAGAGTTGGCAGCGACGGCAGCATTTTTGGAAATAAATCAATTTGGTGAACATTTATATGGAACCCCGCGTAGCCTATTAACTTTTTTAACTCGCAACAACGCCCGGCTTGTGTTGCCAGATATAAATGGAGCCCGCGCTCTAAAGAAGCATGTGCCAACAGCCGTATGCATTTGGATTGAAGCACCAGCTGAACTACTTGCACAGCGACTAATAGGGCGCAATAGTGAATCAACAAAGGATCAAGAAATGCGTTTGCTAATGGCACAAATTGAAATGCGAGAGGCTCGCGTAAGCGGTCTTTATGAGCACATTATTGATATGACAGACTTTGGTATCGCAGAAGAAAAAATTAGAAAAATAATTGATGCTGCTATGCGGCAGGAGCCGCTTCGTAAGGGTTAGGCAAGTCATCATTGTCTATATCAACCACTGAATGATCAATTAATGGAGGCAACTTACCCATTTCACGTAAAACCTCATCAGACGTCTCTTTGGTTGCAACATTTTGCGAAAGGAAGTCGAGGCGCTCTTTAAGGCGCTCAATAAACGCTTCCAACTCTCGTCCAGGAGACCCCTTCATTATATTCGCAATGTTTGCCGTACTTACCTCCATTTTATATCCCTTGCTTGCAAGGAGGCGATCTGCATAAAGGTCCAATATCATTTTGCGCTGGCGTGGCGCTGGAAGACCAATGCTAATTTGACGCGTAAATCGACTAAGTAATGCGTTGTCCATGCGACCGATGTGGTTGGTCGCCGCAATAACCATGAAGCGGGTGGATGGCTGTGCTATTTCATCAAGAAGGTGGTCAAGAAACCCGCGGTTTGCATTTTCTTTTTCTTTGCCACGCTGACCGGTCATGCCATCAACTTCGTCGAGGAAAATAATAGTATTTCCTCGACGCCGGGCCCTTGCAAACATTTCTTTGAGTACCGCAATACGGTCACCTTCTGATTTTATCTGCATAAAGTCGGAGGCCATAAGACGAATGAATTCCATCGGTTTTCCATCGTCACCAATAGCTTGGTCGGCAATGTATTGTGCAATACTTGTTTTGGCAGTTCCCGGAGGTCCCCACAGAAGAACGCGTGGCAAGGTAAGTGGTTTCTTTGTTTTTTGTGTTACTTCTTGGCGACGATTGACGAGGAATATAAGCTCGTTAACTTGTTTGCGTGTTTCGGAAGGAAGAATAAGGTCATTTTCGCCCAGCAATCCTTCAGGTTTTTTACCAAACCAGCCAGATTTGCGCCGACGGACAGTATAAATAGAGGGTTTATCAAAGGCTTCACGGATCTTGTTACGCATCCATTCGGTGCCACCAAATTTATTAAAGATATACGCCATACCACTGACAATGATGGTGATCTTGGTTAAAAGGTCAATAATATCTTTATTTGCATAATACTTTGCCATGATAGGGTTGATTATTTTTTCAAACAAACCAAGCACCGCATTGCTCTTCCAGCCCGGATTTTCTATCTGATTTATTTGGGCGCGGGTGTACGGAAGATTATTCTCTATGTCTTCGCGGAGTGCCTTTTCGGTAAGGTCCCAGCTAGCCTGTCCAACAAGGTTATCGATTTCTTCAGGCTCATAAAGAAGAGTCTTTCCATCTGCTTGCTTCAGTCCCTTGAGCATCTCAGCGCGGTTATGCGCAGACTGGCTAATGGTATATAAAAGCTTTTTTAAATGAGGATTTTCGAGCGTTGTTTTTGTCAGTTTTGCCTGCGGAATTCGGCTTTGGCTATAAAATCCCCGGTTCAATTTTCCGCGTCGTTGTTTTGACGCTCGACCTGGTTTGCCGGCTACAACATCCCTGACGAACTCTCCTCGTAGCGCAGGAACTCGAGCCTCCACGCTATCTGCGACAGCGTCGGCTGCTGATAAGCCAGCACCCCACACAATAAAAAAAAAACCAAGCCATCGATTGATTAGGTACATTGCATCCTTTTTTTCATATCCGAGTTGTAGTTTAACATGAGAGCAAGGCACCTGAACACAATCTGCCGAAGTTTTTTGAAAAAAGGTTAATTAGCTAGGCTTTGGCTACCGCCGCGAGTAAAAAGAGAGAGCCCCACTGATACTGCGCCAAGAGAGGCCCAATAGTGCCACGTTATGCTTTCTCCTAAGAAAGCTGCGCCGAGTATCGCACTAAATAGTGGGCATAAAAAGCCACACAGAGTCATAAAGGTCATCGAATAACGGGTCAACAGCCAGGAATACAAATTATAGCCAACTATTTGTGATAGGAATATAAGAAGAAGCAGCCAGGCCCAAAACTGTTGCCAATCACTCACCTGCTGCCAAGCGTGTGGCATTGCCACCATCATAGTGCCACCACACAATATTGCGCCAATTCCCATGGCCATGCCGTTCACTACTACGAGATGATGTCCACGCGCCATAAGCGCCTTGACGACGAACCAGGCCGTTGCAGCCGAAGTAACCGCCAAACAGAGGACTAGTTCCGGCATCGAAACACATAATAGCTCCAGAGAATTTCCACTGTCATGGGTTAAAAATATGGGCGCCATGCCGATGGTACCAACAAAAATACCAAGCCACTGAAAGGCCGATAAGCGTTCTTTATATAAAAAATATGACAGCACTGCCGTTATAAAAGGAGTCATAGCATAAATAAGAGATGTTTTTGCGGAGCTTACATATTGTAAGGACCAAAACTCTAAAACAAAGGCAAGGTAAATATGTAAAATACCAGCCAAAAGGAATAACCAGCGATCGCCCCAGACTTTTTTCCACTCAACCTTTCTCAAATACTGCATGCAGCCAAGCAAAAGAAAGGCACCAACAAAGAAGCGCGTAGTTAAAAGAAAAAGATAGGGAGAATAGGATAACACCTCTTTTGCCACGGTGAACGTGGAGGCCAAAATTAGGTACTCAAATGCAATAAGCAGCATAACAGTAAATATTTCCTACTCTTTACCGGTGGTCTCATGATTAATAATGAGATTTGGCTCGATAATTTTTATACGTTCAATGGAAATAGCTTTACCAGTCGCTACCTCGGCTTTAATCACAGCACCATGAAGGGCAAAGGGTCCATTTTCTTCTACTTCAAATTTTGACGGGAGCTGCGTGATCATTCGGCTAAGTACCGAATGAATGTTCATGCCAAGCATCGAATTTTGTGAGGCACAACAGCCAAGATCAGTAATGTACCCAGTTCCCTTTGGTAATATTCGTTCGTCTGCTGTTTGCACATGGGTATGCGTTCCAACTTGGGCAGTAATTTTACCGTCAAGAAAAAATCCCATGCCTTGCTTTTCAGAGGTAGTCTCAGCATGAAAATCAAGAAAGATAAGTTTTGTTTGGGTCTTAAGATAGGTCAAAAGGCTTTCCATTCCCTTGAATGGGCAAGCAAGTTGCTCATGCATAAAGACTCGCCCTTGAGCGTTAACGACTGCAAGGGTAATACCGGAAAGTGTCGTGAACAGAACGTAGCCTTTTCCTGGACACTCAGATGGAAAATTAAGCGGGCGCAAAAGGCGGTCACTTGCCGCAAAGGCCGCAGTGTACCCTTTTTGCCCAAAAATATGATTACCAGACGTAATAACATCGGCGCCAGACTTAAGAAGAAACTCTACGATTCCTGCAGTAATCCCGCGACCATTGCCGGCTGAGTTTTCCCCATTCACTACGACGCAATCAGGCGCATATTGGGCCTTAAGGCGCCCGATATGCGTAGAAAAGAGTGCGCGACCTGGCTTACCAACCAAATCCCCGATCATTAAAATCGTTATTGTTTGTTGTCCAGTACTCATGCCCCTTGTCCCTTCTGTTGCCCCGTTAACCTAATGATACCTCGCGTAGTTCCTGCAGGCACGCCTCTAAGGCGCGTTCTGTTTCGGTTTTTTCTTGTAGCAACGGCACTAGGCAACGCATTGCTACCATCGCGCATAGCTGCCCTTCAGACAAAGCCGGCTCTTTTCTTGTTATTTCTGCAGCAGCTTGGTCAAAGAGTATCGCTGCTTTTTGGAGTAAAACTTCATCAACCGAATTACTCGATACCGTATACTTTTTCCCAGCAATCGCAAGTACAACGCTCATAAAATCACCGTTACTTCGCGGTTTCTGATGACTTCATCGATTCGATACTCGCCAGGAGCTCGTTGATTGATGAAGAAAGCTGGTCTCGCTCAGCGACCGCATCAATCCCTTGGATTGCTTGCGTATACGCCTCGTCGAATTTTACAGAGATTGCCGCATTTTCTTTCGTCAATGCGGCAATCTGCTCAGTAAGTTCTGCGTTTGCCTGAGCCAGTTCAATCACTTTTGCACTTAACAGCTCAGTTTCTTGGGTCAGCCCCAATACGTTGGCTTTAAGTTCGGCATTATGCGCCAGGATTACTTTTACTCGCTCGGCCAGTTCCTGTAGCTGCTTCATATTTCTTCCTTTTCATTGCATACACAATCGATACGCTAGGAATGGTAGTCAGCAACTCAGGAGTTCTTCAAGCGTTTGCTTTTTTTGCTCGTTCCGTCAATTGGGTAAAGATCGTTGGCTCATAGATAGCCAACTGGCTCAATACCTTGCGGTTCAAGGCAATATTTGCTTTTTTTAAGCCAGAGACAAAGCGGCTATAGGACATGCCGTTTGCACGGCAACCAGCGTTGATACGCACGATAAACATGCCGCGGAAGTCACGCTTTCTATTTTTACGACCTATGAAAGCAAATTCAAGAGCTCGCAGCAAAGTTTCTTTTGCGCGACGGAACACGTTGGCACGTTGCCCCCAGTAGCCCTTTGTTTGCTTCAATAATTTTTTGTGACGTTTTCTGGTCATCACCCCACGTTTAATACGACTCATGGTATATCCCCTGTTCTCGTTCTGACTTGATTAGTTTGGAAGAAGGCGACGCATTTTTTTCAAGTCACCACTAAAGAAGTAGGCTACTTTACGCAATCCCCGTTTTTGTTTGGTAGTTTTTGCCCAGGCATGGTGGCTACGGTAGCCTTTAGATCTCTTGATATCCGTACCGCCGGCGACTTTTCTAAATCGCTTTTTAGCACCCGAGTGGGTCTTCATTTTTGGCATAGCAAATCCTTTAAACGCTTATTTACCTTTGAGATAGTAGATTTTGGACCACAGTATTCTACCACGTTGCTCTTTTTCTTCAAGTATCACCCCTAAAGAAAGTGCGGCAAGATCGGCATCTATCCGGGCAAAGAGGGCCGTGCCGAGAGCGGTCATATTGATTAATTCTCGTCCGCGACGGAATTGAAGAGTGAATTTCACTCGTTTTCCGTCTTCTAAGAACTGGGCCGACTGCTTCAATTTTATCCGATAATCCTGCTCTTCGATATACGGACGCAGCTTTAATTCTTTGATCTGGATGACTTTTTGATGCTTTTTAGCCTTGACGTCCTGCTTCTTTTTTTCGTACAGAAACTTCCCAAAGTCCATAATTTTGGCGATGACATTCTCACCTTCGCCACTTACTTGCACCAAATCAAGACCTTCCTCTTCGGCCTTTTGGAGTGCAGCCGCACGGCTGATGACTCCTAGGTTTTCCCCTGTAGAGGTGATAACACGGAGTTGCAGGGCTTTAATAGACCCATTAACCATATGCTTATGCGACGCCTCGTTCTTCTTTTCTTGCGAACCGAACGGCCGTTTACCCTTCACTTGAACCATTAACTTGTAACCTTTGCGTAACCATCTTATATACCCTATCAAATAGCTCTGGCTCTTGTAGGCGCTTACCAGTATTATCGCGACCCTGGGCCAATTTTTCCTCGCCGAGGAAGAACCAGGCTCCATTCTGAGTGACGATATTATGCTGTAATGCCATATCAAGCAAGTCGAACTCACGGCTAACGCCGAAGCCGAAAATCAGATCTACCTCCACCTTTGTAAATGGTGGTGCAACTTTATTCTTGACCACCTTTACCACAATTCTGTTGCCATACGGCACATCATTCTTCTTTAACGTCGCAATTCTGCGAACATCAAGGCGCACCGATGCGTAAAACTTTAAAGCATTACCACCGGTCGTCGTTTCGTTATTACCAAACGACATCCCCCCAATTTTTTGCCTGATCTGGTTAATAAAGATCAGGATTGCGTTTGTTCTATGAACTAACGCAGTTAGCTTTCGAAGTGCTTGGGACATCAGGCGAGCCTGAAGGCCCATATGTGAATCTCCCATTTCCCCTTCAAGTTCCGCTTTTGGCACCAAGGCCGCAACGGAATCAATTACTATCATGTCAATTGCCCCGGAGCGCAACAGCATTTCAGTAATTTCAAGAGCCTGCTCACCATGATCTGGCTGCGAAATGATTAAATCATTTACGTTTACCCCTATGGACGCTGCGTATGAAGGATCAATAGCATGCTCAGCATCAATGAAAGCACACGTGCCACCCATGCGCTGAGCCTGGGCAATAGCCTGAAGAGTAATGGTCGTCTTACCAGACGCTTCCGGCCCGAACACTTCAATAATCCGACCTCGCGGCAAGCCACCACAGCCAAGAGCCTCATCAATTAAGAGTGATCCGGTAGAGACCACATCAATCTTCTGATGCTCCTTTTGCCCAAAAAGCATCACGGAGCCTTTACCAAACGTTTTATCGATTTGAGCAAAGACAACTTCAAGAGCTTTTTTACGAGCCTCCCCGTCTTGAACGCTAGCTGTAGTCTTCTTTATTTCTTGCATATCATTCCTTAGTTGCAGTTAAACGTCATAGTTGCAGTTAGATTTCATACGGAATCGGGTCTTGTTGCCCTTGCGAAAGTTGTTTTTGGTTAAATTCTACATGGGCATTGCGCAACAAGGAGGAGACAAAAGCTTGCGATAACGCCGACGATTCTTCGTTTAGTTGCTCATCGGCAGGACTCGATTGGGCCACAGATGCGTCAACATCTTTAGCACTTTCTTCGTCAATACCGCGTAGCGTCACTAAGTATGCATCGTTTCCGGCAAAATGCAAGACCACTTGTTGCGAATTGGTCAAGGAAAAAGCTTTCTTTAAGAGACCTGGAGCCGCTTTGAAGTCACCCTTTTCGCCGCCGGCCACGCTTAAATAACCAGAGGTGGAATAGGAAGCATCATATTCTTTACTTACTTCCTTGAGGGAAACACCATCACGAACACTCGCTGCCATAACAGCAGCTATTTCGCGCACGCGAGAAGCCGCCTTAGAAGAGATAAGGTCTGCCTCTACCGCTTTTGCTACTTCCTTATACGGCTTAATATACGAGCCTTCTTTGCCCTTAAGCTGCACCAGTACATAGGAGTCATTATGGGTAAAGAAGCTATAGCTATCAACTGCATGCAAAGTAAAGCCATTCTTTACGATTTGGCCCTCAAGGGTGTGGGTATTTGCTTTTGATTCCTCTACGCCGGCAAGTTCCTTATGAGACTCGGCTGCGGTTGTAATTTCAGCAATGGCCTCTCGGCTATTTGCCGCATCTTTTTTGATTTTTTCCATATGTACGCGAGTCCAGTCGGCTGCTTTTTTAGCGAGCACTGTCTTTTCAATTTCGCCTCGAACGTCGGAAAGCGACTTCTGACCTGCAGGAATACGCTCAAGAAGCTGAATAATTTCAAAACCAGTATCAACCTTAGTCACCGGGGCTAACTCTTGCGCTTGCTTCAGCCGGAATGCTGCCTGTTCAAATGCTTTGTCGTAAGTCCCGCGAGAGAAAAAGTCACGAACGCCACCAACACGAGCTGTTTCTTTGTCCGCCGAATGCTCTTCCGCTAATTTTTCAAAAATCGACGGATCTTTCGTAATTTGCGCATGCAAGTCATCCGCAAGTTTGCGCGCACCGTCAGTGTCTGCAGAAATGAGGATGTGACGTACTTTTACGCGTGGCGCAACGCGATAAAGCGTGTTTTTATTTTTTTCATAAAAACTTTCGACCGCTTCATCAGTAACCGTTACTTTATGTTCGGCAACGCTTGGGGAAACAACCCAATATGCAAACGTTCTTTTTTCCGGAACGCGATACTGCTCCTTGCTACTTTCATAAAATGATTCAAGTTCGGCATTGCTCGTTTCTTCACGAGATACATTTTTACGGACTTGAGACATTTCAACCTTGGCAAGATTAAAAGATTTTTTAATCAAATTTTCTTCTAAAGACTGGCGACGCTCTTTCCGTGACACATACGCCGCATCACCAACAAAACGATCAAACAAATCACGCTGCATTTCTTCTTCTTTACGATCTTCAAAATCAACTACGTGCATGTGGCGCATTTGCATAAAGCGACGATATGCTTGCATATCGACGTTGCCAGATGCATCAAGAAAATCAGCAGGTAATGTCTTAAGGATTTCTTTACTAACAACCTCTTCATGAAGGCTTACAGATAGTGGCTTCAATGTGCTAGCAATAATGGATTCATATATAAGGGCATCAATAGCCGCTTGGGTAGGGTCGGTAAGACCAAAAAGTTGCAAGTAAAAATCGGCAGGAATACCGCGAGACCGAGCCTCACTGCGACGAATATTGATTTGCTCCTGAAAATCTCGAACGCGTGCATTAAACGTACGGTACGAAACAGACTCGCCATTTACACGCAAAACAGTTGCTACTTGATTTGATCGACTGATCATGGTCAGCGACGATGCCGCAATTGATATCGCTATCGGCCACAAAACAATCTTCCATTTATTTAGGTTCTTACGAAAAAGATAACTCACGACATCCTCCAATACAAATTCTTTTACAAAGATGAGGGAGCATTCTAGAGGAGGGGGCTACTTTTTGCAACCAATCTATAGCCCGACTTCAAATAGAAAAAAGCTCCGGTTGCCGTTTCACGCCGCTTACCGCCATCACGCAATAAGGACCTCTGCTCGTATCGCATAAAATAGCGCGTTTTTCGGTGGACCACAGCCACTACCGCACGTGTAAACAAACTCAAGTGCAATCACAACAGATCGAACCAAGCTTTCGTGCGCCCCAGGGTCTTTTAAAAAGAACTCAGCAAGATGCTATATTTTTCACTTACGCAACATCAATTTCTTTAATCTCGCACCCGCCAACCTCTTCCAGCTGCCGCATAAAACTGCGCCAAAAGGTCCGCTGCCGCTTTGCATAGTTGCGTGTTTCTTGTTGAATATAGGCGATAACCGCCGGCAATTGATCGGCAGGCTCCCCCGCTTCAATCCAGGAGGCCAGTTCACGATAACCAATAAAGCCTTTTGTTTCCACGAGGTGTCGCCATGCGGCGTCTCGCATCAACCCTCGCACCTCCAGAATCCAACCATCACGCTGAATCATTTGCTCAGCGCGCTGGTTAATGCGATCGTATAGGACCTCAGTGGTGGGAGATAGAAAAACAATGGAGGCAAAAAAGGGAGGTTTATATGTCGGCACGAGAAGTGATGGCTTGACGCCATTTTCATACCAAAGAGCCAATGCGCGCATAACTCGATAGGTATCATGCATATGAACTTGAGCTGCACGAGTAGGATCAACTTCGTGCAAATGATTCCACTGGTCGGCAATTGATAACAATCGCACCGATTCTGGAATTGAAGCACCTGCATTATCAGACCGGCCATGAGCCTTGTGTGGTGGAAAAAATAATGATTTTATATAAAAAAGAGAACCGCCAACCAAAATGGGCACCTTGCCGCGAGCGGTGATGTCGGCAACAGTAGCCAAAATCCTCTCGCGATACTGCGCCACATCGAAGTCTACTGGTTGGTCGCAAATATCGAAAAGGTGATGTTTTATCTCGTGAGTTGCCCAATCCAGCGGCTTTGCCGTGCCAATAGAGACGCGAGTGTACATCTGTGCAGAGTCGGCATTAACAACCTCGCCGCAAAGCTGGCGTGCAAGATCGACTGCATAAGCAGATTTTCCGGACGCCGTTGGTCCGGCAACAATATAAACTTTAGAGGAGAGAATTGGTTGAGCCATGTTGCCCCGACGAGGCGTAACTAACAATGAACTGTTTAAATGGTGCGCGAACCAACTCAAGGGCCGCGGACCGATCAAGGTCTTTCACCACCATAATCTCCTGCGCTAACAGCTCTTCAGTTGTTTGTTGGAGAGACTTTTCGCCAAAAGAAAGTTCTTTGTGTTGCCCAATGTACATGAGCTCTTGATAAATCGCCAAGATACCGACGAAATCGCCGGCCTGGAGACGTGTTTGATAATCTTTTTGTCGCTTACTCCAGACCGTTGGGCTTACTTCAAGGTCTTCGAAGCGTTGTTGCAGAACCGCAGCAGAATAAGCAGTGAGCGCCTCATCGATAGATTGGGGCATATTGAGCGTTCGAACGCCCGTTTGGCCAGTGTTATTCACCGGAATCAACACCGTCATATCCTTGTACAAGAAAGAAAGTTTATAAAATTGCATTGGCGTACCGCCGACATTCTTTTCTATGACATCTTCGATAACTGCCACACCGTGAGCAGGATAAACAACTCTCTCATTGACCTTAAAACGCATACCAAAACTCCAAAACGCCAGCAACCTTCAAATCGATCTGCGTTTAATATACACGCAAAGTGGCCAATCAGGCAAGAAGATTATAGGAAGCAAGAGGGCCCACTCTTAATGAGCAGGCCCTGAAGTAGATCCCCCGCCAACCCTTCGATTGGATACGAAGAGAATATCAGCTGCCAATAGCATATGAAAATATTTCTGGAAAAGAGATTAAAAATAGCGAATAATACTGAGTAAATTTATTTAACGATAAGAAGAGTATGAACCCAACAACGCGAACAGCCAGCAAACTTTCTCGGCGTCACTTCATCATCGCCACGATATTCGAAGGAGGCAAATACCTGCATCAGGCAGCGCTGTACTTTATACTGCCAGCTGCTGAATATGGCCTTGTCGGCTCGGTGTTCTCTCTCGCCTACCTTTCAGCCAACCTTGCCTGCCTCGAAGGCAATAATGCACTGGTACCGCACACCAACGCTATCAGCACCAATGCAAACCGACGCCAATTTATCCTGCGACACCTCATCGGGCCACAACTAATACAACATAGCCTTGCCGCCACAGCAACTGGCTGCACCATCTACCAACTTACACAACAGGAGCTCTTGGCCGGAGCCGGTTGCCTGATCGCCTTAACCGAAGGACTGCGCATTGCATGCCGCCCACTTATTTACGCCATGGCAAATAGCCAGCACACCGCCAAAAACGAAGCCACTATTTCATTTGCCTATATCGGTATTTTATGGGCCATTACCGCACTAAATGAACACTATCTTACCAGCACCACAATAGTAGGCCTCTACGCAATCGCAAGCATTCTGGGGTTAAGCTACCTCATTACGACAGGACTCATAAAACTCAAAAAAATCCCGAAATCAAACGAAGCCGCAACCTTGCCCCAATGGAGGGATATCTGGAGACTGCAAGGATCGCTTCTCGCGCTCCAACTGCCACACAACCTTTTCTCCGCCAACTTCATTGTGCCATTCTTTGCCTACCGCAACGGGTTGGTAATGGCAGGGGCGATAAAGATAACCAGCGAAGTAGCAGGTGCGGTACGATCAGTCATTAAAAGCAGCATCGGTTTCCCACTCAATGCATTGTTTAGCCAGATCGCAACGAATCAGGCCTCAAGCGGCGAAAGGCGGCAAGAAATATTTGCTACAATCCAATCAGTCGCCACACAAGCAAGTGCCATCTTAATAGTAACACTCAGCATTATTGGGGCAGCATTGGCAATACCATGGCCAATACACACAAAGGTGATATTTGGCGGATTCTGTCTTCTTATGGTTGCCGATTATCTATGCATGCCGTATGAACTCTTAAGTCTTCATAGCAACACAGTAGGGCGTGCAGCACTCATTCGTGGTGCAGAAGTGATCGTAGACATTGTGGTGCTTATCATTTGCGCACAGTGGCCGCTTGGCGTCATAACGGGGATTGGCATCGTCCGACTTATAACATGGCAGTTTCTCGCACGGGCTACGCGCCCGGTTCCTTTTTTTTGAGGACTTGAAAAAAGAAAGCGCCCTCCCCCGATTTTCACACCGCTCTGCGCCAGGAAAATAGCCATACCCATAAAAGGCCTTATTGCGAGCCCATATGGGCGAAGCACTGGTTGCGTTCACCGGCATAGCAACAAAAGAGGTAGTACGATAGCAAACCCCCTATAAGTATATGCGTATACTGGTAGCAACAGATGAGACACGCATAAGGTTCGTCCTACTGGTACACCACCCCTCTCCCCTTTTCTTTGTATATATGCATACACACACCTTAACAATGACACTGACACTGGTTATGACCACATGTGCCCCATAAACACCAACGCCCAATATAAAGGGAGCTTAGTATTAGGTATCAGTACGACCTCCTTGTGTCTTATCCTCACGTAAACCTCTATACCTTCACATATGGCTTCATCCATCCCCTCCACGCTCCTTCTATCCATTCACTCTCTACTTAGCACCTAACACTCAATACCTAATACCTTATACTTTACCTATAACACCCAATACTTTATATTTTATACCCTATGCCTTATATCTACTTCCCCGACTATCCCTCTATCTCACTGCCTTACCCACCAACACTTTCTTTTCCTTTCTATGCCAGCCGGAAGCGAGAGGTCATATCCCCACCGCACAGCGCATCCTGGTTTCTCTAAAGGCTATCTCGGCGTGGGGTATGGCCGGAGGCTGGAGGCATCCCGCGCGCGACGCGTCGGGGGCCGACAGCAACGGGCCTCACCCCTGTCAAAGCACACGCAAAATAAGTGGGGGCTGGCATAGAGCCCTATCATACGGTAAAATGCACCCAGATACACAGCTTGGATCATCACAAAAGTAGCCGTTATCAGACTGGGGGCTTATGAAAAGTAAAAAACATCGCTTCAAAATAGGCAAAATGGTCCGCGACAAAATGCCCGATGTTCTGCGCGCGCTCGACATTCACCCGACAACATACGTACTAGGCCCGGATGCATACCTAGAGCATCTCAATAAAAAGCTTCTCGAAGAAGCAGTAGAGGTTGTATCGGCCGCCTCTGCAAAGGAAAAAGCTGAGGAGCTCGGCGACGTACTGGAGGTCTTATATGCTCTCGCAGCAAGCCTTGGGATGACCATGGAGGATATTGAGCGAATTCGACAAGAAAAAACAGGCAAGCGCGGTGGTTTTACTAAAGGCATATTCTGCGAGTACGACGAACTACGCGAAGACAATTTATACTACAACTTCTACCTCAGCAGGCGTGATCAATACCCTGAATTAGAAATACCAACAGAAGAACAAGAATCTCTTAAATAAAAGGAGCCTCCCATGGCAAATAAACGTCGATTCAGTGCTGAAAAACTTCTGCGCGAAAAAGTTCCAGCTCTTATGCAGGAAAAAGGTATTTTCTTTAAAACTCGCCTCGTCAGTGGCGAAGAGCTCGCTCGACAATTAGAAGAAAAAATAGCAGAAGAAGTCCTGGAAACAATCGTTGCAACCGCAAAGGAAAAAAAGATCTCCGAATTGGCCGACACACTGGAAGCCATCGCATCTTTAGCTCATGCACTCGGCTCATCTATGCAAGAAGTCGAAACCGTGCGCCAAAAGAAGCGTGCTGAGCAAGGCGGCTATGAAAAAGGAATCTATGCAGAATACGCAGAAATGGATGAAAACAACGCCCATATTAAGCATTACCTCAACAATCCAGACCGCTATCCCGAAATGCCGGTTACACCAGAAAAATAACGCGGTGCGACCTAAATTGGAAAGACATATGGGACGCGTTATCGGCCATCAGTAAAATCGTAGGGACCCCATGACACACATAACCGCTAAAGCGGCCCAAGCCATACAGACTGCACTCAATGAACATGGACTTAAGTGCACCGCTGTTGAAATGCCAGGCTCTACGCGTACTGCCCAAAAAGCTACAGAGGGAATTGGTTGCAAAGTCGCACAGATCGCAAAATCACTGATTTTCAAAACGCTTGGCAATAAGCCAGTATTCGTCCTGGCCTCAGGCCCAAACCGCGTAAGTGAAAAGGCCATTGAGGCCTAGATAGGAGAAAAAATAGCCAAGGCTGATGCCGATTTTGTCCGCTAAGTAAACGGCTTTGCTATTGGCGGCATTCCGCTGATAGGTCATCGACAAAAAATTGATCACGTTTTCATTGACCAAAACCTGCTTAAATTTGAAAATGTATGGGCCGCAGCCGGCACCCCACAGAGCGTATTTAACATAGAAACAGAAGCACTCTGCGGAATCGTACCGGGTAAGATAATTGCCGTAACAGAAGAGAAAAAATAAAGGAATTAATTATGACATCACGACGTCGATTTAGCGCTGCAAAAATTGTTCGCAGCAGAACAGCAGAGCTCTTAGAAAAACGTAACGCAATAATTAAAACACGACACCTTGAAATGCCAGAATATATTCTGCATTTAGAAAAGAAGCTAATCGAGGAAGCCAATGAGGTTGTAGAAGCTGTCACCGCAGAAGAACGAATTTCAGAACTCGCCGACGCGTTAGAAGTCATAAATGCCCTTGCCACCACCACTGGCTCCTCTTTCGAAGAAATCGAACGCGTCAGACAAGAAAAGCTCATTGCGCGCGGCGGCTACGACCAGCGTATCTACTGCGAATATGTTGAAGTAAGCGCTGATAACGAACTCGCCCAGTATTATCAAGAACACCACTACCCAGAAATACCGGTTGAATAACACAAGGAATACACAATGACAGCGCGATCACGATTTAGCCATGAAAAACTTGTCCGCAGCAGAACCGCCGAGCGACTTGAGAAGCGCGGCGCACTAGTAAAAACGCGGCAACTTGAACTGCCAGAATACATAACAAACCTCGAAAAAAAACTCGTTGAGGAAGCCGAAGAAGTCATGAGCACCTCTACCCCAGAGCAGCGCATATCAGAACTCGCCGATGTACTTGAAATTATAAACGCCCTCTCTGTAGCAACCGGCTTCTCACTCGAAGATGTTGAGCGCATTCGACAAAAAAAATTGGTTGAGCGCGGAGGCCTTGATCAACGCATCTATTGCGAATACGTAGAGGTGGATACCGACAACGAATTGGCCAAGTACTATCGAGAAAACCATTACCCAGAAACACCGGTCAAATAACAGCTCCCACCCTACCCCGCCACGGCAAAGCGCAACACGGCGCCGCCCCACAGCTGAACAAAACTGTACCGTTATCGGACTGGCTGGTATATAAACTATGGGCAATGAACTCGTTAAAGCTGTAAAATGACGGTCATTCAATATCAATTGAAAGGTCGCCTATGTACGGACTCCGCGTAGCCTTATTCTTGCCATGCCTCACCATGGGGACAGCGTGCCCCAAAACAATCGATGATATCGTCGGCGAAACCACGCAAATATGCACGAAAACGACGTATTTTGAGCGCCGGGCATGGCTGCTCCATTACCATACCATTGGCACCACCATCATCAAAAGCAACTTCCCTCGCGGGATACAAGAAAACTTTATAGAAAAGCTTGCCGCAGCACTGGCAAAAGACACTCCTCAAAATGAAGCCGACCACGGCTTAAAAGCCGTGGTATCTAGCCTGAATATGGATGTACTTATTGGTTTTTAATGTACTCCCGAATACGATCTTCACTTAGCTGGCCCACTGTCTCAGCAAAATAGCCATCTGACCAGAAGCTATCTCCCCAAAGAAACTCTTCCAGTTCAGGGTATTCTTCTCTAATTTTTTTGCTACTACCACCTTTGAATAGCTGCACTGCTCTGCTCACAGAGACATCCTGCCTCAATTGCACCAACATGTGCACATGATCCAATTGAATATTTAACTCATGAATCGCCCAACGATTTACCTCTGCACACTCTTTGAAGAGCTCCTCTAGTCGCGCAGATAATGCTCCTTTCAGAAGCCTTTTCCTGTATTTTGGAATCCAAACTAAATGATACATAAGCCGATGTTTACAATGTGCTCCCGTCCAATACTTCATAGTTGCAGAATACGCTAAACACCATCGCTTAGCAAAATCTAAGATTTTGCTTGCGCTTTAAGGCTACGCTTTCATCCCCAGGTTTAAAAGCCTGGGGTATTCAGCGAAGGGTAAATAAAAACTTTAGTAGAAAAAACCTTCATTACATGGCACACTTAGCGGCGCAATACAGCCACGATGAGCTAGCGTACAGCGCACTTGGGCTCATTCCGTGGGGACACGTAGCGCTATTGCTTTGTATCGTGGCTGACAAAGCACAACGTGAAACGCTCGCACAAGCAGCGAATGAAAGCGACTGGACGCTCGCAGAATTGTGGGACAAAATCAATGATGAATTCAATCATTCGCCACGGCCACCGCGACCACGAAAACGGCCACAAAAGCTACAGTAAGTTGTCCAAATAGTTGAAGCAAAACATAATAACCTCTTAATAATTTGCGAAAAAAAGTTTTCTGCGTGTGCAAAATTTTTCACAACTCACACTGCCAGTAAAAATAGGCACTTTCGGCGGAATCAATAAAGTTTCTAGTGTGAAGATCTTAGCCAATCGGCGAAGATTTGTACGCAGTAAATCTTGACATATTGTCCTCCTTGGCTATAATTTTAGACACATGACTATTGCATGTCTTAATCAGAAAGGTTTTTTGCATGGCAAAAATTATCGGAATTGACTTAGGAACGACCAACTCCGTTGTCTCAGTAATGGAAGGCGGCGTTGCCAAAGTTATCTCAAACCAAGAAGGTGCAGCAACCACCCCATCGGTTGTAGCCTATACCAAAGATGGCCAACGTCTTGTTGGTGCAGTTGCAAAGCGACAAGCGGTAACCAATCCAACAAATACTATTTTCTCGGTAAAGCGATTTATCGGTAAGCAATTCAGCACACTCGCCAAAGAAGACATTGAACGCATGCCATACAAATTGGTAGCGGGCGATGGCGGAGATGTAGCTGTTTCGATTGAGGGTAAAAAGCTAGTACCAGCTGAAATCTCTGCCGCAGTACTTCAAAAACTCAAAACAGCTGCCGAAGAGTATTTGGGCGAAAAGGTAACCGCTGCGGTTATCACCGTTCCGGCCTATTTCAATGACGCGCAACGCCAAGCAACTAAAACTGCTGGCCAAATTGCAGGTCTTGATGTAAAGCGCATTATTAACGAGCCAACCGCTGCAGCACTCGCATACGGCATGGATAAAAAGAACCATGAAACAGTTGCAGTATTTGACTTCGGTGGTGGTACATTTGACGTTTCGATCTTAGAAGTCGGTGATGGCGTTGTAGAGGTAAAAGCAACCAACGGTAACACCGAACTCGGTGGCGACAATATCGACGAAGTACTCATCAAGTACCTAGTTGACGAGTTCAACAAAGAAAACGGCACCAATTTGATGCAAGATAAAATGGCATTACAACGGCTCAAAGAAGCGGCAGAAAAAGCAAAAATTGAGCTTTCCTCCGCAACTGAAACCGAAATTAACTTGCCGTATATCACTGCTGACGCGAGCGGCCCAAAGCATTTGGTAACCAAAATTACCCGCACAAAGCTTGAAAACCTATGTGCAGAAATCTTTAAAGGCCTGTTCGAGCCATGTAAAAAAGCTATTGCTGACGCTAAAGTCGACATAAAACAAATCGACGAAGTCATCTTGGTTGGTGGCTCTACTCGCATTCCAAAGGTTCAGCAAATGGTTAAAGAGTTCTTTGGTAAAGAGCCAAATCGCTCAGTAAACCCTGACGAAGTCGTATCCGTAGGCGCAGCAATTCAAGGCGGCGTATTGTCCGGCGACGTAACCGACGTGCTCCTTCTTGACGTTACCCCACTCTCTTTGGGTATCGAAGTTATGGGCGGTATTGGCGCAAAGATCATTGAACGCAACACCACCATCCCAACCCAAAAGTCACAAGTATTCTCAACCGCTGAAGATAACCAAACAGCAGTAGACATACACGTGGTTCAAGGGGAACGCGAATTTGCTCGTGACAACAAGACTCTCGGCCGCTTCCGCCTCGAGGGTATTGCACCCGCACCGCGTGGCGTACCTCAAATTGAAGTAACATTCGATATCGATTCAAACGGTATCGTAAATGTTTCAGCAAAAGACAAAGGAACCGGCAAAGAACAAAAGATAACTATTACCGATTCAACCGGCATCTCAAAAGAAGATGTTGAACGCATGGTGAACGAAGCAAAGCTCCATGCCGAAGAAGACAAGAAGCAAAAAGAAGTTGTAGAGCAACGCAACCAACTTGATCAACTTATCATGCAGATCGAGAAAACGCTGAAAGAAAACAGCGAAAAGCTGCCGACAGAAGAAATTGCTAACGTTAATAGCGCTCTTGAAAAAGCAAAAGATGCGCTCAAGACCCATGCAAACGATCTTGCTGAGCTTAAAAAAGCAAGCGACGAACTTCTTGCTGCATCTCATAAGGTTGCTGAGATACTCTATAAAGACTCTCAACAATCCGGCGCTGCTAGTGGCCAAGGGGCGCAAGCTTCCGAAGGCGATTCAGAGCAGAATCCAATAGACACTGAAGCCGAGTAACGGCTAACAGTCATAACTTAGCAAAAGAGGCCGCTGAAAAGCGGCCTCTTTTGCTAAAAGCTCATGGTTTATCTTGAGAGCCTTGACCCCCTCGAAACAGACCAGATACACTGAAGATGCTTCGGAAAAGTACCGAACAGGTAACCAACACCTTATTATGGAGACTTGATTATGAAAAAAGGACTATTGTTTGCGGTAGCTATGGGCGCGGTAATACTGTCTGGCTGCGGCCCGTTCTGCAGCAGCGAAACGAAAAAAGATGGCAAAGATGCTAAGACCGAAAAAAAGGTCGAAGCTACTAAAGAATCTAAGAAAGTTGAAACAAAAGAAATTTCAGCTGAACAGTAGATTATCACCAACACTCGCAAAAAAGGGCAAGTACCTAAACAGCACTTGCCCTTTTTTGCTTTTAACCAGAAAGACTATGCTTTCTCTTTTTCATTAACCGCACTAACCCATTTGATATAAGCATCACTCGTTGCAGGGCGCCCCAGAAAGTTTGCTAGTAATTCGCGAGGATGCATGCTGCCCCCTGGCCTTAGAATCTTCTCTACAAATTCCTTACCTATCGCCTCGTCCAAAAGGCCATGCTCTTCTATGCGCGAAAAAACATCAAAAGCAAAGGACCGCGAAAACGAATAGCCATAGTAACAAGGGCCGTATGCTGGCATGTGACCAAACGACGCATAAAATTTATTGTCTGTATCCCACGCCATACCGCGCATATAGCGCAAGTACATTTCACGTAAAAGACCATCCAAATCAACAGGAGTTGGACTATCATGGATGGCGAGCGCAAACATCGAGTAATAAATCTGGTTCATATCAAAATAACTACGCCCCGATTTTCGTGCAGCAACCATTTTTCGAATAAGCTCATCAGGCAGCGGCTCACCTGTTTTATAATGCCCGCTAACCAAACGCAACATATCAGGTCGCCACATCCATTCTTCCATAATCTGAGAAGGCAGCTCTATAAAATCAAGCATTACCCCCATACTACCACTTGTCTTGAAGTGACTGGTACAACTTAATGAGTTATGAATAGCATGCCCAAATTCATGAAAAAATGTCGTAACATCCGTATGCAAGAAAAGAGCTGGTGTATTACCACGTGCCCTAGGAAAATTTGCAACAATCACACTCACCGATGGCACTTCATACAACATGCCATCCTCTTTGCTATGGCGGAGAACGCGCGGTATTATTTCATGGCAGCATGCATGCGAATATTTTTGAGGACGAGGATAGAGGTCCATGAGTATATGCGCTAGCACACGAGAACGGTCTTTAGTGTATACGGTAATTCCTTGCACTGATTCGTGCCAAGCGCCAGGAACTGTTGGATGATATTCAAAAGAAACGCCCATAAATTTTTCATAAATAGCGAAAATACCCTGAACCGCTCTATCAACCGGAAAATACTGCGCTAATTCGCTATTATCGAGACTAGAGTTAATTTTCTCGTAAGTCGCCAGTGCATAAGGAACGTCCCACGGCTGCACTCTGCCGTCCCCAGACAGCTCCACATCCTTAGGCAAAGTAGACATTAAATTCTCAAAGTCACGGACTGCAGCCCCCTCTATTTTTTCAAAAAGGTATTCTAGATAAGATCGCGCATTTTCAGGAGATTCAACCATATACCCAGCCAGCGCATAAGCTGCATAACTCTCATAGCCCAAAAGCTGTGCCAACTCGCGACGCAACGCCAGCATTTTTTGTAGATTTTCTTCATTCTCTGGATAGGCTCGAGAATCATGTGCTTTTTTAAATTCGCGACGCACCATCGGATTAGTGCAGTGCTGTAAAAGCGCGTTTAGCGTTGAACGCGTACAATACAAAACAACATGGCCTTGCGCATCCCGAGCTTGAGCTGCAAGAAATTCTGGCGACACACCGGTTAGCTCATTTTCAGGAAACGTTAGCGTTGTTGTATCATTATTCAATGTTGCGTCAAACGCGTTGCAGTACTGTTGAAGCTCCTCTTCAATAGCCACAATACGCGCAATCGTGGCGGCATCCCTATCATAGCCGCACCGCTTGAAGTCGGTCATAATTTTTTTAAAAAAATACTGCTGTTCGTCAGTCAAAACCTCATTGGCCATTCCGTGATCACGATACTCACAAAAAGCTTTATAAATTACTGCATCTTTACAAATTTTAATCGATTCCTGCTGGATAGCACGGTAGGGATCAGCGCGATGAGCAACCTCAGTACTTACTTGCTTAAATACTGCCGCAGCCGAACTCATAACAAATACAAGGCCTTCCATTTCATCATACGCAGACACCGTGTTAGCATACGTACGCCTTTCAGGCGCAATCGCAAGAATTTCCGCTTTTATTGCCGCAATATCAACGAGTACTTCACCCACTATTTTCTCTGCATCAGCGACAGTAGTCGGAATAAAAGCCAAGGCATCAGACAATGATGATACCGACTTTCCACGTAGAATCTTTAAAAAGTTGCTTTGCATGAGGGACCTTCCAGGCTCTATTTTAGAAATATATTAGAGCAAGACAGAGTACACCCACACAATAAAAATGACTAGCCCCTCAGACTAGGCTGCAGCAGCAGCCAGATCGCCACCAGCCGAGGCAACGCCCGATCCCGTAGCTGTAGCAAGTGATCCAGCACTTGAACTTACGCCAGAGCTGGCCATTCCAGCACTTCCCGCAGCTATCCCATTAGCAGCGGCAACAGCAGCCGCAGCAGCACTTGCCTGTTGCTGTGTATCAACACTAGAATTTATCTCATCGGGAGAAAACCCAAGAGCCGCACCAAGACCAACCGCTGAACTTCTCGTCAACTGATCATCTGCAGCTTGCTCGTTCGCTTGCGCAGCGGCCTGTGCTTGTGCAATTTGAGCACTCATCGCAGCAGCTGCTTGATTGTCGGCTGCCGCTTGCGCCTGCGCATCTTGAGCATCTTGAGCCTGTATTGCTGCCTCTGCTTGAGCATCTCCGCCATTTGGCATCCCAAAGCCTTGCTGACCGTCCATCATCCCTGGCTGCATACCCGGCTGCAGCATCATCCCTTGCTGCCCCTGCGGCTGGACTCCTTGGGCCCCCATTATGCCTTGTTGCATACCTTGTTGTAAGCCTTGCTGGCCAGCCATCATCCCTTGTTGAAGATTATTCGTCATATTTTGCTGCGCAACAGCCAACTGTCCAGCCATTTGACCCCCAGCCAATGCAAGCCTACCCATTGCTTGCCCTCCCAGAAGGGAAGCATTCGTCATCGTATTAGTAAGGCTGGACATTGCCTCAAAAGGATTAAATGCACACACATAGTTTCCGCTCACTATCAGAGCCACAAAAAGGCTTCGCGCTATATTTTTTTTCATAGTAAATGTAACTCCCACTTTATTCATTATCCACCACGACGTGCAATAACCGTCGCCGCAGTACCCGTTGTTTGATCTACTACAGTCACTGTCTGCCCGCCAACACTACCACGCGTCGGTTCAACCTGTTGCGCCGCAACAACTGGTGCTCCAGAGACTGCAGCGTTGGTTGCTTGATACGCATTATTTGTGGCGATAGTACTAGCATTTGCAGAATTAACAATAGCCCCAGAAATAGCATTAATAGTAGCAGCACTGCCATTCGCAAGACCTGTTGCCGCCCCAGAAATAGCATTAATAGTGCCGACACCAGATGTATTTAATACCACTGAACTCTGATACGTTTGATACGCGGTATAGAAACTCATAAATAGCTTTGACTCTGCCGCACTAACCACGGACTGCACTAATGAGGTATACGCAGACGCAAAAACTTGTTTCGCCTGAGCAATTTGAGCAGTATTAGTGCCAGTTGCATACAGCACAAAGTAATCTTTATCCAACCCTTGTACTAAGCGCGAAACGCTATCAGGCGTACCATCACCCACCCGGTTATTTTGCGCTTGCAAGTCAATTGATTTATCGGTTAAGTAATCCTTAAACTGGGCATTAGTCAACTTCTTAAACTTATCGGCACGCATCGCAGCAAGCAATGCCGTCTTAACGGACAATAATGAGTTCGCCAAGGTGATGAGCGCTGACTTTGCTAACGAGCACGGTTGGGCGCCAGCCGCCGCAAAAATTGGTTGTAACGTGCCGGACAGAGATTCGGTCGAAAACCATGCAATATCAGCAGCAGTTGAATTCACAATAATCTTTGGAGCAAATGAAGCAGGAGTAATCGTTAAAATGTTACTTGTTGCCGCCGTCGCACCCCTTGTAGCCGCGTCCTCAACTGCAGCAGCAATAGCATTTCCCGTCGTAGCAACCTGGGTGGCTGCATTATCCACCGCTGCCCCTAAAGAATTAATGACCCCGTCAGATCTATTTACAACATTATTGATTTGATTGTCTTGGGTGTTCACGGCAGCATTAAGTGCATTCGCTTTTTCACTCGCTGCATTTAACCCATTACTTGCCATCTGATTTGCGGCAGTTGTTTGCGTGTTGATGTTATTATTGAGAGTCCCAACTTGCGTATTTAGACTATTATTTAAAGCATTCCCCTGCGTATTAATAACCCCAGACATTTGATTTGCTTGCGCATTCGCCGCATTCACCGCATTACTTGCCGTCTGATTTGCGGCAGTTGTTTGCGTGTTGATGTTATTATTGAGAGTCCCAACTTG
>CAYSBJ010000002.1:275671-392730 GCA_964429275.1 uncultured Pseudomonadota bacterium
CCGTCTGATTTGCGGCAGTTGTTTGCGTGTTGATGTTATTATTGAGAGTCCCAACCTGCGTATTTAGACTATTATTTAAAGCATTCCCCTGCGTATTAATAACCCCAGACATTTGATTTGCTTGCGCATTCGCCACATTCACCGCATTACTTGCCGTCTGATTCGCAGCAATTGTTTGCGTTTTGATGTTATTATTGAGAGTCCCAACCTGCGTATTTAGACTATTATTTAAAGCATTCCCCTGCGTATTAATAACCCCAGACATTTGATTTGCTTGCGCATTCGCCACATTCACCGCATTATTTAGCGTAGAATTTAACGCCATAGTTTGAGCATTAGAATTTGCCATATAATTGGTAGCAGTGTTGTTAACAAGCGCCTGCGCGTTAGTTGCTTGATTGTTTGCAGCCTTAATCGCATTATTTGCCGCAGTATTAGCCGCAGTTGCTTGCGCGTTCGCATCATTGATGGCAGTGTTTGCCGTTTGCTGCGCCGCTCCAATGCCGTAAATAGCAGTGTTGTTTAGCAACTGTCCATTATTATTGATAGAACCTGCAAGATTGTTGATACTTCCCGTTAGGGTATTAGTATTTGCAGCCAAACCACTCTGCAGCGTTGATGTCGCCCCTGCCGCACCCTGCTGCATTCCCTGAGCCAAAGCCTGCCCAGCTGCCTGAAACTGCTGGCTTAAAAAAGAACTCAGGCCCCCCAAACCACTACCACCTGTTGCGGTATTGGCAGCAGAGCCCATATTAGTAGCCGCAGATCCCACAGAAGATGCAGCCTGTTTTACTTGATTTGCCATAACAGCACCACCAATAGCCGCTTTAAAAAGACCATCAAAAATGCCCGCACCAAACAAAAATGGCCCCCAGGCACATAGAAAGATTGTTAGTGTGCTATATCGACACCACTGTACTTTATACAACATAAATAAAGCCTCGCTTCAGACTTTGGCCACACTATAAAATTCTTTACCACCGATAATTCAATGGTACGCTTTTCAGAAAGCCAAAAACAAGCATCAAGCTCTTTTAAGAATATAATAAGCTAGAGACGGCCACTCCCTATTCTGATATACTTCGCCACCCATTGACAGTCAACACAAAAATCTGACATATATTTACGACCTTCTAGCAAAATAATTTTTATAAACGGTAGCATTATGCGGCATATCCAGCCCCATGTCATATGGGAAGAATTTCTTAAAATAGCCAAAGAAGAGGCCGGCAGCCAGGTAGTAGAAACGTGGTTCAAAGCGGTTTCTTTGAGTGCCATCAATGTCGATCGACAAGAAGTAACCCTTATTATGCCCAACTCCTTTGTCAGCAATTGGATCCAGGAACACTACCATAACCTCCTAGTAACGCACCTCAAGCGGCTCCTGAACACCGCAAGCGTTATCATCATTTTTGCTGGCCCGCACACTGAAAAAAAATCAGACCCATCCTTAACTGATACCGGCGATTTAGCCCTATTACCACAAACTTTTAAGCCGGCAACTATTACCAAAATGGGTTCAGCGCAGCTGGTTCCACACGCTACCCCTGCCAGGCCGCGTGAGCAACAATTGCTCAACGAACATTACCGATTTGACACGTTTGTAGTTGGTCCCAGCAATTCCTTGGCCCATGGCGCATCATATGCCGTTAGCCAATCACTCGGGACCGTCTACAATCCCCTCTTTATCTACGGCGGGACCGGACTTGGCAAAACACACCTTCTTCACGCCATCGGCAATGAAGCCAAAAAACAGCATCCAGACATTCGCGTTCGCTACGAGACATCAGACCAATTCATGCACGACTTTATTCGCTCCATTCGGTTTGATAAAGCTCACCAATTCCGTGAACGATACCTGAGCCTAGACTTATTACTCATAGATGACATCCAGTTCTTTTCCAATAAAGAGCAGACTCAGGAGACATTTTTTCACATATTTAACGCCTTGTATGAACAAAAGAAGCAAATTGTACTTTCAAGCGATACCTTCCCCGAAGAGATCAAGGGTCTCCAAAGCCGCCTAACCTCTCGCATGGAATGGGGATTAGTTGCTGACATGCAAACTCCCGACTTAGAGACCAAAGTCGCTATACTCACCAAAAAAGCCGAGCAACATAATATCACACTAGATGACGAGGTAAGCCATTTCATTGCTAGCCGCGTCCACACAAACATTCGACAACTTGAGGGGGCGCTCATTCGTGTTGATGCTTTTGCATCCCTCACTGGCCAGCCAATTTCTCTTTCTTTGGCAAAACGGGTCCTTCTTAACTTCAACGAGCCGCGACCGCAAACAGTTGATTTACAAGATGTGGCGACACAGATTGCTAAAAAGTGCGGCATAAGCGTGGCCGACCTTAAGTCAAAAAATCGTAACAAAGATGTATCAAACGCACGCCAAATAGCATGCTATATAATGAAAAAACTCACCAATCACTCACTTCAGGCAATTGGGCAATTCTTAAATGGTCGAGACCATTCAACCATTATTCACGCCATTAGCACCGTTGAAGAACGCCGAAAAACAGACCGCCTGTTTGCTGTAAAAATACAACGTCTAGAAGAAGAGATTCTGAATCGCTAAACAAAAATGTTCTGATTAGCGATATACTCATGCTATGGTAGCCCAATAATTAACCGCAACCCAAAAGGCTTACCTATGCGCACTCACTCAATTCTGAGCATACCCCTTATTCTTTTGTATATCACCGGCTGCGCCCTCACAAATCAAACGGTTAAAAAAGATATCGAATACCCGCTTACTGTAAAAATAAGGAATATTACAAAACGACCACTCTACACTGCTTGCTTTAGCTATATGAAAAAAGGAGAATCTCCACGCTGGCACTGGCAAAAAAGCAGTGTACATGAATTACTCCCGGAAAAAGATGTCATTATTACCATCGATACTTTTAGATCAAAACGCACAGTACCTGAAATATTCGGGGTCCTGGGTGTCTTTACTGGGCATCAAGAAGCAGAAAACTCCATTTACGAGATTCTGCCTGACACAAATAAAATAGATCTTGATCGCATCGACAAACTCCAAGACAAAACCATCATACTGGGCATAGAAAAATATGGTGTTGTCGGAGATATTTTTGATTATAGCTTTGTCCCTGACTCTGGCCACAGCCCTGATGTCCCAGACCTTGATTTCGAAGTAGAAAATCAAACAGGAAGGCCGCTCTACATTACCGCCTTCGTCTATGAGAAAAAGAATGATATGCCTATATGGAACTACGACAAATCTCCCATAATTCGCGTTGAGCCAGGTCAAACACACTCTATTAACGTTGACGGTGTTACGACTGCCTATGACCGAAAATACGCCCGCGGATTCCTCGCAATCTTTGATGAGTCTGAACGAAAAGAGGCCTACGATTCCACTTATCAGCTGCTAAAAGACCATCAAAAGATAAATATTGGCCTCCTCGCAGCGCTTGCCGGTAGAAAAGTGATTCTAAATGATCAAAAATATGGCATACTAGGGGATGTCATAGACTTTGTAGTAAAAGATCCACGTAAAATATCGAATTCAAAAAGTGAAAACATCAAATTTCAACCACGATACACTTAGTACGTACCACACAACAGTACTCCTTGAAGAAGCAGTCGAACATCTTGCCCTTAAGCCTGGGGGGACTTATCTAGACGCAACCTTCGGCGGCGGCGGCCATACCCGCAAAATTCTTGAAACTGATCCAACCTGTCGGGTTATTGCCCTCGACTGGGACAAGGAAGCAATTCAACGAAATGCTCCCGCCCTTGAACAGGAATTCGGCGACCGCTTTATCGCAGAATGGGGGAATTTTGCCCATTGTTATAAATTGTTAAAGAAACACAATATCACCAAATTAGACGGCGTCCTTGCCGACTTTGGCACCTCGGCATTCCAGATTCGCCATGAAGACGGCTTTTCCTTTAATAAGGACACCCCGCTTGATATGCGCATGTCAAAAGGCCATCATTATTTTAATGCAGCCTACATTGTTAACCGCTTCTCACAAGAACAAATAGCTGACATCATCTACAAATACGGAGAAGACCCGTTATCACGCAAAATTGCAGCAGCCATTGTAGCGGCACGAACTACCGGCACCAAATTTGAAACCACCAAGCAATTGGCCGATCTTGTCCAAAAATTGGTTCCAGTACGTGGCTACCAGCGAATTCACCCGGCAACCAAGACTTTTCAGGCTCTTCGTATTTTTGTAAACAAAGAGCTGGAGAACATTGAGCTTTTCCTGAAAAATGTACTTCCGCTGGTGAAACAAGAAGGAACCATTGTTTGCATCAGCTTCCACTCATTAGAAGACCGAATCGTAAAAGACTTTTTCCGGAATCACCCGATGGAACTGGAGACAATAACCCGCAAGCCAATCACCCCGGGCGAGGAAGAGATTTCTCGCAACCGGGCCTCTCGCTCGGCAAAGCTGCGAGTGGCAAAAAAACGGTAGGTCTGGCAAAAATGACCGCGAAATGTCATCCTACTCTTGACAATGAAAGCCAGAATTCGTATCATCCGGCTACACAACGTACAGCAGCTCCGTAAAACAGTTCTGCGTGTGGTGAGCTATATTCGGCACGACACCAAGACATGAATAACTCATACGATTTTTGACACCAGCTCTTGTGGTTAACCGGGTATACTGGAGCCGTGACGGTGCATACGCACCTGAATGGTTATAACTTAGTTATAACAAGCAACAGTATTATCTTGGGATATCAATGGAAATTACAGAGGTAAAGATCTACCCGGTTTCTCTTGGCGGACGACTACGAGCATACGTAAGTTTAACGTTCGATAACAGTTTTATTGTTCGCGAAGTTAAGCTTGTAGAAAGCGCTCTTGGATTGTTTGTCTCAATGCCTTCTCGGCGGAAAAAAGACGGAACCTTTAAAGACATCGCGCATCCGCTTAACAACGAAATGCGCCAAATAATAGAACGTAAAGTTTTAGAAGCTTACAACAATGCCCAGACTTCCGGATTTCCTGAACGAAATACTGAAGAAGTTGAAGATGTTGAGGTAGAAGATGAAACGAAAGTTGAAGAAAAAAAAATAGAGTAGTATACTGCGCCGCATAAAAATTTGCTGGGGCGTCGCCAAGTGGTAAGGCAGCGGTTTTTGGAGCCGCCATTCGGAGGTTCGATCCCTTCCGCCCCAGCCAAAGATTGAAAGAGGTTTGACCGAAAGGTTAAGCCTCTTTTTTTATGTACCCATTCCATTGCCCTTGACCAAAGATCGCAAAGATCGCAGCACTAAAGCACGATCGAGGAGCCAGCAGCCCCTAATTTTAGAAATGCGTTCATAGCAGACTCCCGGATTGAAGCAATTTTCTGATCTAATTTTACACGATATTGGTCACCGGCCGGAAGCCATGACTTTGCACACATAAGCTCGCGCACTCTACTCGTATCTTTAAATACCGCGGTAGAGAGCCCCACTAAGCTGGAAGCTGAGGGGATCTCTGACACCGGCACGGCAAGATCGTTTGCCATCCTTCTTGCATCCGCAGCCTTTGCTACACGATATTCCTGAATAATTTCAGCTGCCACTGAGGCCATTTCCTTATTCTGTGCAGCAAGAACCAGCAAGGTCTCTGGCATCGGAGGGGGAGTTCGCTTAACCCCAGCAATCCTAGGATCGTTAATCAAGATCCATAAGCTAAACTGGCTTTTCTTTTCAATTTCAAGCAAGTGAGATCGATACGAAGCTAATTCCTGTGGAGTGAGAAGCGCCTGCATTTTGGGAAATTGCTTCGTTGGCAATTCGCCCCCGAGCTTGGTCCAAAGAATAAATGCATTTTCTTCGCTGCGCAAATCTGCTGCCATACCAGGACTTCCTGCTTCTGCTGCGAGCAATTTAGCCTTAATAGCTTGTGCACGTTTTTCATTCAAAAGAGGCCCTTCCTGGCCGGCCCAAAGTGCTTGCGAGAACTTATCAGGATCTACTTGCTGACCATTCAATAATTGATCAATAAATGTTCGAGATGATTTCTCCCCTTGCACTGCCAATTGCTCAATCCTCTTTATCTCCAGATTATACGAGCGTCCATGACCATGCTTTTTTGCATCCGCCTCCAGTTCCGCCAGTGTCCAATTTCCTTTCGGATTTACCGACTCTCCTCTCAATTTTCGTATGTATTCAAAGGGTTCCAACCCGCTTGTAGTAATCTTGTAGCTCAAGCTATTGTGCACTAAATATCCAAGAACCGCAGCGCTAACACCTATTGCTGTCCCAGCCAACAAACAACGAAACGCTGCTCGCACTGCCGGATCGTCCATTCGTTTCGAAAATCCTGCAATAATGCCGCCGTGTTCGCTTGAGAGAATCTTCTTTGCCGCGGCACGCTTTTCTTCTGTTGAAAGGCCTTTATAGAACTTACTCAACGCACCTAACGTAAGAGCACCGGCAACTGCATACCCAACCTTCTTGGTAGTCAGAAAGTGGTCTCTGTCCAAGACCGGTATTTCTTTAGATTGTGGCGTACCCTGTGCACCCGATTGCACAACATCGGTTGCTACCACGCTCGAGGCAAGCCCCAAAAGCCCAATGCACAGTAATTGTATTTGCTTATTCATCCCGTTTCCTCTTTATCTTTGAACTGACTCGCAAACCGGATCTTAAAAATCAATATTTTTAATCGTGTCAGCTATATAGTATGCTTATTTGTATACAGAAAAAAGAACGGATCGACTTTTCCCATCAAAAATCTAAGGCAAGCCTAAGCTTTCTTCCCTTTCTCCGGCAATACCGACTCATATAATGAATGCAGCAATGACTTGGATGCCCAGGCAAGGATTGGTTCAGTAATCATCTGACACACAATGCGCTGTCTATCAAAGAACAGCTCAATAATAAGCTCATTTAAGAATTTGGTTAAAATGTCATGCCACTCTTGAGGGCTGACTGCCGCCTTGATTTTGGTAATACGTGCCGCCATTTGCTGCTGTGCCATAAAGTTAACCGACATCTGTCGTAAAAGGTCATAAAGCCCTATACCGTGCATCGCATTTAAATACGCAAGAAAAGCCGGCTCACGCTTGAGCACTACCCCAACCTTTTGTTTGGTAATCACCTGCCGCACCGCGCGAACAAAGGCTCCCGGAAACACTGAGGCTGGATACACCAAGACTTCTTCAAGCGGTTGCCCCTCATCTAAAATCTGCGCGGCGACGCATTGCTTATGCAGCATGCGCCGCGAGGATTCAACCGGATTTTCGCCGCAGAAACCAAGTTTTTCCAGCAACCAACCACATTTATTCCCAATCCAGCCTGCTCCCTGAATAGCACCGTTGCGACTTGCCGCCGAAATAATTTTAATCAAAACATGCAAATACACGTGACGCACCGCATATTTTCCAGCTTTGCGCCCAAAATAAGGAATAGGCTCTATCGCAGGATTATCGTACACGTAACGCTTATTTACATATGAACTGGTCCACAACGCCATGTCCAAAAATAAACGCTCACGAATCAAGCCACCACTGCGATCAAACCATTTCCGCTGCGTCGTACGTGGCACTCGACTCTCAAATTTTTGCTGCACTGCAAATCCTGCTTCTTGTGCGAGAGTGTGACTGAAGCCTGCCATGGCACTGCGAAACACTGGATTTTGAAATGGTGCACCGGGTGAGGTTTTTGAAAAGAGGCCTGCCCACGTAAATGGTAATGCAAGACCCAACACTACCTTCTTAACCAACGACATATGCATGCCATAGTAAGTATGGTACTTGAACATAGAGTGAGCGCGAATCAAATGATTCTTAAACAAGCGTAAAAAGCCATCAGGGTCAGCAAAGAATTGGCCTTGCTTAAAGAGTTGTACCCAACTGGAAAGATCCATATACAAGCGCATAGTACAAAATGAGAGCCGCAACGCATAATCAGTGTACGATAAGGCACGCGAATTAAAACCAAGCATGCCAAGCATCGTCTCAGTATAGGTGAACTCAACTCCCTTTTTCTTAAGGGGGCTATTTTCAAGCTCCTCTTTTATGTATTGTTGATACAGCCACGAAAGCTGGCGGTATACAATAAACGCCACCATCGCCACTGTTTCTATCCGCTTACCGCGAACTTTAGTATCAAGAAAGTTGGTAAGTTTTGTTATTGCTTCCTCAAAGCCACCTTTCGGCTGCGGAATCGATTCAGACTTAGGGGAAGAATAGAGTGTCAAATAATGCCGCACAAACTCATCATCCACCACTGTTTTTGCCTGTTCTTGGGCAATAAGGCTCGTAAGCGTCACTGGAGCCTCTTGCGTCAGTGGCACCGTTGCTGCCGAAACAGCCTGTGCCGGCATGCGAGTTGGCATTCCCTCTACCATTCCTTCGCGCAGCGCTTCAGAGATTTCTGCACCGTCTACGCCGTCGGCGGCAAGCAATGCCTCAATTTCTTCATCAGACATCTGCTCTAGCTTGTCCCACAAAGCATGGTCCGGCGCTTCATCTACCGAAACACCGGCCAAAGTAGCTCCAAATACGATGGTACTTATAAAGAAAAAAGAAAGTATTTTGCTCACTGCGATCCCCGTTCATTGCCCTCTCCTCAGAGGCTATAAAAAACGGCATCACTATAGCAAATTGGCCGCAAAAAACCAGGCACAAAGCCGGCCATCTAGAAAGGCCGGCTTTCACGCTTATTTCCCTATAGATACGGTAGAAACAAATTGGGGTGCCGAAATACGCGCAAGCCACACACGCATTTCTGGCGTTGGTCCGCTCACTACGGTCAGCTCAACACCTGCGTGCCGAGTTGGCACAGAGCCCGAACTGACGGAAAAAAAGCTACGCCAAGCGCAAGGGAAGACTCTGCAGGGTTGGCCGAACATCTGGGACATCATGAATTCCAATAATAAGCTGCCCTAATATCTGACTTGCCATAACCCGTACTACCGGATGTACTAGCCCGGCAAGGTCAAGCTCAAGCGCTGAGCCTCCGTTAGGCGTTGCCGTAACCAAACAGCGGATCAGCATGGGCGATGAATGCGGCCCCTGCTGCAAACATACCGTTTGCAATTCCATCATACTGAGCCCAGAAAAAGTAATGGTAACAGAGGTGCCTCGCGTAACCACCGCATAAGTTACATCCTGAGCCGGCAGCGAAACCACAAAATGAAGTGAGCAATCATTGTACTGCTTTTGTGACAAGCCGACATCAGCATGCACCCCTGATTCCATTGAAAAAAAAGCTATGCACAGCATAGTAATGATAAAAATTCTCACAATTCCTCGCCCCCGAGCTGCTAGATAATCTCAGGAACAAGCGTAGCAATTTGCAGTACAAATAGTAAACAAAGTGCCGGCTTCCGTCAAAATAAGAGCGAAAAACCGGCACTCAACTGCTACCAGCTTACCGCACTATTTTCTCTAAACATGCTTTATGTTTTGCAAAAATCTCCAACGCAATATTGCACTCATTCACCACCGATCCGAGGCGTTTCAGCTCTTCATGCCATACCAAGTCGGTTTCACCGGCAGTCTCCATACCGGTACGCAACGGCGTAATAACTTCGGTCATTATCAGGCTCAGTCCTTCGCGTAGCTCTGCTGCGTCACACATTAAACGGCAAACTCTCGCGTGGTCATAGGTTCCCATATAGCGATTTACCAAGGCCGCACGAACGGTTCGCGCTGCCGCCGAAAAACGTATAATCACTGCGCGCACCATAGACAACTTGTCTTGACCGATCCAACGAAAATCGGCCCCTGCAGATAAATTAACATTCTCAAGCGATTCCCCCGGAAAAAGATCTGCGGGCGTATGTTTGCGAATTTCATCCATCGGAGTCTCGCACGTTAACTCATGAAGCATGGCTAAGGTGGTCGGCTCATCAACGCGTGCAAGTAGTTTCTTCGTTGCTACCCACATCTTAATCTCCAGATCCCTCATAAGCAGATCAACCCGATGCCCAAGTCTTAAAAACTGGTCATAATGGGAAAGCCATAAAAGCGAAACACTCAGAGCAATCAAATACTGTTTCAATAGGGAAAGTAAGGCAATAATCCGGTACGTACCAACATAGAGCCTCTTCAAATCTGAAGTCATATGCACACTACTACCACCAGTATCCATATACATGTGTCCTCCTTGTGACACCAATGTACATCCCAGCGCGGAAGCCGCTGCGCCAAAAACCGCCCCTATCGCTCCACCCACTGCTGCCCGCTTAGCAAGAGTTTTGCCCGCTTGCCGCACAAACAACCCAACAATTGCCCCGATACCACCAGTTATAAGTGTTACACCAGCCATAATCCACCATTGATTATCCTGGACCCACTTTACCCTATCTGCCTTTGTTGTCTCAAGGCAGCTCGTTGGCCGCTGCCGCTTAATTTCATTCCAAACCACAGAAGCAATAATGGGATCTTTTCGCCCTAGATAGCGGCACACAGTGTCACGTATATCGTTAAAAATATAATCACTCACTTCGGTGGCTAAAAGGCCCCCTTTTTTTCTGCTTTCATCATCGATAGCGTCAAATCCAACCTCCTTCAGCCCGTCAAGGACCCCTTGCGTGTTTGCACTATCCCACATTGGATTATTATGCAGAGTAAGCAAGAAACCTTTTTGTGGCATGGTGCTATAAAAAGTGGTTGGTAATACCGTTATCAAGTTATCATTCAACTGCAAGGTAGACAGCGTCAGTTGACCATCTTTATCTCGTGGAAGGCGAGCAATATCAAACATGGCAATTTTATTATCCATCGCATTCAATACACGTATGTCTGGCAGAAACGATATATTTGGCAGCTCGATAAATTGGTTGCCGGAAATATCAAGTGTTTTAAGCTTGGGTACCCAGCGCAATGAAGGACAAGACACAAGCCCACAGCGCGGCAAAAACAACAAAGTAAGCCGTGGCACCGGCTTTAAAAACTCTGCTGGCAACTCAAGGGCGGCAACATCGGCCATAAAAAGTTTCTCTAACTTTTCTAGCCCTTGCAACGCACGGACTGAAATGCTACGTAATGGATTATTGTTCAACATCAATGACTGAAGCGCAGGAAAACAGGAAAAAGCCCCTACCGGCAACTCGGCCAGGGCATTATTTGCCAGGTTAAGCTCGGTCACTTTAAGCAACTCTTCAGCTGAAAAAAAATTCGTAAAAACCTGACAAAAATCATCAAGCGTATTCAGCTCTTGACCGGAAAGATCAAGAAGCTTATCTCCTTTAAAAAAAGAGCTCATAAACTCATCTTTTCCATATTCAAGCGCCAACCCTGCAACGCCCTTAGTACTCGATAAATAGCCAATACTAAAAGTGGAGTCAAGATCAGAAGAACGATCAGAAGAAGTAGAAGAGCAAGAGGAATTAGAGGTGCTTGATGAGCTTCGCGTACTGACCGAAGAACCATCAGAGCTCCCACAATCTTCTTGCCGCAGCATAACCCGCTCAACCCAGGCAGGCAACGGATCAAAACCCCACAATACCCGCTTAATTGAGCGTGGATTACACCGGTCAGTAATCGGAGAATTATACAAATAACGAGCAAGTAATCGCTCATCCTCTGTTTCACGACCGGTAAAAGAAGTGCGCAATTTCTCCATCATATGCATAAACTCACGCATGCTGCGCCGATCAACACCAAGTCGTTGTACTGGTTTTCCTTCTGGCAAACCCAACGCAGTTAAAAAAGTAGTGGGGAGCAGGCAGACTGTTTTGTCCCCCAAACAGATCTGCACTAACGGATATGAAATCGCGCTCCCCACTGCCTTTGCCACCTCCGTGACGGTGGACAGAGAGGTAAATTGTTGCACCATTGATTTCTCTCGCTTGAGAGAAATCAATAATTTCCCCCCAGCGGCGATATAATCAGTATATACCGATTGCGGCAAATACAGTCGCGCCCCCTCTGTACCGCATACAACCCCCGCAATAGTAATTGGGGAAGAACCACTCAGCGCGGACGCGTAATGCGCCGAGCCATATGCCGTGCTAGTCGATACACAGATCAAAAAAAAAGATATTTCGTCCTATATTATTTATCATAACTACATCCTTCTTTACGGGTTGGCCAGCGATCCCTCCGCGACTACAGGATCACACATCGATCATCGATCTTCCGTGACAGCATATCGCTCCCGCTGCATGCATCGAGCAGTGCAGAAGAACCACTGGCCAAACTTTTGTTACTTCTTTTCGTTGTTACTCAATAGTGTTTCCGTCGTTTTAGAGAGCAACGCTTCATCATTTGTCAGCTTTACATCCGCCGGCGGTCGGTCATTAGAAGGAGGCGCCCCACCAGCATCATCATTAGTGCTATCAGATGCAAGACTCATCCTTTTATGCCATTTTCGTAACATTTTTCGGTATTTTTTGCGGGGCCACAGTGTGCCAATTAATGCACGATGCGCTGCTGCTTCATCAATACCCTGCTGCTCCATAAGCATAGCGGCAAGAGATTTAATAATAATGTATGCACACCGATGTTGCTGCGCCTTATCAGCTCGCATCAAATGTAATACTGCATTAAGTGGCGTTTTGTTGCCCTTAATAAAGGTTGCAACCGCCAGTACATGAGAGTCCCGTGACCGCTTGCCCATAAATCCGGCAACTGGTGCATGCTCCTGGCGACGATCAGTCATGAACGACTGCATCGAGGTACCGCAAAACGCCACTAATTCCTCAACAAAAATGGTTCTCACATCATCAACTTTATCATCCATAAGTGATCGCAATAGCACCGCCGCACTATCAGGGCCTCTTCCACCAATCACGTGACTAACCAACGGTGCAAGTATTTCTTCACGCGTAAGCAATGTAACCACTTCCGCTTCTTCCAACGGCTTAGCCGTTGCCGCAGCTCGTACGGCCTGTTCTCCTTTGCGTACATGAAGCGCATCGTCTGCACTTAAATGGGCACAGGATGCCTCACGCATCAATTTATCGCGGAGTTCCGGGCTTGGTTTTTCAATAACCATTCCTCCTGTGCCAGTGTTTAGGTCATGGACCACTAAGCCATCTTCTTGTTGGAGTCGCGCAAGTGCATCTGAAGGCAAGAGCGTAAATGCTTGATGACACTCGTCCCGGACACAACTAGCATCTCCCCCCGGAGAAACAGCAGAATATGTTCCACTAAAATGTGTCATCGTCGTTAGTCGTTCATTTTTTTGCGAATGCCTTGAACGGTAGGCAATCCAAAGACAGGCACCACCAACAACACACGCAATAACTGCACCACCCACATACAGAACAGTATGTTTAATAGATTCCTTGCGATTCGTATCACGAACACTGCCAAGCACTTGGCGATCCGATGCATCATCAACACACAAGGCCGCAACCAGAG
Source organism: uncultured Pseudomonadota bacterium (assembly GCA_964429275.1). Taxonomy (GTDB): domain Bacteria; phylum Babelota; class Babeliae; order Babelales; family JAUPTZ01; genus JAUPTZ01. The sequence goes on from CAYSBJ010000002.1 coordinate 288,976, forward strand.
ATCGTCCCCACTCTCCAATGACTTGAAGCTTAACATACGTACCCTGATCAAGAAGGGCCGCGCTCAAGGCAAGGTCAGCTTGTCTTCGTAATTCAGCCACGGCAAGACACAGCTGCGTAAGTGCATTACCGTCAGTACCAGCCAAACAGTCAACGCACGCAGTCCAGGCAGGCAAAAGCGCTGACAAAACCTCATCGGTTGTATCGTGCATGAAAGAATCAACAACCTGTGTTGATGCAAGAAAGTTTGTTTTTTGCTGCAGAGAAAGCAGCGGATGTTCATAAAGGGACCGCCATAAGGCAGTCGCTTCAAGAATTGGCTGGCCATATAAATTTGGCGCACCGCATAAGAAGAGAAATAGTATAAACCACATTGTATAAAGCCTTTTATATCGCTACCATTCCAGGCAGCGGACATACAAAGCAACGGGTTTTTATAGCGTATATGCAATCACAGGATTGTATGGTAGCGAAATACGAGCACAAATGCAATGGTGCAAAAAAGGTTTTTTGCGATGCAGCGCTGCAATTGTCCCAATACGAGGCACGTTCGCTATTCCTGCGGAGCTGTTTTTTCGAGTACCCCTTGAGGGATCAGACTCTCTAGCCGACGCCAAAGCTATGGCTGAAGAAGTTGCGTCCCGAGCAGTGAGCCCAAAGAAAAATACTCCAAGCAGGGACAAAACAGTCAATAACAAAACCTAAGACACAACCCGTACGCGTCCACGTACCGCTTCCAACGCTGGGTCAGCATTAATCTTTGCATTAATTTCATCAAAATTTACCGACAGCCCGAGCTCCACCGCACGTTTTTTATTAATAACAAGCTCTCTCGTTGAGCCAAGAGAAATTACCGGCAGTGTTGCAGGATTTTTATGATGGAAAAGAATTTGGACAACCTGATCAAAACCAGCCTCTGCGATATAGCGAAGCTCACTGGCGTAAACAATCAATACATTTTCTTTTAAGGCTGACATAGCTCCACTAAAGTACCCAGTATTATATCGCTCTGCCAACTTAGCAAGACCAGCAAATTGCATATCATTCAACGCATCTCCTTCAACGGTCATTACAATATCATGTCCCAACAACAGGCCTTCAACTAGCGCTAGAGATTCGAATAGAGATCCAACCGGTAAAAGCGTTACGCTTACACCTTTTGACTCTAAATAATCTTTAGTTTTTTCAGCCTTATTTACAATTTCTTTGGCAGCATCATACGGAAAATAAAAAGGTAATAAAACTGATTTGGTATGAGGAAATGTTGTATACAGCAATCGCGCAGGTACGGAATCTTCAAAGGATACGGTTATGACCCCCGTTACAGCGCCTCCCGGCTGCTCAAGTGATTCTATCAACTCAAGTTCCACTGGATTTTGTACACCAACAAATACAATCGGCACAAGGCTCTTCCGTTTACGTGCAAGATTAATAAGAGTTTGAGAAAGCATTCGCCCAACAACAACAATACAATCAGCAGGGAGAGAAAGTACTTCATCACATGTTATAGTAACAGCTGATGTATCAGATAAATTGGGAATAGTCATCGCGTTAACTTCCACCTTTCCGCCTAACCACGATTTCGCCGTCTTTAAAAAGGCATCCTGCACTGCCTCATGAAAAGCAGTGTGGGACGCACTCACGAACAACACTTTCCGTGGCGACACATGCCCCGCATGCCAATAATACGCAATAAGGGCTACAGCCCCCAGTACAATAATTGCGCTAAAAACATAGCCCTTCTTGCTCATTAAACACCTCTGTCTATAGGACAATTAACCCATTTTTTAATTGCAATAACATCTTCTGCTTTTTCAAAAAGCGCGATTGCTTCTTCAGGAAAGCCAATCATACGTAATATTGTGATATTAGCAAAAAAGACGCGTTCATCAGGAATAACTTTTACCGGAATATCACCAAGTGGCACCCCATCTACCCAATGCGTAATGAGCGTATCACGCAACGCCATTGCTGCTAAGTGCAGCTCGCAACCGAAAGCAAAAGCGGCGCCGGTATACATAGAGGAAAGAGTATCCGCACATAGCATCGCATCACGCTCAAAGGCAAAATACGCAGTTTCAGCATACGCATCTGGAATGGCACTCTCCATAATGAGAATAACATCATGCTTTCTAAGCCGATCCTTCAAGGCTTTTTCCAACTCGATCTTAGTCATGCGTCCCTGACTGAAAATTAGAATTGGTTCGACTTCAATACCATAGGGCCTAAAAAATTCTGCTATCTCAGCCGCTTGTTCATGAAGCGGGTCATAGTCACCCATTGCAATGTAGGGAACAATGATTCGCTTAATATACTGCGCAGCAATTGCAAGTTTTTCTGCTACTGCTGTATTTGACGCTACTTCAGGAATAACTGCCGTCATATCGGGACCAGGTGATTCTAAAGAATCAATCAATTTGTGAACCAATGGATCACGTACTGCCGTAAAAATAATCTTACCTCGCCCAATCTCCTGACATACTTGCTTTGAAAAAACGCTACACCGTAGGCCAATGGGTACCAAGACATCATACGGGTCCGCCATGTTAATTGATTCCGTTATTTTTTTTACGCATCGCTTCTTGCGTCAACTCAACGTTAACGTACGTAATATTGAAATAAAAATCATGCCCCATAACACGTCGCACTGTATCGGCATACGATCTATGAAGTTCGTTACCGAGGCCGAGCAGCAAAGCTACTCGGCACGGTCGTTTAGGTTTTGTTAACATGGTTTTCATAGGAGATTCCTAACACATAGCATTATCAACATTTTCACACAACCCGTACGCGTCCCCGTACCGACTCCAGCGTTGGGTCGGCGTTAATCTTTGCGTTAATTTCATCAAGATCGACTGGGAGTCCAATTTCTGCAGCACGTTTTTTGTTGATGATAAACTCACGGGTTGAGCTAAGAAATATTACCGGCATTGTGCTTGGATGTTTATGTTCGTATAAAATTTGTCGCACTTGTTCAAAGGCGGCCTCTGCCACATAGCGAAATGAAGTTGCATAGACACACAAGGCATTTTCATTCAACGCAGCGGCAGCGCCGGCAAAATAGCCTATCCCATGGCGCTCAGCGAGGTGGGCAAGAGCCGGCGCATAGACGTCATTGCAGGCATCAGTCTCAACGGTCACAAGCATATCATGACCATTGAGCACACCTTCAACTCGCTTAATAATATCCGTCAAGGCATCTATTTCAACAATTGCTACAAAAATGCCCCGCCCCTCTAGGCCTTTTTTAATGCCTTGCATTCTACGCGCAACATCATCAACGTTATCGCTTAGCATATACATTGGCAGAAGTACCGACTTTATCTGAGGAAAAGCAGAATGGAGCAATCCTGGATATTGGCATAAATCTGATACCAACGACGTTGCTCCCGTTACCATGCCTCCCGGTCGGTGAACAGATTCAACCAAACCCAGCTCTACTGGGGCCGCAACACCAATAAATACAATAGGTTTCATACTTTTTCTTTTGATCGCAAGGGATATCAAACTACGCGATATCGCAGTACCTACAACCACTATACAATCAGTCGGTAATGATAAAGCAGACTCGCAAATGGCCGTTGTCTTTATGGCATCACCGGGGTCCGCCACAAAAATATCTTGTACATCAGACCTGCATCCACGGTTCTGGGCAACAGCATTCAGAAAAAACTTTCGTATATCCTGATGAGTGGGTATAGCACTGCTACTTACCAGTAAGATTCTATATGGACGCCCATATTGAAAGTTTACATAGCCGGTATAGCGAGACCCAAAAGCTATCAACCCCAACGCAAAAACAACACTAGCAATATAAAGATAGCCTTTCTTACTCATTAAACACCTCTTTTAATAGGACAGTCGATCCATTTTTTAATAACAACAATGCCCTCCGCCTTCTGTAAAAGAGCAATTGCTTCCTCAGGAAATCCGATCATGCGCAACATTGCAACATTCACAAAAAAGACTCGTTCATTCGGAACAGTCTTAACCGGAATGTCTCCTAACGGTATACCATCTACCCAGTGGCTAAGCAATGTCTCCCTTAGTGCCGTAACAGCCGTGTGTAGCTCGCATCCAAATGCAAACGCAGCGCCTACGTACATAGAAGGAATAGTATCAGCGCAAAATGCCGCGTCTTTTTCAAAACATAAGTAGGATATTTCATGGCAAATATCAACCGTTCCACCCTCCACTAGAAGAACAATGTCATGCTTCTTTACACGGGACTTAAGCTCTCTTACTACCGCCGCCCGAGCAAGGGCTTCATCTCCAGTAACCGAAATTGCCTCAACATCAATGTTGTATGATTTGAAAAAATTGACTACGTCGACTATTTGTTGATTCAGAGGATCATCAGCGTTTAAGGCAGAATAAGGAATAATTATTCGCTTAATGTATTGCGCAATGATTGCCAATTTCTCAGCCACTGCCGTATTTGAAGGCATTTCAGGAACAACCGCGGTTATATCATGGCCTGGCGATTCAAAAGAATCAACAAGCTTAAGAGCCAACGGATCGCGTACTGCCGTGATAACAATTTTCCCTCGCCCAATTTCCTGACAAACTTGCTTCAAATAAACACTACACCGAAGCCCTACCGGCACAAAGACATCGTATGGATCAGACAAATTGATTAATTCCATTACTTTTTTACGTATAGCCTCTGGCCTCAACTCAACGTTAATATACGTAATTGAAAAATGAAAATCGCCTCCCATAATTCGACGCACAGTATCGGCATACATTCGATGAAATTCATAGTCAAGGCCGAGTAGCAGAGCTACTCGGCACGGTCGTTTAGGCTTTGTTAACATAGTCATACACAATTCCTAATATTTGGTGTCATCGGAACCTTCGATAGTCCGCGCTCGCAACATGGCATATTGCTCATCAGTGAGCTCTAAGCCTTGTTCGCGCATATTGCGATAGCTATACCGCATCCCTGGTTGTTGAGGAATGCAGATGGGCGGCGAAAGCCGATTCCGTCTACACAAGACCACATCCAAGATCAGACTCATTAACGGCGCGCTAAATGCAGCACCAGATACACCCGCTCCAATCGCAGCACCATTTAGCACTGCATCAAGATCAGAGGCAGCAATCAGCACCTGATATTCTCGCGCAATTCCTCTGAGCACGGGCATATTGATAGTGCTTGCTGGCTCGGAAAAGAGAATGAACACGTCAGCCTGGTCGGCTTTTTTTTGTAATTCCACCGTCCGGGGGTCACTTTCGCTCCAGTAATGAAACAGCACTTTCGAGCCGGCTCGCCTAAAGCAGTTGGCAACCGCCGCCTGTTCTTCGGTGTATTTCTCCCCGTTTTGCCCATATTCGTCTCGCTCACCAATTAAAAGGCAAACGGTTTCGGTATACGGCAATGCTCCGCGAATCAGGTGCAAAAACTCTTTAGGATCTGTAGGCCTAGTAAAAACACCACTCAAAGAATTATTTGTTCTTCGAGTGGCGATTGGCGTCTATACCGACTTAGGCACATTTTGCATACAAAAAAGTTGTGGTACTTTGATTCCGGAGACTTCCCGGACAGTATTGACCATGTCAGATTCCCATTCACCAGTCGTAACGATAAAAGGGTAGTGTGCAGCATCAAGATGGTAATCAAGGTCCAAATGATTCAACAGTTGTTCTTCAACCTCTGCAAAATTACCGGAGATCTCTACCCTGGCGCAGGAATACCGCACGCCATCAAGAACGTGGGGCAAAGACTGGTCCAGGTCCATTTCAATACGCCTTGCCCAACTCTCGTTAGACTCGGCGTGAACTATCAGAATACGCAGCTCAGGAGAGAGACGTAGACTGATTTCTTCAGTGACTGCTTCCTCGAGGTTTTCGCGAAAAGCGAACTTTTTGAGGTCGGCGGCCATATTTAGTATCGATTTCATACAAGCCTCGGGCTGTATTGTGGAGTTAATAAAATACTAAAAACCAGCCACTGTTACAGGCTGGCATTGGCTATTCAATCACAAAAAGAGCTCGAGTGCAAATTTGAAACGAGCAAAAACCATTATTTCACCGAAAGTTTTTAGCAAGTTGGCTCAACGTGAAACAACCTTGCCAACGAATAACACGTGCCGCAGCCAAAATCGATAAAAAAGACTGGCCGTCATAAGCCCTCCTTCATAACACCGTCGCACCAGCGGCGCCAAGGCTGACTGCACAGGGGAAGTTATTCTCCCTCGCACTGCGGACCCCCATCTAACCTGCGAAAAGCCACTCATACACGCATTCTCTATACAAATGCTATGCAAGGTAACTAGGGTAGTTTTAGTACTTTAGCCAAAAGGAATTGTATGTGTAACCACCCTTCCATCCACGTCACCAGCATTTTGCTGGCCCTCTGTGCCCTTGTACACTGTGGTGCCGCAACCAAAAATGTCTTAGTACAAAACAGCAGCCCGCATGAGATGTTTGGCGCTATTTATCAAACTACCAAATCGTATGGGTTGCGCATGGGAGAGATAACTCTCCTCAAGCCAAATGCCGAAACCACCCTCAAGATGCCAAACGCCAATTTTTTCAAGAAACGCATGCTCTACATCGACTCACGCAAAGAAAATTTGCCCCAGAAGCTCGACTTTGAAAACCCCACTGTTTTTTTTGCTACCGCCCCGGCCAATCTCAACTTTGGCCGTCCAACCAAACTTATATACCTTGAAAGCGCACGTGGACCTGAAATTATCCCAGCCAACAGCAAAGCGGAAGAGGAAATCCGGGAAGAATTACGCAAAAGCATCGCCGAAGAATCGGAGCATTATGGCACCGTTGCCAGAGTCACCAGCACTAAAGAGACGCTTTGTCCGGATGAGGCAACCTACCTCAACGAGCGCCGCAAAATAACGAGAGCCACCATAAACACACTACTCAAAAAAGAAATTAATGTCGCATATGTGCCCAATATCACTCTCTGTATAAGCGGTGGTGGGTTTCGCGCAATGCTTGCATCACTTGGTGCCCTTCGTGGTCTTGAAGAAATTGGGGTATGGGGAACGATCGATTATGTTGCTAGCCTTTCCGGCGGTTCCTGGGCGCTCATTCCGTGGATACAAAGTAAAAAATCACTGACCGATTACAGTGATTTTGTTGCCAACCACATTGCGCAGCAAACTGAAGAAAAGCTTATTAAAAATTCGCTCTATGATTTTAATACGCTCCGCCACGTCAAAGGCTTGTTTGGCAATAGCGCCGGACTTACTGATCTGTATAGCCTCGTCCTTTCCAAGCGCCTACTTCAGCCACTCAAAGACAAACATCTTTCAATCCATTTTTCTGAACTTGCTAAAAAGATCCACCCGTCCCAGCATCCCTACCCACTGTGTAGCGCTGCAATGCCATATCAAAAAAAGCTGAAGAGTAAATACGACTGGGTTACCATGTCGCCCTGGAACATTGAGCTTGCAAAAACCGGCCTGAGCATCCCTACATGGGCATTTATGCGCCACTTCATGAATGGCAACTCTATTGACGCTACTCCTGAGCCGTGGCTTGGCTACTTGATGGGTATTTGGGGATCAGCATTTAGCATAAGTATGCAAGAAATTTTGCTCCACACCCACAACAATAATCCAGAATTTGCCACGATCGTGCCACGTTCTTGGATAAAATCACAACTCGTGCGCAAGTGGCTTGGCACTAAACATTGCACCGCGCTTGTACCAAACTTTGTGTATGGCATGCCAGGAATTCCTCATAATTATAAGAGCTCCATGCCACTTGTTGATGCCGGCCACTACTGCAATCTGCCAGTACCACCGTTCCTTCACCCACAACGTAATCCAGAACTCATCATCATGCTTCACAGTAGCATCAACGATATCGACGCCGAAAAAACATTGCGCAAAACATTTAAACTTCTTCGCAAAAAATACCCAGCCATCGCTATCGATGCTAAGGAAGCATTTAGCAAACCGGTCGTCTATTGGCCATCATCGGACGCAAAAACGCCAAGTGTTATCCACATTGGCCTGTATAAGAATGAAAATTTCAGCACAACGTACGACCCACGCACAACAGCAGAAACAAAGACGTTCAACTTCTGGTACACCACAGCACAAGCACAACAGCTCATTGGGCTGCTGAAGCAAACGATTATCGACCACAAAGAGTTGTTTCTGATGGCAATTGAAAATGCAGTAGAAAAAAAACAAAAGGAGACAGGTACATTGGAATGGTTGAGTAGTAACGCGAAAGCGTTGTTCAGTTAAATAAGCCCCGCCAATATCCCCACGCGATACCGCTCCATCAACCGCTTCATAAACGATAAATTATGAATACTAGCCAACGTATAATAGGTCAACTCATGAGCCTTAAATAAATGATGCACATACGCTACTGAATAATTAGTACAGGTATAGCACGGACATCCCGGCTCAATCGGGCCCAGTGTCTGCGCGTAGGAAACTTTTCCTATCTTCACCGTACCATGCGTCGTAAAGAGTAATCCATGGCGAGCGCATTTGGTCGGGTGCGAACTGTCAAACGTATCAATGCCAAGCGGAACTGCCAATTCAATCGATGGTATGTCACCAATGCCAAGCAAATGAATCGGCTTATTTTCCGGCAGCTGATGAGCCGTATGGCGCAGCATCTCCTCCATTTCTACGCGATCTTTGCCAACACTTCCCCCAATACCATAGCCATCAAATGGCAAGCTGCCCAAATACTGTGCACTCTGACTACGCATATCTTTATCAACCCCGCCATGCACCACCGCATACAATGCCTGGCTTTGTGGGTTCGCCTGATGCGCCTCAAGTGATCGCTTTTCCCAGCGATGCGTTCGCTCCAAACTTTTTTTAAGACGACGCAGGTCAGTGTGATAGGGCGGTAGTTCATCAAAAGAAACAATAATATCGGCCCCCAATTGCTTCTGGGCTCCAATAGAACTTTCCGGTGTTAACAGAAGCGGACTCCCGTCACGGTAGGAACGAAACATCACCCCTTCTTCGGTAATCTTTGCCACGCTATTGCGCTGCTGCTTGACCCCCTTACTCTTCAATTCTTCAGTGTACCCGCCGTAGGCCAAGCTAAAGACTTGAAAGCCACCCGAGTCGGTAATAATTGGTTGGGTACGCTGCATAAACGAATGCAAACCACCAGCATGCGCTACAACATCGGCCCCAGGTTGTACCATGAGGTGGTAGGTATTACAAAACAATAATTGAATATCAAGCTCCGCTACCTGCTGGGCCGTTAGCCCTTTCATGCAGCCATTGGTTCCCACTGGCACAAAGCCGGGCGTATCAATAACACCATGTGGTGTATGAATACGGCCAACACGCGCCCGCGACTTAGTCGAGGTATATAAAACTTCAAATTTAAAACTCATTTTTCCCCCCAATCACAAACCGCTTGGTTCCTGCCACCAATGGTGCAAGAAGCAGAATAATGACCCCTTTAATAAGCAACGTAAACAGAATGATCTGCCGTACGTCATCCACCACCCCATATAAACCGGCAAAAGCAAATACCACCGTATCCACCAATTGACCACCGATCACAGCCCCAACACTCGCTACAGCAGATGCTACACCCCCCAGCAACCGGGTCAGTACCAAATGCACCCGCTCAGAGACTAAGTACGCCAAAAAGCTGGCGAGCAACATACGCAACCCAGTACTACAGAGCTGCGCAATCATAAGCGACATATCGGCATCTATGCCATCATAGGCACAATGAAACTGTGTTAAACAGACAAAAAATAGTAAAAAACCAAACATTTCCCAAATAGCACGCCGCGCCCGCGCGTCATTATAGTAATAGCGGATAAGGCTAATACCGTACATACCACTGACAATAAAGACTTCACTGCAGGTTGTTTCTATACCAAATAACATGATTTGCTTCGTTACAAACAGGTTGGCAAAAATCAATTGGAGGCCAAGAGTAGAGATGAGCGCCCCGTACGAAAACCAAAGCCCCCACAGTACAGCCCCACTTACTGCCACAATGTGGGCAAGAAATAGCAACTCATTGTACATAGCCACGCTCCTTACACCAGACTGCAAAAGTCACCAGAACCGAACTCGAAAGAATCAATACTAACTTAATACCGGTGCTCACGCCGGTCATTTGCAACAAAATGCCGGCCGAAAGGTCTCGCCCAAATACCCCAAAAAAGAAAATCAACGCATCGACCAACTGCCCCAAAGCCATTGCCGCAAAAGTAGTATAAAACAGCCCGCGGCCATGAAACACCCGGGACAGGAGCCCCGCTAGCGCAACGGTTACGAGCTGTGCCACGTAGTGAGCAACAATACTGAAAAAAGTAATAGCTGGCATCCGACCAAGCACCCCCGCAAAAACAGGCTGCATGGTATCAACTGATGATGGCGCATAGGCAACCTGAAACCAGCATAAAAGAAAGGCTATGCTAGACAGTCCAACCGATAGTAGAGCTGATCGCCGGGCAAACGACTCGCCCCAAATGGCACGCCCCATCAAAATGGCACAAATACTGCCAATAATGTACACATCGCCACCGCTGGAAACAAAGCCGCATAAATACATTTTTTTGATAACAAAAAGGTTGGCAAAGACAACGTAGAGACAGGCCAGCGCCTGCAGCATATGCTGACCAGTAAGAAAGGCGCCGATCGCAGCGCCAAAAACAACTAATGCATGGGTAACAAAAATAAGCTCATTCATGCCCTCAGGATACCAGATCTCTTAATTATTGCCACTGGGCCGCCGACCCGCATCTAAACGCATTGAGACACATCTAATAGAGCTTTACAGTCTACATGGATTGCTTCCAACTACGCCTTGCTCGTTGTCGCAATGACGCGCTTTTAGGCGCGTCTGTAGGCAAAGCTACTTCTGGTACTCTTTTTCTATTGACGGCGCTTAGCCGTCTTTGCGAGGAACGGAGTGACGCGGCAATCCATCTTGATGTGCTTGTCTTTATCCTGGATTGCTCCGCCGTCGCACCTTCTCACAATGACGCGTAATCATGCGTCTATAATCACTGCATCCTACAAAGGCCGCTCTGCACAACTCTTTTTACCAATTACTGAGCCGTCCATAGACTAGTTAAACCAATATCTCATATTATAAGATATTCTTATTCATGCATTACAACTCTTTATTAGCAAGGAAAGGCACGCGGTGTCACATTTGCATTCATTCTTTATTGGCCTCTTGCTCGTTGCAAACCCCGTAGTGGGTATGGATGAGACAACACATCCTGTCGATGCCGATGCGATCGCAACCGCGATCAACCAAACACTCGACAACGCAGGCGCGCCAGGCCGAATTAATGCGGACAGCGCACTCGAAAAACTTTTGAATAACGACCGACTTGATACTCAATCCCGCCAAAAAATACGCAATGCCATAGGCGCATACCCCCTTCCTATTTCACGGCCGGCAACCCAAAAACTTTTATTCGATCTCGTTATCTTTGGCAAAAAACCACTCGACTCAACCGGGACAATTCAGCAGGCTGTTGCGAATGCTGCCGCGCAGAACTTTGACTTTGGCATCTACCGCACTTCAAATATACCAGTCTATTTGAGTACAATCGTAGACGCACAACTACAAAAAGAGTCTTTGATGGGAGGAAAAAAGAACGAAGAAAATAGCATGCAGCTGTATAGTATGAAAAGAAAACTCGAGGAGGATGAAAACCTTCTCGAGCCGCTCGATTTGAGCCAACCTGACGGAGTCATACAGGAAAATACCCAAAAACAATTGCTCGATCTCGCCTATGACTGCGTCCTCTATACAGATAAGCAGGTGAACAGTGAACTTCTGAGAGACTTCAACCAGGCCTTAAACGCTGAACGCGAAAAAAGTAGACTTCAAGCCAACGTACAAGGACGGCTTGGGCAAAAGGTAGCTTCAATTAAAGACTTAACTGAAAAGCGGCTAAAAAGAATCATAGAACAAGAGATGCTCTCCGCCACAGAACGGGGCTCAGCCCTCATTTTGTATAAAATGTCGCAACTACTAGATGAAAAGAGTGACCAGAAAGTAAATTTTGAGGAGGTATTCCATAGAATGCCGCCACTCACAATAAACGAATATATAAGTACCGTCGCCCCTCCTGGGTATATAGAAAAAATGCAATCGCTCAAACGTGCTCAGACCAGTGCCAAGAAAGCGAAGGAGGTCACTCCACGAGAAGCGCCCCGCGCCAAAGCACCTCCACCGCTAAAATACGATTCGCCACGCATCAATGCAAGCCCGAACCCTAACGCCAAGCCAAAAATAACAACGCCCGATTCTCTCGACTTCAGTAGCGCTTCTGCCAGCAACGCCAGTAGCCCAAATAACACTGTCAGCCCTACAATACCAGTCGGCAATCTTCTCGGTAACGGCACAGACGACAGCCCGCAAGCAATTACCTCCTATTCTCCGGAAAAACCAGCCAATAAGTCTGCCCTGCCACTCATTGGTTTTGGTGGAACCGCCGTTGCCTTCGCATCGGCAATCCTCTACCTCCAGCGCCAAGAACGCAAAATAAACACACTCTTAAAAAGTATCATAGATACAAAAGGCCAATCCCTTTATGAACGCGTTATAAATACAAACGCACAACGGGGCGGTAGCATGCAACAAGAAAATATGGCAACGATCGTAAGAGACTTTAATCTTTCGCAAGAGAAGATGTCAGAGGCGTTGAGACTTTTTAAAAAACACAGGAATAACCGTGTCTTACGCAATCACATGATTATCCCCTTCGCCATTGGCCTTCTCGGGTCACTTGCAACAGGCCATGCCTTCTTTAAGCAAGATTAGTACCCCCGCAACTGTTGAAATAAAAAAAGCCATTCTACCGGGCTCTGCCCCCCCGCGTTCGGCTCATCCATGGACTATTTAAACGTATCATCTATACTATAAGGCATTATTGCTCGCAATTTAACTACTTAGTTACCCACGAAAGGCGCAGATGTTGTATCTTCTTTCCCTTCTTTTTACTTTCTCTCTAATTGTCAGCCCGGTACTGGGTATGGATGAAGGGGCGTCGACTGTGAGCAGTGCAGAACTTCCTGCGACTACTGGCGATGTTGTAGAGCCGAATGAAAAGAACGAAGCTATCAAAACAACTGAAGAAATAGGCGCTCCCGAGGAAGAAGCTGCTGATCTTGCATCAGCTGCTACTTCCAACCCTACAGATGAACCTGCGGTACCAGCCCATAACACAGCAGCAACCGCCCCGATGAGAGATGCTGCCAATGCAGTTGAAAAAAAGCATGCAATCCCAGCGAAACAAAGAGACTTGGCAGCCTTGCATGCTCAGTACAACCGAAATGTCAACGCGTTTTTAGAAAAGCATGTTATTTCAAAACTCAATGGTGAGAAAAAACACATGCCCCTGATATTACCTCCCTACATAGATGAATTTAAGCATGAAGCCAATGAAATTAATGCTAAAAATGCTAAAGATGCTAAAGATGCTGACAGAGTCTTTGAAATACACGGCGCTATCCGCAAAATCATGCGATTCTTTCACGCACAGGGGGACAAGGATTTTACTCCTGAAGAACTCAGGACATACTACACAAAGAACAACGATGTCGCTAAGGAATGGACCAAAGAAGACGCGAATGCATTTCGTAAGATTATTCAGATGCTATTGGACCACGAAAAAGTACTTCTGCCTAAGATGCTTGAGCTCTTTATCCAGAATAAATTTGAACGCTATAAAGTTGCACTGACTCCAAAGGAAATACTCGCGTCGGCTATAGCGAACTTAAGCGGCCAACAAAAATTTCTGGCTAGGTACTGCCAATTGTGGACAAAATTAGCCAACACCTCCGATTTCGTTCGCGCAATTGCGCCCTCAACAACAAGTGTACAAGAGGTCGCCAACATCCTCATACCGCCGCTGAAAGAAATCCTTGGATCTCCGTATCCAACTCTTGATGCCATACAAAAAACAGAGGCTGAAGTGAAGGCTTTCGTCACTCAGTTATCGAAGAGGAAAGAAGCAGCCGCTCAAGCTCAGCAACAGGCAATGTCAGCAATACGAAAAACTCTCGCAGAAGAAACAAAATCTATGGGAACTGTCACTCAGCAACAACTAAAAGGAATAATGGAACGCGCGATACTCGAGGCCGACAACGAGACAGAACGGAAACTCCTGTATAAAATGTGGCAACCATTAGATGAAACCAGCAACGAAATCGCAGATTACAAAGCCAGTCTCAATACCCTCCACCTGCTCACGGTGTATGAATACGAAGGCCACCCTCCCCTCGCCGGCTATACAGAAAAAATACAATCTCTTACAGACGCTGCTGCACGCAGACAAGAAGATTTGCTTCGGGCCAGAGAAGAATCATTAAATAAAGCGGCTGATGAAATCATTGCCGAGTTTGCCGATGCACATCCTGACCTCTCAGCCCAAGAGCGATTAGAAGAAGGGCTGGTAAGCGTGACAACGAAAAGTAGCGACCCTAATTACCTCTTGCAAAAGAATGAACGCACTATGGCCGCCCGTAAGTATATCCACATGCTCCAAAATCAAATGGAAAAGCTTGCTACGACCCCATTCATTCCGCTCGGTAATTTGTATAATCAACTAACCAACAGCTTTTTTCTAACAAAAGAAGACCAAGTATTCATCGATCAAGTGACTACACAAGTCACAAAACGACAAGAAGAAATGAAGAAGCTTGATGAATTTAACAGGCGTTCGAACGATAGGCTTTCCTCGTTTGTCGGAGAAAATGAAATAGACCCACAAAGCTACGGCGCGGCGGTGGAGTACTACATACAAAAGTATCTAGATGAAAACACGACCAATGCAGAAGATGTAGCCGTCATGTTTAAGCTTTTGGAGATTCAAGCAAAACTAAAACAAGATGATTACCAAGGATCAATGGATCCTAATGAAATAGCCGAGAGAATTTCTGGTGATGCGCTAGCAATTATTATTTCTCCGGAGGAGGCAGGTGAATTCAGGCGTCGGTACCTGGCTAACTTTTCTACTAAATTCCGTGAATTCCTCACCAATAAAGCAACAGGGAAATTCTATTCCACAACGGACATAAATGAGAGCCACGACGAACAAATTCTCAAGGTGTTGAAAAAACAAGTAACTGCTCCAGCCTTACCAATTGCCCCTAGAACAGCAACATCACTTGATGACACAGACGACAGTAAAGGCACTCCGCCAGTATCACACAAGTCGCCGTCGCCGAAACTCGCCGATAAACAAATTTCCAGGACCCCTTCACCGAAAACAGCAGTTCAAAGGCCAACGTCACCGGAAAAAGGACCCCGTAGCCTTCTGAGTAACGCCTATCTCAGCACAGCAACATCACTTGATGACACAGACGACAGTGAAGACAATGCGTCAGCATTACACAGGTCGCCGTCGCCAAAACCCGCCAATAAACAGATTTCCAGGACCCCTTCGCCGCTGATGCCACAGCAATCAAATCGGCATCAAAGCCCCCATCGACGATCGCCAACTCCACAACCAAATACGGCAGATATGTCTGATCAATCACCACTGATTGATTCGGACATAGACGCACCAGCGCTAGATATACCAGCACCACTTAGAACAACAACTCCAAGGCCAGCATCGCCGGAAAAAACAATTAATACACCAAAGCATATCTCACCGCCATTGGCACAATCGCCTAAACCAACCGACGATGAAATGTTGCCAGACATAGATACTGATGCTGATATCAGCTCGACCGCGCCGCAAGCAAGCCTTCTGGGTAACAGCGGTCAGGGTAGCACGCCACCACTCGCAGGAGCTCCGGCAGCACCCGCAAAACCAAAGAATAAATCCGTCTTGCCGCTTGCTGCCTTTGGCGGAACTACCGCCGCATCAGCTATCGGATTCCTGCATTTACAACGCCAAGACCGCAAGATAACGGCGTTCTTGAATAGCATCGTCAATGCATCAGGTCAAACGCTCGGGCAACGTATTGCACAAGCTGAGGCGCAATCGAACGGCATACAAGAAAAAGAGATGCGTACGATCATGAATAGCTTTAATCTTTCACCAAAACAAACAATCGCCGTTACAGCGGCTCTGGAAAAGCAAAAAAGCATTCGAACCAAGCGGAGCGGCATGGTTATACCGCTGGTTGTTGGCCTTCTCGGCTCACTCGTGACCGGGCATGAGTATTTTAAGAAAGACTAAATAGTTTTTTATTGTTTAGAGAAGTTTTTATATGTTACATCCACGGCTACTTCTTTTATGCCTTCTTACCAGCCCGTTATCAATATTTTCAGCTACAAATCGGGATACTGTTAACACCCAACTAATCTTTTCATCCTCTGCTCCAAACATTTCCAAGACTGCAGCAGAGGAAGAAGGGGAAAAAAGGGCGCTGGCGATGGTAAAAGAAGTTGTTAAGCAGATTTGCACAGGCAAGCGGATGGAGCAAGCTGCCATATACAGAGAAGTAGTAAGCCAATTAGAGACCATACCGGACGCTTTTGGCACAGAATGTCGGAGGGTTGCAAAATTCTACCTTGAGCCAGAATCAGCCACAATACCTAATCAAACAATATATACTTTGAATGATGCGATAGTTCTTGTACAAAGCAAAATAGCTTCCTCAAACAACCACTCAACGGCAATAGCCACAAAGATACTAAAAAAAGCGTACGATCAGGAGTATCTATTATCTGCAGATGAGATCTACAAGAAAGTCAATGAGCAGCTACTCGGAAAAATTCTAAGCGGAAGCCAACTCAGCACCATCAAGCATGAATGCTTCAATGCAATTAAGCACTGCTTTGAACCCAGAACAGTCTACGCATCAACTCTGTGCAGCAAAGACGATGTATTAGAGCTTCTGCCTGATACATCACCAGAAGAAAAAATACGGGACGCTATTCAATCGGTGGGTAGAAGAGGTGCGATACAACACGGTCGATTCTACCAGCTTGTTTATCGCCAAGTGCACCCAGATAAAATAAAGCCTACGCGATTTGCCAATGCATGCTCACAGCTCTTAGCGCGACTTAAAGCACCAACAGGTGAAGAGAGGGCGATATTGAGCACTAATCAAGCACTCGCACTTGTAAGCACAACAACTATAAGCGAAGAGGATGAACAGCTTAACAATCTCATTAATACTAGCTTTTTAGCAGTTGTTACTACGAGCCATACTGCAGGCGTAAGGGCAACGCTCAAAGAATGGCTCAGCATCTTAGCTCGAGAATTAGAAGAAGGGCAGCCGCTGGCAAGTGCAATGGAGAAACAAATTACAGACCTAGAAAGCAAAAAAAGCAGATCACCAGCGAACCTACACACTAGCTTTAACACAGCTATTAAGGAGGCAAAAAAAGCCCTTTTAGGCATGCGCATAAAGCTTAGAAAAATACTGCCACTGTACCCAGAAGAAGACACTGCAATACTCACTTCATGCGACGATGTGCACGAAGCCATAAAGCCTCTTCTCTACGACGCGCGCAGCACTCTTTATACCAAAGATCTTGCTCAATCCGTCCAACCCTTATCTAGGGAAGAGAAGGCACAAATCTTCGCTTACTTAGTAAACAAAGAATTGCGAGATGTTACTAAAATGCTTAAAGAGCAACCAGCTTATGCAAGAAAAAAGTTCATGGAAAATGTATATCCAACCCTCAATGCTATAGCCAGAAAGGATCCGCAACAGGTAGAATATATAAACCTGGTCGTTGAGCGAATTAAAGCAGCAGAAAAATCAGGCGAATTGCAAGCACTATTGAACGACTCACCAGCAACCACACTAAACGAGTCGACACGTTCAATAACCACTACGAATAAATTAAAATTTCCGTTTGGGGCAATCAACCTAATCTCTACAGTATACTTGGGGCATTTAACACTTAAGGAGCGCAAACTTGCTTCATTTATTCAGGGCATTCCGCTCAATAAAAATGGCCAATCTATTTCAGAACGATTAACTACTTTAACCAAGCAAGATGGATCCATAGAAGCAAGTTCTATACGAAAGATTCGAGAAGAATTCGGTTTTTCATCAAAAGAAATGCACAACGTCAGGCGAGCTATCAAAACAAAAGAGACTATTGCCACCAGAAAAAAAGCGGCCCTCATTGCACTGACAATAGGACTTATTGGCGTTTTTGCGGTTAAAAGACGTCAATAAAAGTTATAATCTTATCTTGCAATCACAAACACATGAGCATGTTTCATGACGCGGCCAAAACATTATGCATAAATTGTGAGGTAAAAAGCAAGGGCACGAAGTATCAACCTCGTTGCTCTACCGACACTATTGAGCCCGCAGCTCCCTTTTCCACAATAAAGTGTACGGGGAAATTTTCTTTGAAGGAGGGAAGATGAGTCACCACAATGATCTTAGCGAAATCTTCCTGCACGGCATATAACGCCTGCATCAGCTGCGCCAACCCTTCTTCATCTTGAGAGCCAAAGCCTTCGTCGATAATAAGAATTTGAAGATGGGCACCAGCCCGCTTGGCAAGCAACTTAGAAATAGCAATGCGTAATGCAAAATCTATGCGAAACGCTTCACCACCGGAAAACATCTCGTACGGCCGCACTCCCATTACGTCAGCGATCTTAATATCAAGAGTTTCACGCGCACCGCCACGCTTGAGATCACGAAGAGACTCGATAAAGACGTGGGCCTGATTGCTACTAAGCCGCGACAATAATTCATTGGCTTCAAATTCAATTTCAGGGATCGCTTGTTCAATAAGCAAAGCCTGAATACCATTTTTACTCCAGGCTTGCGCCAGCGTAACACAGTCGTATTGACGAGCCTCCAGAGTCGCCACCTCTGCTACGCGCAACGCCATTTGCTTTTTCTGCTCGTCAAGTCGCACACGTTGTGCCGTTATGTGTCCTTGTTTTTTAACCGCATCCTCTTTTTGCTGCCGCAGCACTGCTCCATTCTTTTCGACATCGGCCAACGCCATTGTTAACCGTACGCGCTCTGCCTCGGCCGGCACCATAGCGCGAAGAGCTTCCTCTTTTTCTGCCAGCATGCGCGTTGATTCCTTCAGTTGGCGCCGCTGAGCGTCAATATCTGCCCGCTGCGCCGCCAACTGAACACGTCGCTCATCCAACCGCTCTATTTCTACTGCCTGCTTTTCAGCGGCGGCAATTTCCTGCTCCAGGAACACATGCTGCTGCTCGTCATACGCACTCGTTGACCGTTGCAACGCAATTTCTTTTTCCTTGTGCCGCAGTTGAACCAATTCAGGATCGTGCACCACGAGCTCGCGAGCATCGAATTCAAATTTACTTTTTTCCGTCCCCACTGAAGTCAACCGTTCTTGTAATGCTGTCGCCTCGCTGGCCGCTTTGGCAAGTGCCTCATCAACCGACATCAGCCGCACCTGCAAATGCGCCTGGCGAGCCGCCCGCACTTCTTGCTGGCCACAGGCGGTTTGCAATGCACTTTGAAGGGCCTCTCCTTCCTTGACTCGGGCATGATCTTGGATCAACAATGCCTTGAGCGCCTCTAAAACTCGCTGTAATCGCGTCGCTTGATGAGCCACAATAGCGGCCTCTTTGTGAAGCTTTTCTTGCAGAAACTGCTTTCGTTTAGACGACAGCATTTGCTCACATAAGGGGCAGCTCGGACTTTCATCTCCCACCATTGCCGCTTTATGGCTCAGCTCTTGCTGCTGTCCCGACAACCACCGCATGCGAGGAACGTAAGTATTGTAAAAAGTCTTTCGCTTCTCGAAACGGTTCCGAACAACAGTATATGCAGCCATCTCTTCAGTTAGGCTGTCCACATCGCGCCCTCCTTCTTCTTGCTGGCGGTTGATAATTGCGATTTCAGCAAGAAGCTGCTCTCGCTGAGTACGCAGTTGTTTTTCAAAGCCACGTGCCTGCTGACAGGCAAGGTCGGCCACTTGTAATTTTTGCATCAGTTCATGCTGCGCAATGGCCAACTCTTGCTGCAGTTTTTGCTCCCGCATAAAAATACTTTTCTCTACCGCCATTGCCTGCTGCTGCAACACTAACATCTCACGCTGCTGTCCACGTGCCACCATCTCTTGGGCCCGTAGTTGTGAAAGCCGCTCTTGAATTTGCCCCCGGCTCAACAGCCCGCGGATCGCTGCCACATCGCGCCGGTAGGCAGCCACGATACCTCCCCATGCGCGCCGCTGCGCATTCAACGCCGCATACTCCTGCGCAAGACTTTCGGTGCGCAGCTGATAGTCTCGTTGTTTGGCAGTATAGTGTGCGTACGATTCCTGAAGAATAGCCCGATCTTTTTCTTGAATGGCAATTTCATTCATGCATCGCACAACATCAGCCGTAACAATCTGCTCCTGCAATACGACTGCATCATAAGTGGCAAGTTCCTGTTCGTCACAAAGGATAAGCTCCTTTAAAACTGTTATTTGCGCACTAT
Source organism: uncultured Pseudomonadota bacterium (assembly GCA_964429275.1). Classification (GTDB taxonomy): domain Bacteria; phylum Babelota; class Babeliae; order Babelales; family JAUPTZ01; genus JAUPTZ01. The sequence goes on from CAYSBJ010000002.1 coordinate 309,311, forward strand.
AGTCTCGGGCCCGCTCAAGCGCACGAGTTTGCAACGCATCGTATTTATCAATGCCCAGAATAGCGGTCAGGATCTTTTTTCGGTCTTTGGGCGACTTTTGAGAAAATTCATTGGCATTGCCCTGACGTAAATAAGCAGAATTCACATACGTATCATACTCAAGGCCTAGAATACGATTGATAACCTCTTGCGTCTGACGAAGGGTTTTGTCGGTCAGGCTGTGAAACAGCTCAGCCTGCGCATCATAAACGCTAATATCAAGCGTTACATACGGCTTATTCCCCGGACGCATGGTTAACTCGCGCCGTACGCGGTAAAGTCGGGCATCCACATAAAATTCAAACATCACCATCATCGAGCGGGCCCCCAAGCGCAACAAGCCCTCGTCAGGCTTTGCAGTTCCAGTGGTTTTACGAGCTTGCCCCCACAATGCCCAGGTCATGGCATCAAGCAGGGCCGATTTGCCATGGCCATTGCGACCGGAGAGGCAGATAAGGCTGTAGCCTTCAAATGAGATGAGTTGGGGAGTTGCCCCGTAGCTCAGAAAGTTGTAAAGCGTTATTTGATGCGGGATCATGCGGTCCTTTTTGGTTTATGGCGCCCAGTTTATAGGCAATACGGCAGAGAGCGCAAGTCTTACGAGGGCGACACCGCGAACCCACATCATGAAAAGCGAAAAAACGTGCATTCTAGGCCTATTTTTAAAATACTATTTACAATGAGAATAGTTCGTCTGCATACTAAGAACATATCAAGCGTTGGGACTAACACATCCGGCTCTTGAGAAAAAATGGAGAAACGTATAATGAAACGTAAAAAAGTGCAGTTGCCTGCGCCGGCCTACCTTTGTAGCGACGCGCTGGGGCAACAGCTGGTATATCGTCAGCATTCAATTCATGAAATTCATGAGGGCCCGCTGGGTAGCGCAACCGACTTGCAGAGCTCACCAAAAGTCCAAGCCGCGCTGTATTCAGCACAAAAAACGCTCGATGAAGCGCTTTTGAGCGCCGTTCAGAATAAATGTATCCCTCAAATGATAGCCCGCATTATTGCGCAAGGTGCAAATACCAACGCTTTGTGTGGCGGGCTATCCCCTATCGTTGCAGCCATTCTGAACCGAGACATAGAAACGGTCACTTTTCTGCTCACCCGTGGGGCTAACCCGGTCATACGAGATGAGTACGGCAACACCCCGCTACACGTAATCGCTACCCATTTGACCCCCAAAACATTAAAGATGGCTCATATCCTCCTTATTGCAGGAGCACAGGTCGATGCCCAGAACGACCTTGGGCAGACCCCGCTTCACCTTCACGGCAAGGCAGGCTCTCTGTACATACAATTCGCCCATATACTCATTAAAGCCGGCGCCCGGCTTGATTTGATTGATATCAAAGGAAACGAGCCGTTTACCCGATTGCCGGAAAAGCAACGAGAAGAGTTGATGCGGTTTGCGCTTTTTGCGCTGTTTGATAGAGAATAATGGATGGGGCAGCGCCCCCGCCCCACCTTTTTTCTTTTTGTCAGGCTTGCTACACTGATCCCCGACGAATCAGTTATAAAACCCCTGCAAACTAAGGAATTTCATGAAAAAACACATATTAATTGCCATGGCCCTTGTTGTTATTATGACACCTACGACAAACATGGTAGCACTCTCCACAGATGCTAAAGCCGAGAAGCGGGAAGAAAGAGCAACTTATATCTTTGAAGATCTTCTGGTAATAGGACCAGATGGGAATGAAAGCTCTATTCTGAAAGAAAACAATCTTGGTGAAATAACCGAAACGATGGTCAAGGAAATTCCATCAAGTATCAAAGTATTCCTTACCTCATTAGATAAAACAGAGCCACCAACGCTCTCACTCTTAAAGGTAGCCAAAAAAGCCTATTATTTTGTTATGGTAAGGCCTTACTATTTCGCCTCTCCGATCAATTGGGAACCGACTTACCATGTCTTTAATAGTGTCGGCTGCCGAATTGGCACCACAGATTTGATGGCAGCAATCGGAAAAGAAGGCCGCGTGGAATGTTTGGTAAGGCTCAGTGGCAGCAAACTCGATGGCTTCATACAACAGCGTCTTACATTTACACAAGACGAAATCGAATTGTGTGGCGTGCCTACAAGGATAAACCTGCTTAAAGGCATTTCTTTGCCGCTAGCACATCGCGCAGAGGAAGTTTCCCTCGATAACGGCACCATAGCGTTCTATGAAAGTGCAAGCTGGTTCGTGCCAAACCCAATTAGATTCTTTTGCTTACGAAGCGAGCCTGAGCGCTTAATAGAAATCCAATGGAAGAATAAGTGCCTCTATCTCATTGAAACTAAATCTCATTACTATGCATTTCAAGCCAATGGGATCCCCTTTTCACCATACGGCTTTTGCACTCTTTGCAAAAAGGGGAAGCCGCATGTGAAAACCGTCCTTAATGGTACCGAAGCCATCAAAAAAGTGCTTTCTCTAGATTGAGAAGGTAAGACCGCGAAGAAACCAAGCCACTGGCCCGATTACCAGAAAAGCAACGGGAAGAGTTGATGCGGTTTGCGCTTTTTGCCCTGTTCGATCGAGAGTAAGAGCGGGCCGGTTGTCAAACGGTTCCCTGACTGCTAAGCTATACCCTGTATCCATAAAAGTTGGTTATTACAGGGATTTTCATGCTTTTACTTCTCCAATTACTTCTCTTTTCACTTCTTCCGGTCATGGCATCGCCCATCATGGCATCGCCCGCCGAGCCCGTACCAGTGACAGCGCTTGAGATCACCAAAGAAGAATCACTATCTATCAACAAAACACCTCCTGGACCCAAAAAGCGTGTTGTAGGATCCGCCTGGCGTCAAGCAGCCCAGTGGGTCTACCTGCCAAGCGTGGATGACTCAAAAACACCACAAAAACCCGCTTCTACCCCCGCGCCGGCGGTAGAAGAAAAGACAGCGCCAACACCACCAGCTCCAATTCATCAGCTAACTCCGGAAAATTCTCAGCAGTTTTTGGCCGATTTACAGGCGGTGCTTGATGAAGATTACGATGATGAATATTATGGCGACGATGAGCTTGAAGCGTTTGAAAACCTTCCGCAAGTCCAGTTGTCTCCGCAAGAAGAAGCTGAATTTACCGCCTTTTTGATGAATGCGTTTCAAGGCGGCGCCAAATAACAGGGTTTGGAACTATTTTCACTAACTTAATGACTTTTCTGGTCATCTTGGTAAAGACTTAGCCGACAGGTTTATTTCGTCGTGCATCTTTTACAAGGAGGACCACCATGTCCACTCAATTGACGATATCCATAGAGCTCATTACATTTATGCAGTGGGTTTTAAAGTATAAAAGTGATGCATTTGCAGCCTTCATCGCGCAAACAGTCGATTCAGATCTTCGCGAGAAACTCGTTGCGATTTCGCAAAACACGCAACCCACTGTTTCCTCTGACAAACTATACGAAACCCTCAGTAACTTTGTGCGCTTTATTGAGTACAACCTCGAACTTACCAATCCAGCGGACGACTCATTTATTGCTACCCGTCAACCCAAGAAAAAAACACGTACGCATCGCCATCATGCCGCGAAATGCGCTGAACACACTACTGCACAAGTAAATGAGATTCAAAGCATTCAGTCACCAACGCAACGGATTCTCTATCAAGCGCTGTTCACGAATGAAAATAATTCAGAAAGTGGTGTGAGCTAATACGGAGTGAGGGGGTTTCCGTTCAGTACCGCAAGCTCTTTTTCTCGTCTTTGCAGCCTGTCATACGCTACAGCCTGAGCATCGCGCAACGCGCGCTCTTGAGCTCCAAGCACCGTGGCAACCCACTCTAATTTTTGCGTGAGAGCGGGATCCGTCATACACACCAACTCTGTGTATGCACAGTCAACTTGGTTACTTTTGTTTCGTACTGCATACCCACGCACAAGAATCTCAACGGAAAGATTATATTTCTCTCGCATTAAGAGTAGTTTTCGAGCGGTAAGGTAAAGATCCTGCTGGCTTTTGGCACGAACTGTACCTTCTTTAAAAGCTCCAATGATAGTAGAAAGGAAACCATCGCAGAGTTCGCCCCGCCTGAGCGCAATCTCTATAGCCCTGCTGTTCAAAGATAAAGTATCGCAGTTTCCTCTTAAGGTACTGACGACTTGCTCTGTAGCCCAGTTATCAAAGCTAATAGTTCTTTGCTCAGCTTTTAAAGCTTCAAGGCTTTTTCCTTTTAAATGCAACTCTTGAGTAGAGGCTAATTCAAAAGCTGCGCACGCGCTCTCACACTCTTTCTGAAGTACGTCATAGTTCCTTTCTGCGTCCCTGCATGCCATGGCCTTCCTATTATACTCATAGAGCACTTGCAACGTCTTAATAATTAAAAAGGCAGAAAACACTACGCGCAATGCTCCTATCGTGGTCGCCTTATCTCGAAATATGCGCTTCCAAAAAGCGCATCCCTGCAGATCTTTACCAAAGAAAATCTTCCTGTAATCCCGCTTATCAGCAAGCATAGCGATCCCATTTCCCACGGCAAGCACGGAACCTATTAAGTAAAGCATTCCACCCTGTGCATAATCAGCCCGACAAACGCTCCAGCGGTCAAGAGCCGCGTTCCGCTGTTCTCTCAAGGCATCGAGTGCCACAGCCCGCTCTTTAATGGAGACTTCGCTTATAAGCTGAAAACTTGCGCACAAGATTGATAAACAACTTATGTAGACCCTACGCATTATTCTTTTATTCTGAAGCTTTTTTTCGCAACATATCCAATCGCATACATTTTTCTTCTAATTTTGCTTCTAGCTTGCTCCTAAGATGTTTTATTTTTTCTTTATCATTAGCCCAATTCTCTTTCAATTCGCTCGGAACGTGGGGAGATTGTCTAGCTTTTCTACGCGCGTCTTCAACATTTTTCCAAGCTTTTCTCTCCGCATAGAACGCAAGGAGCGGAAATAACACAGAAGATGCCACACGAAGTGTCGCAATAACCGTTTCCTTATCATTTAACAAGCGCTTTAAAAACCCACGACCCCGCTCATCTTTGCCGAAAAAAGTCTTATTAAAATCAACATTATCCTGAATTTTCATCTGCAAGACATTAATCACCGCCAAGAACGCTACATTAGTAGCAAGAAAGAACGCTTTCTGATGCTTATCTTCTGCAAGAGCAGCATCAAAAATAGCTTCACCCTGCATTCCACAGATGCTCACAAACAAAAAAAGTATTATTATAGATCTACTTTTCATGATCACTCCCCCTCATACTTCTGTATTAAAGTAGCCAAGTATTGAGAATAGAATTTATCTTCATCCGCTACTTTTTTCAGCACAGATTGATACTGCTCTTCAGCTTCTTTAATAGCCGCGGCATCTGACCAAGTCTGACGAAAAACGAAAAACCAAAGTAAAGCTGGCCCAAAAAGACGCAGTGCGGCTACGGTCGTATCTTTGTCACGGAATATGCGCTTAAAAAAATTACGGCCATTCTCATCTGTTCCCAAAAAAATTTCTTTATAATCGATTGAATTAGCAAACATTTCCATCGCATTAAAAAGAGCCACCGTGTAAAAAACGTCCCGCAGCTGCTTGGTTTTCTTCTTAGATTTTTTACGAGCTGCATTCAACAATTCAATTTTCGCCGTATAAGGCCGCTCGAGAAGCGAGTCCTTGCGATACTCCAAAGAATGCAATTTAACAATGTCACCCGTACGTTGCTTAACCTCTCTCTCCAAGGTCTCGCGCTCTGTTAAGGGCCCATATACTTGATTATTTTCTTTGCCGAACGGCTCTGTAACGCTCGCAGCAGAGAGCGCCCCTATCATACCAAGCATACACCACATACATAGAATATTGGCCATTAACTGGTCTCCTTTTATACTTTTATCGCTTTTGCAACGGAGTTTTTAAGCATATACAATGCCACCACCATACTACAACTGATAGAAAAGAAATACAACGGCATAACCAAAACGGAGCCATTATGCAGTAAGCCAATAATAAAGGTAAAAATGGAGGCAAGCATGTAGTACATGCAGCCAAAAACACTTGAGGCTGTACCACTGCACCACCGATAATCCGCCAAACCCACAGAAAGTGAAGTGCTGGTAACCAAACAGCGACCCGCCATTGTAATCATCTGCGAACCAACAGTGATTACCAGCATAGCACTTGCTGGCACATACCCACTATAATGGCCCCAGGCTGCGAGTGAAAAAAGACCAGTAGAAAAAAGCATTGTTATCGTGCCACTCACAAGCACCTGGTACGACTCATACCGATGATGAAGCCAACTAGCCAGGCGCCCCCCCGCTATCATTGCGATAGCCAGAAAAACAAAACTCATACCATACCACAAAGGCGACAACCCAAAAAGCTCTATAAGATAGAAGGAACCCTCAGAAAAGTAACTGAACATGAGGCCACTTGCACAGCCAACCAACCAGGTGTATGCCAAGACTCGCCCATCGCCAATAAGCCGTTTAAAAATATCCCAAAGACTAAAATGACGCCGCTCTTCATGAGAAAGCGTTTCAGGGAGCAATCCGGCCGTCAGCCCCATTACCGCCATTGCAACAATCACAAGCAATAAGAAAACTGCAGACCAGCCAAACGTTTCGGCAACAAAACCACCAACAACGGGTCCAATTGCAGGAGGCACTCCCAGGGCACTCGACATAGCAGCATACGCACGACTTAAAGCTTTACCGTGAAATACATCTCGCAACATTGCCTGGCCGACAACGCTCCCAGCACTTCCACCAAAAGCTTGCACAAAGCGACCAATCAAGAGCATATTTATAGAGGTTGAGTAATAGCAAGCAATGCACCCAATTAAGTATGTTGCAATCCCCACCAACATGCTTGGCTTTCTTCCGTAGAAATCAGAAATCTTCCCCCAAAACAACATGCCTAATGAAAAGGCGAACAAATAGATCGTCAACGTGTATTCAACCATCGAGACCGAGGTTGTAAGTGCATGTGCAATATCAGGCAAGGAAGGAGAATACACTGTTTCAGAAAATTGTGGCAATCCGACCAAGGTAAATACAAGCCATAACGGCAACGAAACTAAAACAGACATATCCATACTTTATACTTTCAACCAAAAAAAAGAGCGGCAATATATACCGCAAAAATAGCAAAAACGGTAGAAATATTTGGAATATTCAAGAAAAAAAGCATGTGACACTGAAGGTCTTATGAAGTTGCTAAGGTTATTTATTATTTTTTACTGCGCTACCTGCCTCCCTCTATATGCGGCAGACACTCCTCAAACAAAAGGATTTATCATCGCCACTGCGACAGCCAATGGAGTACATACGACATTTCTTACGCCCGCAACAGAACGAGCGCTGCCATCTCAAGATGAATGGCCCTCAGTGTGGGTATCTAGTAACCGACGTATCTGCATCCCAAGCAAATTCTTTATAACTGATACCACAACCTCAGCAGATAATAATGCGATGAAAATCGTATTTCCTAAGATGGCCGCAGATGACGAGAACTACTCTCTGTATGAACAAGCGATGGAAGACGCAATCATCAGCCTCTTGGTGTGGTCACACGAGACAACGCTGTACTATAATAAAAAATGGATGGAGACAGCGCCGTCACAACACTACGTCCCTATCATCGAAGTTCTCCCGCTCGCAGGGCGTTTTCTGTACAAAAAAGACGTAGTGGACGAGAGAAGCAGAATAGCTGAAAGACTCATCGCTGCATACGATAGCCACTTACCACAAGTTCTCCAGGCCGGGGACGACGGCCATTTTAGGCTCCTAGAAAAATTCATAAACCCTGAAGAACCCAACGACACCCCACGGTGCTTTTTATTACTATGCGCCGAACAGCTCAAGCAATCTCAACATGACCCAACGCTACTGCCTCTAGCTTTACGCATGCTCTGGAATGGCGTTTGCCAGGACATTAGCGGCGCCCCTCACCTATTTATAAAATGGATATATAATCACTATTCAACACCATCTGACAGTACTGCTGAAGCCGCTGAAGAAACAAAAAATGAGACTAACGATGAACAAACACTACTCGTTCCAATTTTTGACCATGATTACTATATGGTGCTCTACCGAGCCCTCGAACATTGTGCCATCTCAATCCTTGACCTTCCTCGGCGAGGAATGACTACAAAACCTGATCAATCAGAGCCAACATGGACCACAAGCTTAAGCTGTACCGCCCGGGAATTTTACAAGGAAAAAAAGTACGAGAAAGCTGCTGCGCTCTACGCCTTTATTGAAAGTTTCAGTCAAGACAAATTTCTTTACAAGCACCTTGTTGCGTTTGCCAGTATTTTTCGCTATCAAGTCGGCAACCACGCTGAAGCTTCGCGGTGCTTTAAAGAGGCAATTAATCGCGGTTATCCATGCCATACCCCCCTCGCCCATTATCTTGCGAGACATGACATAAATATTAAGGCCGACGATGACTCTTGCTGCTCATCTTGCGCCATTTTATGAGGCTCCTTGTGCGCACGCTAAAATATTATCTCCTCTTCCCACTCGTATGTAATTTTTGTGCCGCGAGCAGTAATGATGACCAACTAAAACTCTCGAATCGATTATACCAATCATTTGGACCAGGAAGTGATAACTTCTCAGGGCTTCTCGTTTCTGGCGTTGGTATGGCCGGGGGCATTGTCGGCACCGCGATCGCAGCCACGCAGGCTATTGCATTGTACAAACACATGAAAAAGCTAACATCGCAAGATCAGGCTGAATACAATCAATCAAAAATAAAATATATCGTATGCACAATCACAGGCGGCGTTTTCTGCATACTTAGCATCGCAAGCGCTATCATTTTTGTAGACAAGTTTAAAAACAGTTATCAGGAATTCAAATCAACCAACAGACAAACACTAGATACACAGCAGTCAGAGCCATTTGTGCTCATACCACCACTAATCAGCCCTCAATCAACCCACCACGCCGAACCAGACCCACTGGAAGAGAGTCCGTTGCCATCAGAACCAGTGCTTCTTCTTCCAATCACCACACCTGAAACAACAGCACTCTTAGCATCGCTAACTCAAGAAGCTGAAAGCCCCGGAAACAATTCTTTGCCAAGTACACAGGAAGAAAACGAATCTGCTGCACAGCCTGCCGACATTATAAAAATACTTAATACGTTCTGGATATGTACACCCGAAAAACAAGAAGGTGACTCGCTCATACGCATTACACTCGCATACGCACTACGAACTAAAAACCTGAATCCTTAAGTTTTTCGCGCAACCCGTACACATCAAGCCCAAGAACTCCGGTATACGAACCATTCATTGATTTAAAGTAAGAAATCCCTGGTCCTTCAACTGCCGTTGCTGCACAGGCCTTCATAGCTGCTGGGCAGGCAGCCAAATACTTCTCTATTTCATCTTCGCGAACATAAAACTCCGCGGTTGCATCGGCAACCCAGGTTTCAAATATTGGATTGTACCAGCCCTCTTCTTCTTCGTGGTATTTCCATACCGAAAAACACATCCCCGTAGCTACTACAATGTGCTGAGTAGAAAGTTTTTTAAGCATTTCCACTGCATGTTCTTTATCGCGTGGCTTGCCGTAGAGCTGACCATCGGTGCAGCCGGCGATGAGTGTATCAGCGGTCAACAAAAAAATAGGTTGTCTTGATTCTTCGTGCGCTGAAATCAATGCAGGCACATCAATACCAATATGTTTGTACTGCGCCAACGCTTTTACTTGCTCCTGCACCGTTCCAGACACTTCCGCATCTTCCTCACACACAGACAGTTCAATCACTTTAAATGGAATCTGCGCCTGGGTAAGTAATTCATAGCGCGCCTGCGATTGCGAGCCAAGATACAATATGTTTTTTTCTTTCATAAAATTCCTTTTTAATCACAACGCATCCAGAGTCCGGCATGGTTCTGTGCTACTTTACCGGCCAACTGCAGAACAAACAATAGCTCCTGCAGCATTGCTGATGCGCCATTATATTCTTCTAATAATTCATCAAAACTTTTTGGGCGCGTAAGCAACCGCAAAAGCGCCATTTTGCCAGGATCTTCCACTCTAGAAAAGGCTTCATGCGTAATGCGTTCCGCCTTCTTGCCACACAATTCGACGGCAGTTGCACCATCAACAACTACATGCGCTCCTTGTCTGAGTAAGTCATTTGTCCCAGCAGCCAAACGATCATCAATCGGACCTGGCACTGCGCCTACTTCACGATTTTCTTCAAGCGCGTGAGTCGCTGTTATAAGCGCTCCACTTTTGGCGGCTGCTTGCACGACAATGCAGGCATTTGAAAGCCCAGCGATAATGCGGTTGCGCACCGGGAAAAGGCCTGCAACCGGCGGTGTTTGCGGTGGAAACGGCGACAGCAACGCACCACCGCTTGCTACAATTCGCGCAAATAATTCGTAATGCTCTGCCGGATATGTGTGAGCCAAGCCGCACCCCATAACTGCGACGGTTTTCCCGCCAGCTTTGATTGTTTCTTCATGCACAAAAGTATCAATTCCACGAGCACCGCCACTAATCGTTGCAATATTTTGAGCTACTAAGGCAGGCACTAGCATGTGCACCGCACGCTTTCCATAATGGTTTGCATCACGCGAGCCGACAAGAGCACAGGAAGCATCAGTCGTCGGCAGTTTGCCTTTGACCCATATCACCACCGGTGGCGCGCCAATATGCGCCAAAAGTTCTGGATACTCAGGATCGCCCAAAAGAATGGCGCGGACGTTGTTGGCAGCACACCATGATTCGTGCGCGAGATAAGCTGTATCATCATTCAAAGCAGCATAGATAAAAGCCGCTTGACGCGGCGCAATTTTGTATTGATTTACAATTGTATCGCTCCCCATACCCCGTAGGATAGGCAGCTGCTCTCGCCCTGTTACATACAAGCGAGCGAGCGTTGTCATACCGATGCCTGGCTGAAGCGCAAGCTGTAGAATTGTTTTATAAATCATGTACCGTCCTTTGAGCAACTATGGTTTTTGCTGAGCAGCCCTGCTTTCGATACTACAACGTGGCTCGGCTTAGATCCCGTAGGAGCGGCGGCCCTAAACGGGTTGTCTAGGCGAGGCAAAAGAGTCGGAAGCAAAAGGGGGTCGCTTTTGCTCTGCAAGAGGACCCCCAAAACTCTACCTATCTAAATATCAAGCTCATCATTCCCTGACATCTCTACTGCTTCGTCAGACAATTCTTCACTGCCAATAGCGTGCACTTCTGCAGCTTTTTCGGTACCACCAGTGCTACCAGTATCATCAGAGTCATCCTCATCCGGCACGTTGCCTTCTTCAACACCACCAAGCAATGGCTCATCGGAAAGTTTTGCTCCTTCATCATCTTGCTCTGTTTCGCTAAACGATACTAAGCCAGACAAAAATTGATCGCTATCAAGACGAATCAGTCGGACACCTTGCGCTTGTCGTCCCATTGTTCGAATTTCACCCGGCGCTAAACGAATAATTTTGCCATTCTTATCAATCAAAAGAATGTTTGAATCTTCATACACTACAACCAAGCCAATAACGGTACCGTTACGTGTAGACGTTGGAATAGTACGCACTCCAAGACCGCCACGATGTGCAACACGGAAGTCAGACACTCGAACCTGCTTACCATAGCCACGTGAAGTAGCAAACAACAAGTTACTGTCGCTATTAATAACAACCACACCAACCACCGCATCACCTTGGCGCAAACGCACACCACGAACACCAGTTGCCTGACGTCCCATTGAACGAATTTCTTCTTCGCGGAAGCGAATACCTTGTCCAAGTTTTGTTGCAATAACCACGGTGTCATGGCCGGAACTCAAACCACAAAATACCAACTCATCTCCCTCATTAAGAGTGACGGCCCGAATACCTGTTGAGCGAATCTTTGAAAACAGAGTTGCGTCGGTCTTTTTGATCGTACCGTTCTTACTACACATCACAAGAAACTTACCTTCAAGTTCACGAGCTGACAAAAGTTTTACAACACGCTCTCCTTCTGCCAATGAAAGCAGGTTCACGACAGCACGCCCTTTTGCAGTACGAGACCCTTCTGGTATTTCATATACCGCCAGAGTGTATACACGACCAACATTAGTAAAGAACAACAAGTCATCATGGTTCTTAGTTACGAATAAATCTTGCATAACATCATCGGAATCACCCAAATCAGCCATGCCTTTCTTACCTCTGCCACCACGATGTTGCAATGCATAGGTCTCAAGGATAACTCGTTTAATATAACCTTTATGGGTCAACGTTACGACCACTTCTTCGTCAGGAATAAGGTCAGCTTCGCTAATCGCATCAATTCCATGTGAAATGAGGGAACGACGTGGATCAGTATATTTCGTTTGAATCTCTTCAAGCTCGGTCAAAATAACCTGTGTGAGTACTTGGCGATCATTCAAAATTTGGCGTAAATCATGCATGAACTTTTGTAGCTCACTCATTTCTTCCAAAATCTTTCCACGCTCCAGCCCCGTCAACCGTTGCAGACGCATATCCAAAATCGCCTTCGCCTGAAGCACACTCAATTGGAATGTAGTACACAATTCGCTTTGCGCAATTTCAGGGCTTTCTGCTGCTTTTACCAAAGTCACAATACGATCAATATTATCCAGCGCAATAATCAAGCCTTGCAAAATGTGAGCACGTGCCATGCTTTTGCGCAGATCAAACTGCGTACGACGAATAACTACCTCACGGCGATGCGCCAAGAAATGTTCAATAATTTCGCGCAGCGTTAACAATAATGGACGATTATTGTGAATAGCAAGAAGGAGAATTGGAATATTGACTTGCAGCGGCGTGTGTTTAAATAATTGATTGATAACAACTTGCGGGATTTCACCACGCTTCAAGTCAATCACCACACGAATACCGCCACGATTAGATGATTCATCACGAATGTTCGAGATACCATCAATCACTTTATCTTTTACCAGATCAGCAATACGTGTAATCAAATCTGACTTATTTACTTGGTACGGAAGCTCAGTAACCACAAGCGCTGTCTTATTGGTTTCTTCGCCTTCAATCGAAATAACCCCGCGAACAACTGCCTTACCGTGGCCAGTACGGTACGCCTCAACAATGCCTGCACGACCGCAAATGACGCCACCTGTCGGAAAATCGGGAGCAGGAATCAGGCTAAACAATTCGCTCTCTGAAAGTTGTGGATTTTTAAGAATCGCAATACACGCAGCAATTACTTCATTCAAGTTGTGCGGTGGAATACTGGTGGCCATACCAACAGCAATACCATTAGAACCGTTAAGCAGTAAATGTGGAATACGACTTGGCAGCAGTGTTGGTTCAGTTGTCGATTCGTCAAAGTTTGGCACGAAAGGTACCGTATCTTTTTCGATATCAGCGAGCAATTCTTGGGCAATCTTTGCCATGCGAACTTCGGTATATCGCATCGACGCAGCGTTGTCACCATCAATCGAACCCCAGTTACCTTGACCATCAAGAACCGGATACCGTTTAGAGAAATCTTGCGCCAATACAACCATTGCTTGATAAATCGATTGGTCCCCGTGTGGATGGTAGTGACCAATAACGTCACCGACCACGGTAGCTGATTTACGATACGACCGATCGTGATAATAACCAAGCTTATGCATAGCGTACAAAATACGACGATGCACCGGTTTTAATCCATCACGAACGTCAGGCAATGCGCGGCTTACAATAACCGACATAGCGTAATCGAGGAACGAGGATTTTAATTCTTTTTCAATAGATAAAGGTATGATCTGAGTCGCCGGAGTAATCTTCTCGTTCGCCATGGATTGCGCATCCTTTCATTCACAAAATAGCACTAGAAATCGTGGTTTTATCGTTAAGGGCTACAGAATAGCCGGTATTGCGCAACAAGACAAGAATATTACCGTTAAAAATGCTGCCACAAAGTCATCTAAGAAGATACCCCACGCCCCGGGAGCACCCTCTGCAAGGCTCACCGGCCAAATTTTTGCAATATCCAAAATACGAAAAACAAAACATCCTAAAAGATAGCACCACTCAACATACGGCACTGCACAGCATATAAACCACACCGCACACCACTCATCTATAACGATCCACGAAGGATCTTCTGTCGGCGAAGCAATACTTTTGCGCACCGAGCAAAAACCAAGAATCGTCATGCAGACACCGAGGAATACCAAAACATTCAGTGGCAAGAACATACGCAATACATAGTGTGCGATCATTGCAGCAACACTGCCCACCGTTCCCGGCATGTAATGACTATGCCCAAGCCCTCCACAAGAAGCAATAAAAATAGCAGTTTTGTTCATATTCACTTTGCTGTTCTTTTCTGTAGCACCATGCGCCCGACTGCGACCCAGTAACTCACCGATGATGCTACGGTAATAGCCGCTGTCGCAACACTCAGCCAATAAAAAAATGATCCATAGCGTCCCGCGCCAAGCACAAAGAGATACAACGCAAAAAATTGAAAGACAGTCTTGCTTTTAGCAAACCAAGAAGTTTTGAGTACTAGCCCACGGCGCACCATGAATGTCCGCAAAAAAGTAACAGCCACATCACGCCAGACCACCAGAAACACGACCCACCATGGCATCATCTGCTGCTGCCATAAGGCAACAAAGGCACAGAGAATAACAATTTTGTCAGCGAGTGGGTCGAGAAATGACCCGGCGCGTGAAGAAAGAAAGAAACGCCGCGCAATATACCCATCACCAAAGTCGCTCACAATAGCAAACGTGATGAGAATGAGGGCTAAACCAACCGCGTGCGTGGAAATCGCATACCACAAGAAGGGAGCACTCAAAATACGCAAGACAGTCAAAGTGTTTGGAATGTGCTTGTAAAAGTAAACCATAATGGGATTAGGGTATGGTATTTACTCTTGAAACACAAGAGATTAGCTGGGGTTTGTCGAAAACGATTTACGCCGCTCCAGGAGCATCAACACTTCTGGCTTGAGGACTGCTGCTTCCCAGTGGGAGCCGTCTACAAAAAAATAATGAACTAAACGACTAAGATCTCGAAAATCGTGCGGAAGCGCTGAAAAACTTACTTCGCCGGTCTGCGGGTCTTTCGACCACTTCACACCTACAGCCTCATCACCCAGATCTACCACCGGATCAGCCCAATTACGGGCGCTCCTCGTCTGTGATCGATATATAGCATTAATATCTTTCAGCGCTGTTACAAGTTCATCACCTGTTTTCTGCGTCCGCGCCAGAGCCTCTCGTTTCTCAGCAACCTCTGCGCGTAGCCTATGAATCGCTGCTTCACTCGCTGCAAAGCACACAGGACGCCGCTTCTTAAGCGCCGAACGCGCCTGACGCCACCACCTGTTAAATAAATAGGAGTGATAGCAACAATAATGGTCTGGCGGAACTTGCACCACATCAAACAAAGTATTAAAAAAATCGGACCAGCAAGTCTCATTTCCCATTCGCCGTATTTCAGCTCGCTCAGCGTCCGATAGTTGATCATAATGGCGACTACGAAGAAGCGCATACCTATCCCAGGTCTGCAACATGCCCAGTGCTTTCCTCTCATCAAAGGGTTTAGGCGCACTTGAAAATGCTACGAATCCATCCATCAGTGCTTCATCTCGCCCATAGCGTGCCACGTGTTCAAGCGACGGCTGCCTCAACTTACTTGTCAGCTCAAGAACCCTATCCACCGATGAAAACTCTTTCTCAGAGCCTCCTTGGAGCGCCTCCTTGGCCGGCACGGGGGGAGTTTGCTCAGGAATCACTGCAGACGATGGGCTGCTTTTGCTTGTCATCTGCATGCTGTCGAGCTGTACCGGCGATGATACTGCTACACTCACCGGATCGACAGGAAGCGCCCGTCTCTTCACAAAAAAGCTTCCAGCGGCAGCCCCACCCCCAACCATCGCCACCAAAAAGGCCACGTTTCGTGAACGCCTGAGGCGAGAAATGAGAGCTGTCTCACCCGATGCCGCTTCTAAGGCCAATGCTTTTTTATGCATACGCCACGCAACTATCAACCCGGCTCCTGCAACCCCAGCACCTCCCCAGCGCACTGCAGATTTCGCATTTATCCCAGAAAAATCGACCCCCAAAGAAAAAATAACAAGAAGAATCGTAAGCGCCTGTTTCACGCATTTCCCTCTTTATCTTTTTTTAAAAACGCCACTACCTCTGGCTTAAGAATAGCTGCATTCCAGTGATTGTCGTTCAAAAAAATATAATATCGCATATCCAATGAAATCTTCGTACGGCCGCACAGATATAAGATGCATCCCAAATTATTCTTCTTAAACAGGCCAGTACGAACCGACCTATGCAATGAACTCGGCATATCCCAAACAGAACTGCTCGCAACTCTCGACCGGTATTTAGTAACGACAATGTCCAAATGCTTCTCAAGAGCCTCCCCTGAATATCTACGTCGGTATTCAGCCTCTAAACGGTCCGCAATTTGAGCCCGGAAAACGTGAATCATGCTTAAATCAGCCGCAAAAGCAACTGGACGCATTGTATTCCGAGCAAGACCTGACCCATGCCACCATTTATAAAAAAAGTAAGCATGGTATGCACAATAATGATCGGAAGGAACTTCCACAACATCAAATAATGTATCAAAAAAATCAGCCCAGTTCTTAGTCCGAAAAGCTTTAAATTCAGCTTCTTCAGCCTCAGTACGATCTCCCTGAGTCAAAAGCGAATGAAACCTATTCCCAATCTCAACGGCTCTTCGAATTTTTTCATCATCACTAAAGCCACGTGGTATTTGTGAGAATGCAACGTATCCTTGCGCACCAGGTTGCGCCCGTGCCATACGAGCAACATCGTGCAAACGAGCTTCACGACCAGAAACCACTACCTCCGAAACATTGTTAACAACAAGAATTTCCTTCGTTGAAGCGTCTTCCATAGATTCCTGTACAATAAAAGGCGTTGAGATCGATTGCTGGATCACGACTGGAAGATCACTTGGCGCACTCACGACTTCCTGGTGCTCTTGAATGGGAACCAATGTTACCTGCTCTTCTGGCGCTCTCGGCGCTAGCGGTACCGACGCCTCATTCTGCATAAGCAGGCTCCCCACCGCAATTCCTGCCCCCAGAAGTGCTCCAGCAAGTGCCCGGTTACGCGAGCGCTTTGCACCCAAGACCGCTGCGTTTTCTGCTAATTTTTTCTCCAGTGCCGCCGCTTTTTTATGCATACGCAGCGCAACTATCAGCCCAGCTCCTGCAACCCCAGCACCTCCCCAGCGCATTGTAGATTTCGCCGTAACGGCCTCAAGTGATCCTGTCAAAACAACAAGCAACCACGCCGCAAAAATCGCCATCTGTGACTTCATGTGTTCCTCTCTGCGCCACCCCTTAAAAGAGCAATAACTTCTGGTTTCAAAATTGCCGGCACCCAATGATCAACAAGATTAACGCCATGACATATTTTAGACAAATCGCCATCCCAGCCCTCAAAATTAATCTTTTCGGATATATCAAAGCCCCCAGTCTTGGCATTTTTTGCCCATACAAGGATCGGACACTTCATTTCTTTGGCAACCAAAGGTAGAAATGAGACATCAAGCCAATCAGTCGAACCCTTTTTACCAAAAACATCTTTGTAATTTGCAAGAGCGGCACGGATAAAAGGCTTTAAATCTTTATCAGGATCCAGATTAACCAGCTTATCCGCCAGAATTTGTCGTACCCAATAATACGGGCCAATGTCAATATCGTCCTTATTTTCTATTGCTACTGAAAAAAACAAGTCTTTCTCTATGATCGTATCTTTGTGCGAAATTTCATCATTGATATGACGCTCTACTTCATCCATAAGCCACGATCTCTGCCGTGCAACTTGATCCCGCGTTGCGCTAAAAAAAGTTGGTTTTTTGTCCAAAGCTTGGGGCCCATCACTTTGCCATTTATGCCAAAACTCGATCATATGAATACCACAAGAGTTATCGGCAGGCACATTAATTGGATGCAAAAGCGTCTTAAAAATCGACTGAACTTCGCGAGAAGCATAGTCCTTGCTCTCTATTTTTTCATGCAATTGCGCAAGAGCGCCCGAAATAACATCATCAGAGACAGGTACCGTCGGCGCACTCGAGATATCGGCCGGCAGTATGCCACTCGTTATTGTAAAATCCTGGCCACTAACTCGTTTTTCGGCATTCGTAGTATCATCATTTGTACTATCACTCTCTCGCATCAAAAAACTGCCCCCCAGAGCCGATACACCGGCTCCCGCAGCAAGAAGCCCGAGTCGCCTATAATGAGTAGCAAGGATGATTTGCCTTTCAGCCAACAACAATGCATTAAGCAGCTGAAAGCGTTCTTGAACACTCCGATCGCGCGCCTGCTCGCGCAGAAGCAGCAACGCCTTCCGCCGCAACGTTAATTTTCGCACGCGATTATGCATCGCCAGCGCAGTAAGCGCCCCTATGATTGCAGTGCCGGCTCCGCCCCAACGCACCATTGGCTTAAGGGGAATTGCTGATCCATCACAAGTTATCATAAGCAAAAGTAATAAAAGCGCTTTTTTCATTGTTCTTCTTGCTCTTTTTTGGTTTCAACAGGAAGCGGGTTTGGTACCAAAACTGACCAATGCCCTCGCCCTCCAGTATCCAACTGACTACCAGTCTGACTGAACAAAATGTGACAACAGGAAGCCACGTCTTGCTTCAGGCCTTCCCAGCGCTTTTGAGATAGCCCTGCACTATATGAAATGCGATACCCACCTTCATCAGCACCTGTCCAGATAAGAACGGGTTTATGCAGTATTTTAGCTATAAGCAGCACATCTTCCTGGCCCAGATAATACTGACTATCCACCGGAGCTGGAAGACTCGTATTTATTTGTGAGCGCGGCATATCTGTTTCCCAAACCTGCGACGCACCCTTTTTCCAATGCCCCATGCCAATAGATCTGCGTAGTCCCGGTGTAACATTTTTTCTTTCTCTTTTTGGCACTTGAGCCAATCGCTCCTGAAACAATCGCTTTCTTGCATCTGCAAGTGCATTAAAAGAAGCCCCAAAGTAGTATGGCTGCTTTGGAACGTCAGCAAGACCACTCTTAAAAAAAATATAACAATGTCCAGCACAGTGGCCGTCCCCTGGAATTTTCACGGTATGAAAAACCGAAAATAACTCGTCCCGCGACAGGCTAAAATCAAAATTTAAAAAATGCCCGGCTGGTGCCCCGTCATTGCTCACCAAAGTCGTTATCTCGCTGACCACGCGCGAAACCAACTGATTATCTGCATAGGTAACTGGAGCATTCGCTTCAAAAAAAGCTATTCCTTTTTTATCTTCCACCGAAAGGTCACCCAAAAATTTTCGGACAATAATATCGTCAGTAAGATTACCCGCAACCGACATACTCAGTGTCGCACCAACAACACCCGGAACAATATCTTGACTATCTTTGATAACTGTTAATGGTGGCTTTACAACTCTTTTCGGCTTGCCGGATGCTCTACTCTGGCGCCTCTCTCTGGAGATCGGAGAGGATGGCGTCAGAACTGAAGAAACTAGCGCCGAAGAGAGAGCCTCCACAGAAGATAAACCCACCGCCATAGACATTGGTGAAGATGCAGCCGCAACATCATCCTTGCTTAGAGCAATAGCAGGAGCAGATTCGCTCTCTGGCAGCGCAGGTAACACACGTGGCATGGTCGGCTCAAGTGGCACAGACCCAGAAAGCTCAGGCAACTTTACAATAACTCCTTCTTTACCAGCAGGATCCGCGACTGCTGACGTAGCCCCAAATTGGTCCGCATTGCTCAGCAAGCTACCAGCGAACAGCGAACCTCCAAGTCCTAAAAAGCCAATCGCCCAATTACGCAGCACATACAATCGCTCAAGGTCTGCATCTGCCAAAGCAACAGCACCTCGCTTAACTGCTTGCTCCAGTGTCTTAATTTTTGCCTGCGCAGCAATAATCAAGAGGCTTGCCGCCGCTCCCACACCAAGGCCACCCCAACGAGCAGCCGAACGCCCAGCGCCGGCACTCACGACATGCATTGCTGTCATAGAGCAAAACAGGAAAACCACTATTTTTTTTGACACGATCACTCCCTATAAAGATGCGCCCCACAAGAGGGCGCATCCTAAAATTTATTTACCATTGATAGGCTTAGTCTACCTGAGCTGGTAAATCCTAGACAATGTTCTGCACTTGTTCGCGAATTTTCTCAATTTCCACCTTAATGTCTACCGCACGCGCACTCATTTCATAGTTGGTGCATTTTGAAGTAACGGTATTTACCTCACGCATCAACTCTTGCAAGGTAAAGTCAAGTTTGCGGCCTTTTTCTATTGCTGTATCAGCTAACAATCGCTCAATTGCCTGTACGTGCGAACCAAAACGGATAATTTCTTCATGTACATCCATTTTATCAAGTGCAGCAAGTCGTTCCGGCAATAAAGCGCGGGCCGTCTCATCACCAGCCTGAGCCTGCTGTTGGCAATGCGCAACTTCCTCTTTCTGCGCGGCAAGCAACTTTGCCGTAATACCCTCAATTTCACTCATCGTACGCACAATAGCATCAAGCCGATTACTTAAATCTACGAGTAATCGCTTTCCTTCATTTTTTCGCGCTTCGTGTACTTGCGCTACCGCATCATCAACACCAGCTAAAAAGCGGGCAATGGCTTCATCGGACAAGGCCGCGCGTTCAGAAGAAAAAACCTGCGGTAAATTCATCATCTCTGCGATAGTCAACTGACCAATAAGGCCAAATTGTTTTTGGATATACGCGCTCGCGTCAAGGTATTCTTGTACGCGGATAGGAGAAAATACTGTTTTTTCCAGCAATGCCCCATGGCTGTTAATGCGGACCGTACAGTACACACGGCCACGGATTAAGCCACTTTTCATACGCGAAATCAGATCCATCTCACATGAGCTCAACGCGTTTGGCAGCTTACAGGTTGGCTCAAAAAAACGTGAGTTAAACGTTTTTATTTCAATATCAACACTGCATTGCTCACCGTCATGCTCCAGCATAACTACTGAAACGTTGGCAAAGCCAGTCATGCTGGTAATCATGGAATTTTGTTGTAGCTTCATGCAAATATCACTTTACGCTATGTTGGCAAACACGTGTTGAACATCATCAAGTTCATCCAGCGCATTTAAAAAATTATATACTTTTTCGGCATCAGCCTCATCAGGGACCGAAGCAAACGTCGTTGGTATCCATTCAAGTTGTACGGTATCCACTTTAAGACCGGCCTTATCCGCCGTCGCCTTAATAGCATACAGCTCGGATGGCTCACCAACAATACGAACCTGGGTTTCATCGGTGTCAATACTATCAATATTGTGGTCAAGAAACAGCTCAAGAAGTTCGTCTTCTGTCTTAGCTGTCGCATGCAACGATACCACACCACGGCGCACAAACATCCACGAAACACTACCATCACCACCAAGGCTACCGCCGCCCTTGCCAAATGCATGGCGCACTTCAGATGCAGTACGATTCTTATTATCGGTTAGAGCTTCAACCATAATCGCCACTCCATGCGGCCCGTACCCTTCGTACGTAATACTTTCATATGCGTTCCCGGCTATTTCACCAGTCCCTTTTTTAATAGCACGCGTAATATTGTCGCTTGGCATGTTAGCCGCTTTGGCTTTATCCACAAACAACCGCAGGCGAATATTGGCAGCAGGGTCGCCGCCACCGTCACGGGCTGCTATCGTAATTTCACGCACCAGCTTAGTAAAAACCTTACCCTTCTTTATATCTTCTTTTTCTTTTTTATGCTTAATATTAGCCCATTTAGAATGTCCAGCCATCGCACATACCTCAATCGTTAACCATAAGAGAAATGAGTAATCCAACCACATATGCAGCAGCCGATGCGACAAGTGCCACAAACGAACCAGGCAACGCAATCGTTACCACGCCACTCCATATAAAGCTGTATACACAAAAACCTGTTATTACTGAGCACAACGCAGCAATGCGACTCAATCGTCCACCCACGATGCACACCAGAATGGGAATTAACACACCACTCACTAAAAGTTCATAGCTTTGCGTCATAACACCCAAAATATTCGTAGCACAATACGAGCCAACAATTCCCGTAAGACCAACCACTAATGTTGCTATTTCAGCACACCACATACGAAAGAGACTCCCACGACTCTGCGGCACAAAATCTTGCACAATATTAGAACTCACCGCACACAACAGCGAATCAGCAGTCGATGCAATAGCTGCAACCAGCGCGCACATCACCAATGCCTGGCCAGCCGGCCCAACATGTTGTGCAACAAGCATCAATAAAGGACTTTGTCCTTCAGCAACCACGAGCCCTGATAACCGAGCCTGTACCCCGATAAGAGCTGGAATTGCCGCAAACAACAAAAGGCCACTCGCAGACGCCCATGATGCAGCAGTTGCTATAGCAGAAGAACGTGCAGCAAAAAAGCGTTGCGCCAAGTCTTGTTCGGCAAAAGAAAACAAAACGGGTATACCAAGATAAGAAAACCAATACGAAAAGCCACCGTCAGGCATAGATGTTGAACAGCACAACGCCGAAACTGTGGCCCCATTCAATACCCCAGCCCAGACCAAATACCCGAACAACCCCAGAAAGACTGCCAAAATAAGACTAATCTGCAGCAAATCAGTGGCTATAACTGCTGGCAATCCACCGTACATCGTATATCCAACAAGCACTGCCCAAAAACCAAGAAATAGCAAATCACTTTCAATTCCTAAACCGACAAGCAATTTGCGCGAGGCAATAACCTGGCAAATAAAAATGCCGGTCAATGATAAAATAGAAAGAAATGACGCACATTTTTTAAGCCCGGGCGAGTGAAAATACTTCTCAAAAATCTCTGCAGTCGTTCCAACATTGAGCGAGCGCAATGCGGCGGCAATTCCTAAACCCAACAGAACAAACCCTGCCGCGAGCCCCATGCCATAAAAAAGACCGGGCATGCCGTATAAATACGCATGGTCAGCGCCGCCAACAATCAAACCAGCACCAATGTGTGTAGCAAGCAAAGTACCAGTAAGTGGCCAAAAGCCAAGATTGCGACCTGCTAAAAAGTAATCGTTTTCGGTATGTGTTTGCTTACCTGCATGCATACCGGCAAAGTAGTACAGCACTGCAAACAAAACAAAAAAAGTAGAAAACCAAAAAACAATACTCATGCCGAGTTCCTTAAAAGAGTGTTTCCTGCTCTTGCGTATCTTCTCCCAGAAGTATACGCCGAAGGGCAAGGCGTCGGTGCACTGGGATCTGTCGGCCACGCGGCGTTTTTTGCAATAATCCTTGCCGCATCAAATACGGTTCGCAAAA
Source organism: uncultured Pseudomonadota bacterium (assembly GCA_964429275.1). Classification (GTDB taxonomy): domain Bacteria; phylum Babelota; class Babeliae; order Babelales; family JAUPTZ01; genus JAUPTZ01. The sequence continues at coordinate 332,569 of CAYSBJ010000002.1, forward strand.
ATCTTCCAGCGTTTCCTTGTCTTCTCCAGTCATAGCGGCAAGCGTCTCAAGCCCAACCGGACCGCCCGAAAAGTCCCTTAGTATATGCAATAGTACCATTCGGTCAAGCTTATTCAGCCCATGAGCATCGATTCCCAAAAAGGTCAGCGCCTGCTCAACAACAACATCATCAATCACTTTTTGCTGCTTAACTTGGGCGAAATCGCGCACGCGACGGAGGAGGCGCTTCACAATCCGGGGTGTACCGCGAGCCCGAGCGCCAATAAGTTTTGCCGCTGACGGAGTAAGTGAAACATCAAGAAAGTCTGCATTCTGAAGAACGATTTGCGCAAGTTCATCAGGCTCATAGAAATCAAGACGCTCCACGATGCCAAATCGTGTCTGCAGCGGCGCAGAGACCATCCCTGTCTTCGTGGTAGCACCAATGAGGGTAAATGGATTAAGCGGCAATCGAATCGACTTGGCACCAGCTCCTTGCCCCACGATCATATCAACGCAGAAGTTTTCCATAGCGCTATAAAGAATTTCTTCTACTGCTTTAGATAAGCGATGGATTTCATCAATAAAAAAAACATCATGCGGCTGAAGGCCAGTCAACAACGCAACCAAATCGCCGGGACGCTCCAGCACCGGCGCACTCGTAACTTTGATAGTTACCCCCAGTTCTTTGGCAATAATGGTTGCGAGCGTCGTCTTTCCCAGCCCCGGTGGCCCGAAGAGCAGCACATGATCGAGCGCCTCCCCCCGCTGCGATGCGGCAGCGGTATACACCTGTAATTTCTCTTTAATTGCCGACTGCCCAAGGTACTGGGCAAATGACTGCGGCGCAAACCCAAGCTGCCGATCTTCGACAACAGGGGTTGGGGCAACAAGTTCTAATTCTGGTAATGCCGTATTGTGCATCGGTCCTCATCTCATTTCCAGGCCTTTCATAGGCACTGACTCGCCGCGAACTCTAGCATGGAGTTACGGACAGGCTCAAGAGAAATGCGGCTAACCATCAAAATAAAATAGATCAATCACTGTGGTTTTTCTAAAAAATGTGATAGTTTTCTTTGGAAAACTGAGCATCAGAAGTGGCCGTTATGACAAGAAAAATGCACCAGCCAGGATAGAAGAGGCTTTAAAGCTCCAAGAGAAACTTTTTTCTCTTTCGCCTAGCGGACGAATTAGATAAAGAAAACGCAAAAAACTTACTCCCACACGACCTCGCGGGAATAAAATACATAAGGAAAACCATGTTTACTAAAAAAATTCTTTTATTAGCCATCGGACTCACGACCGCAGGGAGCCATCTCATCGCATCAGATGCGGAACCCGCAGCTGCCGCAAAACACGAATCAACTCCCTACCAAGCCCTTGCAAATCACTGCGAGAAAGTTCAACAGGAAATAACTTTCCTGAAGGAAAATTGGTTCACTGAAGATCTCGATAGGCATATTAACCAAATTCAAAAGGAGCTCGCAAAACTAGAAACCATGCCCATCCCTGCAGAGTTGCCAGCTGATGTAAAAAAAGCCATAACAGAGATCCATTCCTATGGCAAAAGTCTCACTTATTTCAAGAGTTTCCCCAGAATAATAGTAAATGCTCTTGAATGCATAGAAACGACCATCACGCAGATAGCATCTACGCTTAGAACCCACCAAAGAAAGGCTCTACTAGAAGCCATAATACTGAATGGATCACTACCAGACTGCGATAAAACAAAACTATCCGAGAGTATCATTTCGGGATGGGACAGGCAAACGCCCAAGATAGATTAAAGTCAAGCAAAGCTGCCGCATCTTCTGGGCTCGAAGCAGCTTCATCAAATGCCATCATAGCACCTCACATCGTTACAAAAAAAATCCGCCCTCGGCACGTCGGCACAATTATACATGCCATTCTAGCCGTCAAGCGGTAATTAATAGTAACAAAGAAGGGGGAGAAGTCCGTCGACGCTTTCGCAATCCATCAGTCAGGCCTTTAATAAGGCTGGTGCAAGGAGGGGGACTTGAACCCCCAAGGTGTTGCCACCGCTGGCTCCTAAGGCCAGTGCGTCTACCAATTTCGCCATCCTTGCGTAGATTTATTTTTCTACGTCTAACTCCATTAGTCAGGCCTTTAAAAAGGATGGCCTGCCAGCTGGAGCTTCTTTGCAACATACTTTGTAGTTACAAAGGCGTAGTTTGGTGGGTCGCCACGGACTCGAACCGTGAACCTGCAGATTAAGAGTCTGTTGCTCTACCATTGAGCTAGCAACCCCTACCAAGGTCGGCAAGGATAGCAGAGCAGAAAATAATGTAAATACACGACTGACACTCAACCTGCTTGACAAATGAAAAACAGCTTCGTATATCTGGCCCTCGTCAGTTTATGGTCCCCCAACATACTAGGAGGTTAGCTTGAGCAAAAAAACCTTTGTTCCCGCGTTTACCCCACGCTCCCTTAAATACAGCATCGACAAAAAATCGTCGCACTTGTGGTATCTTACTGTGGAAATCCCTGGTGCCATGACGGCCCACATTAAAGATCACATAACGCGACTCTATCGCCAGTACACACTTATGCCGGGCATTTCCTGCAACAGCCTTCCAATAACCTATACGCAACACTATTTTGCCCAAGAAATTGAAAAAGAATCACGACAATTCCTGTACGAACACTTTATCGAAGGCAGCATTCAAAGTTTTTTGCAAGACAATAAAATAACGACCGTAAACTGGCCACGCATCAAAGATGTTGGCGGTAGCGCACAAAATGGTTATACCATAACCATCGCCCTCTCACTGGCCCCGCAGCTTCAACTTCACAATTGGCAGACACAAACTTTTGTTGCGCCTAAACGAAAAAACTACACCGACCTCGACATCCAGGTTGAATCCTTTATTGCCACCCTAGAGGCAGAATCATCCTCGACGCGCACCGCGACTGTTGAACTTGGCGACTGGGTTCGCTTTTCAGCGCAATTTCGCTCACCTCTAGTGCAAACACCCGTCCACAGTCACACACAATATTGGCTCCGTATCACCAATCCGATACTTACTTCGCCGGCAATGCAGCAATTTTTAACTGCGAAAGTAGGAAGTTCATTTACCATACCAGCAAGCGCACTCTCTATACACCAAGAAAATCCTTTTTCTACCGACTATTATTTCGATGTTACCGTTGAACATATTGTCAAAACACAAAAACTTTCGGTACAGCAGGTACAAGACTGCCTACACGTAAGCGACCATCAAATGCTGCACAACAAGTTAATAGAGATTTTTTCCTATCGCAACGATGTTTCATTACGTAAGGCGATCATTGAAGAATTGTTCTATGCACTCTTCAATGCCTTCCGCTTTGAGATTGCGCCACACGCGATCACACGACGAAAAGAACTACTGCTTTTTTTGATGCATCAAACACCTGACAACTCCGTCTATACAAAACAAAAGCACTTTGCAACGCACATAACACTGCTCGCAGAAACAAAATTAAAAGAAGAAGCGCTCATAGACGCGATTGCACAGCTCGAAAACATTACGGTCACGCCAGAAGACATCACTCACTATCTCTCTCTGGCGTCAAACGAACGGCTAAAAGAATTCTTATACTTCTCTCCGTTGACCGAAGACGCTATCTCTTCTGACCAACCCTGTGGTGAATATATTCTAAACCAGACAGTTCGTCGGGAGAAAACACTGAATGCGATTATCCAGCAAATTGCCATCTAAAATTCAATGAGGGTCCAGAGACAAGGATAGAATAAACCCTTGACTTTTTTTCCATACAACTCCATATACTTTTCAACACGTAATAAACCGGCAATGACGACGCGCATTGTCTTTAAACACCCTGGTACTAGGACGGATGAAAATAATATGGTGACTCCTCATATGCGTTTCTCGTGGGAACATTCGTCAAGCTGCTTCATTTATGGCGATGTCACCGTTGATCGAGCAATTGTACAACCAATGACCACCCAAATGGCACAGCTTTACCAACACTACGCTGCATTGCCAGGTTATGAAAAAAAACATCTCCCCATCGAATATGCAAAAGCGTATTTTGCTGCGGAGATCAAGCAAGACACACAAGAATTTTTATACAAACATTTTGTACTCCAATTTTTGCTCGACGAAATTACACGAAATCATCTAGTGACTGCTAATTGGCCACGCCTCTCAGAAGTAAAATCTATTGATGAGGGCCTTACGTATCGCTTTATTCTTACTATTGCACCAAACCTAGCGCTCAAAGAATGGAAACATTTTGTCTTTAAACAACCTGAACGTAAAAACTATAAAGATTTGGATAACCAGGTTATTAATTTCATCAAACAAGCTACCGACACCGCTCGATCGCACGATAAACACACTACGGCAGCGGGGGACTGGGTTTCTTTTTCAGCACAGCTCCTCAATCCAAATACCGAAGAAGCGCTTTTTGAACAACAGCATCGCTACTGGATTCGCATCTCAGGCGACATCATCATAAGCAAATTACAGCAAAGTTTTGTAGAGAAAAAAGTAGGCGATGCCTTTATCGTTAACGCACTTCCATTTATTGATGCACCACAAAGCAGCATCGAAGAACCATGCCATTACAAAATAACCATTGAATCAATTACCAAAGGCGGGCACATGTCGCTTGAATTTTTCAAACAAACGTTCAAGCTAAAAACCCGCGCAGACGTCCACAAGAAGTTAATAGAGGTATTCTCATATCGTAATGATATCTCGCAGCGCCGCTCAACAATAGAAGAATTATTTCACCTGCTCTTCACGAAACATCGTTTTGAAATGCCAAAGCATATCATCACACGAAAAAAGGAAAATCTCCTCAATATTATCAAGCGACAAAGTGACTATAACATTTATAAGAACAACAAGAACTTTGACACCCACCTCACTCTCCTTGCTGAAAAGATGCTCAAAGAAGAACTCATCATAGACCACATCGCCTACGCTGAAGAAATTAAAGTAAGCTGCGCCGATATCGCGCACTACCTCCATCTTTTTAATAACGAGCGGCTCAAAGAATTCATCTACTTTAAGCCATTAATCGATAGCGTTGAAGATTCAAATACACCAATTCACGAAGCAATTCTGGCACAAGCCGTTGCTCGTGAGAAAACACTCAATTACATACTATATACTCTCTCGTAAGGTTACTTTGCGCAATGTATTGCGCATGAAGCAATACTCCTGCCACACTGCGGCCGATTGAAAGCAATTTTTAACCATGTCGCAGTGAGATGATGTACATAGTAGTAGTATTACTTGGATTACTTGCCTGGAACGCGCCGCTCATCGCCAAACAACGCGATCCTGTCGTATTAGCAGCACAGGAAAACTCGCTCCCCGCTAACTCTGTCAAAGCGGATCATCAGCCGGAACATCAAAATTCCGTTCCGGCTACCGCTGCGCCAAAGCCATCTCAAACAGAAAATGACGATACTGACATCACCACACTTCTGGATGATAATGACTCTACAGCATCAAATGATGATGATAACAATGATGAACTAAAAAGTTTACTTGGCGATACTTCTGCCACCGGTGAAGATTTTGATGACTTGAAAAATCTTCTCGACGACACTCCATCAGATGCTAACAATGGTAGCGAGAAAGAGGATGTAAGCGCTGACGATACTGATTATAGTGACAGTAGCGAGGAAGAGGATGAAGATGATAATCCTGGCCCGGGTACTTTCAGTGCTATTGATGGTGCCGATGTTAATCTTCCCATAATTGGCGGCTTTTCCTTCAATCCCTCACCAGAAGCTATTGCTGACAAGACTGTTTCCCCTGCTGGACAGACACGCAAAGATGCAATTGATAAGGCAGACAAAAAAAGCTTCAACGTTGGGCTCATTTCCTTCACTAAAGTAACTGGGCACGTAGATAAAAACGGCCGCCTTGCAATGGAAGGTACTTGTACTCTCAATAACCAAGAAGGCAGTATCTCCGTCATCAAATTTGATGAGAAAACAACGGAACTCCACCTCAAGCTAAGCTATTCAAAACCATTTACTTTCGACATTTTGCCGAACACTTCAGTTTCTATTTCGGAGTTTAAACTTGAGCTCACTAACAACGGGCCAACACTCACCGCGAATTCTTCTGTCTTTACTCCAAACAATAAAAAAGGGACTCTTCTTACCTTTGGTACAGAAGTCACCGGCAATAGCGGTGCTACAGGCACTATCAAGAATGAAGTTCCACTTACCACTCTTGTCCCTCAAGCAAAAGGGAACAAAGATGCAGAAACAATCACACTCTCCAACGTCACTATTTCCTTCCTTAACCCACTGGCGCTTCAACAACAGCTCATGGAATCTGGCGGCATGCCATCCACCACTATTACAGCCAGTGCGGTGCTCTCTCGCATAAAACTTTTTGGTAAAGCACATCTAAGTGATTCCGATGTTACCATAACAATCAGCGGCCCAAGCATCAGTCTTGACAGCCAAGGAACATCACCTATTCAATTAGACACCAACGTTGCACTAAATAACCCAAACATACAGATGAACCTTTCGCAAGGAATGCCGCCTGAAGTCGGTATCGGCGGCACGCTGGCCTGCGATCTTCCGGTAGTCGGAACTATTAATACCCCGGTGCATGGAAGAAAAGGCATGGGTGAATTCGAATTAACCGGCGCTCTTAATAACAGCTTTGGATGGGGGCCAGTAAAATTTGAAAACCCAAACATAAATCTTTCTTCTGCCCCAATGATGGGGATGGGACAGCTGGACCAGGACACAACAGACCACAATTTACTTAACATTTGGCTGAGTTGTCACTTTAAAATGTTTGGCCTCGATATTATGCCGATTTTACGCTTCTTAAAACCAAGCGGCGGCAATCCAATGGGAGGAGCAATTCCAACTAAATCCGGCAGGATAGTTAGTTTTTCCGGACAGATCAACGGTGGAAAACCAATTAAACCCCTCTCATACATTCCCGGCCTTAACGAAATCCCTGGGATAAAAGACTTCTTGCTAGAGCAAGCAGAACTGGGCGGCGACTCAGCAGCAAAAATGTTCATCGGCGGCACAACAACGCTCTTCGGAATTGCCACAAAAGCGAAAATTTTAATGGGGAGTGCCAAAAGCATTCTCGCATCAAGCACAAAAGCGTGGAAAATATCGCACTCAATCCCATCGCTAAAAGGGAGTGTTTTAGACTCTCTCGAATTTGAAACCATTACTTTTGGCTACACTAAAGCACAGTATTTAGATGCAGAATCTGGCATGATTATGCAGCCAGGTCTAAATATTTTTGGATCAGTAGATACATCTCAAGGGATATTTAAAGATTTACGGAAGTTCCTTAAAATAATCCCAAAGAAACTCATTGGCGGGGTAACGCTGCACCCAAATCCTCAGCACTGCAAAATACAAGTCGCCATACCACTCGACGTAAAAATTTCGAGCCGTGTAAGCCTACACAACATCATGTTCGAAATAAATGGCTCACCAGGCATTGCGCTCATGCTCTCACTAGCCTTCATAACAAATAAGAACGAACCACCACTTATTTTTACTGCGCGGGTTGAGTTTAACCCTGGTTTCTTTATAGTCTCAGGCAGTCTCCAGGGAGTATGGAAAAAACCTTTCGGCATTCCAGGACTTATCCTCAGCGACATGGCCGTAGAACTCTCACTTCCCTATAACTTAATCCCACCGGTAGGTTTTGGCGTGACAGGAGCTATCCAGATTGGAAGCTTCATAGCACGAGCAGCCGTCAAAATCGGTCCAAAAGATATGTTACTTCTCGCCGAAATAAGCAAGTGGCCGCTCTTCTGCTTGCCTGACCTAATGAACATGGTCGGCCTTAAAATTCCAGGCCTAGAATTCATCAATGCAATCGACATCTGCTTACGCGATGTCAAATTTAAATTTGCGCCGAATGGTGGTCAAATTGGTATGATTTATTTCGACCCTGGCATCAGCGCCTCCGCAAAACTTATTTTAAACATTCCATACATCATAAAAACAAAACTTGAAGCTGCCTTCAATTTGGACTGGATCGGTGGCTTCAAGATGTACGCAAAAATGTCCGGATTCAACCTCGGCCCCTTAAAAATTACGGGAAAAGGCGAGGATAAAAAATTCAATACCAGCGATGACGGAGCTATATTTTGGGCCGAGCTCTCTCTCTCTCACCAAAAAATATACATCTCCGCACTTGTGGAACTTTTTGGTTCATCAGCAGAACTTGAAATTGATGTTGGCCTCTTGCATATACGCTTTAAAATGATGATGAAACTTCTTGGATTTCTTAATACACACATTGTCGGAGAAACGTATCATAAAGGCTGGCGAGTAGGCTTTCGCGTCATGGGTACCGCAAAAATTGGAAATAAGGCAGAGGCAACTATTTTTGGCGACATCAATACACTAGGATGCTCTTTTGCAGGAAAATATGATGCGCTAACCCTCCATGATATCGCCGATCTTTGCCATATACCAAGCGATATCATTCCTCAATTCGGAATGACCGACATAGAATTTTACGTTCGAGCACAAGGATAGCCACATGTACATAATAACTGGGTACTTTGCATGCCTTCTGGCCTCACTCATTATCAACCCCCTCGTCGCGGCCACAAACATATCATCAATAACAAGTACTGTGCGCCCAGAAGGATCTGTTCCAAAGGCTGCGCCCCTTCCACCCACAGACCCAACTCCAATTACTATAATTACCGCAAATGCCCCAACTGATACGACACCACCGCCACAAAAAGCTCCGATTCCAGCAACGGACGTAGATGCTATCGACCCAGATCAGGATGACAGCACGCCACCAGCTGGAGAAACAGCAGACATGGTAGTTGCTGACGATACAAAGTCTGAGGAAAAATCGGTCTCACTTCTCGCAACTGCAAGCGCCGATAACGCCGCCGGCCTGGACGTTGTTGATCCTAATGATGCCATTGTTGCTGCTACGCCATTAGCAATTCCCGCACCAGACACAAGCACAGCTTTTATAACACCTGAAGCAAGCGCCGCTGCTATTGCTGCTGGAAAAAAAAATAAAGCCGCCATTATTGCCGCAGAAGAAAAAAAAGAAGCAGATAAAACAACCAGCGTAAGCAAGGCAAATGACCTTTTTGCCTACAACTTAACAGGAATGAAAGAAGCTGGTGTTGATATTTCAAAAAATGGCTTTGGCATGACTGCACGCTTCGACCTTGGATGGGGAGCGTACATGCGTGCAACCTTCGCAGTAAATACCGACGGACTTCTCCTGCAGGCGTACATAAAGGAAATCAATCTTGCAAACATATTAAAAGTGACCGGCACTGGCCCTGACGGTAAATATGGCACTCCGGACGACGGAGTGTTAGTAGAAATACGCCTGGACAAAAAAATACAACGCGTTGCCCTCAGCGGATTAATTGATCTTTTTGGCGCAATGAGTGAAACCGAAATTATTATTGCTTCTGACAAAATAAAATTCATGGCGTACACCAATCTCTTTGGTATGTTTTCTACTACCCTCCTCGCTCAATTCACTTTTTCAGATTTTGAATTTTTTATAGAAGGGGCTGTAGAAACAAGACTTATTGCAGAAATAGAAAAAAGAGCAAAAGAAGCTATTACCAAAGTAGGCGACGCAGTCGTAGCAGTATCAAAAAAAGCTGCACAATCAGTGCAAAAAGCACGAAAAAACCTTGAATATCTCAAAAAAGTCGTAAGGGCTGCCAATGCCAAGCTACGTAAAGCACAAGCAACCTATTTCTCAAAATTAAACGCCCCACAAAAAGATATAAATGACGCCGTAAAAGCAGTTGAGGCTGCAGATAGAGAGGTTGGCAGCCAAGTAGGAAAAATACTAGAAGCACGTAGAAAAATGCTCGCCGGAAGAAAAGCAATTGCTGGGGCTATAACCAAAGTTAACTCGTTAAATGGGCAAGTAAGCCGCGCCATCAAAAAATTAAAGAGTATCGCTCGTGGTATGAAATGGTATGAATTCTGGAAAGTCGCCGAGCTGGCTTATTGGAGTGCCGCAGTAGCAGCGCTTGAAACAGCACGGGGTATCGCTATTGGCGCCCTGGAAATCGCAAAGGCCTCTATCACCCCGCTGGCTGGACTCCTTACCGCAACATATGCAGTATCATATGCTGCAAGCAAAGCTGCACTTGAAATAGCCTACCTTAACTTAGAGGCAGCACTCATCGCCGCAAACCCATTAACCATGAAAGAATTAGGCGAAGTATTAGCCGCCAGCCTAGAAATTAGCGGCGCCTCCATGGCATACTACGCTGCCCAAGGGGTATTGATTACAACCTGGGCAGCCTTTAAAGGAATAGAAGAAGTTACCAAAGGAATAACAATTGCCATGAGAGAGGTCGTTTCCGCGGCTTTTGAAATATTTAGAATTGATGGCGCAGCATTTAAAGCCTCCGTTAAAAACGTAGTGCAAGGATCACTTGATCTCTATCTCCTCGTCTACATTTTCACGGTAAAGAAAAACCTCAAGCTTACCCTTGATATGAGCAAGCCAGATAAAACATTTGCAAGTATTGGCAACATGATCGCTGATATTTTTAACCCATTATCACATGGCTCAAGTGATGACATTTTTGCTAAAGTCCAACAAGACCGTAAAAACTTCATGGCTGGCATCACCGCAGCAGGGCCTAGTCTACAAGACCGAATCCAGCAAAATCGCGCAAGTTTCGCTGGTGACCTCACAAGCTTGGATGAAAAAAGCAAAGCTGCAGCAATCGAACAAGAAAAAGTCAAAAAACAACAAGAAGCCCGCGAAGCCGCCTTAAAAAAGATACAAGATGATAACGCACAACGTCTTGCTACTATGCGCCAAAAATACCCATTTACTGAATCTGACATCAAAAATATGGGCTCACTTGATTTCCTTTCCTCTACAGAATCTGCAACCATCGTTGACGAAAAAAATCCAGTTTCCTGCTCCACAGCACGCATGCAAGGGCTATTCCGATGGTTTGAAGCATGGAAGCTCCCAACACCTAATAGCGGTTGCGTATTATTCGACGTAAGCGGCGATCGTGATATTTACATTGGCTTCCATCATGAAATAGATGAAAAAAAGCAAAAACGAAACAAAGACTTCGATATTGTACTCGGCGCAAAAGAAAATACCGTAAATATTATCCGCGACGCAGAAAGCAGTGTCATTTTTTCTTGTGGTGACCCTGACTCATTAATTATTACCACAAAAGAAGGAGGATTTCAGCGCTACTGGATCAGCTTTGATAACGGGTATCTTGCAATTGGGCGCGGCGGAAATCCTGGCAAAGAAATGCTTTTTGATTGGCAATTCTCTGATCTGTCAGACCCTATTAAGTATTTCTCGCTCTCTTCAGGAAGTAACGAGCTTTCATTTGTAAACATCCACACTGCACCTGCATTTAAAGGCACCTTTGGCTCCCAATACTCTACGTTTGGCGCCTATAATCAATTTAACTGGCCGCTTAAGCTTAGCGCCGAAAACAACAGCACAATAACATTCAAAGCAAAAGCTGCTCAAAACATTGCCCTTGGCTTATGTGATAATCCCAGCGTAAAATTTTCCCGCTACCTTGCCGTATTTGGGGCAGAAGGAAATACAACCACAACTATGGCAACCGGCGCTGCTGATGGAAAAACATATAATTACCTTGCAATAACGGAAGACGCCTCCGCCTTACTCCCAACAGATAACCAAACAACCTACTATCCCTATTGGGCAACATTCAACAATGGCCACTTCGTCATCGGTTCTGGATCAATCCCATCACAAAACATTATTAGCGAAATAAATATCAATCCAGCAACATTATCAGCATCAGCCATCGTACCATTAACGGCACCACCAGCAGATGTAGCAACCGCGGCTCCGGTGACCACGCCGGCAACACCTACTTCTCCCGCCACCTCGCCAACACCGGCTGTATCCGCAATTACACCACCAGAACCAACCACTTCTCCATCAAGCAGCACAACAAGTAGTCAAGCCTCAGCCCCTGCAGCCGCAACAAGCGGTGGCGGATCTGGCATGAAGTATTTTTCCTTCAGTAGCTGGGACGATTCAGTAGAAATCAGAGATATTGTCGTACAACCAGCAGTGCCGTGCCCAATAGGAACCCTTTATAGCGCAGTAAATCGAAAATTTTCCTGCACTTGGAATGATGCATGGAAATTCAAAACACCGGGCAAAGGAATTATCACATGGGAAGGAAAAGGCTCCTGCGACATGGGCTTAGCACTGCACACAAATGGAACTTCAACCGACAATTCTTATACCTACCTTTGCACCATCGGCGCACAAAAAAACACTCATACCACCCTTTCTGACAGTACAAAAAAAGCACTTGCAGATAACACCGACATAGATTCCACCATAGCCGCTAAAGATAGCTATACTCCATACTGGTTTTCTTACGATGACGATGGCTACTGCATGCTCGGTACGGGAAAAGTTCCTGGACAAAACGTGATTCTTGAAACAGCCACACCAAAGCAACCAATCACCCATTTCTGCTTTACCAATGGCACCGATCACGTCGAATTCAACAAAATTGCAACGCAAGATATCACGACACCACTACGACGTGGAACCCAATACACCGCCGCACCACAAACACCCCTCAACTGGAATGAGGCGTGGAAGATAGCAAATGCAAACACATCTCTCATTCTTCTAGCAGCAAAAGCACAAAGCGGCCTAAGTATCGGGCTCAAAGATGATAAGGGCACCGTTTATACCGTCACCATCGATGGCGCAACCAGCAGCATTACAGACGCAAAAAACACCCCGCTCTCTACTACTACAGCAGAAAAAAGTTATATAAATGATCCTTATAATTTCTACGCATACTGGGTACTGTATTCTCGTGCAACCGGCACGCTTTCGTATGGCTGTGGCGAGGTAACGCCCAAGAACAGTATTGCGAAAGTCATATTATCTGAAAAACCGACATTTACTTCCTTTGGTATTGGAAACCCAACCAAAGATCCTGTATATTGCAAAAAAATAGCCTCACTTGAGCAAGAAGATCCGAGTGTGAAATCAAACTATGGATCAATACTGCTCAATGAGTCATACGCAGCCACAAACACGCAAAAAACACCGGCCTACCTCTGGCAAGACGCATGGAAATTAGTAACTACAGAGGCCGGCGCCATCACCTACCGAGCACGAACCACAGGATCCATTGCATTCGGCCTAGGCAACTCAAAAGATGGTGCGCTCTATGACATCTACATCAATGGCAAAGAAGTCAGCATTCGCAAAGGAAAAACGATTGTTGCGCGAAGCATTGATAAAAAAATAGTTCTTCCAGATGCACATAACTTCTATGGCTATTGGATAAGCTACTACAAGGGCCACATTCGGATCGGCAGCGGCACTGATCCGCGAGAAAATACAATGGTCGAATGGGTTGATAGTAGTCCAGCAGCTAACATTACGCACTTCTCTCCTTCAAGCATTGACGGCTTTGTTAGTTACAAAGCCATAACTTCCCTTCCCGCCGCCGCAACACCGATGTATCAAGTGTACAGCGCCTGCCAAGAAAAAACCGCTTTTAATTGGTACGCACCATGGGAGCTCACTAAACCAGAACAAGGACTCATAACCTTTGAACTAAAGACCGACAGTGAAGCAGTAATTGGTCTCACCGGGACAAAATCGGACCCTACGTATACTATACGCCTTGGTAAAAACTGCGTAGTCACTAAAGGCGGCGCAACGCTCGCTACCAGCGCACAAAAAACACCAGTCGTAACCGGCAATACATTTCAACCATTCTGGATTCTTTTTGATAAAAGTTACCTTGCCATCGGTACAGGTCTAACGCAAAACAACGAATCCCTAATTATTGATTACCAAGACGTGCCAACAGTCGACATCATACAACGATTCTCATTAAGCAGCAGCAGCGGCCAAGCAACCTATCGCAAGATAAGTAGCCAACGCGTTACCAACAATGCTCTCAAACGGAATGCCAACTTCACGGCAAACGCTTGCAAAGGTTCCTATACCTTCTCTGGAAAATGGTCCCTTGCTGATATAAATGCTGGTACTATTATGTTTGACGCAAGAGGACCTGGACCGTACCGCATTGCGTTTGACAACCGCATTGAAACCGTAACAAAGCCGCTTTTTGAGATTATCTTTGGTTCCAAAGGAAACACCTGTACCGAACTTTATAAGGATGGAATGCTCGTGCAATCAATAAGCGACGCACGAGGAATGATCACAACGCCGGAGCATGCGAATCCATACTGGGTTATCTTTAACCGAGGTCACATCACTGTAGGTTCAGGATACAAGGCAGGGGCAAAGACCTTTCTCGATTGGAAAGATTCTACCACTGCTAATGCCTCATATTTCAGCTTCAGTAGCGACACAAGCAAAGTGCTCTACTCCGCCATTCAAAGCTTGCCCCCGACAAAGCAAGAGAAGGTAAACGAATACGTCATACCGGCAAATCGTGGTAAATACAAATTTGATCCAACGTGGTGCATTCCTACCCCAGATTTTGGTGGCGTCATGATAAAAGCGCGTGGTGCTAACGATATTTGTATTGGGCTACACACCGGCACTACGGGGACCCCACGCTATGAAGTAGTTATAGGCGCTGAAAAAAATACCTGTACTGTCATCAAATCAAACGGCACAGTCGTCGCCTCTATCGACAGCGACAGCGCGCGTATCCGCAACGCAAATATTATAGATGCGTACTGGGTCCTCTGCGACCATGGCACTATCTGCGCTGGCCGAGGCGAAAAACCAGGCACAAACATACTGCTTTATTGGACCGATCCTACAATAACCAGCAATCAAGGCATTACTTATTACGGATTAGCCAGCAATGACCAAATGATTACTGTGGAGCAAATAAGCCCAAGTACCGGAATCCACTGGCCACCAAACACACTGTACAACTGCTTCAAAAAACAAGGTGCCCCAAATTGGAATTCCGCATGGAAGATTCGCGATGGGCAAACACTAACCTTTGACGTTACCGCACCAAACGGCGAAATATATGTGGGCTTTAACGATATTCCAAGCATGCTACCACAGTACACCGTCGTAATGGGGGGCTGGCAAAATACCGTATCGGCAGTCATGCAAAACACCGAAATAGTGGGAAAGTATAACGTAACCACGAAGCCAATCACTAAATCTATGTGGATTACCTATACTAAAACACACATCAGCGTTGGCACCGGCGATCCGCACAGTAAAGAGCTCTTCTCTTGGAAAAATCCAAAGCCAGCCACACATGATACCATTGCCTATTTCTCTCTCAGTAGCGGAAACACGAGTGTTTTATATGAAAATATAGCGGTTATTACTGCCGCACCAATCGCCAAACCAAAAACAAGCCCAACTGTGCCTGGGATCCAAATATCTAGTGTACCAAAACCGACTCCAAAACCGGATGATGAAGATGATGAACCTGTTTCCAATCCGACAGATCCGCGCTACTTGGCGCCGGCGGTGGCTGCCCTTATGGCCCCAACAAAAGATGAAGTAAGTATTGGAGCTGAAGACACCACCGCTGATGCTGATGAGGACCAGACTTCAGTCACAACAATCACAAAAACGCCAGCTCAAACACCTACACCAGCAGCACCCGCAGAAGTGACCTCAGCCGTAACTGCTTTGGCAATAACAGCACTGCCATCGGCCGCCCCTCCGGCAAAAAGCGTCACTATCGTCACGAAGAAAGATGTAGTCGGCGACAGCACTGCTGCCTCCCCATCGGTTTCTGAGTTTCTGAACTCAATAAACCCGGCCGATATAACCGCGGTAAGCGCAAGCTCAATAGCCAGTGGCAACACACTCGATGCCATCATGAAACAAGTCCAGGCATCGACGACAAAAACGCCCGAAGCCATTGCTCAACCAACGCCTCAGATACCAGGACCACCACCGCCTGCTCCGCAAGCACTTGCTGCTGCGGCAGCATAACTTAAGGTTCCATGGAGAATATTGACAAAGCCCCTTTCCTAGAAAGAATGAAAGGGCAAATCGATAACAAATCCCTGACTGGTGCGAGCTTTCTCCCCCAGGCCCCACAATTTCTGATTGATTTAAGGCGCATTTACCTATAAAATACCGTGACTTGCTTATAAAATTTTCATTAAAGGAGCGCTCCATGTCAGAGACATTCAAACCAAGTAAACGTAAACGTAAGAATAAACACGGTTTCCGCAAGCGTATGGCTACTCGTAATGGTCGTAAGATCATCAACCGCCGCCGAAGCAAAGGCCGCAAGCGTTTGTCTGCATAAGCTGCTTTATAAAAATAACGAAAAGGGAATTGAAATTTCAATTCCCTTTTATCGTTTCACCAAAGAATCTTCATGACCTCAAAGTTTTCTTCCCTGTTCAAACTCTCTTCCGGCCGCATCGCCACCGCTTTTACGGTAGCAGGCCGGGCCGGCAGTATTGATGGCATAAAACTTCTCAAAGCGCCGTCAGATAAAGGTTTGTTCATTATTGCGCTGACCAGAACTATTAAGGGAAGCGTCAATAGAAATCGGATCCGTCGCCGCATCAAAGCAGCACTCTATACTGCCATCAAAGAGTGTGGCCCTTTACCGCTTGGCGTTTTTTTGTGCGTCACCTATTTATCAGCAGATCAATGGAATTACCATGATCTTGTCACATGGCTCAAGGCAACCATATGGCGACTCCCAAAAAAAAGCTAATTGTAGACCTTTTTAACGACGCGATGCGGACGCTACGCCCTTGGCTAGGACCGGATAACATTTGCCTCTTTGCCCCGTATACCTGCACCCTTTTTGCCGCCGATCAACTAGAACATCAATCGCTCTATAAGGCGGTTTTTGCAATCGCCTGGCGACTTCTCTCCTGCAATCCAATAAATGGATTCCTCCGGTGGTACTGGAAAAAAAGATAATTCTACTGGGAGCAAAGCCCTAGTCTTCTTCAGTATTGTCAAACGGAAGCTCATCAATCGGTTCATCTATTCCCCGCTCTGTATTTTGTGT
The DNA here is from genome assembly GCA_964429275.1 of uncultured Pseudomonadota bacterium. GTDB lineage: Bacteria > Babelota > Babeliae > Babelales > JAUPTZ01 > JAUPTZ01. Next base: position 349,543 of record CAYSBJ010000002.1, read on the forward strand.
AACGCGACCAGCAACAACCGATATGAAGCGGTCAGCGGAGATATAGACGCGAGCATAGTCATTTAGTTCGTCAAGCGTAAGATCGTATACGTACCGGAGCGCCTTGTCATAATAATCGTACCCAATGCCCAAGATCTCGATGTTGGCAAACAATGAGGCAAGGGAGCGCACATCTGCCGCTGCATCAATCATTTCTTTGCTGTACATCTGACGAGCAGCTGCAAGTTCATCGGCCAAAAACGCCTCTTTGGTGACGGTAGCAAGCATGTTCAAAATCGCTGTCTGCGCGAAGGAAAGATTCTCCGGACTCACAATAGCACACACATAATCGTACCCGTGTTCCTGATGAATATCTGCTCCCCAGGCCCCAGAAGCGGTGTAGAAGAGACCGGTTCGTTCTCGCAATTCAAATAAACGAGAGCCAAGTGAATTAAAACAAATATGGCTGAGCAAATCTAACGTAATATGTGCCGGTTCGTAGAGGGAGACCGAAGAAGTACGGCCAAATGCCAATACGACTTGGTCTCGCAGCATTGGCACCACTACTTGCAATGTTGCCGGCGGTTGCTGTTCTGGATAGACCGGAGCCACGTGATGGCCTGCTGGCCAATCAGCAGTCATTTGCAGTGCTAATTGCTCCACAAACGCTGGTTCTACATCCCCTGCAACCGAAAGAACCACCTGTGATGGGCGAATATAATGCTCATGCAATCGGCTAATTTCGGCAAGTGTCAGGTTTTGGAGATACTGTATTGCGTCATCAAACGACCACCCGTACGGATGTTTTGGATACAGAAGCTGCTTCAATGTACGCAATGCCATCTGTTTAGCTGAATCTTTTTTCTGCTGGTAAGAATGAATATAAATGTCACGAATCTTTTCAAAAGCTTGCTGCGTAAAGGCCGGATGACGGAGTACGGTAAAGCCATGCGCAAAAACTCCAGCAAAACTGCTGGTTCCCACAAGCAAACTCATGCCACGACCGTTGTAGGCATACTGCGCACCATTCAAATCAAAAAATTCAACAATCTGTTGCTTTGTAAGGCCTTTACTTCCTTCAAGAAGCAATGACATCATTACATCAACCCCGACTCCTTCAAGAGCGCGAGCAATATAGGCTGAATCTTTGAATACCAGAGCGACGCTCACTAACGGCAAGCTGCGATCGGTATGAGAAATAACCGTTAAATCATTCCCCATTTGCCGCTCAATACGGGTTGGTTGGGGAAAGGTAAACATAAGCGGTTTTGCGGCTGGCAATGTATGCACATACGAAGCTTCGGCAAGCGGTTCAGTCCGCTTATGGCGCTCCAAGAGATACGCATAATACTCCTCCTCTTTGGCCTGTTCTTGTCCCCAAATTTCCCGCGCTGATTGCGGCAATGGGCAGAGCAAAATGGAGTGCATGTCGCGTGGTGTTAACCACTGCGCAGCAAATGCTTGTAGCTCTACAGGGGTAATTTTTGCATATTCGTTTGCTTCCTCAAAGAACGCAAGTTCATCGCGGGTCACAAAGTAAGAGCTAAGCCATTGGTAGACAAAATCGTGAAGGTTGTGCAGTGCCAACATGTGCTGACGTTGGCGATTCTTAACCATTTTGTACAACTCAACGTCACTAAACCCGTCGTTGATAACCGTTTGCATTTGTTCTATGACTGCCGCTTTACACTCTTCAACTTTGCCTTGCTTCGGTTCAATAGAAATCAAAAAGAGCCCTGCATCAACCATTTGTTCTGCCGACACACGCACAGAAGAAGCAATTTGCTTTTCATCAACCAACAACCGATATAATCGGCTATCAAGACCACCACCGAGAATATACTCAACCGCACTTGGCACTAAAAAGTTGCCTGCGTTTAAGCCAGGAATACGCCAATACAACCCCAACTGCTCATCATGTATCTCTTTGTACATGGTGGAAGAAGTCGCGGTTAAATTGTTATGAAGTGGAATAAAGGCTGGTGTGTGATCACTTGCGTTGCACACAATAGAAGCAAATGCGGCTTTGGCTTTGCTCAGTGCATCTTCAATATCAATGTCACCAACAATACACAATACCGCGCGGCTTGGGTGATAATACTTATCATAAAACGCTTTGAGGCGCGCACCAGAAAGATCGGCCAAATCTTCTTTGTAGCCAATGATAGGGAAATGATATGGATGGTTAGCCGGGAAAAGTGTCGTAAAGGCATGTTCCAGCATCATGTGGAAATGGCTATCGCGATACATACGCAATTCTTGAATAACCGCTTTAACTTCTGAAGCCAAATGCTGATCATCAAAACGTGCATTTTGCATACAATCAGCAAGCACTGGCAGGAAATGTTCCCAATTTTGTGAATCGGCTTCAAAGAAGTAGCTTGTCATGTCGTTGCTGGTAAAAGCATTAAAGTCCGCGCCGTATTTACGCGCAATCGCATCAATATCCCCTTCGGTTAAAAGAGAGGTACCTTTGAAAATCATATGCTCCAACAAATGGGCAAGACCACGTTCACCGGCAGATTCAATTGCGGAGCCTACATCGTACCCAATTTGTACGAGAACTTTTGGCGCATTGCGCTGCTGACAGATAAGCACGGTAAGGCCATTATCAAGCACTACTTTTTTGATTTTTTCAGTCGCCACAGACACCACATCGTGAGCCGGCAAGTCGAAGAATTTGTTATTTTTTGCAACTTCCGCTGTGGTCGGAATGGAAGAGCTATATACAGCACGGTCTTCAAGGCCAAATTGGCGTTGGAAATAAAGCCAAGCAAGATAGAGAAGAATGCCGACTAAGGCCACCGCAATAAGCCCGCCGATAAGGCCAATAATCCCCCCAACAAGACTCAAAATCATACTCACCACACTAAAGAGGCTGGTAATAATACCGGCCGTCGCAGTGACCACGCTTTTTAGCATATCTAGTAGGCTCGTTACGATAGCAGTACTACTCATGTTAACCTTTCTTCTCTGTATAATTCACAAGGTCGCACACTGTAACACAAAAGAAAGATTGGTTCTATGATATAACAAGAAAAAGCCCCACAGCTTTTAAGGGCCACAGAGCTTTTTCTCGTTTGATAAGTCCAACAACTTAGGGATGGAAATGCGTGACCGACCACCGGTCAACGCGAAGTAATCGTACCACGAAAAGAAGAGTTGTCAAACTTTTTTTATGGTTTTTTTGCAAAACAATAAAGTGATAGTAAAAAGACTCTAAAAGAGCGCTGCATGCCCAAATAACGGGAGCAAAAAAGAGTGCCGCTTCATCCCATCTCTAACATATCGCAAAAAGACAAAGCTCAAATTTCGTCGCATTTTTATGCACCTTTTCTAATCACACGATCTGGAGCTTTTTTTGGTAGCAGTCGTTTTTTTGATAAATTGTTTTCGATTGTTCCTTTTTCTCAAAAGTTCATGCTACTTTGACCAAAATAATCTATCGGAGTATGTGCATGACCCTCATTTATATCATCCTCTTCCTCCTCCCTGTTGGCATGGCACACGGGGTAACCACACTCAATTTGCCCGCCGCTCAAATAGCCGGTGTTACTGAACGCCCTTCACTTGAAGCTAGTCGTCAGTCCATTATCGTGAGCCAGAAAGATGAACAGCGACTTTTTGGAAAACTTTTCCCTCAAATTAGTGGCAGCGCCAATGCTCTGCTCGCCACCACATCCGTATCTGATGTCTCCTCCAGCAACGAAACCGCCTGCACACTCTCACTGCAGGGCTCACAAATTCTGTTTAATCTTCCTGGAAAAATACAAGGACAAATTGCGGCGCTCACCACACAGCGCTCCACGTACCAATACCAAGCAAGCTCACACGAGGTTCGCTACACCGTGAGTACACATTTTCTACAAGCATGGCTGCTACAAACAAAAGCGCCGCTCATCGCCGCCCTTGCAACCTACACCGATGAACTAGAAAAAAATAATAATAACTTGCGCCAACTCAACAACATCAACGCCATAACCTGGTCTGCCACCGCCGCAACCATTGCACAAAATCGGGCAACCATTGCTGGATACCCACTGGCAGCAGCCTCCTCCCTTCAGATGTTACGCCAAAGTATGGGAGCAGGATATGTTCATACATCAGAGATTACCGAACTTTCCTATGACCTGACTCACCCACTACCAGAGCGCAAAGAAATACAAAAGTATATCGACCTTGCTTACGCCAATCGCCCAGAACTCAAAGACAAAGATCTTGCGATGCAACAGCAAGAGCTCACCGCAAAGTCATATCGTGCTAATTACCTTCCCACTATCAGCATGCAAGGGAATTTAAGCACAACACCAACAGGCGCAAACGTTATGAAGGGACAAAGCGCTTCCATCGGTGTATCGCTACAATGGAACTTCTTTGACGGCACTCAATCTGTACGCTCAGCCGAAATTGCTGACGCCAATAAATTGCGTGTGTCATTTGAAAAACAAGAGCTAAAAAACAACATTGCAACAGCCATTATAAACACCTACAACACACTTTGCACAAATGAAAAAATGGTAGAAGTCGCCCGCGCACGAGTCGCGGCACAAGAAGCGCTTTTTTCCCAAACAACTGCCGCTTTCGCCGCAGGAACTGTTGACGCACTCGTACTGGCAAAAGATGCGTACGATTATGCAGCAGCGCTCCATGATCTGCGTGCTCAACAAGTTACACTGCACACCAACTGGCAAACACTCGCCTGGCAGTGCGGTTACCCAACCTCAGGAGTTTTTAATGAATCGTAAAGCTACTCTCATAACACTTGCCGTTCTTCTCGCCTGCAGCATTACAGGCTATTATCTATGGTACAGGTTTAAGCCAGCTAAGCCAAAACAAAAGCCGTTCACCACAGCACAGCCAACTACCACGACCATCCGCCATCGAATCCATGCCAACGGCATCGTGAAAATAAAAGATAGCATTCGCGTCGGAAGCCTAGTCAGTGGATTGGTAAAAGAAATTTTGGCTGAAGAAAGCGACCACATTACAAAAAACCAGCTGCTTGCCGTTATCGAAAATGGGAAAAGCGACACCAGCATTCGGATTGCACAAGGCGCCATGATGCAAGCCCAAGCAACCTTTGACTACGTCTCAGCTGTCTATGCACGCGAACAAGAATTGTATCGAAAGGGCTTACGTTCGGACCAAGAAATTGAAGCATCACGGCAACAATACATGAGCGCACAAGGTGCACTCATGACAACACAAGCTCAATTAGATGTTGCTCGGATTGAATTTGAAAATTGCAACATTAAAGCACCGGAAGATGGCGTAATTGTGGCGATTGGCGTCAAAAAAGGAATGCGCATTACCACCGATCTGGACGCAACTGTTTTGTTTGAAATAGCTAAAGATTTAACCAAAATGGAGGCAGAATTTAGCCTCGAAGAAAGTGCAGCAGGGCACGTAAAACGTGGGCAGAAAATTTCTTTCACCGTCGACAATCATCCGTATAAAAAATTCAAAGCGATCATCAAAAATGTCAGCTATGCGCCAATGAAAACAAGCCACGGACTAATGTATCGCGCTACTGCAGACATTGACAATAGCGCGCAGTTGCTGCGGCCAGGAATGACGTTGCATGCTACCATCAAAGTGGCCAAGAAAAAAGACGCTATCGGTGTTGAAAATGTAGCTTTCTACCTTGATCCACTCGTTGTCGCTACGGTAGCCAAGACGCTGGGCTACACAATCCGCCCAATCTCTGCTGCTGACAAGAAAGAACTCAATGCTGAGCATCGCACCGTCAAATACGTATGGGTACATGACGGCAAAATGTTTATTGAAAAAGCAGTAGAAACAGGACTCTATGACGATCGCTATATCGAAACTCTCTCTGGTCTTGAGGCTACTGAGCACTACCTTGCTGACGTCTTCCAAGCAAACGTCATGGACGATCACTATAAAAAAATGTTCAAAGGAGCGCTGTAGGGAAATGTACATACGATCTTGGTTTTTACTCGAGACAGCGCTTTCTAGCTTGAGCCGCCATAAAGGCCGCTCGCTCCTTACTATACTAAGCATCATCATCGGCATCGCTACCGTTATTGCAACCCTTGCAATCGGACGTGGTGCACAAGAAAAGATACGGGACCGATTAGCCAATCTCGGCACCAACCTCCTCTCTGTTTATGCCGGCAGTCCAAACTTTGGCGGACCCAGCGCAAAAGAATTCATGCCGCTGACTACTCACGATGTCGATTTTTTTCGCTCTTTTGATCCACGTATTCGTGCAGTCTCCGGCGTCTGCCGCTATAAAGAAACTGACGTAACGTATCAAAACAAAAAAATCACTTCCTCCGTTGCTGGCGTTGAGCCGACCGCCCTTCACATTAACAACCGACAATTAAACAAAGGGCGAAATTTTTTAGTGGCCGATATGCAAACCTATGCCTCCCACGTTATTGTAGGGTCTGAAGTCGCGCGCACGTTGTTTGGCTGCTCCAATCCACTAGGCAAAGTAATAACCATCGAGGAAAAAAAGTTTACCATAATTGGCGTACTCGAAGAAAAAGAAAGTCCGTATACTTTTCACAACATTAATAAAGAAGTATTTCTCCCCCTTACCACCTGCAAACGTCTTATGGGAAGACAGAACAACGTTGTGCACTCCATTATCATGTCGATCGATGATAAAGCAGATATCACCCAAGTAGAGCGCCTTCTCAAACGTGCCTTACGCGCTCGTCATCGCATTGATACTAAGAACCCAGATGACTTTACGATTTGGAATCAATCCAGCATGATGGCCGCCGCCAAACAATCGTCACAAACATTTAACCTCTTTCTCCTTATTGTCGCCTCACTCTCTTTGTTTGTTGGCGGGCTTGGTGTCAGCAATATCATGCTGGTCACCGTTACCGAGCGCACCAAAGAAATAGGCATACGCATGGCACTGGGTGCATCCCCAACCATTATTTTGGCACAGTTTCTTGTTGAATCAGTTATTCTCTGCCTGATTGGCGGCTTTATTGGCACGCTGCTCGGCATACTCGTCCCGCACATCGTGGCGCTTTTTACCGACTGGAACGTTGTCGTATCATTAAGTTCTATTTTTTTAAGCGTAATTATCACTTCAATGATTGGACTTTTCTTTGGCTTTTGGCCAGCACGCCGCGCTTCACGCCTCACTATTGTTGACGCGCTAAACGACCAGTAGGAATCGCCATGCACACAAAAAATGCTATTGAACTGGACTCCCTCACAAAGACATACCAAGTAGGCGGAGAACCATTAACAGTACTTGATGTCCAAAAAATGATCATCGCTCAACGGGAATGGGTGAGTATTACAGGGCAATCTGGTTCGGGCAAAACAACCCTTCTACATATCTTGGGATGCCTTGACCTCCCCACAACCGGGACCTACTTCCTCAACGGTGTAGATACCACCCATCTAACGCCAATCGCTCTCAGTAAGATACGAAATAGCACTATCGGCTTTATCTTCCAACGGTTCAATCTGCTCGCCACACTAACTGCTGCGGAAAACATTGCGCTTCCATTACGGTATGCTGGTTTTGCCCCACAAACCATCGCCGAGCGCCTTGACGAAATGTTTACCCTTATCGGCCTCAGCGAACGGCGCAATCATTATCCCCACCAACTCTCCGGAGGTCAACAACAGCGCATCGCCATTGCACGGGCCCTTATTACAAGACCAAGCCTCATTTTGGCGGATGAACCGACTGGCAGCCTTGATTCCACAACCGGCAAAGAGATACTAAAATTTCTTAAAATGCTGCACACAGCCTACTCCATTACTATTGTACTAATCACCCATGACCCAGACGTTGCAGCCCACGGCACGCGCGTGATACACATAAAAGATGGCCGCATCTTTTCAGATACGGCCAATTTCTAGCCAACGCAATTTAACTTAATAGACGAGGAAGCACCGGAGATATGGCGGCAGATGACGGCGGCAAGCACCGTCTATAAACGCGTCAAGCTATACCGCTTTTTCGTACACCATGCCATGTTCCATAAGATACAGAATTGTCGGATCAACAAGCTTTAATAGTCCTTGTTTCTTCGCATTTTCTATATTGATACCAATCCTTAAGGAATCAACACTAATTGGTAAAACCGGCATTGAACGTATTGGCTCTTTTTTTTCCAAAATACGCACCGCATAACCACCAACGTCGCGACCAACATCGAACAAACTATACCCAAACGCCAGCGCAGCCCCTTGGCCCAATTTGTTGAGATTCATCGTAACATAAGAAAACTTTTGATGCTGGGTACATAATTTGGCAATGCCCTCTAGGGCTTCAAGAGTAGACGCATCAGGAAGCAACCACACCATGTCGATATCTTCCATAAATGGAGTCATTCGCTCTACCACCTCATTTGGACTATACACTTTCAGGTCAGTCACTAGATACCCACGTTTTTCTAATTCATTTCCTATGTAAATACGGTACTCTTCAAGCGTCCCCCCCAACATAGTTGGGTTATACGGCATAAAAATCCTTTTAACATTCGGTGCAAAAAGCGGTAGCTGATCAATCATCGGCTCAACAAAGTCAAAACCAAAAACACCAAATCCCGTAATATTTTCCCCGGGAACACCGGCCTCGTCAACCAATCCAACTTTTACTGGATCACCAATACCGCAAAAGACGATCGGTACTTTGCTCCCACGCTTTTCTGCAGTCTCTTTGATACACTGAGCAGCGAGAGAACCAAACGGAATAATGAGATCAAAATCATCAGTAATTGCCTTATCTGCTAGTGCATGAAGCTTAATCTTGTCTGCGTTGGCATCCAGAACAGTAAGTTGATAAGAATATTCTGAGGAGGTCGATTGTTCAGTAATCGCCTGCATGATTCCAGACCGCGTCAACTCGGCACTGTCCATCTCAAAGAGTTCAAGAAAGGCAATCTTAAATGGCGGCTTCTTTTCCTTTGGCACCACTTCTTGCACCGGACCACGGGCCGTAAAAAGAAAGTAAAGAAGAATCGCACCTAAAATAACATTTAAGCTTATGCCGACAAGGGTTGTCTTGGAGAAACTGGCCATCATAATAAGTACCTTTATGTATGAGTGAAGGGAATAAACTATACGTCAGCCAGCTCCTATTCTACGGGCCTTTTCAAAAAAATCAACCGCCGTTTACGGCTTCCAACTTTATATGGACGGTCGGCTGTAATATACTGAGACACGCCTTCTTCAGGTACCCAAAGCTCACTTGCCCAATACACCAGCGTTGCCGTGTTATACGCTGATGACGGTTTGAACATACGACATAATTCTTCTACCGGCAATGCAGCTCGAGAAACAAAAAGATCTAGTTCGCCCTCAGTAGTTCGGACGAAGGTCCGCCAGTCATTAGAAAAAGTCTGGACATCCTCAAGCCTCAACTCCTCTACCACCATCTCTAAAAAGCGGCGCTTCTTACCATTAGGCTCGATAAGCAACATTGGCAGCTGCGGATACATAATTTTAAGCGGTAATGCAGGAAAACCAGCACCGGTTCCCACATCAACCAACCCCTTTACAGCAGATAGATCAAACCACTGAGCAATCATAAGAGAATCAGTAAAGTGATGCTTAATAACCCCACGCGCCGAAACAATAGCGGTCAGGTTTACTTGCTTGTTATAGTACATCAAAAGATCGAAATAGCGCTCAAATTGCTCTGCTTGGCGCTCAGTAAGGGTATATTTGCTCCGAAAATCCCGCCATGCGACCTTGACATCTTCATGCGTTTCTTTTGACTGAAGAAATTCTTGCTTTTCTTTAAGCTCTGGCATTTTTAACTCTCTCTTTGTTACAATATGAATGAACTACACAGCACTCAGGGATGCATATGTCACGTAAAAGCCGACTTACTATAACGTTTTTTGCAGTAATTTCCACTTTCAGTCCAATGCTCGATGCGGGCAACCCTATTATTGGGGGGTACCTTGTTCCTGCCCCACAAGAGGTTATACAACCATTAAACCTGCCTACCCCGGTAGTCGGTGGGATTAAAATTACTTATTCCGGATATTCCGACTACACGAATCGTGATGGTTACTTTTCCTTTCCCAAACATCATACCGATCCGGAAATCCGCCTCATTGTCTGCGCTGAGACTGACTATGACTTGCTGAAAGAAACCGTATCGAAAGTCAAAATAAACTCTAAAGCCCAAAACCCGGCGATTGCGGTCTACCGCATTACCAAACAAAAAGAAACTTTTTCCGAAGACGTAAATGCACAAGGAATCGGAAAAAAAGATCAAACGCAGAAGGCCGCTCCCGAAACCCCCGGAGATGCAGACAAAGCAAAAGATGCGAACAAAGATGCTGACCCGAGCAAAAAAACCGACACGCCAAACAACAATGAAGTATGGTGTTACACAATTAAAGCAGAAGGGAACCTAGCCCCGACTGATGGTATACGATCAACTGATGTCATAATCCACTGTGATCCAGCAATGATATATCTAAAAGATAAGTCATACTACTACGCAAGCACGGAGGAAACCTCTCACTTCATCCTGCCAACCGAGTGCATCTTTCTGCTTAAAACACCTGCAGCTCCAGATTTAGATCGGGCCGATATCATGACCGAATCAATTGAGTCTGAAATCCAGGTCGAAAATGTAGAAAATAAGAGTAGTGAAACTGATAGCATGGGCAACCCGCTGCCAGGTGTTGTTCGTTCAGCACGTTCAAATACTCAGTAATGTTGGGTGATTTTTCTCTATAACCTGATACACTATCGCTGTATTTACTTAACCGGTTATGAAAGAAGTCCCATGGAATCCACAACATCTAAATTCCCTGCATACGACGTACGTGAAGAACTAAAGCCAGAAAACCTTTTCGACATCTCAGCCGAGCAGATTGATGACCACTGGAATTTGTATAAAGGCTACGTAAAACAAGTAAACACCTTAAATGAAGAACTAGTCAAACTGCGCGATGCCGGTGAAGTCGGTGGGTTAGTGTACGCCGATCGCCGCCGCCGCTATGGCTTTGAATATAACGGCATGGTGCTTCATGAATACTATTTTGGCAATCTAAAAAACAATCAAAACGATTTAGAAACCGGTGACTTGTTAACTGCCATGACACGCTCATTCGGTTCGTACAATACCTGGAAAAAAGATTTTGAAGCTGCAGCAAAATCCCGCGCTATCGGCTGGGCTATTTTGTATGCGGACACCACTACCGGCGCACTAACTAACCACTTTATCGCTGAACATGGCAACGGTAACGTCGCCGGTTTTTCACCAATCCTTGTGCTCGACGTATGGGAACATGCCTATATGGTCGACCACTTGGCTTCTGGACGGGGCGACTACATCGCTGCTTTTATGAAAAATATTGATTGGGATAAAGCCCAAGAACGGTATGAAGCAGTAAGAGCGGGAAAAATTACACCGCGATTTTAGTCTCAACTCTTCTTATGTTTCAGATCCTGAATTTTTGCCAGCGCCTCTATCTCCGCAACTTGGGTTGCTTGCGCGGCATCTTTATCAGGTCGATAGCCCATAATCCGTGGAAACCGCAATGCATAACCAGGCGCATGTGCTGTTTTTCCAGCGGCATGAATCGGTGAGCGAGTAATATCATCTGCCCGCACACTACATACAATACGCGGCGCTACCCACACATCGGGTGCAAGCCCCGGGGCACATACCACGTTATGTGGTTGGCCATGAACCACCGCCTGGTCACAGCGACCACGAAGCTCTTTCCACTGTTCATCAGAAAGACCAGTTCCAATTTTTGCTATTGTTTCAAAGGCATCAGTTAATGGGTTATACACCCCTACCAAAAATGCCCCGATACCAAACAAGGCCCGCTTACCAGCGCCAGCGTAATAACCCAAAATAACGCAATCGATCGTATCCGCAAGTTCGCCACGCTCTTGGCGTTTGAGCTTAATCCAATTACTATTTCGCTTACCCGGCTGATAGCAAGCCTGGTTGTTTTTTACCACAATGCCTTCAAGGCCAATGCTCATCGCATGCTCAAAATAGAGCGCTAACTGATCAGCACTGGTAATAACTTCTTCTTCAATTACACGTACTTGACCATCGCGTGGCAACAATGCGCATAATCGCTCGCGGCGCTGAGCATGTGTATGATTCAGCATACTTTCACCGTTAATCTGCAAAAGATCAAAAACATAGAGCGTTAACGGCAATTCTGCTGCTGCCTCTTCAATGCCATGTTTACGCTTACGCTTTACCGTATCCTGAAACGGCATAAAACTCCCCGTTACCGCATCATGCACAATCGCCTCTCCCTCCATGATAAGTGATGTTACATCGAGCGGCTGCAATGCTGTTACCAAGTCGGGAAACATCGCCGACATGTCGTGCAAATTACGAGAGAAAAAGCGTGTTTGCTGCGTACCATGCTCATCAATCCAACGATGAATTTGCAAGCGAAAGCCATCTAACTTTGGCTGAGCGACACAGAACCCCAACTTATCAAATATAGCCTGCGAATCTGCAAGTCGATCGGCTGCTGCGGGGCGGACTGGGATGCCAGGAATCATCGTTGCAGCACGCATTTGATCCATGCCGATAGTTTTCAGCAGATACAGCACGTGACCAATATCTGCGGAAACATTAAAGCAATGCTCCAGTACCGGTTTCAATTTCTTATCCCCCCCCATCATCCAGGAGTAGGCATCAATCATCGTCATTTCAGAAAAACCCAGCCGCAATGCCCCTACGACACTGCGCACGACAAAGCAAGCCTCTGTGGGAGAAAGACGACTCAGTAGTTCAGCAAGCAACTGCTCTTTCAGCTCTTGAGAGCCCGCTCCAGAAGCATCAAGGATGGCATGTAATGCCATTTTAACCTCGTTAATGGAAAGATGCTCTGCCGTTTCTTCAGACGTTTGCCGCGCCTGCAACACATAACTTCCAATATCCCCGAGTATTTTTACGTTGTCAGCAACAACCACTACCGACTCTTGGAGCGACAGCGCTACGGCACGAATGGCAGTTTTTTCTGCAATATTCATATTTTTGTTGTAGTAAGACGGATACAACTCACCCAAGCAAAAATGGGCCAAAAAAGAAGCCTCTTCCGCCGACACCTGCGTAAACAGGGCGGCAAGTATTTCGGTGATAGCATTTCGAGAAGATTCTTGTTCAATGCGAGAAAAAGCCTTCGCAACCAAAGCAAATTTCATATTACGCCCGCCTTCTCATCAGTGAAATAATATTGTCACGATGCCGCATCCAAATCCACACGGCAATTGCCAAGGCTACCAAGACCGTGTGCGCACCATACCCAGTAATAAATAATAAAGCCGGAGCCAGAGCCGAAGCACCCAGTGAGGCAACATCAACTCGCTGCATGCGAGAGGCAATAACAATAAATGCCAGAGCACAAGCCAAAAATAACCAAAAAGGAAACAGATAGAGCATGATGCCCACCGTTGTCGCCACCCCTTTACCACCCGCAAAGCCAATGAAAGGGGAATACGCATTACCAAAATATACCGCAGCGGTTGCGCACAACATTGTGGTCGGCTCATGACCACAGAATAAGGCGGTCAAAAACAGCGCAAGAAAAGCTTTTAGCGCATCTATGATCAAAACGAATACAAATCCACCACTTCCTAAAAACCGTCCGGTGTTTGTTGCACCGCTATTGCCAGAACCCATCATGCGGATATCTTTTCCCAGCATAAACCGCACCAGCAGATAACTGGTTGGCAACGCACCAACAATGTAGCAAAATGTAATAAGAAGTAGACTGAGCACCATGCAATCCTCCAAGATAAAATCGAGAGGAGCGCACTGTAGCACGATTTAAGAAATTACTTAAGCGAGCTCTGCTTCTTCTCTTCGGCTTCGAGCCAATCTCGTATTTTCATTAAAGCCTTGAGGGCATGCTCTGATATCTCATAACACCCTTTTGCAAGGGCGGTAACAATCGGGTCGGTCTCTTCCTGATACTGCTTAATTTTCGCTATCTCAGCAAGTATCTGCTCTTTTAACAAAGGAATTGGCAGCTCGTGTTTCAAAAAAAATCCATGCGCAGCATCAAAGCGCTCCAAGATATCGGCATTTACACGTATTTGCGGGGCATAATGCACATGCCATTTATAAAAATCAATAAGAAGACGTCTCACTTCGCGAAAACACTGATTCGGAAAGGTGTAATGCCTCGAAGCAGATTTCCCCTTAAAAAAACGGCCTTTCACTGCCACAAACCCAGACCCCAACAACAAAGATATCAATAAAGCTTCCTTTAGCATTACCATTCCCTTTACATAAATTATTGCCACTCACTGTTATCGTTCAAAAGAAGCGCACTGTAGAACGATTTAAGAAATTGCTTAAGCGAGCTTATTTCTTCTCTTCAGCGATTGGCTCCCAACGTGTCTTTAACTGCCCTAGAACCTCTTGAATTTTTTTGCTCAAGCCAAAAATGCGGGAGAAGAGCACAGTAAAGGCTTCAGCTTCGTCAGAATTTTTCTGCTGAGAAGTCAAAAATCGCTCTGAAAAAGCAGCTGCATAAAACGATGCATACTTCTTTTGAAAGCTATCTATACTTGCTAAACCTTCCTCAATAGTCTCAAAAAAACAACCAGAGGACATAACGAACTTATTATGAGCATCATCAAAGTCATACCCAAATTGAAGTAGCAAAGGGCTTCCGAAATTGAATAGGCCAGATTTTATCCGATCAGTCCTTAATATATCCCATGATTCTTTGCACTCCTGTATCTCCCTATCTAGCGCCACCACATCCGCTGCCACGAGCCCTGATCCCATTAACAAAAATCCCAACATCACATGCTTAAACATCGCCTTATTCCTCCGTATTGGTTATTAACGCGGCAGAGAATAGTACTTTAAGGAAACTGAAGGCAACAAAAAAGGCTCCCACAAGGAGAGCCTTTTTTGATTCTGGTAGCGGCGCAGGGATTCGAACCCCGGACCTACGGATTATGATTCCGCCGCTCTAACCGACTGAGCTACGCCGCCAAAAAGTTATTTAGAAGTTAATAGTTTTACCACCACGAAGATCGGTAACCCACATAATAATCGAACGCAAAAAGAAAATGCCTGCGATTAATGTGGCTATTATACCAGCCATTAACGTAACTGCAAAGCCTTTTACTGCAGGACCACCAAATTTAAATAAAATTAATCCACCAAGGAAGGTTGTAATGTTAGAATCCAGGATCACAGTCGTTGCACCATTAAACCCACCTTCAACTGCTTGACGAAATGAAACTCCCTGCTTCAAGTCTTCACGAATACCTTCATAGATAAGAATAGAAGAGTCAATCGCCATACCAATCGTCAACACCATTCCCGCAATACCAGGCAATGTGAGCGTTGATTCAAAGTAGGAAAGGAACAACATAATCAAAAACATATTGTAAGCAAGTGCCAAAGTAGCCAAAAGGCCCAACAAGCGATAGTAAAATACGCTGAATAACAGCACTAACAATAAACCAACAAGGCAAGCCAGAAGTCCGCGGTCAATTGAATCTTGTCCTAACGAAGCACCAACACGGTTTTCCTGCTCAAAATTGAGCGGGGCCATAAGCGAACCGGAGCGGAGTACCAATGCCAGGTCACGAGCTTCTTCAGCGCTGTACTGGCCGGTAATGTAGCCGCTTGAGCCGATAGCACCTTCGATACTCGGCGCGCTGTACATAACATCGTCAATCACGATACCAAGTTGACGACCGATGTTATCACCAGTCAAACGCTTAAATTGAGATGCACCGCTGCTATCAAGAGAAAAATCTACTTTCATGCGACCCATTTCATTGTAGCCAACACGAGCATCAACAATATGATCACCAGTTACATCAGGATAGGCTGAGACCAAGTACCATCCACCTTCATCGCCTTTGCGGCCAGGAATAACCATTTTATCGCTCGGCAAATCACCATCAAATTCATCAAGAAGCGCATCCTTACTGCCTGCCGTCTTTTGCACAATCTTAAACTCAAGCATCGCCGTTTGCGTAATCAACGCTTTCACGCGAGCCGGGTCATTTACGCCAGGAAGCTGTACTACAATCTGGTGATCGCCGTGACGCTGTACAATAAGACCGGCTACGCCAAAACCGTTCAAACGGTTGCTCAACACGCTTACGGCTTGATCAACCACAGAGTTACGCATTGTTTGTTCTTCGGCGGTATTCAAACCAATAATTACCGCTGTATCCGCTTGTGTTACGGTGTTGCCAGGGTTGTGTTTTTTTACAAGATAGAAGCATTCATTCGCTGCAGTGTCATTCTCAAATACATAGTGAAGCTTGCCACCTTCAAGACGAGACTTGATCGGATCATGCTTTAACTCTTTTTTAAACAACGCATCAAGATCACGCTGCTCTCTGCCAAGTTTGTTTTCGATCGCTTTTTCTACGCCAACGCTTAATACAAAATAGGTGCCGCCTTGAAGATCAATACCAAGCTTGATTCGAGGCATATAGAGAGATTTGAAAAATGTTTTGAAATCACCACGCATCAGAGAGGCATAGCGCGCCTGGCCGGTTTCGGTAGTACGAATTGAGACGAGGAAATAGGTGCCAACAACAGCAGCTAAAACCCAGGCCATGAATTTAGATACAATCAAACGACTCAAACTGGTATTCATACTATCTCCTTGTGTGATTATTTGTACAAACTCGTGCAACGAAACTTTACTCCGTTCTACAGCAGCGCATTTGTACACAAAAAATACTGAATTGCCCAGAGTCTACAAAATTATTTTTCATATGCAAACGAGGATGAGAGAAAAAGAGAATATCGCAACTGGATTATTGGTCCGCTGTCGCCCCTAACGGGGTCTATGGCGTGACACTTGCTTTGCACTTGCCCTGCGGGCTGCGTTACACACTGGCGGTTATACTACGGCTTTTTTGAAAGCTCTACTACACCGTAGTAACATCTCGTGCGTTTTATGCGCACGCAGCGTCTCCGAAGACGAGTGGTGCCGAGAGTCGGACTCGAACCGACATGAGTAACCTCGCTGCCCCCTTAAAGCAGTGCGTCTACCAATTTCGCCATCTCGGCATGTATGTCAAATAAAACGAGGCCAGAATGTAGCAGACAACAGAAGGGATTGCAAATTTTCTGTACAAAAAAACGCCTTAATCTTATTTTTTATGTTCAGTATTTTTTAATAGTGCTCCATCGAGCGGCACCTCCGGCTCCTTTTTCTCTATGCCACGCCCCGCAGATGCACCAGAACGCCTCTGTCTCACTTCTTTCCCTTGCCACCAGGCAGTAGTTTTAGAAATAACACGCCGCACAGCCGCATACGATTTCCATGCAAACCGCTTAAAGAGCTCAAACCAGCTTAATTCTCGCTCATTTCGTTCATAAGCCCGAGTAATTTCTTCTTTTAGTCTTTCCTTGGTATCGAGCTGCATAACGCGCTCAGCTTCCAACCGATCCAAGAGAGCCTCCTTCATATCGATGATCTCTCGTTGAGCTATCAACTCTTGAACCTTTTCGTACGATTGGTTCCGCTCATGTTTAATACGTTCCAACACGGGATCATCTTCGACAAGGCTTGCCGGAATATCTGGTAACCTCAAAGGATCATCAGCGCCAATAACATGCCTAAACCAATCACGGGCTCCGACCCAAAAGCAATACAAAATATGCGTAACCGGAGCACAAACATCAGAAATCATCGCGTAAACAGCAGAAATAATATCATAAGGCACCTCAAAAACTGTCCCTTGCACCATATTTTGCATAGAGTTTGAGGTTACGCCTTGTTTTTTACTTTTTTTTTTACTCTCGTCGTCAGAGTCATTATCAAGTACGTCCTCATCATCTTGAGCAGGAGTCACAGCATTCTTATCTGCAACTGAAGTATCAACGCCGGTTTCCTTCTCCGCTTTTGGTTCAGCGATAGGCGGAAGTTTCTTAATAATAGCAGACAAATCACTTTGTTTTTTGCTCAAATTATCAAGTATGCCCTTAACCACCACTATTTGCTTCTTGGCGGCATCTAACGCATCGTCGACAGCCTTTGCCTGACCAGATGTGCCAACAATTGATCCTTGTGCGGCTACAAGCTTTTGGGACTCAGCCTGGATGTCTTTGTATATACTTGCTGCTACTGTCGGCTCAAGCACTGTATTCAACTCATTCCGTTTTGAGCTTATTTTTACTACCAAATCCCCAAGCTCAAGAACATAATCAGATAAAGCCTGACTAGCGTCAAGCAGAGCTTTCTCTTTCTCCTGAAGGGCTTTCTTTTCAGTTTCAAGCTTATCAATAAGTGTGGACAGCTCAACAATCAATGCGCTCGCAGAAATATCAGCTACCGCCTTTGAGTGGATACCTCCAGCTATATGATCTTTTGCTTCGCGCAACTGTTCAGATGCATCGCCTTGAATCAATCCGGCGGCGCCATACACAGAGTTCAATTCGCCGTTAAAGGTCAAATACGTAACCTGGCGATCAGACTTCATTTTTTCTAATGCGGTCAAAGCCTCTTGCGCTTTTGATTCATCATCCGCAGACTTTTCATATAGATCTTTCTGCTCGGCAGCTCCTTGAACAGTGGACGGTGCAAACAGCGGCGCAGCATCAATGGATTGCACCTTTATATCTTCTGGCTCTGCGTTTTTAGCTTCGGGAGCTGGCACTGCCGAAGGAGGAGTTGCAGGAGCTGGAGTAGCTGTTGATCCGGAAGACACGGCCGTAGTTGCCGTACCATGAACTACTGAAGCTGGCGGGCCTACGGTAACTGAAGGAGTAGGAGCTGGTACCGACGCCGGAGAAACACTTGCAGTTGCTGCGGTGCTTGTCGATGCTATCGGCATCAAGGAAGACGTAGAAGAAGTTGCCGTTGCTGGCACCTCAGTATTAGGCGGCACCGGAGATGCCGTAGCCCCTCTCATCTCTACCGATACAACACTGGCTAATCCAGCAACCAAAACCATCAACATGACGTTCATACGTTCTCCAAGCTTTACTGCGTTATTTTATTTAGCTTCTTCGGGCGCAGGCCCTTTTACTACAACTGGTTTTGATTCATGCCCTACCAAAAGATTTTGAATGGGGGATAAAACCCAATTTCTTATTACTTGACCCGCATGCGACAAAGCATGCATTAACGGATACGTAAACTGGCCAAATGATGAGGCGCTCTCAGTAGATTTTGCTTCAGCAGCAGCTTTTTCAAGTTTTTCAACACGAGCAGCAAGCAATGACAATTCACTTTTCATTTTATCGACTACTATTTTTAAAGCCTCCAGATCTTTCGTTAGTTTATTGGTAGCTGCCACAGATTCGGAGCTTGTTGCATCAGATACCACCGGCGTAGATTTTTTTATAACCACTGGCTTTTCAACCTCATCGTTTCCATCTACTTCACTGTCAGTTGCCTTATTATCCACCACCTTGCCAAGATCTTTCGTAGACTCATTAATCTTATCAAGCTCTTTAGACACTTCCGCCAATGGATCCAATTTTTCTACTTTTGGCATAGGTGCCAGTACTTCTGGCTCTGGCTTAATAGTATTTTCACTCAAGCTTGCATCAAGCGCCGCTAACTTCACTTTATTTTCTGTAGAAATAGCGGGAGGCCCTGCTACAACAGCAGGTTTGACCTCTGGCTTTACGACAGCTGACGCGGGTAAATCATTTGTAACAATTGGCTTGGCAGCAACAGGCGGCAGCGATTTTGTGGCAAGAGTTGAAGTCGATACCGGCAACACTGGAGCTGCAACAGAAGCTGGCTTCACTATGTCAGGAGTTGGCGTTGCTACTACAGGATCTACCGCTACCGAAGAATCATTTTGTGCAAAAAGGTCCTCGCCCACACCAACTGCTGCTGACGTTGATGGAGTCACTGGTAAAGAAACTGCTGCCGGCTTTGAAATGGCAACTGGAGCTGACGCAGGAGAAATCGGTGTAGAAACTACTGGCGGAACTACAACTGGTGCCGCTTTTGAAGCAATGGGAGTATTCGCCACAGCCGCTACTGGAGCCGACTGCGGAGCAATATCTTTATTATTTTGTAAAAAAAGATCTGCACCCATACCAGAAATGGCCGAGGATTGCGCAGAAGCTTGAGTATCTTGCCCAGATAATTGCGAAGATATAACGGCACAAACAATAAAAAGTGCAAACCGCACCCCAAGATTTATTAACATCATAATGGTCTCCAGATATCGTAATTCAACCTAATAGCCGAGACCTTAACGCTACCGCACCTATAAATGCAATCTTTTTATCTATTTTGCTGCCACTGATGGCGTTGCTGGAGCGGCTATCGATGGCGGCGCACTTGGCACTAGCGCAGTGCTTACTGGGGACGTTACTGGGGCCGGCGCGTCATTTGGTGCTGAAGCTTCTTTTTTTGCGCTATCTCCGGTCTCATCTTGAAGGTGATCTTCTTCCAGCTGAGGCTGCGGGCGACGACGACGCGCCCTGACTGCTGGCGCTGGTTTCTGCCAAAAACCCATAACCCAGTCGATAGGAGCCCACAACCATTGACTCAGGCTGCTCATAACCAGGCGAGGAAACTCCATCACCAATTCAGTCCAGGACTTTTCTTTTTTAATTGGCTTACGGCGGCGCTTTACCGGCGCCTCCTCTGCTGCTTCCGCTGTTTCCTGCGTAACGGTCTCCAGAACATCTGGCTTTTCTTTTTTACTTAAACGCAACGTACGGTGCGAAACAACAAGCCCGCGCTGCTCAAGCGCTTCTACTTGCTTATTAACTTGCTCAATTTGTTTTTCGATAGTAGCAATAACATTCTTAAAATCAGCGAAAAGCGTTTCATCCAAATACTTTTTGATAGAGGCTACTTTATCACCAAAACCTTGAATAACGTAATAAGCATCGCATGCCTTTTGGTCATCAACCATCCACCACATCTCATTTAGCTTTTTAGTGCTTTGTACGGCCACATCACTCGCATCTTTGATCTGCTTGTCAACCGCCTTGAGCCGATCAGTAATCGAAGTATCAAGCTCGGCAATAGACTTCATATCAAGATTGAATTGTTCAAAATCACGATCAAGCCGTTTAACATCCTGCTCAATTGCCTCTATTTGAACGTCATAGAAATTAATTGGTGCATCATCGCTTTCGCTGCGCTTGCGCGCTTGCGCAATACGACGATCTTTCTCTGCCTGCGCATCTGCCTTAAGATCGGCAATCAGTGTGCCTAGCTTGCCCCGGCCAAATCCTTTAGCACCGTAAAAGTCATTTACTTTTTTATCAATTTTTTCAAATTCGCTAAAGAACTGCGTGCGTGACTTCTTAACTGCCTGTGCATCTTTTTGTATTTGCTCATTAGCAAGTTGTGCTTCTTTAATCCACGCTCGCTTTTTTACCCAATTACCCCGTTCTCCCGGCGCAAGCTGAACCGGTTGCGCAGTCGAAGCGCAACCGATATCAGAAAAGGTACCAAACGCGAGAAGAAAAAATAATATATTCATCATCGCTGTGTGTATTCCTCAATGAATAATAACCTTACAGAGTGCGACCAAGTTCCCGCAACTCTTGAAAGATACTGTCAATAACATCTTGTGCATCGACCGAAGTAAACGACCACTGCACACCTTTGTCAACCCGCGTCAATACTGATTGATCACATTTAATATCAATAATATCAATACGGACCACATTCATCATCGGATGAACAAATGATGGCGCACGCACAACCCCGGCACGACCGAGTACACTGTACGCTATATTGTTATCGCCAAGGAAGGAAATCATTACTTTTTTTTGCCATACCATATTGTGATACCCGGTATGATCTTTGTGAATCGCCATCAACAAGCTTTCTCTTCCTTTTGGATACACACACTGTAGGGGTGTGGTATGGGGAACCCCTTTTTCAGAAAAAGTGGCCAGAATACCTATCGCTTTTTCGCTCTTCAACAATGCATATAAATCGTCTGGAATTTTTACTCCAACATGTTTTGCCATTCAGCTATCCTCACTATGCTTTTTGTGTTTCGTTCGTGTTTTGTCTTATTGGCCGTACGCAATTCTGGTGATCCCCTTCTAAGCCACCACACAATTGTACGACTACTTCGTTCTCAAAAATTTGTCCCTTTGGTGTCAAACGCAAGTGCGTTTGAGAGGCCTCAAGGTACCCATCGCCTACTAACCGCTGCCAGATCTCACGCAACACCTGAGACTGAAACAGGGGACATAAGTATACCATACGATGCAAGC
Organism: uncultured Pseudomonadota bacterium; assembly: GCA_964429275.1. Taxonomy (GTDB): domain Bacteria; phylum Babelota; class Babeliae; order Babelales; family JAUPTZ01; genus JAUPTZ01. The sequence continues at coordinate 371,678 of CAYSBJ010000002.1, forward strand.
CCACCCCTTCTCGCTGACGCAAACCAAGCATTAATTCTTCCAATACCTGCTGCTCGTGGGTCAATCGCTCACATGAGCCATACCACGAGAGAGGGTCGGCGGTCGGCGATGCAAAATGTTTCAGATACCCCGTTAATTTTTTTTTATTCACACAGCGGTACAACCCATCATAGGAGGCTGCGCCAATCCCAAATCCGTAGTACGGTATTTGGTTCCAATACCCACGGTTATGCTTGCTCTCAAACCCCGGCAAGGCAAAATTAGAAATTTCATACTGCGCCAGACCAGCCTGCGCATACCGGGCCACCGTCCAAGCATACTGGGAAAGCACCGCCTCATCTTGCGGGATAGTTATAGTCCCTGCCTTAACCCCATGATACAGAGGGGTATTTTCATGAATAGTTAAAAAATAAAGCGAGGCATGCTTAAGCGGCCAGGAAAGAGTCGTTTCCACTGTTTCCTGCCAACAAACATCATCTACCCCCGGCAAGCCAATAATACAATCAGCTGAAAGATTTTGAATGTAGTACGGTGCTCGCTCAAAAAATGCCACGACTTCCGCTTTTTTTTGCGGACGGTTCAATTTTGCCAAAATAGCGTCATCAAGCACTTGTACCCCAACGCTCAGCCGATTAATGCCCACATCACGCCAAGTCTCAAAGTGTTCATCACTCTGCCCTCCAGGGTTAACCTCCAAGGAAATCTCTTCGACCCCAGAAAGGTCAAAAAGGCTTCGCAACAAGGAAAAAAGCTCTTTAAGCAATGGCAACGGATACAGGCTGGGTGTTCCCCCGCCTAAAAAGATTGTCTTAATGGACGCCCCCAACACATGCGGCCGAGCGGCTACAAAGGAACGAATCTCATTACAGAGGGCTTCGTGATATTGCCGAGCAAAACCGTGGTGGTCCTGCATTGCGACAAAGTCACAGTAATGACATTTGGCTGCGCAGAACGGCCAATGAATATAGAGCATGAGAGGAGTAACGTGGGCGAAAGGATGAGGCATGCGTGCGTGAAACCGAGTTAAAATGGACTTAAAAGAAGCTGCAGTATAGTTCATTATCGTTTACTTGGCGAACAGAGGTCTCCGGTGTATTATGGGCCCTCTTCCATCAATTTCAAAGCCATCACCCTTTTAAGCAATTTGGTTCATATGCACAATACGCCAACCCAGACACCCGCTGAGCGCCTGTTCCGCGACATTATACAAGGCAAGCCACTCACGAGCATCGCACAAGCAGCAGCCCTCATTCCAGCCAACAACATTGCTGACACAGAAGCCTTTGTAACGATTACACTCGCCGAGGCAAGCACCCTGAAGCAAAACATCCTCTCAATTGCGCCTGAAGCACGAACATATGCCAATACCGTGGCTGCCTATGACAAAATGATGGGGATTGTCAGTATAGCCCGTAGCATCACAGAGACCGTAGAAGCGATCGGCAGCGATGTTGAACATCGCCACGAACCGAACAGCAGAATACAAAGAGAGTACGTTACATTGGATCGACGCTTCTTGCTCGATCTCAGTGACACCGGCCTGTATCGAGCATTTTGTGAGTACCGCGACAATGGCATGGCACACGAAACGCTCAGCAATGAACAGCACTACTTCTTTACGGAAGTACTCAATGAGTTTCGTCGCGCAGGATGCAACAAGGATACCACGACATTCATCCAAGTTACTGACCTCATAAAAAAGATCTCTGAAACAGAAATCACTTTTAGCGGAAATATTAATAAAGATACAAGTCTTGTGACCTTTGAAGCTGAAGAATTAACTGGCGTAGATACTGCATTTATCGCTGCACAGGCACGAGATGAGCTCGGACGAGTGATTCTATACTGCAATTACCCCACTACCAATGCGGTACTTCCTCATTGCAGCAACCCAGTAGTGAGAAAAGCACTGGCAACCGCCAATGGACTCAGAGCATACCCACACAATGTGATTCCCTTACAAGAAATGCTGTCCTACAAACAAAGATTAGCAGAAATGCTTGGATTTAAAAATGCTGCTGCATATGAGCTATCACCATACATGATTAAGACACCAGCCGCAGCACATGCCTTTTTACACACGCTCCAAGCCGCATCACAGATCCTTGCACATGCTGATATCAGCATGTACCTCACAACAGCACCTAATGACGTTGTGCTCATTGATGGTAAGCTGCAATCGTGGGATGTTTCCTACGTAGAAACCACCTATAAAAAATTACATTTCAATATCGATCAGCGCATCATTGCCGAATACTTTCCGGTGAATAAAACGGTAACTGGTATTTTTGCAATCTATGAAAAATTCATGGGCGTATCTTTTGATTACCATGCAACAGTTGAGGGAGCGTGGGACCCATCTGTCAGCGGTATCACCGTTTACACCAAAGATCGCTCACAGGTTCTTGGTTACATACTGCTTGATTTGTTTCCTCGCCCTAAAAAATATTCACACGCCTGTTGCGCTGGCATACTACCGCGCGTAGGCAATTCACCTGCTTCATGTATTGTCATTGCCAATTTCCCTCAGCCACAGGGAGACACTCCCGGCTTGCTCTTGCATTCAGATGTGACCACATTTTTCCATGAATTCGGGCATGCCATCCACTATGTCCTTGGGTATACAACGCACATGCAGACAAGTGGCTACAATGTAAAGCTTGATTTTGTTGAACTCCCCTCACAAATACTTGAAGCCTGGATGTGGGACAAAGAAATGCTTCGACTGGTAAGCAGTCATTACAAAACCGGAAAACCACTTTCAGACGAAATCATCGACAACATGATCGCAGCACACAAAGTAGGCAAAGGCATGTTTGAAGCAGATCAAACATACAAGTCCCTCCTGTCTTTGTACTATTACGAAGCCCCCACCCCTGTTGACCTGGATGGCCTGCAAAAAAAAGCTTATTTAAACGCGATAAGTGGTATTGCTCCCAATCCAGAGAGCAAAATGTATGCCGCTTTTGGACACTTGGCTGGCTACGGACCTGGGTATTATGGCTACTCCCTCTCCCGGGCCTATGCGTATGACGTCTTTGCACGCATCAAGGAGTATGGATTATTAAACGAAGAAATTGGGGCGCGCTTTGTAGAATACATCCTGAAGCCAGGAGGCAGTAAAGATCCCAACGAGCTTTTACACGACTTTTTGGGACGCCCAGCTTCGAGCGAAGCATACATTGCCTGGCTAGCCACACCACAGGAGTAAATGCTTCAAAATACTGGTCAAAGAGTGGTTTACCAGTATTTTAGTACATTGCAATGTCTCAAAATACTGGTAAACCTTAATATCTCAGGCCTCCTTAAGCCCTGCGGCCGCATAAGCCGCCAGCATCCAATGCACCATATCAACCGTCATTTTCGGGCCAAGCTGCACAATAACACCACACCGCTCAACGGCAAGCCGTATAACCCGTGAAATGAGCTCTACAATCATCTCCTGCTCTTTGGCAGAGCGCTTCTCAAAATCACGATATACTAAAAGCCTTATAACTTCTGTGGCTTTTTTATTTTTTGCTGCAGAAGTACGGCTCATGCGCTTTCCATATGCCGTAAAACGCCTGCCCCAAGCAATACCCACAGCACCTTGCGGCTCCACCCCTTCTTGCATCAATCGCTCAAGTTCTTCAAACAATTCTCGCTCCTCGCGCACCAGGTCCACAAACTGTTCATCCCGCCCAAGCGCCATATAATATTCAATAAGATCTTTCAGCTGATTTTCACTTAAAAGGGCTTCGTATTCATCTTTTCGTAACGCATCTACCGAGGACAGACCTATAAATATCATATACGCAAGCAGTGGCCAGACCCACAGCGGAGGACCGAACAACGTTTTTGAAATCATTACACTAACACCTTTCAAATCACCTTATATACAGTCAATACAGTCCCAAATATTGGTTTAAAGACCCGACTTACGGGTCATTGCGAGGAACGTAGTGACGAAGCAATCCATATTATGCATATGTCAGGCAAGTTTCTGGATTGCCACCGGCCGCGCTACGCTCGCCGTCGCAATGACGTGCTGCTAGCACGTCTCTAAAATCAATATTTCAAAGTGTTTTGACTATAAACTTATATTTTAGCGGCCGCCGCTGTTATTACCATTTATGCCTTTGTAATCAGCTCCTGAAGGAACTTCTTACCGGCCGAGCTAAGCCGCGAATCACTCAATAACTCTCCGGCTATAGCCACCTGTCTCTCTTCAGCCCACATTTCAGCAATAATTTCATCCCATTGTGCTTTCACCTCAGCGAGCGGAAGAATCCCCGCCTCATTCGCAACCCCAATAAGTAGGAAATGGTAATATGCTTGTTTAGCTTTTTCATACCACTCAATAACAACTGGCTCAGCCCATTGAAAGTGCCCTTTTTTGTACCCCTCTTGCCAGATTAGTTTGCGCAGAGCATGCCTCTTGCCATAAAGATTGTTAAGGATATCTATGCATTCTTTGGCAATTGCCATACCAAACTCACTTGATGGATCCTTATCAAAGTTTTGGCGTATGCGGCTTGCAATCTCAGCCCACTTGGCTTCACCCGCGATTCTATCTTCCTCCGTAAATCGAGACTTAAGCTCTTTGGTAAACTCAGCATATTCTTTTAATTGATGTTCATTCATCACTTCACCAACCCAGCTTTTCTTCAATTCATTTGTCATATTATAGACCTCTATTAATTTGATTATTGTTTCCCACGCAACCGTAGTGCCACCGCCCAGCTCAGCAAGCACATTCTTCAATGTAGTGCTCGCATCGATAAGCGATTGCGCTTTTTCTTCTAAAAAGCGTGACTGCAGCCTTAATTGCTCAGCCACGCCGACCCTACTTCCCAAAATCTGCTTGATGTGTGTTAACCCAAAACCAAACGACTTTAATGCCAAGATTTGCTGCAGTTTCATCAAATCAGATTCGGTGTACACCCGATATCCGTTATCCAACCGCATACTTGGCTTAAGCAACCCAATCGACTCATAGTGATACAGGGTTTTGGTCGACACTCTCGTGAGCTTGCTTAATTTTTTTACATACCATTGTGCCATTATCTTCTCGCTCTATTGTTTAACTGATCATAAATACTCTCTCATAGCCCGCTTTTGGCGGGTCTTAAAAACCAATATTTACCTATACTCACCACCCATACTAAAGGTTGCCCTAAGGCCAAGGTCAAGAAGATTTTTCCTGCGCGCCCCTTCTCAAAATTTGCCACTGTGATACCATGCTCGACCTATGAACATGCAAATAGACAACCAACAACCATCCTTTTTGACGCAACTGAATGACGCCCAACGGGACGCGGTAACCGCTCCTTTGGGAGTACAAATGATTATCGCCGGGGCGGGATCTGGTAAAACCCGTGTTATCGCCTCACGTATCGCCTATCTTTTAAGTCACTACCAAGTACCAGCCTCAGCGGTCGTTGCCCTCACTTTTACCAATAAGGCTGGCAGCGAGATGAAAGAGCGAATAAAAAGCTACTTACCGCACGTTACCCTTCCGTTTGTTGGCACCTTCCACTCATATTGCGTTCGACTACTCCGCCATTACAGTGGCCTGCTTCCGTTCAGTAATTTTTCGATCTTGGATACCGAAGACCAACGCTCCATGCTCAAAAAAATTATGGAGGCTCACGGCGTTGAAAAGCATATAACTCCTTCAAAAATGCAGGGGCTTATATCGCTGAGCAAGAACCATTTACCCGGCAAACAGCCGGTCGACATTCCAACGGCACCGTTCTTTAATGAAGTTCTGGCCGCTTATGAAAAAGAAAAATCACGCTCACATGCGTATGACTTTGACGATTTGCTTATAGTCACTCTCGAACTTTTAAAGAAAAACCCTGCCGTTACAGCACACTTGCAAAGCAGCATTCGCCACCTGCTCGTAGACGAGTATCAAGATACCAACCAAATTCAGCATGAACTTCTTCGCTGTCTTGCCTTTAATCAAGAAAAAAAGATGGTGCTTGAGTCCATTTGCGCGGTGGGCGACCAAGATCAGTCAATCTACTCCTGGCGCGGGGCCCAAGCGGACAACATGCAGCGCTTTTGTGATGACTTTGCCCCCGTACGCATTACCACCATCGAACAAAATTATCGCTCGGTAAAGCCAATTCTTGATGCCGCAAATAATGTCATCATGCACAACCGTGGCCGTATTGAAAAAAAATTATGGTCAGCGAAAGTTGCCTCCGATCGTTTATTAAGCGTCTACTGTCAAAGTGGTGGCCAAGAAGCCAATACCATCGCACAGGCAATCCAAATTGCTAAGCAAAAAATACCACTCAACAACGTCGCCATTTTATATCGCACCCACCATCAGTCACGCAGCATAGAAGAAGCATTCATGTTAGCCGGCATTGCATATACCATCATTGGCGGTATTCGGTTTTACGAACGTAAAGAAGTAAAAGATCTTTTGGGCTATTTAAAACTACTTGTGAACCGCTTTGACCGCCCAAGTTTTTTACGTGTTATTAACACACCTACTCGTGGTATTGGTGACAAGTGCATAGAACTTGCCCTTGCAACCTGGGAACAACACCCTTCTCTGAACAGCTTAGAGCTTCTCACCACAGTAAAAGATGATCAAGAAAATGGTCTTAACAAGGCGCAGCGCGCAGGCTTTGTGCAACTCCATCACCTCTTGTCATTCAATCACACAACGACTGCCGCAAGCACATTGCTGGATAAAATCGTCCATGCAACCGACTACATGGGCTACTTGCGCAAAAATTATACCGACCAAGAACTGACTTCCAAGTTAGAAAACGTGCAAGAGCTGCTCTCTGCAGTGCGCAATTTTGAACAGGAACACCCAAGCGCCACACTACCAGAGTTTCTTGAACACGTTATGTTAATGCAAGAGCAAGAAAACTCAGACGACAAAACACCAAAACAACAAGTCAAAATGATGACGCTTCACAGCGCCAAAGGGCTTGAATTTGATTTTGTAGTACTCTGTGGGATGGAAGAGCAGCTCTTTCCAAGCGCACGCGCTCTCTATTCCAATAACGATATGGAGGAAGAGCGACGGCTTATGTACGTAGGCCTCACTCGTGCTCGAGAGTATGTACTTCTCACGCACAGTGAAATGCGTACCACCTACGGAACCTCTACGCACCAAGAAGCTTCTCGTTTTATTAGCGAAATTCCAGCCACGTTACTTACGATACATGACACCCGACAAGAATCACCATTTGCTCGCACACAAAGATTGTCGCAGTGGCTCGGCCTAACGACGCCAGTTGCAAGCGTACAAACATACGGCAAACAAACTGTTAATATGCCAACTTCCTCATTCAGGCCACGCCCAGGATTAGCACTTCGCACCGTGCCACCGCATAAGCCGAAATCACCGCCGGCTCAGCCAATTACTACGCGTAGCCCTTGGCTTGTTCGCATGCCGGTTCGTCATGAAACGTTTGGTATTGGGCTCATTCAAGAAATAGAATTCAAAGGAAATGATGAATATTTCTTAACTATCTCGTTCAAAAGTGGCGTAAAAAAACTTTCGTCACGCTTCGTGACACGAAGCTGATGCGTCAGGATTCCGCGCTGCCACGCTCAATGCAGTCATAAACTCATTCAGAAGCGATCTTTTTTCCCTTGTGAAAGCTAGAGCGGGTATAAATTTCCGAACAAGCGGCTCTCCCTGATGTGACAACGGACCATCATCAGTAGCCATTGCCTCTACATCACTTTGCCAATCCCATACAATGTTAGTCCCCAGTTGCATGCCATTCGGCAATCGTACCCCATATGATGGGGCCACAAAAAGCCCATGCTCTGTAGACAACAATACATAGGGGCGCCCGTCAACTACCGGCACTGTTTTGAGATATGGCCCCCGCCAGGAAGCGTACGTCCTTTGCACGGTAAGGCCTGCGAGTTTGTCCACATCAGCATATGGCAAAGTTAAAAACTCTAGTGAATAAATGCCAGGCAACACTTTTTGTAAGCCACAATCGGCATCAAACCTCGATAGTGCGTCGGCTATATTATTTAAATCAGCCCGAATAACACCGGTACTCCAGGCACTCCCATTTACTACAAAATGCGCCGTACATATCGCAAGCATCGCAATACTCACCAACGATATTGCATACCGCCCAATACGAATCAAAAAAAGCGTACCCGTATCGCCAAGCAATCCATCTATAAAATTATCTAAACGTTCAAAAGAGTTCTTCATATATTCCCCCGGGCTCAATAAAGGTGAACGGTAGCATAACTGCACACATGAAAAAAATAGTTCAGCTAAAGAAAAAAGTTACTTCCGTATCAACACAATCCTCTCTATACTGCCCAATCGCAAGAAGGAGAGAGCTATGCAAACATTTTTTGGCACTGACGGCATTCGAGGGTCAGTTATCACCAACCCGTATTTATCCGCCCCTTTTTTACATCGCCTTGGTATGTCCCTGGCTCAATGGGCACAACAAAAACATGGTACAACACCGCTCTTTGTTGTGGGAGCAGACACACGTGGTTCAGCACACACCATCATTAATGCTATTGCATATGGCATTATGAAAGGCGGCGGCCTCTGTTTTAATGCCGGTATTTTACCAACACCTGCACTTCAACATATGGTTACTACGCAAGCTCATTACTATCATTTCGGCATTATGATTACGGCATCGCATAATGAAGCAAGTGATAATGGCGTAAAAATAATTGCACCCTACGGTAAACTTCTTGCGAGCGACCAAGAAATTATTACGGAATTTATCGCGCATACTCCTTCATTTAGCCAATGTCCTGCCTCATTAACAATACCGCCAATTCAACCGCACCATGCGAGCAGTTATTTGATGCATTTTTCAACCATATTTCCAGCCCATCTCCTACAAGGAATGCACGTCGTACTTGACTGTGGCCAAGGAGCCACTTATCGAATAGCACCTATCGTGTTCCAAAGCTGTGGCGCAAAAGTAACAGTAATCGGCAACGAACCTGATGGTGAGAATATCAATGGTGGGTATGGAAGTACTGCCCCTCAAATGCTACAAAAAAAGGTCGTCGAGATAGGAGCCGATATTGGTTTTGCATTTGACGGCGATGGCGATCGGGTTGTTGCGGTCAATTACCGCGGCGAACTCTTTGACGGCGACGATATTCTCGCGCTACTTTCTACGCACCCACGCTTTTCAACAGAACATACTATTGTTGGCACCGTCATGACAAATAGCGGTCTTTCATCTTGGCTCAATGGACAGCGCAAAAAACTAGTCCGCAGCCCGGTGGGAGATGCACATATCGAACGGATTCTGCGTGCACATAAAGCAGAACTAGGCGGGGAGCCGTGCGGTCATATCATCATTCGCTCTCATCTTCCGACAGCAGATGGCCTGTTTGCAGCTCTGTGCGTAGCGCATACCGCTTTGCTAACAGGCAATCGCTTGCTCAAAACTTTTACCCACCTGGCACAATCCACTATTAACTTACCCGCAAAGCATACCCAAAACTTGACTGAGGAGCCATTTGCAAGCATTATACGGCTGCATGAGCAATCACTACTTCCGGGTCGCAGTGTCGTTCGCTACTCCGGTACCGAGCCATTGCTACGCATTATGACTGAACACCCGGACCAAGAAATTGCCGAGCAAGCATCACAGGCACTTGCCAAGCAATTAAAACCTTATATGTATGATCTAGGAGCATAATATGATTCTCGCCATCTTTCGCAAGCTAAAATCATTGTTTTTCCACGGTCTTTTCACTATTTTCCCAATAGCGGCAACCATTGTTGTCGTCCACTTTTGCTACAATATTGTCGCCCGCTGGATTGCACCACTGCGGCATATAGCCCCACCCTACCTACGGCACATCCCTGGCGTAGAGTTTGTCATGGTACTGAGCGCAATTATCCTCGTTGGTGCTCTCTTACGTATCTTCATCTTTGGCCCTGTCATCCAACGCTTTGAAAAGCTCATCAAAAAAATACCGCTCATCCGCATTATTTACTCTTCTTCTAAAATTTTGGTCGACTTTTTTAATGTCCCTACCGCTGGCAATCGAGAAAAAACATCAGAAAAAAAAGTAGTTCTTATCGAATTTCCGCGAAAAGGCTGCTACAACATTGCTTTTCTTCTTGACTCGGCCGAAAACTCATTCGGCCCCCTTCTGCCTCCGAATGAAAATGGCTTTGTAAAAGTTTTCATGCCAAATTCGCCAAACCCAACATCTGGGTTCTTCTTCATCGTACCCCGCAACGAAATCATCGATACTCCTATTAATTTTGAGGACGCCATAAAGACAATCGTTTCTTGTGGGATCCACACTCCTGAGTCACTGCATGAAGCAATACAAGAACAAAGAGAGCGATCCCCTCTTGAAAAAGCAGGCCACTAACGTATACTAACGCTGCTTTATTACAGTTTATGCTAAGTGTACAAGGAGTCTTCTATGACCATGTTAAAACGATTAGTGCTTTCTTCTCTAGTGATGTGCCCTGCACTGCCGCTTGTTTCAGCACCAAAACCAACGGTTGACGAGATCAATGCTAAAGTAAATGCTATCAATTCAGAAATCGCAACCCTTAAGAACGGCACCGGCAAGCTCGATGTCGTCACGCGCGATATGATTGCTCTTGGCGCCGCGATGGGTACCTACGGTACAACACCGGCTCCTGTTAATCCTGCCGTTCAGCCATTTTTTACCCTGAGCGTGCCGCAAGAAGCGCAAGACATGGCCATCGCTCTTGGCACCATTACTTTCATGAAATGGACCGCTAAAGACGTTACTGTTTGCCGTAGCAGCGCCATCAATGGCTCCGCTCACGCAAGCAAGTATGTAAAACTAAATGGTGCTCTTACTCAAGTAAAGTCAGAAGAGTACTTTGGCCGTGCTGATGGTTTCACAAAATGCGTTCATAAAGGTTACAATGCTCGCGCCGCAGTGCCGTTGGCTGAAACCACCGCACGTATCTTGCAAGCAACAGCAAGCCCAACTGATATGACACAAGTAAAGTTCATTGACCTGTACAACCACTACACACCAATTTGGCTCCAAGCAAAGAGCGCAAACGAAGTGCGTGAGTTCGTTGAAATGGCACAAATGGATCTTATGAGTGCCACTGTTGATCCAACAGTCCGTCCAAAAGACTACCGCCAAGCACTTATCATCACCATCGAAAACGATCCGTTGCTAAGTTCACTTGATGAAAACTTAATAAATGAACTTGGCGATATCTTCAGCGTTGGTAGCATGGCAAACAACACTCTCCGTGAGTTCATCTCAGAGGAAAAGGCGGCATTGATTGAATTGCTTGCTGAAAACAAAAAAGCTCTAGACATTAACCCATCATTCCTAGAAGGCTTGTTCGAAGACCTTAATGAACAAAACTTCTACTTCAATCCAAAGCTCATGGCACGCGATGTGTTGAAAAACATCTTTACGTTAAAGCACATTTCACAAAAGCTTACCGGATTTGGTCTTGGACTGCTTGCTGTGTACATGTGGAAGAAGTGGACTGAAAAGAAAAAAGAAGAAGGTCCTGAAAAGCTTTCAGAACAAAATAAACTTCTTGTTGCAGCACTCTCAGAAGCAATTAAAAAGCCTGCGACAGCATAACTTCACTCAAAACAAAAAAAAGGCCGGGTATCTATTGCCCCGGCCTTTTTTTTGTTTAATTAATCTACTCTCTTAAAGAACGCTAAAAATTCCACATTCCCACTCGTTGCTCCCGGCAACGGCGATGGAATTACTTCTGTAATAAGCTTAAGGCCTAAAATACCGCAGCCTTTTACAACTTTATCAATGACCTCTTGATGTACCACTGGATCCTCAATGAGGCCACCGCGGCGAACCTGATGCCTACCTGCCTCGAACTGTGGTTTAATCAAACAGATAACGCGCGCATCAGGAGCCAAGCAAGAAATAACTGCCGGCATCACGGTAAGGAGAGAGATAAAAGAAACATCCAAGGTTGCCAGGTCAATTTTGTCTGGCAAACCCATAACATACCGAAGATTCGTTTTTTCCATAACGACAACCCGCGGATCAGCTGCAATTTTTTCATGCACCTGGCCATGACCAACATCAATACCATAAATTTTCTTGGCGCCACGCTGCAGCATACAGTCGGTAAAACCACCAGTTGAAAGCCCTGCGTCCAAAATAGTAAGGCCGGTAACATCTACGTTAAAATGCTCAAGGGCTGCTTCAAGCTTTGCGCCAGCACGACATACATACTTTGGCTGTTCGTCCTGTACCACTAGTTCCGCGTCCATCGGCAACGCGGTCCCGGGCTTCGTAATCGGCTGCCCGCTATGCAAAACCTTGCCCTGCATAATAATGCTATGAATATAGGAGCGTGAAAAATGTGGGTATCGTTGAACTAAAATCAGGTCTAATCGTTCTTTTTTTTGCTTTACCACTTCATTCCTTGTCGTAACCTTCTGCATAAGGCAGCGATTATACATCATTTAAGCCAACTGTGAATCGCTAAGCAACCTCAGCATTTTTATACGTGTCGCGAAATGCGCATAACCTGCAAGCATCATACCATGCTACGCGTGGAGACCGTTCGTTGTAATATCTTTTAATATATCTTTAGCACGGTCAACAATCTCACCATCAACCCCCTCTTCTCCAAGCATATCAAGTGCGACGTGCTGGTCAGCAATACCGTCATGGAGACGATATGTTCTGGTATAGCCACTGCCATCAGCAGCATGATCAATGCGTACGCACTTATTCGCAACCGAGTCATGATACTGCGATAATTGAGTTACATACATAAAGTGGGTAGCGATGCAGCTCAGAATATTTGGGGTCTTGGCTATATAATCAGCCACTGAATAGGCACAACTTACCCCTTCATGTGGTGTCGTACCGCTAAACATTTCGTCAAAAATAAAAAGTACTGGCTTACTCTGTGCATCAGCTGCGCGCTTCAACAATTCTGCCGCACGCATAACCTCTTTTTTAAAGAGAGAATGCCCTTGTGCCACGTCATCTGAGATATTAAGATAGGTCTCGATCACCGAAAAAACACTTATGTGACAGGATTTTGCAGGGACAATTCCAGCCGTTTGCGCCATAAGAGCGCCAAGAGCAACCGCTTTTAGCAGAGTTGATTTACCGCCAGCATTCAGCCCAGTTACCAAATAATTACGTACTTTGCCAGCTCCACCGAGAGAAATAGAGCTCGGCACCGCGACATCAGCTGCAAGAAAAGGATTCCAGAGCCCATCGGCCTGATACACCGGTAATTCATCCGCTGCGGCATACGTTGGAAATATATACCCATTTTTCGTATCCGCTGGCTGAGACATTTTTTGCGCCAAGCCCAAATAGACCTCAACACGCCCTACCCCCACCGCAAGATCGGCAAGCAATACATTTTTCGTTTTTAATAACTCATATGCCCGCTCTACATGGCCCAACCAGAGAGAAGACCCGGCACTAAGGTCAAGTGGAAACCCTTCAAATAAAGAACAAAGCTCAGCAAGCTCTTTATCTTCCTTGATAGTTTTCTCAAAAAAATCAAAAACTGGCGCGCAGTCTGGCAAGGCCCGAATTTCTGGAATATTCACTGTTTCTTCGTAAACGCGTCGCATAAGGCCATATCCAGAGCTCACTTGGGCCAATCCGTACCAACGAAGTTTGCGGGACAAAAAGCCACCGCGAATCCAGTCGAGTTGATGGTACGCCCACCAAACACACAGGCCAGACATTGCAGCAGCAACTATTCCATGTACATACGGGTTGTCTGGAAATAGTGAAAAAGCCGCCTTTGCATCCCAGGTAGCCATCCATGTTTGAGGATCAGTTATCTGCGATGCCGATTTTTTTGATAAGTATTCGCCAGTCGAATCAGCGCCAGTCGTACCATTTTTCAAAGAATACGCACTATATGCCGCCAATTTATAGGAAGCGTATGAAATCATAAAAAACCACAAAATGCTGCCAATAGTCGTTCGATAAGTCTCGTTAACTGTTGCTACCCAGGGATTTTTTTGAAGTTTTCGAATTCCCGGAATTTCAAGAATCAATAACCCAAGATTAAAATTGCGGTTCTCAAACGCGCGGTCGGCGTTCAAAACCGGTAACATATATCGCTCTCGTACCGCCAAATCAGCATAAATAGCCGCAAGTTTTTCCTGTTTTTCGATCGCAACACTCAACGCTCGAATAGCTTCTTGGCGCTGGAGTAGCACGCTAACATCTGACTCTGGCTGTGCCAAAAGAAGTGCCGCGCTCACTTTACCAAAAGTAGACCGGGCAAGCTCCAGCTTACTAGCTAAGTAGATAGTGTCGCTTCCTGGCTTACCGGCCATAACATCAAGGTCCTGGAGCAACTGAGTACCACTACAAACAGGAAACGCTTTTGGCGTACACTGCTCAGCAACCCAAGCACTTTTACCAAATACATCGATGGCGTCACGGTGCAAGTTAATTGCCGCACGCTGTTCAAGCATGCGCGTCGTTTCTTTAATATGCTCACGGAACGTCTTAATTTTTTTGTCATATTTTAAGCTAAAGTCTTCTGGAACCCCTGATCGATGAATTTTGAGGAGCGCATCAAGCTGTTTTTCGCCCGGCGTTTTCTCTTTGACCTCGCTAATCAGAGAGTCCTGTGCTTCCGCTTGAAGTCCGAACGATGCGCTCAAAAGAATCGAAAAGAGAACGGTGAGACCAGAGAGCCTCCCTGAGAAAATATCCATGCAAAAGTCCTTTATGAAAGAAAGTACGGCTAGACACCGCTAAATTAGTCTAACCGATTAGACTTTTAAAGCAAGTCTCGGCCTTCCAATCAAGGCTCATGCCTCCTCCGCATAACTAGACTAAAGGATCACACTCCGTGAAGATCAATGAGAAATAGCTCTAACTCCCAACGCTTTCACCAATGCTGACACCTTGTATCCATTTTGCTTGGCAAGCGCAGCCTCTTTTTGGCGAATTTCGTCGTACGGCACTACAACAAATCGATAGTCAAACTGGGTGGTCATCGTAAGAAACTTATCTTTTTTATGCCGCAACACAGCCAAACGAAAGTCGTTTAAAGTACGCACTTTATGATCATTGATAGTGTCGATAATAAGTCCTGGAGCGATGAGTTTTGCGTCTTTTGCCGGCGAGTCAGGGCAAAGATGCGTAACGATAAGGGCTTCTTCATATTGCGTATCAGCCCGCGCATACCGGGTCAATACTGCCGCAAGAGAACCATCATACTCAAGTAGAGCATTAATAACATTAATACTCAATGGCATAACCACCATGCCCCCAAATATTTCATACTCAATTTTTTCAAAATCCGGGAACAATTGCCGAACGGGAAGTACAAAACTATCATCCAAAAGTATGTTGAATTCCTTGCGATCGCCATGCCTATAGATAACAAGATGAAGAGAATCACCAATTTTATAGCGGTTCAAAAGATCCTGCATTGAAACACGCGCATCAGTCGCCCAGGAAACCTCTACTTCCCCATAACAATCAAGCTCGTGACCGTTCACCTCATACAAAACATCTCCCGATTGTATGCCGGCTCGGTCAAGTAGAGTGTCCTTATACACATGCGTCATATACCAACCACCCCCCGGAGGATTGCCCAAATGCTCACGCAAGGCATCAAGATACACAGAAAAATTTCCGCCAAGTACCGGCTTACGCAGCAATGGGGTTGTGTACAGATCAGCCAAAATATGGCGCACTTCGTTGATTGGAATAAAAAAGCCAGTATTTTGAGCGCTCGGCACATTGGCCGAGTTAATCCCAATAACTTCTCCCCGATTATTCACCGTCGGCCCCCCAGAGTTGCCAGGGTTTATTGGAGAGGTTAATTGAATGAGCGACTGACCACCAAAATGCTCCCAGCCACTAATATTGCCGATGGTACTCTTCAAGCTCGTCCGCCCGAGAGGAAACCCAATCGCCATAACTTCCTGCGTTCTACCAACTTGGTCAGAATCCCCAAACATCATGGGTGATATACGCCCAATCTTTCGTTCAATTTCTTCTCGAGCCTTGTCTACCAACCGTAACAACGCCACATCGCGTTCGGGACATGCCCCAATGACTTCTGCGCGAAACTGCAACTGGCCAAGGCGCGGCAAGCGAACCATAATCGAAGAGGCCTGGCTTACCACATGATAATTAGTAAGCATGTCTCCTTTTTCATTGATAAAGAAGGCACTTCCACAGGTCAAGGCTTCATCCGGAGTACGATATGGCCGTAGCCAATTTATACGCGCAACTGAGCTAAAAACCTGCACAACCCCATGCTCAACATCTTTTTGTACGCGAAGCCAATTAGAGGAGGCCACTGGCGCACTGGCAGCTTCATGTCGCACTTCTTGCTGAACGCTCAAAAGCTGGCCCCGCGTGGTTGCAAGCTCTTTATTGAGAACTTGGTACCGCTGAAACTGCTGTTGAAGCTGTTGATACACAAAATAGCCACCAATTGTGCCACCAATAAACAGCACAATAATGCCGCTCCCTACACCAATCATCAATTTATTACGCATCCTACCCTCGCTCTGTAATGACAACGAAAGTGGCACTATAAAGAAGTCAGGTAAAAAACGCTATAAACTACGCAGCAACACTTACTTTGGCATGACGAATAACAGAACCTTTATAGGTATACCCACGACTGAAGGTCTGGAGTATGGTACCGCTCTCGGTACCTTCAACAGCCGATTGCATAAGTGCTTCATGCATGTGCGGATCAAACTGGCCATTCGTAGCTACTTCTTGTACGCCAAGCTCATCCAACACTTTACGCATATTCTTTTCTACAAAGGAAAGACCTTCTAACGTGGACTTCAGCCCGGCATGGTCATTATTTCCACTTGCAGCTGCCGCTTTAGCTGCCTCAAATGCACGCTCAATATCATCAAGCAACGGCAAAAAAGCTTTTACGATAGCTACTTGACCAATTTGCACCAACTCTGAACGCTCTTTTTCCATACGACGGCGATAATTTAAAAAATCAGCGCTCATGCGTAAAAACTGATTTTTATAACTTTCTTCTTCTTTTTTAACCGCATCTCCAATCGTCGGCTCTATTACTTCGCTCTCGCTAATCGTTGATTCTTCGTGCTGCGGACCTTTTTTGTGTGTATCATCCATGACAAACTCTGCAAATAAAATTGTTTGAGGTACAAAAGCAATGCGCCGGACTATAGCCCAGCGCATTGCCACTACTGACAGCGGTCAGTATATCGTATGAAAGAAAAAGCGTCACGCGCTAATCTATAGCTTCTAACGAGGGGACCCGGATGAGCTACTACCACCACTTGCGGTATGAGGGCTTATTGCGCCACTCAGTTCAGCACGTATTACCCCTATTTCTTTTACCGTATGAAATAATATATCAGACTTACCCATGCGAAACTCATGAAGAGATATCGGACGAGCACTCATCAAATGCTCACGTTTCACCATAGATTCAACTTTGCATACTTCAATACACATAAAAACAGAAGAGAAACCTGGCACACTCTCTGTGTATTCGGAATACGCTTTTTGAACATCTGGGCATGGAGCCAGCGCTTTGGCTATCTCCTGTGCCCTCTGAACTTGAGGACTAAGCAAGGACTCAACAAGTTCAGCGGTAATAAATTGCGTCCACTCACTATGCCCACGCTTTTTAATCTCATCTTCCAGCAATGCTTCTAAGTCAAATGTCGAAAAGTTTTCTGCTTCTTCACGAGAAAAAGAAGCTATACTTCTGGATGATTTCTGTGAACAGATTGTTTCAACAACTTCTCTGTTCAACAAAGCAACCTCCTCTTTAGACACAGAAGGAAATGTGTAGCTAGCAAGCTCGTCAACGTAATCATATATCTTCTTAGAAAGGCATTCAGTCCGACCAGCCGCCTTGGCCTCATACCACGCTGCAGCTAAAGCGGTATGCCTCACTCTCATTTCATTAAACAATTCATGCGTTGCATCAAGAGTGACATCAAAAATGGCATCGGCTCCTAAGCAGGTACTACTTGACAGCCATAAGCCTATACATGCAAAGCCCAACACACGGTTAAACGATTTTTTATGAACATACATATGGATACTCCTTAAGACACTGTGATTTAATAAAGTGCTTATTACAGCACAATGAGGCTAGACCAGATTGAGGGCTTTAGCAAAAAAAAATATATCCCTTTTTTTTACGTCAGAAGAAAATATGTACGAAGACGGGGCAAATATGTTGGCACAGTACATATAATTACGATTATCGCAATTTAGCTGGATATGCCCTCTCGCTCGACATCACGGAGCACTGCACGAGCCCGCTGGACAATGTCATTCTTGATTCCTTGTTCGCCCAACATATCAAGCGCAACGTGCTGGTCAGAGACACCATCTTCCAAAATAAAACTCCTCAAATATTTCATGCTGCCACGAACAGGTTCAAGACGAACGCATTTATTCACGATTGAGGGATGCTGGGCCGGCAGTCGCGTGAGGTATTTAAAAGGTGTACTGGTTTTCATTCGGGGCAGTACGTGATCGCAGCATAAGTTTTGCCAGCCCTAAATAGACCTCTATCCGCCCGATGCCAACCGCAAGATCGGCAACCATACGGGCTTTCTTTTTTAAAAGCTCTTGTGCACGGTTTACGTACCCAGAAAAGAGCGCTGACCCCGTTTGCTTATTCAGCGGTAAACTTTCAAATAACCCAAACAATTCTGCAAGTTCGGCATCCTCTTTCAGTTGACGCTCAAAAAAGTCATAAACTATGGCACAGTCAGGCAAGGCACGAAATGCCTCAACATGTGCAGTTGCTGTATAGATTTCACGCATCAAAGCAAAGCCACGAGAAGCCTTCGTCAAGCACTCCCAACTAAATTTACGCCACTTGTAGTCATCAATGCGCCACTTAATCTGCTGATAAAGACTCTTAATACCGTACCCCACAGCCAAAGCAGCCAAAAATGCATGGGCTTTATTATTACTAATCCTATCCCATAAAAAAGCCACATCAGGCTGCATCAAATTCTTACTTTTGGTAATCACCACTGAATCATCATGTGAAAGCCCTGGCCCAGTAATTTGACCACTCTGCCGAGAAGATTTACGCGCATAATACGCATACAGAAGGAGCATACAAAGCCCAAAGCCAGTACGCTTGTACGAAGAAATCATGGTAATTTCACGATACACATCATCCACAGTGCGCACCGCCGGCGATCGGTATAACTTTCTTATGACTGGTATTTGGAGAATAAGCATTTCAGGCCCTATTTCTCGCTCATTACCATAGTGACGCGTCACCCGCACCGTCGGTAAAAAATAACGCTCAGTCTGAACAAATTCGCCATACAACCCGGTTAAATCAGCATAGAGCTGCTCATCATCACACAATTTTTTCACCACCTCTTGGCGCGGCAGCAATACAGCACTCGTTGATTGTGGATCGGCCACCAATAAAGCAGCGCTCACTTTACCAAATGCTGACTGCGCAAGTCCCAACGTATCGGTCAAATAAGAAGCTTTATTACCCAACTTGCCGGCAACAACTTCAAGACCTTCTAAAAGCTGCATTCCACGACATATCGGCTCAGACGAAGAAAAGAATTGCTGTTCAAGCCACTTACTCCCCCGAAAGATAGCTATCGCATCATAATGCAAGTTAATAGCCGGCATATTTTCAATCAAGTGACGCTCATATGCCACACGTGAAAATGGCTTACTCCAGTCATAATTATATATGCTGTCGTCATACACAACACCAGAACAATGAAGATCCAAGAGCATACCCAGCCGCTGCGCTCCCGCATTCTCCGATACAGAGATGGCCGAATGTGCCATAACATGTAAACCAAAACCAGACAACCCAAAAACAAGGAGCAACTTCTTCATACACCCTCAAATGCAAATGCGGTACTGATACTTTAAAAGTATCAGTACCGCATTATCTACTACCAGAAAAGGAAAATAAGCATTAAGTTGCGCCTAATCTACTTACCCTTAACGACTTTCCCAAAGATTAGCCACCTCGACAGTCAAAGTAACGCCAAAAGTGTTCCGCTGATTATGCCCTGTTTTGTATCCATAGACAAAGTAGAAATCCTGAAGAAATTCTTCTTTATCTACCTTATGTTCAATAAAATGCCTGGAAAAATCGCTATCACTGGAATTCAAATCTTCGTCATCCATACCAATAAAGATATCTATGTCTTCGTATGCATCCACAAACACCTTACTGTATTTACGTCTGAAAAGCCGCTGAGCCTGCTCATGCAATTCACGCGAAAGACGAAGGCATGTTCCTTTCTCTTCAGGAGTGCCAAATCTCTCCGACAGGGCTGCCAAATGTGCATACGTAACTGTCAACATCAAGGCCGATCGAAAATCCTTTTCATCGCCGGAAAAAGTCTCACAACATGACTGGAAGACGCAGAGAGCTTGTTTATATGTGCGATATGCAACACGATCAGGATCTTGGCCAACGAAGGCTGGCTCTAGCTTGCCCTTGCTTGCCTCTTGTGCTTGCAAGAACAGCTCACGGCCACGCTTATATTTCGCTTCAATAAAGGCCACATCAGCGCCAAACGCACACGGCGCCACACACAAGACCCACACTGCCGATAGCAGTATTTCTTTTGTATTCATAGTGTATCTTTCTTAGATTTAAATTGAGGATAGAAAAAGTACTGCAATGGTAGCATTTTTATGCTTTTTTCTCAAGGAGAAAGACGGAACTTTGAGTGCACAGTATCTTACCGGAACGTCACAGAACGCACATAACCGCACAAATATTCATCAGCCGCTTTATACAAATCAGCATCTTCAATGTTCATTAACAGCACAGTCGCAACATCCCGAGAGGGATAGTACGCAACTTGGGCACAACACCCCCGCAAAGCACCGGTCGATACAATCCGCAGCCTCTCGCCATCTTCTCTGCGACAGCCATATCCAACGCTACCAACCGTCAACCCAAAGAGTTTTTCTCGCAGCGACATATCGTTCTGCGGCGCAATAAAATACAGGCAAAAAAAAGACCAGCGATTAAGCTGGTCTAAAATTTTTATGTCTATGACATCAAGCAGAAAATAGAGGATTCAGTTTATTACTGAATTAATTGTCGT
>CAYSBJ010000003.1:0-211448 GCA_964429275.1 uncultured Pseudomonadota bacterium
AGAGCGCGAAAGAGGATGTGTCGGAAGGTCGGCGGCAGATGACGACTGCGTTGTTAATTGAATTGTGTTGCCTATATGCGGGTTGCAGGTTGCGCCCTTAGGAAAAGCAGGCTACACTGGTCCTATCTAATAAATACATTATTACTAGAAAGGGGGCCACCTGTGGCACGTTCATTCGATATTTCTTTATTACCCGCTCTTCAAGAGCAGGCGGTATTCTTTAAAAACCAAAGCCTAGAGCTCGTTTCCTTCTGTGAAGAAGAGTACGGTCGATTCCTTGCCTTTGTCGATAGTTACAGCGAAAGCACTGAAGATGCTGCTGTTATAGAAAACCTCGAAGAAATCTACGCTTTTGCGGCCAGCCGCCTTGAAGGTCTTCAAGAAATGATGACTCAAGAAATTGCTGGAGTGGAAGATTGGCAAAAAATGCTTGATCGCGTTGCATTGACTGGCGATACCGCACTATGGGCTGATGTTGCTGACGAAATGATCAACGAAGGTGATTTTAAGGCTGATACGAATGAATTTAAAGCATGGGCAACCGAAGAATTGGTAAGTCTTAAGCGTGGCGTAAGTGAAGTTCTTTCTGACTGGCAATCAGCAATTGAAGAAGGCAACGTCACTGATCTTGCAAAATTCATTGAAGCTATTGAAGAAATGGAAGAAGAAGAAGCTGAAGGCGAATGTTGCACCGACGAAGAATGTGAAGATGACGAGTGCGGCATGGACTGTGATGATGAGAGCGATGAATGTTGTGGCAGACAAGATCCGTGCTGTCGTACAGAGAGTGACGATGAGGACGAAATAGAAGAATAATGGCAAAAAAGGTACGTATTGTTCCCGGCTGCATTAGTTGTGGTACGTGCGAGGCTATATGTCCTGCAGTATTTGTAGTAGAAGGAACCGCTCGGGTGCATAACCATGATGCGGTTCCTTCTCACTCTGAAGCGGTCGACGAAGCTGCTGAAATGTGCCCGGTGAGCGTTATTGAAGTCACAGAGAGTAATGACAAGGAATAGCAATTGTGAGTGTAGATATCGTTGAATCACAGATCTACGATAGAATTCGTGAAGAGTGGGATGATGCAGGTCAGGTCCGGGGCGTCAACCATTTATTGTGGCGAGCCGTCTCAAAGAACGGAAATAAAGAGGCGCTGATATCTCCAGAGCGAACCTTAACCTACAACCAGTGGTGGTACTATACGCTGGTGATAGCAGACTGGCTGGCTGTGCGCGACGTTGTGCAGGGGAGTCGCGTGGCACTCTATGTACCCAACTCAGTAGAATTTTATTGTGCTTACTTTGCCGTATGGCATGTGGGTGGAGTTGTTGTTCCGCTAAACGTATATCTTCATGCACGCGAAATTGCAGGCATCTTAAGTGATGCGCAGCCAACGGTTATTATTACGGTTATGAGCCTTCAAGATCAACTTGATGCAGCTTTAGTACAAATGACTAGTAAAGCGTCTGTTATTGTTCTCGATCACTATTTGTGGGAATTTTCCTATGATGCGGCAGATTGCACGCGTCGTATGCAGGCGTTGCCGCTTGCCTTGCGTGGGTCGCAGGAGTCGGCGGTTATTTTATACACTTCTGGGTCGACCGGAGTTCCTAAGGGAGTCGTCCTTTCAGGAAAGAACGTAATTTCAAACACAATCCAAGTTCGTGCTCGGCTTGAGCGTGTGATTGGCGCAAGCAAGCACGAGCGATTTCTGGCAATTTTGCCTCTTTTCCATGCATTTTCTCAAAACGCCAGCATGTGGCTTCCCGTGATGATGGGTGCGACGATTATTACCGTTCCCAAAATTGAACGCCGGGCTATTTTGCAAGGTTTGGCTTGTAAACCGACACTTTTCTTTGGGTTTCCGGCTCTGTATGGCCTTTTGGTTATGATGCGGAATGCATCACTTAATTCTATAAAACTTTTTGTGTCCGGTGCTGACGCGTTGCCAGATAAGATCCGTATGGCTTTTTCTTTGGTCTATGGTCGAAAAATCTGTAGTGGCTATGGTTTGACTGAGGCCAGCCCAGTTATTGCGGTGGATGGATTTGGGCAAGATAACCCAACAAACATGGTAGGAACGCCGCTTATTGGTGTTTCGTGCCAGATTCGTGATGCGGAAGGTAATTTGTTGCCGGCTGGTACCGTGGGCACCCTGTGGGTTCATGGGGATAATGTCATGAGGGGCTACTACAATGAATCGGCTTTAACCGCTGAAGTACTGCAGCACGGATGGTTGAATACCGGTGACCTGGCGACAATAGACATACATGGTTCTATTACCATCGTTGGCCGCAGCAAAGATCTTATTATCAATAAAGGTTTTAATATCTATCCGCAAGAGGTCGAAAACGTTCTCCTGCGTCACCCAGCGGTCTTTAAAGCGGCAGTTGTCGCCAGAGATGAAGAAGGGGGCCAGGTGCCGATAGCCTATGTTGCACTCCGTGAGGGTGCGCGAGTAGCTCCGGCCGATATCACTGCTTTTTGTCGTGACAACTTGGCAGCGTACAAAGTACCACGCGTGGTAACCTGCTTGACCGATCTGCCAATGACGGCGACCGGGAAGATTGATAAGGTTAAGCTGCGGTCGGGGGAGTAGTTACTTTTTCCCACTCATAGGTGAGTAATTTCTCATCAAAATCAAAAGACAGCCCAATCAGATAGATGGCTTTGCCCGCATATAGGTATGGTTCTGCATATCGCTTTTCTTTTATTTGTGCCATCGCAACTTTGGCTGATTCATCTAGTTTAAGTTCGAATATGTAGATGGTCTCTTTTGTTTGCCAAAGGACGTCAATGCGGCCAGTGCTTGTTACGACTTCGCTTTGAATGGTTGCGCCGAGGAGAGTCCCTGCCATCTGGAATAGCGAGTGATAGTAAAGCTCCCGTCGAATATGAAGTTGGTAGGCAATCCCTGAGAAAAGCGACTGTAGCGCTTGGCAAAAAGTATTAACATCTTGGTGATTCAATGCTTTACGCAGGGTAACGAGTGCTGAACTGAGCGGTTGGTGCATGGCACGGAGAAAGTCTTCCACCAAGCATTCGGTTAAAGATTTTCGTACTTCTTCGTTAGGAAAGGTAAGCCGGTAGGTTTGGTCGGCATCGCGATACTCTTCAATTGTAAGATAGCCAGTTTGATAGAGGACTGTGGTAAGTGGCAGCGTTTCAATATCAAAAGTTGAAAAGCTACTTTCACGGACCATCACGTGGTCGATTGCATTGAATTCATCTATGTTATTCTTAACCAAATCTATAAGAAAGCGTGGCGATCCGGTTGCAAACCAGTAGTTTGAAAACCGCTTTTTTTCCGCAAAATGCAAGATCGAAAAAGGGTTGTACACCTTAATTGGTTCTACCGAAAATCGGTAGCCATTGTACCAATGACGTACCCCTTCAAGAGCTTGCGCCATGGAGATATCTGCATTTTGCCTAAAGAGTTCAATGTAAGGGGAAAAATACTCTTCGAGCTCTTGTTGAGTATAGCCACAGAGTGTCGCGGCGATAGGTTCAAGTGAGATGTCGTTTAAGTTGTTCATTCCGGAGAAAATGGAAGTTTTAGCAAATTTGCTAACACCGGCAATAAAAGTAAAGTGCAAGTACGGACCGAGGCCTTTAATGCAGGTGTAGAACGTCCGCAGGATCTCCCTGTTTGCGCTCGCAAGTTCTGGTTTTATAATATTGTTGAGAATAGGGGCATCGTACTCGTCTATGAGGATGATGACACTGCCTTTTTGGGCAAGTGCCGGGACGAGCGCCATTATTTTTGTTGCGGGAAACGTAGCCACAGATAGATCTATGCCGTTTTCTTCGGCGATTTTATCCAAAGCACGACACAGTCCGCTTTCAAGTCGCTCGCTGGAGGTGCTATCCATTGTTGAGAAATCAATGTGTATTACGGGGTGCGGTTGCCAGTCATGCCGATTCTCCTGCCCGATCCATAGATCGTTAAAGAGCTCCTTGTTGCCAAGGAAAAGTTCTTTAAGCGTATCGATGAGCAATGACTTACCAAACCGTCGTGGCCGCGACAAAAAATAGCACTCACCTGAGGTGATTAGCCGATGAACCGCTTTTGTTTTGTCTACGTACAAGTAATCTTTAGCCTTTATTGACCTGAGATCACTGATACCAATAGGGAGCTTTTTTAGCATGGCATCCTTTTTCTCTTGATGTTCTTCTTACCTGACGGCGACCGGGAAGATTGATAAGGTTAAGCTGCGCTCGGGGGAGTAGCGTTGGCACTCAGTTCTTCTAGCTCCCATAATGCGGCTTGAGTTCTTTGCAATTGCTTAAATTCAGGACCATTCGTTCTGAGGTGGTCTTTGTTGGTATATAGGTCTTCGTCACCGGTTAGCGATTTTCGTTCCTCTGGGGCGCTGAGCTTACGATATAATCTTACGTAGTTATTCCAGAGAGCTTTGCGGAGCGAATCATCATTCTGTATTGCTGAAGCATCGAGGCCAAGTTCTTTGCACTGGTTTTGTATGATTGTTTCTAGCTGCCGGATAGTCTCAGTGTTGCGGAACACTGAATCGGAAACCGTTCGTGGATGCGGTGGCAAGGTTTCTTCTATTTGATTAATTTCTTTGATTTTTTCTTTATCTATCGCAGCGATGGCTGCTCGGGCATCCTCTACAATCTTATTTGTGGGGGCCAACTTGGTTCCCGCCAGTCTCCTCTGCTCTTCGATGGCATTTTCATGCGGTTTAGTCCTAACGCTTCCAGCATCAGTAATCCGCTTCTTCTTCTTGCGAAATAACTCAAAAGCTCTATTGTAGGTAGATTCAGCCTCTTTATAGATGTCATCGTACTCTCTATTTCTAGCAAGGCTATCGTACTCGCGCTTTAGGGCGTATCGTGCGTCTCTTAAGGAGCGAAGGCTCGCTTCACCTTCTCGAACAACTCGATCATTGGCAAGTTTTTTCGCGTGATAATGTTGGGCGCCTGGGCGTGGCTGCTCCCATTTTTCAAGGTACATGGCGGTATATTTATTGTTGCCGGCCTGAGACTTTATCTTGCCTAGTATTTCTAGCTTCCAATTTGCAAGTTGCTTGCTCATGAACCCGGCTTCTTCAAGCCTTTCAATGTCACTAAGCACAGCAGTATATTTGTCGAGGACTGAGGCTGCTGGCGTGTTTTCTAAGTTTGCTAAAGCATCCTCAAAATTCCCTTCTGTTTCTTGCATTTGTTTCAAGGCTGCTTCTTGAGCTGCTAATGCCGCTGTTACGTCTTGGGTTGAAAGGGCTCGAACATCTTCTTGAGCTTTGCGAATTTCGAGCTCGTCTTTTCCGCTGGCAGTTCGTAAGGCTACGAGCCTGTTTTTTGCAGCAATAAGCATATCAATCTTGTCTTGAAGGCTCTTTTCGCGAGCTTGTGCTGGTTTGTGCTTTTTCCAAGCCTCGTACGTTGCTTTTTCCTGTTTTTCAAGTGCTTGTTTTAATTGTGCGCTGAGTCTTTGTTCTTCTTCCTCGTATGGTTTCTTTACAAGCTCAAATGCTTTGTCTGTTCGCGTGCTGTAATCGTAAGGATTTTCTTTCTTAACTTTCTTAGCGTTTCCTTCTTCTTCGTAAAGTCGTAATTCGGCCGCTTTTGCCTCGAGGGCTTCCATTTTCTTCGCAAAATTGTTTCTGAGAGCCTTATCCAGAATTCCCACTTGTTCAACGGCTGTCATGAATTCTTGTACTTCTTTTGAGCTTTCTTTGTGTGGAGCAAGAATGTCAATGAGCTCTAAAATAGATTTGCTACTGAGTGTTTTGTCCTCGCCCCACAAAACATCGTGTTCGGTTGCAGAGCCGCTTGCGGCTAATCGTGCATTTAATTTGGCTCTTCTCGCCTTAAGGAGGCGGAGTTTGGCGTGCGCAAATTTTTCGATGTCTTGAGGGGTGACGGATGAAATGTCTGGTAGGGCCGCTATTTTTTCTCTCAGATCGGCGTATGTTGGTCGTTCTTCTTCTTTAGTCCACATGGCTATTGTACCATCTTGGTTGGCTGTGCCGTTTCTGCTGGTTCCACTACTTCCATTTACACCAGCTCCCGCTGCCGGCTGTTGACCATCACCCTTGAGCGCGTAATAAGCGCCCGCTCCCAGTGCAGTAGCTGTTACGCCGCCGCGGAGTGCAGCCCCCCAGGCTCTGCCTTCAAGCTTTGCCAGGCGGCTGAGGAAGTTGTTGCCGTATTCGTTTTGGAAGTAATTTTTTCCGTTTTTTCGTTTACGGAACATGTCCAAGAGGCTCAGGGTGCCTACACCAGCGGCGGTGGCGCCGTAGGTACGCCGGTGTGCCTTAACGTGGTCTTTTGCGCGGATAAAGATTGGTTTTTTCTGGGTGGTTGCCGTTGAATCGGTTGGCGCAGCGGGAGGGGTGGCGGCACCGCTTGTTGTGGATGATAACGCTACGGTAACGCAGGCAATAAGCAACAGATGGTTCTTAGTCATGGATAATCCCCCCGATTAAAGTTTTATGCGACCAGTATAGCCGATAATAGCGGGGAGGAGAAATGGTAACCGGTTTTGAAGCCGGTTACCATTGATTTAACGCTAGTTTTTATGAGCGATGTTTTTTAGTAGGGGCTTTGCGCATTGCGGTGCGAGCTTTTGGGGCCTGCTTGGCAACACTAGTACGGTGTGTGTGTCCACTGGTGGCGGTGTACTTATACATAAGATAGCCGGCGATAATTGTTATTAGCATCGGTAGAATTGCCCAGAATCGAGCGGCAGTTGTAGCACCAATTCCTTGCCAGCTGTAGTACCCGAGAATGGTACAGGAGGCGAGGCCAAGAATACAGGCAACCACATTATGCCATCCTGCTGCCGTACGAGTGCGGAGGAATAGGGCGATAATAGTAAGGAAGAAGGCGATCAAGACACCGATATTTGACATCGCTGCAAGAACCGCGTCATTTGCAACCATTGTTATGCAAAAGATAATGCCTGCACAGTGAGCAATTACTGCACCCAATGGACGGCCAGTGTCGCGCAGGCGACTTGCAAAGAGCGGTGACATGAACAGCAATTTCTCTTCAGCCATGGCGCACAGCATTGAGCTGTTTGCAACGATACCGCCAAAAATTGCGTTAATCATTGCCACGATAATGGCGCTCATAACAATAAAATTCAGTAGTTTAAAGATGAACGGTGAACTGATATTGAGGTAGTTTACAAAACCAAAGGCACTGTGTTGTGCCAATGCTTCTGGCCCCATGATCGCTAAGAGACTGAGATGAAACAATGTGTAAATGAGTACGGTAAAGCCAAAACCAAGGAAAATAGCCTTGCTTGCGTTGCGCTTGCTGTCTTCGATGAGGTGGCTAACGCTACAGATTCCTTCAAACCCCCAGAAGCCAAAAATCGCCATTGGGATGGTTGGAATAAGCACGAGTGGGGAGCTACTCCAGATAGCGGGTGTCTTTGATGGTGAAAAGTAGTAGAGCAGTGAGAGCACGCCCAAGAAGAGCGGCGCCAGCTTGTAAATGGTCGCCATGCTTTGGATGCGATCCACAATATGAAGCGAGCGTATGCTTAGCGCGCCGAGCATTGCGACAATGGCAACACCAAAGGCGGCTGGTACTGTGCTAATAAATGGAATAGCAAAGTTGTTTGCAATAATCTTGAGCAAGCACATTAGTTGTAGCGAGCCAATACTCACGTATCCAAGGAAGTAAATCCAGCCGCTGATAAAGCCAGCTGTGCGGGAAATTGTGTTGCTGCTGTACGAATAAAAACTACCTTGTTGTGGAAAGTACTTAGTGATTTGGGCGATGCACCATACGACAGGTAAGAAGAGGGCGCCGGCGAACAACCAGCCATAAAAGCTGGCATATCCGGCATATGCTGCCATGAAACCAGGGTTTACAAATGCCGAGGCTCCAACCATAAGATTAATGTTCATTAATATGGCACTGGTTAGTGAAATTTTTTGAGTCTGACTCATGGTTGCTTCCCTTTTGATTGTAGTAGGTAGGGCGCGGGGTAATTAGTAGGTGCAGCCCTTCTTTAAAAAAGGCCCGCACTGCTTGTGCAGCATTGCGGGCCTTTTTTAGAAATGTAGTTATTTGCTTGCAGCGTTAGCGGCGTTCACTTCTTTTCTCCACTCACGACCTTGAGTGATTACTTCGAAACCACTTACGGTGATCAAGCCAGCAAGAACCAAGATTTCAAGGAACTTAATGCGTTCGCCGTTTGCGTTTGCGCTCAAGCGATCCCAGAATGAAAGGCCGTTTGCGTCTGTTGAGAAGAATGCAATTAAATTCTTGTCTGTGTCTGTGTTTAACAAGTTACGTTTAGCAAGAGCAGCGATAACAACAGTTAATACAGCAGCGCTGGTAAGAGTACGGAATTTAGCTGTTTTGTCTGTGTAGAAGCTGTGCCACTTTTTATCTTTGTTTGTAGGTGCGGTTGTTTTTGCGTCAGTTGTTGCGGCTGCAGCGGCTGGAGCTGCTGATTTTTGCGGAGCAGGCGCTGTTGCAGCTTGTGCAGTTATTGTCAGCGAAGTGGCGGCAACTGCGGCCAAGAGTGCTTTTTTGTATAATGCGTTAAACATACTCGTTTCCTTCTTATTATAACGATTAGTGTAGTGAATTTTTACGTTATTTTTGTAATGACCATGAAACCGGCCTGGGCCATATTCTATCGCATTAGTATAAAAAATAAAGAAAATCGAAATTTTGTTTACCCTCGATAGTCATCGTTGCACCGAGGAAATTTTTTTTATTTTCAAAAAACAGCCAAAGTGCTTATTTTTTGTTTTGTCATATACCTAAAATGAAAAAATGTTCGCTTGGCTACGAAGCGCTAGGGCGTGTCCTCATCGGAAAAGATTAACTGACGATCTACGGGGTCCTCAGAGGGATATGGTCGAGGACCTTCATGCGTGCGCATACTTTTTTCTTGGCCGAGAATATCATGGATATTGTGTTCGCTGAGTTCTCCTTCAAAAATATTGTCCAGCCATATCACTATTTCATGCGCGTCTTTGGGTAAGCCACATTCCTCCTTGATCTTGAATATGTGTGGTCTGTCGGTCAGGTTGATGGACATCATTTCATCTTGTGAGACAAGCTGGAACGAGTTGAATTTTTCTTCTAAAAGCTTAGCGTTGAGCTGATTTGATATGGGTTCCTTTTCTTTATTATAAATTTCATACGTATAAAGAGCACTTGCTTGGAGCGTATCGTCTATTTTGGGGGCGTTTGGGATTGCTCTACTGCTGGTAGGACTACCAAAGATCTTGGCCATCAGTTTATTTCTGCCAGTGGTGCGCAGAAATGCGCTGAAGGCTTCAGTGAATCCTTCAATTTTAAAAGAGCCTAGCGTAAGCGGCTTTAATTTGCCCTGCTGGAGTGGCGTTGTGTATTCTGCAGGTGGCTGTGCTTTTGGCTCGCTGTTTTTTGGTCGTGAGAATGCCGATGCTCGGTGTGTTGTGGGTGATGTTGGCGGGACAGCTTTTGGCGTCGTCAGTAGGCTTGGAAAGGGGACCGCGCTGATAGATACTGGTGACGTTGAAATGCTTGGTATGGCAGGCGACTGAGTAGCAAGAGCGATTGAGCGGCGTGGGGACGGTGTATGGCATCCTGGGAGGAGGTTTGCTTTTTTTACAATTTCTGGAAGGAGTGGGTGCTCGACGCTAGGTGCGTGAGCCGTGATTGCCGCGGTAACCAGAGGCTCTTCAGTTTGGTCGCTTTCTTTAAAGGTGTGGCTTTCTGATAGGTCGACAGAAGCAAGACCGGTGGATCTACTTTCTTCATGAGGGGGTATAGTTTCTTTTGACGGAGGTGTATGCAAGAGTTGTGGAAAGGGAATGGGATCGAGTCCTTGATTGTTGGTGTCTTTGGGGCGCCGCTTTTTTGTTGGAAGAGCAGCTTTATTCAGCGCGGGCTTCGATTTTGGCGTCTGATGTATCGGCAACATTTTGAGCGCACTCTTTTCGAGGGTTTCTTCTGGTGATGGTATTGGTGCATCATTGATAGGTACGACTGGTGGCGCTGCGTTGACCTGCGAAATTTCTGTTTCTTGTGATGCGGGTTGTGAGGAACGGGCAGTACGCTTTGGGGCTGATGTAGCGTGGTTTAACCCATATGCGCCCAACGCAACAAGGCCTATATTTGCGAGGAGTTGAGCCACTTTTCGGGGCATAGGGCGACGGTCTTTTCGTGTGCGCCATAGCTTCAAAATTCCATAGGCTCCAGTGCCAATGCTGGCAGCGCTGGCAACATTTTTTGTGAGAGCTAGATTGCAGATTGCCTGACTTGGCAGGCCGATGATCATTGCGGTAATAATAAAATGTAATGGTTTGTTCATATAAATCACGTTGATTAAGAATGAGAGAGTCATCCTATAGCATTTCTGCAGAAACATGAAAGTATATGATGTAAATGCTTGTGCGTTGTAAGATTATCTCTGGGTTGCCGCCGGCCACGCTACGTTTGTTGTTGTAATGACTACTATGTGCCGCTCATTAAATTGAGATGCGTTGACTATAGATGCGTTTGCTTTGTTAGGTGATGACTTCATGAAAAGACTATGCTAGTATCGCCCCCCTCTTGAGGTATAATACTACGTTTTATAAAGGTTGTTTCGTATGAAAAAATTATTGCTTTTAGCGGCATGCGCAAGCGCGGCTCTTTGCATTAGCGGCTGTAAGTTCTGGGGTCAATCAAATGGAAATGGCAGTAATGGCGGTGCCGTAAGCCACAATAATCCGAACGATCCAGTCTTAGTTAAGATCGATGGCAAGCCAGTATTGCACAAGGAAGAATTCCTTGAGTTCGCTGATCAAGCAATGAAAGCAAACCCTTATCTCGCTTCGTTTGGTATTACCTCTTATGAGTCAGCACCTGAACCAATCCGTCAACAATTGCTTGATGCAATGGTGCAACAAAAGTTGATTGCTATTTGGGGCCAGGCACAAGGCATTGAGCAAACAGTAGAGTACAAGGAAATGTATGCGAAGCTGGTAGATCAGTTAAAGCAAGCGTTAGTTGCTCAGTCATTCGATAAGAAAATTTTTGATACAGTGTCAGTATCAGATGAAGAAGTTTTGGCAAAATACGAAGAAATGCGCAGTCAAATGGTAAAGGACCCAGGCTCAGTTAAAGCTGTTGGCGTTTCTTTTAAGAGTGAAGAAAAGGCGAATGTTTTCTTTGACTTGGTAGTCAACAAAGAAGAAGACTCGCTACTAAATTTAGCAAAGGAATCAGATGCAACAGTCGTTGATTTCGGTAGCGTGTCTCTTGACTCTCGTCAGCCGGCAGAAGGGATTCCTTCAGCAGTGCGTAAAGCGCTTGTCGGTCTTGGTGAAAAACAATATTACGCTCAAGCAAAAGACGGCGATATCTACTGGGTTGTGCAAGTAATTGATCGTGTGAAGCCTACTTATATGTCGTTTAACGAAGTGCAAGAGCAACTTGCTGGCATGGTAAAACAAGAAAAATTCAGAGCAATTCGTGAAGCACGTATCAACGAAATTCGCGGTGGCCATACTGTAGATATCGACAATTCGGTTCTTGGTTCTGGTCAAGATCCATTTGCCGCGCTGCAGCAAATGCTTGCCTCGCAAGGACAACTAAGCCCAGAGCTTTTGGAACAATTGAGCGAAGAAGTTCAAGAAGAAGAAAACCGCCAGGCAGAAGGCCGTTCACTCACGGCTTCAGTATAAAAAATAACGGCGATAGGGCTTTTGTATGTCACACACCTACAAGCTTTTTTCACTCATCGGTGCGATCGGTATGCTTAGCATGCCGATCCACGCTGTAGTGCGCGAAGAAGTTGATCGCATTGTTGGGCGTGTTAACGGAATCAACATCACGAAGACCCAACTTGCAGTGCCGCAGATTGCCAACAATGGCAAGCCATTTACGTTCGAGCAGTATGCGGCCAACCTTTTGTGGTTGCAGCAGGCGCAGGAGCAGCGAATTGAAGCGCCCCTTGAGGATGTTGCACGCAGTGTAACGCGCTACAAGCAGGATAATGGCCTTGCTGGGTTGTCAGATGATCAAGCTGATATGCTTTTGAAGGGGCAGATTGGTATCGATTTTGCTACGTACCGCGAGCAACTTGCTAATTACTACACGATTGAAACTCTTAAGAGTTATGAGTTTCGTAATCGGTGTAGCGTTGCTGAGTGTGAAGTTCGCGGGTATTATGATGAAAACCCGGTATTAGAGCAAGCAGAGTATCGTGTTGATCTGGTTAATTTAACTCCTGCTCAAGTCGTTGAATGGGAATCAGGAGTCCTGGTTACAACCGGCCTTGACTGGGACAATTTTGATTTTCTAAAGCATGACCAAATTGCACCGCATCTTCAGATCGTGTATACCATGGCAGTAGGCTCCTGTGGGCTCACGGTGGACGCCAACAATGAGCCATTGCTCGTACGTTTAGCGGAAAAGAAAGAGGCGCGTGTGCAATCGCTTACTGAGCGGTATTACACCATTGAGATGGCGTTGCAGCGTGAAAAAATTGCAAAGCATGCGGCCGCGTCTGAGGAAAAGACGGCGAAGAACGCAGTTATCGTAACGTTATAAAACAAAAACGCGACTCATATGAGTCGCTTTTTTCTTTTATAGTCTATTTTGTATGGATTGAGAAAAGGTGGACAAATGATTTATGCATCTGCGACTTCTGCATGGCAGTGTTTTTTTATTTCTTCGCTGCTTCCCACAATGCGTTTCTCGATAATGCATCCAAAAGGGTTTTTATTTACTATATCCTCTAGGAAAGGGTAAAGAGAGATTTCTTCTCCGAGCTCGCTAAAGACAAGAATGTTTGTATCAACTTTAACGGTGATATAATTTGCGTCGCAAATTTTTAGCCAAGAGACTGTGATAATTTCGCCTCTGGATGGCAACGATTCCATGATGGGGGAGGGGAGGATTCTTTTGTAAGCAGAATCATCTATCAGCTCATCTCCAAAAAGGGATGCTATTTTTAGTGTAGGGGTCCATCCTATGAGTGTGCTAGCTGAAACGACATTTTTGAAGAGCTTCCTAAGTTCCATTTGTAGGCATAGTCTTTTCGCTTCTGTTTCCGCTTTCGACGGAGCATGCTCTGAGAAAATTGTTTTCAAGAAGTTTGCAACTGCTTCGTAGGCCGCATCTTTGCTGGTGATTTCAGGTAAATTTGAGATTAGAGCATTAAGTGCTTCAATGTTTCCTTCGGGTACGCTTTTTCGATAGGCCTCTAATTGTGTTATTAGACCTGAATAAGGTCCGTGTGACGATGCAGCATCAGAGCCCATGATGGGGGATAAAGTACTTACTGTTACGAGCAAAGTTAGAGTAATTTTTTTCATATTTTTCTCCGCGAAATAGCGAGTTTTGTACTGATCTATATTGCTAATGTAGCACGTTTGTGACTAAACAAAAAGATTTGCCGGTAGGGGGCCGGTCAGCGCTGCCTGCTAAAGAGGTACCGTAAACCGCC
This sequence comes from uncultured Pseudomonadota bacterium, assembly GCA_964429275.1. GTDB lineage: Bacteria > Babelota > Babeliae > Babelales > JAUPTZ01 > JAUPTZ01. The sequence goes on from CAYSBJ010000003.1 coordinate 13,415, forward strand.
GGGCAAAAGCCCGAATTTCTTCGCGGATCCCTTCCGCCTCTGTGCGGCGCAGCACCGCATCAATAAACATGGCGAGTTGCGGCATATCTTCCGGCTGAATGCCGCGCGTGACCATAGCGGGAAGGCCGATCCGGATGCCGCTGGTGGTAAGTGGTGGGCGTGTGTCGCCCGGGATAGCGTTACGGTTGAGTACGATGCCAGCCTGTTCTAGAAGCATTTCTGCTTCTTTGCCGCTGAGCGACTCAAGGCCCCCGCTTTTGGAAAGGTCGACTAAAAAAAGATGGTTGTCAGTTCCGCCGCTGACAATATGGTAACCACGGGATTGTAGTTCATTAGCCAGCTTCTTAGCAGCGGCACACACGGTGCGGGCATAGGCAGCAAAGGCTGGTTCTTGCGCCTTTAAAAAGGCAACCGCCCGCGCAGCTATGGCGTGCATAAATGGGCCTCCTTGAGTGCCAGGCATAATGCTGAGGTCAACTTTGCCCCCGAGGTCTTTCTTGCACAAAATAAAAGCGCCCCGTGGCCCACGCAGTGTTTTGTGCGTAGTGCTGGTAATAACATCAGCGTGTCCGACTGGAGATGGATGGCAGCCGCCCGCTATAAGACCGGCGATGTGGGCAATGTCGGCAAGTAAAAAGGCCCCCACGCTTTTGGCGATGAGGCTGAAGCGGGCAAAATCGATGGTGCGTGAGTAGGCTGTTGCCCCGGCAATAATCAGTTTTGGGTTGTGGAGCTTGGTAAGCCGCTCAATTTCTTCATACTCCAATAGACCGGTTTCTGGGTTCACTCCATAAAAAACGATAGTATAGGTTTTACCAGAGAGATTGACGGCATGGCCGTGTGTTAGGTGTCCGCCATGGGCAAGTGACATGCTCAAGATAGTGTCCCCTGGCTTGAGGAGGCCGTTATATACCGCCAAGTTTGCTGACGAGCCGGCATGCGGCTGGACGTTGGCATGGTAGAGAGTTTGTTGGTCTTCTGGGACAAAAAGATCTAAGAGAGCTTGCTGGGCTGCTCGCTCGATCTCGTCAACGACTGCGCACCCGGCGTAGTACCGTTTTCCGGGGTAGCCTTCAGCGTATTTAGTTCCGGCAATACTGGCAAGTGGTTCTCGCGTTTGGGCATCAGCGTAGTTTTCCGATGCGATAAGGTTTATGGTGTCCTGGTGCCGGGTATATTCAGCATCCAGAAGCGTGTTTATGCTCTCCACCGACAGAAACTTGCTTTTCATACGCGCTTTGCCTTTCGCAAAATACAAAAATTATGGTACGATACCGCCTCATTAGTCATATGGCGCAGTCTAATGCGTTCTTCATATTTAAGATACGAAAGAGTTCAACATGATAGCAACTTCCGATTTTCGTCGTGGCTCCACCAAAATCCTTTGGAATGATGAGCCGTGGCTTGTCGTTGAATTCCAGCACGTGAAGCCTGGTAAGGGTGGTGCGTTTGTCCGTACCAAAATGAAAAATTTGATTACACAGCGTCTCCAAGAAGAAACATTCCGCTCCGGCGAAAAATTTCCAGAGCCAGACCTTGAGCTGGTACAGGTGCAGTACTTGTATGCTGATGATAGCTACAACTTCCTCGACCAAAACTCGTATGAGCAACTTGCGTTTACTGAGGAGCAGATCGCCCAAGTTAAGGATTATCTTAAGCAAGATACGAACTACACGATGCTTAAGTTTCGTGGTGAACCGATTTCTATTGAGGCACCAAACTTCATGATTTTGGCCGTAACAAGTACCGTTCCTGGCGTAAAAGGAAACACCGCACAAGGGGGCAGCAAACCGGCTACCTTGGAAACTGGTGTGGTAGTTAACGTACCGCTGTTTGTGAATGAGGGTGACCTTATCAAGGTAGATACCCGTGATGGCATCTACGTAGAGCGCGCTTAAGCGTTCACAGGGGGGTAAATGCTATGTTAGACGACACACAAAAGACTACTGAAACAAACGACCGTTGTCGTTGTAATGATGGGCCAATTAATGACGCATGCGATGATCTTGTAGCGGTCAATCCAGTCACGCGGCGGCAGCTGCGTGCGCTGGCGTTTCATTATATCTATGCGATTGATCGATCTGATTATCAAGAAGATCTTGCGGATGTATCGGCTCGATTTTTGGAAGGGTTCTCGCTCAAACCAAGTGACAACGAATTTTCACTTAAATTGGCACAAGGGGTTGTTGATAATCGTGTTCGTTACGGTAAGGTTATTGAGCCATTGCTCGAGCATTGGCGCTTTGACCGCCTTGGTTGTTGTACCCAATTGGTCCTCTATATGGCTTTGTGGGAGTTTGAACAACCAGAAGCGGTCGCATCGATTGTTATTAACGAAGCAGTAGAGCTTGCAAAGGCTTTTGCTGAGCGGGATGCGTATCGGTTAGTAAACGGAATTCTGGACCAGGTAAAACTGTTGTATCCACATTCTATTGCGAATGACGCGGCAACAAGCAATCAGAACCCGTCTTCCGCCTCTTCGATTAATTCGTTGAGTGATATATCAATTGATTGATTGTTGAGTGCTGCCACAGTAAATGTAGGCGCTTTGTCTTCATAAAAAGTAGCGATGCCGCTCTGTAAAGTATACGGGGCGGCATTTTCTGCGGTGTTCGCAATAATGAGTGGAAGTTCTAGAAGCCATTGACCAACAAGTCGGTGGCGAATATTTTTATGGCATGGGTCTATAGGATTTGGGCTGAGGCTTTCATCATGGAGCTTGACTTGCACATTTGCGCGGCGTTCATGTTCTGGGAGCAGGTTGTTGCCGACGAGTGTTTGAATGAAATCTGCTGGGGAGAATAGGTTTATTACTTGGCGTACGACACTCATATCTACATCAAATTTTTCCGTGTTTATAGGGGTTCCCATAAGGCACAAGAGCTGGATTGGGTAGATCGGTAGCGTGCGACGAAGGTGATGGCTGTTGTCCAGTGTCGACTTGAGCCGGGTAAAGGTAGATTGCAATAGAGCTTCTGTTTTTGGCGCAATTTCATAGACATACGTACGATTTTTGGTCAGCTTTTTTTCAATAAATGGTTCTTTAACGCTATCGGGCAATGTCGTTCCATCAGATAATTGCGACTTATACAGAGCGCCTAAAAGCATGGTTGTGAATGCGGCTACGTTGCCACCATTGCTGTGCGCTTCAATAATGACAGGGATATGAGGAGGAAGGGTAAGAATGTGTTCTACAAATTGACCAGCTGCTTCAATAATGCTTTGTGCTGATACTCCACCGGACCAGGGGAATGGGTGGACCGCGTGTCCCAGCGGCTCTGCTTGCTTTTTAACTGCTTCGTAGAAGGTTCCGTTTGGGCGGAACCAGCGACTGGCGTTGCTGAAAGAGCCGTGTAAAATAAAGACATCGCCACAAACGGTAGTAAGGAGTGTAGCGGAAAGAATACCAGCCATGCTGATAGCGCGAAGTTTGAGCACAGAGACCTCCTGAGGTAAAGTGAGTTGATGCGCCAACTACTATTCCTTTCTGGGGTCACTTTCTGCAACGGTTTATTCGAGTGGGATCTGTTCGAGCCGTAAATACGCCGAAACTTTTTCTGGGGTCGTGGGTGCGATAACGGTGATGGTTTGTGAAAGCTTCATAAACGGGTCAAGCGAAGTGGCCAGTGTTTTGTTGTGGGCAACTTCGTAGCTGTTGATGAGCAACTGATAACGAATGGTTGCGGTAGAGCTTATTACATTGTTGGTGAGATAGCGGATGAAAATTGCGATGCTTTCCTGTACGACATCATGCTGGTTTACGGTAAACGCAAAATGAGCCCCATGAGCAAGAAGTGTTGGATTAGTGCTATAAAGCAGGGTTTTGTGTTGTTTGCAGACGTTAACCAGTCGTCTGGCATAATCATCAGGTGTTGATTTGCTCATAAAAAGGACTAGGTCGGAGGAGGCGATGGCCAACAAGTCGTCGCTTATAATCGTTGGATTGCGCGCAATTTTTTTGATCTCATAGTTGCGCTCCTCAAGCCAGGCGTTTATCTCCGGAATTAATGGCCCTAACACTATATCATGTTGATCATGTAGAATCGTTATAACGCGTACATTTGGTAATGTTGGTACGATGCTGCAAAAATATGAAGCAAAATAGGCAGTTTCTGGCGTGACAGTAACACATTTTGGAGGAAGGGGCGAAAGCACAGTTTTAGGAATATCAAGATCAGCAAAAAGGAGCGGTGCGCTGATGTGAAGTCTGGTTTTTGCGTGAAGCATGTGAGCTGCGTAATTATTATCCAAACAAACCATTAATGTAAGCGCTACATGGCCAAGAATATCTACTGCATCTTCAGTCGAGGCAGGGGACAATCGCACTGGCTTGCATAGAATCTTGTGCGTGGCGCATTGGCGAAGGAAAAGGGCAATATGTTTCTCATGATGCTCATTGTTTGGATTTACCGCAAACGCAACGGTTAATGATGCTGCTTCGGTTTGTCCAACAAACGGATCAAAAGGCTTGGTTTTGAGAGTCGTTTGATTGATCATGGCGATACGTGGTATGGACTGTTCGTTGATGGTTAACAATAGAGGCGTGTTCAAGCATGGTCATATACTCAGGGCTGAGCTCAAGTCCTTGGCTCTGACATTTTCTTTTATTTATTTTGCAGCGGTAGATTGGGTAACTAGTCATAATGGTGCCAGCGGGATACTGTTTCTTCCCCTCGCATACGTTACGAATAAGATGCCCAATATGCGACCCGAGTTCTTTTTCTGACCCTCCAAAGCCAACTGCTGCGCCGAGCGTGACAATATCAAATTCTTGCGCGCACAGAGTGATTTTTTTTGCGCTGCAGTACGTTACTAACTCTTGAATCGTGCTTGCAGTAACGGTGTATGGCATGAGAAAAAGAGAGTCGTAAGTAGCAGCAGAAGCGCCGAGTTGGTTATCAATATGCGTGGTATGTGCCAAAACGTGAAGGTATGTTTTAAATCCAGCATTAAGAAGGGCTTTGTTGAGTGCCTGCACTTCTTCACGGATATGCTCATGCTGCAATCGGTAGAGGATGCACGCAGTTTTGGCGCTTGGTTTTATTTCTTTGAAAAGAGCGATTTGTTGTTCGTAGTCATATTCAGTAGTAACGACGATCGTCTCTGGAGAGTGAGGTAATAAGCGCAAGAGCTGGTCGTTACGTAGGCCAACTTTGATGATCGGTATATTTTTAAGATGGCTGGCTGCTTCCGTGGCTATATTGGCGCAGGTGAGGCCAAAGGTGACTAAAACGTCACAACTATTCCCGGCTTGTTGGGCTCGCTCGAACAAGGTGACGCGAGTGTTGTTCCCAGGCAAGGGAAGGAGGGTGTATTGTGTGCGGCCACTGAGAGCTAAAAGACCGCTGAGTCCTTCGATCAAGTAATGTGCTGCTTCATTGGAAAGAGGGGTTAGAATGCCGACGGTCAGTGTTGCGGGCCACTGCGTTGGCGCTGCCGGGATGACGGTGTGGTTATCTTTTGCTGGCCGGGGTCTGGCTGCTAAGCGATACCGAGAACGATAATAAACGCGGGCGAAGATTGGCAGTCCTACCATAGTGGCAACGGCACAACCAATGTACCAAAGGATATTCAACGTCGTACTCTCCAATGTCACGGGGTTAATCATCGGCTTTAGTAGCGTGGCAGAACGGCGGTGGAAGTCAAGGTTTTTTTATGCCGTAGACAGTAGTTGCTATTCCGGCAAGGGTTATTAATAACGCTGCCATTGCTTCTCGTCCATGGCTATAAATAAGCTCTTTTTCAAATGGTGTAGCCGAATCTATGAGTTCTTTGCGGTATTGAGCAGAGGTTAACTGTCGCCACGCTTTGATGAGTAATGTACGGTTTTTTTCGTTTCGCACTGTGGTAAATAGCCACATAAGGCCAAGAGTAGTCGCCGTGAGGCCGATACCGGTGGTGATGTTGAATTTCTTGTGTGTAGCTACTGCGCTAGTCGTTGCCGTTGCGGTGCTAGCGGGAAGGCTTTGGTTCCCATTTTGGCTGTCTGTTGGCGTGGCCGGAGCTTTGGTATTTTCATCGGCGAGTTCTTTGTCTATTTCAAAATACGTCATCTGATACCGCTCATTTGGCTCGCCCCAGCGGATGATGCCTGCATTGTGCCCCTGCAAGCAGGTTGTTTTTTGGGGATATCTGGCCGCACTTGCTCCCTGATAGAAGGAAGGACTATCAGCAAGAAGAGAATGCAAAACATGTTTTTTGAGGTCTCTGGCGGGAAGGCCTGTTTGCTTCTGGTATTCTGCAAATGCTGCAAGAACTCGAATTCCGCGGTCTGTTAATTTTTCTCTCAAAGGGTCTGAAATTAACGCCGGTACAGAAGCAGCATTTTTTTTTTGATTTTCAGTGGGATAGTTTCCCACTTTGTTGAAAATGTTTGTTAGCATTTGTGCTTCCATTTGGCCAGCGCAATAATGTGTTGTGGCCACAATGAGAAAGAGGATGAAGGAGCGGTTTTTCATACTATATTTTCTCCAGAATTAATTGTGAGCGCCGTAAGCTACCATTGCCACACCAGCTACCATGCCTAAGAATGCTAGAATAGTTGGTGTTTTTCTTGGTCCGTAGGCGCGGTAAATACTTTTGCCCGCCGGTGAAGAAAGGTCCTCTTCTGTAGCGGTTAGTCGAATCTGATCTGCTAATTTGCCGGCAAGAGGAAGCTGATGACGGAGTTGTTGCAGTAAGACGAGCGCTCCGCCGAGCGTCAACGCTCCACCGCACAGTGTAAAGCCATTGATTTTGCTTTTTTCTGGAGTGCTTATTGTGTTAGCGCTAGCGCTTAGTGTGCCGGTAGCAGAGTTTGTTAGTTGTTGATGAACGCTAGATGTGTTGTTGGGCACCATCTTTTGGCTTTGAGGTTTCGGCGTAGATGCAGAGACTGGGTTTGGAATTTCCTCTGTAGATACAGAGTTATCTGGAAGTCGCGAACTTATTGCGCTTATAAGCGGCGAATGGTAGGTTACGTCAGTGAGTGCAAATTGCGTTGCGAGCTTGCCGATTTTTTCTTCTGCAACTACAAGTCCCTGATCAGCTGCCACAAGCAAGGAGGCAGTTGGAGGAGAAATTTTTTCGATGACCGGGTACATGCGTTCGCCAAGCCCCAAGGCGGTGATGCCGGTTGCTGGTTCATGCAAGACTCGACGATCAAAGCAAAGGCTTGCCGCGTTTAATTCTGTAAAATGTTGGCGTGCAAATGCTTCTGCTTGTTCCGTATCTTCCAAAAGAAGAAATACCCCAATTCTTTTATATTTTTCTAGCTCTTCTGCTCTCGCACCATCTAATATAGTCATTCGTTGAGCTGGATTTACGTCAGTATGTAATGCCTTGATGCCGAGAAGTTCGATGGAGTGTTTCCAATCTCCAATCGCTGTTACCGTATTGTTTTGGAGGCGGTAAATTCTTTGATCGATCTCAAAGCATATCCCTTGGCTTTGATCTGTCAGAACCGAATGTTGTATTACACGGCCTTGCTGTAAAGAATTCGCTATTGCTTGGGCAGAGAATACTTTTTTCCCCTCGTGATTAAGGCGTCCGATGATGGCTAAAATTTGCCGAGCACGAGAGTCTCTGTTGAGCATTGCGGTTATGGCGGAGGTTGGCTCAATTCCCATCAAGCGAAGCGTATGGCTTGCGTAGCCTATTGCAATCCGATTGGCACGTTGATTGGATTGGTTAACTAATACATCTCCTTGGCCGAAATCGAGGAGCTGGCTAGATGCTGCTTCTTCTTTCTCTATGCGAGCTACAGCTACTTTGACGTGCATTTCGGTAACAGTATCAGCCCCACCGCTAGTTAAATCGAACGATCTAATTGTTTCTGCGCTTGGACGCCACCGGCGGTAGGCTGTGTGGGCCATATCCATTAATGAAAATGGAGTGAGGCATGAACGATGGCTCTCATACCATTCGCAAGCGGGCTTAAGTCTATCATAGCCCCTTGAGAGCGGTTTTTTTACGCATGTTTCTACGACGCGGTGTATTCCGGTGCAGGCCTTAGCAGCAAAATGTAGCGGGAGTCGTGCCAAACTGGTGCATAAGCCTCTTCGTGTTGTTGTCCGTGTAGGCGCTACTGCTGCGGGTTCTACAACTGCCGGTAGAATAATTGGTGCTTCCTGAGGAGCGACCTCTATTCCCGGTACTATGTGGTTATCTGTTGGCGCTGGTTGCGGTTCGGCAATGGTAGCTGCCTCAGCTATTGCGGGAGCTGGTGCTAGAGCTTCTGTTGGTTCATCTACAACATTTTCTTCATCGGATAGCGGTGCTTCTGGGGCCGTTAGTGCCTGAGTCCGTTCGGTGGTTTGCAAGGTATCAAACCATTGCAGTGATTGGTGGAGTTGCTGGCCGCTGAGAATACTTTCGAGTTTTTGCACTACTCTAGTATAGCTCAGTGTTGGGCCTCCTAGTCCCCAGGAGATTCGGGTATAGTTATTACCATTGATAGTGAGTGCATACGATGGGTATGTTTCAAGATCAACTACCGTTGGGCAAGGCTCTGCCTGGCCTTTGAGGAGCGAGTGGCAGATTGTGCGGGTGATGATTGTTTCATCTGTAAGTACACGTCTAACCATAGGGGTATACTCGCTTGGAACAAGATGTTCATCTTCAAGGTGCTCGAGAACATAGTTTATGGTTTGCAGGGTTTGTATTCCAAGTGTATTAGTATGCAGAGCTGTTATGCCAGTGTGCTGAGGAAGATAGCTTTCTAAGCGGCTGATATTCAGTGAGGAGCGTGGCACCGATTTCTCTGCGATTCGTTGACGTGCCAACTCAAAAGCCTTTGCAGTGAGGGCAAGCGCTCGGGCATTTCCCTCTGGAGTATCATTTACCTCGCGTGCACAATAGCGTAATCCGTTACCCGAGTAGTAAGTTTTTCCGTTGATTTTGAATGTTGGTGGTTCACTGCTGCCGCTGAAGTCTAAGCATATGTGGCCCTGTTCAAGAGAGTGTACTATGTCTCTCGGGAGCAAGATGTGACCGAGGTTGTTGTTCAGTAGGTACCCCATTGTCCTCAGTATAACGTACGCTTGATCATCTTCGCTGAGATTTTTTTGGAATTCATTCGTCCATTCACTATAGCCAAGGGATTTAAGCGCGATTAGGATGTCGTCATGGGAGCTTTCATGCAAAGCCGTCTCAATGTTGTCTGGTGTTATTTCGTATTTAAAATCGGCTGTATCATGCCAAGGCACTCCCCTGGGAGCGCTTTGAGGGTATGGCGGGGTTGCTATGGGTTCTTGAGTTGTACCGTCGATGATTGGCGTGGCTTCAGCAGGATCGACGTACCGACGTTTGACAGACTTTCGCACGGTGTGGGTAGTCTGGTTTGTGGCAGAGTATAAAGGGGTTATTTCTTTAGTGGCATCAGGTTGTTCGGTTGTTTGTCCTGAATCAGCGGCAATAGGTTCTTGGGGGGCGGTTTGTGGTATTGCTGGAGCAGGCGCAGTTTCCCCTAGGAGTAGCGGTGTTGCCCCTCTTTCAATTGTGGCTGCGGATTCAATAGGCGTAGAGTCAGGTGCAGGTTGAGTTGGCGCCCCGTGGTTGGTGGCTTTTTTTCGCTTTTTTTTATGGCGATTTATTCCTGAGGGAGCAGCTTCAGGGGCGTCATTTTCCGCGGAAGCTGCAGCTTGTTCTGGTGTAGGGGAAAAGAGCATATTAAAGATCGAGGTCACCCACTTTGTTACGCCACCAGCTGGTGCTCCCGCCGCAGGCGCATCTGCCGCCGCGCATGGCATGCCAGCGCCAAGGGCGAGACTGAAAAGTGAGAGAGAGAGGAGTAATGTGTTTTTTCTCATAGAATCTTCCGTTTAAAAATAGCAGTGTAGGCCGTCGTGCTTTTTTCGGGCTACGAAAGGCCGAAAAAAAGGGCTCTAGATCTCGAAAAACCTAGAGCCCACAATGTTTTTTAGAGATTTGTTAAATGATTCTAACAAATTTCTGGGAAAAACAACACTATTTCAAATGGAGCAGTTTCTGCTGGGTCTGAACCGTGAACTGCGTTTTCGCCGATACTTTTGGCGAACAGCTTACGGAGCGTTCCTTCAGCGGCCTGTGCCGGGTTCGTCGCGCCCATGAGATCGCGCCATGCTTGGATGGCGTTTTCTTTTTCAAGAGCAAGGGCTACAACCGGGCCCGAAGTGATGAAAGAGACCAGCTCTTCATAAAACGGACGGGCTTTGTGGACTCCATAGAAAACTTCTGCTTGTGCACGAGAAATTTTCATCTTTTTCATGCCAACAATCTTAAAGCCTTCTTGTTCAATACGGCTGATGATTGCGCCAGTGTGACCAGCAGCAACGGCATCAGGCTTAATGAGACCGAATGTTCTTTGGATCATATTATTCCTTATCTGCTTTTACGCGATCAGCATGTTCTTGAAGCGCTTGTTGTAACACAGACTTCATAGAAGTAACTGCAGGTTTTGCTTCAGACGCTTTTTTGCGTGCTGCGGCATCATGCAGTTGTTGCTTGCGACGTTCGCCGCTTTCTGCTGATTGTTGTGCCTGTGGTGCTGTGTAGTTTGGATCAAGAGCGCGGACTGAAAGGCCGAGCTTACGGTCTTCAGGGCTAATCTTGATTACCTTACAGCGAACGGTTTCGCCAGCTTTGATGTTTGAACCTTCGCCCAATTCTGAGCTGTGGATCAAACCCTCAAGGCCGCTGCTCAACCGAACAAATGCGCCAAAGCTTGTGATTTTTGATACAGCACCTTCAACAACAGATCCGATTGGGTGTAAAGCCTCAATCTCGGTCCATGGGTCATTTTGCATTTGCTTGATGCCCAAAGAGATCTTTTTGGTGTCAGTGTCGATTGAAAGGATAACTGCCTCAACAGTATCGCCTTTCTTGTAATGTTCGTTTGGATGCACAATGTGGTCAGTCCAGGAAATGTCTGAAACGTGAACCAAGCCATCGATGCCATCAGCAAGTTCTACAAACACACCAAAATCAGTAACGTTGGTAACTTTACCAGAAATGCGTTCACTGACTTTGAATTTTTCCATGATTGTTTGCCATGGATCAGGTGTCAATTGCTTGATACTGAGTGACATGCGGCGGTTTTGTTTATCCAGCGTAATAACAACCACAGTTACTTCCTTACCAACTTGGAAGTGGCGGTGGAGGTTAGTGATGCGTTCAGTCCATGAAACTTCTGAAATATGGACCAAACCTTCAACGCCTGGAGAAATTTCTACGAACAAGCCGTATTCGGTGATGCTCGAAACCTTACCAGTCAATGTGCTGCCGATAGGATATTTTCTTTCGACTTCATCCCATGGATTGCTTGAAAGCTGTTTGATGCCCAAAGAGATTTTTTCATGTTCACGGTCAAGACCAATGACTTTAACCGTTACAGTGTCACCAATGCGAACGAGTTCGCTTGGGTGATTGACGCGTCCCCATGACATGTCGGTGATGTGCAACAAGCCATCAACGCCGCCGATGTCCACAAACACACCGTAGTTGGTGATGTTTTTGGCGATACCTTGGATCACTTGTCCTTCAACGATCGTTGTCATTACTTTTGACTTGTTCGCTTGGCGTTCGCTTTCCAAGTAGCGGCGGCGAGAAATAATAACGTTGCCACGCTTCTTGTTAATTTTTAAGATTTTGCAAACAATTTCTTGTCCAACAAATTGGTCGAAATCGTTAATACGTTGCATATCAACTTGTGAGCCAGGAAGGAAAGCCGGGATACCGATATCCACGTTAAGGCCGCCTTTGACTTTTCCAAGAACAACACCGGTGACTGCTTTGTCTTCTTTTGCAAGATCAACAATGCGGTCCCATGCTTTCATGGACTTAGCTTTTTGATATGACAATACTACTACGCCGTTTTCGTCTTCAAGACGGTCAACGAGAACTTCAATCGGAGACCCTTCAGTCAACGTTGCCAATTCTTGTTGGTTGAATTCGTTCATGGGAATAGTGCCGTATGATTTAAAAGCAACGTCCACTACTACACCGCTGTTACTGCGGCTAAGAACCTTGCCAGTAAATAATTGGCCTGGTGCAAAGACTGCGCCGTGTTCTTGGTAGAGGCTTTCTAATGTTGCTTCTTCTGTAGGTGTTAACGAGAACTGGTCTTGAATGAGTTCTTCGTTTAACAACTGAGTCGCTTTCGCGTCTATCGTACCTTTAAGCATTTCGAAGTTTCTTTTCGCTAACAGCCGGTTGCCCAGCCGTCAGGGTTAAACGTGATACATATATATAGTAAAAAACATGGAACCTACGGGGTTTTCATGTTCGGGAGAGCATAACAGAGGTTCGCGGAGAGTGCAAATTGCCCCTGGCCTCGGCTCTCGCAGATACTCTCGGTCTTTTAGTCCCCCAGGCTTGGGGGTGCATTTGCATGAAGTTGGCTCACTAGCAAGGGGGGATGATACCGGAGAACGAGTAATTTTAGGCGAATAAGCACCCGGCGCGCCTTTCGGGGCGACTATGGTTTTTGCCGAACAGCCCCAAACGGGCTGTCTAAGTGAGGCAAAAGAGTCGGAGCTCCCGGGGGGCACCCGAAAAAAACAGCTCCGCAGGACGTAGGAAGCCATAAGGAAACCTTCCTTATTTTCAAATGCCTCCTTTACATGCCTCAATGCGCCCCAAATTGTGCAGTATATCAGGAGTGATTGTGTATTTTGGTTCAAATGCATGTTTTTCCTGCATATGACTCCTTTGCTCGTTTATGAGAGGTTATTTGGTGGTTAATAATGACTTATTCATATGTTAATCATTAATTAATCATATAACCCAGTGTGGCCGTAATCAGTCGCTGAGTCAGAAGAAGGTGCTCATAGATAATTCCGGTTTTTCGATCGCACGATCTGCAGCTTTCTTTGAAAACGATCTATAAATTTTGTGACGAGAGGCTTGGTATGAAATTTATAGGCAACATCATCCAAGATGCTGAATTACATGAGAATCTTGTTCACTCGCGGGAGGGGCGTCCCGTTATTTTACTTACATACAGTGGCGGCAGCCCCGGCCGGTACCGCGGGGCTGTTTTCTCCCATGCCGACTTAGTCGCACGCTCAAACATTCTGCGGACGATTGCCAGTGAGTTTGGGTTGCTGGCGGTGAAGGTTGCGATAGTTTCGTTTGGTTTTGCTGTGAGAGATGTCAGTTGACATGCTGGTTGGTGCGCCATTAAAGCAGCCACTATTGGTTGGTACACCAAGCCGGGGATGCGTGGCTTGGCCGGTGCTGGTTTTGGTGTAGGTTGAATGACCGGTACTGGTTCCGGTCGTGCGGGTGTTTGTTGGTACCAGTATGAAACGCCGCTGGTGATGACTAACAAAAGAGTTGCCAGGGCCAATCGCCAGGGGAGTGGGCCGCCGTAGGCGCGGCCGGAAAAAAGGCAGTGGAGTTTTGCAGGAGGCACTGTGGCGGGGTCTTGGGTTGTAACCACATACGGAGGCAGTCTTAGCTGCATAAGAACCGCAATAATTTGCGTTGCGAGTCGTTGCGGGTCTTGCCCCTCCTTGGGGAGCGCGACAATGATGCCAAATGGCTTTTTGTGTGTCGGCAGCAGTTGGAGATCGAGGAAGGTGCGAAGCTGAAATGGGGCCGTTAGGTTGTTGTTGTTGTCTAGCAAATAAGGGGTTGGGGTGAGCTGCGCTTGCTCGGCCGTGCCAGAGTTCAGTGTTTTGAGGGCGGCATTCGTTTTAGTTATCGTTAAAATAGTGGTAGGGCGAGCGGATATGGCCCGCCACAAAAGAGTAAGATGCATACAGTCTCCGGTATGTGCCGTGCTGACTTATGCGTTGATGTAGGTGCCTACGATGAACAAACAGCGTTAGCTGTCATTGCGATAAACGAAGTGCCGAAGCAAGCCAGGAATGGAGTGAAATTTAGCTGGATTGCCACGCTGCGCTCGCAATGACTCGCTTTGCGCGGTCTTGAAAATTGATATCTTCAATGGCATTGATTACAGGATGAACTGTTGTCGCAAAATACGCAATCGTTTAGTTGTTAATCACTCTCACTACTTGGAGTGGTGATGCCGCAAAGAGAGGGCTCGTATCTTTGGTTGGCGGCAGCAAGATCTCTGAGAGTATGTCATCAATAGTTTCTACAAAGGTGACTTGCACGTCGGCCGGCATCTCTTTGAGTGCCTGGATGCTCTTGCGGTTTTCTTCCGGGACAAAAACGCGTTTAAGGCCGTGGTTGCGTGCCCCTTCAAGTTTTTGGTCAAGGCCACCAATAGCAAACGCATTGCCGTATAAATCTATTTCGCCGGTCATGCCATAGTCATGGCGTGTTGGACGTCCCGTAAGACAGGAAACAATAGCGGTACAAAATGCAAGTCCTGCCGATGGGCCAGATTTTGGGGTGGCTCCGCGCATGGCGTGAATGTGGATATCAACGCCATTGAGGCTTATATCTTTTGGAAGTGCCATATTTGGTGCGTAGGTTGCCATGATGTGGTTAATGTTTGTTTTAACATAGCTTACCGCAGCGTTTGCAGATTCCTGCATATCTTCTTTTGGCAGTCCACTTACTTTTACGTCTCCTCTTCCTCTGCGTGCCGTGACTTGAATAAGAAGAACGCCACCACCAGACATACTCCAATAGAGACCATTGCTTGTTCCTACGCTATCAACATTGAAAATAGCATCGTGAGTAAGTGGCTCGCCAAGGATAGCATCAATGTTGTTTGGCGTGACAACTAGGGGAGTAGTACTATTTAAGCTTCGTGCATACCGCGCAACAATTGTTTTGAGGCGACGCCCAAGCTGTCTCACTCCAGCTTCTTTGGTGTAGTTGTAGATGATTGTGTGAAGAAGCTCTGGTGTTATAAATGGCAGTGGGCTGAGGTTGTTTTGCGTATACAGTTTTGGAAGCAAATATTTTTGGGCGATTTCTACTTTCTGGCGTTCAGAGTAGCCAAGCATCTCGACCATGGTGAGGCGGTCCCAGAGTGGGTATGGAATTTGGCTTGTGTCGTTGGCTGTTGCAATGAAGAGCACTTTTGAAATATCAACAGGAACTCCCAAGTATTCATCAAGAAACTTAGTATTTTGCGTTGGATCGAGCACATCTAAGAGTGCATTTGCGATCGCAATATGCGGAATTTTGTCTATTTCATCAAGAACTATAATGGTATTTTGCGAACCGGTGTCGATAAGTGCTTGTGCAATAACGCCGGTATGACCATTTTGGTAATCAGCCGAAAGACCTTTAATGTCGTATATTGAGGTGAGGCTGCTCATTGGGACGCGGATGAATTTCTTATTTAATGCTTTTGCCAGTGCTTGCGCTACTGAGGTCTTACCAACCCCTGGAAGCCCAGCAAGACAGAGTACTGAACCAGAGCTGCTATCGGTATTGCGTTGGGCCAAAGCGAGGTAATCGAGAATCGAGTCTTTTACTTCATCAACACTGTAGTGTGTTTCATCAATTGCCGCAGCGACGGCGTCTAAGTTATAGTTCGTGGAGTCTTCTCCTGGAATCCATGGGAAATCAAGAACTGCGCTGATATAGGCACGAAGTTTTTCATGCGCTTCAGTTCGTTCACGGGTGGCATCAAAAGCCTCAATAGCGTCAAAAAGTTTCTTGCGTGCAGCAGTGCTGAGGTACGGCTCAATCTCTTTTGCCTTGCGTTTAAATTTGGCCAGGCTATTGTGAGCATTGCCAAGGAATGTTGATAGATTGTCAGTGGTAAAAATGATAGTTTCACCACGTAAATAAGCGCGTGCAAATTTACCGATCAAGAAATTGAGCTGGTGCGTTAAGCCGCGAAGGCCATCTTCAAACGTATACTTATCGATTATGAGGCCAATAACTTCGTTGCTGAACGACGGTTTTTGGCTCATAAGGCCACTTTTTTGGAGAAGGCGCGGGATAATTTTACTTTGCGCGATTTCGATTTTCTCTGCTTTTGTATATGACGGCACTTGTACAATAATCATGCGATCACGAAGTGCCGATGGAATTTCTCGTTCGTTATTTGCGGTGGCAATGAACAGTATTTTTGAGATATTGAACGGAATGTTTAGGTAATCGTCAGTGAAGGCATAATTTTGTTCTGGATCTAAAGCATGAAGGAGGGCATCGGCGGGGGAGCCGTGTTGTTGGTTTTGTGTGCCCATTTTGTCTATTTCATCGAGTAAAATAACCCCGGATGCGCTTTGCATGTTCTTGATGGAGCGCATAATTTTTCCTTCGGCAGCATTAATATATGAGCGGCTTACGCCGGTAATATCTGATTGCAGGTGAACGCCGGCCAGACTGATGCGGGCCATTTTTTTGCCAAGTGCTTGTGCGATATGCTTACAAATGGAGGTCTTACCTGTTCCTGGGGCGCCGACCAGGCAGAGTACTAGTGGTGACCCTTCTGGTGTTACCATGCGTAACGCCAAGTGAGTGAGAATGATATCTTTCACTTGGTCCATACCATACTGGTATTCATCAAGCATTTCGGCTACTTTTTCAAGGTCATACTCTTCATTCTTGGTTGAAGCAGCATCGGCCCATGGTAATGAAAGTGCGAAGCGTAAATATGCTTCAAGCCCTGGAGCTTCTAGTTGGTTTCCTTTGCTGCGGTCATACCGCTCAATAGTGTCGGACAAATAATTTGTTGTTACTTCCGGCAGTTGTAAGTCTTGTAGCTGTTGATGGAAGTTGCCTGCTAAGTCCTGATTTTCTTCTCCGCTCATGCCACTCGCTTTGCCTTGTTGAAGGATCAGTTCTACAAGAAGTTTGAGTTTGTTTTGGATGGTGGAGTTTTGTGTTAAAAATTCCAAGGCTTTGAGCGCACTTATTTCCAAATTCAATCGCTCGACGAGTGTTTGGATGAATTGATTGCAGGTAGTAATGGTGCTGAGCTCTTTTTGCAGCGCCTTTGTTTTGTACCTACGGGCTAAGAGGTCATATATTTCTTCGATAGTTTTTACTGATATGCGGTTAAAGAGAGGGGCATCTTTATAAAAACCACAGGCGCTTGGACTCACTTCAAGGCGTGTCTCTTTGTTGAGTGTGCCAGGAAGAGGAGTTGTGCGTATGGAATCGTGTGGGTTATACACTTGAACGATGTCTTTGAGTGTTATCGTATAAGTAGGTGGGTTTTTTTTGAGACCTTCTCCCAGCGTGCTACTGCTGACAACGCCAGTTGCTCCCCATGCTGTTGAAATGTCCTCATCAGTTTTAAGCAAAAATGCTACTAATTCTTGTGTTGTTTGATAATGTGTAAGTTGATTTTGTATTTCCGGCTGTTCGGAGGACACTGTCCGATTAGTACTTGGTAAAAGTAGCCCATCCACATATACGACTGGCAGTGAAAATACGGTGTTGGTAATGATACCACAGGCGAGAGCGGTAAATAGTGATACTAAGTGCTTACGCATGAGAGTGTCCTTGCTTATGCTGTTTATTTGAACGTAATGAGTATATACGTCATCCTAATATGAAAATCATGGTTTTGGTAGTAGGACATGAGAAAGAACTTCCTGTACATCTTCTACAAACACTATTTTTATTCCTTCTGGCAATGCGCCCATTCCCTTAACATCTTTTTCGTTTTGTTTTGGGAAAATGACTTTAGAAAAGCCATGTTGTTTGGCGGCAAGTAGTTTTTCTTTAACTCCGCCGATAGGGAGTACATTGCCCTGCAAATTCAACTCGCCGGTCATGGCACAGTCGCTGCTGATAGGGCGCCCCGTGTATACCGAAAAAATCGAAGAAAGCAAAGTAATTCCAGCAGATGGCCCATCTTTTGGTATGCCGCCGGCCGGTGCATGAATGTGTAAATCATACTCTACAAACATCTTGGCATCGATATTGAAGTCTTTGGCATGAGAGCGGGCATAACTTACTGCTGCTCGTGCTGATTCTTTCATAACATCGCCGAGTTGGCCGGTCAAAATTAATTTGCCGGTTCCTGGCATTAATAATGCTTCCATCTGTAAGACTTCGCCTCCATATGGAGTCCAGGCAAGGCCGTTGGTAATGCCGACTTTGTGCGTGCCGATTTTTAACATGTCTATGGCACGGCGTGGGCCTAAGTGGTCAGCCAGCGAGCGCTTAGTAAAATTGATACCTTTTTTGTTTTCAATGTAGTGACGTGCAAATTTGGCACACAATTTTTGGAATAACTTTGAGAGTCCGCGAACCCCTGCTTCGCGGGTATATCCAGAAATAAGCTCATCAATGACATCTTTTGAGAAAGCAATTTCGGTTTTTGCTAGTCCTGAGTCACCTATAATTGTAGGAATCAGGTGGCGTTTTGCGATTTCCATCTTCTCTTCTTTGGTATATCCAGCTAACTGAATGATCTCCATACGGTCACGCAATGGCGCTGGAATGGTGCTGAGATCGTTTGCTGTGGTCACAAAAAGTACTTTTGAGAAGTCAAAATGTACGCCCAAATAGTTGTCGTAAAATGCTTTGTTTTGCTCTGGATCCAACGCCTCAAGGAGTGCGGCAGAAGGGTCGCCTTTGTGTGATGAGCCGATTTTATCTATTTCATCAATAAGTAGCACAGGGTTAAGGCTGCCAGATTTTTTAATTGCTTGTACAAACCGACCGGGAAGGGCGCCAACATACGTCCTGCGGTGGCCACGTATTTCAGCTTCGTCATGGACGCCGCCGACAGCGATGCGGGCGAAGGTTCGCCCCATTGCTTGTGCAATTGACTTACCAAGAGATGTCTTGCCAACACCTGGTGGCCCTGCAAGGCAGAGGATTGGGCTTGCGCAGTCGCTTTTTAGGTACTTGATAGAAAGGTAATCAAGTATCCGTTCTTTGACTTCATGGAGGCCAAAATGTCCCTCATCAAGAACCTTTTTAGCAACGGTAATGTCATTATTGTCTTCTGTGAAATTGCCCCATGGCATACCAATTAGCCATTCAAGATGGTTACGCATTACAGTTGCTTCCAGCGAGTCACTTGCGGTCTTTTTAAGGCGGTTGAGTTGACGATTGAATTCCGTTCGTGCTTCATCGGAAAATTTGGTTTCAAGTGCTTTTTTTTCAAAATCTTCGATTTCTGAGTCGTTATCGTCCCCCAGTTCTTTTTGAATGGCACGAAGTTGTTCTCGAAGGTAGTACTCGCGTTGTGATTTATTAATGGAATCACGGGTCGATGTGCGAATTTTTTCCTCTACCTCACTTGACGATACAAGGCGGTCAAGGTGGAGTACAATTGCGTCAAGAACCTGAGTAATAGATTCTTTTTCTAATAACTCCTGTGCCTGATTAACTGGTAAGTTGAGATGCGAGAGAACAAAGTCGCTTACCTTTTGGGGGTTTTCAATTTGATAGATTATTGAAGTGAAATCTGGGCTAAATAATGTGTTACTTGCCGGCAATTTTGTGACGCTAGTGCAAATGGTTTTGATATAGTAATCACGCTTTTCAGGATTGCAATCTTCTATCATTGGCGGGATTAACTCAACTTTTGCGCTGAGGCTTTCCTCGGTCGGCATAATATGATGAACGAGCGCTTTTTGTACCCCTTGCACCAACACTTTAATCCCACCATCAGAGAGCTCCATAAGGCGAATAATTTCACCAATGGTTCCGACTGCAAAGAGGTCGTCAATACTAATTGGTTCTCCATCATCATCGTAGTTGCTGTTCGGCAGTGTCTTTGTGGCCAACATGAGCACTTTTTTGTCTTCTTTCATTGCTTGCAAAATGCCAGCAATGATTTTTGTGTCGAGGACAAGAAGTGGCACTACCATGTGAGGAAATACAACGACATCGATGGTCGGAACAACTGCTATATCACGGAGCTGCGCCGTTCCTCCTGATTTGTTTTCCTGTTTTTTCATACAGTGCTACCTCCCCCTGAGAGCTTAAAAAATGTAATAATTTACATACCTACCGTCACCCGTGGTATCTTGTGCCGTTTCTGGCAATTCTTTCCTTGCGGCTTGGTAACCAGCACTGCTTCAACTTTAAAGGATATCTCGGTATGCGAACAACCATTTCTAAATATGACCTCTCATTGCAGCATGTTACCAAGGGTTTTGAGATTGGCCAGGGAGTGAGACCAGTTTTTTTGGACTTGCATTATACTTTTACTCCTGGGGTGTCATACGCTATTGTAGGGGCTTCTGGATCGGGTAAATCAACCCTTCTTCATGTCATAGCAGGGTTTGAGTCGGCTGATACCGGAATGGTTCTCTGGGGAGGGCGAGACGTTGCCGATTTTTCGACCGCTGAAAGAGAATTATGGGTTTCTCGTCATATAGGGTTTGCTTTTCAGTATCACTACTTGATCCCAGAACTCTCGGTGTATGACAACGTCTACGTTTCAGCGCTCTTGACTGAGCGAACGGTGGAGCAACGGGAGATTGAAGAGCTTTTATTGGCGTTGGGCCTTCATGATCATGCTGGCCACTATCCCCACCAACTTTCGGGGGGGCAACAGCAACGAGCTGCGTTAGCTCGGGCACTTATTCGCCGGCCAACGTATTTGATAGCGGATGAGCCGACCGGAAGTTTGGATGCCAAAACTGGCGGTGAAATAATTGATTTCTGTCTTTCTTACCAAAAAAATCATGGCATGGGTCTCATCATAGCTACCCATGACCAGTCGGTGTATGAAAAAATGGATGTGGTATTGCGGCTTGAGGGGGGAGTTTTGCGCCAAAAACCCATTCCTTAACTTTCCTTGACTAAGGATGCGTCGTTAATCAAGAAGGGGTCGCAGCATCTCATTAATGCCCGACTCTGCATCTTCGGCATATTTTTGGGCTCGAATATAAAAACTATTCGCTTCATATTTGTGTTCTTCCTTGCCGATATGGTAGAGAAATACATGGTAAGCCTCGATAGCGCGCCTTAAGTTGTCTAAGTGATCCATGAACTGAACGACATTACCGCCAGAAAACTTATTTATGTACGATCCTATGGCAGTGGTTAAGCGCTTAATTTCTTCTGATGCTATTGTGGTAGGGTTTGGAAGTAAAGTTGGCTGCTTTTTTTGCGACATCGCATGATATGGAGATTCTGGGATATAAAATGTATCGCTTGCCTCTGCGGCGCTGCTGCTTGCAAGCATTGCGTTGTCTGCTTCGGCAAATATGGAGGCGTTTGTCCATTCATTTAGCTCAAGTTTTGTGTCGTCGAAGCATTGTAATGAGGTGCTGACTACGGAGAGGGATAATACGAAAAATGAAGAGGTCATGTTTTTCTGTAGCATTGCATTCTCGGTTTTTGTGATTTAGTGGTAAGTCGGTCTAGTATGCAGTCTTTCTTGTTTTTTGGGGAGTTGCTCTGTTCTAGATGTCAGTAAGACGGAGTGTTCCTGAGTCATTATATCGTTTTTCTGCTGACGTGCAGAGATTGTCTCTAAGGCTTTCGTTCTTCATGTTGCGAAGAAGACTTTTAATACTTCTTTGGTCACGAGCTTTGATTGCAGGAATTAGCACACAGTATATGTCATAAGTTATTGTTTTTGTATTCCACTGGCTTATAACGAGTTCCTCTTCTGCTGTTTTACGTTCTCCTTCGGGAAGTGTGGTATCGTCAACTATTTTTTCGAGCATTGCGGTTTTTTCTGCGTACTTTCGGAGTTCTTTTTCTAGATGTTGGCGAGCTTGTTGGAGGTCTTCTTTTGAAGGAGTTTGTTTAAATTTATAATTATCTTCGGCCACTTTTAGCGGCGCCTTGACCTCTCCGGATGCTCTTGGCAGCGTACATGTTTTCCTGCACTCTTGAATGAGGGTGTCTATTTTATTTTCTAACATTTCTGCCTCGGTAGCAAGTTGATCAACTGCTTCACACAACCTCTCCAGTACGTCTTCGGAGGCTGTTGTTGCTTGTAACATCGTTATGTATTCTGCGAAAAATATGCAGTCAAATGTGTCTTCTTGCTGTTTAATAAGATTTTTGAATTCTCTTACAGAGGATGCGAGGTCTCCTGTCTTCATGCTGTTCAATGCGATTACTTCAATAAAGCTGAGGCGACTATCGAGCAAATCCATTTTATTTCTGCATATTGTGCAGTTCGCTCGTATGTCGAAGAAATCTGTGGAGGAAGTAGGTCCACTTATGACCTTGGTGAGGTTTTCTGCAGCTTGCTCCATCTCTTTGGCTGCGTCCATGCAATCGACTACTGCCTTTTGATACTCTTCATAGAGTGATGAATACTCTCGCACGTGGTCGTTAATGATTGTTCTCATAGCGTACAAATGTTCTGGGTTTAGCTCTTCTGATCTAGTTAGGATTGCAAGGGCGCTTTCGCGGTGTATGAAGCCCGCTATTTTTTTGGGGGATTTTTCGCGTTTTCCTCGTTTTTTTGGTGGTGTTTTCTTTCTGATACTAGGATTTTTTTCGTGGCTTGATGTTGCGGGTAGGGCGATGCTGTGTTCACCGTTTACCCAAGCGAGAAGGCTCTTTATTTTTTCTTTGTTGTGACCAGTAATCATGGTTTCATCATCTAGTAATCTACGAAATTCCGTAACGTTTAAATCTAAACAAGTTGATGTTTCTGTAAGGGTATATTTTTCGGGTGCATTTTTGAGGGTCTCTCGTGCTGCATAAAAACAGCAAAGTTTATCTGCCATGTTTAAGGGATTTGTTGTCGCGTCTGATTCTCTTATTTGCGTCAGTGCGTCAAAGCGCTCTCGCGCGATTTTAACGAGTGCATGGAGTTGTGCATACAGTTTTTTTTGTGATTCATTTTTTTCTCTTCTGGCTGCCGTTTCTTTTTCTTCTTCGATGGCATCGAGCGCGCGGATTGCTGCTGCTCTGGTTGCTAAATCTTTTGCTATTTCCGCGTCAGCGGCCTCTAGCTCTGCTGTGCGAGCTTCTTTCTCCTTCCTGATTGCCTCATAGATGGTCGTGTCAGCCATGAGTCTTTCAATGACAGTGCCATTTTCCCCAGCTGAATTGCGGGCCATCTCGGGTGTCAGAAAGGTGGTAACGCAGTAAAAACCAGCTTTATCCATAGAGAGGGTATAGAAAAATGCTGGCAAGCCAGTGACATCGTCATAGAGAGGGACCAGGAATGAAGGTTGCTCTTTATACGTGTGACGAACAACAATTGATGGGTTAATTCTTGCAGCTTCGAGTGCCGATTGAGCGGTCGCTCTGAGCGCTGGATCTACCGGTGAACCGCCTCGGCGTGGGAGGTGTTCTTCGTCTTTCATGTGATCCAGTGTTGCCTCACTGAGTTCCCATCGCTTGGATGCGTCAAAGGCGAGGCCTGCAGTCGCGGCCTCCGGCGCTGCGGTGGCACAGAAGACGGCGGTTGTGCCGAATGTGAGCAGGCTTAAAATGAGTAAAAATACTTTGTTTTTCATGGAGATCTCTTGTGGTCTTAGTTGTCGGCCAAGCACAGCATGCCTGAGCGGCTGTATCGCCTTTCTGCTTGTGTACGAAGTGCATCCTGCCGTTCTTTGCTCGCGGAGCGGAGGCGTTCTTGCCTCGTTTGATAGTCTATTCCGTCTTCCATTGCATTGCGTATTGCCTCAATGTCAGCAAGAATTGTGGTTTTATTTTTTTCAATGGTCGCTAGTGCATTTGTTACGATGGCACGAGTTTTCTCAGCCCGAGTTAATTCTTCACGCATTGTTAATTCTTCACGCATTGTTAATTCTTCACGCCTTGTTTTTAACGTATCGCTTTGTGCTTTGTATTCAGTAAGCTCTTTCTGCAGCGTCATATAGCAAGCTTCGAGTTCTTCTCGTGTTGGCGTTATGCCTTCCTGGTAATGCGCTTCAGCAGCAAGTACAGCAGCATCAATGTCCTCTTTTATTGTGGGTAAGGTGCAGGTAGTTCTGCATTCTTCAATGAGATCAGATATTTGGGATTGAAGATCTAAGGCTTCACGAATGAGTATGTCGTATCTTTTGGAAACAGCCTTGGAGTCTTTATAGAATTTTAAAATCTCAAGATTAATCTTAAAATTTGCAACAAAAATCGTATGTTCTAATGCTTCTTCTAGTTGGCTGGTAAGAGCCTTGAATCTTCTTATAAAGAGATCTTTTTTTTCTCTGCTTGCACTGTTGAAGGCAATTGTTTCTATAAAATTGAGCTTATTTTTAAGTAGCACCTCTTCATTATCAAGCCTATTGCGCTGAGTTGTGGCATCGCGGTATTCATCAGATGAGCTACTTTTGTCATTTCTTATTGTCGTTAATAGTTTTTTTTGCGCACAGATAAGTTTAATGCTTAGTGACTGGTATGCTTGACAGAGATGGGTATATTCGTGACATTGATGGTCTATGATGAACTCTTGAGCTTTGAGTCTTGCGATCTCTTCTTGCATCTTGATCGCTCTATCTTCAGATACAAATGTAGATTCTACTTCTAGTCTGAATGCTTCATAAGGTGGGAACTTTTCTGCACCCTTAGGGTCTTTCTTCCTTAGTATGTCCGCAGCTGGTTGAAAAGTGTCTTTTGGTCTTTTTGATGTGCTAGCTTCTGGTTTGCTTTTCTGACGTCGAGCAGCCGGAGGTGTGGCAACTTTGTCTTCGCCGTTGATCCAAGCAAGAAGGCTGTTGATTTTTGTTTTGTTGAGAGCGGTGACAGTCCCCTCAACATCTAATAATGTGCGAAATTCCTCTGCGTCAAAAGAGTCTGGAACTTCTTTGTGGTCAACGCTGAATGGTGCATTTTTGAGGGTCTCTCGTGCCGCGTAAAAACAGTTCATGTTATCTATGATGCTATCAATTTCTCCGGCTGTGCTATCTTTTTTGATTTGCTTTAGTTCGTAAAGGCGTTTCCACGCGGTTTCAACGAGTGCGTAAAGTTGCGCATACAATTTTTTTTGTGATTCAGCGCTTTCTTTTTTGGCGGCTGCTGCTTCCTCTTTTGCCGCGGCATCGAGTGCACGGATTGCTGCTGCTCTGGTTGCTAAATCTTTTGCTATTTCCGCGTCAGCTGCTATTTGTGTTGCCCTTTCAGCTGCTTGTTCTTTCTTGATTGCCTCATAAATGGAGCCGTCGTGCATAAGCTTTTCAATACTGCTTCTGTTTTCTCCGGCAGAATGGAGCGCCATCTCGGGTGTCAGAAAGGTGGTAACGCAGTAAAAACCAGCTTTATCCATAGAGAGGGTGTAGAAAAATGTTGGCAAGCCAGTGGCATCGTCATAGAGAGGGACCAGGAATGAAGGCTGCTCTTTATATGTGTGACGAACAACAATTGATGGATTGATTCTTGCGGCTTCAAGTGCTGATTGAGCAGTCGCTCTGAGTGCTGGATCTACCGGTGAACCGTCTCGGCGTGCGAGGTGTTTTTCGTCTTTCATGTGCTCCAGTGTTGCCTCGCTGAGTTCCCATCGCTTGGATGCGTCAAAGGCGAGGCCTGCAGTCGTGGCCTCCGGCGCTGCGGTGGCACAGAAGGTGGCGGTCGTGCCGAATGTGAGCAGGCTTAAAATGAGTAAAAATGCTTTGTTTTTCATGGAAATCCCCCGGTTAGTATGAATGGAAAAGATACCAGAATGTTTTCACATAGTCTATTTTTGGGGTTGGCCCGGCCCGTGGGATGGCGGTGCAACAGGGTGCGCCCGACAACCTCGTTTACTTTTGAGCAAAATAACGTATGCTAGCTCCCACTCGCTTCAGAGCCCTTGTTTTACTCCCTCACCGGTGAAAGGAAAAGTATGAAAATTCGTAGTTTGCTGTGCCTACTTGTTTCCACGTGGTCGCTATCGTTGGCTGGTTCTACATCAGCAAATATGGCTGGCGTTACATTTGACCGAACAGCAGCCGCCGAGGATGGAGAGCTCTTTGTTGCACAATCGACTATTGTTGGTAACCCTGCATACGCACTCACCCGTTTGTCCGTGGCGCGTCAGCAAGACGGCTCTTATCTTTCAAGCTTAGTTGGTTTAAGCCCTTCGCAGGTGTGTATTAATAACGCGACAACTATTAACAAAAACAACCCAATGGCACGTTTGATTGCCATCTCTGATAGCCCTCTCTACGAGCAATACATTGGACTATTGAGTACTTACAAAAACTATCCACTCGTTGCCTTTGGGCCTGATGATAGTTCTCCTCTTCACTCGGTTGCTATGGTGACTGACCTTGATGCAGGCAGTAGCATGCTGACAAACAAGCTTCCGTTTGGTGATGCCTTGGGCGCTGTAGCGCGAAATATTGTTGCTCTGACTGGCGGTGTTTATACGCGTCAAAGCACAAATCCTACTATTACACCGGTTACTTTTGGCCTTATTTTTGCAGCAGTAACGCCGAGTGATGCAAGCACTTTTGCTGGGCAAGCAGCGGCTGGTATTGCTATCGCGCAGTTGGTGAACGATGGTATTGAGCCGGTTGATGCACTTGGTCGTAATAGGGGTCCTCAAGCGGTACCACTGACAAATGCGTTGATGCAAATTGGAACTGATGGCGCTGGGATCTCCCGTGTAAATGCGTTGTGCTGGAATAACAAACTTAATCGATTATATGTTGGGCTTACAACAACGGATGCAAGTGTTGCGGTTGCGGTGGGGGCGATAGCGATGCCAGCTGATGCTAAAGTTACCGGCAAAGTAGTGCCAAATGTGGTGTGCTTTTTGCGACCGTGCATTGCTGATGGGGGCGGGGTAAATGCTGCTGATAACTGGAGCAACGATGACTACATAGTAGCGAGTAAGAGTGCCGGTACTGCGATTCAGGCACTCGATGTGATGAATGCATCGACTGGCGCCAATTGTTTGGTAGTCTTGCGAAATAACGTATCAGTATATGCGGTGCCGTTGACGCTGGATGGTGTGTTGGCAACCAAGGATGATTCAACTGTTTCGGCAACACAAGGGAGTACTGCGCAGTTGCATACGACTTCTGATGTAGCTGCGATAGTGGGGGCAGGTGATGCGCCCGATGCGGTCACTGCATTGCGTGTGTATGGCGACAGTGTTTTCATTTCATGTGCTGGTGGTGCTGTGGGGGCACAAGGTGTTTTTGTTTCGCAAGCTTTGTTTGACATTAAGGGAAATGTGCGTGGTTGGGCGCCATGGGCACCGGTAGCTGCTGCTAATCAGGATGTATATGCTTTTTCTCGTGATAAGTTGAGCCGTGTTAAATTTCTCTCTGGTAGCCGTGATGCGCTCTATTCACAGTTGTGGGGAATGGGCCAGGGCAATGGGTTTTGGGGTGGTGCTTCAGATAATTCTGGTGCTGGTTTAGTTTCACAAATTAATGGGTACTTCTTGCCGGCTAACGGTGGTGTGCAGACAGTTGTTGGTGTTGCGCGTGCGACCTCTTCCAATTGGTATAATGCTTCGGCTCGCCTGGCTTCCGGTGTGTCGCTGTTTTCGTTTACTGGCCGTGATCGGTATGCACTTGCGTTAACTAGTTCTGGCAGTGGACTTACAACAGGCACCTCCTTTGGTTCAACGAGTGGTTTGTGGACGTATGATTTTGGGGCTGCTTCTCTCCCGATGGGTATGATTACAACTGCGGCTGTATCTGCCTCAAGTACTTCCGGTAAGGGATGGGTATTTGTTGGCGGCAGCAATGGTGTGGCAGTTTTGTGTAAAAGCGACGGTACCGGTTGGTCATCGCTCAGTTCGCTTTCAACGCTGACGAGTGGGTATTCTTTTGTCAAACTCAAAAAGGCTGATGGTTCTGATTTTGCACAAGTGACTCAGATTTTGACCGATACGAATGGTTTCTACATTATTTGTGCCGATGGCATGTATCGTTGTCCGTATACTGCCTCTAATTTTGAAGCGGGGCTTGCAGGTGAAGTGTTGATTGCATCGCCTACCGTGCTCCTGGGCGCTTCGTATGAAACTATTTTATCTGCGACTATTGTCGGCAGTTATGCATTTTTGGCTACAACTCAAGGCTTGTGGGTAAACGATGGCGCTTTGTCTGTGGTGACAAATACAACAGGCGCTCATGGGTGGAATGAGATTGCCATGGTGCCCAATACGACTGAAAAATTTGGTGTCTGTTCGCAACTGCTTTTTGTGCCAGGACCGACGGTAGATGACGGTGGCATGCTATATGTACTCACGGCTGATGTGGCATTGAATGTGGCGAGTGTCTATCGTGTGAATGTGCCGAGTGGCTCATCGCTTGATAGCGATGCACGCGCAGCAATGGGTGCAACGGTTCATACGTCTGCAAACACGACTCGTTTATATATGACGTTGCTTGGTCAATTTCGTGAATATTTTTATACCGATGGCGGTATTGCGATGGATGCAAGTTCTCGACATCATGCCTTTACGGTAGAAGGAACGGGTATGTTTCGGGTGTTGTCAGTAACGCAATCGGTTGGCAAAATTGATGCATGGGCGCAGGCGTTGCAGCCTGTTTTTGATGCAGGAGTAGTGACTGATACATTGTCTGGTATAGTGCGTGATTTAGCGACTGGTACCGTAGTAGTGCCAGGGGTTTGGGGCATTCAGGTTCTTCAATAAAGGAGTAAGTAATGAAGACTAAATATAATGTGGCGCTCTTGTCATTGCGCCTTGTGGCTTCTTTCTCTGTTGGTCTTTCTGCCTACACACCGACTAACATTCAGATGCCGTATGATAATGATTTGACGCAACGACTTTGGAAGCCGGAATCAATGGTACAGGTTGGTGTTCGTGGACTTACAATGTTGCAAACGCGAGCATATAACGGTGATGAGCATCCAGTATCCGTGACACAGGTATACGGGTTGCAGGCGAATGAGAACAAAGAATCGAGCCTTGCGATGCTTGAAGGAAACTTGCCGGGTACCTCGCTTCATGGACTGGCTAACCGGTTGCGGGGAGCGCAAGATGGCACACGCGGCACGTTTGTTGTTAATGGTGATCTCTCTTGGAACCAGCTCTGTGTGGATTTAATGTATCGGTTGACCATGTTTAAGTTGCCGGGTCTTTTTTCAATTGGCGTTCATGTGCCGTTTATTGATGCGGCAATTCATGATGTAGTGTGGACGAGTCAAACAAAATCGCAAACGTTACAAGACGATCGTGTTCGTTCATTGCTTGTGGATGACCAGGCAAGTTTGGTTGCGTTTGTAGCGCAAAACGGAAATTTGGATATTGGGAGCCAGCGCCGCACCGGAATGGGCGATGTTTCCTGCATGCTCTACTGGCAAGGTCATTTTACACAATATAATCAGCGCTTGAGCGATGTAATGGTGCAGTTTCGCCTCGGGGTACAATTGCCGACGGCTCATAAAGTAGATGTGGATAAAGTGTTTGATATTGATTTTGGCCATGATGGATCGGCTGCTATTCCGATGGGTGCAGGCTTGCGCCTTGATTTGGGTGGGGGCATCCGGGTTGGTGGTGACGTGGGAAGTACGATGATTATTCGGCAGCAGAAACAGTGGCGCTTGAAGACTAGTTGGGCGCAAACCCCATGGCTGCTCCTTTCTAAAGGTTTGGCGACTCGTGAGTATGGCCCTCAGTGGCGCTTTACGGTTTATGCTCAGACAGAGTTTGCCAAAACTGGTATTTTTTGCACCGGGGCCTATCAGTTCTTTAAGCATACCGATAGCACTTTTTACCCTCAAGATGATGTTATGAGCGCATTACTTATTAATTCCTCACCAACGGTTGATGCCGCGGAATCTCATAATTTGGTGGGGGCAATTTCCTTTGTTCCGCCTCAGGCTCGTGCCTGGAAGGTCCTGCCAGAGGCCAATTTGCAACTTACGATGCCGTTCAATGGCAAGAATGTCATGAGTGGCATATTGCTGAGTGGTGGGTTGTCGCTAAAGTTTTAGAGGGAGTGGGGTGTATTTCAAGGGGTAGGATCGGGCTTTACATTCCTTTTTTACTTAACTACAATGAACCGCAATAGGACTATTAGTCTTGTTATTAATCGGACACAGGAGATTGATTATGAAAAAGTCTACACAAGGACGCATATTACTACTACTAGCGGTTGCTGGTATGAATTTAGGTACCGCTAGCGTATATGCTAAGGCGCCGGATCGAAAAGCCGTTGAGTATATAGTCCCCGGTGTTGCAGCAACTGGTTTGCTCGCAAACACTATCGAGATGTTCTCTTCAAAGGCAAAATCTCAAAAAACTGCCCAAATCTTGTTTGGTAGATACAAAAATAAAAGCTTCTTTCGACGACTATTCACTGACGGCGAAACTGCTCTTACCGCGGCTCGCTTCTATCTCATAAACCTTGGCTGTCTCGGCGTCCTTGTTTGGGATATCGTTCGCGATCGCGGCGTTGTGGTTCCAGAAGGTGCAAAACTCACCGATGCCAATGGCAATCAAATTGTAATGCCAACCGTTGATGAGAATGGAAAACCTCTTCCGGTAGTATCCGTCGAAGAAGTGCGTGGCCTTGTGTCGGCGGCTGAAGCTCCAGTTGTCGAGGCAGTACCTGCAGCGGTTCCTGTCGACAGCGCGGCTCCAGTTGTCGAGCCAAATCCTATAAATGTTTCTGTCGACAATACAGTTCAACCGGTTCAAAAACCGCAACGTCAAATACCAACGCCACCAGCAGTCGACGCAGCGTCGACTTTGCCTTCAACAGCAGCGCCAGAACGTGCACCGGCTGATGCACCTGTCGTTGATTCTCCGGCTCAAGCGGGCGAATCTTCGCCAATTGCAGTTGAAGTAAACAGTGATGCTTCTGTGAAGACTGCAACTCCTGTGTCGACGGATGAAGCTCCAGTTGTTGCGCCGATACCTGCACCAAGTCAGTCTGATGCCTTGGATTCTGGTCAGGGTCTATTACTAGAACCTGCCGTTGCTTCGGTCGAAGTTCAAAAAACTGAAGAAGGACGTGAAGCAGCAGGTTCTGAACAAAAGAGTGAGGCTGCTACTGAGGAAGATGCAAGTGTATCTCTCTCAGGCGTAATTGCCGGAGAAGTAGTTCCAACTAAACCAGTGGATCAGTTAGTGTCAACTTTGCCTTCAACAGCAGTTTCGGTGTCTGAAGCTGATGAACATGATAAAAACGCTGTTGCAAAAAAAGTTATAGCAGATATGCAAAGTGATGACTTTAATAACAAGTCGGGCATGATGTCAGATAAACAAGAACGTTTCGAAACTCACGGACAAGTAGTTTCAACTACAACACCGAATGATGCTTCGCTAGCCTCTGGTAGCAAATCAAGTTTTGGTTTTGAGAACATTTTAGAGGTGCGGTCAAATGTGGTTGGAGAAGTGCATCCTGAAACTCATCCTGAAGCACAAGCTACTGAAGAAGAAGCACTGCCTGTAGAAGAAGCCGGAAATAACGATAGAAGTTCGGGTGGCTATAGCGATTCATTATTAAAGTTTGTTGCTTCAACTTCAGAAGAGAAAGAAGTTGATGTATCAAGTGCCAGTTCGGTTGAACCTGTAAAAACGCCAATACTACCAATGTCAGGTCTTGCGAAGCACGATGCCGAAAAACCAGCGGAAATGCAGAAATTGAGAGAAAGACGCAATAGTCAAGCATCAACTTCTTCGCAGCCACGTGCTCAATCACCAGCGCCGGTTGAAGTAGCGGCGAAACCAGCAATCGCTAACGAAGCGGCTATTGCCGATTCAGATGCATCGTCAACAGCAGTTCTTGGATTTGTGCTCAAGTCTGCCGAAGATGCGCCTCAAAACACAGTGTTGTCGTCGCCTCCTGTAGTTGCGGAAGCTCCTGTACCATCAGTTGCGAATCAATCACCAAGCTCGCCAGTATCGATGCCAAATGATGCGTCTTCGGTTAAAGAATCGGATGCTATCAAATCAAGTGCTGATGCTCTTACGCCGCCAACTTCTGTCCCCTCTGTTAAAGCTAAAGGAAAGCGATCACGGTCAAGTGCTGTTCGCAGGGACGAACATTAAAAACAAATAACCTCTAAACAAAAAGGGCTCGCAGAAATGCGAGCCCTTTTTCCATAAGCGCTACGAACGAAGGCAACATCTTACTCTATTAACAAACCATGCGTCTGTTGTGCAATCGCGCACGTCTTGCCGTGAACCAGTGCGTTCAATAGCAATTGTTTCTTCGAACTAATGCCATCATCAAGTTCCGGTGATTCAAGGAATGGCACGAGGCCGTTATTTAAATCGCTTTCAATATTCTCATACCACGACACCGGCAGTTGGTGTCCTGATTGTTCTATAAAGAACACAAAACGGGTGACGAGTGTGCGGTAGGCTTCATCAGCATCATCCAGATGCGCAATGATGCGGTTGCTGCACAGTTGTGAAATGTTGTGTGCGGCTTTCAGCACAGAAGGCCAAATGCTGTGTGGATGCTGAGCGTACCAAATAGTTTTGCTTAGAAGCAGCTCCACAATCTTGAGTATGAGGCTTCGCAGGCGTTCATTCATCGCTGCTTCATCATTGACCCCAATATCCTTTACCGATTGTGCAATCGTGTGGGAAAGACCGGTGAAGAAGTTCTCGGTTGAAGTCTTTGGCGCTTCCAGATGTGTGGTGAGTCCAGAGAGCATGATATTTTCAATCATTTTTGCGGGTGACTTTATTTTGGCGCTGTTGAGCGGGTTGAGTGGGAAATGGCGTTCGAGTTCAACCGGCAGCACTGCCAAAATGTGGTCGACAACGGTGTCGTCGATGAGCGATGCTTCTTTTAATTTATTATGAAAGAGGCGGAGGCCAGTGTACGTTTGCTCGGCAGTGAAGTTATATTCGCCGGAGAGTACTAAGAACTCAGTGATGTGTCGTGCATCGCGAGAGAGGAGGTCGGCATAGCCAACGGCGTTATATTGTTCTTGAATGAATGGTGAAAAAGCGTGGGAGAAAAAGCTTTCTTCATGCGGAGCTGCCTTTTCTTTTGCTGCATCAAAGTAGGAACGCAACGAAATAGTAGCAACGGGGCTTGATATCGGCGATGGTGTGTTAAAGTAGTCGCGCGTGGCATCTGGGTTGCACACCATGCCGCTGTTTTCATGAATGATAAGCCCATGCGTTGACGTTATATAGAAAACGCCGCTTAAAAACAGTACAATTGGGGTGACAGAACGATTTGTTTTCATACTAATCCTCTTTTTGCTATAGTGCGATCTGCTGATTGAAGTATGTATCAGTAAATACAATACAATTACGGGTAAGCCTGTTTCAAGTAATCAAAAAACGGGAATAAATAATGCCGCTATATAAATACAAATCATTCACGCGATCTGGTAAGCAGGTCACGGGCACTATTGACGCTCCGTCGCCGCAGGGTGCCAAAGATATGTTGCAAGGTCAAGGCCTAATGCCGGTTGAGGTGCAGCTTGCTTCCTCTGCGGGTGGTTCGTTTTTGTCTCGTCTTTTTGCTCCCAAAGTAGAAGAAAAAACAGTTTTTGCGTTTACCAAACAAATGAGCGTTTTGTTGCGTTCTGGTGTGCCGCTCGTTGACTCGCTTGAAATGTTGACCGAGCAATTTGATCAGCCGTTTCAGGGTATTTTGATGTCGGTGACAGAAGGGGTTAAGTCTGGTGAACCATTGGCTTCACAGCTCGCCGCTCATCCTACGGCTTTCTCAAATATTTACATTCAGCTGGTAAAAGCCGGTGAAGCAAGTGGTAAACTCGATGTAATTTTGATGCGCCTCTTAGAATACATGCAACGCTCAAGTGAAACGCAGAAGAAAGTAAAGAAGGCTGTATCAAAGCCAATTATGATGCTTGGTGTGGTGGGCGCTGTCGTTGGGTTGATGCTCGGGTTTGTGGTGCCACGTATGAGTGCCATGTTTGCAAAGACAGGGAAAGAATTGCCTGGGCCAACGCAGCTTCTTATGACGCTTTCAGGTTTTTTGACTAATCATTACATGCTTTTACTTGGTGGCGGTATTGGATTTTTCTTTCTTTTTTCGCATTGGAAATCTACTCCGTCTGGTATTCGCACGCTTGATGAGTTAGTGCTTAAAGTTCCGCTGTTTTCTTACTTTGCAAAAACTAAGGCCGTGGTACAATTTAGCCAGACGCTAGGAATGCTTATGGAAAGTGGTGTAAATCTTTCAGAAGCGCTCGATATTGTGTGTAACATTGTTGAAAACAAAGTTCTCACCCAAAAATTGCAAGAAGCCCGTGATAATATCATTAAAGAAGGTAAGATTGCGCGGTATCTTGCTGCAACGGGATTATTCCCTAAGATGGCGAGTTACATGATCTCTACCGGTGAAGAGTCTGGCAAATTAGCCGAAATGCTTTTGACCGTGGGTAAAGATTATGATGCAGAGCTAGGTGAAATTACTGATTCGTTAACGGCAAAAATCGATCCGATAATGACGGTAGTTATGGGTTTAATCGTGTTGTTTATTGTGGCGGCTATCTTTCTGCCGATGATGCAGATGGGTGACATTTCAGGAGTTTAGAATCAGGGGATGCAGGAATAATAAAAGGTAAATTTGAGTTGGCCCGTAACGTCATTGCGAGGAGCAAGGCGACGAAGCAATCCAGGTATGAATAGTAAGAAAGATTAGAATGGATTGCTTCGTCATCTATGATTCCTCGCAATGACGGCTAAAGCCGGTCTTGGACAGCCAGTTGGTCATACTGGTTTGATTATGTAGTGAGTAAATAGGAGATCTTATGATATTTGGTAAAAACCGGGCAGCGGCTTTCTCGCTGATCGAAATTCTGATTGCTATGGCGATCATTGGTACTATGTTTGCTCTCATGGCGCCAAACGCAATGAAGTATTTCGGGCGTGCTAAAAAGACAGCGACAATAAGCAACCTGCAAGCATTAAAGCAGGCGCTGCAAGAGTACTACAACGAAATTGGTCACTTTCCAAACAAGGCTGAAGGTAACTTGAATGCATTGGTAAAGATGCCAAAGGGTGATAAGTTTAAAACCCGTTGGACAGGCCCGTACATTGATGGAGACGAGTTGCCAGAAGATGGTTGGAAGCAACCGTTTGTGTATAATGCGCCACCAGTTAAATATAAAAAATACAAGTTCTATGAGCTGTATTCGATCGGGGAAACAGGAGATGAAGACGCCAAGAATGAAGATCTTGCCGTCGGTCAGTAAGGTGCGCCAATCTTTGCCAGCATTTAGCTTGATTGAAATTTTGATTGGGCTTTTTATTATTGGGGTCGGGGCATCAGTATTGTTGCCCCGACTTACTCGTCGTTCGCCAAATCTTGAATGGCCGGCATTGCAGCAAGAGCTGAATAATGTGCTTTATTTTGCCCGACAAGAAGCGATTACAACGCAAAAGGTCCATCGGCTTACGTTTAATAAAAAGAAGCGCACGGTTACTGTTGAGGCGCGTGATGGCGATGTAGAAAATAAGCCCGGAGTACCGCATTATGGACCGGTGGCATCTACCTACTTTACCACTGAGTACGAGTGGCCAGAGCAGATTACTTGTGAGTGGGTAAAGCTGAACAAAAAAGATTTATTTGATGAGAATAAAGGGATGGCTTGGTGCTACGTGGTGCCAAATGGTCTGGTTCAAGACGTGTCGGTTAAGCTGGTGCGTAATGAGCATGGCGTGACAACCCACATGGTCTTTACTGCTGCGCCATTCCTGGGTGCTTTCTTTGAGGAAGAGGAAGTAAAAAAATGAAAATCATCGCTCGCGGTTTTACGATCATCGAAGTGATGATTTCTCTTTTTATTCTTTCTACTACCATGTTTGTGCTTTCAGAGCTTCAAATTCGTTCAATGCTGCGTGTGTGGCAAAGTCGGGAAGATATTGATCGGGTTTATATCATTAAAAAATTCTTGTATCGCATGTATCAAAGTCCCGCTGATGCCCGTAAAACTTCACAAAAATTTGATGAGCCGGAAATGCATATGATTATTGAGCCGGTAGAAATTAATAAGAAGTCTGCTTTGGCTCCGTATGCAAAGCAATTGCAGTATTTGCGCGCTACCGCTAAATGGTCGCGAGGGACGACACAGCGAACGCTGAATTTGTTTGCGCTCGCGCCGCGGGCTCTGTCTCCTGGGAAAGGAGATGGGGCATGAAGATTGATTTTATACCTGGATTGCGTCGTCACTTTGTTTCTCGCAATGGCGAGGGTTTTGTCTCCACGGGGCATTGCGACAGCGAGTCTACGAAGCTGGAAACAATCCATCTATTTTCCCCTGCGTTTAGTCTTATAGAACTTCTTATCGCTCTGGCTTTATCTGCCGTTATCATGATTGGCATGGTGCAGGGTAATCGCAACGCGGCTTATTTGCTGCGGGAAGCTCAGGCATTGCTCATCGTAAACCGCCAGGTTGCATTGCTGTATAATCAGCTTGAGCGTGACGTAACGGCTGCTATTGTCTACCAGAAACCAATTCCTTATCCGCCCGCCAAGGCCCAGCCAAAGAAAAAAGAGGGTGAGAAACAAGAGGAAAAACCGGCACCACCAAAGCCACCAGAAGAGCAATCGAACACTGGTGCTGAAAAAGGAAAAGCGGAAAAAGATAAGTTTGTACCTTCTTGTGTTCTCGAGGCATTTGATGAGGGTGTATATAAAGTTGGTACGAAAAAATGGCAACAGACAAAGCGGCTTTCTTTTATTACAACAACGCCGCTAGAAGTATATGAACAAGAGCATGAGCGATCAGTGCGTGTAGGCTATGAGTTGGTGTATGACAAAGCAATGAGCACGCCGCAGAAGAGTGTATATACGCTGTATCGTCTCCAAACTGATGAGCTTGAAAACGTTGCATTTAAAGAAGATGAAAGTAAAAAAGTGAAGAGCGTTCTGCGGTATGTAGTGGCGGATCATATTAAGCAGTTTTCACTAGAAGCGTTATATGATCAGCGGCCGCCGCAAGCAAAAGACAATTCAGGAAAGCCGGCTGCTGTCGAGGCTCCAATTGCTGAACCGTTAACGGAAGAGGGCAGCCGTCCAACGCAGTTGCGAACATTCACGTGGGGTGAAAAAGAAGAAACCGAAAAGAGTAAGACTGTGTTGCCCGATATGTTTGCAACACACATTGAGGTGTGGGATGGTGCCCTGCAGCGCTCATATTCATTTACTTCAACCTTTCCGGTTTTTGTAAAAACAGAAGCAAAGTCAAAACAACCAAAGAAGAAAGATGGTGCGACTGCCGGAGCTCCGGTAGAGCCAGGGGCGCCGAATGCGGCACCAAAGACTTCTGATGCCCCAGCGCCGGCAGCGAAGGAAGTGGTTCAATGATAAAGAAAAAGCCAGCATTCGTTCTTATTTTCTCTTTACTCAGCATGGGTATTGTTACCATTCTTACACAACAGCTTATGAAAAGCGTGTCGGTTGGCATTGCCTTCAGTCGGCAGATGGTATTGCGGGAGCAGGTCAAAATGTTTGTCTATGGTGGCATTGCTATTGCCACTGCTCAGCTTGAGCAGTGTTATCCTGAAGAAAAGAAGAAGCAGGGAGCAGAGCCAGCAGCCGGCCAACAGTCAAGCGCTCAGCCTCAAGGGCTCAAGCGGCCGTTTTCTTTTAAAACATTTATTCTGAGCGTGCTGCCACATTTAAATCGATGGCAGACCTTTGAGCTGACGGATAAAATTGATGGTGTAGATGCGCAGATTAAAGTTTGTATTGTTGCTGAAGAAGGCAAGATTCCGTTTACCCAAGTTTTTGATGAGCCGGCGCGCGAATTGACCGATCCTGCGCATGGCTTTTTGCAGCAGTTTCCTTCAGCAAAAAAGGGGGCCTCAAGTGATTTTGTTACAAAGTTTACTGCGTTTCTCAAGGGGCGTACGCATCGGATTGTCGATATTTCTGCACTACTTCCTTTTGCGCACCAAGTAAAGGTGCCGTTATGGTATGCACCGCCAGAGTTTCCAACGCGGCGTACAGCGGCTGGTGAAGTAAAGAATGAGAAAGGGAAGCCTGTTCCGGCAGCATGCGCTTTGCAAGATTTATTTACGCTTTGGGGGCAGGGAAGTAGTTTGAACCCGCTTTTGCTCAGCAATGCGCTCTGTGTTTTGAGTGGTTTGCGACCACCGCAACCGAACGATGCCCAAAAACGCAAAGATCAGTACAAGCAGTTGGCTGAAAATTACGATAAGATTAAAAGCTTAAAAGGAGATGAGTTGTGGAAGGCTCTCGGTGCTCTGTATGACGCCAAACCAAAGCTGTCAGCCGAATTTAATACTCTCTTTTCGCTGGAAGTTGAGCCGCGTTTTTATTCTGTGCTATCTTGTGCGACAGTTGCCGGAGTGACACAGCAACTTATTGCAATTTTAGAACATGTGCCACCGACAGTTGCGCCGGCAGAACGGCGTGAACAACGGCAAAAAAAGAAGGAAATACAGCCACTGTTTGCAATCCGTAGATTGTATTGGTTGTAATAGAGAAAATTATTAAGTCTATAGACGACGAGACTCGTCATCGTGAGGAATACAGCGGCGTGGCAATCCATGCGAGCTTGTTACTGCGATGACGCGTGCAACGGGTAGAGAAAGGTAGAGTAGTGAAAACAGAGACGCGGGTTGGGATATTTGTTATCGGCGCCGTGCTGGTATTTTTGTATTTGAGCTTTAACATCGGCGCCTTACGTATCGATCAAAAAAATTATGATACGTACATCAGCTTTTTTGATGATACTGGCGGTCTTGATTTAAAGGCGGCAGTAAAAACATCTGGGGTACGTATCGGGTATGTTGAGGCCATTTATTTGCGTGAAGGTGGCAAGGCTGAAATTCATCTTAAGATTCTTAAGACATATAAGTTAGCGCTCAACGCCTATGCTACGATTTCTCAGGAAACGTTGCTTGGGGGCAAAATTGTGGAACTCGACCAAGGGGATTTCTCCACTGGCATTCTTGCGCCAGGCACGACACTGGCTATGCCTGGAAAATCTACGACGAGTGTGGGCGACTTAATTGATCAGTTTCGTGATATTGCTCAGAATGTTAGTGATATCGCTTACTCTTTTAAGACCGTTTTCTCTTCTCGCGAAGGTCATCAGCAGCTAGAAAGCACCTTGCGCAATGCCTCTGAGGCAGCAGAGAATATTGCTCATCTTTCTGATGCGGTTGATCGCATTGTGACGAAAAAAGAAGGGTCTATTAATACAACGATTGATAACTTGGATGACACGATGCGTGAATTGCGTAATGGTGTGCCAAAGGTTATTCGTGCGATTGATCAAACAGCGGCTGATATTCGTGCTAAAGTGGTTCCTGAAGTAGTTAAAGTTGGTCCAGCTTTTGAAACCATACAAGAAGCAGCTGTTCATGCAAAAGAAGGGTTTCGTGAGGCGGAACAGGTTATGGAAAAAATAAACACCGGCAAAGGTGTTGTTGGAAAGCTGATTAACGAAGACGAGGTATATGCCGATCTGAAGAAGACTATTCATGGACTCAAAGAGTATGTGAGTCGTGTTGAATCGCTGCAAATCTACATAGATATGCACAGTGAGACACTCTTTAAGTATGCGCGTAATAAAGGATTTTTGGAAATGAAGATCCGACCATCGCATGACTATTTCTGGATGATTCAGATATGTAGCTCCGATTACGGCACGATTGACCGAGAGGTAGAGCAAATTATTCGCCGCGATAGTTATGGCAATATTCTTTCAACTACCACACTCACTGAGCCACAGCACAAGCTCTGGCTTGCTGATAGCGTTGAGCGTGTTACGCGTACAAAAAATACCTATACCTTGAGTGCGCAGTTTGGTAAGCGGTTTGACCGCTTGGTCTTGCGTGCAGGGCTTTTTGAAGGATTTTTTGGTGGTGCGGTTGATTATTACGTACCGCTTGATACCGATTTCGTTCATTGGGTGACTACCTTAGAAGCATATGACTTCCAAGGTGTATTGCGCCTTGACGATAACCGTATGCACGTGAAGTGGATTAACAAAGTAATGTTTATGAAGAATCTCTACACTTGCTTTGGCATAGATGACATTGTCAGTCGCGGCAATGCAAGTCCATTTATTGGATTCGGATTGCGCTTTACTGACTCTGACCTTAAATACTTCTTATCGTTGATTGCTGGTGCTAGCCCGTCAAACAAGTAGTTTCTACCAGCATCCTGCATTAAAATAAAACCCCTTAGGATGTCTTGTTGCGGAGGTAAGTATATCGATGCAGCAAGGATTGATGCTCCGGAGGCTTTCTACCCAGCTGCCGAGCTTGTATTTCTCCACGAGCATCACTATGGATTCTAGTTCTTTTTCGGTAAAATTTTGGAACGTATGTGTGCGTTCGCACTTGTCCCAAAAATAAATAAACTCAAGAAGAAGCGTTTGAGTGAAAATGGGCTCGGTATTTTCGTCGTATTTTGTACACGCGATTGAATAGATTAAAAGTTTTTTATTTATGCGGTATCTCATGCTCTTTTCGATATATTTGATTTTGGCATACAAAAGCTCCCGTTTATGTGGTTCTTTTTCCTCTGTGATTGGGTTAATGACATATTCTTTGAGCGAGGTACGCGCGATTGCAATTTCCTCAGTATTATATTCTGCTGATAGAGTGAATGTTGTGAGAAGAGAAAGGGAAAATAAAGATATAAGATTTTTCATGGTGCAGTCCCCCGACTAGTTGTGTAATGAGTAGCACGCTGTTAGATGTGCTGCTCTGATTTGCTGATGTATAGCACATTTTGAGAAATGAGTCATTTTTGACGGCGAATGCCGTCATCCGTTGCCGTTACTACTCTGAGGCGGTTTCTGAATCAGAAGTTTCTGTTGAGCCTAAACCTTCTTCGCATTTGGTAAGATCTCCAGGCTTTAAGCGGTACAAATCACTGGCAACCTGCCGCAGGCTCTCTGCTGAGAGTTTGTATTTTTGTTCCTCGTTCTTTGTGTTAGAGTGCAGTGTATTCAAAATATCATACAAGAGTGCTCTATGCTTCTGGGTGTAATCTTTTTTTATGTCCAGGGTATAGGTGACCTCAGTGTATGAACAATCTCGATCGTATGTGCGTGTTATGCAGCCGTAGATAAGGCAAAGATCAGGATTATTCTCCGTGTGCTGATGCCAGGTATGGCTTTCTTTTGCTATACGCTCTATTACCTTATGAGAAACTATAAGGCCGGGAACGGACGTTCTTACTGAGCACAGTACTCGAATAAGTCCTTGAGTTTCTGCGACAGCTTTTGTTTCTGCCGCCGTGACGATGGTTATTTGTGTCAGGAAGGCGAACGCTAAAAGTCCAAGGTATCTCATGTATCCCTCACAATAAGCCCAGCTTTGGGATGGGGCTATTTTTTCTTTTTTCCTCTATGAATGCAATAGTTTCGTTGAGAGGAGGATGGGTGGCTAAGCCTCGGCTATGCCGTCGTCAGTTCCAATATCTTCTTCTTCGGTGAAGATGATGTTGGCTTGGTAAATGGGAGTGTAGATTGGTTGTAGATAACTTGATTGGTAGAGGTCGTTCATCTTAAAAACTCGCTATAAAACAATGCTTTTTGCTTAGAGAGAAGCATATTCGAATTTCTATGAAAAGCAAGGGGGGCTTCCTAGCTAGTCGTCAGATGAGTATTCTTCGGCGATTGGGTTATTGTCGCTCGGTTCCTCTTCAGAGTCGGAGATCGTAGGGGAAGTTATAGCAGAAAAGGTCTTCTCAGCGAGAAGGATTAGCAGTGACTTGGGGGCGGTGACAGTGTCAAATTGCTGAACCCATGCCTCGAGCCTGAGGTTTGCAATAGCGTTGCAGAGGTCGCTCTTGAGTAGAGGATTTAGCATATCCAGTGGGCTTTCTGATTCGTTTGTTATTGCAGAGAGAAGCATAATGATTGTCCACTGTAGACCGAGGGGATGAGAGGCGTACTTCGTGGTTAGATACAAAAGGATGTCTTCTTCCTTGGGCAATGAAAGCTTAAAGTGCTCATAAAAGGTACAAGCGGCGAAATGTAAGGCTTCTTGCTGCTTATCCTTCCCATCCTGTCCCGTTATCCAGCGGGCTATCTGGTTACCATCAAGAGCGATGATTTGTTTTTTGGTCTCTGTCAACTTTGCGTTCGCGATTACATCTGCTCCATGCAAAGCGGTTCCACCTAGCAAAAAAGTTATTGTAATAATACCTAAATATTTCATATAAATCCCTGCGCAGCAAAGTTTTTGTAGCAATGCGGGGCATTCTAGCCGACTTTGTGGGAAAAAGGAATGAGAGGGTGGCTATTTTTTCCCTGTTGCTGCCTGCAGTAGTTCATCTTCAAGCGCCTGCATGCGCGCATAATCTTCGTCGGTTTCATGGTCATGTCCTAGCAAGTGGGCAATGCCGTGGGCGAGCAAAACAATGCAGTGTTCGTCAAAGGGACGGTTCCATTCGAGGCGCTTTTTCTCAATGATTTCTGGGCAAAGGATAATGTCGCCGATATTGGCATCCTCATCGCAGGTTAGGCTTATCCGTTCCCCTGCCTTGAGTGTGTCATGGTAGGGGAAGGATAAAATGTCGGTTGGCCCCTCTTTGCCGCGGTAATCGAGGTTGAATTCGCTCATCCGCTGCGCATTGCAGATCAAGATACCCAGATCAAAGTCTGGATAATTCAGTGCCTTGAGCATGGCCGTAGCGGCTGTTTTGAGCTGCGCCGTATTTACTGAGTATTTGCGTTGCGTGTTAGTGATAGTAATCACGCTTTGTTCTCCGGTGCTGGTTCTTGTGGTGCAAACACCATGGCAACGCCACAGAGTTTGTTTTGGTGAGCAGGGTCAATCGCTACTACCATTTCCTGGGCTTTGGTAATACCGGTAACCATTGCTGTTTGTGCTGTAAGCAGAGCGTGTTCTTGCTCGGTCGCAACGGTCAGCGTCAAGTTGCTGAGTGGTGTTTTAAGCGATACATGGTTCTCCGATTTTTGCCGACGTACTTCGCCGACGATGTGCAAAATCTGCTTCAACGTATCTTCTACCGCTGTCATTGTAGTAACTGTAGTCTCCGGTACCATAAGCTCG
This sequence comes from uncultured Pseudomonadota bacterium, assembly GCA_964429275.1. Lineage (GTDB taxonomy): Bacteria > Babelota > Babeliae > Babelales > JAUPTZ01 > JAUPTZ01. The sequence continues at coordinate 56,052 of CAYSBJ010000003.1, forward strand.
GTGATGTGTAGACTGGCGGGGCAGGTTGGCGTTTGTCGGTACATCTCTTGATAGATAAAGTCGGTTACAAACGGGACGAATGGAGCATATAGCTGCAAGATGCGAAAGCCAATAACCCAGAGTGTTTCTTGGGTAGCGGCCAGCTCAGTGGCTGAGTATTTGTGCGGGTTGAAGAAGCGGTCTTTGACCAATTCGAGGTAGTTATCGCAAAAATCTTGCCAGAAAAACTGATCAACGCTATCAAGGGCACGGGCGTACTCTGCGGCTTCAAAGTGCTTTGTGTAGGCCGTCGTGACCAGGTCGCAGCGGTTTGTAAGCCAGAGATTAAGCGTATCCAATTCGTTGCCAAAAGATGGCTTTTGCGGCACTTGCTGGCGGATAAAGCGGAATGCATTCCACAGCTTCGTCTGCAGCCGCTGACCGATTTTGATCTGTTCTTCGCTAAAGGCGGTATCAACCCCGGGGCTTGCTTTGCCAGCCCAATACCGAATGGCGTCGGGAGAAAATGACTCCAGCAGCGATTGCGGAGTAAGTGCTGCGCCGCCGGTCGATTTTGAAATCTTACCGTTGCTTTGGGTAACATGGCCCGAAATAACAATTGACTCCCACGGAATGGTATTTGATGCGTACGTTGATTTTACAAGAGTGTCAAAAGCCCAGGTACGGATAATATCATGCGCTTGTGGTCGCAGTGAAAAGGGCAGTGTCAGTGCCGATGAATTTGCTTTGATTTGAACATTTTCGATGTTGATCTGTGGTGTCAGCGAAGAAATGTTCCAGGTGTCCATAACATCAGTTTCTCCTTTGAGGTTACTGCTGCCGCAGGAGCATTTTTCGCCGGGAAAGGTTGTCTCCGTTGGATCAATCGGCAAGCAATGCTCTGGCGCGGTTAAGATTGCAGTGCAATCAAGGCAGTGCCAGAGTGGGAATGGAACGCCATAAAAGCGCTGGCGGGAAATGCACCAGTCCCAGCCAAGGTTGGCAACCCAGTCTTTATAGCGAGAATGCATAAACGCTGGAAACCAGGAGACTTTTTCTCCGTTTTCTAAAAAGAGCTCTTTGTTGTTCATGATGCGCACAAACCATTGTGGGATAACCCGGTATTCAATTGGCTGCTTGCAGCGTTCATGGATGTTTACCGCATGAACTAAGTGTTTTTCTTCAGTTAGAAGGCCATATTCTTTGAGGGTTGCAATGATCGCTGTACGTGCTTCGGTGGCGCGTAGTCCAGTCATTGGGCCAGTGTGTTCTTGCCATACACCGCGCTCATCCATAACAGACTTGAGAGGAAGGTTGTGCCGCTCAAACCAAGTAATATCAGTTTGATCACCAAAGGTGCAGCACATAACAAGGCCGGTTCCTTTATCGGGAAGTACATCACCGTCTGCAATACAAGGAACCGAAGCGTTAAAAAATGGGGAAGATAATGTTTGACCGGCGAGGTGAGTGTAGCGGCTGTCGTCTGGGTGATAGAGTACTGCCACGCAGGCAGGCAGCAATTCTGGACGGGTTGTAGCAACTGGGTAGGTGCTGCCGCTTTTATCAGTGAAGAGAATAGTGTTGAATGTTGTTTTGCATTCCAGGTTGTCCAGCTCAGCCTGCGCTACTGACGTTTGGCAGGTGGTGCAATAGAGTGCGGCGGTGGCGGTGCGGTAGGCTTGCTCCTTGCTGAGCATGTCTAGAAAGTTCTTTTGTGCTACTTTGCGGGCCATGTCGGAAATGGTTGAGTAGGTGAAGCGCCAATCAATAGAGAGGCCGAGTTCTTGCCACAAGCCGGCAAAGGCTTCGTGGGCGTGGGAAACTTCTTCAAGACAGAGCTTAATGAACGCTGAGCGTCCAACAACATGGGCCTTGGTTTTGTGCTTTTTTTCTACGTAGCGCTCGGTCGGCAGTCCATTGTCGTCAAAACCCATGGGATAGAAGACATTAAAGCCGCGCATACGGCGATAGCGTGCTAGAAAGTCGGTGTGCGTGTATGAAAAGACGTGACCGATGTGCAGATTGCCAGAAACTGTTGGTGGCGGGGTATCAATGCTGTATATCGGGCGAAATCTGTCTTCAGGATTAAATTGGTTAGTCCCGGCGTCTTGCCATATTTTTTTGATTTTTTCTTGTGCCGTCTTAGCGCAATACGTAATTTCCATGAAGTACCCTGCTCGTTGCTATTTTTGAGATTCGAGCAGTTTACTGCTGATGCGGGTAAAAAACTAGCCTCGGACCCTTAAGAATTATCTTAATATTTGACGAAAAAACCGTAGTTTTCTACGCTGCATGCCTTGTCTAACCTTTTTAGTGAGTGATTTCTCATGAATAGTACTTATATGTATGCCTTTATAAAACAGGTTGCGGTTTTGTTTCCGACTTTTATTTTGCTTTTTACCGTTCGTGGTTTTTTTCAGGCGTTGGCTGCTCACTGTGTTGGCGATGATACCCCAGAAGAGAACGGCTTTCTCTCGCTTAATCCGCTAGCACATATTGATATTGTTGGCACATTGATGCTTTCTGCTATTTTTGCGGTGCTGTATAAAATCGAATCATCAGGCGGTGGTTTTTTAGGTATGGCACTTATTTTGCTATCCATTTTTATTGGTGTGCGTCCGTACTACCCGGTACTGTATGATGCCCGTAATTTTCGCTGGCATAAGCCAGGGATTGTGATTACTACACTGGCAACTACGCTTAGCTATCTAGTGTTGGCGTTGCTTGCTATGTATGCATGGGTATGGGGGCAGTATTTCTTATCAAATGCGCCAGGGGCGGCTCAGGTTGTTCGTCAGATTTCTGACTCACTAATCGAGTGGTCCACTATTTGGGCAGTTATCTCACTCATACCAGTGCCACCGTTCGACGCAGGCGCCCTGTTGCCGGTCATTTTTGGTGAGACTGGTCAGGAAATGTACGATGCTCTGGAGCAGTATGCACTCTTTATTTTTATAGGATTGTTTTTTATACCCGGGCTTAAAGACATCTTTTTGCAGGGTATTGGCTTTGTTCATTTCTACTTATATCAAGGGCTTGCGTACTTGGTGGTGCTGCCATAAGGGGATACGTAAGGAAAATAGGATAATTGTTAAGGGCGCGTAACTATGCGTCTTTGCGCGGAACAACGTGGCGTAGGAGTCCAGCTAAGCATTCCTGGATTGCTACCGGCCACGTTATGCTCGCTATCTATAGAGCTTTAAATCATGTGGGTGACTATGCATGAAAGGGGCAGAGTGTGAGAGGGATGATATGATTAAAAAATTAATGACCGGCGCCGATCAGGTATTGCCGGTTGGTGGATTGGAAAAAAAGTTAGCAACGGGTAAGCCGTTATGTGTTAAATTTGGTGCTGATCCAACAGCGCCAGATATTCACCTGGGGCATGTGGTCGTTTTATCAAAACTGCGCCAATTCCAAGATGCGGGGCATGTTATTCGTTTTATTATTGGTGATTTTACGGCACGTATCGGGGACCCAACTGGTAAGTCAAAAACACGGCCGCCTTTGGAGCCTGAAGAAATTGCGCTTAATGCAAAAACTTACCTCGAGCAAGTAACGCGAGTCCTTGATCCGGAAAAACTTGAAGTGGTGTATAATTCGCAGTGGCTTGAGCCAGTCACGTTATCAAGTTTTATTCGTATTGCCGGCAAAGTGACGCTGGCAAGACTCATGGAGCGTGATGACTTTTCAAACCGATTTGCTTCTGGTTCTACTATTAGTTTCCATGAACTTTTTTACCCGATCTTGCAAGGATATGACTCTGTTCATCTGAAGAGCGATATTGAGCTTGGTGGAACAGACCAGACCTTTAATCTTTTGATGGGGCGCTTTTTGCAGGAGCAGTACGGCCAGGAGCCGCAAGTTATCATGACCATGCCACTCCTTGAAGGTTTGGATGGTGTGCAAAAAATGTCCAAAAGCTATGGCAATTACATTGGCCTTGCGGAATCGCCGGTATCGGCCTACGGTAAATTGATGTCAATCTCTGATGAACTTATGTGGCGCTATTGGTTGCTCTTGAGTGGCAAGAGCAGTGAAGAAATTGAAGAAATGCGTGCTCATGTACAAGAGGGACTGCTTCATCCTCTGGCCTGTAAAAAAATGCTGGCGCACTGGATTGTTAGTCGGTATTGGTCTGCGGTTGGTGCTGATGAAGGGCAAAGTTCTTTCGAAGCGCTTTCGCAGCAAAAAGATTATTCACAGGCGCAAGAATTCAATCTTGGCGTCGATATGCCAACCACTTTGTGGGTCGTCGATTTGCTTAGAGCACTTGGTGCGGTGACCAGTTCATCTGAGGCGCGCCGCCTCATTGAGGCCGGCGCGGTACTGTTTGATGGCGCTAAAGTAACCGACGTTAAAGCTATGGTTACCTGGCAAGAGGGCGTTGTTGTGAAAGTAGGTAAACACCGTGTTTATAAGCTAGCGTTCTAAGTCTGTTAAAGTTGATTGCTTTATTAGCCTCGGGGCCCTGTTGTAACGAAAGAGCACCGCAATGAGCATCCGTACATGTGCCATTACCCTCGCTTTTATATGCGCCTATGCAACTTTCTCTCTGGGGATTGGCGTAGGGAGTGCTATTAATACTGCTGACCGTGTTTATGTGGCCAATGCATTGTTGGCCGAAAGCCCAGAAGAATTTGCCCATTTTATGGGCAAGATTGCTGACGCTCAGAAAGGATTGGTTATTATTAGTGCGATTGGTTCGGCCTGTAGTGCGGGGCTTGCTCTTTGGTTTCTTACAACAGTTAAGAAAAAAGGCCCGTGTGTCACGTGGGATCGAGACGGAAGGGTTCGCAACGCTGGTGTTATTACGGGGCAGTCACTATTGTCATCTGAGCGTAGTATGTTGTTGTCTGGGTATGTAGGAGTAAAGTCAGGTGAGCGTTCTCTTACCGGGCGTAAGGGCTTACGGCGGAATGGAGGTTTTCTTATGGTTGCCGCTTGTATTTATGCCCTGGTAACCTCGGTGCGTGCTCGTCGTCGTCAAGTTCAATACCAGTTACATGCCGCACACGCTCATAAAATTTATAAGTTGTTACGAGACGCTGCCGTCAAGGCAGAAGGAGATTCACAAGATTGGGTGCTTGTTGCTGCTGCAATCAAGAAGGCAGAGGCGGTTGGATGTGTAGCGCAAATGAGCACGACACTGATGGGATTGCTAATGCTGGGAAAAATACTAACAATGGATGTTTTGCGTAAGAATCAATGGAAAAAAGATGGAGCGGCAGTTGCCGCTCTTCTTTTTACATTGTGCGGTGGCTATCTCATAAAGCCCCTCGTTACTGCTGGGATGCGTGCACGCGCGGGTGTGCCAGATATAGATGAATTATTTGCGGGGGTTAGCCGTGCCGGGCGTGATGCGTCATTGAGGGGCTATTCTTAGGGAGGGAGTTTTGATTCGCTGGATTGTAACAAAAAAGAGCGTGGATTAAACCCACGCTCTTTTTTGTTTAATTTCTGGCGGGGCTGACGAGGCTCGAACTCGCGACCTCTCGCGTGACAGGCGAACGCTCTAACCAACTGAGCTACAGCCCCACAGAAACTTGGCTCCCCGAGCAGGACTCGAACCTGCGACCTAATGATTAACAGTCATGTGCTCTACCAACTGAGCTATCGAGGAATACGGTTTTAAATTTTACACGTTTTGGATTTTGCTAGTCTTTATTCTTCTAGCTGTCCGCTGTAGCCTGTTTTTGTTTGTGGAGCAAACAATAGTGCAGACTAAGACGAATGGTGGGCGAAACAGGACTCGAACCTGTGACCCCCTGCTTGTAAGGCAGATGCTCTACCAACTGAGCTATTCGCCCAAAACGTGAGCGAGGAATGTACTTTAATTTGCGCGGCAAGTCAAAATATTTTTATCCTTTTTGGTGATCAGCTCATTTTCTTCCATAAATCGAGCTACTTTTTGTGCTAATTCTGCCATGCGGGTTGGGTTGTTGGCAAAATCTTCGGTGACGTCCAAGACGAGGACTGGTACGGTGCTGATTTCAGGGGCAATGCCGGCTTTATGCATGAGGAATTGTTCGTGCCAGTGATGAATTTTCTCAAGATAATCGAGTGGGATACCGGATTCGCCGTTGCGGTTGCGTTTGGCAATGCGGGCATTACAGATCGCGGGCGTAGTGCGTAAGTAGATGAATCCACTGGGCGGGGTGCTCTTGCTGGCGAAAATGAAATCTACCCATTGTTGGTATACATCCCATTCTACGGTGGTGAAGTAGCCTTCTTCCTTGCCGTTGAGCGCAAAGCAATAGTGGCCAGAATAAAGTGATCGCTCCATTACATGAAAGGGAGAGTGGGTATTTTTGCCCAAATAATCGCGTGAGCGGCAGAGCATCGCGAGGGTTTCGATGGTATAGGCCCAGCGATGAGGGTCGGTATAAAATTGTTCGAGGAGTGATTTGCCATAGTTTTGGCGTGCCCACGTATCCACTGGTTCAAGCGAATAGGTGATGTGCGGAAGGTAGGAGCTTAAAAGTGTAATAAATGTTGATTTTCCCGCGCCAATATTGCCTTCAACGATGTACATACCAGGTCCTTTTTGATGAAAATGAATGGGCCACACTATAACCCAAAATAAGAAAATTGCAGCTCCTTTTCATAAAAAATTCTGGCGCCCGATGGCAGGGGTGTGGTAAGGATGAGGCAACTAGTAAGGGTTTGGAGGAAATATGAAAAAAAAAAGTCTACATTTTTTGTGGAAAGCTATTTGTATCGCTTTTGCGGGAGTACTGACGGTGGTGTGTATCGGCTATTATTTTGCTGCACCAAGTGGTCCGGTGTCGGTTCGCGTTGGGTTTGTACTAGCGCGTAATGTGTATGCCCACGGGAAGGCATATGAGGGCTTTTTGCGTAAGCACTCACAGGTTGAAAAAAAGCGAGTGTATGATGTACGCCCGTTTTACTTTCAGGAGGATGAACCGACAAGCTTAGCGAGCATTGTAAAAGAGTTGCGCGGGTGGAAGCCTGATGTGGTCGTAGTCGATGGATATTTTGCTACACCCTATGTAGCGCGTGAAATGCCTGACTATCCCGTTGTCTTTATTGGTGTTGACGACTGTGTTGAGCGAAAGTTGGTGGACTCCTTTGAGCGCCCGGGAGGTCATGTAACTGGTGTGATTTCGGGTTCATATGACCGCCTTGCGATGGCGGCGATGCTCCAAGTGGTGAAGCCGGGAGCGTGCAATGTGTTGCTACCGTATGACTTGAACGATGACGTTGGGGGCCTTGTTGTGAGGGACGCGCGAGCAGTGAAGCGGTTTCTTGCACGAGAAAAAGTGAATACAACGATTTTTCCTATTTCTGATATGGCTCACGCTTTGGAGGAGATAGCACCGTTATTACAAAGTCATGATGTCCTTTTGACTCTTGAGTGTGATCCGTTGGAGTACTTGATTGAGCCATTAGTGGCGCTGTGTGAGAAGACAGAGACAACTTTTTTCCCCGGCAGTTTGGGGGGGATGGAGGCGGGAGCGATGTTTGCGTTTGGTGGCCATGCGCAGGTTCCTGGCAAAATGGCTTTTGTATTAGTGCAAAAAATAGTTGAGGAGGGGATTCTCCCGGCAGATCTGCCCATTGCTAAGGTGACGGGCCATCGGCAGTTTGTGATCAATGCGAGCAAGGCGGCAGCCCAGCATATGCAGCCAGTAAACGAGCAGGCGGTTCGATTGCGCTTGTTGCGATACAACAGCAGCGCACCTTTTGAGCTTAACCTTAAAATAGTGTAAGGAAAGTGCGTTGCTATGGACATTTTGCCTGGGAATGCTATTCTGAAGTCAACGTTTTGGTGAGAGTGATGAGATTTTAGTATTTGTAGCCAAAAGGAGCTGCCTCATGTCGATGGAAAGCTTAAAAGTAATGTTTACCCTGTCGCGTGAAGATGCCTACAGCCTTGCCTGTATTGCCGAGCACGACGGAATGACGATGCAAACATTGGTTCGCAAAGTTGTGTTGGATGAAATTAAACGGCGTGAAGATGAATTGCATGTTGCCGAACACGGTGCTGGTTGTACCTCGTGTAAGCCGCGGCGGAGATATGGGGAATGAAAAAAGATCTTTTTGGTGCTCACTTGTCGGTTGCTGGTGGGCTTCATACAGTTTTTAAGCGTGCGGCGGAGGTTGGCGCCCATGTGGTGCAAATTTTTACCAAAAGTAATCAGTCTTATTTTGCCAAGCCTATTGCGTCTGAAGATGCTGCCGCGTTTGTAGAAGCGTGGAAGCAGAGTGATGTAAGTGTCGTAGTTACGCATGCTGCTTATCTCATTAACCTGGCGGCTTCCAATAGTGAGGTTGAGAAAAAATCGATTAATTCTTTGCAGCACGAACTTGAGCGCTGCGTTCAGTTAAAAATTCCATATCTTGTTTTACATCCTGGTGCTCATACTGGGCGCGGTGTTGAGTCTGGCATTGCGCAAATCGCGTGCAACCTGTCCGAGGCTTTGCACAAGGTTCCGGGAGATACGGTTGTTTTGCTGGAAGCCGCTGCTGGTCAAGGCACAACGCTTGGTCGAACATTCCAAGAGCTGCGTGCGATGTACGATGCGTGCGACGAAAAAATACGTCATCGTGTGGGAATATGTTTAGATACCTGTCATGTTTTTGCGGCCGGTTACAACTTAGATTCTGTTGCCGCATATCATGCGATGATGAAAGAGTTTGACGCCATTATTGGGCGCACATTACTTAAAGTTGTGCACTTGAACGATTCTCTGTTTGAGGTTGGCTGTGGCAAAGATCGTCATGCAAATCTTAAACAGGGAAAGATTCCATTCGAAGTGCTGCATGCTTGCGCGCATGATATGAATGAACGCGGGATTGCGGTTATTCTTGAAACGCCGTCAGAAGATGGAGTGACTGAATACACACAAGAGTTAATGCTGTTGCGTGGAGATGGTACATGAAAACGTACGGCAGTCTTTGTACCCAATTTTACGATCTTGATAAAACTGATCAGCGCGCGCAGCGAGAAATTGCTTTCTATCTTAATTATGCACGCGAAGCTGCAGGGCCAGTGTTGGAGCCGATGTGTGGCACCGGTCGCATTTTGCTGCCGCTGCTTGAAGCTGGCATTCCGATTGAAGGGTTTGATGCATCCACGGAAATGCTTGCTGCACTGAAAACTAAATATGCAGCAAAGTCTCAAGGCGAGCCACCAGTGTGGCAGCAGTATGTACAGGATTTCTCGAGCGAAAAGCGATACGCATTAATTTTCATTCCATTTGGTTCGTGGGGGTTAATTCTTGACCCGCAACATCGTTTAGACGGTCTACGAGCGTTATACGATCATTTGGCTCCTGGCGGCAAACTGGTTATGGAAATTGACATGGAAGCATCTGAGTTAGAGCCTAAGGTTAATCCGTTAGATAAGGCGCACACGAGGGCTGATGGGTCTATTATTGCGCTGCGTTTGCTGAGTGCGTACGATCTCTCCTCACAGCGCTACTCAGTGCAGTGTGCGTACATTGATTTTGATGCTAATATGAGGGTTCGCAGCACAGAGCGAGAGCTTTTAGAACAACACCTTTTTCGCCCCGGGGAAATGGAACAAGTCTTTTCTGAGGTCGGTTTCTCTGTGGTGAAGCGGTACACCAGCTATTACAAAACGCCGGTTATTAATGAAGCCAAGGCGTTGCAAATTATTTATGAATGTACGAAGTAGTAGTCTTAAATCTACTTCTTTATGAGCGCGTTAAAGGGTAGTGCCGTAACATGCTCATGCAGTGCATAGCAACCAGTACCAGCATGCAGTACGATACCGTGCTGAACTGAAGGTCCTAGTTTTTCGCGTAAAGCGAGTATGCCGCGTGCATCGTATTTACTTGGTGAGTCTGTTGATTTTATTTCTATAGGGTAAAATTTCCCATTCATATGAAGTAGCAAATCAACTTCAGCGCCAGCTAAGACTCGCCAATGATATACGTACGGTTGTTGCGCAAGACTGCTGATTAGTTTATATACCAGGTTAACGCAGTATGTTTCAAAGAGATCGCCAAATTGTGGGTGTCCAAGCAGGGAGAGAGGATCTCTGATTCCTTGTAGGTAGCATGCCAACCCGGTATCGGTTAAGTAACCCTTGCCGCGGGTGCTCATGCGTTCTAACGAATTAAGTTCGTATGATGGTACCTCCCGCCATTGATATGTTTGTTTGAGGACATGTTCCCAAAGTAAAACTACTTTTTTTGTAAGACCGAGTTCTCGCCCAAAGTGGGCATAATTGATCTCTCGAGCGCTGAGTACCGCCATTACTTTTAAGTATTTATGAAATACAGAAGAAGCGGTTGATGGATCAGCGTACGATGCATCACGCTCAAGGTACGTTCTGATATAACTATCAAAGTAACTGGTGAAATAATCTTCTTCCTTGTTAATAAGCGCGGGGAAGCTCCCACGCCATACGGTGTGTACTGGGGAATGAGGGCCAGAAATTCCCGCAAAATTCCGGATGAGATCATTTGGATTTTCTAAGTAAGATTCAAGCCATGATGGCGGAGTTTGCTTACGTCCCTCGAAAGTGAATGTTTCAGCCTCCTCAAAGGGGGTGAAGTGTTCAAGATCAATAATACCTACCCGCCCAGCCATGCTTTCGGCCGCAGCTTTGAGCATTCCAAGGTTGTGAGATCCTGTGAGGAAATATTGTCCCATGTTGTCTGACTGGTCCACTGTGCGTTTTATTGATCCTAAGAGTTCTGGTACATACTGGACCTCATCCAGTATGAGAGGACTTGGTTGTGTTCTGATAAACAGGTCTGGGTTGCTGCGGGCTCCATGTACGTCGTTGAGCCGGTCAAATGTGATGATGGAGATATCAGGGAATAGATTTTTTAGCAAAGTACTTTTACCTATTTGCCTGGCTCCTGTGATAAGGATGACCTTAAAGTTTTGTGCCAGAAACTTGACTCGCTCCTGGATGTGTCTGCGTTTGTAGTGGAATGACATTGAAGCCTCACGTTTCATTGTTTTGTGCGTTTTAATATACAGAGCTCTGGCGGTTATTACAACAAAGTGCACAAACTTTTGAATAAATTTATTCAAAAGTTTGTGCACTTTGCTTTGCGGGGTGGAAAGCTTCTGCTCGTTTAAGGAATTCTTGAGTTAGCTATCTGAGAGGGCATGCGGTTATGTATGCCCCTTCCTTTCTTCTCAGAAAACATCGTTTTTAACGGATCTTTTTTTATTAAAGGGTGTTTTTTGTATATGCCCTTTTGATACGCTTGATATTGGAGATGGGCGTATTATTTAGGGTAATGAATGTTAAGAGACCAATTGTTTCTATGGGCTCTTGCGCTTGCTGCGCCTTTGGCAGCTGCGGAGAGTAATTTTTCATATCAAGAATTTCTTATTAATGACTGCTCGCCAGTAGCGTTTCAGGCTGCCGCGAAGGTTATTGCTCAGATGCCGGAGTTATCGGTTGGGCAGTATGCGGTGGCTGCGTCCGAAGATAAAGCAGCGCATACTGGCCATGAGACGCGCTTTTTGCATGATCAACTTTTAGTCGCCTTCGGGCGTTATGGTGAAGTTGAAACACTCTTGCCGCCAGTTCAAGTTGAGCATGTTTTTGTATTTAAGTTTACGCCAATCGGTTACGATCCAGTAGCTCTTAAAATTCCAAACCCGTATTTTGTACCGCATAAAACTCTCGAGGCTTTTGGGGGGCCGAATTATTCTCTCTATCGAAATGTGGAACGAGTAGTCCGTGCGGCACTTTTGCGTCAAATGGGCGGTTCTCCTAGGGTGACGGCACCGCTTAAAGAATTAGCTTTGCGGCAGGGGGTCTCTCCTGATGACTCACTAAATGATACAACTACAGTTGTTGTTACCTCCTTTATTTATTTTGTTGCTGATAACGGCGGGCGTGCTACTTCTGATGGGTTGACTGATGCGGATATTGAAAAAATAATTGCTGGCATTATGCTTACTGGCATGTATGGGCTCCATCGTGGAAGTATTATGCGTGGAATTGATGGTCTTATTTACTTTATTGATTTGGAGCGTACGCATGCAGATGTGCTGGAAAATGATACGGTTAAGTCGGTGGAGCATATTGTAACGGGCGGAATTCGTGATCACTCTATTGCTGGGGCTCTTCTTAGGTACCTTTTTACGTACCAGAGTCTTACTGATGAGCAAAAACTTTCACTCTTAATTAGGTTTTGTGTGCCGAAAAAAGTGAACTTTAATGATGTAGCGCAGAGAAATGAGTTTTTACGGGCAGCCCCATTAGTGCTTAAAAAATTTCTCCAAGAGCTGCTGGATGCTCAGCTCATTACACCTGCTATTCTTGATGCATTGCGAGAGGCAGACTCTTCATCTTGGGTAGTCTCAGCGTGCGGGGCGGTTACCCGGTAATTTTTTCTAGGTGTGCAAGGGGGAGAATGGACGCTTCTTGTATTTCAATAACTTCCTTGCCACTATAAATAACATACCTTGTGCTTGAACTCGCACGCTGATGCTTTTAAAAGAGACATACGGAAGATGAGAAGGAGCATTTTTGCAAGCGTTGTTTTGCCTGATATGCTGGTTTGTTGATTGCTATGTTACATGGCCCCCTGCTTAGCTTGAAGCGAAAGCGCCTTTGTAGTGCGCTTTACTCGTATGGAACGGGAGGAAGATTCAGTTTTTGCTAGAAATTGTTTATCTTGAGAGCTAAGAAGTAGGTTAAAGTACCGTTTTTGGCAGGAAAATCTCTGTGAAGAAGTATAGTATTGTTTTGTGGGTGCTGGTCGCGCTGACCAGTTTTGAGCCCATTGCCATGTATGCCGTGGAGCCGATTGTGCAGGAAGACGAGGTCAGTAAAGTCAAAAAGCTTTTCTACAGAGGCTTTTGGCTGGTGATCCGGCAGCGATTAAGACTTTTATGAAGGTTTCTTTGGGTGTTGCAGCGGTTGGTGGGGGTTCGTATCTAGCGTATCGCGGACTTAGGGGCGGCACAAAACCTAAAAAGCCTGCGGCGCTATCAGGGCAATTGGTTGTTACTAGGAATCCGGCTGCCGGCCATAAACCAAAGTCTCGTTCCACAAGGAAAAAAAAGCCTCTCGTTGCCGAGCCAGTGGCCCCGGTGATACCTAAACCAGTGCCTATCCCTGTAGCGCAAGAACCGCTTGTTTATCAGGCCTCTTCACCCATTGCGTCGCCCGCTTCAAGAAGTCCCGTTGGAGAAGTGCGGAGACCTATCGAAAAGCCAAGCCTCTCGCCCGTTGGCGTAGGTTCGGATGGCATATCGGTAACGGTTGACAAAGCTATTTCTCGGACGTCTTCACTGGCGATGCCTCAGCCAGAGGAACCTTGGGAAGAGGATGCTCCTTTGAGGCGTTCACCAGCCATTTCAGAGCCTGATGATGAACCGTCCAGCGCACCTTCGCCGGTAGTATCTCTGCGTTCGGAATACTCTCGGGAAGAAGAAATCTCATTTGCAGAGGCCCGTCCTTCTTTGAAAGATCAGCTTATTAAAGCGGTTAAAGATAATGACCTTGCAACAATGAAAAGACTTAAGAATGAAAATCCAGGTGCAGATTTCTCAGAGGTTAAAATAGTCGAAGAATACCAGGAGTCCTTGCTCCGGCGTGCTATTCAGTATGGGCACCTCGACATGGTGAGGTGGCTTATTGAAGAGGCGCAGTTTGATAAAGATGCTCCGACCGACGCTGTAACTGGGAATACGCCTCTTGGTGTGGCCGCTCTCTATGGGAAGACGGAGATAGTTAGATACCTGCTGAGTGCTGGAGCTGATCCATTTATTAGAAATAATGATGGGCGGCCCCCATTTGGGTTAGCAGGCGACAATCCTGATCATTGTAATGAAATTAGAAATTTGCTTGAGCCGACTCCTTCTGTGGTAGGCTTGGTGCCAACATCTGCTCCTGACAGTGTTGCTCATGCGATTGATGGAGAAAGAAGCAATCCTGTCCATGGGAATGCCGTAAGTGTGACTGATGAGAGGCCTGTGCATGCCGGGGCTGGCGAACCTGAACCTAATGGAGATGATTGTTCGGTATGTTATGAGTCGTTTGGTGAGGAGAGTTCTCTATTTACCTTGCCGTGCAAGCATGTTTATCATAAACACTGTCTGACGAGTTGGTTTTGGGAAGCGCCATTAAATGGCGTGATAGTTCTGCATGATGACTGTCCTGTTTGTCGGGGTAAAGTAGATCAATCGGTGCTGGATGCACTCAGGCCCAGCTCTTCTGTAGGGGTAGCTGCTGCGTCTGGTTCGTCACCAGCGGCGCTTGGTGCTGCGGCTGCTCCTGTGGTGGATCTCGATCAACTCGCTCGCAGGCTTGCTGAAAACCCTCAAGGGGTGATGATCTTTTTTGATCAATTTAAGGAATGTTTGGATCGTACAGGACGAAATGGTTGCCCCGCAATGAGGGCGAGTTATAGCCATTTTGCGCCTGTGTATGCGCTCAACGGAATTCTTCCTAATGTAGCGCCTTTTATCCGGGAAAACCTCCGTGACTATCCCGGGGGGACCCTTTTTTATTGTCGATGTGTGAATGTTTATGGACACATGGTGATTGGTTATTATTATGCTTGGCAGGGTGAAAACGGCTGGCTTTTACGACCAAGTCAGGGCTTGATCTCTGAGAACATTGCTACTGTGCATGTGAGTTCTGTCCTCGGACCGGATGATTTGCAGAGTGATTGGTTCCAACGGTTGTTACCGGCGACAGCACCGTAGAAGCTGGCGCAGGTCTGTAATCTCACTTTGATACTGAATAGTATGCCATCCCCGCTCTTGGGCTGCTGCCACATTGGCCAGCGTGTCATCAATGAGTAGGATTTCGTGGGGCGCTAGTTTGAGTGCTTTTTCAATATGCGTGTAGAAACCGACTTCCGGTTTGATGTATCCCATTTCATATGAAGAAAATATATCTTTTATCACTGGCCCAACGAGTTTTTTTATATGTTGAGTGCGATGAAGATCTTGGTTGGTACCAATGTAGGCTGGTACGGACAGTGAAGCTGCAAGTTCAAGCATTGCCGTATTGAGAAAAACATCATGCGAGAGCCAGTATTCTATATATTTTTCTGGTCTGAGGTTGAGGCTGGCAAAAAGTTCGTCATTAAACACCTCCGTGAGATGAGATATGGTGCTTACGGTACCGCGAGTTACGGCATCCCATTTAGATGAATAGATCTTTTTGAAATGAGCTGATCGTAGGCCCAAGTCTTGAGTGGCGTTCTTGCTCCACAGGTATTTGCCGTTGGTATCAATGCTATCAAAAAGAACGCCGTCAACGTCGAATACGACTGCTTTAATAACCATAAAAACCCTTACTTTTCCCTGATTCTTTGTGCGTGTTAAGCTGAAGTCATTTTGTTACAACTTAGCCCTGCATGATTTTATCACTTTTTCTTATCCTGCCGAGCTTTTTTTTTCGAGTGACCCACATGGGCTGCAACTTTCCAGCCGACGCTAAGGCTATTGCTGGCAGGCGCCACCATGTCCGCCGAAGCTTTAAGCGAAGGAGGATCGCTGCGCTATCGCTCCGTAGAAGGCCAGTGCGGCAAACCGTAGTCACTGTGAAAGTCACTCGGGGTGTTTGTTAGCATAGAGGTTTGAATACAGAAAAGGTGCCGGGTGCCCCTTCAAGGGACCATTTGGTTCGTTGCATTATCGCGCTACAAGGGGCGCGGCGCCGAGAAGTTGCATCCTGCGTGGGGGGCTCCAAAGAAACGCCCCCGGCAGAGATAAAAAGAGTGACATTTTTATTTTGGTTGAGTTGTGACAATATCACGTTGGTAAGACACATAGCGGATTGTGTCTTGTACTTTGCTTTTTTGCTTGTTACGATTACCCCATATCACGATAATCAATAAATGTGTAAGGAATTTTATGAAACTAAAATCTTTCGTGTTGGGTTTTTGCGTGGCTGTTGTGGCCCCTTCTTTTATATTACCTTCTGATGAATGTCTTCCAGCAACTAAAGTTCGTGTAGTTAAATGTCGCGAAGGTGATATTAGAACTTGGTTTAGTGAGAGAAAATGGGGTCTTATTGCTGCGTGGCTTATAACACAGATTGGGTACGTCCCGAAGACTTTCGACGAGGGGCGCTTAATATCGAAGGACGACACAGCGCCTGTGTTGTTGCGCGATGATGCTCAGGTCGTTTCCCAGTGGGATCTAGATGCTAAGGCCTTTCCTTGTCTGTCGGGTCTAGATGAGACTGGTTATATTCTTAGCTTTTTGTACATCCTTCAAGATGGTAATTTTTATAGAATTTCTTCCAGATTAAGCGACGATGGTTGTTTGCGATTATACCCTGGCACAACTAGCCTCTTATCTGATGACAATCTATTTACCGCCAACTTCGGTTCGTTCGGCGAATTTAGGACGGCCCTTTGTCGATGGAAGGAGGCCGCACTGAAAAAGGATGACGAGTTGAAGGTTGATTTATGTTGCGCTCGCCAACTTGTCAGGTCTCCTCTGGACCAAATTTTTGCGTTGCCTCGCTTTATGCGTGTTGTGGCGCTTATTGGGGAATTTGATTGTCCCAAAATGGCTGAGAGTTATTCCATTATCCTGGGTGATTCTTTCCCTAGTGAGGTAGATTGGGGGGTGAGACGTTTTTTACGGAAGTATGTAAGGGCTTATCCTGGAGGCACTTTGTTTGTATTAAAGCTCTCCACGCCCTCCCACTTTACGCCTGTTAATGATCTGTTTGGGTGGTATTATCTTTCGGATTCGTGGCATGGGTCTTATTTTCCAGCTACTTTTCAGGATGACTCCTGCGTGAAGGTAGTAGCTGTGCTTGGAGCTAGCGATTTTGCTAATTATTTGTATCGTAGTATATCAAGTATCGAGCGGTGGTAGTGGACACTGTGCTATCTACCGTGAGATGAGATACGGTGCTTAGGGTACCGCGCGTGACGTTCTTGCTCCACAGGTATTTGCCGTTGGTATCAATGCTATCAAAAAGAACGCCGTCAACGTCGAATACGACTGCTTTAATAACCATAAAAACCCTTACTTTTCACTGATTCGTTGTGCTAGGGTGCCTCCTCAAAGAAGTATAGTTTACACTAAAAAGGAGGCTCTATGTCTACTGCTGAACGCGCCCAAACCCTGTATATTCAAGGCCGCGCTGAATTTGAATCGAACCGAGAAGTAGGCTTGCAGCTTCTGACTGAATCGGCCTCGCTGGGCAATATTGAGGCGGCGTATCTGCTGCATTCAATTTTTTTTATGATAGACCCTTATCGTACTGATGAGGCCTTTCTTGCGCGTGGCATGGAGTACCTGAAGCAAGCGGCTGATGCGGAGTATCCTGATGCTATGGCGCAATGTAGCCTCTACTTAGCGAACGGAATGTTTGACTTGCCCCAGGATCTGCAGGGGAGCTTTAAGCTAGCGCAGGCTGCTGCAGTGAAAGGAAGCAGTATGGGGCATGTCATTATGGCTTCCTTTTACCGTAATGGCAGTGTCGTGCCACGCAATAGTGAAAAAATGATCGCGCACCTTGAGGTTGCGGCTGCGAACGGAGACCCTCTTGCCGCCTGTTGTTTGGGTGATGTATACGCTGAAGGCATGGAAGGGGTTTCGGTTAATGAGCAAAAAGCACTACCGTACTACTTTTATGCAGCACAAGAGGGGTATGCTTCGGCGCAGGCTGGGTACGCGCGCCTTCTTTTGAAGCGTCCGGAGTGCACCGAGAAAGATGCGGCAGTATGTGTGGATATATTGGAAAGCTTGGCAGCTGAAGGAAACGATCGTGCTATGGTCGCGCTGGGACTTGAGTGTGTGGCCGGTCGTCATGTTGCAAAAGATTTGGAGCGCGCGGAGGTTCTTTTTCTGCAAGCAGAGGAAATCGGCAATAAGCAGGCGACTGTGGAGTTGGGGCGACTGGCGGCGGAGTAGCTGCTTTATGATTGGGGGTACCCTATGAAATACACGATTCAAATTAAACCAAGGGCTCGTAAAACGCTAAAAAAGCTTCCTTTTGAGATCCAGTGCCTTATTGCCGAAAAGCTGGAGTTTGTTGCAGAGGATCCTTACCGTCCTAATAACAACCTCAAAAGGCTATAGGCAAATGAGTTTAAAGTGAGTAGACAGCGTTAGCTGTCATTGCGAGGAACGAAGCGACGAAGCAATCCAGTTAAACTATATAAGAGTCATTTTTCTGGATTGCCACGCTGCGCTCGCAATGACCCGCCATGCGGGTCTTGAAGATCAATATTTTGAATCGTGTTGACTATAGTTGATGAGGAGGATTTTTTAGGCTTCGAGTAGGATTCTACAGAGTTGTTTATGAGATGGCGGCCGCCGGGCCCCCTTTGACACCGCCATCGTAAAGGTCTAGGCTTTTCCTTGCCACATCGTAATTGTGAATCAAGGAGGCATTATGTTTCTTTCAACTCCACTATTTATATGGTTTGGTTGGCAGGTGCGGTCGGGACGACATACAGATCTCGGCGGCGTAATCTTAGCGCCTGTTCTTTTCTTAGCCGATTTGACTCTGTTTTACTATAAATCTTATTACCCCGGTTTTTCGTGGAAGCTTGGCATTGTGAGCCTGCTTTTGTGACCGATCGGGTTTATCTATGGCTATTTCTATGGAAAGGAGGAGCCGTCCGTCGTAAGCACCAAAAGCGCAAACGTGGAGGCTACTCGGGTAGATTTGGCGCCAGCGCCCATAGTTGGTGATCTGATTATTCTGGGTTCGGTTATTCTTTTTAGTATTACGTTGTTTGTTATGTACGGGAGAAACTACATGCCGGCGAGTGTGTCGTCGCAAGTGTTTACTTATCTGAGCGAGGCGTATCTTTTCATCTTTTTTGTATTGTGGCCGCTGTTGGTTGGTTATTTTCTCGCGCAGTCTTTTCTAACCTATGAAGCCGTAAAGGAAGCGCGTATCCACCGGTCTGCAAAGCGGCATTAGCAGAATCGCATTCTAGAGGGAGGGGACAGCTATAGTCTGTTGTCCTCTCTCGGTTTTAAAGTGCCATGCTTTTTGTGTGGGGATTGAACAAAAAGTATGGCACTTTGCTTGCGCTGGCCCACGGATGGTGTGGCGTGACACACTGCCAACAACCCTTTATACTGCCCTCATAGTATATACGTATTCAAATCAAGGACTTTCCATGCGCGCAACAAGCAAACGAATTCAACAGTCAGGTGACATCCTTTACGGAGCGCATCCCATTATCGAGTGCCTTAAGGCAGGCAAGCGCAAAGTTCTTGCTATTTACATGACCAAACCAGAGCCAAAAGGCTGGGAAAGGGTTAAGCCATACCTTCAAAAACAGGCGCCACCTATTCAATATGTTTCACGCGATGTTCTCACGCGTATGGCTGGATGTGCCGACCACATGGGCATTTTGGCCTTTGTGACTCCCTTTGCATATGCGACCAAGCCAATTACTGCGCAAGAAAAGCAACGCATTCTCTTGCTTGATGGGGTACAAGATGTGCATAATCTTGGCGCAATTGTGCGGTCAGCTTATTGTACAAATTTCAATGCGGTACTTGTGACAAAGCAGTGTGCGCGCATGGTAGCAGGGGTTTTTAAGGCCTCAGCTGGGCTTGCAGAACACTTACCGATATATCTCATTTCTTCGGTTGCTCACACCGTGGGAGAGTTGAAAGGTATGGGATATTCAGTATACATGACCGTCGCCGATGGTGGTGTGGATGCAACAACAGTATCTTACACCGCGCCGTTGTGCGTGGTTATTGGAAGCGAAGAGCGAGGAATTGATATGAAGGTGCGGTCTCTAGGTACCAAAGTAACACTTCCACAGCGAGATACCTCATCGTATAATGCATCAGTAGCGGCCGGAATATTTTTGTTTTTGACGTCGTTTTCTAAGAAATAGAGGTTGCCTATGGCGCTTACCAATGTATCCTTACAAAGTCCTACTCGATATCTCTTGTCCTATGTGATTCGTAAGCCGGTACAGTTGGCGCTTGCCATCATGTGCACCGTCATTAACAAAGTTGCTGATATTTTGCCAGAAGTGCTGATTGGTATTGCAATTGACGTGGTAACGGGCTCTGGAAGTCCGATTTTAACGAATTGGGGTTTCACTTCACCGCGAACGCAGCTCGTAATTTTGGCCGGTGTAACCATTATGATTTGGATCGCTGAATCGGTATTTGAGTTTTTATACATTGTGTTGTGGGGCCGAATAGCGCAGCGCGTGCAGCGTGAAGTGCGAAGTGATGCGTATGCACATATTCAAAAGCTACCGCTCTCTTTCTTCAATACTATGCGTATTGGACGGCTAACTTCGATTTTGAACGATGATATTAACGAGTTCGAGTATATCATTGGTGCGGCCCGTGACCAAGGTTTTAGTGGTATCATTCAATTGGTGCTCAGTACCCTTATGATTGGTGCCATTTTCTTTTACATCTCTCCGCAAATTGCGCTTATTGCGATGATGCCAATTCCATTTGTTGCTGCTCTTGGTATATTTTTCCGCGAGCGTATTTCTAGTGCCTATGGCATTGTACGCGAAATGGCAAGTACTATTGCCAGTGAAGTGAGTCATAATATTGGTGGAATTATGGCGATCAAAGGTTTTGGTACTGAAGAGTATGAAAAGCGTCGCATTCAAAAAGCGGGGCGCGATTACGAGCGTGCAAGTGTTTATGCCGTATATATGAATGGTATGTTTGCACCGTTGGTACGTGTGTTTGTGTTGACTGGTTTTGTATATACCCTCATTAAAGGTGGTATGTTGGTATTTGATGGTCATATAGCCGTTGGTTCCTACAGTATGCTTATTTTCTTAACGCAGCGACTTATTTGGCCGTTTACCGGTCTTGCTGGAATCCTTGATTCGTATGAACGGAGTATGTCCTCGGTACGACGGCTTCTAGAAATTGTGCGTATGCCAATTGATCCGTCGTATGAAACACGGGTGAAAGACCACGCGTCTCAAGAAACGATTTCAGAAGGTGAAGTGGTTTTTAATGAAGTTTCATTTGGTTACAATGCTTCTCGTCCAGTACTTCGTAAATTGTCGCTTACTATTCCGCCGCAAAAAACAGTAGCATTTGTGGGGCAAACCGGTTCTGGTAAGAGCACCATTATCAAACTGCTGATGCGCTTGTATCACGTACAAAAGGGTGAAATTACTATTAACGGCACACCGCTTTCTGAAATGTCATTGGAAACCCTCCGTTCTTCAGTAGGCTTTGTTGGGCAGGAATCATTTATTGTGCCGGATACGGTTGCGAACAACATTCGATATGGTGCTTTTGACTTGCCGATTGAGCAAGTGAAGGAGGCGGCAAAAGCAGCTCAAATTCATGATTTTATTCTTTCTTTGCCAGAAAAATACGATACGCATATTGATGAAAGTGGCAAGCAATTGTCCGGTGGACAGCGGCAGCGTATTATGCTTGCGCGTGCCTTGGTGCGTAATCCTGATGTCTTGATTCTTGATGAAGCAACATCAGCAGTCGATAATGAAACAGAGTTGGCACTCAGTCATATGCTTCGCTCGCTGCAACATTCCATGACTATCATCATGATTGCACACCGTTTGACGACGGTACGGCACGCTGACATTATTTTTGTGCTGGATAAAGGGCTGATTGTTGAATCTGGCTCACACGATCAATTATTAAAGAAAAAAGCGGTTTACGCTCGTTTATGGCGTTCACAATCAGGGGAAGATTAATTTTTTTTAAAAACCATGCTTGCGCCTATACCGTTTTTTCGACTACGCTTGCCGCCACATTAATTTGAAGAAAGGAAGAATTCGTGAATGAGAGGGCACGCTGGCGGCATCGTCGGACGTTATACAGTATTATTGTGGGGCTTATTGTAGTTGGTCTTTCCGTGCATGTGTATGGGCGTGTAGCCGCATGGGCATATCGCCACTACGCAGTGACTTCGTATGTGGTTGTTTCTCAAAATCTTGATGAAGCAACAATGAGTGCCGTGAGCGATTGGTTTGATGAGCAAAAAGAAGCAGGGCGCTTAGCGCATCCGGATTATGAAAAGTTAAATGCAGAGCTGGTGCATACGTTTCCGTTAGTCGGGTTAACCGTGTGGTCTCGGTATAATCCAACCTGTTTGACCTGCAAAATGAGAGGTGTTGAACCGGTATTTCGAGTAAATAAATATTATGTTGCCGGTGACAATGGTCGCCTGTATCGCAACAACATGTTCAGTACGTTGCCTTCAGACTTGCCCCGTATGCGGGTGAATCACTCCTGGCTGGAGGCTGATCGATTTGGTCAAGTATATGCCTTTTATAGGGGGCTACCAGCAGAGTTTTTGAAAACCTATGACTGTATCTATCGTGATCCACATACCGTGGTTGTTTCGCCAAAAGCGTCGCTTGATTTGCCACATCGTTGCGTCTGCCTTGTTGATGATCGTAGTGTGTCTTTACTGCCGGATATGGTAGCTCTGATGAGTTCATGTCAAGTGTTACGCGATGATCATAGGCAACCGACCGACGATACGGTTTGCTTCTTCGATTTTCGTTTTTCTGGCCGCGTTATTAGTAAATGTATTACACACCAAGAGTGTGCGCAGCTACAAAGGGTATGATAATGAATGCGATGCCAGCAATGACCGACTATATAACTGCTATTGATATTGGTACTACCAAAATTTGTGTGCTCATTGGGCAGGTTTTGCCTCATGGTGCGGTGGAGATAGTGGGTATTGGGCGTTATCCTTCCTACGGGTTGAAAAAAGGCATCGTGGTGAATATGAGTGCAACTGTCGAGTCAATCAAGCGGGCGCTGCAAGAAGCAGAAACGCAGGCCGGCGTCCGGGTGCAAAAGGCTATTGTCGGCATTGCCGGTAGTCACATAAAATCATTTAATTCTACTGGCGTTGTGGGCATTTCTCGCCCCGATGTCACACAGTATGATATTGATCGCGTTATTGAGGCAGCAAAAGCAATTCCAATTCCCCAAGATCGTGAAATTTTACACGTGTTGCCACAATATTTTCGTGTTGACGGTCAAGAATATGTACAGGATTCTTTGGGGATGCATGGCGTTCGATTGGAAGCGCATGTGCATATTGTGACGGGTGCTATTTCTTCGGCGCAAAATATTATCAAAGCAGTTGAGCTTGCCGGTGTTGAGGTGGTTGACATTGTGTTGGAGCAGTTAGCTTCGGCGCAGGCGGTGCTCACGCCGTCTGAGCAGGAATTAGGCGTTGGTATTTTGGATATCGGCGGCGGGACGGCCGACTTTGCTATCTATAAAGACGGGCGCATTCGCTATTCAAAAGTCTTTCCCGTAGCGGGTAATCACTTTACCAATGATCTTGCTATTGGCCTTGGCATTCCCATTGACCAAGCAGAAGAAATAAAGAAAAATTTTGGCTGCGTGACAGAACAAGCATACAAAGAATTAGGCGTGCTGCGTTCCACCGTGGCGCTTGACTATGACGGCGGGAGCAAAGAGGTAGACACGTATTTGTTGTACGAAATTTTGCAGCCACGAGCGGAGGAAATTTTTTCCTTCGTGCGCGAAGAAATTGTTGCCAATCGTTTAACTAACTTGATGCCGTCCGGCTTTGTCTTGACTGGCGGTGGTGCACTTTTGCGTGGGCTACGCCAGCTGGTACAATCTACGTTGCAGGTGCCAGTGCGGATTGGCTCGCCGCGGTATTATTTTATGCCAGGGGATGATCAGAAGGGGGTGCCTGAGGTGTTGCGCTCGCCGCAGTATGCGACGGCATACGGCTTGTTGGCTTTTGGGTTGAAAGATAATAAAACGTTTTGGCATAGTTCGAGTGAAGCGCCGTTGCTGTCGCGGGTATTGCAGCGAATGAAGACATGGATTTACGACTTTTTATAGCCGATGCGCAGGGCTGGATAAATTGAGTGTTGTGGTGAGAGAAGAAAGGAAAAAGATATGGATTTTTCAGTAACTGAAGAGAAGAAGCAAATAATGGGTGCCTGCCTCAAGGTGATTGGTGTTGGTGGCGGCGGTGGTAACGCGGTAAATAGCATGGCAACCTGTCCTGAAATGTCGATGGTTACTTTTATTATTGCCAATACCGATGCGCAAGCACTTGATGTTTCACCAGTTGCTCATCGTGTGCAACTTGGTGAAAAAATCACCAAAGGCCTTGGTGCGGGGTCTAATCCAGAAATTGGCCGTCGTGCGGCAGAAGAAGATTTAGATGTCGTGATTGATTTGATTAAGGGAGCCGACATTCTCTTTTTGACCGGCGGTATGGGCGGCGGTACCGGTTCTGGTGCATTGCCCGTTATTGCCACGGCAGCGCGTGAACTCGGAATTTTAACAGTCGGCGTGGTGACAAAGCCATTTACCTTTGAAGGCCGTCGCCGTATGAATCATGCGGAAGATGCTATTCGTCATCTCAAACAATCGGTTGATACCTTATTGGTAGTGCCAAATCAAAAATTACTGGAATCAGTCGATCCAAAAATTTCGATGCTTGATGCCTTTGCGCTTTCAAACAATGTGCTCAAACAAGCCATTAAAGGTATCTCTGATATTATTACTAAACCAGGGCACATCAACGTGGACTTTGCTGATGTACGCTCAATCATGAAAGATATGGGTCTTGCTATTATGGGCATTGGTCGCAAGTCAGGTGAAGGTCGTGCCCGTGAAGCGGCAATCCAGGCAATTACTTCACCACTTCTTGAGGAAGTGAGCATTCAAGGGGCACGTGGCGTGCTCATTAATGTTACGGGTAACCTGAATTTGGGCTTGCATGAGATTAATGACGCTGCCGAAGTTATTTATGATTTGGTGAGCGAAGATGCCAATATTATTCTTGGCTCTGTTATTGATGAGTCGCTGGGCGATGAAATCATGGTGACGGTGATTGCAACTGGCTTTGAGCAGGGTGATCGGTATGTGGACAATCGTGGTTATACCACAGGGTATAATGGGTATCAGGCGCCACGCCAGCAGCACGCGCCGACACGCAGTGCCTCGGTTGCCTCTCCGCTGCAGGCAGCGCGCCCAGAAGCGGCACCACAGATGAAGCAGATGGCTCGTCCTGAGCGCCTAGAAGAGGTTGGTGGTTCACTTGACATGCAAGATTTGGATACGCCGACTTTTTTGCGAAAGAAGGGGACAGAGCGGGAAGATAACCTACGGTAGGGACTGTGGCTAAAAGCAAGAAGGGGAGGATTACTTTTTAGTAACCCACCCCTTCTTTTTGCATACGTTTTATTTATTCAGTTGGCTCTTCGTTTTCGTCATCTGCTTTGCCAGGAGCTTCACTTTTAAGCCTTTCTTCTTCCTGCTCTTTCTCTAGTCCGGCCTTTCTTAACAAATTCATCTTTTTTACTAACTCCTTGTCGAGATCAAGTTTTTTAGCAACCTTGATATTATCAGAGGTTACCCTTGGGAGTGTGGAGTGGGGCTTATCGTATTCAGCAATCAGGGCTCTTAAGTGATTATTGATTATATCTATCGCTCTCCGAGTCAGTCGATCTTCTATCTCAAGCATATCCGCAATACTCATAAGCGATGGGATAGTAGTAGTCCCTTTTATTTTATTCTCGATTCGTTCAATGCGCATCTCGTCCATTTTGCCTATTAGATCCTTATCCAGTCTATACTTTCTTGCCTTTTCAATATTATCGAAGAGTATGATCCCCTTGCGTTGGGAATCATTGATGACCGCTTGAAGGTGGCTATTGATCTTGGCCCGTATTGCGTCATCTATTGAATCATTCCATTCGGCCATCTTTCTAAAGAATTGTCCTACAGTAGTAGTCGCTTCCAGTTCACTTAACAAAATTAAGCGCTTCTTGCGAACAGCTATTCTTTTTTTATAATTATTTTTCTCATCGCCAGCATACTCTAGAAGTAGGGCTTCTTCTTCCTTGGTTAGATTATAATTCAAATTTTCGAGTAGCTCGTAAACTTTTCTCCACCAGGCGTCGCGAATTTGCATAGGAATGCGTTTCAAATCAGAACGATAGTCCATGGATCTCATTATATCGTTTGTTATATTGAAGAGCTCGGTAATTGTTGTTGCTCTTGCGATGTTCTGTTCCCGTACTTGCTTGTTGTGCGCGGCTTGCGCGAGCTCCAGGGCTGATTTGTCGCCGAGGTGGCTTGTTGAGTTGTAGCGAGGGTTAGCATTGAGGTCGGTTAATTCTTCCTTTGTTGGTAGGTGACCGGCTTTTATTACTCTTGCCACATGTGTCCTAATTTCGGTGTCGTAGAGGGATGGGGCGAGTGCTAAAATGTCTGCAATGGTCTCCGCGCGGTCTACTTCTGCTGCTGCTTTTTGGCGCTTTTCGTTCGTAGTTCTGAACAGTTCTTGCGTTTTGGGATAGGCTTTCAGTTGTGCGATATGGTGTTCATCAACTGACCAGCCTGGGTGAACAGCAAGTTCCTTGTCCGCTAGCATACGTATGTCATCATCATTGCTTTGGAGCGCGAGGAGACCTTGAACCATTTGGCTCGGGCTATAGACCTTGTGATCTTTGAATTTTTCCCGTATGCCGGCTATCTCATTCTTCCGCTGCAAAGCTATAAGTTCCTTCATCGCTTCTGAGTTGTCAGGTAACCCGTATGCTAGGGCGGCCCGTATATCTCCATCATTGACTGTCGTCGTTGGGTGTGTTTGGAGGCTGGTACAGATCAAGCTATCCACTAGGGATGGATCAATAGTGAGTTTTTCTTGCGCAAATTCGTCTAGTTTTGTGTAGACACTATGAAGGTTGTGGTCGGGAGAGTGTGCAAGTGCAGAGGCTTCCTCTGATAGTTTGGTTGCGCGCAATGCCTTCATTCTTCTAATAAGATCCGTACTTAGTTTGTTTTCTTCTGCTTTTTTGATATTGCCTGCTTGCGGAGCTATTCCTTTCTCCATGAGGAAAGATACAACGGCTTCTTTGTTTTGTGTGCCACTATCTAGAGCCTGTTGGAGTGAGTAGGATTCTGTGTCTTCTTCGCAGAACAGTTTTATCAAGACCGTCATTCTCTTATTCTGCTGCAGGGCTACTTCGAACGGGGATTGCCCGTTGGTGGCGCGGTCACGGCGAATTTTTAAGCAACTCAGAAGACGCTCGAGAACTCCTTCATAATGTCCGCTGCCCGTGAGCGCCTCAATCAAAAGGGTGTGTCCATTGTATTTTGCCAAGTTTGGATCTGTCATGGCATCAAGCATTTTGGTGAAGCACTCTAAAAATAATGCTCCCTGAAGATTATTCGTGCGGGCCTGCTTTTCCAGCAGCTTTACTATAGGGAAGGCGCCGTTTTGCTGCTGATTGGCGGTCTCAGCGGTTATTAGTTCTTTTTGGGTAGCGAGACTGCAGTGCTCAATTGCGTAGAAAAGGGGGAGCATAGGCGCCGTCTCATTCTGGAATGTGAGCGGTTTGGTTATATCAGCACGTGCATCGACTAGCTTACGCACAAGCCACTCTCGATTGAAGTCTTTTGGGTCTCCCATTGACAGCGCTTTGGCTAATGGGGTACGTCCATGTTCATCCTGTAGATTCACGGTTTCTGCTGTGAGATGCTGCTCTATTGTCTCTCTTGAACCCCAAAGATCAATTGCCTTCATGAGCTCATCAAAGCGTACCGTTGGGGTCTCTGGCTGGGGTTCGGTTTCTGCTACTGGGGAAGGGGAGAGAGGCTTATCTATTGGCCTGGGTGATGGTGCGGCCGGTGTAAGAATCCGCGCAGGGCTATGCCTTGGAGATGGCTTAGTTATGGGGTGGGTTTCTGATTCATCATTACTATCATAATCCAAGCTTGTGTCATTTTGGGGCGTTGGCGTGTGCTTTGGAGCGGTTGTTGCTGGGGTCTCCTCTTCTTCTATTGATTCTGGCGCTTGGCTCCCCGGGGAAGTAACTATTGGTTCAATCTCTGAAGCTCTCTGGGGTGTCTGGTTGCTGATTGGTTGCTCGTCCAAGCTTGTGTTATTTTGAGATGTTGGCGTGTGCCTTGGAGAGGTTGTTGCTGGCGGGGTTGTGCCACGCAGTGTCGAGGTTGATTCATCGGCAGGGGCTTCTTGGATTTCAGCTTCTTGGCTCACCGGGGAAGTAGCTATTGGTTCAATCTCTGAAGCTCTCTGGGGTGTCGAGTGGCTGGTGGGTTGCTCAGCGTCCCCCTTGAGATGCAGGAGCCACGCAACCGCGGCACTACCAAATGCGGCGACAAGGACTTTCTTCCAGAGAGAGAAACGCTTTTGCAGTAGTAAATATGCCTCTTCCGTCTCAGAAGAAGGGTTGGCCAGGAAGGCCTTCTCGGCAGCTTGTTTTGCCCGATATAGGTGCAAGCATTTCGCGGCGACGCCCCCAAATGCTACGGTTGCCGTTCCGGGGATGAGCGGAGATTTTGCATGTGCCGTTGGTTGGAGTTGCAGGCACAGGCAGGCGAGCGTCAGGAACGTGTGTCGCAGAGATAATTTTATCATATTAGTATTCCAATAAGGTTGTTGATTTTTCAAATTGTGCCTTTATTGTCGCATATTTCTGCTTAAAACGTCAATCGGTCTCCGCCTAGGCAGTCTTGTTCGTTTTGTACATCTTGTATGCGCCGTAGCCCATGCTGCCGACGCCGGCAGTTCCAACAATAGCGGCTGTCACCAAGCGTCCAAGTGCTATCTTCTGTGCGCGAGTTAGCGTTTTTACACGGGCTTTCGTCATGAATGGAAGGAGAGAGAGGAGTATTTTTAATGGATTCTGGCCTGATCTGATTTCAGGGCTTAGGAGTGCCATACTAAGAAGTCCTCCAAGAGTACCCGCGGCTGCGTATTGTTTGCCGGTAAAGCCTTTTTCGTTTTCTGTTTGCGTTGGTGGTGTAGAGGCATCAGCCGTTTTCTCTGCAAGTGTGCCGGTAGCTGAGGCGTTTGCGATGAGTGCGTCAACATTGATTTGTCCATCATTGCTTGTGGTCGCCTTTGGTGAGGCTGCTGGGGCATTGCCAGTCGTTGCGTCAGGTTGGTTGGTGAGCGTTTCGGGTGCGGTTTCAATGTGCGGTGAGTTTAATCCGCTGTCGATAACGGCCAATTCTTCATTGTCGCTGTCAGCTTGAGAGGATATCGTTTGATCCTCTGGAACTTCAGCAAATTGCTCAAGCTGCGCCTGAACTGCGTGCTTCAGCGCAGCGATTTCTTCTTTTTTTGGGGTGGAAGCAAGCCAGCTCATATCAAATTTAACCCCATCAATGTTGAGGGCATTAACATTTGCTGCAAATCTAGATTCTTTGCGAAAACTGGTCGATCGTTCGTATTCATCGATTTTTGCTTGAATGGAACGAAGCTCTTGCTCGTTCAAGTTGGTTACGTTAATAGGGCTTTTGCTTGACGTACCAGCTTCAGTCTCGGTGCTATCTTGAGTGCTGTTCGTATCCGATGCAAAATCGAGTCGGCGGGCGGTGCTGTCTTGCGACATAGTGTCAGTACCGTTATCTGTACTGAGGCCTTGTTCTTCGAGCTGTGTAGTAACAATATCGCGGAGTTCTTCGATTTCTTTGCGCGTTATTTTTTCGGATGGGTTGTAGCCAATGTCGAGATCCTTTACTGCTTTTGCAAAAGTAGACTCTTTACGGAAAGTGTACCAACGACCTTGGAAATAGGTATTAATTGCATCAAAAAGTGCTTGCAGATCAGTGTAGTTAAGAGTCTTAATGAAGCTTTTGAGATCGCCAATTCCATGCGCGTCCATTGATCGTATAAATTGTGTGCTGCTTTTGGTTTTAGGGGTATTTTGTCGAATCTTGGGGGTTTGCTCTTGGCGAGTCGTGCTGCGCTGAGGAGTTTTTAGTCCGAACTGTTGCATTTCAATTCCGTTCGTCGCTCGGTCAGCTAGGTGTGCAGCTTCCAGTATGCTGCAGATGCTTGCTAATATTCCCACCATCACGATCTTTTTCATAAATCCCCCGTTGTGTCGTATTTTTTTACTGCCCCTGTCTTAGGCTTGTTCGCTGCCTTCAGATGTTTTTGAGCTTTCCTGATTCTAGCAAGTTGGGGCCACCGATTTGCATGGTTTAGCCGAAAGAAGGGCAAAACCCCTGGTGGGATCCGCCCTTTACAATCTGGCGCTTTTCGGCAATACTAGCCAACATGCTGTGCTCGCGCGTTACGGCACACTACATCTTGATATATCAAAACATTACTAAATCTAACGAAAGTCGGCTCCTATGAAAAAGAACCTTCATCCAACCGTTAATAACATTACTGCGGCTTGTGCCTGTGGCCAATCCTACCAAATAGCAACAATTCTTACAGAAGCAAGCTTTGACATCTGCTCAAACTGCCACCCGTTCTTTACCGGACAACAAAAATTTATTGACCGCGCTGGCCGTATTGAAAAGTTCCAACGTCGTTTTGATAACAAAACCGCTACTAAGTAATTATTTCCATGACCATATTTGACCAGTTTCGCGACGAATCTGCGCAGCTTTTGGCCGAACTTGAAAATCCTGCCATCGAAAATGCTCGCCGCATCGAGGTTCAGAAGCGTCTTGCGCATCTGAATGATGTTCTTGATGTTTACGGCCGACTTGAACAGCTTAAAAAAGAGCTGGGCCAGGCCCGGGAGCAACAGGCAGTTGAAGCTGATCCTGACCTCAAAGCTATGTTTGAGGAAGAGATTGCCGTACTGGAGCCAAAGATTCTGCCGCTTGAAAACGAGCTTGATGATTTGCTTTATCCATCGGATGAGCATGATCAACGTTCTGTTTTTCTTGAAATTCGTGCTGGAGCAGGGGGGCAAGAGGCCGCACTTTTTGTGGGTGACCTCTACACCGCCTATCAGTTGTATGCGGCTGCACGTGGATGGCAGCTGACGGTTGAAGATGTCAGCGAGACTGATCTTGGCGGATATAAAGAACTTGTCCTTTTTATAAAAGGCAAAGACGTATACAAGCATTTAAAGTTTGAATCTGGGGTTCATCGGGTTCAGCGTGTGCCGGCAACGGAAACACAAGGTCGAGTTCATACGTCAACGATTACGGTTGCTGTGTTGCCGGAAGCGGATGAAGTGGACGTGGCACTGAACATGAACGAAGTTCGTATTGACACCTACCGCTCTGGTGGCGCTGGGGGGCAGCACGTAAACAAAACCGACTCAGCGGTGCGTATGACGCACTTGCCGACTGGTATCGTGGTGCAATGCCAAGATGAACGGTCTCAGATCAAGAATCGTGCTAAAGCAATTAAGATGTTGATGGCCCGTTTGATGGACAAAAACAAATCTGAACAAGCGGCAAAAGAAGCGGCAAATCGCAAGCAACAAGTTGGCGGTGGAGAGCGCTCTGAGAAGATTCGTACCTACAATTATCCACAAAATCGCGTAACTGATCATCGCATTGGACTTACATTAAAAAAGCTTGATTATGTGATGCAAGGACAGATGCATGAAATTATTGATGCATTAGTGGACGAGGCTCGCCGAGCACGTAAGGCACAATAACATCTTTTTAAGGAGCTCTTTATGATGAAGTGGCGTTCATGGCTTGTGGTTATGGTGCTGGGGGTCCAGCTCGGTGCCTTTGCAGCGACTGAGAATCCGCATAAAGAGAGTTGCGATCCTCCTGCCGATTATAAGATTGGTTTTTTTTCTCACTATAAAGGCCCGATAGTTGCGACTGCTGTTTCTGTATTAGTCGCCACCGTTTTTTTTGTGGCAAATCGTATTGCTATCATGCAAGAGCGAGCTGCGCGTGAAAAGGCTTTTGCGGCGCTTCGCGGCCAGTATGCTGATACGATAGCCGTCACCCTTTCTTTGCAAGCGCGCTTTGATGCGTTGCCAATTAACGATTTTATGCGCCAGGCTGATGCCAAGATCGCACAAATGCAACAAATGCTCGCGGCGGATGTGGTTCAGTACCAGGCCTCTCTTGCGCAGATGCGGATGGAGTTGCAGTATGAAGTGGACCGCTTGAATAAGGAGCTTTCCGACCGTCATGCATATTTAGAAAATGTGCGTGTTTTGCTCGAAAGTATTCGCGATAACAATAATCTTACCTTCCTTAGTACATTGATCGATTTAAAGATGGAAGTGGAGATGGCGCTTGCTCGGCTTGCTCAAGATAAGATGGCACTGTCTGGTCATCTGACCGAACTTACAGCCCGCACCCATGATTTGCATGCGCACATGACACGCAATCATGCTGCGATTAGTCAGATGGATGATGAGGTTGAAAGTCTTAAGAAACAGGCAGCTGTTCACCGTGAGCAAGCGGATGCGAACCAGCGGTATATGCGGCGTGTTGTTGAAGAAATTGCTGCGGCAAAGCACGGCGTATTGGCTTCGCAACAAGAATTTAATGCGTTGAATCTCGACTTAAAAGATAAGTTGCACTCTATGGAGGAGCTTGCGCGAGAAGGCAGAGAGCAGAAAAATAGTGTGGAAGCACAGATTGATCAGGCGCGGAGGATCTTGGCTGAGGTTCGCCATCGAGTGGTACAGTTGGATGCCATTGCGGGACAAGAAGAGCGACGCGTGCAAGAGTTGGTGCAAAAAGTAGATCAAGCTCATGCAATAGTTGATTCTGCGGTACGCGATTCTTCTTTAGTTGTACCAAAAGATGCGTCCTCAAGCGGTTATCGTTCAAGCGCTGATCGCACTACGAATCGGCAGGACGCCAGCTCGGTAGCACGAGCGGTTTCCGTATTGCGCGAGATGTTGACTCCGTTTAGCATGGATGCCCTAACTTCAGCTGCTGTGTACCGGAAGGCATATTTGCGATTTTGTATGAGGAATCATCCCGATAAGGGAGGTGATCAGCAATTTTTTCAAGCAGTGGATGGGCTGTATAAGATAGTTTTAGACCATAACTTGTTTGACGCGCCCGCTATTTTTATTTCTGGCCACGTAGAGACATTGCTCAAGCAGTATGCTGGTCAGTGTGTGCAGTATAAAGGTCGGATGAAGAAATAATTTTACTTCACTTTCATGTAAAAAAAGATACGCTATGGCCCCTTTGTATAATCAGCAATGGGGCCATTTTAGTATATGCATTTTTTACGGCGGGGTAAGGGCCTGCCGTCATTGCGAGGAGTAGGGAGCGACGGCGGAACAATCCATGCACAATCAAAGTCTGGATTGCTTTCAACGATGACTCGTTGTCGCAATCACGAGCGTTTAGCGCTCGTTTTAGTGAAATATACTGTTATTAGGGTCCTCAAAGCACATAATTTGGAGTTGATATGAATATCGTAGATATGCTGCCTACTGGCCGGTTTGTAGGATTACTTGGTATAGGCCTAGTGTTGTTGGTGGCGTATGCCTTTTCAAGACACCGTCAGCGAATTGCGTTTGATGTGGTAGCAAAAGGGCTAGGGCTTCAGGCAGTGTTGGCCTATTTTATTTTGTGTACCACTGCTGGCAGCTCGATTTTCGCTGGTCTTGCAAATGGATTTCAAAAAATATACCAATTTGCTGACCAAGGGGCGGCATTCGTTTTTGGCGGTCTGAGTAATCCTGCTGGGCCATGGGGATTCATTTTTGGCGTAAAAGTATTGGCGATGATTATTTTCATCGGCGCTTTGATGTCATTGCTTTTCCATCTTGGTGTCGTGCAAAAAGTGGTTAAAGTCCTTGCGTTAGTGGTTCGTCCTTTGCTTGGCACAACCGGTCCCGAAACGTTGTGCGCTGCTGCAAACAGTATGATGGGGCAAACAGAAGCGCCATTGCTTATCAAGAATTACCTCAAAGACATGACCGAATCTGAAATTCTGGTGGTTATGGTCAGTGGTATGGCTACCTTGAGCGGTGCTATTTTGGCGGTGTACGGTGGCCTTGGGGTGCCGATGCACCATTTGTTGGCCTCAAGTATCATGGCGATTCCTGGTTCTATCTTGATTGCTAAAATCTTGTTGCCCGAAACAGAAAAAGGGATGTCGGATGCAGATTTGGCTGATATGCGCCCCGAAACCAAAAACGTGCTTGATGCTATTTCGGCCGGTACGGTTGATGGCATGTCACTGGCGGCAAACGTTGCTGCAATGTTGATTTCATTTATCAGTATTATTGCTCTGATTAATTACATCCTCGGCGCAGTTACTGGCATGTTTTTTGAGTCACCACTGACTTTGAGTATCATTTTCGGTAAGGTTTTTGCCGTGGTTGCGTACGCTATCGGGATTCCAGGCGCTGAAATTGAAGCAGCTGGTGCATTGCTTGGAACGAAATTGGTTGTAAACGAATTTGTGGCCTACATCGATATGGTAAAGTCTATGCTCTCAGCGCGCTCGCAAGTAATTATGACCTATGCATTGTGTGGCTTTTCAAATTTCTCCTGCATCGGTATCCAAATTGGCGGTATTGGCGCCTTGGTGCCTTCAAAGCGCGAATTGCTTAGCCGTCTTGGTATGCTCGCATTGCTTGGTGGTACATTGACCAACTTGCTCTGCGCTGCAATCGCTGGGTTGTTTGTATAATCTCTTTTTACAGAATAAGAAGAGGCGTCAACTTGTAAAAGGGTTGGCGCCTCTTTTGTATTTTGCTTAGACAAAAGGTATTTGTGGTGTAATAGCTAAAGTGTTTACGGGTCATGCTGAATAGTTTAATCTAGAGATGTTATAGTCAAATGAGTTCAGAATGAGTAGGCCGAGGATGATCAGTCTTGCGGGTCTTGGAAGCCAATCTTTGGAACCGCTTAGTTTTAGTAAGGAAATTGTATGAACATGAGGGATATACGCTTTTTAGTGCTCTTTTTAGTAACTGTTTGCTCTATTGAGTGCGTTTCTGCGCGAGATTTCAAAGCTTCCACCCACCTCAAGAGCAACCGGCATGCCTATGCGCTTCTTTTGGCGGGGCTTGCTGCTACAAATGTGGCTTACTTGGTTGCTACGGGCAAATTAGATAAAACAAAAATTAAACGGCTTTTCAGCAAGGGGCAGCGTGCGGCGACGCTCAAATTAATAGCCCCAGGCTTGGCGGCGCTTTTATTGGCCGGTGGGGTCGAAGCATATGGCTATGGATATCGTGAAGAGGGTGATAAGCCAAAAAGGGATGAGGTGCCCGTGAGTGCTGCTGATGTACAGGTAATTAGTCAGTCAGCGCCGGAAGAAATTAATCAACCGAGTGAGGAACCGGAACTTGTTGTAGAAGTGCCACTGGTTGAGCCGGCAAAATCTCTCACACCTATCGCATTGCCTGAAGTGACAGCGAAACCAGCCTCGTCGGATTCTGAGGAAACTGTTTTGAGTCAGAGTTCCGCGCAGAGTGGTTCGTCTGTTTCTGGGTCTGAAGAAGAATCCTTGAGTGATTTTGGGGGTGAAGAAGAGGATTCTGTTGTGTTACGTGGGTGCGAAAAAGCATTGCACGAGATGAAGACTGATTTTGCTTCATCTCAGAGTGCTTATCTGCGAGGACTTGCGGCAAAAATTACAGCGCTACAGGCGGAAGGGCATCACGGGATTGCGTTGCGGGATCAGGTAAGAGCTTTCATGCGAACGGGATGGCCCAGGGTGCGAGGGATAAAACCGAAAGAGCTTCAAACGTTGTTGGAATTTTTGGTTCCTGATGTGGACGTGTATCAGGAGCTTTCTCGTAAGGATCCAGATGAAAGAGAGCTTTCTCGTGAGGAGATATCTAGAAACTTGGATGCTTCTATCTACGACGCGTATCGGTTCATACGCGTAGCGCAAATAGAAAAATGCACGTTGTCGAGGAGTGTGTGCGCAGCGCTTCAAGATCGGTTGAAGCAGTTGCCGTCTGATGTTGGAGTCAAGGCTCACGAGTTATCTTTTGTTCTTGACTTGGCGCAGGCGGTAGTTGATGAAGATGCGTGGGATGGATTACCATTGGAACAACAATTTCAGGAGTATCAAAACAGAGTTAAGCTTGCTGTTGATCAAGATCAGGTAGTTGAGTCTTCAGTTTTGCCGACAGGAGCGGGTGTCGTTGAGTCTTTTGAGATGCAAGGAGGGTCGGCTGCAGTAACTCGCCCGGCGACTGATTTAGTAGTTCGAGTCTCTTCGGAACCTGTTGATCCTGATGTGTCGGATGCGTCTTCTGCATTGATTGATTCTATGGAGACAGTTGCTGGTGAGGTCAGCTCGGCTGAGGCCGGTGCTGCTGCTCTAACCGATTTTAAGGAAGCCGCAGCTTCCTCGTCAGAGCATGAATCGCCTGTATCTCGTCCCGTTGATTTTGAAGAGGCTTGGGGTGTCTTAATCCGCCGTGTTCAGTCCAAACAATCACCTCAGAGGAGTGATTTTATGAAGTCGCTTCTAGCCGTTCACCGTGGTAACGAAGTTCTCTTCAGAAGTGGTGTCAGGAATGCGGTAAAGGCTGCCAGCACAGATGATATAGCCGCACTTGACGAAGCAGATTTGCAACATATTCTTGGGTATATTGTTCCCGATAAGACTCTCTATGAATCATACAAAAACAAGAAAGATTTGGGTTCTGATCTTGCTGCGGTGTATAGGTTGGTAAAATTGACGAAATGTACGCTGCCGGCTGAATGCGCTGCTGAGCTTCTACGGAGAGTTCAATCGTTGCCGGACCCTGGTAGGCGCCAGCATTTTACTGCTTTGGTGAATGAAGTAGCTCGTGAGTCGCGCAGTGCTGACTTTGCGATCGCCGATCTCGAAGCGGCCTTTGTGGAAAATGAGAACGTTGTTAAAAAGGCGCTGTCCAAGCGTAGAAAGTAGGAGCTCTTGCCGGCATAGAATCGAATTGCTCTTGATTTTAATTGATTGTTTCCTGAACGGGGCCCCAAAAGAGGGCCCCGTTCTCTTTTTTCGGGATATACGATATACTGAACGGGTCAAAAGCCTTTTAAATGTAGGCTTTTTAGGGAGAAATATGAAGATTGCAGTGTTAGTTTCTGGTGGGGTTGATAGTTCGGTGGCACTTGCCCGTTTGCATGAGCAGGGGCATGAAGTCACCGCTTTTTATCTCAAGATTTGGCTGGAAGATGAGCTTTCCTTTTTAGGGGATTGTCCGTGGGAGGAAGACCTCTCTTTTGTGCGTGCGCTGTGTGAGCAATTGAACATTCCGTTGCAGGTAGTCCCGCTGCAAGAAGCGTATCGTGATCGCATCGTCTCCTATACCATTAACGAAATTCGTGCCGGTCGAACCCCGAGCCCCGATGTCCTCTGTAATGTGCGCATAAAGTTTGGTGCATTTTTAGAAGCGATTGATAGCTCGTACGAAAAAGTGGCGAGCGGTCATTACGGCCAAATTCGTCAAGCGGCTGATGGTTCATATGAGCTGGTCTGTAGCCCGGATGAAGTAAAAGATCAAACCTATTTCCTTTCTCATTTAAGCCAAGCACAATTGGAGCGCATTTTGCTGCCGATTGGCCATATGACCAAACAAGAAGTTCGCGAAGAGGCACAGCGGTACCTGGTGCCGTCCCGTGACCGCAAAGATTCACAGGGGATCTGCTTTCTTGGGAAAATTAGTTTTACCGAGTTTATTGAGCATTACCTTGGTACGCAGGCAGGGGATATCATCGAAGAAGAGACCGGTGACTTGCTCGGTTCGCATAACGGCTTCTGGTTTCTTACGATCGGCCAACGTCATGGACTCCGTCTTTCTGGTGGTCCGTGGTATGTCGTGCGCAAGGATACCGTAGCTAACCAGATTTTTGTGTCGCGGCGCTATCACGCTGAGGATAAAAAGCGGGATGCTTTTGTGATGCGTGACGTCCATTTCATTGGCCGGCGGCCGGAATCAAATATCGTCAGTATGAAAGTGCGACATGGTCCTGAGCGAGTAATGGCGGAGCTAAAACCGCTTGCTGATGGGCGATATGCGGTGCAGCTGGCCAAGCGGGATCAAGGCCTGGCGCCGGGGCAATTTGCGGTTATGTACAATGGGGACGTGTGCCTTGGATCTGGTGTCATTGATGACTGAGAATGTGTTTGTACTAGTTTTATAATGAATTTTGCTGCCACCGTGCTATTTTTGCTTGAATTGCCAATATGTTTCTTGGCGGTTGATGGTGGGTGTATACTGAAAAATATGATGTCTTTAAAGAGGGGTTTTTTATGGTAAAAAGAAATATGCGGCTTTTAGTTTTGATAGTAAGTGTTGTTGGCATGGCTAATAGCTTATTTGCGGATGGATCTCGATTTGAGACTGTGTCCAAGCATGTTAAAAAGAACCGTCATGCCTATGCCGTTGGGCTTGGAACTGCCGGCCTCCTGAACTTGGCTTACTTATTTAAAAGTGGCAAGCTCAGCAAAGCTAAGCTCAAAAGACTTTTCAATAAAGAAAATAGCGCTGTAACAACGCAGCTATTGCTTGGCAGTATCCTGCCATTAATCCTTGCGGGAGGCGTTGAATTCAATGGCCATGGCTATACGGAAGATGGCGATAATCCAACAGGTGCGGAAAAGCCGACAGGTGCTGAAAAACTAAAAACCGCTGGCGACGCAGTGCGACTTCTGACCGGTGAGCTGAGCAAAGAGCAGCTGCGCGCTATGGATGCCGTGGGTGTTGATGCGCCGATAAAAAAAAGAGGCTCTCTAGGAAAAGAGAGAGGGGCAGAGTGGCGTCAGTCCATCTATAATTTGGATGCTTCTGATGAGCAATCAGAGCGAGCACGGAAAATAGATTTAAACAGTTTCAAAAAAGTATCTGTGGCAACTGCGCCTGTAGTTAAGTCGGGAAGCGCTCCTGTCGCCTCACATTTAAGCGACCCGAGGGATTCTGTGATAGAGTCTGCACCATCTTCAACATTATTATCGGAACATATCGCGAGAAACGTTAAGCATGACCCTAATCCTGCGCCTGTAGAGACTAGAGAAAGTGATGCATCTAGTAATCTTTTAGCGTCTACGCAATCGCCTGAGTCGTCAGAACTTGTGAAACCGTTGCCAAGAACAGTTTCTCGACGAGTTTCTCTGTCGCCATCAAGCTCTGCAAAATCTTCAGAGCCGGTGCCGCTGTTGGTGCCACGCCAACCAACTCTTGCCAGAAGCGCCGAGAATAGAGGCTTAAACAGTTTCGAAAAAGCATCTGTGGCAACTGTGCCTGTAGTTGAAGAACCAAGTGGGTCAGAGCCGGTGCTGCCGTTGGTGTCGCACCAACCAACTCCTTCCGGAACGGCGCTGAATGAAGCATCTATGCCAAGTGCGGAT
Organism: uncultured Pseudomonadota bacterium; assembly: GCA_964429275.1. Lineage (GTDB taxonomy): Bacteria > Babelota > Babeliae > Babelales > JAUPTZ01 > JAUPTZ01. The sequence goes on from CAYSBJ010000003.1 coordinate 95,005, forward strand.
GAGGCGGAGTTGAAAAAAAAAGAGCTCCAAATTCAGAAGTCTGAGGGCAAAAAAATGTTGCGTGAGGATCTTCTTAGTCGTGAAATTGAGGCACGCGCGGCTGCACTAAAATATTATCCAGATAAGGTTAATGCTCTCAGCGCGGGGGGGGGCTTTTCTGATCTTTTCAATGAAGCTAACAAGAGCGGCCGCAGTGACGCACATCTACTAGCGCGCGACCACTTAGAGTCTGCACTTTTTGCTGGAGGCGCCGAGGTAGAATCCCAAATAAGCCAGTTGACTTCCGAACGACTGGCTCAGCTTTTAGAATTTCTTATTCCTGATAAATACCTTTATGAGAGCTACGGTGATGATAGCAGGCTTCAGTTTTTAAAACAGGATATTCGCGCGATTTACAAGTTGCTCACCCTTCTGCGCAATGGGAAGGAACCAAAGGATATTGTCATAAATGCGCAGATCAACAAGAAGCTTCGAAACCGGGTAGCCGGATTGCCGCAGAATGTAATTCAAAATGAGAAATACGTTTTAAATTCGCTAATTGATTATGCTTATTCTGCCTCCAAATCGCCACATAGGCCTATGATACTTAATCTGATTCCAGATTTTGATGAATTAACGACTTTTCAGCAGCATGTGGTGAGCGATCTCGATGCAGCAGAAGGCTCTTCTTCTGCCGCGGGTCCTCTGGTGTCTGGTGTAGATGGTGCAGACGGGTCGAAAGGCTCCCCTTTTGTCGAGCAAGATTCTTTAGACGGTGAGGATGACACTAAAAATAAAACTGCTCGTGATCATTATGAGAAGACTTTGAGTAAAAAAGTCTTTGACCAGTGGAGAGCGAGTACTCCGTTGCGGGTTAAAAAGCGCGAAAGCTCAAAAAAAGCTGTCGATCGTGCTAATAAGAAGCTGCTAAAAACGTCGTTTGAGACATGGAGATCTACTGCGGCCCAACGGGAAGAGGAGGATGTATTGAGCGGTGATCCGACTCCGGTGAATTATGATGTGCTTATGGCGAATATGGAGCGTTATTCTGGTGCGGGTTTTTTAAATTTTGTTTCAAATGCAGCGAGTAAGGCGAGCGATCCAAAAGACTTAAGGTTGTCGCTGACTGGATTAATCATGGGGAATGATCCTCTCGGAATGAATAAGGTCAGTGGCGATCAGTTGACGGTGCTCCTTGATTTTATTGTTCCTGACAAAAAAACCTATGATGAGTATAAGAAAGAAGATGATGATAACGCTCAGGCTCGCTGGCTTACTAGCGATATCAAGGCTGCCTACAAGCTTTTGATGACGGGTGTGTTTGAGGGTCGCTCTGATTGTCGGCTAACTCCTGAAAAGCGTGATGACCTTAAGCGTAGGGTTCGCTCCTTGAGGGCTTTACCTCAGCAAGTAGCTGCCTTTGATTGGATATTGGACAGGGCGTCAGATGGTCAGCCAGGTGATATTCCCGAATATATGCAGCAATATCAACTGAAGCTTGATGCGCCTTCAGGCAAGAGTGCGATGAGCTCTTCCGGGCCCGATTCCTCTGAAGAATCAGATAGCGAGGATGAAGAAGAAGTTGCTGGTGGCTCCTCTTCGGTTGGAACGGCAGCAAAAAGACCAGCGGGTGGCTCTAGTTCAGAGCCAGAAAAAGCAGATCTAGCTTCACCTAGCGCCCCTGTCACAGCTGCTGCGACCGCTCCTGTGGCTCCTAAAACTATAGTGATTAATAAAGATCAGGATGGTGCCATCTCGAATGTTACTTATGAAAATTTGTCCTCAGATATTAACCCTGGTCGCGTTGATGGTTTTTGTACGAAGCACAAAGCTAGCCTGAACAAAATTATATTGAAAGATACCGACCAAGAATCTAGTGTTGCGACAGTTGGCTCTGCAGTGTTATTCGTTTATAGCGGTCATCACTACTTCCTCATGCGCTATAGTGTTCGTGGCAAATGGTTCTCGCACATTCTTGATATAAATGGGCTTGAGATCAAAAATAGTTTGCTAATTCCTTCCTCTGGAGCTATTGCAGCATACAAAACGATCAAAAACACTATGGATTTACTTCGATAAAATACTACTTCGTGCAAAAGGGCCTCACTTGAGGCCCTTTTTTATTTAAGTACTTCTTCCACATCCTCTAAAGCAATGAGCTGCGAAAAAGTATAATTTTAGAGAGGTGTGGAAAATATTTACATGAGCAAAATGGCCATTGAATCGTTGTTTTGCGTCAGAAGTGTTAATTTTTGTTTTAGAAGAAAAAATTAACACTTCTGACGTGCCGATGGAGATTTTGTGGCTTATTGCATCCAAGAACAAAGACTACATTCTTGTCCGTAGTAATGACCATATCGCGTTGGCAAGACACATTAATACCTCATTTATTGCCCCTTTTACTGAATCATAGTAGGATGTGGGCGTAAAATATAGAGGTTTTCATGACAACGATGCTAGTGCTTTCTCTGTGCGTGGGTATTATTGGCGGTGCGGTGCACGGCCACATGGCCCGCCGCTACAACAAAGCGCTGTTTGACGGAGAAATCCCCAATCGGTTTGGCGTGCGTTCTGCGTTTATCTTTTTTCGGACAGTGATGACGTTTATTACGATGGCTCTCGTGTTGTGGACCGGTCTTTTTTCCCCGTTATTTGTTGGAATCGGTATGGCAATTGGATTTATTGGATTTAATGTAATGTGTGCGGTGACAACATGGATGTAACATCACTTTTTTCGTATACCGCGTGGTACCCATTTGCGTGGGCTGGTTTAACGGCACCGGTTTTTGCGGTGCATGTGCAAACACTGGTGTACACCTGGACATCCATGGTGTTGTTGCTGGGTGGTGCGTTTATTGTGCGTCGTTATTTTTTCTCAAATGATGGTTTGATGTACGGAAGTATTGAACTCCTTGTCACGACTTTTGCCAGTATGTGCGTTGATTCAATCGGCTATTTCCGGCGTGATTATTTTAATTTTATTGCGACGCTTTTTCTTTTTACTTTTTCCGGTTGCATTGTAAGTGTATTGCCTTACATGGAAGAGTCGACGAAAGATGTGAATACAACGTTTGCTATTGCACTCATCAGCTTCTTTTACATTTGTTACCAGCAGATTGCGCAAGAAGGGTTGTTGCATTTCTTAGAACATTTTCTTGGTCATCCTGAAATGCCGATGGTAATTCGTATCATTATGATTCCGCTGGAAACAATGGGTAAACTTTCAAAGATTCTTTCTATGGCTTTTCGCTTATTTGGTAACGTTATTGGTGGTGCGGTGGTGTATCACCTTATTCTTTCGATCGTATTTCTTTTTAAAGAACAGTTTCTTATGGCAGTCCTTATTGGCGGTGTGCTTTGGATGGTGTTCTTTAAGTTTTATGGGCTCAAGAAAAAATCACCGCTCGGCAGAATTATTAATGTTGCGATTCAGTCGCTTTTTGCGCTCGCTGCAATCCAAATGTTTTTTGGTGTTTTTGAACCGCTGGTTCAATCATTTGTTATTGCTATGCTTTCAATGACCTACTTGGCCCTCGGAGTAAAGCATGATCTCACCCGTGATCCGAAGGGGCTCGCATGGAACTAAGTTCTGCACTCGTTTATTTTGGCGGCCTCGTTGCCTGCATAGGTGTTGGCGCCGGTGGCGCTGCTGTTGGTCAAGGGTATGCCGGTGGTGCTGCAGCTGAAGCGGTCGCTCGCCAAGCGTTAGCGCAAGGGCCGGCTCGACAGTCGTTGCTTATTGGTTGTGCGTTTTTGGAGAGTGGGTGTGTCTTCTCTCTCATTATCACACTTATTTATCTCTTCACGTATCAGGCAGCGCAATCATGGCATGTTGCCGTGACTCTCGGTCTTGCCGCATGTGCCATGGGTATTGTCGCCGGGGTAGTGGGTGCATTTTCTGGTACGGTAGTTGCAGCGGCAATTCGTTCTGTTGCTCGTCATCCGCGTGACTTTTCTCGTGTTTTTTCTCTTATGATGGTTGCTCAAATTTTGCTTGAAGCGCCAATGATTTTCATGTTCATCATTGCATTCTTGGTTAAGGGATGGGCGGTGCCTACGATGTCGGTGCTCAAGGTTATTCAGCTTGCGGGAGCAAGTCTTGTCTTTGCCTGTGGAACTATTGGGCCGGCTATTGGACAGGCAGCTTACTGTCGTGCGGCGTGTGAGGCGGTTGGTTTGAATATGTCACTCTATGGACGCATTTTTTCTTTTTCATTTATTGTGCAAGCAATGATTGAGACTCCAATTATTTTTGCACTACTGACCAGTTTGATGCTTATGTTCTTAGAGCCAATGGCATCGATGCATCCACTAGAGTTGTTGGCAACCTGTATCGGTGTCATGGGAGCGGTAGGATTTGGATCAGCTGGCGCGGCAATTGGCTCAGGAAAAGCGGCAGCACGAGCGGTATTGTGTATGGCTGAGCAGGAAGAACAAGCAACTGCAGTTGCGCGGCTCGCTATATTTTGTCAGGCGATTATTGATACGGCAGTGATATATTCTCTTATTATATCGGTATTGCTGATTAAGACATGTATGTAAGGAGAAGGTATGAGTAGTCAAGGAGCGCGCGCATTACGTAATCGCGCAGTAGTCTATGTGGTTGATACCTTTGCGCCAGGTTCGCCTGAGCGGGCTGGCATTGCGGTAATGAATCGCGTAGCCCGAGAAAAAATAGATACATTTCTTGTTGCTCCTATTACGGCAGAAGAGGCGGCAGGAACTTTTTTGCTGTGCCGAGAAGTTTTTTCTATTCCAGAAATAGCACCGGCTCTGACTGGATTTTTTACCCTGCACAAGCGAATACATGGCTTTTTTAAGTTGTGCCGATTGTTTTATGACTTATCCCTTGAGTACGCTGACTTGGTAGTGCATACCCATGGTCATGTGGCTGGCCTTCTTGGTCGATGGGCGGCCTGGGCTGTCGGGGTTGGGCATACGGTTCATACGGTTTATCAATTTTCATTTGGCCCGTATATGCCGGCCTATCGCTGGTGGATGGCGTATATCGCTGAGTATATGACTGCATGGATTACCTCTGAATATATTTGCTTTAATACCAAGGATCGGGCGTTAGGAATTCGACTGTTCCCGTATTTTTCAAAGCGCTGTGCGGTCATTAGCGCAGGGGTTGATTGGCAACAATTTTATACGCCAGAGCCAGCTGGAAGCTCTGTGCGATTGCCGGTAAGCCCGATAGTTATTGGGACGATCTTGGAGACTGGCGTAACGCAAAAAGAATCGGTTTTTACTTTTCTTGCTCTGGTAGAGAAACTGTCTGCGCTGGGGGTTCCAATTCGTGGTGAGATTATCGGTGATGGCTCTTGGCGATGGGAAGTGACGCAGTGGCTTATAGAGCGTGGACTTGCTGAAAATGTACACATACTCGGTTGGCAGGCGCAAACGGCCTCGGTTATAAAGACCTGGCATGTTTTTGTTCATTGCTCTCTTGTTGATACTCCAGCAGTTGGGGTTGTACAGGCCCGTCTCTCGTGGGTGCCGGTGGTTGCCTATCACACGGCGGGCGTTGATGAAATGATGAAGAATGAAAAAAATGCTCTGCTGGTTGCTCCGGGGGATGTGAACGCCTTATTTAAGGCTATCTATCGCGTTATTATTGATCGCGCTTTGTATGAGCGGCTGGCGACATACCAAGAGAATCTTCACGATTATAGCGAGGCGGCCGTATGTGCTCGCCACGTAAAATTGTACAAAAATATTGCGGGAGAATGAGGTTTTTTTATTCATTTATTGCCGCCTTTTGATTTTGGTCAATCCTGTTTGCTACCGTGCTTAGGAGTTTGAGTTCTAACGGCTAAGGGAGATCAGGATGAAGCGCTGGATCAAGATTACTGTTTTTGGAGCAATCCAAAGCGTTGGTTATTGTGAGCACGTACGAAAATATGCAGAACAGTTTCACATTGAAGGAACGGTGCAGTTTGAAGAACGTGGGTCGGTATTGATATATGCGGTTGGGGTCAGCGAAGCCTTGGATAATTTTATAGATTACGTATACCAAGGCTCTGAAAAATCATTGGTTGAAGAGGTCGCCATAGAAATTGCACCACCGGGGCGAGACTTTCGGGGCGTATTTAGAATTATTGGGTAGGGTGTATGAGTCTGGCATAGCGGTTTTTTATGTGATACACTACGGGCCTTGTTTTTAACGCTGAATATTTGAGGGGGTAGCACATGCAAAAGAAGAGTAAGCCATCAACCGGTTCATGTTGTCATGCTGAAACCACCACTAGTCATACAAGTTCAATCTCTCATGAGTTGTTGTGCCATTTCCCGTATGCGGTTTTTGCCGTTGCGCTGAGCTTGGTTTTCCTTACCTTGTTTGGGTACACTAATCCAACGAGTTATCGAGAACTTCATGGCCTTTTCCATACATTACACTTTCTTCACATTCTTTTTGCTGCCACTGGCACTGTGCTTGTATTCCGCAAGTACGGGGGCTCGCTTCTCGGCTCACTTGGAGTGGGCATGTTGGTTCCGGCGGTATTTTGTACTCTTTCTGACGCCATTATGCCGTACTTTGGCGGGTTATTATGTGGTGTTCCTATGCATTTTCACTTTTGCTTCAGGGATCACTTTGCGACGATTCTCCTTTTTTTGGTGGTTGGGGTTGTAAACGGTATAGTCATGAGCTTTCATGATTCTGATGGTCAGCAAAGATATGCGACTACTGCGCACTTTGCTCATATCTTCATTAGTGCTTTTGCCTCGACGGTTTATATGATCAGTCATGGTTTTAATGACTGGTACCAGCATATGGGTTTTGTCTTTAGCTTTTTATTAATCGCGGTTCTTATCCCATGCACACTTGCTGATGTCGTGGTTCCTGCATTTTTTGGCGGTATAAGCGCAAAATCAGCTCGCGCGAGGAGACATGGTGAGTAAAAGTATTCGTTTAGAAGGGATCACTAAGTATCGCAGTGGAGAACCGGTTCTCCAGAAGCTGAACTTGGAAATTCGATCCGGTGAGTTTTTTGTATTACTTGGGCCGAGTGGCTGTGGTAAGACCACGTTGCTCCGGATTCTTGCAGGCCTTGAGTCGGCTGATAGCGGCAAACTTTTCTTGGGTGACACCGATATTACCAATGTGCCTATTCATAAACGTAAAATTCATACCGTGTTTCAGCAGTATGCACTGTTTCCCCACATGAGTGTGTCGGAAAACGTTGCGTATAGTTTGCGAGTTCGTGGTGCTACCGGCAGCGAGGTTGAAGATCGGGTTGCCCATGCATTGCGTACCGTGCGCCTGGGGGCGTTTGGTAAGAAATCAGTTACGCAATTATCGGGTGGTCAGCAGCAACGTGTGGCGCTTGCACGTGCGTTGGTGTGTGAGCCAGAAGTGCTTCTTCTTGACGAACCACTGGCTGCGCTTGACCGTGAGCTGAAAGAGCAGATGCTTATGGAGTTGGTTGATTTGCAACAAAAATTACGCACTACATTTGTTTATGTTACTCACGACCAGTTTGAGGCACTTACCGTGGCTGATACTATGGGTATCATGAATCGGCATGGCAAGCTTGAGCAGTTGGGAAGCGCTGAAGATATTTATGAATTTCCACATTCTCGTTTTGTAGCTGATTTTGTTGGCCGCACAAATATTTTTGATGGCCGCGTAAAAGTTTCGCGTGACGCGTATCATATCGAGGTTGACGATTTGGGCACGTTTGTGCTTAATGTTACGTCAGAAATTAATTGGCTGGTGAGTGGTATGCAGTTATTCTTGAGTATACGCCCGGAAAAAATTGATATTAGTTTGCAGCGACTTGAAGGCTTTTCCAATGAGCTAATGGGTCGTGTGACGAGCATGATTTATTACGGTCGTTCGACCGAGTACAAAGTGTTGCTGGCTAATGGTCAGAGTATCATGGTGTTTGAGCAAAATGAGCACCATTTTCCAAAAAAATCGATTGAGCTGGGGGATGAGGTGTATCTCTACTTCCAAAAAGAAAACACTGTTCTTCTACGTTATTAAGGGGCGACGATGCGAACCGTGAATCAAGTGCGGCACTTTGCGCAATACCAGGGACCTTTTATTTTAGGATTACCGGCTTTTTTGTGGCAAACTTACTTTTTGTTGGTACCGCTTGTGTTTATCATGGTCATCAGTCTGGTGGCAGATACTGCGGCAGGGGATTGGCATTTAACATTTGATCATTACCTATCATTGTTTTCATGCATGCATTTTAAGGTGATGTTAAATTCGGCATTACTTGCGTGCATAACCGGAGCACTCTGCTTGCTCATTGGTTATCCGGTGGCTTACTACTTGGCGCTTAAATCAAAGCGGCTCAAGCAGGTTTTGTTAGTGTTTCTGATATTGCCGTCGTGGACCAGTTTTATTATTCAAATTTATTCTTGGTTTTATTTGTTGCAAAAGCGTGGCTTATTTAGCAGCTTTTTCTATGCGCTTGGGTGGACGAGTGAGCCTATTTCATTGCTAAATAACTATAGTGCAACCGTCCTTGGGATGGTCTATTGCTACTTGCCGTTCATGGTCTTGCCGTTGTATACCGTTCTTGAAAAAATGGATAAGCGATTACTTGAGGCAGCTGCTGACCTTGGCGCAAGTCCGTGGAAAACATTTACTACCATTGTATTGCCGCTTTCGATGTCTGGTATTCGGGTTGGGCTTGCGTTGGTAATGGTGCCAGCATTTGGCGAATTTGCGATTCCCGATCTTATGGGCGGGGTAAAAGAGATGTATTTGGGCCGTATTGTGTTTGAAAAATTTATTCTTTTCCGTGATTGGCACTCTGGTGCTGCGGTGGTTATGATTTCATTCCTTGTTCCACTTGCTGTGGTTGCAGTGTGGTATATGGCAGACAAGGTTCAAAGGCGACTTACGGTGGAAGGGTAATTATGTATTATTCAGGGTCTCGATTCGGGCGGTATCTTAATCCGCTGATGGTGAGTTGCGTCTATTTGTTTCTCTATCTTCCTATTATTATTTTGGTTGTTTTCTCTTTCAATGATGGTGATTTTGCCGGCGGTTGGAAAGGTTTTTCTTTCCGTTGGTATCATGCGATGATTCATTCGCAAGAAATTTTGGGTGCATTGCGGGCTTCTCTTATTGTTGCTTGTAGTTCAACAATCTTGAGTCTTGTGTTTGGTACGTGTGCTGTCATTTCTACGAAATGGCTTCGCTGGGAGCGCTGGTTGAATGTTTTTTACACCAATGTGCTGATTCCTGATATTGTTCTTGGCATAGGGTTGCTGTGTCTGTTTTCGCTCCTAAATTTGCCGCTGGGGTATAAAAGCTTGATTGTGGGCCATACGGTGCTTGGTCTTGGATTTGTGATTCCGATTGTTAGTTCTCGTTTTAATCAGATTGACCCAATTTTGACGGAAGCATCTCTTGATCTCGGGGCAACGCAATGGCAAACGATGAGGCGTGTTGTTTTGCCCTTGCTAACACCAGGTCTTATGGCCGCTGGCCTGCTGGTTTTCACTCTTTCTCTTGATGATTTTGTTATTTCATTCTTCTGTGCTGGAACCCATGTGGAGACGCTGTCAGTCTACGTATTCAATCAAATTAAAAACCTTATTGATCCAAGTATTAACGCTCTTTCAACCTGTATGCTTCTTATTAGTAGCCTTTCCGTTGTTTGTTTGGCATATCTCAATATTTTGGATGAGGTGGTTCACAGTGATTAATGTGCGGTCGTTACAGGAATATGGCATCCGTTTGTTGCTCATAGTTGTGGCAAGTGGGCTTCTCTATGGGTTTTTAGCGTTTGGTCGGCGGGAGCAAACCGAAGCGGTTACGATATATGCATATTGTGACATGCTTTCTACGGAGGACTTTGAAGAGTTTACGGCACAAACTGGTATTCCGGTTGTTGTGCGGCATTTTGAAGCAATTGAAGAAGTTATTACGAAGTTAGTTTTTACACGCGATAGCGGCATTGATATTGTGGCACCAACTGACTCGATGGTTGAAGTGTTGCGTGAAAAGAATTTATTGCTGCCGCTGAAAAAAGAAAAACTACCTTCTATTCCCGAGCTGTGCTCGTATTTAATGGGGCGATTTTATGATCCTGAAAATAGGTACACGGTTCCTTTTTCTTGGACGCCGGTCGGTATTGGCTATGACACTCGCGTGTTTCACGCAGTACCAGGCAATATAGGGTGGGATATTATTTTTGGTACCTATCGTGATGGCAAGCTGGTTTCTCCTGATCGATTGTATGGTGCGGCGGTTGATAAAGTTTGTTTGGGTGAAGATCCGTTTGAAACGGCGTGGCTTGCCATGCTGCATCTCTATGGATCGGTTGAGGCGACTGTCTTACAAGAACATGAAGATGCAGTGGTGAAACTGCTCAAAGAGCAAAAGGCTTGGATTGAATGTTATACGAATAACCTGCAGTACTTTTTGGTCTCAGGAGTTTGTCCTGCCGTTGTTATTCCCGGCGCCTACATGATCAATTTGCGCGAGGAGAATAGCTGGGCTGATTTTGTGATCCCTGAAAAAGGATCTATGATGTACATCGGCAACTTTGGGATATCGGCGACGAGTAAAAAAGTAGAACAAGCACATGCAGTCATTGAGTATATGCTTTCTAAAGAAGGTGCACTCGTGTGTTATGAAAATCATAAATTTTTGCCAGCCAATGCTGCGGCGAGTGAGGCCTTGCCAGAGGCGGTACGCAGCCATCCTTATTTGTATCCAGATTTGAGTTTATTTAATCGATTACATACGTTACACAATGCTATCCCTGGCGACGTAATTGAACGAGTGTGGCATCGTGCCATGGTTTAGCACAATTTCTTTTAACCTTACACAATGGTGAGATATGCAGAAACAATATGCAGAGCAAGTAAAAGACTTCTTTCAGGTTTATGGTGTTAAGCGGCGTGAATGGATTATGCAAATCGCTGAGTGGAAAGATGGCGGCTCTAATAAAGAACTTGCAGCTAAAGTGGAAGCGCTTATGGCGCAGGTAGAAGAGTATCACGTTGCGCTTAATGCATTGCTTGCGCAGTCTGAGTATGATGCTGATCGTGTGGATCGTTTGTATCGTCAGATGAAGTCTTGTTACAATGAATTGGTACAACTTACCAAGCCCGTTTGGCGTGTGTGGCTTGAGGCAATTGTTGTTGCTGGCCTTGCGGCATTTGTAATTCGGACTTTTATTTTTGGTATTTACCATGTTCCGACTGGATCAGCTGAACCAAACATTTTGGTTGGCGATCGTCTTTGGGGAAATAAGATGGTGTATTTTATGCAAAAGCCAAAACATGGTGACTTGGTTATATTCAATGATCCAGAGTTTGTGTATAGTCAAAATGCTGTGCAACGGTTGTGGCAAAAATATGCCGGCATACCGCTTTTGGGCGGCTTGCTTAAGGGCGGGCCTCAAAACTGGGTAAAGCGCGTTGTTGGCGTTCCAGGAGATAAAATTGAAGGTCGTCTAGAGCATGGTCGTACCGTCATCTATCGTAACGGTGAGAAGCTTGATGAATGCTATGTCAATCCATATCCATTATTAGCACTTCGTAAAGAGACTGGCTTTTTTGCGCCGGACTCTTTCTTGGGAGCTGTCTTGCCATCATTCCTGCGTACTCATGTGTGTGAAGTACGGTATACCTATGATCCATCAGTGCCGCTTGATCAGCAACCGTATTATCATATGTTGCCACAAGAGGTCGTGCGCCATCCGGTAAGTGGTGAACCGTTCTTGTTGCCGGCATTTGAGCCTACTCATGATCGTATGCGCCGCAATGTTGATGCATTTGGACCGTTTATAGTGCCGGCCGGTAAGTACTGGGTACAAGGCGATTCACGTCGTAATAGCCGTGATAGCCGGTTCTGGATGTTCTTAGATGAAGAACATTTGCTTGGTCGTGCAAGTATCATATTATTCTCGCTTGATAGCGAAGAGCCATTCTGGCTGTTTGCATTATTGAAAGATCCGGTTGGATTCTTTACTCATGTTATTCGTTGGAGCCGCTTCTTTAAACCTTTATGGCAGATTCCTGATTTACGTGAAGGGCGGCAGGCGGTAGAAAAGGCAAGTTTAGAGGAAAATTAATCATATGAGCGCTTATCGCGGCGCGTCATTGCGACAACAAGCGAAGCGTAGTTGGAAGCAATCCAGAGATACACTTTTTTAAGCTGGATTGCTTTGTCGTTACACTCCTCGCAATGACGGCTGTTACACAGCCGCTAGAGCACTAAAAATGGGTTGTATAAAATATGTCATTGAAGAAAACCTTCTACATCACCACACCAATCTACTACGTAAACGCGAAGCCACACATTGGTACTTTGTATTCAACATTGCTTGCCGACGTGCTTGCACGATGGCAACGATTTAATGGTAAGGAGGTGTACTTCCTTACTGGTACCGATGAGCATGGCCAGAAAATTGCGCAGCAAGCTGCTGTTGCTGAAATGGCACCGCAGCAGTTCGTTGATCAAATGATTCCTGCATTTCAGGCGGTGTGGCAGCGTTATGAATTGTCGTACGATCGATTTATTCGTACAACAGAATTGGCGCATAAGCAAACGGTAGTCCGATGGATTGATCAGTTGATCGCCAAGGGAGATATTTACAAAGCTCGCTATGAAGGTTTGTATTGTGTGCCATGTGAAACGTTTGTGACACAAGAGCAGGCGTTGCCGGGTGAAGATGCGCCTTTGTGTCCAAGTTGTACTCGCGGTTTGCAAAAAATTAGTGAAGAAAATTACTTCTTCAAGCTGTCTGCGTATCAAGAGCGGCTTTTGGCTTTTTATGAGCAGAACCCGAATTTTATTCATCCTAAAGAGCGCATTAATGAGATCTTGTCTTTTGTAAAAGGAGGGCTCAAAGACCTCAGTATTTCGCGTCGTACGGTGGAATGGGGTATTCCATTCCCGAGTGATCCTGAGCACACCGTGTACGTCTGGGGGGATGCTCTCATGAACTATGTGAGTGGGCTTGGTTACTTGCACACGGGGCCGGACGCGGGCACTCGTTTTGCTCAATTTTGGCCGGCCGATGTGCAGGTGATGGCAAAGGATATTGTAAAGTTTCATGCCGTCTATTTTCCCGCTTTTTTGATGGCGGTTGGTGTACAGCCGGCGCGTCGGTTGTTAGTGCATGGCTATTTGCTTGTTGATAACAATAAAATGTCAAAATCAAAAGGAAATGCACTTGATCCAGTTGAGCTTGCAGACCAGTTTGGCGTTGATCAAATTCGCTTTTATTTAGTCCGCCATATGCCAACCAATCATGACGGGAACATTAGTATTCCTGATATTGTGAGTCGTATTGAAAGTGATTTAGCAAACAACCTTGGTAACCTATTGCAGCGGGCAGCGTCTCTGGCGCTGAAGTATAGTGCGACAGAAATTGTGCCGCAAAAAAAATGGTCAGAGCACAGTATGGCTTTGCGTGAAGCGTGCATGGAAATGCTTAGTGAGTTTCAGGTGCTTATGGATGGTTTGCAGATGTCGCAAGCTTATGGTGCGTTGTGGGCTTTTATTACGAAAGTAAACGTTTACTTTCATGAAATGGAGCCGTGGAAAAAAGCGAAAGAAGATCCTGCTCATTTTGCAGAAACACTTGCTGCAGCTGCACAAAGCTTGTATATCGTTGGGCACTTAATTAGTCCGGTTATGCCGTATAAGTCAAAGCAGTTATTAGCTTCTCTTGGTCATACGTTGATGGCGAAAAAAGAGGCAGTTTTTGCCTGTGCGTGGAATGTACCATGCACCTATTTTGTACCGCGTGAGCCATTGTTTGTTCGCCCGGAATTACCAGATATGTATAAGACGGCTGAAGTAGTGGCGGAGATCGCAGCTGCGTCGGCGAAGCCTGCGGCACTCAAAGTTGCTGCCACCTCGAGTGATGTCGCGAAGAAAGAAGGCTTGCCCGCCGAAACGTTAGCGAAGGAGGGCCTGATTACTATTGACGATCTTATCAAAGTTGAGTTGGTGGTAGGGCGTATCGTTTCCTGTGTTCGTGTGGAAAAATCAGACAAGATGCTGTGCATGCAAGTTGACTTAGGTAGTTACGGCAATCGTCAGATTTTGGCTGGCGTTGGCCAGTCGTTTACTCCAGAACAACTTGCCGGTCGTTCTGCTCTTTTTGTGGCAAATTTACCACCGCGCAAAATGATGGGCATGCTTTCACAGGGTATGATGTTGGTTGCCAAGCAGGATGAGAAAATATCGCTTGTGAGTGTTGATGAGGCTATTTTGCCGGGTGCTCGACTCTGCTAGTAGAATGCTCCTTTTGCTTGCCAAAAGAGTTGTTTCGTTTTCTGCTTGATGCCGTTTTGTTACTATGGACATGGGGACTTTTGTCCCGCGCCGTTAGTTTTTTAGTTGTAATTATGGGCATGTCAGATGAGACATTTGTTTTTTTGTGCAGTCGTGATCATGTGCATCCAGGCGCCGATGGCTATTTGTTCGGCAACTGCCCCTTCTCGGCCACGGCTTTTAAGTAAATGCTCCCTCACGCTCGGAGCATTGGCTTTGCTTGGCGTGGCGGTGCACAAATTGAATGGCGGCGATGTTGTGCGTAGAGCACGGGCTTTGAAGCGTATTAAACTGGCATCGCTCCTGGCAATTATAGGTGGTGGAGTAGGTCTTATAGCCACGAGTGAGAGTTCGCCTATGGATGAACAAGAGGCTAGCCCGTTATTGAGAGAGCCTGGCGTTATAGTAAGTGCTCCGACCGTAGAACACGAACCGCTTCCTCAGGTAGTTAACTTTAGAAAGGATGTTGAGGTGGTGGAGGGTCCTGTGGTTGAAACTGTTGCTTTGACTATAGAACAGGAAAAACCCAAAGAAATATTGGTACCCGCAGTTGACCCTGGCGTGCGTGCCTATCGTATACAATTTGTGAGCAACATATTAAAGAACTCTCGGTTGAGTGATTGTCAAAAGCGGGATGCCATAAAGCTGCAACTGCCTTTATTGCTTACTTCGTATGATTCCTCCACGCCTGAAGAGACAGGGTATACTGCTATAGCCGGCTATTATACGGCATTAGCTTCTCACGAAGAAAAGGAGGCCATAGTTCGTGTCGTAGGGCCGTTAGTAGCGCTCGATAAACCCGAAGAAGTGAGAAAAGGCGACCCTCTTCAAAAATTAGAGCCGCTGGCGAAATCGGATGTTGAATTTGCTTTTCGCAGCGTGGAAGCGCAAGGCCCTAAGCCGACAGAGGCTGAAGTCTTCATCATGGCACGAATAATTGGCCAACTTATTGTTGCGCAGAGGGAGGGTGTAGTGCCAGCGGATAAGCGTTACTTTGATTTGTATAAAAAGTTTGAAAATAGCGTCAGGAGCCTCACTCGTGATAGCGGAAGGCCCTTGGAGGATGAACTCAATGATCTTGTGGAGGCTATAGATGGCTACTTTTTGCCCAAATCTTTTGCTTTCCACGCAAAGAGCTTAATAGAAAACCGTGCATGGCTGCTTAAGTTCGATCAAATTTATGACCGCTTGAAAGCTATTTTGATTCCCTTTTCTTCAAGCCAGATTCGTGGCTTTGCTTTTGATAAAGAGCTTTGCCCTCAAGTACTAGCTCAAGTTGAGGAATGTTTTAAAGATGAGAGATGGCTTAGAGACGGACATCGTCACATCGATAGATTGTTTGAAAAGCCATCCCAGTTGTGGGCAGGCAGGATTTCCGTGTGGCAACAAGGTATTCTTCCTGAGCTTTTGGACTACTTCCCAAAAGGGGCTTTCCCTGCGATTGAAGGGTATCATCTGAATAATTACTTGCGAAAAAAGGCGTCGTAATTGCAAACTACTGAGCGTCCCTTGCTTGATTACACTTTTCTCATTGCCTGCAGCAAAATATGCAAGTCAGATTCTGCAATGGTTGTGATGGCTTGGATTACAACCCATTGAACGGGGTCGTAGGGTGGAGTTGTAAGTGTGCCGTTGTAGTGCCAGCCGGTTGTTTTTTCTGGAATAAGTGCGCGTGGCGCAAGAGTACAGCTCCCTTCACTACTGGTTGCAAGAGTGGCAAAAAGTGGTTGATAAGAAGTGGTTGTCCGGCTACTGCTTCCCATGAAAACTCCAATAACTGCATAGTGACCATCTTCTGTTTGGTGCACAAAGTGCCATTCCAGTGTATGACGTAGGCTGTCGATGGTATGTTCGCTTGGCGCATGTACATGCATCTGGCGAAATTCGTATGTCTCGTTATTAATCGTAACAAATGCTTTTTGTTCATTGAGCGGGGATACCGAGGCAGTGAGTACCGAGCCGTTAATCGTACTGGTGACGGCAAGGTCAAAAAGCATGTCCTCTGGATAGTTGAAATGAATGTTGGCCCCATGGCTATTTGGTCCACCGGCAATATTGATCGGGGAGGTGGAATGCTCGGAAGCAATAAAGTTTTTCTTTTTCATCGCCTATTTTCCGCCGCTTGCGTTTCGGTTGCCGCCGGCACCTTGTAAGAGCTTTGCTTGTTTATAATCAATCATTGCTTCTGGAGAAATCATGAGGCGGTTGAAATGTTCGTATGGCATATTTATAAAGGACTCTACCACTTCCTTATAAAGCTCTTTTTCTTTTAAGTGGTTCCATACGTGTTCATTGGAGGTTATAAAGGCGGTCTTCTGCCGACAATTGGTAGCATGGAAGAGGATTTCAAATTTTTCCCGTGGGATCATGATGTCATCTTTTCCGTGGATAAAGAGGATTGGCATATTTTCTCGTAGAAGGGGGGCATAGTCGAGCACCGATACAGAGTTAAAGTCGAGGCCAAATAGTCGCTCAGCCAGCCATACGACTGATTTTTGGAACCAGCGTTGTTGTACTAACCAGTTTCGCTCCCATTTGCTGTGTCGTTGCGGACGAGGCATCATGCCCGGATCTTTTGATAGAATATCAACCGCATCACGAAGTGAAAACCAGCAACCGTCAACGATTAATTTGGTAAAGAGGTTTGGATGCAGAGCAGCCGTTTTAATAAGAATAAGGCCGGAATAACACAGTCCAAGGCCAATAACATTAGTGTACTTTTTCATACGGCAGGCTTGGCTGACGATGGCAAACACGTCTTTTTCTTCACTAAGACCGAGGCGTACTGCCTTACGGTCGATACCAATAAGTATCTCAGAAGGAGAGCGCCAGGTTTTTGGCTTACCCCACTTGCGTTCTTTGAAGCCATGACCACGGTAATCATAGAAGAGGACGTCGTAACCGCTGAAAAGGTCGCCCATTGGGGCCATTTGCTCACGGTAGTTGGTAAATCCAGCACCAACAACAAGTAGCGTTGAGCTGTTTCGATTTAAGAGTGTACCTTCAATAACGATACCATCGCTGGTGACTGCCGAGAGAGTCGAGCCAGATTCTTTACCGTCTTTGGACGCTTTGAGTTGGAGAGATCTGACTTTTGCCGGGTTCTGAAGAAGGGAGAAGTCACGGTAATATGTGGTATTTTGCAGATATCCGTTCTGCTGGAGGGCTATGTTTTCTATTTCAACTGGCAGCTGACAGGAGTGTTTTCCCAAGATTGGGCTGTAAATCTCATGTTTAAACTTATAGGTGAAGGGCTGGTCGTTCGGAGCAAGATGGTATTTATGGAGGAGGGCGTTGACGTAGTGCTGCTGAGCGCTGGCGTCCATAGGTTCGGCAACTTTTTCTGGCTCAATTTTGTTTGCCATAATGGCGGCAGAGAGGAGGGGTAGTGTGAGAGTAATAACGACAATAAAGGGTCGCCGGTGCTGACTCATAACAAACCTTTCTTTGTTTGGTAGGCATCGAATAAGATACATAAAAATTAGATGGATATGTGTTGAGTATACACATCAGTTTCAAAAAAGGGTAGTCCTGACAATGTTTTGAGGGTGGGGAAGGGTTTGTCCCTCCTATGTTTCAGCGATGAGAGCGGTGCAAAGGGCGGTAAGGCTTTGCATTCTTTGAGCTAATGGCGCTTCGGTGTGGGATTTTATTTGAGTTTTGATCACTGCCATGGCAGTAGTTTCTTTCTCAAAAAGATACATATATTTTTCACAATCATCTACGGTCCTTGAAAATTCATCCCAGTAGGGCCCTGATGCAGGGTCTGATTCGAGAAGAGTAGCAATAGTACTTAGAATGGCCATGGTAAGTGTTTTATGGAGTTGAATGCTTAATTTGGGGAGGCAGGTGTGGAGTGTGGGGAGATCATATACTTTGAGCGGTTTGCATAGGGCTTTCTGGATAGCTTCCAGTATTTCTTGTGAGCATTCAAGGGTATGTAAAGTGCCAGCGTCGATGCCTTTAAGGACTGCGTTGAAAGCGCGTAAATGTCGAGAGCTTGGATCGTGTGCGATGGTTTGACAGTGGACCAGAATGGATTCCTTTGTTGGAGCATCCATTCCCTGTAGGAAATTGCCGAGCAAAAAGGGACTGGTTGTGACGAGCAGTACAATAAATTTTATGGTCATGGGATTTTCTTTTTATGGGGCATGCCGTGTTGTGGCCGTAGAGGGGCGCATGTTATCGCAGCAGGGCCTCTTCTGTAAAGCAAAAGTGGAGCAAAATTGATTGCTCTTGCTGTTTTTGTCTTTAAAAAGAAGAGGCGCCATCAAGCAGATGGCGCCTCTTTGTATTTCGAGGTTATTTATTGAAGCATAAGGCGCGCGGTGACGGTTTCAAGCCATCGAGGAGCGCTACTGCTACTTCGTGATAATTGCCGGCATCGGACAGCTCCAAGTCTTCGTACAAATCAAGATGCCCTGTGTTGTCTTTGGCGGCTTCTAGTTCTGTCTGTTCAGCTTCTGCTTCTGTTTCATGATAGGTTGACTTGAGTTCTGCCAGCAGTGCGGTAACCGCTTTTTTGCGAGCCTTTGAGCCTTCTTCGCTGGCGTCAAAGTTGTCAACAATGATTATCTTACTAGCAAGTTCATTGCCGGCGTGTCTAGGCAACTCGCTCGGTGTTGCGAAGAGTGGCTGAGTACATACGGCGATCAACGCACCGGCAAGGAGCGACGGTTGTCTGGCAAATACTACCATAATAATTTCCTTTCAATAGAGGTTTATTCTCTAGGCGCAGCGCTGTAAGCGTTAAGACCAAAGCCTGCGCAGGCAAAGCCTAGCGCATTGTGGGGTGCAACGCAAACTCAGAAATCCTCATTGATTTTTCCTCTAATTACTTTAGGATATTTGCTTAATATTGAATATAATATGGGGATATTTGCTTGTTTTTATGTACGTACGAGTTTTTACGTAAAAGCAAGGCTAAGTATCTTTCTTAGGGTATATAATGAGGACTGGAGTATGCAGAAAGTTATTAGATATACGTATAAGCTGATTTTTATTATTGCTGGGCTTGTCTGTTTAAGCGGGTTCAATACGTTACGAGGGGCCGACCATAGAGTAGCCGTGGCCAATTTTAAAAAAAAAATTACGTCTTTGGTTAATTTAGCGAGTCAGTATAAGAGGGCCTTTAAGGCTGCAGGAAGTAAGACGGCAAAAGCAAATTTTTTCACTCCTAATTTACACAAATTAGCACAGGAATTGTTGAAGGACTTTCCTGCAGATCGTGTTAAAAGCTTGCGTTTATCTCCGTCTGAGCAAAAAGAAATTATTAGAAAAATATTTTTAACGTTTATCATTTTTAAAAAGAGAAGTAACAACTCTCAATGTGATAAGCCTGACAAAATAGCAGAATCTATACGATATAAATTAGTTGAGTACTGCTTTGACGCGTTTTCTTTTGATGATGACGAGTGCGAAGAGAAGAATGAGGTTGGTTTTATTGTCAAGCTTTTTCTGAAGAGCGACAGTCGGACTACCCGCGCGTCATTGTTTTTGCTGGCCGCCATGAATAATTGTTTGAGCCGGCCTTCTATTAAGAATTGTCCAAGAAAAGAGGAGGCTTTGAGTTTTTGTTCTACTCGTTTGGCGTGGGTTGAGGGCCATCGAGTTGCTTGCTCCCCTCTTACACAAGCAGCGGGGCCCGACGTGGTACCGGCGGAAGCTTGCTCCCCTCTTACACAAGCAGCGGGGCCTGACGTGGTACCGGCGAAAGATGGCGTTGAGTGTGATGTTGGACTGGACGGAGTTGACTTGACAGATGAAGCTCTTCTGTCAGTGTTTAGTGATGAATATGTCCCGGTGCAGGTAGACCCTGTACGTAAGTCAAGCAGGAAGAAGAGGCGGACTCTTGGCTGGACGGAGGCGCCCTAGCTGGTTGATGAGTTGGGTAATTCCAGCTAGACTGATCCTGTATGATGAAAGAAAAAGTACTATCAACCCCTTTATCTCGGTATTTTCCGGCGCTTGTTTCCTCAGATGAGGCCGGCGGGAAGTGTTATTTTGACAGTGCTGCAACCGCCTGCACGGTGGCTCCTGTGATTGAAGCGATGACTGCTTTCTACGAACAGGCGCGCGGCAGCGTACATCGTGGTGTATATGAAAGTGCTGAGCGCACGACGAGTCACTTTGAACAGGTCCGGCAAGATGTTGCAGAATTCATAAATGCTCAATCAAGTAACGAAATAATTTTTACTTCCGGTGCAACGGATAGCCTTAATACCGTAGCGTACGTATGGGCCCAGCATATTTTGGAGCCGGGGGACGGTATTATCATTACTCAAGCAGAACACCACGCTCACTATGTCTTGTGGCATGAAGTGGCTCGTCGCCTGGGCGCCCATGTGTATGTTTTGCCGATTGATCCTGGCACCTATTGTGTAGATATTTCTGCTCTTGATCATATTCTTACTAAATCAATCAAAATTTTTGCGGCTACTACCAGTTCCAATGTGCTTGGTCCCATTTGGGGAGTGGGTGATAGTCTCCTTCATCGCGCTATTGCCAAAGTACGCGCACAAGGAGTTGGGGTAGTTCTTGATGCCGCTCAAACAGTAGCGCACCAGCCGATCAATGTTGAAAAATTGGACTGTGACTTTCTTGCTTTTTCGGTGCACAAAATGGGCGGACCAACCGGGCTTGGTATTCTGTATGCTTGCAAGAGTATGCATAAGCACATGAAACCCTATCGGTTTGGTGGCGGAATGGTTGCTGCGGTGACCAGTGAGTTTATGACCTGGCAAGCGGCCCCGCATTGTTATGAGGCCGGTACGCCGCCAATTGCGCAGGTAGTTGGTCTGGGAGCGCTTCTTAAGTTCTATAAAGAAAAGGTAGATTTTCCAGGGCTCAAAGAGACAGAGGCTGCCTTGTGCGCTCAGTTGATACGTGGTCTCAAAACTATCCCTGGTCTTCACATTGTAGGGAATGCCGACCTACTTTCTCGCGAAGGGCATGTAGTGAGTTTTTATTTAGACGATATTCATGCACATGACTTGGCCTCAAGTCTTGGTCAATATGGATGCGCAGTGCGTGCCGGTGACCATTGTGCACAGCCGCTGTCTGCTCTCTGGGGCAAAAAAGCTACCGTACGTGCGAGCTTCTTTATGTATAATTCTGCTGCGCAAGTGCAGCGTCTTATTTGTGCGATAGAAGGATGCGTCGCTCAATGGCGAAAGCTTTTATGACAGGTGCCATGTTAGTACATGATGAACTGATCGATCACTATAAGTTCCCGCGTCATCGTGGCGAAATCAAAGAGCCGCATTTTGCAGCAGCGTTATTAAATCAATCATGTGGCGACCGTATATCTGTTACCGGTCGGATGGCTGATGGCGTAATAGCATCGTGCGCGTTTCAAGGCGAAGGATGTGTTCTGAGTCAAGCGGCAGCGTCGATGTTAATGGAGTATATTCATGGTAAATCGCCGGCAGATATTGCCGCTATTGATGCTGCCTATATGCAAGCTCGTGTTGGCGTAACTGTGGGGCCCACGCGACTTCGCTGCGTTCTATTGGCTCTTGAGACGCTGAGAAAAGCGCTGACGCCGTAGCGCCCGAGTTTCTTTCCTGCTATGATTCACGCTCACAATAGTCAAAGACTATACTTACAGTAAATGTATTTTCATATGTTGGAGTGCCTTATGAGTATCTCAGTATCGATTGAATCATCAAAAAAAACTGCTGGCGCCGTTTTGGCTGCCGTAACGATTTCAGACGTTTCAAGTTCTCTTCGTTCATTACCAGATTTTGTTGCGACTGCACTTGCGCCGTACATTAAAGGTATCGACCTTGCAGCAGTATTTAAAGCCGTTCATTTTACTGGTAAGTCTGGTCAAAGTTGTGCGCATGTAGCGAATGGAATTCCGCTTGTTTTTGTAGGTCTTGGTGATCTAGATAAAAAAGCGGTTGACAATATGGAGACGCTGCGTCGTGCGTTAGGAATTGGTTACAATTATCTCAAAGCAACGGACGTAAAAGAAATAATGCTCTGCGTTCCAGAACCAAAACCATTTGGCCTTGCGCGTGAAGTGTACGTGGAACAAGTCACGACACTTCTTCACATTGCGAGCTATCAGTACGTAGAATTCAAAAAAGACAAAAAGACGTGGTCGCCAAAAATAAGTTTTGTTGGTACTGAGAAAAAGAATCTGCCCTCAATTGAAAACGGTACCATAATTGGCGAAGCCATGAATATGGCTCGTACATTGTCTGACACGCCACCAAATCATATGTATCCGCAAATAATGGCAGATAAAGCAAAACAAATCGCCAAAGAATACGGACTTACCTACACTGTCATTAGCCAAGAAGAGGCGCGTGAGATGGGTATGGGTTGTTTTTATTCGGTAGCAAAAGGCTCTGAGCATGAAGGTAAAATCGTTGTACTAGAGTATAAAGCAGCGAAAGCAGCAAAAAAGAAGCCTATTGCCTTGGTCGGCAAAGGGGTGTGTTTTGATACCGGTGGTATCAGCTTGAAGCCATCAAATTATATGACTGGTATGAAGTATGACATGTCTGGTGCGGCTGCTGTTTTTGCCTCGATGCAGATTATTGCGCAGCTTAAACCGAGTGTATCAGTGGTTGGCGTAACGCCGTTGGTAGAAAACATGCCAAGCGGCCATGCAAGTAAGCAAGACGATGTGGTAATTGCCATGAATGGCATTAACGTGGAAATTGAAAACACCGACGCAGAGGGGCGCTTGATTTTGTCTGACGCGCTGTGCCATGTACAGAAGAAATATGATCCTGCTGTTATTATTGATATTGCAACGTTGACCGGTTCTTGTGCAGCAACTTTTGGGCCATTTTTTGCTGGACTGATGACTCGTGACGAAGATTTAGCAAAAGAGCTGACAGAAATTGGCTTTTTTGTTGGTGACAAAGTCTGGCCATTGCCATTGTCTGATGAATACAAACCTGCTATCGAGTCGAGTGTTGCTGACATTTCCAATTCTGGTTCACAAACCTACAAGGCAGGAGCAATTACGGCGGCATTGTTTTTAGAGCATTTTATTGAAAAAGGTCGTCGTTGGGCGCATTTAGATATTGCTGGAACTGATAGTAAAATCCCTGGCACTACCTATTTGGGGAAAGGGGCAACCGGTACCGGCATTCGGGTTATGGTTGAATTTGTCCGTCGATTTACGACAAAATAAGTAGCGGATTTTAAAGGAGAGGGTAGATGGACTATTCAGTGTTAATGTGGCTGCCGATATCGTTGTATGCGATAGCGCCATGGCCACAAGTGCGAACCAACTATCGAAGAGGCGACGCCGTCGGCTTGAGCCATTGGATGTTGTTTCTGCGGATTTTTGCTGTTTCAAGCTACACTGTGTATGTCTATCTACTTGACCTCCCGCTGGCACATAAGCTCTTGTATCCGATCTGTCTGTCTGGGCTCATTACACTTGCAATCCAAGGCTACTATTACGATCACCATCGGTCGGCGCAGCGCTGGTTGCGGTTTGCGTATTTCAAACAAATAACTGTTCTGGCGGCTCTGGTCGTCATGGGTTTCTGGTATCCAATTCAGGCCGGCATGTTGGCTGGCTGGTGCGCAGTGGTCACCGGTGTGATGTCTGATATGCCTCAGATTTACCGGAATTGGTGGCGAAAAAGTACGGTGGGGTTCAATATCCTCTTCTCTTCCGCCATTGGTTTTGGCGGTATTTGTGATTTAATCTTGTCTTTCGTGTACGGCTTGCCATTACCAACCATTCTGGCGACTGCCCGTGTAACGATCTGTTACTTCATTTATCTTACTCAGTTCTTTGTGTATCGGCAGCGTGGGGCTGGTAATAGTGCGACGCCGATACAGAAGTAATGGCCGATCGTTTAATGAGCGGCTCGGCGATGAGTTGCTGATTTTGTCTCCCGTAGCATAAAACTATATCGTTTCTCTTATCTCATTGGATACACTCCTTAAGTCTTTTGGCCATCATCCGCTTCATCGTGAGACACGCTGTCGCTATGACCATTTTTAAGGAATATCTGCATGATACAATTAGCCGAATACATTGCCTGGGTTCCTATGCTGCTGTTTTGTGCCGCACCGTTGGCGCAGGTTTATCTTAACTGGCGTAAACAGTCTAGTAAGAGTCTGAGTCAATGGACTGTATTTTTGGGAATTTGTGGGCTTCTCTGCTCGCTGCTCTATGACCATTTTATGTGCTTGCCGCTTGCCTATCGTGTTATGCATCCGCTTATACTTTTTGCCTGGCTGACTTTGGCGCTTCAGGAGTTTTGGTATAGTGGGCGGACGAAGGTGCGGATGAGTGTGGTATACAGCTATACTGTTGTGCTGGCGCTGGCGGCAGGAGCGTTGGTCTGGGGGCGTTGGTATCCCCTTGAGATTGGTTTTACAACTGGCTGGCTTTTTACGATTTTGTATGCCATCTTCCAGCTTCCGCAAATTGTGAAAAATCAGCAGGCGCGGAGTGTTGAGGGATTGAGTTTTTGGTACGTTTCCATGCTGGGCGCGGCTGCATGTGCAGAGCTTGGTATTGCGTTTATGCGTTTGTTGCCGCTGCAAAGTGTGTTGAGTGCGGTGCGTGGTGTGTTGGTGTACGGCATATTTGTCTATCAGTTTGCATCATTTAGTCGCAACCCGAGAAAGGAATAAGAAAGTATATGGGTGAATTAAGTGTTATTTCTTACGGTTGGCTTGCCTGGGTCCCTTTTACGATTCAGTATTTTGCAGGGATGCCTCAGATCCTGTTGAACTATCAAAATCATTCGACCGCTGGACTCAGCTATCGAATGGTCTTCTTTGATTACACCGGTAATTTAGCAACGACAATGTACACCTTTTTGTTGGTTCTTCCGCTTGCTTGCCGCGTTATGGAACCGCTTTGTTTGTTTAATATAGGCCTACTGGTGGCACAGTGTTTTTATTACTGCCGTGAGAAAGAGTCGCGCCAGTTCTTGGTTGCCTCGTATGCCACACTTCACGTAGTCGCCGGCCTCCTGTTGACGATTGCTTGGTGGTATCCAGCCGCTATTGGCAATGCAATGGGATGGATTTCGGTTGTGGTACAAATATTTACTCAGCTGCCGCAGGTGCTCAAAAACCATGCACGCAAAAGCGTAAAAGGGCTGAGCTTTGCCTATATCTCACTGCTTGGCTTTGCGGGGCTCATGGAGACGGTAATCTCTTTCTTACTTGATTTGCCCATCCAGAACGTGTGTAATGGTCTGCGTGCGGTGGGCTATTATCTTGTGTTGTGTTACCAGTTTCGGCGCTACTCGGTACGCGCTGCAGCAATATCTTAAGATAGGCTTACTGCTTGCCCTCAGCAGCTTTAATAGCCTCCCCCAGGGGATCGGTGAGAGAGCTATGATCGGGAATCCCGTACCCATAATTGTAGATCTCTGTACGAATCCTCTTAGCGGCGGCCAGGTCAGTCAGCGTTATTGGTTGCTTCTTAGCAAGCTCAATAAGCTCGATGGCTTCTAGGCCTGTTTTTAGTTCGTAAAGGAGCGTCGGCTTTGTTGTGAAAAGCGTCGCTAGCTTATTGGCTATTTGCTGAGCAATAGGATCATCTTGTGCGGTTTTCTGTATTAGCTCAAATGCTGCGGTGAAGGAAGCCGATTCTGCTTTTAAGGGCAGTTCGCCATACGTATTGCCGTAGAGCGCATTCCATTTGGTGCAAACCTCAGTGTAGTACCTGCATTTGCCTTCTAAGGAGGCATCGCCGCTTTCTACGTACAAGCTGCCATTCTCCGGGTTTCTTTGTAAAGGAATGGGAATGTTATCATCAGAAAGCTCACTTAGGAACTTGCTACCGCTTTCCTCGAGTGACGCCTCTTCCTCCTCTATCTCGTCAAGGCGGCTCTGCATTATATCATCTATTTTCTGAATTGCAGTCTTGACTCCTGGGAGGGTAAGCTTTCCTATAAAGTGCTTAAATTCCTCGCTCGTGTCGTATACCTTGCCGCCATCAGACATGTCAGCGACTTTAGTTTCGAACATGTTTATTACGCTGCTCACTAAAGCCTCGTGGATTGCTCTTAAATCGTTAGCGAATGTTTTCGTCATCTCATTATCCACGATATCTTTTGGTAGAGTTTTCAGAGATTTATTAATTACGTCAGCTTTCGAGAGGCGCTGCTCGGAATCATCCATTATCAGTGGATCATGGAGCTCCTCGGTGTACAGGGTGAGAAGGCGGCTAAGTGCACTTTCTTTCATAAGCTTCATAACTTCTGTAGTAAATGGTCGGTTTTGGGCATTCGTTGGGCTCCTCTTCAGGAATTGTTCTAAGTCGCTTGAGTTGTCCTTGGCAGATAAATCTTTTTGTATCTCCTGTAAGAATTGGCTTAAGAGTTTTTCCTTGAATTCTTTCAAAGCTGTGGCGGCACGAGAATCTGGAGAAAGTTTGCTTAGAAGTGCGCTAATCTCTTCTCCTTTTTGAAATACAATATTCACGTCGACTTGGTTGGTTTTATCCTCCAGGTCTCTAACGAATTGTTCAAAATCTGCTATCTGTTGTTGTATCTCAGGGGTGATTGAGGAATCTGCTGCACTTGCGTTTGTCGTCAACAAGGGAGTATCTTCGTCTGTAGGCTTTACTGTCTCGTGTTTTCCTGAAGGGCTTTGGTCGTCCGCGTTCGGCACCACGGAAGTCGTAGTCGGCTTCAACTGTATGTCTTTATCATCTCGAACAGAGTTCGCGGGCTGCGGGTTTTGAACTACGCTTGAGTCCTTTCCAGTAGGTTTTACTTGGGGGAGAGTCGTATGAACGGGCTTTGCAAGGCTTGTTCGAGGAGATACGTCTTTCGCATCTGGATTTTTTAGTGTTTTAGTATGTTCTGTGACGGGTGCAGTAACTCTCATAGAAGTTTTTTGTTCTTCTCGGCTCTCTGCTTTTGTGACTTCCGGTTCAGCGTTCACGAGGTTATCAGGAGTCTCTGCAGCAGGTTTTGCTTGAGGGAGTGGCACGGCCCTAGGGGTGCGCATTGGGTTTGTAGAAGTTTGGCTGGGTTCAGTGTTTTCTGTGCCAGGTGCAGTAACTCTGATAGGAGTCTCTTGTTTTTCTGGGCTCTCTGCTTCTGTGACCCCCGGTTTAGCCTCTATCGGGTTATCATTAGTCTCTTCGGCAAAATTTGGTAGTGGCGTATCTGAGCTGGCGCTGACTGCATTGCTTTCGTTGCCTCCAGTGTCGTTCGTATTGCTTTCTTGAGCATGTACGGTTATTGACGGATCCTGTTTTGGCGATGTTTGTTCTTTAGCGTAGCCATAGCCATTGAACTCAACACCTCCCGCAAGGATGAATGGTAGGAGGCTGCCGAGGATTAATTGCGTTGTAACAGCGCGATTTTCTTTTTTGAAAAGTCTTTTGAGTTTAGCTTTGCTGAGTTTGCCACTTTTAAACAAGTAGGCCAAATTCAGGAGGCCAACGGCACCAAGTCCTGCAGCATACGTATGGCGATGCGTCTTGAGGTGGGTGTTCAGTGTGCCGAGTGCTGAGTCTTCTGTGCTGGCATCAGCGGCAGAGGGAGTGGTGTGCAGGTTGTTGGTGGCAAGTGCTGTAATGAGCAGTAGAGAAAGTAGGCGCAAGTGCTTGATATTCATAGAGAATCCCCGGCTAATTGTATAGTATTCTATGGTTTATTCTACACTATTTGAGTAAAAGAACGCAAATGATTGTGGTTTTTTACCGGCAAAAATAGTGTCTACTCTTACGCAGGATTTTGGATCACGAACGCTTCGCCATTCCACTGGAAGCCAGCCTTTATAAGCTTGTCGATCTTCTGAAGAATGGGATGCTTCAGAAGCTCTTGCTGCCAATTAGGGCGCTCCTCACGTATTTGGATCTCATTAAAAAAATTAAAAGTTCTATTACGCGGAGAACTTTCCTTTTCAAAGCTGTGGCGAGTGGTGTCATGTCCTTGTGCAAGAGTCAATAAATCTTGAAGAAACTCCACCGCGTGATCTATATCCGAGATTGGGAAATCACTATCCCCACCATAATCGGGATTTCCTAGCCAATTGGCCACGAGCGGAAAAGCTATTGGGTTATGAGGTAACTGTTCAACGACCGTACCTGCATTGTCTTTGATTTCTCTTGCTATTGCCTCAAGCTTACCAGGTTCTGCTTTGAGATTTAGAATTAAGGAGTCTACTGCCAGTTTTTTAGTTGCCGCCCATTTTAGAGCTATCTGAGATGTCGTCAATTCCTTTTCGCGTTGCAGCGACTTGGATAGCTGCGAGAGAGTTTCTATTTTTTTCTGCAGAGAATCACCGGCTTCTTTTTCCTTGAGCTCGCTCCATTTTCTGAGCATGCGATTGTGGATAGGATTAAATATATTTTTGAGCCAGTCTTTAATTTCATGGTTATGTACTGTCGAATCAAAACAACCCTTTATCGTGGCTGTCTCAATGAGGTAGAGCGCTTGTTCGTCGATTTCAGCAACCTCAGTGCATGTATCAAGTCGTTTTGCAAATTCTTCAGTGTGCGCCATACGCTCTTCTATGGTTGGTGAAGATGCTTCAGCAGAGGCATCTTCTCCGTGGCGCGCGGCCGCTTTTTCGGTTTCCTCAGTGACGATTTCTGTGCTTTGCGCTACGCGCGGCACTCTGCCGCGCGTCTCTGCAGCAGGTTCTGTTGCCGGCATATTGGAGGTGGCGCTGGCAGGATCACTTTCGTTGTCTTCAGTATCACTTTCGTTGTCTTCAGCGTCGTCCGTTTCTTCGACGGCTTCATTGCTGGTGTTTTGAATCTTAGAAGTAAGTGGCAAGGGGCTGCTTAGTGGTAGCATATTGGAGGTGGCGCTGACTGCATCACCTTCGCTGCCTCCAGTGTCGTTCGTATTGCTTTCTTGAGCATGTACGGTTATTGACGGATCCTGTTTTGGCGATGTTTGTTCTTTAGCGTAGCCATAGCCATTGAACTCAACACCTCCCGCAAGGATGAATGGTAGGAGGCTGCCGAGGATTAATTGCGTTGTAACAGCGCGATTTTCTTTTTTGAAAAGTCTTTTGAGTTTAGCTTTGCTGAGTTTGCCACTTTTAAACAAGTAGGCCAAATTCAGGAGGCCAACGGCACCAAGTCCTGCAGCATACGTATGGCGATGCGTCTTGAGGTGGGTGTTCAGTGTGCCGAGTGCTGAGTCTTCTGTGCTGGCATCAGCGGCAGAGGGAGTGGTGTGCAGGTTGTTGGTGGCAAGTGCTGTAATGAGCAGTAGAGAAAGTAGGCGCAAGTGCTTGATATTCATCGAGAATCCCCGGCTAAATTTATAGTATTCATGGTTTATTCTACACTATTTGAGTAAAAGAGCGCAAATGATTGTGGTTTTTAGTCGCGCAAGCGCACCACCTTTATCAAAGAGCGTGAAGCCCTTTGGGGGGGGGGGATGCGGTTTGGCCGCATGAAGGAAATATATGCTAGAATCAAGGCTTGAGTGGCTGCGTATTGGTCAATGGTATCTTTTTATTTAAGATTACTTATATGCTTAAGATAGTACTGTGGTTGGTTGTTTTTGAGAGGAGCTCTATGAATATTTCAGTGTGGTTGTTGTGCGCATTATTGGGGAATGTGGCCACCATGACTGCTACTCCCGGGCACATTAAGCCAGGAAAATTATTTGTAGCTTCGGGGCAATTTGATTCGCTTCTTAGCTCTCTGCGGAAAGAGCTGAAGAAAGCGCAGACGGTTAACCCTATGGACGCCGTAATTAAGTCCTTTTCCGACACAGTGAGTGCAGTGAACGGGCTTCTTGTTCAGCAGCAGCAACAATGGAAAACATTCCTTGATACTGAGGAAGGTGCTCTGTCCGTAGTACTAGATATTTCAATGTTTATTGCTGGTGTTGCGACAGTACTTTCTACTATGCCTCCGGCTTCTGACGATGCTATGAAGACATACCGTTCTGTTGCTGCCGACTGCAATAAGGCGCTGCAAGCGGTTATTTCAAATCCAAATTTCATGTTGTTGCCTATGAATTCCGACGAAGCAAAGGCGATACTGAATGCCAATAATAAGAAGCCAGAGTCAGCATCGAGTACAGCCAACCTTGTCGTGCCAGATGCGACGCTTTCTGGTCCTCCAACTCCTGCTGTCGCCATGCAGCCGACACCATCAGTATCGACTGATATAGCGCTTGGGCAGAATACTGCGATTTCCGGTCCGATGGGCGCAATGACTATGCCGTCCGATATGATGGCTCCGATTTCGTGTGTATCAGCATCTTCCACTGGACCATCAGGGTCTGATGCATCTCTTGTTTCGCCTGTGGCGCCGGGTGCAGTTTCCGCTCCGCAGTCCTAAACGATTAATTGATTGTTAAGGGCGATTGCTTGCAGCTGGACTTCGTTCATGGAGGCGGCACTGTAGCCCCTTATAATCAAAAGGCCGAGTGTGGCTAAAGAAAAAAAGAATGATTTTTTAATTGAATTGCGATTGCAGTCGTAGTTTTTTTTGTAATGTACTTCGTACTTGCAAAGGGGAAAGCTGGTGGAGAGAGAGGGATTCGAACCCCCGATGCCTTTCAACATAACGGTTTTCAAGACCGCCGCATTCAACCGCTCTGCCATCTCTCCATGAATGTACATATTTTTGTTTGCCCGTAGGCGAATGGTGGAGAGAGAGGGATTCGAACCCTCGATACCCTTTTCAGAGTATACGCACTTAGCAGGCGCGCGCTTTCGACCGCTCAGCCATCTCTCCATACCGTAGAATTTCGTTTTCACGAATATTATTACACATATTTTATAGACCGCAAGTTCGCATAAACTTGTTTTAAGAATGGTGCGCCCAATAGGAGTCGAACCTATAACCGCCAGATTCGTAGTCTGGTACTCTATCCAATTGAGCTATGGGCGCACATATATTTCAAAGTATTTAGTCTGTATTTGTTATATGAGCCTGCGGCAGTCCGCTGTAGTTAGCTGTTCTAGCGTAACGAAGGAGGAAGCTATGGGCGCACATATATTTCAAAACGAGCCGGAAGTATAGTCAATAAAAAAACGATTGTCTTCAGAAAAGTGTATTTTTTGAGAAATTTTTTCTTTTGCCTGCTGAAAGGCCCTCGTTTTTGCCCCATATAGAAACATTTTTGCAGTCGCCCATATCTTAATTTTTTCTTATATGCTAATATCCGCGACCCTTTTTTTTACATATACAGCCGTTTTTACCATTGTTTTATCGTATTTTGGATGTATTGCATGCATAAGGGAATTGTATTTGGGCTCGCCGTAAGTGTTTTTTTTATTGGAAGTGCAGATGCTGCTGATGGGGCCATCGTAAGGAAGGTTTCAGGGGAAAACGGTTTTCTAACCCCGGAGCAACTTTGCACAGCCAAAAAATATCAAGACTTTTTTTCGAAAAACACCTCACATAATTCAACACAGTTTGTGTGGAAGTTGGTTTTGGGGAGTCGTAACCACCGGCTTGAAGGCTCACTCGATGATTATAGGCGATATAAAGAGTGTTTCCAGCATGAAAGACGTGAGTTCCTTGGTGCATTGCGTTCTTCTCGCCATAAACTTACCAGGACTGACGTAATTCTGCTTGAGCTTTATACAACACATATTTTTATGTGGGGGTTCATGTGTGCTCTTATGGACGGCTATGATGCCCTCACGTGGCCTATGAAGAAAGAGCGGGAGTTCAGTAACTTTGATTATTATTGTGAACTGGCCTGGAATACGTTAGAGGAAAATCAAAAACAAGATACTGACTTTGTGTGCCGCTTAAGGGAAAAGGAAAAAGAGGAGCTTGGACTAGATCGTCCAGCAGAGCGAGATCGTTGGTTGGCTGAGATTGTACCGTCATATAAGCTCGTAGGATATGAATACATAGTGATAGGCAAAAGAGGCCCAAAAAAAACCTCTTGCATAACAATAGAATATGCCTTGGCAGAATGATGAAAAAGAAATTACTGCTGATGGTAGTTCTTTTTCGGCTTGCGAGTGCAGCCGATCTCAGTTTTTAGTATTCATACGTTGTTGGGTTTAGTTCATGTATAAAAAGATTATATTGAGTATCGTAGTAGGCGGGGGGTTCTTAGGGAATGCGTATGCTGCTGATGGGCAGTGGGTGCGAATTCCAGACGCTGGGGGCCTTTTGACTGCTGAACAACAATGTGTTGCTCAAGAGTATCTTCGTTTGTTATCTGCTTCTACTGTTGAGACATGTGTGGATTTTGTTTCACGGACTGTTTTGGTGCATCATCAGCGAGGCATATCTGTTAGCCCGACTTATACATGTTCGCGCTATAGAGAGTGCTTTGCGTCGAAAAGGTCTGAGCTTATTGCGTTGTTGAGCACCCCTGATCGTATACCAAGTAGGGATGATATTGCTGAGCTTCAGCTGTATACGCTTCACACTTTCGCGTGGGATCTTATGTGTGCGGTGGCAATTGGTTATCAGAAGCTCGCCGGGAACTATGAACAGTCATTTTCTCAGTACTGTGGATTTTTATATACAACGTTAATGCATAATCTGCAAGAAGATAGCAGCTTTTGTGTTAAAGCGAGAGACGGAGAGCGTGCGGTATCAGGAGAGAGTTCCTTATCAGAGCGCCAATGCTTTTTGACGGAGTGTGCTCCGCCATTAAAACTGGTGGCATTTGAATACAGACGCAGCCCGGCGGAAGCAGATGAGGCCCGGCCACAAAGGAAACCTTTTTTTGAATTGAGAGTAATCGATATAGTGCTACGGCCTATAACAGACTAATGTGGGGGATAAATGAAAAATAAATTAATAATAACGCTTGGTTTTCTCGGGCTTATGAGCGGACTGCACGCGGCGGATAGTACGTCCGGGGAAACCTTGGAAGTGCATACGCCTAGCAAGGGGAGCGTGTCACTAGTTGGTGAGGCTGCAACACCGGAAATGGTGACGGCGCCGTTAGGTTCGCCATGGTCTGAGAAGATTCAGGAAGCGATCGTTGAAGATGTTTCTAAAGAAAATGAGCAGCCTGGTCAAATGACGGTAGGGGAGTTTGTGGAGCGCTTTATGGGTGGCTATCTTACTTTTGAAGAAATTGAGCAGCGACTGTGCCAAATCAATCTGTGGGGGGAGCTGTTTTTACACCGAATGTGGGATGTGTTTGAGGCATCACGAAGTCGAGAAGGGTGTAATTTTTTCTCAACGAATGAGGGTAAATGGTATTGTATAGTTCTTGTCTACATGACGCAGTTTTTGGAACCAGCGGCCATTTATGACTACGCACAGATCTTCTCGCCGGAAGGGTGGGCGTATTTCTTAGAAAAGCTAGAAATTTACTGTTGTAGAGAGACTAGAAGCGTTTTAGAGGGCGTAGCCAAGTATTGCTATGGCGAGAGAATGTGCGGGCGTATTGAGCGACTCAGGAACAGTCGGCACGCCTACTGGTTTATTGTTCGTGCATATTCAGCTGAAGGAAAGGAAGTGTTTAATGATTCGTTTTCGCAGGTGAAGGCACGGTTGCCCTCTATACCTGAGTAAACGTGCCAGATTGCACATATTCTTCTTTTGCCTGCCTTCGCTGTGCTACCATTTTTATCCCTCAAATATTTCTACAGCCGTACTTTTTGCGTTTTTGGTAAATTGACCAATTTGTGTATCATGACGATAGAAAGGTATGTATGTATAAAAAAATATGTATGGGGCTTCTGCTCTCTGCGGGTAGTGTTTTTGGCATGGATGATGTTATAGGCATGGGTGGTTATGCAGCAGTTCCCTTTGGAGCGGCAGGATTTGCAACGCCACCGCGGACTCCCGATCGACGGGTTACTACGCCGGGTGCTCCCGTGAAAACGCCTTATGCCGATTGTGTTGAGTATGCTGTGGTTTTAAACCAAATATTTCTCCGCACTCCGACCGTTCGGCATGCCGAACAAGTGTGCGCTTGTGCTCAGGATTGTTTACGCATGCGTCAGGGGACTGATAATGATGCAGCGGAATTGAGACAAATGATCTCTGTTGCGAACGCTTACCTCGGCCGAGCAACTTCACCAAGCATTTATGGTCCCTCTCGAGTGTCAACGGCACTTTTTCAAGGGCCAAATGATGAGTATGACTCTGACGAATCTATGTAACTACAATATTTTTATGCATGAGGGCGAGTCGTGAGTCTTGCTGGATTGCAGCAATAACGGCAGCGGGGTTGACGTCTTTCAGCCCCTGCTCCTTACAGAGCGGGAGATTAATGCGGAAATACCGCTTAACATTCAGCACCTTGACTGGCACATGGGTGCCATTTTTGATTACGACATGGCGCGCCATAATGAAAGCGGCCTTGGCCAGTTTTTGCAGATTTGCCGAATAACTGAGCGCTGAACACTCCACACCGTCAAAAGAGCTAGCAAACATAGTGACATGGTGTTGCGAGGCCAATTTTCCCAGGCCAGTGGCACAGCTGACTAGTCCATCATTTTCAAAATACATCATTGCATCATGGGTTGGGAGTTTGCTCGCCACCATACTGAGGGCTTCGACAGTGTCATATATCGGCAGAATGGTAGCGCTCACGCCGTGTTCAGCAAAGGTTGCGGCCACTGCTTTGACCACTTTCTCATTATCATCTGGGCAGACCAGGTACGGTAGTAGCACTTTTTTGACTTGCGGTTTGGCGTGCAGCAGGAGGTCAGCGGCATTAAAGTTCTCGTCAAAACCCTGGCTGGAGGCAATGCCGGTCACATACTTTTCCGGCTTATCAAGGGCGTTAATAATGCCGTAAGTGGTTGGGCTTGCGACACAGAAAAAGACGATTGGTTTGGTTGATTTTCGTTTGGCGGCTGCCTGAACCACGCATTGTGAGCAGGTAATGCAGGCTGCCAGAATGATGTCTGCCTTACTCTCAAGGGCGGCGTTGCAGATGCTGCTGCAAGTGAGTGGGTCATTAACGGACGGAACGGCAAAGTCTTCCACGACAAACCGGTTGTCGGCAGCGATCTGTTTTTTTAGTAGACCAACCACATGTTCATGAAAGGCGACAGACGGGCAGTAGACAATCCCAATTTTGAAGATGCGGGTTGGTCGTGTTTTGTAATAATAGATGCCACCTGCGGCGAGGAGCAGACAGGTGAAGGCGAGAATGATTTTGAGGTTTTTGTTCATAGTATTTCCTTTCAATAATTCTTGGATTGCCGCGCTTCGCTCGCAACCGCCTTCGTTACTAGGGCCTGTCACGCCTGGGCACCTTTGGTGCGGCGGCGGATCGCAGCTAGCGCTGTTTATTCACTTCTAAACAACCACACCGTCAACAATAATGTGGTCATGAACCGCCGCAAAGCGTTCATCGCTTCTTATTCTTTGTACTACTGCTGGTATGTCTATATTGGCAAGATCTTGCTCCTGGCATAGTTTGGTGTTGATGATAAGATTGCGCGGCACTCTCTCTTGGCGTACTGGTATGTCGCCTGGCTTCTTTTTGTTAATCAAAATTTCTTTAGCTATTTCAAAGGCAATATCTGCTAGACAAGCTGGGTCGGCGGCGTAGCTGAGGGCGGAATCTTTAATGCCGTCGATTGAACCGGCAAGCATAGTTACGTTATGTTGAGAGGCTAGTTTTCCAAGGCCTGGTGCGTGGGGGCTGATCGCATCGCCCTCAAGGTATAAGAGAGCATTGTGGTTAGGTAGCAAACTAACAACTTTTGATAGGGTCTCTCCTAAGTGATTTATTGGGAGAAGTGTTATTTTTTGTCCAGAGTGTTTGCAGCTGCGTTGAAGTAATTTAGCCTGTGTATCGAGAGATTCGGCAACAAATGTAGCGTAAGGGAGGAGTATAGTATTCACCTTTTGCTTTATTGAGCCTAATAGGTCGGCTGGACTGAAATCGTTTGCGAATGGTGAATTTGATTCTATCCCAGTGGCATAACCTTCCGGTTTTTGAAGCGACTTAACAAGTTCGTGATTAATGACATCGGTGACTCCCATGAAAATAATGGGCTTAGTCGATTCCCGTTTTATTGCTGTGACAATAGCACTTTTCGAGCAATGAAGCCCCGTTGTTATAATTAAGTCAACGTCACTACTAATCGCTTCGTTACATGCAGAGTTAATCATATTTAGGTCAAAAAAACCGCCAGCAGCCGTAAATTCTTTTATGATAAATCGTTTATCATGGCGTATTGTATCAATAAGTCGCGCGTTGACATATTCCGGAAAGGCACGAGTTGGTATGTACACGAGTCCTATGGTATATCGGCGGGGCTTAGAAATTTTTGAAATAGCGATGTAAGCAGTAGCCAAGAAGGTCAGGAGAAGAAGGAGTGTGAGAGAATATGTAGATTTCTGATGATGCATGGTGTATGCCTTTGTCTAACGTTACGGGGGAGTTCGTACGCCTGGAGTTGGGGAATTCCAAGC
The DNA here is from genome assembly GCA_964429275.1 of uncultured Pseudomonadota bacterium. Classification (GTDB taxonomy): domain Bacteria; phylum Babelota; class Babeliae; order Babelales; family JAUPTZ01; genus JAUPTZ01. Next base: position 131,541 of record CAYSBJ010000003.1, read on the forward strand.
GTACGAACCATGTATGAAAATGGATTTAGTTATCTTGCGATGATGATGTCCACAGCCTTATCGTAGCTGAGATTCCTTTCGATTTACAAATGCGCTCTAGTGATTCAACCGAGTAGCCAATTCTTCGCATCATATCAACGTTGATAATGAATTCCCGGTTATTCGGTACCATTTTAATTGGTATTTTTCCTAGCGGCATCTGCTCTTTTCGTGCAGTTTCTAGCTGTTGGTAAACTGCGGAACTTAGAGGGTTCAGATCGCCGCTATAAGTAATAGCTGCGCCACATGCCATGCTTGAGCTGGAACAACCAATTTGGGTGATACACTCTTCCCAGGCGATATATGCAATTGGTTTTTGTGCAACGCTACTAAAACAGCCGTCAAGAAGCAGAAAGCAAGAAACTTTTTTACGGTATTTTTCTACAAGCTCCATTAGCTGATCATAGTTACGCCCAATTGGTTCTATAAAAACTTCCATGCCTATGGCCGAGAGCTTTTGCTGCAGCTCTTTAGCCTGTATTTCTAAAATATTACTTTTGTACTCTGATAAATACGGAATAAATATGCTGGTTACATCCGGATAAAGAGCGCTAATTCCATTTACTAGATCTTCTGTTGAGCTTGGTTCAAAAGTAGCACCTGTAATGTTTTCTCCAGGATTTTCCAACGAATTAATAATCTCTTCCCCTACTGGGTCGAGTACGCCAGAGAAAAGGAGGGGGAAGTTATTGTGTTGCTTTGTAACTTCACTGGCGTACGCAGTGCATGTTAAGCCTATACTATAGACAACATCTACCTCTTTTCGAGCAATCATTTTGTTTACACAACTTTTAATTTCATCTTCATTCATTGATGAAACACTGTAGATAGGCGTGTTGTAAACCCCTTGTAGCCCGTTTGAAACTTGATTGAGGAATTGATTTACTGCTGATATGTGGTACGGACGACCATGTACCATCAGTATGCCGATGCGGCATTTATCTTTTGGAATTAGCTTCATTGCTGTCCCTTTTTTTGTACGACTGTGTAACGTTAACTTAGTTTAATGGCACTGCTATCATCAGCGGCTTTCATGCGCAGGAGGGCGCGCAGGAGTGCCGTGAGCTTTACCCCTTGGCGTTCCATCGCATCAAGGTTATAGCGCATACCATCTTGTGCCGGGATTTGAAACGAAGGAACCACCTCGTTGCCAGCGTTCAAGAGCTCGTGGAGAAGCGGTACCATCGGATACACATAGGTATCCTCTGTTACGCCTGCGCCGATGCCGGCTCCTTCAAGTACTGAAGTTAACTCAGAGCTACAGAATAAGGTTTTGGTCTCTTCACAGAGCCTTTTTACCAGTTTGCGATGCTGGCCTACGGCAGGTTCATCAAGGGTGATGATAACCTGACAGCTCTTGAGTTGATTTTTAAGTTCACGTTCATACGCATCTTTAAAATCCCACAAATGAGTCACCACTTCGATACCAAGGTCGGACATCATTTTTTTGAGACGTCGATACTGGCCATCGAGTGATTTGTGCTGTTGTGGTTGATCTGATGGTGAATAGGCAATGCATACTTTCTTGATGTCGGGACAAATACCCCGCAAACCGTCGGCATATTCGGCAGCTGGCATTGGAGTGTTGTAGACCCCGGCAAGCCCCGGGCGCGGATTGAGAAAGACTCCATCCATGCCACCAGGTACGCAGAACAGTTGTGCTAATTTCAGATTCAACGCTCTGACCACATCATGTACCACTTCGGCTTCGGTATAACCGGGCGTGATGATAAACGAATAGCGCCCTCTATCAATACCAGTTATTGCTGGATTTGATAGTAGAGCGCTTTGCATTACTATGTCGTCACCTTTTAGAACGATTGTGTCGATGTCGATTTGGGATCCGTGATAGACGGCCTCAAACTCCATGGCGAACTTTCGTTTTACGTTTACTGCGACTCGTCGATTTTCATCGGAGACTATCAACAACCCTCGGGCTTTGGTCCCCAGTGTGTGAAGACCAGTTTCGTGGTCTCCCTTAGAAAAAAGAGTCGATGGTTGTGTTACACATTGCAGTAGCTTTTTGAAAGCTCCTGTTCCTCTGTTGTTAAGCATAGTTAACCTCATATTTGGGGTAAATACCAAAGTCATCGCAGCTGATGTTAAAAGTACAGGCATAACGGCTACGATGACCTATAACTAAAACACCCTCTACAGTAGGTCCCAAGATCACGGAAGTTTGTAACATGCTGTAAAGGATAGAAGAATTATGCTCCTGTTTCAGAAAAAAGCAAGTGGAAAAAAGTTGGTGCAGTAGTGAGAATTTGTTTTTTGGTGATAGAGAAATATGCTGGTGTTTCGATCGTGGCTCTGAGAGGAGGAATTGGCGCGTGCCGGGCCACCCTGGTTCGGGCTCTCGCAGGTATAAAATTAGATCTTACTTTGAGCGCCACAAGCAGAGGTAGCGGTACAAGGGATGCCCGCCACGCGACTTTGAAAGCGCAAGAGTTAAAGTTTTTGCTACGGGTGAAATGAGAAAAGAGGCTGGTGCAATTACTCACACCAGCCTCTTCTAGACTAAAACCCCGGAGGGCTATTCTTTAACAACATTCCCACATTCTTTGTCAGGGCACGATAGCGTCTCAACGCCATCCTTTCCTTTGTTCACAATCATGTATGGCTGCGTACCACACTTTGAGCATGGGATCTCTTTAACATCGTTAAACACGGCAAACTTACAGTTCGGGTAGCCGGTGCATCCCCAGAAGCTACCGCCACGCCAGGCGCGTTTGGCAATCTGGCTGCCGCATTTTGGGCAGGCCATTTTGAGTGTTTCTTGATGAATATGCTTACAGGCTGGGTAGCCAGAGCAGGAGATGAATGGGCCATATTTGCCAATACGTTTGACCATTTCTTTGCTACATTTTGGGCATTTAAGACCGGTGGTCTCTGGTTGTACTGGTTCGTTAGCTGTCAACATAATATTTCCTTGTTCGTCCCTCGTATAATTGCTCGTGAATGTGCAGTCGGGAAAACCCTCACATCCCACAAACTCGCCACTTCGTCCGAAGCGAATGTAGAGTGCTTTTCCACACTCCGGTTCTGGACAGGTGAGTTCGGTTTTCTGTGCTTCTTTTTTTCCGGGAGCGCCGCCAAATGCTTCAAGGTCTTTGCTGAATTTCTTGTAGAACTCTAGCAGTACCTTGTCGCGTTCAATGGAACCCTCGGCGATTTTATCAAGCGACTGTTCCATGTTCGCGGTAAAGTCGACGTTAATAATATCGGGGAGATGGTGGGTGAGGAGTTTGTTCACCGAGCGCCCAAGTTCTGAGGGTGAAAACCGCTTGTTATCAACTGTGACGTAATTTCGTTTGATCAAGGTTGAAAGAATGGCGGCATATGTACTTGGACGACCAATGTCTTTTTCTTTTAATTCTTTTACCAACGTTGCCTGTGTGTAACGTGCTGGTGGTTTGGTAAAGTGCTGTTTGCCTTCTCCTTTGTTCAGGTTGACTGCTTTACCGTCGGCAACTGATTTTGGAATGGTGGCTGATTTTTCCTCTTCATCTTCTTCTGCTAAGTAGACGTTCAAGAAGCCGTCGAACATAAGCGTAGAGCCGGTGGTACGAAATTCGTAGTCGCCGCCTTCAATTTGAACAGTACGTTGAAAAAATTCCGCTGCTTCCATCTGGCTCGCGACAAATCGCTTCCAAATAAGTTCGTATAACTTTGCTTGCTCGGTGCTCAAGTACGGGCCAACTTTGTCCGGGGTGTGGTTTACATCAATCGGACGAATAGCTTCGTGGGCGTCTTGGGAAGCCCCTTTCGCTTCGAATTGTCGCTCTTTGCTCGGGAGGTATTTACTGCCAAATGTATTTTTAATGTAACCCCGTACGTCAACCATCGCGGTTTCAGAAATACGAAGAGAGTCGGTACGCATATAGGTGATAAGCGCTTCTGGATTGTCTTTATCGCGAAGGGGTAAACCTTCGTAGAGCTTTTGCGCTATTTGCATAGTGCGGTCAACCGAAAAACCAAGTTTATTAAATGCGTCTTGCTGAAGCGAGCTGGTCATAAACGGTGGCGCCGGTTGTTTCAGGCGCTTTTTGTCGGTGACTTTGCTGATGGTATACGATGTTCCTTGCAGCTTGGCGATGATGGCATCGGCCCCTTCTTTGGTCGTAAGGTCCGGTTTTTTGCCTTTAATACGGGCAAGTTCTGCTTCGAATGTTTCACCGTCAATTACGAAAATACCGTGAATCGACCAGTATTCTTCTACTTTAAAGGCAACAATTTCATCTTCTCGCAAGCAGACCAGCATCAGGCCAACTGATTGCACGCGGCCAGCGGAGAGCCCCTTGGTAATTTTTTTCCATAAGATAGGGGATACCTCATAGCCTACCCAACGGTCAAGAACCCGGCGGGCTTGTTGTGCATGCACTTTGTTTTCATCAATACTACGTTTGTCGGCAATAGCCTTTTCAACCGCGGGCTTGGTGATTTCGTTAAACGTTATACGGTGAATAAGGCCTTTTTTGAGAACTTTTTCAATTTCTTGGCCGATGTGCCACGAAATGATTTCTCCTTCACGGTCAGGGTCAGAGGCCAAAAAGACTTCGTCGCAGGTGCGTGCTTGCTTGCAGATTTGGGAAATCGTATCGGCTTTATCTTCTAGCGGAACGTATTCGAGGTCAATATGGTTTTCCGGGGTTATGGTAACGCCAAGTTTATGTGGTGGCAAATCTTTGACATGGCCAAAGGTGGACATGATTTTGAATTCCTTGCCCAAAAACTTTCCAATCGTCTTGATTTTGGCAGGCGATTCAACAATAAGGAGTTTTGGCATGTATGGCACCTAAGTAAAATAATAAAACAGGTTAGGTATTTTTTTACCATCTCTTGCAGGTTTGTCAACTTTGTACTGATTTTTATAGCGAAATGTTAGGTGCTTTTGCTATCTAGATACTAACGTATCTAAGTAAATTACATTAAATTGCGTGTGACGGAGCGGATACGAGATTATTTGCTGCTTTGTCAGCCATACATGAGAAAGGTTATCCAACTATGTTCTACCTACGAGGCTTGTTAATCAGGTGTTTAGTCTTGGTTGGCTGTATTTTTGTTTCTCTTCAGGCGGGCTTTGTCGAAAAAACCATTTCGGTAGTAGTTCAACAAGCACCAGTCGCTAATGCATCGGGAGTCTCTGCAGCGCGAGCTCCTTCTACTAAAACGATCACAGTAGGTGAGCTTTCTCTTTTTTCTCTTCGCCGTACTTCATTTTTGCTGTCGGGGTCGCAAGCTCCTGCTGCATTTATTGCACCTTATTATTATGCTACTACCGTTACTTACTATAATCAGGATGGAACTCAGTTTAAAATTGATGGAAAGCCGCTTACGGCAATTGCCTTTCTCGCGATTGCTTATAAGGATGGGGCGTGGATGGACGTCAGTGGAGTACCGATAGACGGTAATGGGGTGCGCCGATTTCCATTCGGTATTGCTGCTAAATTTTCTGATGATGCGGGGAAGATACCTTGGATGCAAGCCCTTTTTGGACCAATTCAATTGGATGCTTCTATGACTACTGCTTGTATGTTCGGGACGACTATTAAGCAAACGGCCTTCTTGCCTGGAGATTCAGGAATATTTGCTAGGCTAGCTCGCATTTACCCGTTATCCGCTTTTGATTTGGAGATTTTAACAAGACCAGCCTTATTTTTTACACCCGAGGGAAGGTTGCTTGAGTCGATATGTACCGTGCCAGGAGATTTTTCTGAAGATCCTATTCCCGCAGACTTAGAGGTTTTGTCCTGGGGAAAAAATACTCTTCCGTCACTTAACGTTGATCTTGATTCTTCTTCCTCTTCTTCTACAGTTGAACTCCAAATTGCTATTCAGAGTGGGGATCCTAAGCCTTCGTATGTAAAATATAACATCCCCAAGGCTTCGGTGTATCAGGTGATGAAGCCATTTCCGTTTACGACTCCTGCTGGGAAAGTCAGTACAGTACGACAGTATTATGCAAGCACCTTGTCCAATAACCAGATTGCTGTTGGTCCAGACCGTGGGCTGCCGCCATTTCAGTCCATGACATCTTTTTTTTGTGATATGCAGTTGTTTGACTATTATCTCAAGCTACCGAATGAATCTCCGGAAAGGGGGGCTCTATTTGTTGCATTACAGCAAAATGGCCCTGGACAATTTATTACAGCCCCGGTTACGGGCTGGTCGGCTAAGTTGAGCGCTGATTCTTCACAAATTTTAATTCAAGGGCACCCTTTGCTAAAGAAAGAAGGGCTTGCGCAGATGTATGTCTTGACTAGTTTAAAAGGCTCTCTTGCTGGCGGGTGCTCTTCTTTAAAGTGGAACCGGCCATTAATGGATTTTCAACAGTACTATTCCCTTTTGGGTAGTGATGCAGCCGCAGACATTAGCAAAAAACAGAGCCTTTACCAGCAAATGCAGAGCCAGTATGTTGCAACGTGTGCAGTTGTAGCCGCAACAGAGCAATTTTTTGGCGGACAGGTTGCTTTTAATGTACGTTCACTCGATCAAATAGATACAATAACCCAAGGGCAAATCCAAGCAAATCCCCTATCGCTTGTGAGTTTTTGGGGAAATGCTCTCTATGGGAATGCGGGAGGTAAAATGCCCGCGGTGCTTCAAGATGGAAGCAAGACACCGGATGCACAAAAACAATGGGTCAACCCAGAAAAAATGGGTGGCATGGTGCAAGTACGGTTTACAACAGTAAACCCTTCTATTGCGTATGATGGTGTGATGATTTTTCCTTCGTGGGTAGCTGCCGGTGGAGTACCCTATTACCGTACTGATTTGATCTCTTCGGTTGCCCAGTTTTGGTTTATTCCTTCGGCTGGGATTGTTACTCAGCTTGCATTAACGTTTGATGCTACAACAATTACCGGGGCAACAATTGCTACTGCGGATCAGGTCAAAAAACTTGCGGTTGGGACAAGTAATCCACTGAAAGCTTTTGCTGAGAAAGCAAATGATTTTTGGGGGTTAATCCCTTCGGCTGCTCCAGCTCAGGCAAAGAAGCAGGGGCTGAGTGATCTCCAGAAGACGCAGATAGGCTTAGGTGCTGGATTGGGTGTTGCGGGGCTTTTCGGTGCATACCAGATGTACAAGCGTTACCAAGATTAGTAAGGATTAAAGGGGTAGCAGGTACATAACTAATAAGCCAGTACAAAAACCTGGAATCAGCGGCGCTGTTTGAATGAGCGGACCATAGTATGGCCATAAAGCGGCAGTGAGGCCACCAACCAGAATGCCAACTAGCGCGCTGCGGACGGTGAGTCGTTGTGGGGCATAGAGGCTCATAATAACGAGTGGCCCAAAAGTACTTCCGAGTCCTGACCAGGCATAGCGAACCATGGAATACATGGTGCTCGCGTTGGTGAGAGCAATAGTTGCGCCAATGCCGGCGATGAGTAACGTACTAAGGCGGGTTATGAACTTTTCTTGTACTGCATTTTTTGCTTTGCAGAGATCGCGTGCGATAACCGAAGCACACACGATGAGCTGAGCGTCGAGCGAAGAAATAGCAGCTGCCGTGACTGCGCAGAGGATAAAGCCAGCAAGTAGTGGGGCGCATTGCTCCATGACAAGATGAAGAAAGAGTTTTTCTGCCGAAGCTGGCGGGGTAGTAAAATACCAGCGGGCAAGAAGGCCAATGATCGCTGACGCGCTGAGTGCAAGCGCTTGAAGCGTCAAGCCAAGATACTGAGCTTTTTTCATGTTTTTGACTGAATCTATACCCATAAACTTTGTTAAAATGTGTGGCATGCCTACGTAGCCAAGTCCCCAATTTGCGGCGGCAATAAGTCCTCCACCAACAGCGCCGGTGGTTGGGAGCATGGCTGCGCAATTGAGCGTGCCGGTAAATGCGCCGATTTTTGCCAGGCGCCACGCGGTGATGAGTGGAACAGTGACGACCATTGAAAGGAGAAATACTCCTTGGAATGCATCGGCAAGGGCAACGGTCATGTAGCCGCCAATGGATATATAAAAAGTGACGAGCAGTGCGCATCCAACGACCCCAAGCCAGTATGGCGTGCCAAAAGCATAGGTTATGATGCTGCCAATGCCGCTAAAAGCGGCTGCGATATAAAAAATGAAGAAAAAGGTAAGAAGGGCTGAACTGATAACGGTTAGGTAGCCATTGTGATCCCCGGCCACGGAGCAGAGAAAGTGCGTAAGGGTACTGCTGCCACGCTCTTCTGTTGCCGTGCGCAGTTTTGGGGCGATGAAGTGCCAGGTTGCCCACATGCCTCCCACAAGGCCAAATACGGTCCAGGCTTCAGTATTTGACAGGTAGACTGCGCCTGGGAGTCCGAAGAAGAGATACACTCCCATGTCAGCTGCAAGTGCTGAAAGAGCGGTAATCCAGTAATTCATTGTGCGATTTTCGGTACCAAAATTGCCGGATTTTTTCGTCTCGTGGTAGCCGTAAATGCCTATGCCTACCAGAACAAGAATGTAGAGGGCAAATGCGATAAGAAATGCGATCATAAAAAGCCTTTAGAGTAAGAAACGAGATCGACAGTTGTAGCTGATGCCTGGATTCTTGTCAATCCTTGGTGGCAGCGTTTTTTGCTCGATGTTGGCTTGTTGGATTATCCCTCTACAATGGGACCTTCCTTTTGGTGACACAGTAATTTGCCTTTCACCACTCTTTTATGATGTACTAGGGGCACTCAATGTTCGCATTTTATGCCTAGGAGAATTCGCATGGCTCATCGTACACATCAAAGTTTTTTAAAGCAGCTTTTACATAAATGGTACACCTCATTGGAGCTTTTTGAGCCCAAAGAGCTGAGTGTGCTCGTTTTTGCTTCGCTGAATACGGTTTTGCGGAGTTCGGGCATTTTGTTGCGTGATTTTTCTTGGTGGCTGTTTGTTTGGACGGCGTATATCGATTTATATATTGATGGCAGCGGGTTGTTCTGCCGACTGTGGGAATATAGTACCCCACTGTATTACAGTATTGGTTTTGAGCCGCGACTCTATTTGTTTTTTCTAATGTTTACCGCATTTATGATGATCTTGAGTGTGCGTTCATCGATTGAAGCAAAAACGCTTGGCTATTTTATGCGTTATACCAGTCGCCTGCCATTTTTTGCGATTCTTTTCTTTGTTATCCCGCAAATCTATGCACTACCAGTTTTTTGGCTGGCGACTTTCTTTTTTTGTGATGCATCGCTGAGCCTGCGAAGTTTCTGGCGCTCGATTTATAATGCAGTCGTATTGAATCTTATGTACGCGCCGTATTTGTTGTGCGTTGGCGCGTTGCATGGGATCTTTTTTCATGTACATCGGCTTTTATGGGAGCTCACCCCGCTGGAGGAATACTACTTTGCACCGTATGCGACAAAGTATACGACCTCGCTCGTTTTGTATCTGTTTTTTATTGCTATGGTGTACTCGTTTTATGTGCGAACTGTTCAGTCTAATAGTGCAAATCAGATCTTCTTGCGGTAATGTAAAATGTTCTGCTTGCGCCCCTCTTTAGATTCCTTTACACTACCGGCCTTCTCAATTTTTAATGCTGGTGTAGCTCAGTGGTAGAGCACCTGATTCGTAATCAGTAGGTCGTCGGTTCAATTCCGATCACCAGCTCCAGCCTTCGCCTTAGCACCACTCGTGCGGTGGCGTGACGAAGGAGGACCAAAACCCGCACACACGGTGCGCGCATTAAACGCGTAGGGTGCTCGTCGTCGCCCGTTGGGGCTATGGCGCAGCATCACGCCGAAAAGTATGAAGGCGGAAGGCTTCCGCCGCCGCAATGTGATTCAGAATCAAAAATTAAAAACAGAAGAGGCCCGCTCATTGAGCGGGCCTCTTCCTTTAAACGAGTAGTCAGATGTCTTGTTCTTTATCTTTATTTATTTTTGTCCGTTTTCATTGTCAACCGCTCGACCAACAGTGGTCTGAGCTGTTTCCAGTTTTCTTCGTGTGACACTTTTTTTCATAGCATTCCTAAAAAACGGTTTATTTTGAGCGAACCAGATGGCCATTGCGCCACCCACGATTGAGGCACCAACGCGAATGAACGGGGAGCTTACTGCGGCACTGGAGAGAAGAAGGTGTGCAAGATTTGCCGCAGAGGCACCACCAAGGATAACTGCTGCGCTGGTATCTTTCCAGTCACTTGTTTCTACTCCCGCCTAGATATGCACGTGTGCGTCGGCTGATTCAGCTCTTACTATCATTACTTCACTCATACTCATTGCGGCTACTGCCGCCAACAGGTAGTTCTTCATAAGCCCTCCTGGGATGTTTAAGTGGTTGGGGTAACGATTCCTATGCTGTACGATTTTTAGTGATTATTTCGCAGTGGTTTTAAGGGTTCACTTTTTTTGCTGCGCTGTCTAAAGCATCAGCCGTCTTTTTTCTTGCTGCCGTAGCAGCATTTTCAAGCGCATCTTTGGCTTTGTTGATGTTTCTTTCGGCTTTTTCACGCGCCTTTTCCAGATTCCTATTTATGGATTCAGGATTGAGGGCCCGTCTGGTAAATGGCTTGTTTCGCATGATCCAGATTGCGCCGCCGGCTCCTAAGATTGAGGCTCCGACACGGGCTGCGATTACCCCGCCGGGCGTAGTTGCGGTAGCGCCTGAAAGAATGAGGTGGGCGATGTTGATGGCAGAGGCGCCGCCGAGGACGACTGCCGTGGTACTGTCTCGCCAGTCTGTCACACTTGGTTCGACACTGATATGCACGTTCCCTTCGATTGATGCTTCAGCTCTTACTATCATTACTTCACTTATAGTCAGTGCGGCGAGCGCCGCGAACAGGTAGTTCTTCATAAGTCCTCCTGGGATATTAAGTGGTGTTTGTTAGTAACGGAGATAGCCTAGGACAATAAAAGCAGGAATGCAAGAGGGGCGGGGGCGTGAAAAAAGGGCTTCAAATTTGGAAGCCCTTTTTTGTGTTTATTTTAAAAATCTCCGCCCTTTTGTATTTGGCTTTATTGTTCTTTTGACTTCGCCAAAACCTGGTCTACTGTAGGTAAGTAGTATTTTAGAGCTTGAGCTTTCTTTATACTCGGCTAGATCTTTTTTTACCGAATGTTTTTCGAAGGGTTTAGAGTTAAAGAGATAGGCCGCTCCTGCAACTCCCAGGACGGAGGCGACAAGACGGGCGATAATTACCGCTTGCTGGCTCCCAGTGGTTTCGCCTGAAAAAGCTTTGGAAAGAAGCCCACTAGAATAAAGTTGTGCAAAATTGATGATGGACGCTATTGTGAGCGTTGCGCTTACTGCTGCATCGGTGAAGCAGTAGTGAATCGGTAGTTTGTCTATAGACATATCAACATCTTCATTCGTAGTTTTTGAGTCGAACTCAAATGACATTGCGTGCGGTTCATCAGTTGGGCGTACGTTGCTTGTAGTAAGAGCAGCGATTCCTGCCAATAATAAGTATTTTTTCATATATTCTCTGATGAAGTTTGTAAGCAAGTGATATATGTAACCTATGCTTATGCATGAAAAAAGTCAATTAAAAAGGGCGTTTTTCAGATTTCAGTCCTGCGCACGCCTTGAAGACGAGCACCGTGGGGCGCGCCGGCTACGGCTGGTGTTGCTCGAGTTCTTCTTGGCAGACGATGCAGCGGGCGGAGAATGGAGAGTGTTCGAGGCGCTTTTCAGCGATTGTTTCGCCACAGTCAATACAGAGGCCGTATTCGTTATGCTCAATACGAGAGAGGGCGCTGTTGATTTCGTTCAATTCCTCAACCTCGGTATGGGTTAGGGAGCTTTGAAGGTTATCCATCGAAGCGGTCAGGGCTTCGTCCCCAGAGTCTTTGACTTGGGTGTCGTTTACGATTTGGTTTGATCCGGTCAAAATGGCCTGAAGTTCAACTTTACGGGCAAGTAAGTTCTTTTTCATTTTTTCGATAAAGCTATTGGTTTTGCTCACGGGAAGCCTCCTTTTTAGAGCGAATTTTTAAAAAAAAGTGCTTTAACATATCACTGCACTCAACCTCTTGCAACCCTTGGAGAATTATTGTGTGTGCTTGGTAGACTGGCGGGAGTTTTTCTTGCAGCATGCTTATGCCGAAAAGATTTGATGGGGCTCCGTAAATAATTTTTTTGACGCGGCTCAGGAGTGCTGCCCCTAAACACATCATGCATGGCTCTAGGGTCACGTAGAGAGTGCATTGGTCTAGGCGCCAGCCCCCAATAGCTTTGGCTGCTTTTTTAAGGGCTTGCATTTCAGCATGTTCTAATTGCGATTGCCTTTTTTCTACTCGATTGTAGCCGGTGCCAATTATAGTGCCGTCCGTTGTGACCACAATGGCTCCCACCGGAACTTCCGCAAACCGAAGGCTTTTTCGTGCCTGACGGCGGGCGTGAGCCATGTGAGCATGGTCTTGGGGTGTGAAACTGATTTGTTGAGTGTTATCCATATTTCGGTTTACCGTATCGCCTAAAGTAAAGGATGTGTGGAGTGAGCTGGAGAACATAGCATACTTACTGATTGCTTGGTATACTGCGGCTTCAATATTTCCTTAGATGATTCTTATATTTCTCGTAACTGGTGGAGTCAGTTGTATGTCAGACAAAATTAAAACTTCCAAAGAGACCGCGGCCCAAAATTATGGTGCCCAGTCGATTAAGGTTCTTGAAGGGCTTGAAGCGGTACGTAAGCGGCCAGCTATGTACATTGGCTCAACCGGCATTAACGGTCTACACCACTTAGTGTATGAAGTTATCGATAACTCAGTTGACGAAGCGCTTGCTGGTCACTGTACCCATATTACTGCTCAATTGCATATCGATGGCTCCTTTTCTATAACTGATAACGGCCGGGGTATTCCGGTTGATATGCACCCGACAGAAAAAGTTTCAGCTCTCCAAGTGGTTATGACCAAGCTGCACGCTGGTGGTAAATTTGATAAAGATTCGTATAAATACTCTGGTGGTTTGCACGGGGTGGGTGTATCGGTGGTAAATGCTCTTTCTTCTCTTATGATAGCCACAGTGCATCGGAATGGTAAAAAGTATGTGCAGCGGTACCGGGCTGGTGTTCCTGAGATGCCGGTAGCAGTCGAAGGAGATACGGAGCAGCGTGGAACGAGCATTACGTTCTACCCGGATCCAACAATTTTTGAAACTGTGGAGTTTCAGCCGAGCGTTTTAGCTTCTCGGTTCCGTGAGCTGGCTTTTTTGAATAAAGGCTTACATATTACCTTTATCGACTCGCAAAACGAAGAAGAACATGTTTTCTTTTTTGAAAACGGTATTGCTTCGTTTGTGAAGTTTATCAATGAGAAAAAGGGTGTGCTCTTTGACCAGATCATCGAGTTTTCTAAAGAAGACGAAATATACATGCTTGACTTTGCGTGTCAGTACAATGACGGCTACGCAGAAAATACTTTCAGTTTTGTAAACAACATCCGTACTCCAGAAGGGGGAACTCATGAGGCTGGCTTGAAGGCAGCGCTCACCAAAGCCTGCAATCGTTACGGCCAGTCGATAAATATGCTTAAAGACGGTGCATTATCGAGTGATGACGTGCGTGAAGGTCTTGTCTGCGTGTTGAACGTCAAGATCCCAGAACCACAGTTTGAAGGACAAACTAAGACAAAACTTGGCAACAGCGAAGTAAAAGGCTTGGTTGAAAAATGGATGTATGCATTTTTGGATACCTATTTTGAAGAAAATCCAGGAATCGCGAAGAAAATTATTACCAAAGGTTTGCTTGCGCAGCAAGCGCGTAATGCTGCAAAGCGCGCACGTGACTTGACCCGTCGTAAAAACGTACTTGAAAGCGCTGTGTTGCCGGGTAAGTTGGCCGACTGTTCTGAAGAATCTCCAGCGTTATCAGAGCTTTTTCTTGTGGAAGGGGACTCTGCGGGTGGTACTGCAAAGCAAGGCCGTGATCGCTTTACTCAGGCGATATTGCCGCTCAGAGGTAAAATTCTCAATATTGAAAAGGCACGTCTTGATAAAGTGCTTGCAAACAACGAAGTGCGTGATTTGATTACGGCAGTTGGTGCTGGTATTGGTGAGGGCGAATTTAATATTGCCAAGGCTCGTTATCATAAAATAGTTATTATGACCGACGCTGACGTTGACGGCGCACACATTCGTATATTGTTGTTGACCTTTTTCTTCCGTCACATGATGCCGCTCATTGAAGCTGGATATTTGTATATTGCGCAACCGCCGCTTTATAAAGTGAAAGTTGGTAAGACCAGTCGTTATTTGAATGATGACACGGAGATGGAAGAATTTTTGTTTGAATGGGTACAAAACAACGTTAGTATCAAGTTGAATGGCACTGATCTCTTGGACGTTGAGCGTGGCCGTTTGTTCAAAGAAATTTCTGCGTATCGTGCAGAACTTGGCAAAGTGCGTAATCATTTTGAAATTTCGTCTAACCACGTTCACGAACTTGTGCGGTGTTTGTATGAAAATCAAGAGTTGTTGACGGCTGATGATGTTACTTTGCTTGCATTCCTTAAGACGGCGTTTACTCAGTATGAAATCGAGCTCAAAGAAGGTGGTACGCACTTGGTCTTTACTTATGACAAGCGGCAGTGGGAAGTGCCAGCACGTTTTTTCAGAGCTGAAGAAACGGCAGTACTTCTGGGCTTGTACGGTGTTGTGCGAACGATTGACGTTGGTGAATGGGAAGTAAGCAGTAAGCAGAAGTTGGCGACATCTAAAGAAGAAACCTCTTCAGTGTTGGTATTGTCTGATGTGCTCATTGGAATGGCAAAGTCACTTATGACCATGCAGCGTTATAAAGGTCTTGGGGAAATGAACCCAGAGCAATTGTGGGAAACAACCATGAATCCAGAAAATCGCCGTTTGTTTAAGGTGAGTGTGGAGGATGCGTTACGTGCTGATCAGTGGTTCACTTCCTTGATGGGCGACTCGGTTGAAGATCGTCGTGATTATATTCAAAAGCATGCTCACTTTGTGCGAAATCTTGATATTTAGCTGACTCCTTTTTTTTCTTGAGCTTCTAATGATACACTCCCGAACTATGTACTATGGTTCGGGAGTGTTTTTATATGCATCCGTGATTGCGGCGGTGAGCATAGCGTAACCGGAAGCAATCCAGATAAAATGATTGCTTCTGTGAAAAATTGGATTGTTCCGCCACTGCCCCAAAGGGGCCTAAAGCGTGAATCGCCATACGGCGGCTCGTCATTTCATTTCTCGGAATGACGAGTATGGTGATATCCTCCCTGGACCATTAGAGTTACGTGTACCATGGTTCCGGAGTGTTTTTATATGAAGAAACTTTTCAAAAGCTGGCTTTCCTCTGTGTGTCATCTTTTTTCTTTCCGCTATCTTAACGCAGTAGGGCGCTCGTTATTATGTGCTTTGCCGTGTATTGCTATTTCGTTGGGTATTTTTGGGGCACTCTGTAGAGTGGCTTGTTTGAATTGGCCACACATATCACTTTTTGCGCGGCAAGTAATGCATTTAGTGCCGCCACTGGTGGCAATGGTAGCCTCTCCTTTTTATGTGCCGTTCCTTGTTTCTTGTGTAAAAGCAGAAGAGGGAGAATCTACCGTAAATTGGTTGGCATCTATATGGTGGTCCTGCCTTGTCTACGGTATTATCGTGGGGCTCTTGAGTGGCTTATATTGGGTGTGTACTGAAGGTACCGTTGAGATGCTTTTATGGTTCGTTGCACTTATGGTGGTGTGTGCACCATTCATTTTGATTAAAATATTTGCGTTTCCTATCGCGAGTATCGCGGCAGTGTTTGCACCAATGAGCCATGCAACATCGCGGCAATTGTGGCGGCATGCGCGCGTAATGACTTTCTATGAACTCGGCGGTATCGCCGGTATTTTTCTTTTGAGCTTACCGCTGTCATACGCCTCTTTCCACATAGCAGATTTGCTGCAGCATTATGGGGTAGTTGCCCAGTTGGGATCATATATGATTATTCATGCGATTAATATTCTGAGTTGGGAGGTTTGTTGGGTTCTTTCGATGGTGTTTTACCAACAGCGAAAATCAGCCTACATTGCGTGAGTATTTGCGATCTTTTGTGACGGATATTTCTGGCGGGTTAGGCCTATATAGTCAAGTGAATTCAGTTACCATAGACAATTGCTATTGTTGCTATGCAAGGAGGATGTTTTGAGAAGGCGGCCAAGAAAGGCGCAAAGCTCTTCAGTACTCAGTGGCCATAGCTAGTCGGTCTTATTGTGCTTTTTATGGTATGTGCGACCGGCATTGAAGGGCTATTCGAGCTTTGTTTTGTTTTCAATTCTTCTATTTTGGTGAGTGAGGGCAGAGGGTTTCTTTTCTCTGCGCTATTGCTACTGTACTGTGCACTCTTTTTCTCGTATCATAGGCGCGTTTCTAAAGTACCAACCAGTCGGTAGTTTCGCACGTTGGATGCCGACATACCAAGGAGGTTATGTATGGCATCGACTCATAATATTATTTTGCGTAGCATTTTAACGTATATCATCGGTAGCATTCTAAGCATCTTCTTTTTGCTTTTTGTGTTGCCGATGACTTTTTTGCCCGAGTCGATGCGGTATAAAAGTAAAGTTTTTTTTGGGCTGACCTCGCTATGGAGTAGGGTTTGGCTCTGGGTTGCTGGTATCTCGTTGACTATGCGTGATCAACATGGATTGCCGGATCAACCGTCAGTTATTGTTATGAATCATGGCTCGGCACTTGACATTGTGCTGGCTGAGCGTTTATTGGGATCTCAACCACGCATATGGCTTAGTAAACGAGAGTACCGTTCAGTGCCAATCCTTAGCTGGATTTTAACGCGTATGCATGTGATGGTGGATGTGGCCTCTCCAATGCAGGGGGCGCAGGCGTTAAAAGTGCTTAAAAAGAAAGCTTCTTTGGGCAATGCTCACGTATTATTATTCCCCGAAGGGGGCCGATTTAATGATGGTGATATACATCCATTTTTCAAAGGTTTTTCTTTGCTTGCCGATGTATTGTCAAGGCCGGTTGTGCCAGTGTATATTGGCGCCGCGCATAAAGCTTATCCAAAAGATAGCGTTCTTATACAGAGCACAATACCTCTCTCTGTTGAGGTTGGTCCCGCCTTTGTTCGTGCGCCACAAGAAACGCATGAGCATTTTGTAGAACGTGTACGAGGATGGTTTGTGAGCAAGACAAAAGAGTCATGATCTAAAAAGGGTTTCTATGATGAATCTTGTATTTGCATATGCATGGATTCTGCCGTGGGTGTGTGGAATAACTGTACTCGGTGGTATGTATGTATTATGGATTAAAAAGAAAATTCGCTATCGCTATGCACTTGCAACGGTGATAAAACAGCAGCATGCCGGCCTGAAAATGCCAGTGCGGCAGATTCTTTTTATTCTTCGTTTTGGTGCATTACTGATTCTTGCCTTATTGGTAGCTCGACCGCAATGGCTTGATACACAGCGCGATATGCACATTAAAGGAATTGATATTGTGCTGGCTATTGACGTTTCAGGGAGTATGGAGCTGTTTGATGATCTAAAGGACCGCACGTCGCGGATTGATGCAGCAAAAAAGGAAGCACTTTCTTTTATCGCAAAGCGTACAAATGATCCAATAGGTATTGTGCTTTTTGCGTCGCAGGCACTCTCAAAAATACCGCTCACGTTAGATAAGCCGCTGTTACTTAATACGGTAAAAGAGATAGAGCTTGGTGATATTGATCCTAATGATACGCTTCTCTTTACTGGCCTTGCCACGGCTATTAACCGTTTACGTAGTTCGACTGCTAAGAGCAAAATTATTGTGTTGTTAACCGATGGGGTGCCATCAACCAATGACCCAATTGATGCAGATACGGTGATTTCTTTAGCGCAGGAATTTGGCATAAAAATTTACACGCTTGGTGTTGGTCGCGCTAATACGGCGTATGCGTACGATCAATTTGGTCGTGTGGCACAAGTGCCAAGCGAGGTCGATACCGTTATGCTTAAAAAACTGGCTGCGGGTACGAGCGGTCATCACTATCGGGTCCATACTCCAGAAGAGTTGCGAAATGCGTATGCAACTATTGATAAGCTTGAGCAGACTGAGATTAAAACAACATTGTTTCAGCAGTATCATGAAGCATTTAGCTGGTTTGCTTGGTTTGCACTGCTGTGCGTGGTAATTGAGTTGGCATTACGAATGTTTGTGTGGAGAGGGTTGGTATGAGCTACGATGCCGGATTTGAGCATTTTTTATTATGGGGAGCGCCTGAGCGTATTTGGTGTGTGCCCCTGATGGTGGTACTTATTACTGCCATTTGGGTGTGGTGCTTTCAGCAGAGAGCACGGGTTGGCTTTCTTGTGCATCCGACACATGGTCGCTTAGTGCTTCCTGGGTTTGCATCGTGGCGCATTGTGCTTCGCGCAATTCTTTTAAGTATCGGCCTTGCTTGTATGGCAATTGCTTTTATGCAGCCACAATGGGGTAAGAAGGATGTTTCTGTGGTGCAAGAAGGGCGTGATGTTCTTATTGCTTTGGACATTTCTGGTAGTATGCAGGCGCAAGACGTAAAGCCAAATCGCCTGGCGTTTGTGAAGTTGAAAATACGTAAATTGCTTGAGCGACTTTCTTTTGAGCGTGTTGGGCTTATCTTATTTTCCGGTACCGCTTTTGTGCAATGTCCATTAACGGCCGATTATCAAACCTTTTTGCTTTTTCTTGATCAGGTAACGACCGAGTCTATTTCCTCTGGCACTACCGCAATCGGCACTGCGGTGAATAAGGCTGTTGAGATCTTTAATCGTAGTGAAAACCGCAAAAACAAGCTTTTGCTACTTATTACTGATGGGGAAGACTTTGCTTCGAACAAGAAGCAGCTTGCTTCTACTATTGCAAAAGAAAAGATAACGGTTTTTGCTTGGGGAATTGGCACTACGCAAGGGGCGCCGGTGCCGCTTTATGATGCACGTGGTGTTATGACTGGTTATGCAAAGAATAGCGATGGTTCCGTGGCTACCAGTGCGCTGAATGAGGAGCTTCTGAAAGAGCTTTCTACCGGCATTGGCGGCCGTTATGAGCGCGTGTCGCAAGATGACGGTGACATTGTGCGTATTGTGAATGTACTTTCTGCGTATGAACGGGAGCAATTGGAAGAGCGACAGATATCGCATTATCATGACCGGTACCCATTGTTTCTTGCGATTACATGGGGATGTTTGTTGTTGGAATGGTTGTTGTAGAATGAGGGGTAACAATGCTTTGTATGCAGTTTAGCTGGATTGCTTCGTCACTACGTTCCTCGCAAAAACGGCTTTCGCCGTCGCGTCATTGCGGGCGTAGCGCTGCAATCCATATGAGTTTTTCTATATTATTTTTTCTAGTCTTTTTTATTGGCAGCGCGCACGCAAGCACGGCTCATTTCTTAGCAGAGCAGCTTGATAATCCGCTGAACCCGGTTACGAGCTATAATCTTGGTATTGCTGCTTTAGAGCAAAAACAGTATCCAGCAGCAGAGCGACATTTTTCATTGGCTGTTGATCTGTACGATCGCCAAAGTAATGCCATTGTGCCAGCCTATTTTTGTTGGGCAGATACAGCGGCGTTACAACTTTTGGGGATGCTGCATGAGCAAAAAGAGCTCAAGGGTGAAGCGTTAAATACCGCTATTAAGCGTGCGGTTGATGCGAGTAACCGTTACGGGAACGTATTAGTCTTTGATGCCGAACATCAAGCTGCTCGCGAACGTAAAAAAATTGTCGATCGCTTGCGTGCGCTTCTGGAGCAGCGTAAAAAGCAGCAGGAAGAGGAGAAGAAGCAGGAGCAGCAAGATAAGCAAGACAAGCAAAAAGGCGAGGATAAAAAAGATAAGAAAGATAAGTCAGAGCAGGACGAGCAGGATAAATCCCAAGATGAGAATCAACAGGGAGATGGTGAGCAAGACCAGCAGCAAAATGACGGCAAGGACTCTCAGGACGGTAAAGAAAACAAAAAAAATAAGCAAGGGGCCGATAAGAATAAGCAGTCAGGCACAGACCAGCAAAAGCAGACGAGCTCAGGTAAGGAGCGCAAGGAAGAAAAGCCTGGCAATGAAGAAAAAAAGCAATCTGGCCAGGAAGAAGAGGGCCAGGGAGCTGATGAGAAAGAGCAGTCTGCTGGTGCTGACAAAACCGAAGAAGAGAAGCCCGGCGATCAAGCACAGGGTATCGGCAATAGAGAAGATGAGCAGAAGCAGCAGCCGGCCGTAGGTGCGGCTGATGAAAATGTTTCTTCTGAGGAATCGCCACAAAATGGCCAGGAGATGGCTATTGCCGCGCCGCAGGAGTATGACGCAAATGCTGAAATGGTAAAAAAACGTGCACTTGTGCTTTTGGATCGCCTGCAACAAAATGAGGCTGCCTTGCAAAAAGAGCAGCTGCTTAAGAAAAGTGCTGCGCAGGTTGGTGAGAACAAACGCTATAATCAGTGGTAAAAATACGAGGAAATGATGAATAAATATGCAAGTAAGCTGATTATTTTTGCGGTTTTGATAACGCACATGTCTGCAGTAAGCGCCGGGCTGCGGTTGCTGGTAAAAGGTGGGCTGCAAGGACGGCAGGAAGATACGGGCAATCCCGTTATGGTTATGTGCCAAGGGGATGATTATATTTTGCAGGTAGTGCGTGATGATGGTGATTTGGGCCAGGTTGCAATCTATGGAGCGCAGGACAGCGACAATTTTGAGCTGACACGTGGTGGCACCTCAAATAGCATGATTATGGAAAATGGACGGAGTACTTCCTCCGTAACGAATACTTACTACTTACGGCCATTGAAGGTGGGGACATTTAAACTGGGGCCAGCGGCTCTCGATGAGAATGGGCAGCAAATTGTGAGCAATGCGGTAGAAGTACGAGTTGTTGAGCCCGCAGCGTATGATCAATTTGCGGGTAAGCGCGGGGCTGCGCGGCAAGCGTTGGCCTGTTCTATTGATGTTGATACTCATGAAGTCTATGTTGGCCAACCGGTTACATTGACTGTTGTGATGGAAGATAACGGTCAGGTTATGGAGCGCGGGTTACAGCCGCCAGCTTTTGGTAAGATGCAAGCGCAACAAGTAGGGAATCCAACGTCCTCACAAAAAGTGGTGAATGGGCAGCTTAAAGTGCTGACGCAGCAGGTCTATAGCTTGAGTGCTGATGTGCCAGGAACATATACCGTTGGGCCAGCAACCGGGGTCTTTGTTGTGCCAGAAAATGATAATCACGATCCATTTGCTGGTGGGCTCTGGGGAGGCTTTTTTGGGCCGCAGGGCAAAAAGCGTAGTGTGCGATCTAATAGTACAATCATTGCGGTTAAGCCCCTGCCGCTGAGCAAAATCCCTGTTGATGGTGTTGGCCAGTTTACGGGAGTAGCATTGCGCGCTGACAAACAGATTGTAGAGCTAAACGAACCAATTATGGTGACGTTTGCTGTTATAGGACGAGGCAACTTTGATGCAATTACTGCGCCGACGTTACAGCTTCCAGAAACGATGGAAGTGTATCCGTCAACTGCTTCCTTTTCCCCTGACTTAGCGACGCCGCAAAAAGGGGTAAAGTCGTTTGAGTATGTGGTGCAGATTGGGGAGCCCGGGGTGCATGAAATTCCAGCACAGCGTTTTACCTACTTTGATACACAGGAGGGAGAGTACATAACTCTTTCTACTGATCCGGTGACGGTACAGGTCCGAAAGGCAAAGATTATCGCAACTGATCAGCCGGTAGAGCCTGTGGGGAAGGAATCAAAAGAGAAAAAACCTGAAGCACCAAAGATATATGATGGTGCTTCATTGCCTGTGATCCCGTGGTGGTGGGTCGTTTATTTTGCGCTGGCCATATTCTTTATTCTTATGCGTGATCTTTTGGTTCGTGGTGTATGGGAGCTGGTTGAATTTTTGGGCATAACCTCAGATACAAAGCGGCAGCGAGCTCGCCTACTTGTGCTTATCGATGCGCAGGAAGTGGGACAAATTCATGCCTTCTTTATTAAGTTTCTGGCACGTGCATGGGGTTGCGATACTGAGCAGATTGATGCGGAATACGTAAAGAGTCGCACTGCAGATTGGGGCTGGGACATGGAGCACAGTGAAGGGTTTGCCGATTATATTGATCGGTGTAGTCAGGCTGCGTTTGCTCAACAGATGATGAAAGAGGCGGTAAAAACTGAATTACTTGATAAAACACTGTATTGGTATGAGATGGTGGTGGCGCAGTTGAGTCAAAAGTAGGTGCGGCGAAGGCGGGCGTAGCGCGGCAATCGGGTCTGATTGGACGTATCGAAGTACTCTCGATTGCTTCGTCGCACATGCTTCTCGCAATGACATTAAACAAGCGAGGTTAAAATGTATAAGAAGTTATTCTTAATTGGTTTACTAATGAGCGGCACTATTGCCATTGCTGCCGATGAAGGGGCAGATGCCCTCTATGCTCATGAAAAGTGGAGTGCGGCACTTGCGGCCTATGAAAAAGAGGAAGATCCTACCCCTGGAATGTTGGTACGGATGGGAGACTGTGCGGTTCGGAGCAAGAACTATGCAACTGGGTTGCGGCATTGGTATCGAGCTGCTCGTGGATTGTATTGGCTTTCGTACTACGATATCGCAACGCGTATCTATGCCCTTGAGGCGGAGGTTGGTCTGCATTCCGTAACACCAACCCCATCCTGGTATGTGGCTACTTCTTGTGCGGCTATTCCACCATTAGTGTGGCAAGTCTGCTTATTGCTCCTTCTATTATTGGGTGCCTGGCGGGTGCGCCTTTGGTGGCAACATAAGTCATATGGTTTTCTGATGATTGTTTTCTTGGGAGTCCTTTTTTTTGGTGGGTTTGCCTGGTGGAGTATGGGGCATCGCAGCGCCGTTTCTGCTATTGTGATGCAATCAGTGACTCTCCGGACTGGCCCTGATGAGCGCTTTACTGAGCTGGGTAAAATAGCACCCCCGTCGCCGGTGCATAGCGCCGATGTAGCCGCGCTTCCGAATGGTTTGCCGTGGTGTAAAATTACTGACGGCCAACGTCTTGGCTGGGCACCGCAATCATCACTGGTGATGGTCTAAAAATAAAAAACATCGTTAAAACCCTTGTTTTTGCTCTCAAAGTTTTCGTATTGTAATTATAGAGTTTTGACACGAACTCTAAAGACATACGAGATATAAAGGAGCGTATACGATGAAAAGCATGATTATTCGTCTGGCAGTTCTTGCCAGCGTAGCCGGAGCTTTGGGCTTTGTTGGTGGTTGCACCGAAAAACAAAAACGAACAGCGTTAATTGGCGGACTTATTGGCGGTGGCCTTGGTGCCGCTGTTGGTGCTGCTGCTTCAGGTGGTAGTGCTGGGTATGCATTGCTTGGCGGCGGTATTGGTGCTGCTGGTGGTGCGGTTGCTGGTGGTGCTTTAGCTTCTGATGACGATAAAGAATGTCGCACCTGCTCAAAGGGCAGAAAGTGTGTACGGTCTACGATGTGCTGCTGCGATGGTGAGCGCAAGAAAGTAAAAATTACTGCTGAGGACACGCAGTCATAATGTTCCTCTACTTATGTCGCCGTTATGGTGGCATACGTGAAAAAAGGGCGGATTTATTCCGCCCTTTTTTCTTATTCGGTCTCTTTCTCTCTGCAGGATTGCTGATGTGAGAGGTATTTCTGTGCGTACCAGTCAAACCACTTTTGTTCTTTTTTGATTTCTTGCATTATATTTTCTTGTTCCTTTTTGGGGTATTCCGAGATTACACGGGTGCAGTTTTGCTGATGCTTATGAAAGGCTTCCCGATTGAACCACGTATCTCTTTTGTCTGCTGGCAGTCCTTTATAAATTAAACTCAGAAGGTTCCAGGCTTCTGGTAGGCGGTTATCAGTAGCAAGAGTCTGCAGAATACGAAGCGGGTGGTCTGCAGATTGTGGAGCATCGCAAGGCCACCACTCGTCAGAAGCGGGTGCGGTGTAGCTGAACGACGAAGTGAGTTTATATACTGCTACAAGGAAACGTGCATAGACATTATCAAGATCCTTCAGTATTTCTGATGCGTAGAACTGATCATCAGATGGGTGGTTGCTTGGGACAAGGTGTCTCCTGCGATAGGATATTGCCGAACGTGATGATACGGGGTCGAAATTGTCTTCTAGATAATGGCTGGGATTCGCAAGAAGTCTTTTGATCCAGCTGTTGATTGCTGTTGTTGATTCAGGCGAGACCGGTGACCCTCCCTCGGTGGTGATAGTTTCTGCTGAAAGAGCGGCTTCAACTCTTAGTGGGCGCTGTTTGGGGTCTCTGGGGGCGATATCGCGCTCTAGTTCTGCAGCGGCTACTGTATTTTCTCTTCGCTTGTAACGATGTGATCGGGCAGCGTCGTCGCCTGAGCTAGCTGCATCCATCCCTATTATGCTTGTACCAGGGAGTAAGAATACGGTGAGCAAGAGTGTAAATAAAATCATGCGATGTTCCTTTCGGCTTAATTTTTATAGGTAGCGGCGTTATTATCATAGTTACTTTAAGCATTTTGTCCACTAAGCGGCTGCTAGCTCTGGAAAAGTGGCGTGGTCTCTGATGTACCTAAAGTGTTCTCGTGCTTCAGCAGAGCTGTTCATGAGGAAAGGGAAGAGCTCCCGTATGCCGAGGCAAGTAGGGATAGAGCGTTGTGTATCATTGCGATCATTGCGGGCGACGGCATAAAAGCTTTTAATGTGCCCTTGAAAAGCATTGGTATTGCCAATGGTCTGATAGATAGGGGCCAGAAATTGCTCGAAAACTTTTCTGTTTTCTCTGATCCCCCAATTGTGAAGAATTAGCACGGGGTTTCTAATGCAGATCAGTTTTGTTTGATCGATAATATGTGCTTGCGTGGCCTGAGGAATTCCAACGAGGCGCCTCGATCTGATTTCCTCTTGCATATGTGCTGACAGGCCCCCCACCAAACGCCATTGCTGTCGAAAATCGAATGTTTCTTGGAGGGGGGCAGTGTTGCCTTCTGGGACGGTCTGAGTGAAATCGCGGTCGCCGTTTAATTCACGCCATGACCCCGCTTCACCTGGCCTATAAAGAATAGCGTGCGGTGATTCGATTTTAAAGCTATAGTCGTATGGCGGGGTAGATGAATGAAAGACTATGTCAACCCGTAACGCATACTGGCCCACTCTAGTAGGCTGTAAAATGTCGGTAGGTATTTTTACAATGAGGGCATATGGGTTGCCGGTTCCTTCTTCGGAGGATTCAACGCTTATCTGCCTGTGTATAATCCCGGTGGTGAGAAGGGCTTTTACAATCATATTGATGCTTTGTTCCCTCGTTCCGTCTATAAACGCTCTTTTCCACGCTTCTTCAAATGGGCGTTGAATTTTGACAGTCTGGGAGTAAATTTCGGTGGACCCATTCCTTTTATGAAAGTCTCTAAGGGCGTCCCAATTAGCAAAGTCTGTTTCTAAATACCTCATTAACGGCGTGTCTTTCAGCTTGGCAAGTGCCTCTCTTTCTCTACCTGTTAAGTTGTATGGTGCCCCCACGATTGCTGCTTGGCGGGGAAGGTTTAAGTTTTGACCAAGAGTTTGTGGCGGCATTACACCGACGGCGAGTGGAGGTACAAGTTGCAAGGCTGCCGCCGCCGGCACTGCGTCTGCCGCTAACACCATGGAAATATTTGGGGCTAATCCAATATTTAGAAAGATAAGTAAAGTTCGTAAAAGCATGCGTATTCCTTGCGATTGGTTATGTTTTGTGGTGCCGTGCTCATGATGTTTGACGATGTAAATTAATCGATTGGTCTTTGCTTTTGCAACGGTCTGATCGCCCTGAGGCACGGCCATGCCCTTTTCTTTTACCTCCATTCCTGTAGACTGCTCTGATCTTTAAAAAGTTACTAAGTATGGGGTTTTTTATGAGTATTGCTACGATGCCAGCGCGACTAAAAGTTGTGGGTCTGGCGGCTGCTATCGAAGAGATACGGATTTTGCAACAGGTGGATCTTGCTTTGCAGCCGGGAGAAGTGCATGCCATCATGGGGCCTAATGGTTCTGGTAAAAGTACGCTTGCTCAAGTGTTGATGGGGCACCCGTCATATACTGTGACTGGAGGTTCTATTTTTTTTGATGGCGAAGAAATTGGTGATGCGGCTACGCATTTGCGGGCACGCAAAGGGATGTTTTTGGCGTTTCAGTACCCGTACGAGATTGAGGGTCTGCCGCTGAAAGATTTGCTGCGAACGGCGTATAACGCCCGGTATGCAAATACGGAGAAGCAGATCGGAATAAAAGCGTTTCATGAGCTTTTGCAACAAAAATTAGCGTTACTTGGACTTGACCCCTCCTTTGTGGAGCGGGGGGTGAATGCAGGATTTTCTGGCGGAGAGAAGAAGCAAGCGGAAACTTTGCAATTGGCTGTGTTACAGCCGAAACTGGCAATTTTAGACGAGATTGACTCGGGATTAGACGTTGATGCACTACGCCGGGTGTGTAACGCTTTGGTGGCAGTAAAAAAAGAGAATCCTGATATGGCTATTTTGTTAATTACTCATTACAACCGGATTCTTGATTATATAGTGCCGGATAGAGTGCACATTATGAAAAAAGGGTGTATTACACACAGTGGTGACTCGTCACTTGCGCAAGTGATTGAGCATGAGGGATATGGTGAATAGAAAAAGGGCTCCGAATTTCGGAGCCCTTTCGTCATTTTTATCGAGTTACGTCTTACTCTGCGTCGTCGTCAGAGCAAACTTCGCGTGAAGCTTCAGTAGTGATTGCTACTTCTTCTGAAACATCATCTGTTGTGACAAGGTCTGCAGTTGGGATAACTTCTGCACTAACGTCAACAGTGCCCTTGTTAGTGTCAACAGCTACTTCAAACAAAACGATATCGCGTTGCTCGACAGCCATTTGTTCCATTTGCTCTACTTGTACTTGTTCCATTTGTTCTTCTGCTACAACTACTGATGCTGTAAGACCGGCCATTACAAGCGCGAGCATGATATTTTTCATAATGATATCCCCTTCTTTGTGTTAAATAAACGGTATTGTACTTACCACCGAGACTATTACATATTCGAGTTTGGTAAGTCAAACAACTCGTTCATTTTTGCTCAAAAGCTTCCGACGCAGAGCCTTTTTTGTTTATTTAAAACTATGCTTATTGACCTTGTGCTTTTTTCGTAAACCCTGCATACTGCTTTGGCAGTTAAAATATCGCTAAAACAGGGCTTTCCATGGCGCATGAGCAATTTAGTACACCAGAACTTTATCAATTTAAGTCAGAAAAGGGATTGAACGAGCAGATTGTTCGTGAGATATCAGCCCGTAAGGGGGAGCCTGACTGGATGCTTGAGTTTCGTTTGCAGGCGTTGCGGTACTTTGAAGAGCGCCCACTGCCGTCATGGGGTCCCGATCTTTCTTCCCTTGATCCGAATGATATTTACTATTACATCAAGCCAATTGAAGGCAAGCATTCTTCGTGGGAGGATGTCCCGGCCGATATCAAAAATACCTTTGACCGCCTTGGTGTGCCACAAGCAGAGCGAGAATATCTTGCTGGCTTGGGGGCGCAGTACGAGTCTGAAATGGTCTATCACCGGCTGCGGCAGGAGTGGGTTGATCAGGGAGTAGTCTTTTTGGATTGCGACTCGGGCCTTGCCCAGTATCCTGAATTATTTAAAAAGTATTTTGGCACGGTAATTCCGGCCAACGATAACAAATTTGCAGCACTGAACAGTGCGGTATGGAGTGGCGGTAGCTTTGTGTATATCCCTAAGGGAGTGCATGTCACGGCGCCATTACAGACTTATTTCCGTATTAACGCCGAACAAATGGGGCAATTTGAGCGCACGCTCATTGTTGCCGACGAAGGAAGCTTCGTACATTACGTTGAAGGATGTACGGCGCCAAGCTACCGGGGCAATTCGCTTCATAGTGCGGTAGTAGAAATTGTAGCTCTACCTGGGGCTCGTGTGCGGTATTCAACGATTCAAAACTGGTCGCGTAATGTGTTTAACCTGGTGACAAAGCGGGCGGTTGCCTATGAAAATTCTATGGTTGAGTGGATTGATGGTAATTTAGGCAGTGGTGTAACCATGAAGTATCCGTGTGTTGTGCTGAAGGGGGAAGGGGCCCGGGCTGAAATTCTTTCGGTTGCGATGGCTTGTCACCCCAGCCAAGTGCAGGATGCGGGGGCCAAAGTTATTCATTTGGCTTCACGTACAACGTCGCGTATTGTCTCCAAATCGATTAGCAGTAACGGGGGGCGGGCGAGTTATCGCGGCCTTGTTTCGGTCAGTCCGGTTGCGCATCACTGTAAAGTGAGCGTGCAATGCGATGCGCTTTTACTCGATGATAAATCGCGGTCTGACACCTATCCGACTATGAAGGTTTTTGCCCACGACAGTGATGTTTCTCATGAGGCGAGCGTTGGTAAAATTAGCGAAGAAAAGCTTTTTTATTTAATGAGCCGGGGAATTTCTGATGTGGAAGCCCGGACATTAATTGTGAATGGGTTTATTGAGCCGTTTGTGAAAGAGTTGCCGATGGAGTATGCCGTTGAAATGAACCGCTTGATTGCGATGGAAATGGAAGGAAGCATTGGATGATTACGTATACTGCCAAGCCAGGGGAAGAGATACGCCTCAGAGAGATGGTATTAACGCCAGAGGGGCATGATATTCAGGTTGTGATACCGCAGGGGATTCGTGCCACCGTTGTTGACCACGCAGATGTTGTGGACGCAGCCATTACGCTCATCGTGCACCAAGATGCCGTAGTAACCTTTACTGGGCAATTGGCCTTGCATGGTGCACAGCAGGTAACGCGGACGGTAACCATTCAGTGTGAAGGGCGTGGGAGCATGGCGGCTCTTGAGGTCTCTTGTCATACCCAGGGCAGCAGTCAGCTTTCACTGAAAACGTTTCAGAATCATACCGCTTCAAGCGCGATGAGCACCGTGCGTATTTTTGGCGTCAGTAGCCAGACTTCACGGGCGTCGGTGGCCAGCACGATCTTTATTGCGCCACATTTAGGGGGGGTGACAGCCCGTCAAGTACACAAACATTTGTTACTTGATCCGGGTGCCCGAGCGGTTTCCGTGCCTGCTCTTGATATTTTGTCCAACGATGTGTCTTGCAGCCATGGGTCGGCGATTACCCATCTTGATGCTGCGCAACTGTTCTACTTACAGGCCCGGGGATATGACCTTGAAGCGGCAAGAGATACGGTAGTAAAAGCTTTTTTGCAATGTTGAGATTTTGACGTCTTAAAGAAATCGGTCTATGATTGTCCTGCTTATGTCACGTAAGTAGTACTGTTCAACCTATAGTCGTATAAGGAAGTATATCGTGTCAAATCTAATAAATAGAGATGAAATAGGATCCCTTGAGGGGGCGTTTACGCCACGGTCACTTCTGTCATTGTCCATATTCGGTTTTCGTTTAAGTTGCCTCTTTGCTAGTTCTCGTAGAGCCAAAATGACAGGTAAGCGTGTTGCTATCATTATATTGCATCATGATAGTGCATGGGAGCGTCGAGCAGTAAAAGGTATTGTGGTAAGCATGATGAATTGTTATTCGCCAGAAGAACCGCCGTTATTTGATGTCTTTTCTGCTGAAAACTCTTCCCAACGCTTGAACGAAGAAATTATGCCGATCATTGAGCAAAACAAAAAACAATATGCGGCTATTATTACGAGTGGTCCGTGGGTGAGCTCAGGGGTTAAAACGTACATGACTGAGCATAAAATGACGTTGCCGCAAGTCTTTCTTGGTGTTCAAGATCCGGTTGGCGCTGGCCTTATTAAGAACTTTGAAATACCGCAAGCTGGTATCGTCGGGGTGAACAATGCTGCTGTTGACTATGATTATTGCGTGACGGTCTTAAAAGAAATTTTCCCTGTTATCAAAACAGTTCTGGTTCCGTATGATTCTACGACAACGCCGGATACCATGGACCTGGAAAAGCGCCGATTGGTTGATCGATTGAAGTACCGCGAGCTTGAAGTCCGTCTATTGCCGGTTGATGTAAATGGCGACGTTCCACGGCAGATAGCGCCGCATTTGGCTGGTGTTAATGTTTTGTGGACCGTTGAAGAGCCGTTGATCCAGATGCATGCTAAGAAGCTTTCACGACTGTGTGGCGATTATTCTGTTCTTTTTTGTTCTGGTGAACTGGCTTCGGTGTTTCAGGGGGCTGATATTGGTTGGGGTGACTCAGGAAGCCTGCAAGGGCTGTATGCTGGGCAGCTTTGTTTTGCTGTTTCAATTGGGATACCGACCGTGCGTTTGAAGAATATTGAGGTTATGAACTCAGCAACTACTCGCACTAACCCAAACTTTTCTGATGGTTGTGCGCTGAGTGATTCGGCTACTATTTTGATCCGTGACGTTATCCCGCTCGGATGGGAATAAAAAAGAGGTTTTGACAAAATTACCGTTCACAGTATACTTTCTGCTCGTTATGGGAAGATCGTTTACTAACTAACTGATTTCTGATCTGAAAGGTCATATGAAACAAAGTAGCACTATGCATCACGGGATTGGGCGTCGCAAAAGCGCAACAGCTCGGGTGTGGCTTAAAAATGGCAATGGAACTATTAGCGTTAATGGCCGTGATTATGCACAATATTTTGATACCGATGCGACTCGCCAAGGGATGCTGGCTGCACTGAATGTGACCGGTCAGATTAAAAAGTACGATATCGCGGCAAATGTACAAGGCGGCGGCCGTACCGGCCAATCCGATGCAATTAAGCTTGGAATCGCTCGTGCGTTACTAACAACAGATGAAAGCCTTCGTGGCGTTCTTCGTGAGAATGGTTTGTTGACAGTTGATTCACGCGTAAAAGAACGTAAAAAATACGGTCAAAAAGCAGCGCGTAAGAAATTCCAATTCGTTAAGCGTTAATCGTTTACCGAGACAAAATTCAAGGCACAGTGGTTTATTCCATTGTGCCTTTTTTGTTTTCTCGCTTTTTCGCTGGCCAAAATCCTTGCTACCACAACATACTTTTGGGCTATAGTAAAAGAGGGGGCTCTGTATGTTTAAAATCTATTTCTTACCTTTTCTATTTCTTTTAACGGCCGTTGTGCCGCCGGTTCACGCTACTTCTGATGTCAGCCATCCTCGCGTATTTGATGCGGCTATCGTTACGGGTATCTCTGCTGGTTTAGCCTGGCTTTTCTTGCATCAGGTAGAGAAAAACCTTCTGCGCCAGAACCGATCTCATTCTTCAGATTTTAAAAATATTCGATTCGCGGGACGTTTTTTGCGCCTTGTGAGCCTTTCTGGTTTGGGAACAGCCGGCTTTATGAAGCTGTTTATGTCCCAGCCGGTGCGAGTGGAGCCTCATTCTTTGGAGGTGGTTGAAAGCGATTTTGGTAGGGGTGGAGATGCTGTTGCAGTAGGTGAATCTGCTTTTGATAATCCTTCGGCTCTCACTACACAGAAAGCGAAAGGCCTTTCTATTAAGCCTATCAGGCCGAAAAAATTACCGAAGAGTCTCTTGCTGTTTACACAGAGCAATAAGAGCATGAAGAGCATGTCGATAGAGGATGAGACGCGGGCTCTTAAAAGACTTGAGCACTGGGATGATGGTTTGTTGGTGACACGAGCTGAGGATGAAGAACTTCAGCGCCTTGAGCGCAAAAGAGGCGAAGGGCACGAAGAGCGCAAGGTCATGGAATAGGGCCCTTGAAATATTTTTTGCCACATCGATATATTTGTTTTGTGTCAAACCATTGCAAATATTTCTCCAAGTAATTATATTTGTAGTAGGCAAGATTAAGTTATGGTCTTGAATAGCACTCGATTTTGCCTTTGGTATTTCACCATTCCTAAAGAAATATCAAAGTTACGTATAACCAATAATAAGGGAATAATTATGAAAAACAAAATGATGTTATTACTGACGCTTATTGCGGCATCTTCTGGTGTTGTTGTAGCGAGTGATGCGGCTTCAAAAAGCGATGCGGCTCCAAAAAAGGCTGCATGGGTGGAAGGCGCTGATGCTCCAGCAGGCTACTTTAATCTTTACGGAGATAGCGACTTCGAAGCTGCAACTCCGCGTGAAGAGCTTCCGTTTCATAAACGTGCTGTTAACAAGCTTAAGAATCGTTATGATTTCTCAAACAAGAAGCGTTTTGCTCGTAATGTCACTGGTGACGTTATGAACGCTGGCGCTCTTGGTCTGTTGACTGCAGATATTTATAAACGTCGTAACAACGGCTTGGAATATTTGTTGAATAACACAGCTCTTGGTCAATCAGCGATCGGTAACAAGTACTTGCGCAAAAAATGGGCCCATGTACTTGCATCTCTCTTGCAAACAATCGCCATTAACGAGGCTGCTGGTCTTGTATCTGGTGACGGTGGTCTTGCAAGTAATGGCGCTCGCTATGCTTGGGAGAAGGCTTTCGGCAAGAAAAAGAAACCTGCTTTGTTTGAAGAGAAAGCGACAGATGAAGACGATCAAGTTACTTACCCAGAACGTATGACGGCTGAAGACGCGGATGACCGTGATGATTCTATGATACTCGGTGTTGCGCCTCAAGATGAAGCTCGATACCAAGAAGCAATTGCTAAACTTCCTGCTGATAATAAAGCTCGTTTGGCATTGGCTCGTAAATAAACCTTTACTGGTTACTATTCACTACAAAGAAAAGACCTCAGGGAAACCTGAGGTCTTTTCCCTTTTTACAACGAATGTAGTTTAAAACATCAAGACCCGTCTTGCGGGTCATCCGCCGCCGCCCCTTTGGGGGCTAAGGCGAGACACGCTGTAGTCTCGAAGGCGGTTGCGAGCGAAGCGCGGCAATCCAGATTGTATGTAATATATCTAGGCAATTTTCTGCATTGCTTCGTTTCTCGCGATGACGACAGCTAACGCTGTCTCTCTTTCACCCTACCGGGAAAAGTTTTAAGAGTTGGTACACATTCTTGAATCGTTGGACATTGCTCCCGCTGGGGCATTGTTGCTCTTCTGAGACAAAAATGGTTTTGAGGCCGAAAGTATTGGCTTCTTTGATGCGTGATTCTACATAGCTTATTGGCTTAATGTGCCCGGTGAGGCTGATCTCTCCCAAGGCTACCGATTTTTCCGGGAGCGGGTGCTGAAAGAAGGAAGATAGCAGTGCTAAGGCGATTGCCAGGTCGCTTGCGCTTTCTTTGATGGAGCAGCCGCCGCTAACTTTAAAGAAGATATCCACACCGCTGAGGCCGACTTGCAGGTATTTTTCTAAAATGGCAGCGATGAGTGCTACGCGCTTCGGGTCAACCCCCGTTACAATGCGCTGAGGCATGGCAAATTTCGTTGGTACGCAGAGCGCCTGGAGTTCCAGGAGCAACGGTCGTGTGCCCTCAATGCTGCACGTTAGCGCGGAGCCGGGTGCGTGGGTGGCCTGGCTGAGCAGGTGGGCGTTAATATTTTGTACAGGCTGCAGGCCGCTCGGGGCCATTTCAAAAAAGCCAAGCTCATCAATGGTGCCAAAACGGTTTTTAACGGCGCGCAACATGCGCACTTGCCAGCGGTCCTCTCCCTGGAGGTAGAACACGCCGTCAACGATATGTTCAAGTAACTTTGGCCCAGCCATTTGCCCCTCTTTGGTAATGTGGCCGGTCACAATGACGGTAATGGTATGTTTTTTGGCCAGGGTCATGAGGAGAAAGCCGGCATATTTGAGGTGGCTTATGGAGCCAGGAACCGTTTGGCGGTCATCGTCTTGTACGATGCAGTTTTGAATGGAATCGATAATGAGGATGGCCGGTTTTTCCGCTTGGCCGGTGGCGATGATGGCTGCTAGGTCGGCACAGTCTGAAAAGCGCAGGCGCGGCGATGAAGTGATGCCAAGGCGGATGCCTCGTTGTTTGAGCTGGCTGCCGGATTCTTCAGAGGAAAAATAGAGCACATCGTGCGACTGGGCCAGCGCTGCCGCTACTTGGAGGAGGAGGGTTGATTTTCCGATGCCGGGGTCGCCCGTTACGATGAGAAACGCGCCGGGCATAAGGCCGCCATCTCCCATGACGCGGTCCCATTCTTTGATGCCGCTTTGATAGCGTTCAATACGATTGTGGCCGCTTAATTCATCGAGCGGCACGACTGGGGTTGTTGCGGCCGCTGCACCAGTTGTCTGGCTTGCGGATGCTGAGTACGGTTCAAAAGAGTTCCAGGTTTTGCATTCCGGGCAACAACCGGCCCATTTTACGGCGATGTGGCCGCAGGTTGTGCATTTGTGTTGTGCGTTGTTTTTGGCCATGGGTTCCCCGTTTTTGCTTTGTTTTTATGTGGATTGCTATTTTTGTGTTTCTTCTATGGATTATAGACGGCTGACAGCCATCATCCGCCGCCGCACCTCTGGTGCTAAGGCGTGACACGCCGAAGTATCGAAGGCGGTTGCGAGGAACGTAGTGACGTGGCAATCTATTCTTACAATTGTTTTCTATTTTTACAATCTACATGGATTGCTTCGTCGGCTTCGCCTTCTCGCAATGACGCGCTTTTTGGGCGCGTCTGGATGAATTTTTAGGGAAGCCCACTCGTTACTGCGTGCTTCTTGTCTGAGTTATATGACGGCGTTTAGCCGTCTTTGCGAGCGTAGCGCGGCAATCCATTCTTATACTTGGTTTCTATTCTTACAATCTACATGGATTGCTTCGTCGGCTTCGCCTTCTCGCAATGACGTGCTCCAAGGACACGTCTGTAGAATACTATGATTTTTTTTGTTTTTTATAGACGACGGAGTCGTCATTGCGAGGAACGTAGTGACGTGGCAATCCATCTTATATTCTCACTCATCCTACAATACTATCAAACAAGTCATGCCATTCTGGATTGAAAGAAGTTATAAGGTCAACTTTCTTTTGACGAGAGCCTCCTTTGATTGCTTTCTCGCGCTCAATAGCACTTTTCATAGATGGACATTGTTCGTAGTAAACTAAAAGAGTACAACCATAGCGGGAGGTAAAACCTTTCTTGGGAAGGCCTTCTCTGTGTTGATACACTCGTTTTATGAGATTAGAGGTGACGCCGGTGTAGAGCGTACCGTTCTTTTGGTTAGTCATTATATAAACGACTGGGATTTTGGTCATTTGGTTATTACGTTTTTATATGCTTTTACATGGATTGCTTCGCGGTGCTCGCAATGACGCGCTTTTTGGGCGCGTCTGAATGAATACTATGACTTTTTTTATAGACGACGGAGTCGTCATTGCGAGCGTAGCGCGGCAATCCATTCTTATACTTGGTTTCTATCTTTACAGCTTACATGGATTGCTTCGTCGGCTTTGCCTTCTCGCAATGACGACTTCGTCGTCCATAAAGGCTATGGGAATAATTTTAGTGTTACGTAAACGCGCGGTGAAGCGCGTCTTTGCGAGCGTAGCGCGGCAATCCATTCTATTCAGACTTACCCCTGCCTTTGCAGCTCCTGCGCTTTTTTTGCATAAAAATCGACTGGGCGGTTAATGGAAAAACAGGTGCGGCATC
This sequence comes from uncultured Pseudomonadota bacterium, assembly GCA_964429275.1. Taxonomy (GTDB): domain Bacteria; phylum Babelota; class Babeliae; order Babelales; family JAUPTZ01; genus JAUPTZ01. Next base: position 166,916 of record CAYSBJ010000003.1, read on the forward strand.
GGGCTTCGTAGGAATCTTCTGCGCCGACTTGAATGAGTGGGTCATGCCAGTCAGCCGGTTTGCCGTTGACCAAGCGTTGCGTCCAGCGGGCGTCTTTGCCACATTGCATGCAAATAGCAGAAAGCTTATGCACGCTGTCAGCAAGGGTCATGAGGTGTGGCATAATGCCAAATGGCTGGCCGCGAAAATCGGTGTCCAGGCCGGCAGCGATAACGCGTACGCCGCGATCAACCAGCTCTTCGATAACGCTGAGAATATCGAGCGGGAAAAATTGTACTTCGTCGATGGCTACTACTTCAATGTCGAGAGGAATAGCAGCGCGCATGCTTTCTACATCATCAGCAGCGGCGGCTTCTAAAACGCGGCCAGCATGCGAATTGATGCAGGCGGTGTGAACCCGATTGTCGATACGGTGCTTGATAGTAATAACTGCTTGCTTTGCATATTCAGCGCGGCGGACCAGGCGCATCAGCTCTTCGGTTTTGCCGGAAAACATGCAGCCGGCTACCACCTCGAGGGAGCCTTTTCTAGATTTCATAAAAATATCCTTTGTTCTGGTCTTCTTTCTATGACAAAGCAGCTACGACAGCGGGGTTCATACGTTTCGGCTGCGCCGACAAGCATGAGCGGATCGTCATATTTTGCCGGTTCGCCGTTTACAATGCGCTGTGAGTAGTGGGAATTTTTGCCGCAGGCACCGCAGATCGCGTTGAGCTTGGTTACGCTGTCGGCTAATGCCATGACCGTGGGCATAACGCCAAACGGTTCGCCGCGAAAATCAAGGTCAAGGCCGGCAACAACAACACGTTTGCCTTGTTCAACCAAGCTGACGATAACTGGTACAATTTCTTTAGGGAAAAACTGGAGTTCGTCGATGCCAATAACGTCAATGGCGGGCGATGCGAGGTTTAAAATCTTTCGAATGCCTTGTGGCGTATTGTCGATGGGGTGTGCAGAGCGCTCTTGGCCATCGTGAGAGAGGATGCATTGGTGGTGTGCACGTGAATCAATGAGGTGCTTGATAGTAAGAACTGTTTGCTTTGCAAATTCAGCGCGACGAAGACGTCGCATAAGTTCTTCTGTCTTACCAGAAAACATTGATCCGCAAATTACTTCAAGGCGGCCCGGGCTTTTTTTTGCCGGTACATATACGGCGTCGCGTGTGTCGGTCATATCGGTATCCCTGTTCTGAGAGTAGAGGAAAAACACTGAGGTGATAACGACCTTGGGGTCATCATCGGCGCGTAGTCTATTCGAGAAACCCTTCCAAGGCAATGCTCTTGCCCCGAAAAAAGGGGCGACCTCGGAGGCATTTTAATCAAAACTGCTGGAAAGCTCCGCAATCTCCCGGGTAATAATATTTTGTCGTGACTTGTTGTAGGCCAGGTGGAGAGTCTCTAGATACTTGTGAGCGTTGTTGGTTGACTGATCCATGGCGATAAAACGAGCAGCATTTTCAGAAATTAAGTTGCTGAAGAGCGCAAAGATGATCTCGGTGTATAAGTACTGGCGGATCAGTGCGGAACCGAGGCGTTCGGGACTTTGTTCCCATAAATACTTTTCGCTGTCTTTGAGCGGCTCTATTTCCGGTTTTTCGTCTTCTTCCACTTCAGGCGGAAATGGCAGCAGTTGCGCTTTGTGCGGAGTTTGAATGAAGAAGTTCTTGAGGTGAGTGTAGTAGATGGTTACGGAGGTATATGGTTCTTCTCTATTTAGGATATGGTTGACGATGGAGTTGGTGAGCTTGTCGATAGAGTTGAGATTGTATTCCGGTATTTGGTCGACCACCGTGCCGTGTTGGCCTGACTGGAGGTAGGTGCATGCCTTGCCGCCGATAGTGATGAAGGAGGGTTTGACGCTTTTAGTGGCGATTAGTGATCGCTCAAAAAAACGGATAATATTGTTGTTAAGACCGCCGCATAAGCCCTTGGCGCTGGAGCATACTATAATAAGGTGCTGCGGCTTTGTGACCTCTGTGCCCGCTCGGTAGGCGGCCGGGATGATGGCTTGTTCTTGATGGAGAAGACTGGTGAGGGTCTTTGTTGCGGCGCGATAAGTGTTGAGCATGGCCCGCTGTTTTTCCAGCCGTGAGTAGAACGACATGGCAATCATACGCATGGCTTTGGTAATAGTTTGTGTTTTTTGAATCGTAAAGATTCGATTTTTTATCTGCGATAGCTGCGCCATGAGACCCAATCTTTCTTATTATTGCAAAGAGGTGCGAAATTGTTATGCTTCCAGGAAGAGTAGTGTACGCAACTTGTAGCATGAACTCAATCGCGATTGGTACTATTTCATATGATTTTATTAGTTGATGCCTATAATGTTATTCGTTTTCTCTATCCAGGAGGCCGGCACGCCTATGAGGCGCAGGTCACCTGGTTTTTGTCAAAGCTGTCTGCCTACCGCAAGCTTAAGAAGAGTGATATTCAGGATATTATCGTTGTTTTTGATGGTGGAACGTTCTCACATAAAACCCGTGAAATAGTTGGCGGTCTGGTAGTTATGTATGCCGGCGTGCGCCGTAAAGCGGATGATGTGTTGGCGCAGTATGCCCAGGAACTGCGAGAGCGGGCGGTACTTATTAGCAATGACCGTGAGCTTGGGCGACGGGTGGCTGTCCATCGCTCAGCAATCATGGGTGTACATGAGTTTTGGCAGTTGGTGGTTGCTCTGACGGCAAAAGCGGAAGAACGTCCCTCAGGGGCCCATCGCTACGGTAACGTGGAGATTATAAAATATGAAGATGAGGCGGCTGATGAGGCGCTATGTGATGTAGATGCTCTTGATGGGTTGATGATTGAGGGAAGTATGACGGTTGCGGGTCAGGGGATTAAGGATGATAGTTCAAAAGGTCCTGGCAGCCGCACCAGTGGCTCTGCCGTGAGTAAAAGTGATAAAATGCGATCGATGCTTCGTAAGAAACTTGGGTAAAGGAGAGCAAATGCATATGCGAGTTGAGTATCAGCTGACACAGATGGATCTGGTGGTTAGTGAGTTTGCAGCGGCGGTAGAGCCGGGAATGATCATAACGTTGGCGGGGCCGCTGGGAGCGGGCAAAACAACCTTCGCTCAACGTGTATGCGCTCTTTTGGGGGTGACTGGTCCAGTGGTGTCACCAACGTATGCCTATTTAAATGTGTATGAAGTGGGGGATTTGAAGATTTACCATTTTGATCTGTATCGCATTAGTGGCATCGAAGAATTTGAGTCACTTGGCTTTGCCGGTTACCTGAACGATCCCAAGGGAGTTGTGCTGCTAGAGTGGGCGGAGCGGATTATTTCTTTACTTGCGCGCCCGGTTTATCGAAATCGTGTGGTGCCTGTTGAGTTGAAATATGTGGAGAAAAACCCCGATTTTCGCGAGGTTAGTTGGGGGTACTGTCCGGTGCTTGCGGTTCCTGGAAAAGAGCGATTTAAGAAGTAAGGCAAAAAAAGTTGTTGCATTCCGTGATAAAATCGGTATTATATCCGCCTCTTGTTTCTTTGAAGTTTTGATTAATGCGTGTAAATAGAGAGTCTTGAGGGGAGATTCCCGAGCGGCCAAAGGGGACGGACTGTAAATCCGTTGGCTACGCCTTCACAGGTTCGAATCCTGTTCTCCCCACCATTCGCCTTCGCTGCACTGTTGCTCGTCAAGCGAGCAACGACAGGCAGGCTGCGGCGTAACTGTGGCCCCAAAGGCACAGTAAAAATTGTGTCACCGTAGCATCTAACTGTCGTCAGTGCATCGCGAGCCGAAAGGTGAGCTGCGACGGCAAAGTGGTCGCTAAAAAAAATTCGCGGGAATAGCTCAATTGGCTAGAGCGACAGCCTTCCAAGCTGTAGGTTGCGGGTTCGAGTCCCGTTTCCCGCTCCATTTGCCTCCGCACACGGATAAAACCGTGTGTCTACGGCGTAAGTTGGTCTCAAAGTACACGCAGATACTAAAAAATAGGCGCCGGCATAGCTCAGTTGGTAGAGCAACTGATTTGTAATCAGTAGGTCGCGGGTTCAAGTCCTGCTGCCGGCTCCATCTTTCGCCTTTATGGCGCCGCAAGGCACGCCATAAAGAGACTTCAGCTGGTAGGCCATCCTTTTCGGGTGGGTTGTCGCTGAAAGCTGCGAAGTTGGGTCCTGGGGTTCCAGGAACTAAGAAGCCGTATGTGCTTTCTCTCAGCCGATCAAAGGCTAAGGGTGCATGCGAGCTCAGTTGCTTATGGTTCTCGCAAGAGAATCTGGGTAACGTCATTAAGGAAGACAGTAAAAGAAGCCGGAGGCGAGTAGCCGATAAAAAGTACGGTTCGTGTTTGCCTTTTTTGATAAATCATTTTATGATTGCTCATCACAGGTCTTATTCGAATCAGTTTTTCTCGGTTGCCGAGGCGGTTTTATGATTAAAGTATTACGCCCACGTAGCTCAGTTGGCAGAGCACTTCCTTGGTAAGGGAGAGGTCACCGGTTCGAGTCCGGTCGCGGGCTCCAGATTTTGGTGGGGGTCAAATTCGTGGATAAGGCTGTAGGTCAGTAGCTCCAATGGTAGAGCAGCGGACTCCAAATCCGCGTGTTGGGGGTTCGAGTCCCTCCTGGCCTGCCATATTAAGTGTAGAGCAACCAACAATTAAACAAACAAGAGGTAATCGCCATGGTCGGTACGTTTTCTAAGGCTCTTCTATTTTTGAAAGAGGTTGTCGGAGAAGTTAAAAAAATTGTGTGGCCGACCCGCTCTGAGTTAGTCGGTTCTTCTATAGTTGTTTGTTTGTTTGCGCTTTTCTGCGCAGTTATCCTTGGTCTGATGGATTCTGGATTTGCAACAGCGGTTAAATACGTTATTAATGGATAGTTGTTCAGGCTGAGGGTTGTTGAGATGAAGCGGTGGTATGTGGTGCAGGTTTACACGGGATATGAAGACCGAGTAAAAGCTGATCTAGAAAAGCGAATACAAGAAGAAAAAGCAGAAGAGTTGTTTGGCAAAGTCTTAGTGCCAAAGGGCGAAATGATAAGTATGTTCTCTGAGCAGGGAGCAGCAAAAGAAAAAATTTTTCCTGGCTATCTCCTGGTTCAAATGGAGATGGTGGGGGAGGCTCATCGAATAGTGGCAAACGTTCCTCGGTTTACCCGTTTTCTGGGTGGAGAGAGTCCGATGGCGTTGACCGATCGAGAAGTCGAACGAATTTTCTCGCAGATTGAAGGTGGATTGTCGGTTTCTGCCGATGCTACGCAATATGTTGTTGGTGGGGAAGTGCACATCACTGCTGGTCCATTTTCTGGATTTGCTGGGGTGGTTGAGCGGATTGATGATGAGCATGAGCGTGTTACAGTTATGGTGAGCATTTTTGGTCGGATGACACCAGTCGAATTAGGGTTTGATCAAGTTAAAGTGTAGGGAGCAACAATGGCCAAAGAGGTGAAAGCCAGACTAAAAATGCAGATTGCCGGCGGTAGTGCAACGCCAGCGCCACCAGTTGGTTCGGCGCTTGGACCGCAAGGTGTCAGTGCGATGGAGTTCTGTAAGCAGTTTAATGCGGCAACCGCTGATAGACGTGGTCAAACATGTCCGGTTCACGTGACTGTGTATACAGATCGAACATTCGATTTCGTAATAAAAACTCCGCCAGCAAGCGAATTAATTCGTAAAAAAGCTGGAATCGAGAAAGGTGCGAGCAAAGTAGGCACTCAAGTTGTTGGTAAAATTTCGTGGGCAGCCATTGAAGAAATTGCCAAAATCAAGATGCCTGATTTGAACGCGCATACCTTAGAAGCTGCGTGCGCAATCATCGCAGGAAGTGCGCGTAGTATGGGTCTTATAGTTGAATAGGTGAGCAATGGCGAATATTGGTAAGAAGCATAGACAAGCCCAAGAAAAGGTTGCCTTTACTGATCCAGTTGATTTTAAAGTTGCGCTAAAAGCTGTTGTTGATACAGCTCATGCAAAATTTGACGAATCTGTTGATGTCGACATTGTGCTCGGTATTGATGCGGCAAAAGGTGAACAAAACGTTCGTGGAGCAGTAGTGCTTCCTAACGGTCTTGGTAAAAAAGTACGCGTGATTGCGTTTGTAAAAGGTGAGCATGAAGAAGAAGCCGTGCGCGCTGGTGCAGATGTAACAGGCGGCGACGATTTGGCAGACAAAATTCTCGGCGGATGGCTTGAATTTGATGCAGCAATTGCTACTCCAGATATGATGGGCGTAGTAGGTAAAGTTGCGCGTATTCTTGGACCTCGTGGTTTATTGCCGAATAAAAAGGTTGGTACGGTTACTTTTGATGTAAAAGAAGTGATCGCCGAGCTTAAAAAAGGTCGTGTGAGTTATAAAAATGATAAAACCGGCGTGTTGCATGCTCCAGTAGGACGTGTATCGTTTGGTGTTGAGAAACTAGCCGAAAACTTGACTGCGTTGATGCGCGCAGTAGTCGCAAGCAAACCAGCAACCTCCCGCGGAACTTACATTAAAAAAGTGGTAGTTTCGTCGACGATGGGTGTTGGGGTATTAGTAGCAGTTGATGGGATTGTATAAGGAGTTGAGCTATGAACAGAAGTCAGAAAGAGCTTCTTGTTGCTGAATTAGCCCAGCAGTTACAAGGCGCGTCAGCGGCATTTTTAGTTAATTACCAAGGTTCATCGGTAAAAACGTTGCATGCATTGCGTAAGCAATTGCGTACGCGTGATTCATCGTTGCGCGTAGCAAAAGCTCGTATTTTGAAGCTTGCTGTGTCAGCGGTGCCGGGTGGTAACGATTTTGCTCCGATGCTTAAAGAGCAAGTTGGCCTGGTTATTGCTGCTGGCAAAGATGTGAGCGGTGTGGCCAAGAACTTGGTTGATTTTGCTAAAGGTAACGAGACCATAAAAGTCGTTTCCGGCTTTTATGAGGCACAAGTTTTGTCCACGGAGCAAGTTGTATACTTTGCTTCGCTTCCTTCTCGAGAAGTGTTGCTTGGACAATTTTTGGGTACGTTACAGGCACCTATTGCGCATTTCGTTCGATTGCTCAATATGTTGATTGTACGATTACTGTATGTGTTGCAACGCATTGCTGAACAAAAGCAGCAAGCGGCGTAGTAGAAGTTTGAAATCTAGGGAGGCATGATATGTCAAAAGAATTAATAAAAGAAATCGGTAAGTTAAGCGTTATTGAACTTGCTCAGTTGATCAAAGATCTTGAAAACGAATTTGGTGTTTCTGCCGCTGCTCCAGTAGCAGTTGCAGCACCGAGCGCAGGCGCAGCAGCCGCTGCTCCAGTAGCAGCAGAAAAGAACGAATACAAAGTAGTTCTTAAAGATTCTGGCGCAGACAAGATTAAGGTTATTAAGGCATTGCGCAGCGTAACTACCTTGGCTCTTAAAGAAGCTAAAGACATGGTAGAAGGCGCGCCAGCAACCGTTGCTGAATCTGCTCCAAAAGAAGAAGCAGCAAAAATGAAGCAAGCGCTTGAAGAAGCGGGCGCAAAAGTTGAGCTTGTATAATCTTACAAGTTTACTTAATTCAAATTAAAAAGCAGGTAGTGCCGCTATAATGGTGCTACCTGCTCTTTTCCATCCTCGCGGTGAATAGTGGTTTTCTATGTTGTAGGGTCGTGTGGGCAACATAGCGTTGGTGTACGGATTTTAGGAGCGCGTGTATGTCTGGCAGTCAGAAAACGACGGCGTTATTGAGAAAAAGTTTTGGGAAAATTCGGCAGGTTGTAAGCTTGCCTGACCTTATCGAAGTGCAATCAAAGTCATACAATGACTTCATTCAGTTTGATTTTTTGCCGAATGAAAGATCGTATATTGGTCTCGAGAAGGTTTTGAGAGATATTTTTCCGATTGATTACAACGGTCGCATAGCACTTGAGTATGTAAGCTATGAGATTGGTGAATGGGCATGCGTGTGCGGTGCGTTAACCGGTATAGAAAATCGTTATCGCTGGGTCGATCTAAAGACCAAAAAAGAAGGCAAAGGTCGCTTGTCAAAAGATGCAGGTGATCGTCGCTATAAATTGTGTAAAAAATGTTCATCTCGCGTAAGCATTAAGCTTCCGTATACCGTTGAAGAATGTCGTTACAGCGGTAAAACGTATGCGCTTCCACTTAAGGTGCGCATGCAACTTACTTCATGGGACGTGAATGATGAGACAAACGAACGTATAGTTCGTGATATCAAAGAGCAAGAAGTATTCTTTTGTGATTTGCCAGTTATGATCGATTTGCATGAAGATGCAGACGGACAGATTATGCTTGGTAACCAAGGAACTTTCTTGATCAACGGTGTTGATCGGGTGGTGGTGAGTCAAATTCATCGTGCACCAGGGGTGGTGTTTTCTCTCAGTAAAAAAATTAAAGATTTCCGTGGTTATGCATACCACGTTGCGCGATTGATCCCGTCGCGTGGTTCATGGCTTGATTTTGAATTTGATAGCAATGATTTGCTATATGTTCGTATTGATAAGAAAAAGAAAGTTCTCGCTACGACATTCTTGCAAGCGATTGGTTTTGCACGCGAGGAAATTCTTCCACTTTTCTATGAATACGATAGTGTAAAAATTACTAAAAAAGGTTTTGAGAGGCCGCTTTCAAAAGCCTTGATCGGTCAACGTCTTGAATCAGGAGCAATACCGGATAGTTTGGCAGACAAGTATTCTGTTGGACAACGTGTAACACAAGATATGCTTGATGCCTTGAAGGAAGCGGGTGTTAAGAGTTTAGCTGTTCGCGCAAATAGTGTGTTGAACCGTGTTGTCGCTAAGGACGTTGTTAATAGTGTTACTGGTGAAGTGCTTGTTGAACAAGGTAAGGCCCTTGATGCAGAAGCTGTAGAATTGATAATTGATTCTGGCGGAGTCTCTGAGCTTGAGCTTGTTCGGTCTGGTGGGTATGTAGTACCACCGTTTATGGCACTTACTCTCGGTGTTGATAAGGTAAATAATTACGCAGATGCACTCCGTGAAGTATATTATCGCTTGCGTCCTGGCGATATTCCAACCGTCCAGATTATGGAAGAGTATATTAAAAATATCTTCTTCAATCCGCGTTTTTACGACATGACCCTTGTTGGTCGTATTCGTACCAATCGTAAGTTGGGCCTAAAAATTGATGAAACAGTTACCTATCTTACAAAAGAAGATATCATAGCGACGATCAAATATTTGGTTCGTTTGCGCGAATGTGGTGAAGGTGAATTGGATGATATTGACCACTTAGGTAATCGCTGCGTGCGTTTGGTCGGTGAGTTGATGGAAAATCAGTTGTATACTGGCTTTGCTCGTATTGAAAAAATTGTACGTGAACGTTTCCGGTTACAAGAAAATGCAGCTTCATTGATGCCGTATGATTTCTTGAACGTGAAGCCATTGGCCGCAGTAATGCGTGAATTCTTTGGTACCGGTCAACTTTCACAATTTATGGATCAAACTAACCCGCTTGCAGAAATGGCGCATAAGCGACGTATCTCTGCTCTTGGACCTGGTGGTGTTACCCGTGAACGCGCGACGTTTGAAGTTCGTGACGTTCATGCTTCTCACTATGGCCGTATTTGTCCTATTGAGACACCTGAAGGTCAGAACGTTGGTCTGATTTCTTCTCTTTCGACTTATGCGCGTGTAAATGAGCTTGGGTTCATTGAAACGACCTATCGTCCGGTTGTTGGTCTTGCAGTAAGCGATGAGGTTGTTTTCTTGGATGCGTTCCAGGAAAATGGCAAGAATATTGCACAAGCGGTAACCCCGGTTGATAAAAACGGCAAGCTTTCACAGGATAAAGTGCAAGTGCGTTGTGATGGTGATATTATTGCGATTGACGCTAAAGATGTTGACTATGTCGATGCTTCGCCGCGTCAGATGGTGTCGGTTGCTACTGCGTTGATTCCGTTCCTAGAGCACGATGACGCAAACCGTGCATTGATGGGTTCTAACATGCAACGGCAAGCTGTGCCATTGATTCGCTGTGAACCGCCATTGGTTGGTACTGGTATGGAAAAAGATATTGGTGTATCGCAAGGGGTAGTATTAACTGCTCGTAATGCTGGTACCGTTGAGTATGTAACCGCTGATAAAATTGTGGTTCGGCTTGATGAAACAGGAAATGACGAACGCTGGTTCGCGCGTCCGGTTGATATTTATGAACTTAAAAAATATGGTCGTTCTAGCCATAACACGTGGGTTCACCAGACTCCTATTGTGAGTGTTGGGCAGCGTGTGGCATTTGGTGATGTTCTTACCAATGGTGCCGCAACGCATTATGGAGAACTCTCACTTGGTTCGAACGTGATGATGGCCTTTATGCCATGGCACGGTTACAACTTTGAAGATGCTATTGTGGCAAGCAAGCGGTTGGTGGTTGATGATGTATTTTCATCGGTTCACATTGAAGAGTTTGTAGTAGAAGCACGTGATACTAAGCTTGGTGCAGAAGAAATTACGAAGGATATTCCAAACGTAAGCGAAAAAGAGCTTGAAGCATTAGATGATGACGGTATTGTTTATGTTGGCAGTCGCGTAAAGCCTGGCGACATTCTGGTTGGTAAAGTAACCCTGAAGGGTGACGTACAGGTATCTCCAGAAGAGAAGTTGCTTCGTGCGATATTTGGTGAAAAATCACGTGAAGTACGTGATACTTCGTTGAGAGTCCCACCTGGGATTGAAGCGACTGTTGTTGATGTGAAGATTTTCTCACGTAGTGGTATTCGTAAGGATAAGCGCTATAAGGAAATCGTAGCTAAAGAAACAGCGAAAATTGAAGAGAATTACGCACATCAACTAAAGATTTTGCATGATGCAATTCGTACCAAGACTGAACAACTTCTGCAGCAGATAGATTCTAAGAAATATTCTGCATCTGTAGTTGCAAGCATGTCGATGAGCGATTTGCTTTCTGTTAGAGTTTCGAACAAAGATGTAGCAGACAAGATTGCGCGATACGAAGAAGTATTGCAAAGCCAAGAGCAAGTTATTGCAGCGTTAAAAGAAGAGCGCATCGCAAAGCTGCGTAAGGGCGATGACCTGCCATCTGGCGTTATTAAGATGGTGCGTGTATACGTTGCTATGAAACGTGCGTTGTCGGTTGGTGATAAAATGGCCGGTCGTCACGGGAACAAAGGTATTGTTTCACGTATCGTAAACGTTGAAGACATGCCATATATGAGTGATGGTACGCCTGTTGACCTTGTATTGAACCCGCTTGGTGTTCCTGGTCGTATGAACGTAGGGCAATTGCTTGAAACGTTGCTTGGTCTTGCCAGCAAAAAGATTGGTGCAAATCTTGCCGCGCAAATTAATGAGATGGCTTATACGGAAGTTAAGAACCGCCTTGTGAAGTTGTATGACAAGCAAACTATTGCAGGCATTGAAGAAATCGGTGGTAAGGAAGCAGTCGAACAATTGGCGCATGGTATTGCGCGGCATGGTATGCCGTACGAGACTCCGGTTTTTGACGGTGCTGATTACCAGACCCAAATTTCACCATTACTTGCGGAACATGATTTGTCTCCTGATGGAACATATCAGTTATTTGACGGTTTGAGTGGCGAGGCGTTTGAACAAAAAGTAACGGTTGGTTGTATCTATATGATGAAACTTAACCACTTGGCTGATGACAAGTTGCATGCTCGTTCTGTTGGACCGTACTCTCTTATTACGCAACAACCATTAGGCGGTAAAGCGCAATTTGGTGGCCAACGTTTAGGGGAGATGGAAGTATGGGCATTGTATGCACACGGTGCATCGTATACCTTGCAAGAGATGTTGACGCTTAAATCCGACGACGTAAATGGTCGGGTGAAGGCATACGAATCGATTGTACGTGGTGATGAAGTACCAGAGCCCGGTATTCCAGAATCGTTTAACGTGTTAGTAAAAGAATTGCAGAGCCTTGGGTTGGCGGTGGAATTGTTTAGGACGAATAAGGAGCAAGTTGGTGAATAACAAGATTTTTGAGCGTTTTAAAGAGTACGTGAATACGGCTCATTTTAACGCACTTCGTATTAGCGTCGCATCGCCGGAGCGGATAACCGCTCTCTCATATGGTGAAGTAAAAAAAATTGAGACGATCAACTATCGTACCCTCAAGCCTGAGCGCGATGGCTTGTTCTGTGCCCGTATTTTTGGTCCACAAAAAGACTGGGAATGTAACTGCGGTAAATACAAACGCATGAAACACCGTGGTGTTACCTGCGAAAAGTGTGGCGTAGAAGTAATTCAGGCACGAGTACGTCGTGAGCGCATGGGGCATATTAATCTGGTATCACCAGTGTGCCACATTTGGTTTTTGAAAGGTATTCCAAGCCATTTGTCCATGATTCTGAATATGACTGTTCGTGATCTTGAACGTGTGACGTACTTTGATAGCTATATCGTTATTAATCAAGGGAACTCGCCTTATTCGTTTAAAACACTGCTTACCAGCATGGAATACGACGATTATACCCGCGCAAATCCTGATGATATTGCGTTTAAAGCTGACATGGGCGCAGAAGCGATTAAAGAATTATTGTTGAAATTGGACCTTGAGTTTGAAGTACGTAAGCTTGAGCAGGAGCTTGAGCAAACAACTTCTATTGCGGTTCGTCACAAGTACGGTAAGCGTCTGAAGGTGCTGTCTCGTATGCACAAGGCAAATATCAACCCGGCGTGGGTGGTAATGCATGTGTTACCGGTTATTCCGCCAGACTTGCGTCCGTTGGTACCGCTCGAGGGTGGTCGATTTGCAAGCTCTGACTTGAACGATTTATATCGCCGGGTACTGAACCGAAATATTCGTCTTCGTCGCTTGATTGAACTTGATGCGCCTGACGTTATCGTAAAAAACGAAAAACGTATGTTGCAGGAGTCAGTTGATGCCTTGATCGATAACGGTCGTCGTGGTCAGCCGGTTCGTGGACAAAATAAGCGTCCGTTGAAGTCGTTGAGCGAAATGCTTCGTGGTAAACAAGGTCGATTCCGCCAAAACCTTTTGGGTAAACGGGTAGATTACTCTGGTCGTTCGGTTATTGTGGTTGATCCAGAATTGCCGTTGGATAAATGTGGCTTGCCGAAATTAATGGCTCTTGAATTGTTTAAACCATACGTATACGTTGAATTGCAACGTCGCGAATTGGCACCAAACTTGCGCGTTACTAAAAAGATGGTTGAAGACATGGAACCTGAGGTGTGGGAAGCGTTGGAAACAGTTGTTTCACAGCGCCCAGTGCTTCTGAACCGTGCTCCAACATTGCATAGACTTGGTATTCAAGCATTTAATCCGATCTTGGTCGAAGGTAAAGCTATTAAGATCCATCCGCTTGTTTGCGCAGCGTTCAACGCTGACTTTGACGGTGACCAAATGGCCGTGCACGTTCCATTGAGCATGAAAGCTCAAATGGAAGCAAAGAACCTTATGCTTTCGACAAAAAATATTTTGTCTTCTGCAAATGGTAAGCCTATCATGGTTCCGTCACAAGATATGATTCTTGGATTGTATTATATTACCAAGGGACGTAAGAATGTTCCGGGCCAAGGGTTGTATTTTTCCGATATTGCTGAAGTTATTGCGGCATATCAACGCAAAGTTCTTGCCGTGCATGCTATTATCACTGTTCGCCATGCTGGTGAAATGATTGAAACTACTGTTGGACGTGTGTTGGTCTATGAAACGATGCCAGTTGGTGCACCATTTGAATGGTGTAATCGCGCACTTAAGAAGAAAGACACAGTAAAATTGGTAGCACGCGTATATCGTCAATATGGTCAAGACGAAACCGTGGCATTCTTGGATAAAATCAAGAAGCTTGGATTCTATAATGCAACGCAAGCCGGTCTTTCATTATCAGTGGACAATTTATTGATTCCAGTGGAAAAGAAAGAATTAGTTTCTAAAGCGCATAAGGAAGTAGAGCGAATTGAAAAGCTTTATGTTGACGGTGCTATTACCAATGGTGAACGTCATAACAAAGTGATTCAAACCTGGGCGCGTGCAACTGATGACGTTGCAAACTTCATGATTAGTGCATTCCAAGAGCAAGATCGCCAAGAATATCTGAATGAAGCTGGAAATGTTGAGTCAAACTTTAACCCAGTATTCCTCATGCTTGATTCCGGTGCGCGTAGTTCTAAACAGCAAATTCGTCAGCTGGGCGGGATGCGGGGCTTGATGGCAAAACCATCTGGTGAAATTATGGAAACACCAGTTCTTGCTAACTTTAAAGATGGCTTGAACGTGTTTGAATACTTTATTTCTACTCACGGTGCGCGTAAAGGTCTTTCTGATACTGCGCTTAAAACTGCTGACTCTGGTTATTTGACTCGTCGATTAGTTGACGTGGCACAAGACGTTGTAGTTACTGAACGTGACTGTGCCTCTCTTGGTTATGTTACGATGACTGACCTGCGCGAAGCAGGAGACATTCTGGAGCCTCTGGAAGCGCGTGTATTTGGGCGAGTAATTGCGCGAGATGTCCACGATCCGATTACCGGTGTCAAGGTCTTTTCACAAGGTGAATTGGCCACTCAAGAAGTGGTTGAAAGATTTCGTAGCTCAGCTGTTGCTGAGGTGCCGGTTCGTTCAACACTTATGTGTCAAGCTCGTCGCGGGGTATGTGTTGAGTGTTATGGTCTTGATTTATCAACAAGTAAGCGAGTTGAGATTGGCTTAGCAGTCGGTATTATTGCTGCACAGTCGATTGGTGAACCGGGTACGCAGTTGACTATGAGAACGTTCCATATCGGGGGTACTGCGTCTGGTCTTGTTGAGCAAAATATGCACAAGGCTACGGCGAGTGGTAAGATCGTTTTCAAGAACGTTGAGTTTGTAGTCGGTGTGGGTGGCCAGCACATTGTAGTTGGTCGCAAAGGTCGCATGATGCTCTTGGGGGAAGATGGTCGTGAACTCGACTCAATTCGTTTGGAGTACGGTGCAAACCTTTATGTTAGCGATCATCAATCGGTCAAAATGGGCGACAAGCTTGCTGAGTGGGACGCTAACAACAAAGTTATTGTTGCTGACAAGGGTGGTATCGTTGCGTTTTCTGAGTTGATCGAAAATATTACGTATCAAGAGAAATTCGATGAAACGACTCGTAAGTCGCGTAAGGTTATCTTGGAACGTAAAGAAGAAAAACGTCAGCCATGTATTACCTTGGTAAGTGAAGATGGTAGCGAAATTGCTCGTTACTACCTTCCTACGCAGGCAAACTTGTACGTTGAAGAAGGTGAACGCATTCTTCCTGGTACTGTTCTCGCGAAGTTGGGTCGTGAAGAGCAACGGACAAAGGATATTACCGGTGGCTTGCCGCGGGTTGCAGAATTGTTTGAAGCGCGTATTCCAAAAGATACCGCGATCATCAGTGAGGCGAACGGGGTAGTCCGCTTTGAAGGTTTATATCGTGGTAATCGTAAGATTGTTGTGCAGACAGATGAAGGCGAAATATTTGAATATAGCGTGCCACGCTCTAAGCACTTGAACGTAGAAGATGGAGATCGTCTTTCAGTTGGGGATCCAATAACTTCTGGTACGATGAACGTTCATGATATTTTGCGTATTCTGGGGCCAGATGAGCTTCAAAAGTACTTGGTAAAGGAAATTCAGGAAATTTACGCTTTGCAAGGGGTGATTATCAATGACAAGCACATTGAGCTGATAATTCGTCAAATGTTGAAAAAAGTTCGTATTGTGGATGCCGGTGATACTGAGTTTATTGTTGGGGACCGAGTTGACAAAACTCATTTCCAGCGCGTGAATGAAGTGGTACAGGCTGAAGGCAAGAAAGTAGCTACAGCACGCCCTATTCTTATGGGTATTACCAAGGCGTCTTTGGGTACTGACAGTGTTATTTCGGCTGCATCTTTCCAAGAAACGACTCGGGTATTAGCCGAAGCCGCGATTGAAGGCAAGATTGATTACTTGTATGGTTTGAAAGAGAATGTTATCATTGGTAAGTTAATCCCAGCTGGTACTGGGGTGGCTTCCTTTAGACTTAACCATCTTGGCGAGGATGTTTCCCCTCTTGAGCGTCAAGCTCGAGAAGAGGAGCAACTTGAAATGAGCCTCGACGAGATCTCGCTTGATCGCGTGTAATTAGGAAGAAGTGATAGGGGCGCGTAGCTCAATTGGCAGAGCGCTGCTTTGACGTAGCAGAGGCAAGTGGTTCGAATCCACTCGCGCCTACCATCCACCTTCATCTATAATCTTGTGAGTTTCGAATTACGGCGCAGCCGCATATTGGTTGCAACGAAACGGACGTTTAGCTGTGAGGTTGGCGGTTAGCAGGGCAAGGATGAAGATAGTAATGAAAACAACCGTAGTTTAAATAAGGTACATAAAGATGATGATTACTAAAGAAGAAAAACAAGCGATTATAAAGAAGGCAGCAATTTCTGCTAACGATACTGGCTCGTGCCAGGTCCAAATCGCTTTGATCGATCGACGTATTGCTCAAATCTCGGAGCATTTGAAAAATTTCCCAAAAGATAAGCATTCACACTTTGGGTTGATTAAGTTGCTTGGCCGTCGTCGATCGTTTGCAAAATATTTAGCGCGCACAGCAAAATAGCTGCCAGTTCCAGTCAGGCCACTGCTGAACGTGCTTTTGAGCGTACTATGCGTTTTACTTTGTAAAACGGAGTAGCGCGCATGTTTATAGTTTTTAATGAATAAGGTTATACATGAGTAAGACTTTTAAGTTGCCAGAAGCAGGCCTTGAGGTAGTGGTAGGCAAGTTTGCAGGCCAAGCCGATGGTGCTGCCTGGATGAAGTGCGGCGATAACGTGGTTTTAGCCACCGCTGTAATGGGTAAGGACGAACGGGAATTTATGGGGTTTTTGCCTCTAACCGTTGAGTATCGTGAAAAAACATCGGCCGCTGGTCGTATTCCTGGGGGATACATCAAGCGTGAAGGTCGCTTGAGTGATACTGAAGTATTAACATCTCGCGTGATCGACCGTACGATTCGTCCGCTTTTTCCTGCTGATTTCTTTAGCGAAATCCAGTTAATGGCGACTGTATATTCTGCTGACGGTCATTATCCGTTGTCGGTTATGTCGATTATTGGAGCTTCGATTGCTCTTGGATTGTCTCAAATGCCATTTCTCGGGCCAATAGGCGCGGTTTTGGTTGGTCGCATTGACGGTAAGTTGGTGTTTAATCTTGGCCTTGAGCAAGATGTAACGTCAGATACACATATTCTCATTGCGGGCAACCGTGATGGTATTTGTATGGTTGAAGGCAACTGTGAGCTACTCAGCGAAGCTGAAATGGTTGACTTGTTCTTAGCAGCTCACGAAGAAATTAAAAAACAAGTTGTCTGGCAAGATAGTATTATCGCCGAGTGCGGTAAGAAAAAGATGGAGACGACTGCTAAGTTTGATTGGCATCACCATCAAGCTCAGGTTGACGCGTGGGTTGCAGGAAATCAAGTTGGACAAGCAATGTTTGCGCCAAGCAAGCAAGAAGGCGTTGCGCAGTTAAAGGCGAAAAAAATTGCTTTTCACGAGGCATTTTCTAAGCACCCTGAAGATCATGGTGTATCAACAGCCGTATTGAATTATATGTTCGAAACTGCCATGAAAGAGCAGCTTCCTGATCTTATCGTTGCTAAAGGCCATCGTTTTGACGGTCGTGGGATGGAAGATGTTCGTGCAATTAGCTCTGAAGTTTCTTTGCTACCCCAAGTGCACGGTTCTTCATTGTTTCAACGCGGTCAAACGCAAGCAATTGCGTGTGTAACATTGGGTACTGCTCAAGATGCACAAAAAGTAGAGCGCTTGGTTGAAGGTGTGCAAGAACGTCCGTTCATGCTTCATTATAACTTCCCACCATTCTCGGTTGGCGAAGCTCGTCCAGTGCGTAGCGTTGGCCGTCGTGAAGTTGGTCATGGATACTTAGCAGAAAACTCTTTTCTTAAAGTTATCCCAGCACAAACTGATTTTCCATACACTATTCGCGCTGTAGTCGACATTCTTGAATGTAATGGCTCTTCTTCGATGGCTACTGTGTGTTCGACAACGCTTGCGTTGATGGATGCTGGCGTACCGTTGAAGGAAATGGTTGCAGGTATTGCAATGGGCTTGGTTAAAGATTCATCTGACAATTACCATGTGTTGACTGACCTTCTTGGCTCGGAAGACGCACTCGGTCTTATGGATTTTAAAGTAACCGGTTCTGATAAGGGTATTCGCGCAATTCAGATGGATATTAAGGCTAAAAAAGGCCTTTCACGTGAATTGCTGCAAACCGCTTTGGAACGCGCAAAAACTGCTCGAGAATACATTTTGGACGAAATGCGTAAAACATTGAGTGCTCCGCGTTCAGAAATCTCTGACAAAGCACCAAAAGTAACTCAGTTGAGCATTCCAGTTGATAAAATTGGTGTGGTCATCGGGCCATCCGGCAAGGTTATAAAGGAAATTATTGCACAAACTGATACACAGATTGATATCGAAGACGATGGATCCGTACGCATTTATGCAAAAGATTCGTCTGCTGCTCGCCGTGCTGAACAATGGATTCGTGTGTTAGTTGGCGATATTCAAGATGGCGCAGTGTTTAATGGTGTTATTAAGCGTTTTGCTGAATTTGGTCTTTTTGTTGAGCTGGTTCCTGGTAAAGATGGTCTCTTGCATGTTTCAAGTATCGCAAAAGACAAGCAAAAAAATCTTACTCAGTTGTATCGGGTGAATGATGTACTTCGTGTGAAGGTGGTATCATCTGATCCTGAAACAGGGCGTATCAAATTGTTTGCCCCTGATTTAGCACCAGCTAACGAAAAATAAGTATGAATAATACAACAAAGCAATTTGTTCGTAATGATGGCCGCACTTGTACTCAGGTGCGGCCAATTTCGTTAGCTTACGATCAATTTGGTTATGCAGACTGTTCTGTTCTCCTTAGTATGGGACAAACCAGGGTATTGGCGTCAGTTACGCTTCAAGAAGGGGTTCCCTTCTTTCTTCGCAATAGTGGCAATGGATGGCTAACTGCCGAATACGCGATGCTGCCAACGGCAACCCGCGCGCGTACGCCTCGTGAGTCTGAGCATGGTAAAAAACAGGGCAGGAGCATTGAGATTGCTCGGCTCATTGGTCGTTCGTTTCGAAGCATCATCAATTATAAAGATGTTGGCGAGCGGACCATTACCATAGACTGCGATGTATTGCAGGCTGATGGGGGGACCCGAGCTGCTTGCATTACGGCGGCAAGTTATGCTCTGCAGCGTGCCTTGCAATTATGGCAAGCAAAGGGGCTCGTGCCACTATCTGTTGTAATGCAGCCTATCGCCGCTCTCTCGGCTGGTATTGTGAGTAACCAATTGATGGTTGATCTGACTCAAAAAGAAGACAATAACGCCGCTGCTGACGTAACTTTTGTTTTAACTACATCTGGTGACGTAGTTGAAATGCAAGGGACAGGAGAGAAGCGTCCGCTCTCTTGGGAGTCCCTGGTCACTCTCAAAGAGATGACCGGCGAAGCAATTAAAGAATTGTTTGTTCTTAAAAGCGAATAAATATCGATTCTTACAGCTGTTTTAGCTTGATTCAGCGCCCAATTTTGTGATCATTGATGACCTGGGCATTTTTTGATTGATTTAAGTATATTTAGCCTCTTTTTTGTTGCTTTTGCTACCGTGATTTGCACTTATATGCTCTTGTTACGGCAAAATAGTTTGCGCGTGGCAGGGCATTCAACAAAAAGGGGACAGTGATGGACATTCTAACACCTAACTATGGCTATTTCCTAGACGACTTGAAGAAGCGCGTTTATTCAGCTCGCCAGGCAGCGGTATTGAGCGTGAATAAAGAACTTATCCTGCTGTATCATCACATAGGTCTTCAGGTTCTGGCTGCGCAGGCTAACCAGGGATGGGGGGTTCGAGTAGTTGATAGGCTTTCGCAGGACCTTCGGGCAGCCTTTCCAGAGATGAAGGGGTTTAGCGTCAGAAATATTAATTACATGCGCAAATTCGCAGTGGAATATCCGGATTTAGAATTTTTGCAGCAACTGCTGCAAAAATTACCATGGTTTCATCTGACAGTTCTTCTGGATCGTGTTTCTAATAAACAGCACCGTCTTTTTTACGTAGAACAGGTGGCCGTTCATGGCTGGTCTCGCAACATGCTGCTGCGTCAGATTGAGAGCCGGCTGCATTTGCGCTCCGGGCAAGCGGTGACGAATTTTAAGGAACGGCTATCAACAGAACAATCAAGCCTTGCTCAAGGGCTTATCAAGGATCCCTATATTTTTGATTTTCTTAGTATTGGTAAAGAAGCTCATGAACGTGAGATGGAGAAAGCTTTGGTTCATCACATGGAGCGGTTTCTCGTCGAGCTTGGAGCAGGGTTTGCTTTTGTGGGGCGCCAGTACCATCTCGAGGTGGGTGGCCAGGACTTTTACATAGATCTGCTGTTCTATCATTTGAAGCTGCGCTGCTTTGTGGTAGTTGAGCTGAAGGATACAGATTTTAAACCGGAATATACGGGAAAAGTGAACTTCTACCTTTCTGCAGTGGATGACCTTCTAAAGCAATCAACTGACCAGCCATCAATTGGTATCATTCTTTGTCGGTCGAAAAATAACGTGGTCGCTGAATATGCTTTGAGGGACATGGTTAAACCAGTGGGGTTGGCCGAGTATTATTTGGCCGAAGCTTTGTCTGGAGAGTTGAAGTCAGCCTTGCCCACTATTGAGGAGCTGGAGGATGAATTGGCCAAGAGTTTGCCAAAAGAATGAGTTAGTGTGGTTTTTCGTTGGATTTTTAGTTTGGGGCTTTAGTTGCCAATCGGGGGTTGCTGGTTTTGATTGGCTTTTTCAATCGTTGAATCAAAGAATTGCGGACATTCAAAATCACACGATGCTTTTACAGAGCAATAAGCATCGTACGTTATTGTACCATGAGATTGGTAGGCAAATAGTTATGGTGCAGCTTAAGGAAGGCTGGGGCGCGAAGGTAATCGATCGACTCGCGCAGATGTTGCAGGAATGTTTTCCGAGGGTTTCCGGATTCAGCATTCGTAACCTCAATTATATGCGTAAATTTGCGTGTGCATATCAAAGTCTTGAGCGTGAGCCAGAGATATTGCGGCTCCCATGGTTTCATATTGTGATATTGCTGGATAAGGTGGCTGATGAAGCGCACCGTCGTTTTTATGCGCAGCAAGCAATAGCAAACAATTGGTCCCGGAGAATGATGGTGTCTGCGATAGAGAAGCAATTGCACTTGAATGATCGTTTCTCTAAGGTTTCTTTGAAAGAGAATTTAGGTAGCACCGAGGACCCGAAAGCGGCTTTGCCAGGCTTTAAGGGCGCTCATGTCTCTCTGTATAAGTTGTTGATTCTGCCGTTAGCATCAGTTTTTGAGGTATTTGCTGATTTACTTGGTCTAAAATCATTGTTATTATGGCGTCGGCTATGCCGATATCGCCCCTTTTAACTTTGGTCATCGAGTCGAAGAGCTAAGGGGCGATATTTTTTTATATGGATGTGATAGCATGATTTCTGTTGCTATCTAGTTTTGTAGCTTGCCCTCAAATAGCAGTTTTGGTACATGCACGATGGCGATTAGTCCTTTGACCTGTTATTTGGGTAGTTCGTTTTAGGAGAGAGGATGTCTGGGGATCGGTTTAAAACGCCTTCGTTTGTAAATATTATTTTGCATCGTAGCGACATGATATGTTTGTTAAAGCGAGCTAGAACACCTAAATATTTTCCTGGTATGTACGTTCTTCCTGGCGGGGGAGTTGATCAAAATGAGTCATTTACGGCTGCTGCGGCACGAGAAGCGCGTGAAGAGATAGGTATAGTGATTATGCCATCATTCTTAAAGTGTGTTCATGTTTGTCATGTTGCTACCCCGGCAGGGCCCCTTATTGATGTGTATTTTGAGGCTTCTTCTTTTGAGGGGGAACCTTCTATTAGTGAGCCTGATAAATGCGATGAGGTTGCTTGGTTTTTATTGGATGCGCTTCCATTAAATCTTATTCCAGAGCATAAGCATGCGCTTGCAATGATTAAACAAGGGATTATGTTTAGTGAGTGGGGCTGGTAACAGTGAACCAAGCAGTAGTACTTCAATCTATCGTTTCTTCATGGGAAAACCCTGGGCTTTCTCTTATCGTATGTAATCCTGAGCAATCTTCTCTCTTTTGGTATTATTTTCGAAAAAGTTATGCCCACAAAATGTTTTCTTTCCCTGCAAGTGTTGGTGATTTTTCCCAATGGAGTGGAGAACTTTCGCAATCCTTTCTAGGCACCGCACAGGTCTATTGGGGGATTCTTCCGCCTACCACAAGCAAGATGAACAAAGTCCGACAGATGGTTGTCCAGTATTTGAAAGGATATAGCGGTCCGCATGCAGTGTGGCTGCTAGTGAGCGAAGAACAGGTAGCTGAATTTGGTTCTTGTCGCAAAGTAATTGTGGCAAGCCAAACATCGATGCAAGAGCTTGGTTCTTACGCAACGCTACTTGGTTTTGAGCGAAGTGTAAAAGTTCTAGAAGCGTGCGATCTGTCACGGAACAAAAGCTTTCTATCTCTTGATGAAGCAGTATTGTTATTGTTGCATGCGGGATATGTGCCAATGCGGCTGCCGGAGCAGTCAGCTGCTTTTCTTACTCGTTTGCTGCCGCAAGAACTTTCATTAGTGCAACTTGCAGAACTATTTTTTAAACGTGATTGGAAAACATTTCTTGAATTATGGGACGAGCGTTCAGTTATGTATGGCGACATGTTTTGGATTAGTTTCTGGGCTGAGCAGTTCTGGCGTGCGTATTGGGTGTGCTGGTATATGAAACGTGGGCAGCAGACTCGAGCACGGAGCATGGGGTATAGACTACCAAATTATTTTATGGCGAGCGGTTGGCAGCAGGCAAATTTAATCGCTTTGCGGGCGCAATATGAACGTGTCGCTTTCTTCGATACCAACGTTAAAAAGGGTTCTTTTTTGAGTGCCCATGAGCTGATAACAGAGTTGGTAGCAATTACGGCTGGCTAGCGACCGAATATGTTTTTTCGTGTCGGCTTCTTGTATTTATTTCTCTCCTGTGTTAAAAAAGCCGCCTCTATATGCTGTATTTCATTTAAGGGTATCAATGAGCGTGCTTGAATACATTAAGGAGGCTATGACCGATATGTCAAAGCAACAGCCGTTGACTGATTTATTAAAGAACACAGTGCGTCGTATGGTACGCAGTCTGGGCCAATTTGAATCGGGAAACATTTATTCACTGCTTATTAACCAAGTTGAGAAAAACCTTATTGAGATCGTGCTCGAAGAGCAGCGTTATAATCACTATCACACCGCGCGTGTGTTGGGGATTGGGCGCAGCACTTTATACCGTAAAATGGAGTCGCTCAAGATTGATCCACGCCCGGTGTACCGTCGCATGGAGAAAACTGAAGATGCTAATTTAAGGAAATCATTTCCTCTACGAGAGCAAAGTCGATAGGTTTTTATTTGTATATGAAATCACAAAAATGGGGGCGGTCAAAACCGCCCCCATTTTTAATTTATTAAACTTACAGCTTTGCAAAAGTTGCTCGCTGGTGCTTAAAGCTATCAACCCATATGATGCGCTCTTTGAAGCCTGCTGCATCCAGAAGTTTTCCTATAGCTGCGGCCTGGGTGCTGCCATGTTCGAGAACGATTTGTGGATGCGGTGTTTTTGCTAAGCGGCCTGTAAGGTGCTTAGCTGATTGGGCAATAATTTGTGCATACACTTCTAAGCCATTTTCACCGCCAACAAGCGCAAGCGGCGATTCCCAATCTTTTACATCTGGCGTAATTCGTTCCCATTCTCTTTTTGTTAGGTATGGGGGGTTGCTGATGATTAAATCAAACTGCTGATCATCAAGCCCTTTAAATACGTCGGCGTGCATGAAAGTAACGTTATATACGCTTAAGGCTTCTTGGTTTGTGCGAGCCAGTTTAAGAGCTTCACTATCAACATCAGTAGCTATTATTTGTACTGAAGGAAGGTGTGTTGCAAATGCTAGCGCTATTGCGCCAGTACCAGTACCAATATCAAGAATACGAAGGCCTTCTTGGTCTTTTAAATTAATGATTAGATTCCATACCAGCTCTTCGGTCTCATGGCGAGGAATAAGAAACGGCGCTTTGACTTTAATCTCAAGGCCACAAAAGGGAGCAGTTCCTAGAATATAGGCAAGTGGCTTGTGTTGTTGGGTGCGTTCATCAATGAAAGTAAAATACGCTTTTGAGTCTTCATCATTAACCATTTGTTCCAGTGCTGCAAGCAGAAATGGTAGCTTCGTTCGTAATGCGTGGCACAGAAGCCAACGCGCCTCTTGTTGAGCGCTTTTTTCATTACCAAGATATGCCGCGAGTCGCTGAGTTCCAAGGTCAAGTGTTTGTCTGGCTGTCATCATGATTTTAATAACTCCTCAATAAAGATATTGCTTTCAAAAGGGGCAAGTGCATCAACTTGTTCGCCAAAAGTTATGTAGATAATTGGCAACCTAAGTTCATGTGAAATATTGAGTAAGAAACCTGCTTTGCCAGTACCATCACATTTAGTGAGAACAAGGCCAGTCAATTCAGTTGTTTCATGAAATTGGCGGGCTTGTGCAATACAATTCTGTCCTAACATGCTATCAAGCACCAGCCATGTGTGGATGGTTGCTTCCGGCAGTCGCTTGTGAACGATGCGTTTGATTTTTGCCAACTCCTGCATAAGATGCGTTTTTGTTTGCAAGCGTCCAGCGGTGTCAATAATGAGGTGGTCAAATTTATTTTCAGCGAATTGAGTGCAGCCCTCAAAAACTACCGAAGAAGGGTCTTGGTTTGGTTTGCCAATATGAACACTCGCGCCACTTTGCGTTGCCCAAGCGGCTAATTGATCAGTTGCTGCAGCGCGGAAAGTATCTCCAGCTACGACAAGCACTTTTTTGTTAGCTCGTGTGTATTTGTGTGCTAATTTTCCTATAAAGGTAGTTTTGCCGCTTCCATTTATGCCAACAATTAATGAAATGATTGGCTGTTGTTCTTTAGCTGGCGGAGGAAGGAGTGATTGTAGATAAGCAACTAATAGATCATGGACTTGTTGTCCCGATAGAGATTGTGCCTTCATTTGCTCGGTTAAGTATGTAATGATTTTGTTAGTAATAACAGGGCCGGTATCAGCGGCCAATAAGATTACTTTTAGCTCTTCAAGCCATGCTTGGTCGATTGGTTTGCTTGTAAAAAGACTAGCAAGTTTTTGGGTGACTGCTTGGTAGGCTTTATTTAGTTTTTCTTTTATAAATCCAAACATTATGTGGTGCTTTCTTTCATCAATGGAATGAGTTCGATACTTCGCGTATCGTCAGGGTGGATTTCGATTTCGTAGTAGTGATGTTCAGCATATTGGTTGACGAGCTCTTTGTCGTGGCAGATAACCAGGATGGTTAAATCTTTACTTGTTTTTAATAAGTCATGCAGGAAAGCCATTACCATGGAAGAGTTTTTGTCGTCAAGCGCAGCTGTTGGCTCGTCTAGTAATAGAATGCGAGCTGACTTTTGAAGTGCCATCAAAATAGAAAGAATTTGCCGTTGGCCCCCCGAAAGCATGCCGGCTGGCACGGTGTAGTCGATACCGAAGCGTGCAACTAATTCTGGTATGTCTGTAGCGGGGACAAAGGGCGTTAATCCTGGATAGGTTGGCATCCCTGCAAGTTGCAAATTCTCGGGAAAAGTAAACTGGTCAGCGAGCATCTCATCAAATTTTTGCGGAGCGAGGCGGATATCATTGGAAAAATTGCGTCGCGATTCGACTTGAGAGAGATCATAGGTATGCCCATTAAGGATAGCCGTCCCGGTAACCGATTCAATAGGCTCAATTTTGCCGCGCAAGATTCTAAATAATGTTGATTTTCCTGCGCCGTTTCTACCTCGAATAAAGTTCATTGTGTTTTTCTTAAATGCGCAAGAAATATTCTTAAAAAAATGCTTGTCTTGAGTATGATCAAAGCTAAATGAAAGATTTTGTATAGACAAATAATTGCTCATTCTTATACCCCTAAGACCTGTGCTCGTAGACGCGAGTGGCGATACTTTGTGATCAATATAGCTGCAACAATTAAGGAGTTAACCATAGTAAAGTACTTAAGGTTAAAATTTACTTTAAGAAGCAGTTGAATAATGATGAAATAGGTTAGGCTTCCGACTAGTGGAACCCACATGGAGAATGGCTTGTCTCCCCCCACAATTGTTTTTCCTAGAATAATTGAATTGATACAAAAAAGTGCTTTCATAGAGCCCATGTTTACGTCGACAAAACCGCTTGCTTGAGCATCAAAGAAGCCGGCAAGGCCAGCAAGTCCATTTGCGATCATGACACCGGTAATAAATATGAAACGGGTGGAAACTCCATAATTTTCGAAAAATCTCGGGTTGTTGCCATAGACCGCAAGGCTTGTACCAAGCTTGGTGCGAAGGAAGAGGCTACCAAGTCCCATAAGAAGTAGCATTGTAATTACAAGTGACGGGAGCTCAGGATACTTTCTCAAGTAGTTTAAAAGTCCTATGAGGTTACGCTGGCTAGTGATAGATATGTTCGAGGTACCAAGAAAGAATTGGTTGGCGCCATGGAAAATACCCACCGTCAAGATGCTTGATAACAAATGAGGAAATTTTGCCTTATTCGTTAAGAGGCTTGATGTGAGACCGACCAAGAGTCCACCGCAGATGCTTGCAGTAAAACAAAGGATTGCTGCTGGGAATAAGGGGAGTTTGCTGGTTAAGAATAACATTCGTACGCCCATAATTGAGCCGCAGACATAGGCTGCTTCAATGCTCAAATCAGGAATTTTCATGAGTGATATTGTAAAATACGCCCCAAGAACCAATGGAAAGTAGAGGCAGACATACTCTGAAACCACGAGTGTGGTGTTTCCCATCGAGGAAAACAGAGCCTGAAAGGCAAGCAAGACGTGTTCCATTGGTAAAAACATAAGAGACCTTTGTAAAGGATGTTATTGAGTCATTTAGACTCCCAGGACGAATTCAGTATACCATCATTTTTCCTAAAGAATAGGGGGTGTTTGCTCAAATGCTAGTAATGGTTTTTCCAGTCCTGTTAACCTTTCTCTATCTATTGTGATCATTATGAGCCGGAGGGATTATGGCGACAGTGGTTGAGACGACAGCATTGTTACCTGTAGCGCAGGCGACGCAGGGGGCTTCGGTTGAATCCATGTCTAATATTGTAGTTACGCCGATTTGGTGGGAGTATCTCAAAATGGACTATTGGGTCAAAATGTTTGGTGATGGCGGTAAATTTTTTTTTATTGGGTGCTGGGCTCTTCTGGGCATGGTGACTGGGTATTTAGTGAAGCGTTATGCGCGCGCCATGATTACTATAGCTATTGGTTCTCTCTGTGTCGGTGCCATATGCGAGCTTCTTGGCCTTATTACCTTTAATTGGGATGTATTGCGGCAGCTTTGTGGTGGTAGTCTGAATCAGACATTCAGTGGGTCGGTGATGCATCTGCTAGAGCTTATAAAACAAAATGCAATCCTATACGGTGCAGGATTAGCTGGATTTATTGTTGGACACATACTGGGGCAGCCGGGCGATGAATGAGATTGTTTATGCGGTTACCCCGGTTTCTTCGGCCGATGTGGCGTATGCAGATACTATCTCCCTTACTGACTATCTGCTTAATGCCGCTATAGCGGCACAAGCTTCTGATATACATCTTCAGTTTCAGGACAATGATGTGACAGTGCGCTTTCGTATTCACGGGGTGCTTATTTCTTTTATGTGTTTGTCTAGTCAGCAGGCAGTGCAGGTTTTTTCTCGGCTTAAAATTTTGATGGGACTTGATATTACGCTTCTTGCGAAACCACAGGATGGGGCATTACGGCTTCAAGTGGGAGAGAAGAGTATTGATGTTCGCGGTTCATTTTTTCCTTCATTACAAGGAGAAAAAGCTGTTATCCGGCTCTTGGAGGGCCACTGTGGGATGGTGCAGATGCATACCTTGCCATTTGCCCCCTTTGTTATACGATCGCTTTATGCTATTGCTCGACAGGATCATGGGCTTTTTTTGGTCACTGGCCCAACAGGAGCGGGGAAAACGACCACCTTGTATGCTCTTTTGCAGGCTGTTGATCGGGAAGCACGTAACGTAGTTACTTTGGAAAATCCAGTTGAGTATCGAATTCCGCAGGTGACGCAGACACAAATTGATACATATCATGCGCTTACATTTGCTCAGGCAGTTCGCTCATTGTTGCGTCAGGACCCCGATGTTGCGCTGATTGGAGAGCTGCGAGATGCCGATTCTGTGCATAGCGCTGTTGAGGCAGCATTGACTGGCCATTTGGTTTTAAGCTCATTACATACCGGCCGGGCGAGCGGCGTACCGATCCGTCTTCGAGAGATGGGAGTGGAGCCATACCTTATAGCGCATGCCTTGAAAGGAGTGCTCGCTCAGCGGTTGCTGTTGACCTTGTGCCCTGACTGCAAGGTGATGGTGCCGCTCTCGCATGCAGAGCAGGAATGGGTGACGCAACGGGGTTTTCTTCTTGCGGCAACGGGTTATTCTCCCGGCTGTGTGGTGTGTCATCAAACGGGGCTTGCTGGCCAGCATGTGATTGCTGAACTTTGGTTATGTGAGAGCGGGGAGATTGGAGAATTGCTTAAAGATCCGAGGTCCAGCCAGGCAGATTTTGAGGAAATTGCCAAAAAAAATGGAATGACTCCGTTAATTATGACCGGGATTGAGTTAGTAAAGGAGGGGGTTGTTGCCTTATCAGTTCTTATGAATAGTGATCTTTAAGGAGACGGTTGAGGCTTCGAAACCGCCTTGCCAGAGAAGGTTTAGCAAAAAAATGTCTAAAATTGTTTCGCATAGTGCAAAAGATTTCTGTAAGAGTTTTTTACGAGCGATATAATATTTTTTGTTTCTACGTATAGACAAGACCCAAAAAATGGTTTAGATTAGTATCATCTTGTTGCGGAGACTATAGGTCTCATCGCTTTTCTAACTATAAAAATTTTACTTTCCTTGCTGTGCGGCCTTTGTGTCGTCGGCTGTTTGTATGAAAATCGAATCAGTACGCGTATGCCGTTTTGTACGGCTGTGGGGGATACGGTGTACGCGTGCTGGTACGCAAGTTGGGGATGTTGCCTTTGCTTCTATAATTATTTAGGTGTGGTGTACGTTATAGATGCATTATTCCAGGGTAATGTCCCCTTATTTTAATCTATTCGGCTTTACCGATATGGCGTCTTAACAGTAATTTACTGTTGAAGGGGCCTTTTTTTACGTCTCTGACTTACGCATTTGGTGGCGTCTAGAATCCGAACTGCTCTAGTTCTTCCCGCTCTTCTGGTGTTAACGTGTCCATTTTTTCTTGAATGAACTTCTTAGCCGCTTCAGGGCCTTGGGTGCGGTGGATTCCTTCAGCTTCTTCAAGGAGCTTTAAGAGGGCAGGGCTTAGCTGTTGTGCCGCTTCCACATCGTCACCTGGGTCTGTTTCGCCTTCAGTAGACTCTTCCATCATAAAGTTTGGTCCGCGTTGTTGGGCCATCATCATTGCAGGGTCAAATCCGGCTTTTTTAAGACGGTGAGCAATTACTGGATTTGGAGCACGGCCGCTCTCAGCTGCCATTTTTGCATGCAGCATGAGATCTTGCGCTTCTTTTATGCCTTTATCGCTATTCATCCCTGGGATAAAGTTGCTGGCCACTGAGGCCATAAGGTTTGATGGTTTCAGGGCGGTTGAAACACCATAATCAAAGATATTGTGCATGAGGTTGCGTGCAGCCGTGTAGGCGTTGGTGCGACCATGGGTGTTCCCGAAAATCATACCAATGTGTTTGTTTGCCATTTGGTTAAGCACTTGCCCGCCAAACATATTGTTTTCCTGCATTTTTGCTAACTGGTTCATCAGAGGCTTAAGCGCCTTCTTGAGGAGTTCGTCTGCGCCGTAACCAACCAGATGTGCACCCCATTCATTTCGGGCAATTTTTGCAAAGGTTTTTAGCGGCAAGTCTTTGATCGCTTGGCCCGTAGCTAAGTAGTGAGCATCAAAAGCGGCAGCAATTTCCCGCAATCCCCATTCCGCGTACAAACGGCTCAGGACGTGAAATATTTCTTTTACTTGGCTTACCAGCATGAATGTAGAACTGTTGATATTGTCGGTGAAGGCAGCAAATTCTTTTGCAATGACTTCTTCTTTTTTGAGTTTCCTTTGTGTCTCAGTTCCGGTAAAAAATTCATCATGGGTGGCTGTTTTGTGCAGGGAAAGTAGCCCAAAGGTTTGGAGTATGACGTCGGTAGCTCGGTCGGTTATTTCTTTGATACGAGCATCTGCTTTTTGGCCGTTGGACGGCATATTAATTAAGGATGCATCTTTTAGCGTCGTGTCGCCATCGTTGCTTGGCGCCTCTACTTTATTGGCTTTTATATTTTTATAGGCTCGTTGAATGGTGCGCTTAAGATCAAGATAGGTTATTGGATTGAGGTTCTTTGGCGCTGGCGTCAGATGTATATTACTGCTTTGGAGGCGTACAGCCTCTTGTATTTGTTCGTTGTTGCCGATGAAATGCGCAGCTTTAAATGCATTCAATTCTTCGGCAGTTTTTGCGTTGAGATAGGTGAAAATATCTTTCTTGCTCAAAAACAACACTGGATTTTGTGTTATATAGCCTGATTTTCTTTGAGCATACGCAATTTTTTGTAGTTGCGTTACGGTGAAAGCCTCTTGGTTTTTAATGTGGTACCAGGAAGTGTGGCCAGTGTCTTTGAGAGATGGACCAACCGTTTTCTCTTTTACATAGCGGGCAAATGCCGCAATTCTCTTTTCCCATGGATCTTTTGGTGCTGAGTGTAGGGTAGCGACAAGACGGTTAACGCTTAGCATGAGGTCATATACCCTGTCGGTAACAAAAACGTAGTGGCCAGCAAAATTTGTCATTTCTTCAAACTGCTTGATGGTAGACATTAATTTGCTTATGGATTCGATAGTATTGTATGTTATTGCGTAGTATTTCTTGATAATTTCTATAGAGTCAGAAGTGTCAGCAATGGTGTGAATACCAAGTTTGTTACGCACTGGTTGTGGGAATAACTTGAAAACGAGCCGTGGGATGATTAGTTTTGAAAAGTAATTTTCATATGACTCTCCAGCCAAATGATCTTCCATAAATGGGAGATACCGCTTTAATCCACTCTCTTGCCGTTCCATTAGCTTCTTAAGCGTAGTTGGCGCAATATTTATTTTGTACTCGGTTGGTTTTCCTATAGCGCCGTGGCTCAGTGCAAACTTGAATTCAAGGCTGACGTTGTCATTATCTGAAAGCTGCTCTTGGTTGTTTTCGCGGGCTTTGCGGGCAACAGCATCGCAGATATCAATAGCCTTCATTATGGCAGCAGTAAGCTCAGGAGAGATTTCCGTGCCTTCATCATCGGTAAGAACAGTCATTGGCTTTGATTTGAACTGCATGCCAAACATCGCTTGTGGAATGTTGAGAGCCAAGTTTGCATACATAAGGTATCGAGTAAGTGGGCCTTCTTGGATTTTTGCCGTTAAGCTGTCTTTAATAATGCCACCGACTTCGTCTTGTACTGTTTTGCTGAATTCCTTTGCTTTATCTATTGTTTTGGTGCGAAGTGTTGGTGCGCGAGCAGGTAGTTGTTCGCCAGCTCCCCGCAGGTAGTAGTCTTCATCACGGAGTCTATATTCTTCTTCGCCAGTTGCACTAACTCCTACCTTTACTTCGGCTTGGATGTCTTTCCAAATTGGTTGATAGATCTGCCAGAGGTGCTTAGTGATCGCGACTTGAAGAACCTTATTTTTTTCGGCAGCATCTTTGTTTGCCATGATGCTGCGAAGGCTGAATGGCAGACCTGCGGTAAGCAGTTTACCCGGGTCTTTTTCTTTGAGGATGTAGTCGGAAAGAATTTTTGGCGTAATGAGTGGTTGGTCTGGAGTGCGTCGCTGGGTCATCGCAAGTTGGTAGTGAACATGTGATAGCTTCCAGAGTGGAATGGTAAGGAAATTGCTGACAATTGGACGGTAGAAGAGGCGGTCGAGTGATTTGAAAGTACTGACAATTGATTTATCGATACCAGATTGTACTAATTGCCCCAAAAGGCTTTCTTCATCGGCAAGTGCGGTAAACCATTTAGTTGGCACCATCTCTTTTACTGCTTCCCCATTCTCGTTAACACGATATTGTGGAATTAGTTTTGGTAACTTGTTGCCTTGTGCATCAGTTTTGACCGTGCCGTCGCGATTGAGCTCATAAATTTTTTCTTCCCCGATGACTGAAATGAGGGCGGTGCTCACCATTTGCCAGACATTATGCCAAAACTTAATAAAGAAACGGCCAACGAACTCGGTCATTGTTGACCACCATTCTGATGGGCTCATACGCGTTTTAAGCGTTTTCATGGCGGCAAGCATTTTTGGAAGTATTGGTTGCGAGGTCGATTGTTTATATTTAACGAGCAGTGCCTTAGGATTACTTAAAAGCTGCTTTACCGCATCAATATTTTCGACTAACTGGTCCAAGTTCTTATGTTGCACTTTTACCAGGGCAACGGTGGCACGTAACGTCTCAGGGTCGCGAAGAATAGACTGGACAGCTGACTTTTGGGCTGGAGCGCCATATTTCTCTCCAATTTTACCCAGTAAGACGCTCAGTCCTTTTTGATCTTCGGCAGAGAGTGATTGCATACTTGCTGGCAGGCTTTTTACCTTTTCTTCGACTACCTCTTTGCCGGTTGGGCGTGCTTGTTGTACAGGAGCAGAGATAGTTCGCTTAAGCCCAGCAAGTTGCTCATTGAGGGCTAATTGTTGGGCTTCGTATGTTGCAAGCGAAATGCCGCCAGACGGGGCTTCAGCCTGTGCAGAGTGCTCAAAACACATAATGACTGCTATGCATGCAAGAAGATTGCGCGATATCGTTTTCATGGTAAACCCTGCCCTTATTCTCTATATCAAGCCTAAAAAGATCAGGTTTTAGTCTAGATAGTGGGCAAGAGCTAATGCAATGATATCCGGCAAAAGAGCGGTATTATGTACGGTATGTGCTTATTTTAGCCGAGGAATTTTTTGAAGAATCCTCGGATGCCACTATTTTCATGTTCTACTGCTTTGTCGTAGGCCAGAAGAGCATCTTTTGCTTCTGAGCTGAGCTTCTTAGGGATAGCACATTGTGTGATGTACACTAAATTCCCTGCGCCTGAGCCTTGCAGTCGAGGAAAGCCCTTGCCGACGATAACAATTTCGTGACCGACAGGGCATCCCTTTGGCACTTTAACGGTATGCGTTGAGCCATCAAGCGATTCGACTTCTAGTTGGGCTCCAAGAACAAGCTGGGCATAGGTTAAGGTAAGATTGCATACGAGATCATTGTCGCGTCGTTGAAAGTTTGTGTCTGGAATAATGCTTACTTTTACGTACAAATTTCCTGCTGGACCACCAAATGTCCCCGCGTCTCCTTTGTTCGTAATGCGGAGGTCGGCACCGCGATAAATACCGGCAGGGATGGTTACGGTTAAGGTCTCATATTTTTGTACCCGTGACTGGCCACGGCAAGCTGCACACGGATCACTAATGGTGAAGCCATTCCCCGAACATGCATGGCACGGTTGTGAAAAAGCAAAAAAGCCTTGCTGCATAGTGGTAGATCCGCTGCCATGGCAGGTGCCACACGCGGTTGCCGTCTTGCCGGGCTTACACCCCGTGCTCTTGCAGGTATCGCATGGAATATAGTGATACACTTTGATTTCTTTTTTACAACCGACAAGGGCCTCTTTGAGTGAGATAGTCACTTCGTATGCGAGGTCATGGCCTTGAGTTGGTGTAGGTCCGGTTCGTCGTTGTTGTCGACCAGCATGCTGACCGAAAATGTTGCCAAAAATGTCGCCGAATTGGGAGAAGATATCGCTTGAGTTGGCGTATGAGTGGTAATCAGAGCCGGCATGCATGCCTTCATGGCCATACTTATCATAACGAGCTCGTTTATCTTTGTCTCCCAAAATTTCATATGCTTCGGTTGCTTCTTTAAACAAGCCTTCAGCCTTTTTATTGTCTGGGTTTCGGTCAGGATGGTGTTGCATCGCCAGTTTACGATAGGCTTTTTTAATGTCAGCATCAGAAGCGGTTTTTTCCACACCAAGAATGGAGTAGTAATCTTTTTTTTTGCTCATACAAAACGTTTACGGGTTAGAAGAGAAACTTATATAGATACATGCTGGATAGTATATAGCTCAAAAGTAGCGGAAGCAAGAGCATTTGCGGCGAAGCCTAGCAATCTTTCTATTCTGTTTGATAATTTATATAAGGGTGCATTGTATGGTTACAGGGATTGGGCCCATGAAACAGTATGCAGTATTTCTTTTTTGTCTTAGAGGCTGTCCGAGAATTAGGCATATAACTTCCTAAAGACTACGATGGCGCAAGCGAAGCTATAAAAAGCACTGAATGCAAAGTCATGCTTTGCAAATCGTGTCAGGAGGCTTCTGAAATTGTTGATCCAGGAATGAGCAGCCTCTACAATCCAGCGGTTAGCCGATCGCAAAAGCTTTTCTCCTTTCTCAAGCTTCTTTCTTCGCTGTCCATTTTGTGTAATAAATGGGGCAATGCCAGACTTCGTAAGCTCTTTTTTAAAGTTTTCGGCATTGTAAGCAGAATTTGCGGCCAAAATGCATATTTTGCCTTCAGAATAAAGTTTTTTAATTCGATTTATTTTTTATGCGAACTAGTTGTGTTCATTGAATTCTCGGATAGCCCCTTAGTAGAAAAAGGAGTTTTTTGTCGACACAGAAAAAAAGGGTTATTGACACTGTTGGAATCTTGGATAGACTTCCCCACTCTTTTTTGTGCCGAGGTGGTGAAATTGGTAGACACGCTAGATTCAGGTTCTAGTCCCTTCAGTGGGATAGGGGTTCGAGTCCCCTCTTCGGCACCACTCGCCTTCGCACACGCTGCGTGCGCATAAAGCGCACGAGGTGCTTGCCGTCGCCCGTTAGGGCTATGGCGTAGCATCACGCCGAAAAGTATGAAGGCGGATTTCTACAGCGTAGCGGGGCCTTCAAAGGCAGCACAAAGAGCCGTAGTGCCACCGTCAGTGTGTAACGCAGCCCGTAGGACAAGCGTGAAGCGAGTGTCGCGCCATAGTCGACTTGCCGAGAGGCAGGTTGCGGCGGCGAACTTAAATCGCTACTTCTTTCCCCCGCCAGCAGAGGCCATCTTTATTTCAGAGATAATATCGCGGACGTTAACCGCATCTTCTCTTTCCTTATCGTTTTCTATTTCTTTTAAGATCGCTGTTTCCAGGCGAGGGTAGGTTGTGCCTTTATCGATCAAGAATTTGTGGAGAATGGAGCCCATGAGGCTGCTGTATACAAGACGAGCATCTTGGTTTTTGGTGAGCTTGTTGCAAATGTAAAGGAGTGCGAAAGTTATGACCATCTTGATTGCGGCGTTTTTTATCCGTGCGCGGCTAATTTCTTTCACTGCATGGGCGGGAAGGCGCTGGAGTTTCTTAGCAAACGCGGTGTCGTTTGTGAGTAGCGCCATTACTTTTGGCATTTGGCGTAATGCTCCCCATGCGTTGAGTGCGTGAACAGGTCGATTGAGGTAGGAATCGGTAAATTCTGGGTTATCAAAAAACGGGGTGCTGAGAGCGTATGAGCCGTGAGCAGTGGCACTTATTGCCTTGCTGCCAAGTGAGAAAAGACGTAAAAGCTTTCGTTGAATTCCGCTTTTGTTCGTGAGAGCAAGCGCGTCGAAAATTTGTTCTGCATGGTAAGCAATAGGTGCATACAGACTTGTGAGGTATGCATCTCTGGCCCATAAGGCTCCCTTTTGATTTTTGGGAGCAGATACTTTAATTTTAACGGTTAGTTCTTGCGGGCTTGGGGTATTTGCTGGCTTGAGAAATGGCATCAAGAATAAAAGAAAGAAGGCGATAAAATACATGGATTCACTCCTATAAGTTGTGCGTATGATTTGTATCATATAGTTTTTGATTAGGCTACTGGCGAATTTTCTGCTCGTAAAACGAGATGGCAATTGTCATTGTATACAAAGCTTCCTCGGTGCAACACTGGGATGTTGTCGATTGGCGTGTGGAGGACGAGGAAAAGGTGCTCGGTGCCTATTATTTTATATGGCCTATCACCAAATGAAAATGTGATCATATGCGTGTTTTTGTCCCAGATACCACAAGCGATATGGGACTGAGGGTTTGGTTTAAGGTCGCGGTATTTTTCTTGGCGATAGAGAAGTGGAATGAAAGAGAGAGGTGGTAGCGTTTGCGCTCGGCCATGAGGCTTCCACTGTAAGGTGAACTGGTGCACATTGAGCGGGGCTTTGCCGCGATGCGCAAATGTTATACTGCTGTATCCTATGATAGTGTTTTGATCTGCGGGGATATGGTTTTTAAATGGCTTCCATAATGCTTTGGTATGAATATTGGTATTGAGGGTAGTAAGTGTGGTGGCGCATAGTGTTGGCATGCTAATTAATATAAAAAATAGAAAACGATTCAAAAAATGCATAAAAGTTCCCTTCCATCAAAGTATATCAAGGAAGGGCCAGTTCCGGTGAGGTATCGTGAAAATAAGCGTTAAATCAACGGTAATAGCAGCTCTTTTGAATTACTTGCTTTTGATTTGCAGGGTGTATTAAGGTTTGGTGCGTTTGACTGGCATGTCAAAAAATCAGGCGATCTTTTTAGAAGGAGTTTTCTATGAACGGAGCGATACGCAAACTGCTCTTTTTGGCAGCAGCATGCGCTTGTATTGTACCCGGGGCTGTGGCCACGGTAGCAAATAAAACCCATTTTTCCCCCCGTAACGAATTGCAACAAAACGGCAGATTCTGGGCTGTAAGCGCACCATACACGCAAGCGGCGCAAGGGGAGCGTGGTATCACAACAACTTCTTTGGTGTTTGGCAGTAAATCAACTAATACTGTTGGGCTGGGGCGTCGCTTTGGCAGTTCTCTTAAAAGCGACTACTCTGACGCGAATGGAGCTTTAACCGTAGCACTGAGCTCTCTTGGTCTACCAAATGGCCTTTTCGACCGTCAAATTGATCATACATACTCCACAGGCGGGGGCGCTGCCTCTATGTCAGGTTCCCTAAAACTTGCACCAGTGCAAAAGCGCTTTGGAACTACTTTGGGAATGGATGTTGATCTTGGAAAGATTCTTTCGTTTAACGGTTGGCACTTTTCTGTGGTGCTTCCTGTAGTAAATGTTGTTAACAATCTTGGGCTGACCTATCCGACAAGTATTGCTTCTGCAAATAAGACGCCAACAGGCACAATCCAGCAGTTTTTTGCGGGCAATTATACGCAAGGTGGGCATAACAGTCAGCAAGCGTTGATGTTTGGTAAACTGACGACTGATGATTTATCGTCGTGCGGGATTGCGGACATGAAGGTTGCCGTTGCGTATGATATTGCGCGTGAGATTGATGGTGCTGTTCAAATCAGAGGGGGTGTAATAATACCTTTTGGCGCTCACCCAACGGCCGAATACTTATTCGAAGCAATTCACGGTAACGGGGGCCACTCAGGAATATTTGCTGGCGGGCGTGGAGACTTGTTGCTCTGGGAAAATAAAGAAAAAGGTATGGCCTTGTGGGGAATGAGTGACTCAGAATTTACCTTTTTATTCAATAATCGCGAGAAACGTATAAACGGAATCTTTAATAAAAATACGGGGTTGACCGTGCCGTGGGGTCATGCTGCATTAGGTATTCGCTCCACTGTTTCTGGTACGTTTCCACTTGCGAATGTGCTCACTCAAGATATGGATGTTATGCCGGGAGCGCATTTTGATACCACGTTTGGGTTGACCTTTATTTATAAGGACTTCTTCTTTAACGCCGGTTATAACATGTTCTTTTGCGAGAAAGAGACCTTGGACATAGCAACGCAATGGCCGGTTGATCGTTATGGAGTTGCCTGTTATAGCTATGATGCTACACCATCTTCTGGTGCAGTTTCAGCCAATTTTACTGGCACGGCATTGAGCAGCAGTGCGTCTGCAGTAGGCCCTGTTAACCTTCCAAACAGCAGTTCTTTAGCAACGCATATTGCTGGTGCCGCCGTGGTGTACGAAAGTGATCCAAGTGTGTGTACCGGCGATGACCAAGAAACGCATCAATTACTGCTTGGCGCTGGCTACCGCCGCGTAGTGCGTGGTATACCGTTTGATGCAGCGGTTTTTGCTTCGTATGAGTTTCCTTTTGATGCCTCTAAAGCAATCTGTGGTTGGGCGCTTGGTGGAAAAATTAGCATGTACTTCTAGGAGAGTGCTGATGAGACAAAAAGGGCCGAGAAATCGGCCTTTTTTGTTTTCCGCTTTACATTTTTATAATAATACCTTTTAATGCTCGACCCTCCTGCCGTGTTGTGTTACTTGAAATTCGGGGGATTATGTCTAACTTAATTAAGTTATTTGTATGTTTTGTCGGTGTTGGTAGCTCTGTCGTTGCAGCAAATGTTTCCAGCTGCAAGCATGATGCTGAGAGCTGGGTGGAGGAGTGCTTCAAAAAGTATTATGGTTTGCTGCAAAATAGCCCGTGCCCTTGGGGAGCGGCGGAGTCAGAGCAGAGAGTGCGTTTATACGCAATGATGCTTGCTTTAAATGATGGTTATTACGATGAGGTTCGTAACCATTTTATCGATTTTTCCTTTACTCAAGTGGTAGCAGCATGGAAATTGCTTGGTTCGAGTGAAGCCTTTCGGTGCGTGATTATAAAAAATACTGCTGAGTTGGCTACTGCTTTATTTGAACGGGCGGATAAGGGCGAATCTATTTTTGATAAAAATAAAAGGGTTATTTATTGGTTCTATACATTTTTGAATAAGGTTGTAAAGATGAATGAAGGAGTGTCGGTTGTGGTTTTTAGGGCATTACTGAAAAGCGCTACTGAACAAACAATTAATTTCCTGGAGCAACCGAACGGCGTCGAATTGATTTTAGAGCAAAATAAAACGGTGCTTTCAAAATTCGATACGTTTTTGAATGAGGCCTCGCGTGTGTATGGGCTTCAGTTTGCTAAGGAAATAGCGAGGTCACGCAAATCTGTGGAAATCTTTTTGCGTTACGTTGCCTGGTGCAAAGAGCTTTCGTAGTGCTATATTCTTGTTTCGTAAAACGTGAGTTTGTTAAGCTTATTATGTTTGAGGAGGGGTACTTCAACATTTTAGGAGGCGGACTATGTATGCAAATAAGAGACTAACAACAGGGATATTAGCAGCGTTTTGCATAACTTTAGGGTCGTTGGCCGGAGCTACCTGTTCTGGAGTGCTTTCTGCGGATCGAGCGATTGTAGAATCTATTTGTAAGCAAAAGAGCGATTTTCCAGATGATTATAATACTGCGCAGACCCTTATTTTAATTGGGGTTAAGCATAAGGATCTTAGAAACCAGTGTGGTGCAGAGTTGATTAAGCGCATGGCACGGGCTCCACGAGATGGAGATCGTGGGCTTAACGAGTTATATACTCGGCTCATGAATCGCATTCGGCAACATAACGCGGAAGCATTTGCTGAATTACTTGAAGGCTGTGATTTCAAAGAATTTAGCGATGCAGTTTGTGAGCAGGCTGTAACGTTAATGGATCACTTTGTGGGCGATTCAGCCGCGTGGAATCTTGTGGTTGCTCGTCGTATTGCAGCTGTTTTACATAAGATTATGAGAGTAGGCGATACCTTTGGGTCTGCGGCATCTGCTCGTACTGCAAAGCATCGTATAGAATCATTGATTTCTGATGGGCCTGCACGGGCAAAAATGTGCGAGTCGTTGGAGGATGACTGTGAATCAGAACCTTTTGATTTGACACCAACTAGGACTGCTTTTAATAAGCGAATACAGCGAAAGGCGGATGAGCAACTTTTGGAGAAAGCGCAAAATTTCCTCGGTGTTGCTCGTAAGGCTGAAGACACGACTTCGTACGAAATAATGGCGCAATTTTCTCAGGCAGCAAATGATTTTGTGAAAGTTGGGACTAGCCAACCTGATTTAGGCGATGCGTGCGTTGCTGGCCTTGAAGAGCTTGAAAGAATGACCCCTTGTCTACGCTTTGTTGAGCGAGTTGGACGTGGAGTTCGCGCTATTCGTGAAAAACAGGGCAAAGATAGCGCCTCCTGTTATTCGGTTGATTCGGCCGATAGTACAAGTATTGCGGATGATGTGCTCTCAGTCCGCTCGGTAGAGTAGGCTCTTAACGCTTTTTTAACTATTTTGTGTGGCAATACAAAAAAAACGTTTTTTCTTTTTTATGGAGAGGCCAGTTCTAATTGTGTGGGTACCGCTACGTCGTGAATTGAGGAATCGTTCGATTTCTTTAAAAAGTCCTTCTGTGGGCGTGAATGGTGCGCTAGCCTGAATAAGTAATGATGTTAGTATTCGTGTTCGCAGCGCCGGCGCACATGCAAGAAATGACTCGATTTTATACCAGCCACTTGGATCTTTTAATGCTTCAAGAGTTTGCGTGCAAAGCTGCAGTAGCACTTCTTCTTCCTGCTGCAGATGAGTGATGGTGCGGAGCGTCGAACGGAGCGCTCGACTATCGCATTCTGCAAGAAGTGGCATGAAGTTCGTGCGGATACGGTTGCGAAGAAAAGCCATGCTCTCGTTTGTTTCATCATGGCAAAAAGTTTGATTGTTTTCTGCAAGCCAGGCCAATATCTCTGCTTTGGTAATACTGAGTAATGGTCGCAAGAGATGATCTTGTGTTGGTCGCATGCTGCAAAGGCCAGTAAGGCCTGCGCCGCGAATGAGACGAATAAAAAAGGTTTCAATTTGGTCGTCAGCATGGTGTGCCAGCGCGATGTATGCAGCACCATGCTTTTGGCGATATTCCTCAAAAATTACACGACGTGCTTCTCGTGCATCGGCTTCTTTTGAACCTGAATTGCGTTTATGCGATGGAACTAATGAGTTCCCATGTGCCACTTTCTCTATAATAATCTGAATGTCATGCATGGCACCTAATGCTGTGCAAAATTGTTCATCTCGCAGTGCTGTTTCGCGCCAGCCATGGTTAATGTGCAGTGCGATGAGCGTGATCTTTTCTGCTTTGTGGAGTGCGAGCAGGGTGTGAAAAAGAAACACCGAATCGGCGCCGCCAGAAAGCCCAAGAAGGATAGTGGGGCGTGCATGGGTAGTGATGAGCTGTAAGACGTATTCTTGTATGGGCTTTATGTTCATTAGTTTTCCACCTTGCGTCATTGCGAGCGTCGCACCCGAAGGCGGGCGTCGCGTGGCAATCCATATTATTTGCTTTCCACATTGTCCATGAGTAGCGCTTCGATAAATGGCATGAGATCACCGTCTAGCACGATGTCTGGCTGTGGTGATTCATGATTGGTGCGGAGGTCTTTGACCATTTTATAGGGATGCAATACATACGAGCGGATTTGTGATCCCCACTCAATTTTTTGTTTCTCTACTGAATCACTTTTTGCTTGCTGTTCTTCTTCTTGCCGTTGCACTAATTTTGCCATCAACATTTTCATAGCGGTCTGCTTATTTTGTCCTTGCGACCGTTCGTTTTGACATTGCACGACAATGTTAGTAGGAAGGTGAGTTATGCGTACGGCCGAGTCAGTCTTGTTGACGTGCTGTCCGCCGGCGCCGCCAGCCCGGTAGGTGTCGATGCGTAAATCTTTTTCATTTATTTCAATATTTGCCTGCTCTACTTCCGGTGTTACGGTGACACTGGCAAACGAGGTATGCCGTCGTTTGTTTGAGTCGAATGGTGAAATACGCACGAGGCGGTGCACGCCATGCTCTGCTTTGAGGAGGCCGTAGGCGTTTTTTCCACTAATAAGAAGAGTGGCTCCTTTGATGCCGGCTTCTTCTCCTTGTTGATCATCCAGTATTTGGACACCGAACTTTTCTCGTTCACAAAAGCGTACATACATACGAAGGAGCATCGCGGCCCAGTCTTGCGACTCGGTGCCGCCAGCGCCAGCGTTGATGGCGACAAAGCAGTTGCTGCCGTCATGTTCACCTTTGAGTAATAAGAAAAGTTTGAAGTTGATGATTTCTTTGCGGAGCTTTTTGAGTTCTTTGAATAGGGCCTCAAGCTCCTGCTCGTCGTCGATAAAGAGGGCATACATCTCTTTTATATCATTATAGGCGCCGGTAACAGCCGTATATCGAGCCCGGGCATCTTTGAGATGTTCTAGTTCTTTGGAGATGGCAACATTATCGGTGCGTTGCCAGAAATTTTCGTCGAAGGTAAAGGCCTCAAGCTCTTTGCAGCGGCTTTCCGCGTTGCTTTTGGCCCACGATTGGATAATGGTGGTGATGTCTGGTTCAAATTCTTTGAGTAGTTCTAGTACGTCGTCGCGAAACATGTAAAATTCCTTGCTAATGAGGGTGATAGTATAGCATATTTTTCTTTCTCGACAGGTAGTTTAAGTAGGGATAGAATCTCCTGCCGGGTTCTGTCGTGGCGTTCGTTTTCGTTCGAGGTGTGAATATGGCTGCCATAGTTAGTTGATGGGGGCGTTGTATGTTGTTGGGAATAATGGGTGAATGAGGTAATGATGGAAGATGGTATGGAATTGCGGTTGGGTCAAGAAGTTGGAGCGGCGAATGGACCGGGCGTTGTCAGAGTAATGAGCTATAACATTAGAATCGCGCCGTGTGCGGAGGATGATTATACCCAGAATGCGTGGCAGCATCGTTTACCAAAGGTTTCTCTTCTCCTTGAACACCACAAGCCAGATATTGTGGGGCTGCAGGAGGCTTCGTCTGGGCAGATTAAGGACTTAGCGCATTGTGCATACACTAAATCGTATGCATTTCTTTCGTGGCCTATTTCTGCGGGTGGGCGAGAGGTAGACCTGGCTATTATGTATAATGCTATTGTTTGTGAGCCGATTTCCTCCCTTTATGTGCAATGGTTTACTGCGGATGGCTCTGTGGATATATACGACGGGTCCGGACAGGAACGGTGCGTTATTTATGCTAAATTCCGAAGCAAAATGACAGGATCTGCGTGGTGGTTTATGACCACGCATTTTGACCATGGTGGCCCTCTTATTCGAGCGAGAAGTGCCGCGACTTTGATGGAAATTGCCGCATCCTGTGATGCACCCGTCATTATTACCGGCGACTTTAATTGCTTTCCGCAAGCGGGTGGCAAGGAGCTTTATGAGTTTTTGGCCTTCTCGCAGCCTCGCATTACTGATAGTGCGTTGCTGACTCAAGGTTGTGTAGGGCCTGTGGGAACCTGGATGGGGTGGGATTATGATCAGTATCATGATCGCACGGCAACGATGCGTTATGACCATATTTTTATTTCCCAAGAGGCTTCGGTTATCCAATACGGGGTTTTAGACGACCGGGTTTGGGACCGATCTTTTGGGCTTGAGCTCTATCCTTCTGATCACCGGCCGGTTATTGTGGATCTGCAGTGGAAGAGTATGTAGCAGTGTGCCTTGTTTGTTAAAAGAGGGAGGACTTACGTATGATGAATATATCTCGACGTCGATTGTATACCGAACATAAGTATGTCTCGGCAAAATTGGCCGACTTTAATCGCTTTGCAGTTCGCGTAGACTTTGCGCAGGCGCACGAGGAAGTGTGTATGACAAATGCGGTATGCTTAGTGGCATTTTACTGGATCAGCCGGTAAAGTTTGCTGCGGTGTGGTCGCTGGTTGAGCCGCTGTTGGCGTTGGAATATCAAGCGTTCTTTAACAAGCTAAACTTCCCGAGCGCATAGTGCGATGACGCGGGCAGGAGCTTCTGTGGCAGCCGTCAGAGGCAATGGAAGTATAATGCCAGTGGCGCCGGTCGGCGGAATCTTCTCGAGGTTGTTCATATTTTCAATAATGTAACACCCGTGTCCCAGCAGGATTTCATGCGCAAAAAAACGATCGCCGACAAGTATGTCAACGCTGTGCGTGTCGATGCCAACACCATAGGGATTGCGAAGCGTGAGTAGCTCAGCTGCCTCTGCGCTCAGGCCAGGGAATCTTTGGTACCGTGCTGGATCCGCCCACAAGTGGGACCATCCGGTATAGAAACAGATGATGCTGTTTTCCTTGATGATGCCGTATTGTTCTTCAAAGTCGAGAATATCCTGCGCCGGTATTTGGTATGATTCAGTTGCTTTGTTGGCGACGTTAATGACAACAAGAGGGGCCATAAAGCAATGAGGGTCGAGCTGATCGATTGTTTTACCCCCCGGGATGCAGTGGGCAGGCGCATCTATATGGGTCCCGAGGCCGGTGGCAAAGGAAGTGCGCTGCGCGCGGAACTTGGTGTGGGTGGTGCAATCCGCGTAATCTATCGTAGTACTGAGTGTATAATCGGCTGGGCCACCATGCCAGGTAGGGACTTTTTCATTGAGCTCATGCGATAAGTCGACAATATGCGGATATTTATGTTTATTCACAACAACCTCTTTTTTGCTGGATTATACGGTCTTTTCGCGTAATTGCTGGGTGATTATAGTGGCTTCTTTCGATTTTGTATGCAGTTTTTGTGGAAATATGCTTGCAATTTTATCCCCAGCTGATATCATACTCCCCACTTGCTGCTGCGAAAACGTGGTAGCGAGTCCAAGTCTTTGACATATCAAGCAGAAATGCGAGAAATTCAGTTAATTTTTTTAGAG
>CAYSBJ010000004.1:0-3476 GCA_964429275.1 uncultured Pseudomonadota bacterium
GGGCGA
Organism: uncultured Pseudomonadota bacterium; assembly: GCA_964429275.1. Lineage (GTDB taxonomy): Bacteria > Babelota > Babeliae > Babelales > JAUPTZ01 > JAUPTZ01. The sequence continues at coordinate 7 of CAYSBJ010000004.1, forward strand.
TGCGCTCCCGCTCCGCCTCGGCGATCGCGTCCTGTCCGTGCTCCCGCACGGTCTCGCCGAGGACCTCGCGGTTCGCCTCGGTCTGCCTCGTGTGCTCGCGCTCGATCCCGGCCTGGCGCCCGCGGAGGTACGCCCAGACGGCGGCGACGATGGCGCCCACGGCGAGCGCGACCCAGCGGACCCACGCGCGCGCGCACAGCCAGCGCCACGCGGCCGAGAGCGCGGTCAGCATCACCACGGCGACACCTCCAGGTTGCGCGCGGCGACGTGGTTCGCCACGGCCTGCGCGTGCGCGATCGCGTCGCGCTGCGCCTCGACGTCGCGCCACACCTGGGCCCGCTGTTCCGGCGTGACCGCTGCATCCAGCGCGCAGAGGAGACACGACGCCTCGACGGTGATCGCGCCGCAGGTAGTGCATGGGCGCGCGTAGGTGCGGATCACGGGAGCACCTTCGTTCGCCGCACGCGCGGGTTCGAGCCGGGCTTGCGCACACGGTCGGCGTACGCTCGCTGCTTCAGCCGCAGGTTCGGCGACACAGGCCACGGCCACGGGCGATCGGGCCTCCAGTCCGGGTCGAAGACCGGTGCGGTGGAAGACCACGACGAATCGGGGTTCATCGCGACACCTCCGCGCGACACGGCTGCCCGAGCGCGACGCACTCGATCTCGCGCGTCTCGTGCTCCCGCACGTAGGCGTAGACCTTCGCCTCCGCCTCGCAGAGCAGGTTGACCGCGTCGGTCAACCGCGGGTCCGCAGGCATCGCCTCGACGGCGAGCGCGGCCTCGCGGATCGCGAGCTCGGCGGGCGTCATCTGATCGACGCGCGCGCGGGTCTCGGGAACGACGCGCGGGGTGGGCGTGGACGTCGTCTCTCCCGGCGCGCACGCGATCGCAGCGTTGACCCACATACGCGCGGCGCGGAGGAATAGGAGCCCGGCGCTCGGCCCGCCTGCGTCCATGTTCTCGACGAGGTCGTTGACGGTGCGGAGCGCCATCCGTCGCTCGATGCCGCGCGGGCACTCCGACATGACGACCTCGACCATGGCCTCGATGTCGTCCGGCGAGACCTTCGCGCTGGCGATCTTGCGCGCCAGCACGAGCACTGCGTCCGTGATGCGGTCGTACTTCTTCTGCTGCTCGGGCGTCGGAGCGTGATACGTGAACCAGCGATCGAGGTCGGCGTCCGTGATCATCGCGCCCATCGTGCGCCCGCGTGCGAAGTCGTGCCGTGCCGTCTTGTCGGAAACACCGCGCTCACGCCTCTATCCCGCGCGCGCCATCGACCGGCGGGGAGCGCATCGCCACTGGCCGCGGATGATCGTGATCAGCGTCTGCGTGCCGTTCGCATAGAGCACGTCGTGCGTCGTGAGCCACGACGACGCCCCGCGCGCGTAGGCCATCCGGGGTTGGCAGACGCCAACGCGTCGAGCCGGGCCGAGGATGCCGGGCCCGTGCCCGTGACCCGTTGCCGTCTTGACGCCCAGCTTCGCGTAGCTCCGCAGCGTGCCTCGAGACCCGTCGGTGCCCAGATGCCCGTGTTGCCCGAGCTCGACGCCGTGGAGCGCGAAGGACTCGTCGAGCCGAAGGAACCGCGCGCGCCCCGCGCCGCGCTGGCGGTAGAGCAGCGCAAAGGCGTCGGGCCACTCGCCGGTGGCCTCGTACTCGTCGAGCACCGCAGCCATCGTGTCGACGTAGAAGCGCGCGTTGACGGGGTCGCTCCGGTAGTCCACCGACGCGAGCCATCGATCAAAGGCGTCATCGTGGTTCGAGCGCACGACCACGGGGAGAGCATCCGCGGGCACTGCGTCGACGAAGTCGATCGCGCGCTGCACCTCGGCCTCGACGCTGTCGTTGAGCCGCCCGGTGGCTCGCGCGTAGCGGTCGGTGAAGCTGTCGCGCGTGTGGTGGTTCCTCGTCGCGAAGTCGAGCGTGTCGTGGAGGACGATGTGCTCGGGGCGCAGCACCGCGGCGATCGAGTCGGTGCGTCGAAGCGTTGCGTCGATGATCTCCCAATCGGTGACCTCGACGTGCACGTCACCGAGCACGAGCGCCGCCGCGCGGCCCGCGGGACGCACGCCGTCGACGGTGTACTCGCGATCGAGGTCGATGAACGAGCCGTCGGGGAGCGCCGTGATCTGCCGGAGGTGGAACAGGTGCGGATCGCGCTCGACGACGCACGCGCCGATCACGTGCTGCTCGGCGGCCTTCTTCCCCGCCTTCGCCGCGACGTAGTTCGGGACGGTGACCGCGCCCGTCGTCGTGAGGATGCGCGGGAGCTGGTGTTGCAGCGCCGCGAGCGTCGAGAGCTGGACCTTGGGGTGCCCGAAAATCGCCGAGGACGACCCGCAGAAGTCCTGCATCCCCGACAGCGGGAGGACCGCCGTGGGCTGGATGCTGATGTCGCCGTAGACGGTGAGCTTCCCGATCGCGAGGCGCCCGGCGAACAAGTACGGGTGGACCTCCTCGGCCCACCAGTCGTCGTGCTCCATGTTCTCGGTCCACACCGAGGTCGGGTTCTTGTAACGCCCAGGGAGCACGACGAGCCGCGCGTCGTTCTCCTCGCAGTACACGCGGAGCGCCGCGAGGAAGGCGTGATGCACCGGCGTCGCGTTCTGCGCGTACGTGATCACGTACCGCTCGGCGCGCGCGGGTTCCTCGGTGCGAAGCGGCTGCTCGGGGACGGGTGTCTTCGTGGGCTTCTCGGGGCGCGTCGCCGAGCCCAACACGGGCGGCCGGATGCGGTCGGTGATCTCGTCGTCGCCGATCGGCGCGCGCGGCACAGCGGCGAGCGCGGGCGCGTCACCGATGCGGCGCGGCGCAGGGCGCCCGGTCTCGGCCCGGAACTTCTCGCGGCGCGCCTTGCAACGCTCGGCCTCACACTCGCGACACTCCGAGAGGAGCGAGCGAGGACTGCGTGGACGAAAGCACGCTGCGGGCTTCTCGATCTTGCACGTGCAGCACGTCTTCCGCGCTCCGGTCACGCCACCTCCCGAAAAAGAGAGCGCTGCTGCTCGGCGTCGAGACACGCGGGCGAGAACCAGATGCGCTCGCGATGGCGGTTCAGGTTTTTGCCGTCGGTGCGCTGGCCCCCGTACCCACCGCGCGCCTTCCACGGGACACAGCGCCACTCGGGCGGCATCTCGTGCTCGCCCTCCAGGCCGCACAGCGCGATCCTCATGTTGTCACGTCGCCCGGCCTCGATCGCCCACGCCCGCACGTCGGCCGAGAGCGATGTGCCGGTGCCGCCCGCGGCATAGTCCATCGAGCCATCGGCGTATGGAGGATCGAGAACGACGCCCGTAACTCCGTGTCTCCATGTCACTGCGTCACCGACGACGCGAGACCAGTCACCGCACGCAACGCGAACACCGCGAAGCCGCGCAGACAGATCGGCGAGATACTCACGGATCAGTTCACCGCGCCCCGCGTCGCCGAGGTGGGGGAGTTTGCGATGCAGCCCCTGCCCCGCGT
>CAYSBJ010000004.1:3576-12550 GCA_964429275.1 uncultured Pseudomonadota bacterium
GTCGCCGAGGTGGGGGAGTTTGCGATGCAGCCCCTGCCCCGCGTTGCCGAGGTGGAAAAGTTGCCGGTTCACACCGCGCCCCGCGTCGCCGAGGTGGGGGAGTTGCCGGTTCACACCGCGCCCCGCGTTGCCGAGGTGGGGGAGTTGCGCGCTTGCGCACCACCCTGTCCCGATCCATGAACACAGACCCCAGACCCACCATCCGGCAATCTTCGTGTCGAAGTAGTCGGCCTCGCTCTTCATGCGCTCGCGAAACTCGGCGCGATCAACGAGCCACTGATGACGCGCGTGCAGGTCGGCCTCGTTGACCGGCCAGTCCGCGTGATGCGCGACCGCGTCCGAGTCTGCCGCGAGCGCACGCCAGAAGTTCGCGAGGTAGCAATCGGCGTCGTTGACCGTCTCAGTCTTCGGCGGGGTCGGACGCGAGAGGAGAACAGCGAGCGAACCGGCGAATGGCTCGACATAGTTCGCAACGTCGCCGAATGCGCGCCAGATGAGCGGCGCCGCGCGGCTCTTGCCGCCGAACCAGGGGAATGGCGCCTTCAACGTCTCGGTCACGCACTCACTCTGCCGATCTTCGATTGCGCGCACGGGCTCTGCTTGTCGCTTTCGTTTCATCCAAACCTCGGGGGCATCGGGAGCCCGGGAGCGAGGCGCAGCGCGATCCACCAGACGATGTGCTCCTCTGCCTCGCTGAAGGCCTTGTCGAGCGCCTTCATCGTCTGCTTCCCGACGACGGCGCCCGCGATCGCGAGCGCCTCGGAGAAGCGCTCGGCGGGGAGGTGGCACAGCTCATGGGTCCCCAGCAGGCGTTGTCGCTCCGGGGGCTCTCGCCAGTACCGCGGGTGCGCGCGCACCGTGGCCCGCTGCGCGTAGTCGATGGTGATCGTGATGAAGACGTCGTGATCGTCTTCGTCGGCCTCGGGTTCGGGAGAGACGACGATCGTCCAGTCGCCGAGGCCGATGAGGCCCGCGAGCAGCCGAAGGTACGACTCGAGCGCGGCGATCTGCTCGGGGGTCGCGGGCGTGGGCGGTGCTTCGGTCACGGCTTCACCTCCGCGAGCGCGTCGCGCTCGGCCTTCAGCTTGTAGACCATCGCGCGGAACCGTCGGCCCTCGGCCTCGGAGATCTCCGCGAGCTTCGTGATCTTGGTGATGCGCTCGTCGAGCTTGCGCACGCGAAAAGCGCGCACCGCGGCTCGCGTCGTCGTCGGCGCCCCGAGGCAGAGATGGCACGGCGAGCCGTCGTCGGTGACGGTCCAGACGCCCGCGCAGGTTGGACACAGGATGGGCTCGCGATCGAGGTCGGCCATGGTCACCTCATCCGTGCGTCGAGGGGGCAAGCGTTCGGTGTTCGGTCGATCGTCAGTCCGGCGACGCTCGGGCGCGGACCCACGCGGCATCGCGCTCGGTGATCACGCGACCGAAGGTCGGCGCGCCAGGCTTCGGGCTCTCGATGTCGGCCATCACCGATCGCGGCAGGTCGTCATCCGCGAGCCCGAGCACATGCCCGAGCTCGTGGAGCGCGACCGCGCGCATCACCGCTTCGCTTCGGGGCTCCCCGTCGAGCGCGATGCGCACGACACCGTAGCCGATCGCGCACGTGTCCTCGCGCCAGCGCAGTCGAGCGATCGCGTCGCCGTCGTCGGCGCCGGTGGTGGCCGGTGAGGCGAGCATCCCGAGCGCGTCACCCGCGACAACGAGGACGTGTCCCGCGGGCTCGAGTCCCTCCCCCGCGAGCGCGCTCGCGAAGGTCGTCCACGCCGAGGGCTGTGCATCCTCGACGCGGAGCACCTCGCGCCCCGCGACGTGGCTCCATGCGAACGAGGCCTCGCGCAGCGCCGGAGCCCACTCCGCTGCGGACTCGTCGACGAGCACGACGGCGGGAAGCCGCGAACTCGGCCAGTGCAGCTCACCACACGGCTTCTCGATCGCCCCGTGGTCGGCGCCCGGGCGCGCGACGTTGAGCCCGAGGATGATGCCCGCGAGCATGAGGGCGCCGCCGAGGCAGAGGAGAAACGTCCGCGAGAAATGGATACGCATCACGACTCCTCGGGCGGCGGGAGCGGGCTCTGTTTCAGGAAGGCGGCGACGCCGTTCACGGCGCCGACGAGGGCCATCACCGCCGCGAGCTGCGCCATCTTCGCGAGGCCCGCGTCGAGGTTGAAGACCTCGGGCGCGATCATGTTCGCACCGAGGCTCGCTGTGATGGCGCCCGAGCCACCCGAGATGAACGCCGCGACCAGACCGCGGATCCAGACCTGTGCCTTGCTGACCTTCGCCATCGTTCACTTCCCTCCGAGCGCGCCGAGCGCCCACTCGACGATCTTCGCCACCGCCGCGCCGCCGACAGCGGCGAGCGGGGCCCACGACTTCACAGCCTCCCAGCGCTTCGACGCCGCGGCCTCGCGCGCCATCTCGACCTGCGCGATCTCCGACGGCACCGGCGCAGGGAGCGCGGGCACCGGGATCGGGGCGGGCTTCGATTCTTCGCGCCGCGTCTTCTCCCGGTCTTCGAGCACGGCGATGCGAGTCTTCAGTCCCGCCGCCTTGCCCGTGTCGCTCCCGTTGATCGCGGTCGCGAGAGCCTGGACGTTGCGCTCGACCGCGTCGAGCCGCGTGCCCTGCTGAGCCTGCGTGAGCGCGACCTCGTCGATCGACTCGCTGATGTGCTCCAGCGCCTCGCGCACGCGCTCCAGGTCCTCGTCCCGCTCACCCACGTCGCCCCCCGATCTCTCGCGTCACCGCGCGGGCCATCGCCACCCGGATCCGAGCTCGGATCTCGGGCCCCGCGAGGAGCACCGGGCGCCGCGTCGCGCGGACGATCTGCTCCGCCTCGTTGTCGTCGCGCACCACGATCGCGTCGGGGCCGCGGGACTCGACGGTGAGCCGCACGAGCAGCTCCTCGACCGACGCGAAGGCCTCGGCCGCGGCGCCGAGACGAAGCGGCTCGGGCACGTCGCCGACGCACCACACGCGCATCAGCGACAGCCCGCCCGACTGCGCCCTCGCCGACGACTCGAGCGAGCGGAGTACGCGCGCCCGAGGCGGAGGGGTGATCTCACCGGTGAGCAGCCGACGGAGCGACAGCGCCGTCGACGTCACCATCTCGGCGACGACCTCCATGGGGCGCGCCGGGTGGCTCTCGGCGGTCGAGACGCGGGCGATCATGCAGCCTCCTTCACGATGTCTGGGTTCGCGGCTTTGAAGGGCAGCCACGTCTCGGGGTCGCGCTGAATGCGGATGCGGACGTTCTCTCCGCGCGCCCTCGCCTCGTCGATCACCGCGTAGACGAGCTCGGTCGCGGCCGGGCTGTCGAACACCTCGTCGATACCGGCGCGCAGGCCCGGGAGCGGACAGCCCTCGGTGTGCTCGGCGCGCGCGCCCCGGTGGATGCGGATCCCCGAGAAGCCGGGCACGCCCACGATCGCGGGCATGGGTCGGCCGAACTTCGGGGAGAAGGTCACCACAATCGGATACTCGCCCACCGGGATCGCGGTCGCACCCTTCACCTTGCGGCGGAGGATCTCCTTCTCCCCCATCCGCGCCGCGAGCCCGCGATCGACGTCCTCGAGCACGGCCGGCACAAGCGGGCGCGTCTCGCCGTTTCGCGTGATGGTCCACGGGGAGATCGTCGACAGCGGCGTGAAGATGCTGCGGGTCGCGGTGAGGAGCACGGTCATGGGACCACCGCCTGGAACGTGGTCCCGCCGAAGCCCGCCAGGTGACGCAGGGTCCCCGACCCGTAGTCGGCCAGGGTTCCGTTCAGCGGGTAGTGCGTCACTGGCGCGCCCAGCGTCGTCGTCGCGGGATCGATGGCATCGCCGGCGCCGAAGAGCTCGGTCACCTGCGACGGCGTCGCGGCCTGTCTCCACATGGCGATGTCGCGCATGTTGCACGAGCCCAGCGCCGACGCGCGGTTCGCCGACGCGCCGACCGACAGCTCCACCGCAGCGCCCGTGGTGAGCGCCGTCGGCCAGGCGGGCGTCGTGGTGAGCGCCGTCGACACTCCGTCGATGTAGACGCGCACGCGGTCGGCCACCGTGCCCTGCGAGCCGTCGAACACGACGACGACGTGATGCCACGGCCCTCCGGTCCACACGAGCGTGTTCGTGTTCGTCGACGCATTGACGATCGTCGTCAAATTCGTCGCCACGTAGACCGTGAGCGACGACGGAGCGACACGGATGTCGAACTGTCGATGCGAGGCGCGATTTTTCGCCAGCACTGCGAACGTGTTTCCGGGCGCGCTGTCTCGCTTCAGCCAGAACGAGATGGTGGCTGCGGTCGCGCCGTCGAGCGCCGCCCACTCGGCGTTCCTCGCGTAGGCGCTCGTCGAGGGGAACCGGAGAGACTGCGTCGCGCCCCACGCCGGCCGCGTCGCCCCCGATGCCGTCACCGACGAGATCGCGAGCTCTTGCACCGCCAACCAGTTGCGCAGCGGCGTCGAGGATGAGCGCGACGGCGAAGGATCCGAGTCCCGCACGTTCGTCCCCGGGCCGATCCCTGTCGATCCCACGGCGACGGCAGGCGGGGCGGTGAGCCCAGCGCGCACGCGCGGGTTCGAGCCCAGCGCGGCCACGTCGCGATCGAGCGTCAGCGTGATCGTGCGCCCCGAGACCGCGACGCCGGTGATCACGCCGGGCGCGCCGCTGTCGTCGACGTACTCGAAGCCGCGCATGTGACGCTCGACCATCAGCGACGTGTCGACCGCGAGATCCGACCCGTCACCGCCCGCGACCGTGATCGTGATGGTCGGGCCCACCGCGGTCGCGCTCGCCATGTGCAGCGGGAGCCACGGCTGGCCGTCGACGACCACGCGCTTGACGACCTTGCCGAGATACTCGCCAAGCCGGCGCGATCCTTCGTTCGTGTGGTGCACGTCGAGACCGCCGCCCTGGATGGGCAGGTGGTAGTTGGGCCCGACCATGAAGATCCGCGTCGGGTTCGCGAGCGCCGCGGCGAGCTGGCCGAGTGCCGACGTGCTGCGATAGCGCACGCTCGCGTAGTGCGGCCACGCCGCGACCTGCGAGTAGATCAACGGCACGATCGGACCGGCCGATGGGAAGCGCGCGAGCGCGTCCGCTTCGACGTCGGCCTGGAGATCGACCATGTACCCCGCGTACGTCGCCGCGGCGACGCCGTTGTTGTCGTCGGCCTCGCCGTGGACCCACACGGAGACGGCTTTTGTCGGCTGATTCGTGCGCGCGGTGCCGATCGCCGTCATCGCGGAGAGCATCGACGTGTACGTTGCCGTGCCCTTCTCGAGCGTCGAATAGGGCTGTCCTCCGACGGCCCAGTTGTCGGCCACCGAGTTCATCCCTCCGAACTGCGCGACGTAGTTCGCCATCGCGCTCACCGGGGTCTCGTTGGTGGCCTCGACCAGCGGATCGAAGTCGCTCTGCGCGCGGTCCCACCGCACGGAGGCGTAGGGCTGCGTCAGCGACAGCACCGGCGTCATGCTGGAACCCGCCATGTTCGACTGGCCGCCGGCCGAGATGTAGAGCGCCGCGGTCCGCGCCGAGGGCGACGCCGTGTGCAGCGGGCTCGAGGCCGACAGCACGGTGCCGTCCGATGCGGTCCCGCCCGCGAAGCTCTTCCACACGTCGGCCGCCGCGTTGGCGAAGTCGGGGATGATGTGACTCGCGCCCGACGGTCGCACGAGGCGCGGCTGTTCGCCGGCCGCGAGCCACGACGCGAGCACGTACCGGCCGATCGCCTCCTCGGCGCCGACTGCGCTGGCTCCGTGGATTCCGACCACGCGGGTCCGCGGGAAGTAGCGCGTCGCGCCCGTGCCGAGCAGCCCGACGCCGCGCCAGTCGACGGGGCCGCCGCCGCGCTGGAGCTCGCAGCTCGTGCGCCCATCGTTCCACGTGGTGTCGAGGAATCCGCGGCCGATCGAGCCGCTTGCGATCGTGCACGCGCCGCCCGCGTTGGCCTTCCAGGTCGGGCAGAGCGCGGCCCACGCGGGATCGAGATCGCCCATGCAGCCCTCCTGAAGCAGCGAGATCGGAGGGCCTCCTGAGATGGCTGCGGTGTCGACGAAGTCTCCGACGCCGTACCACGCGAGCGCGTACGCGACGCCCGCGCCGCCGCCGCTCTGCCCGCTGACCTCGAAGCGCGTCGATGCGTCGGCCGGATAGAGGTCGGTCGTGTCGCGGATCGCGCGAAGCACGGTGGCGTACCGGCACCCGAGCGCGCGGGGCCCGTCGGGCAGAGAGTCGCCGCCGTAGCTCGACGAACTCGGCGAGCCGAGCCACGCGCCGTTGCCCGAGCCCGCCGCGAAGAGGACCTGAACGACGCGACGATTCGCCGCGAGCGCGGGCGTGATGACCTCGGCCGTGCCGTGCGTGGTCGACTCGTACGCACCGCTCGAGCCGCCGCCCATGAAGAGCACGAGCGTGCCCGTCGCGGTCGATCCTGGCTCGGTGACTTTCAGGCTGGCGGTGATGCGGTCGACGCCCGGGCACACGATCGTGGCGAGCCGGCACGAGCTCGTTGTGACTGAGCCGCCGCACGTGCCACCGGTGGGCGCGATCGTGGCGAAGCCCGTCGGGAGCGCTGCGCTCGCGACCGACGAGACGAGCAGAGAGAGAGCGACGACGAGCGCGCGGATCATTGCTGCGTGATCTCCGCGTAGCATCGCCAGTTCACCGTGACGCCAGCGGCGCCGGTGACGTTGACCGGGACGTTGGTGCCGCTCGGCGCGCCGAACGTGGCCGTCCACGCCGCGTTGCTCTCGTGCGTGACGATCGCCGTGACGCCTCCGTTCGCGGTGACGGTGCCCGCGCTGTTGCGCGCAGACATCGAGAACATATACCCGGCCGCGTTGCTGTTATCGGACTGAATTCCCACGCATCGACCGATGACAAAATAGTTGGCCCCCGACGTCGCCATCGAGATGTTGCCGCAAGCCGTTCCGGTGCCGTTTGTCGTTTGAAGCGTGCACTCGAACGAGGTCGTCACGCCGAGCTGCGAGATCGCAAGATAGGTCGTGTTCTCGCCGGAGTTGTCCGAGCCCGCGACGGTGACGCCTCCGCCGGGCACGACGTAGACGGCACCGCGCTGCGAGTACGATCCCGCGTCGACGACGCCGACGGTCTGGTAGCCGCCGGGGATTGCGACCACGGTGGCCGACCCACTGTCGACCGTCGCGCCCGCGTCGACCGTGGTGACCGTGACACCCGAGCCGGTGAAGCGCATAATCGGCGCCTGCTCGAGGTCGACGGTTTCGTCTTGGATGACGTGCCCGCCGCCGCTGCCGCTCCCCGTGCTCTCGACGACGAGGATGCCGCCGTCGCGGTAGGCGTTGAGCCCCGTGCGGAAGTCGATCTCGCTGACGCCGCTCGGCTGCCGGACCCCGTTGACGAGCACGCGGAGGATCCCGCGCCCGTACACCCCGGCCGTCTGCGCGATCGCCTCGCGCGCGTCCCACGCCCACGCGCCGAGCACGAAGAGCAGCGCGCCGACGATGAGCGCTCGCCGCGGGTGCGCCTCGATGCGGTCCCGAAGTCGCTCGAGCCCCATCACGACGTCGCCCTCGTGACGCCGTGCGCGGAGTCTTCACCCTCGCACGCGATGTCGACCGTGCCCGCGAGCCCGGAGCTGTTGACGACGTCGATCGAGTAGCCCGCGGCGTAGGGCCCCGTGACGCTTGCCGCGTCCGACGCGTTCGCCGTCAGCGGGCGCGCCTCGGTCAGGGAGACGCGGTCGCCGTTGAGCAGCCGACAGTAGACCTGCCACGTGCCCGCGCGCGTCGACTTGCAGGAGAAGGCGACGGTCGAGTGACCCGGCGAGCCGTAGTAGGTCGAGCTCGTGACCGGGTCGGTGTTGGTGTTGAGCGCGAGCGCGGAATCGAGAACGCCAGGGCCGCCGCGGAGCGTAGCCATCGAAGCACCTCGTGGGTCGAGGTCCTCCGCGTGGCGTCGTGGCTCACTGCGAACGGACGGGGGTCAGTCGGTCGAGGCGAGCATACCCGGGCCGAGCGTCGTGCGCAACCGCGAGAGAAAGACGGATGTCAAGAGGGGGACGGAACTGTGCATGCAGTGAGACTCGGACCGCAGGTTCGGACGCAGTCGTTCTTCTCACCCAGACAGAACGCCTCATTCATCCCGGCGCTCAGGCACTGCCCATAGGTGTCATAACATCCGCTCTGGCAGGCGTAGATCTCCGGCGAGTGGTCGCAGCCTGCGCACGCAGCGCAGTCCGAGGCATCGCGATAGCTCTTCGACATGCAGCGCGCCCAGCTCAGGTGGTCGAGCTGCAGCGCGGTGCACGCGGTCATCGAGCTGATGGCGAGGTCGACCTCGCACCGGCCGTCGTAGGTTGCAGGCTCGGTCGTCGGCGCGTTCGTGCAGATGTTGTCGCTGCACCCGACAAACAGAGCCGCCAACGCCAGAACGCACCATCGAGCACTCATCGCAACGGGAGCCTGGTGGCCCGCGGATCGAGCGTCAAGGTAAACACCAGTTCAGCTACGCGCAACCGCTCGGACTTGCTGCCTGATCCCGTGGACGCTGCTCGCCGAATACGACGCTTCGAGCACGCAGCCGTGTTCGGCGAGGATGCGATCAATGTCCTGCGTCACAGCCGGCGTCACCGCTCCGACGAGCTGCGAGCGGACCCGGAGACCCGTGGCGCCGAGTTCGATGAACGCAACGAGCGCGCACCCGTGTCCCGCGAGCATCGACTCGAGCGCGGCCTGACACGCCTCCGCGCGCGCGGCGCGACGAGTGGCGAGGTCGGCGAGCATCTGCGCCTCCGTCTCGTCCATCATCAGGCCCCGAGCCCGAGGTTGCGCACCGCGGTCGCGAGCTGCGCGACCGACCGCGCGAGCTGGTAGAGGTTGTTTCGGATCGCCGCCGCGTCGTTCGCGTAGGTCACGAGGTCGGTGTAGTTCGCGATCGTGCCGGTCGTCCCGCCCGAGGTGACGTTATTCGTGACCGCGCCGACCGTCTGCTGCGCGACCGGGGTCG
>CAYSBJ010000005.1:0-7698 GCA_964429275.1 uncultured Pseudomonadota bacterium
GGCGTCATTCGGCAGCCGCAAATCGGGCAACGCTTAATTGTCATTGAGCATCACCTCCTCCCGCCAGCGGCTTCGAGTGCGGCGCGGGCTAGGTCGCGGGTGTCTGGGAATGCTGAGCGATTGGTTTCCATCTCGCGAAGGATCGCCTTCGCCGCCCGCTCCACGTCCTCATCCGTGATAGGCCTGACGGGGAGAGTAGAAGCGTAGAGGGCGACCCAACGCTTGCGCCTCGGTCCCATAAACTCCTCCTTGGCGATCTCCGTTTGCACCCGTCCGTCTCGTTGGAGAGTTTCCCATGATTGCGGGCCTATCCACGCCACCGTCTTCTGCTCGCCAAGGGCTGAGAGATAGGCGGCGAGCCGGGCGCACATGATGTCAAAGACCTCTTGCGCTGTGCGGTTTTTGATGCCGATTATCGGCCGCGTCAGGTCATTCGTCATCGTCTTCATCCTCACTTTCTTCGACGCAGCGGGTATGGACAAGACGGAGCAAGTCTTGCTCTCCGGGGCCACAATCGACGGTTTGCAGGGTGATGCCCTCGCCAGCCCACATCGGCTGGTCACAGCACGGGCAAAGCGGGCAATCTTCCGGCGACACGCCGTAGACGCCATGGTCGATGCACTGGATCAAATTACGCATCGCTCGTCTCCCTGGTAGAGGCAAGAGCGGCGTCTATGCGGTCTCGCACTTGCCGAGACCACGGGCGATCGGGTTGATTATGTCCGGTAACGGCGTCAACGACGTCGCGCGCCTCTATCAGCGCCTTCCGCAGCGCTGCTGCTTCGGCTTCGGCGGACTGAAGTTCCAAGGCTCGCTTGTGGAGCGATTGAACTTCGCCGCAAAGAGTTTCGCCAGGCACCGCCCATAGTAGGCTGACTGCTTTGACTTCGAGGGCATCCCGCTCCGCCGTCAGTTCCTCTACCTGCTTCTTGAGGGCATCGAGATAATCAACAGCATGCCGCAAAAGCTTCTTCGGCATTTCGACATGATCGGCCCACATAGGATCATCACAGGCGAGTCGCAGTGTTTCGATAAGGTCAGACATCTCGCCCCTCCAGCTTGTCAAGGAAGGAACGGGCGGCTCGGGCTATGTGGCCGTCGTTGGAGTAATCCTCCACCCATTTCGCGAACTTCGATGCTTCCTTCTTGAGCGCTGCCGCGTCTCGCAACTCAGCCACCAACCCCGCCAGATCATCCGGCAGTTTCGGTGCGGCCGCGTCACGTTCTGCCTGTAGGGCGGCTATGACGGATCGAGCATACTCAAGTTCGGAAGCCGCTGTGTCACCGATATTGTCCCGACAGAGGGTTTTGAGCAGCCCAGCGCAACTAATCAGCGCGTCATCTATTCGCGTCCAATCAATCGCCTGTGCCTTTGCCAATGCTTCGGGGGAGATGGTCATGATGCCTCCGCGAGATATTGCTTCGCCGCTTCAAGTTCGGCTTCGTACCTTGGGCGGTCGATGACAACGATGTGCTTGTAGTCGATGAAGTAGCTGGTGACGCTTTGCTTTGCGCTCCACTTCTCCCAGAACTCATCAAGTCCTCGCCAATCGATCAAATCGCCCGCATCGGCATGGTGATTGTCGTTGAGGTAATAGCGGATCGCGTCCTCTATGTCGAAATCGAAAGTATCTTCCGTGGTGCAGAAAGCCCATGACGGCAGTTTTGACGGTATTTCTTCGTTCGGTACGCCAGCCCACGAAAGGCGATCTCCGTGGCGTTCCAGCAACTCCTCGACACTGCTGAAATAATCGTCTTCATTGCCGTTGGTCGTAACCCAACCAGCCCAACCTTCCACGACTTCGGCTTTGACCAGGCGGCCCGCCTCCATGCGCTTGCGGATCGCTTCGCGATATTCGTCCGTCTTCATATAGGCGGCCTTCTCCGCCCATTCCTTATCGAGATAGACGGCGCTACCGTCCGGCAATGCCCAACAATTGGGAACGCCGTCCGCGCAGTATTTGATCGCAAGCGGGATCGGCCCGCCTCCGTGCGTCTCCGGCACCTTGATGTGGAGCACATTCAGGTTCACGTCGATCTCGGTCATCTACCGCTCCTCCGCCAGCTTGGCGCGGCCTGCGCGAAGCTGCGAGTGCAGCTTGCCGGCCTCTTCTCTCCAGTGGCGGCAATTCGTCTCTGCTTTTGCCTGCAAATCGCGGGCGTGCCGAATTTCATCAGCCGCGATCCGGCACCACATCTTGAAGTGCGCAGCATCGACTGGATCGTTGCTCTCCGATTTTGCCATTGCATCAAAGCGGACGAATGGTTCACCATAGAAGCGGTCGGCTTCCGTCAGCCTACGCATCGCTACCTCCTGCGAGGGTGAAGCCGGTGAGTGGGCGGTAGTAATAGTAGCGGTAGGTGCAGTCGAAGCCGTCCGTTGAACTACCAACGCATTTACCTACGCGGAAAGCATTCGTGTCTATCGGGTTGCTGCCTCCATCTCGCGCTTTCACACAAAGGTCGCCAATCTGCGCGTTGCCGCACTCTTCCTCGAATCCAACCTCGTCAACGATCCACCATCCGCGATGGCGGCAGCCAACGGTCGCGGGATCAAAGCCGAATGCCTCGATTGCTTCTTCTCTGGTCGTGATCAGCTTCTCAGCCATATCACGCCCCTCCGTCCTGATTGAGCGCGGCGCGGCCGGTAGCCTTGGCGATGGCGGCGTCCATACGTGCCAGCGCCGCGCTCCAAGGGTCGCCGTCCTCGCCGTCAATTACCTCGACATGCTCCAGCATTGACCGTGCGTCCTTCACGGCAGCCAATAGGTCCGGTGCGGCGGCGAAAAGCGCAGCGTCAGATTCCTTGTTGTCACCGATCACGTCAGCGACCGGAACAACCATGCCGTGAGTCTGGTCTTCTGCGTCGCTTCGCGGCCCCACCTCAAACTTTCGCGTGACGAAGAAAGGCCCCGGCGTGTGTGTCAGCTTATTCGCCATGCTCGCCTCCATCAGAGACGGGGGCGGAGGGGAGGGGCGGAAGCACGCGCCAGTGCGTCACGGGAAATGTATAGAAATAGCCGCCCAAATCGGTTTCGCCGGTAGCCCAACCAGGAGCGCCATCGACGGTCCATTCGTGCTGCCAGTAAACGACGATGGCAGCCCGATCATGCGCGCCGAGAACATTGGTCCCGTCCTTCGGAGCCGTTTCAATCGGCCTCCACCCGGTCCCGCTACTGGATGGTAGGGGCGAGGCGGCGAGCCGTTGTGCGGCGACCTCATCCCCGCCCGCCTCTGCGGCCGGTGTGGGGTCGGATGATGCGAGGGCGGAGTCGAGAAGGCGAGCTTGCTCTATGACCGCCTGCCGCTGCCTGTCGTCATCCTCAGCCAGATCGTTTATCGTGAAGCGAGCAGCAAAGTCCTTCGCCACATTTGAAAGCCTTTGCGCCCTCTTCCGCACATCTACCGGCGCTTGCGCTGTGCGAGATAGGGCGGCGACGTACTCCGTGCCTTCCGGGAAAGGCTTGCTATCCCATTTGCGGATGTTGCCGTTGTCAGAGAACCATATCCAGATGTGCTCCACCACCTGCCGGGAGCCGATCTGCGGGGCGCGGGGAAGGGAGGGGGTCATTGACGGGCCTCGTATATAGGGCGCGGATCAAGCCTGGGCTTCGGAGCCCGCTGCTTCTTCTCGGCGCGTGATTTCGTGACGGGGAACGGCTGGCCCTGCATCTTCGGGCCGTCCGGGACGATGCGAAGGTGCGCCTGCCTCTTGGCCGCGATGGCTGCCTTTTCGGCAACGTCAGCAGCAGTCTTTTCGGCGTGGCAGGCGATATGAACCGGCTTGAGGTTCGACTGCCGGTTCTCGCCGCCGTTCACGAGGGCCTTGACGTGATCTAGCGCCCAACGCTTTCCGACGATCACATTATCGCAGATATGGCACTTGCCGCCACAGTCATCGAAAATGCGAGCTCTAACCCTAGCTGGGATCTTAGTATTCGGAGAGGTCCCAACCCATTCTGGTAGCGGCCTAGCCATCGACATGACCCCAAAGTTGACCGCGATGTATGCGGCTCACGATCATTTGGCTGACGCCGAATTTCTTTGCGATTTGTCGCTGAGACATCACTCCAATCAGGCTACGAATCTTTCGCACATCGTCATCCGTGAGTTTTGCCCGCGGGTTCTCCGTCCCGACAAGCATGGTTCCGTGCTTGTGCCTGTCGCGCTGATTCTCGGAGCGTGTCGCCCAACGAAGATGTTTGGGATTGACGCATCCGAGGTGGCCATTGCCACACGAGTGGGCGGCATCATGATTGGCGGATGGACGAGGCCCATTTAGCGTGGTGCAGACATAAACGTGGGCGGCGACCGCCTTCCGGTCTACGTGAAATACACCGTAGCCCTTGCCGTTGTTCCCAAACTTCCAAGCTAAGCAATTGTCTCCCTGGTAGGACAGAACTATATCGGCCATGAAGTTGGCAGCAGCATGCTTATCAGTCTGGCCGCCGAGCGGGTTTCCATGCCGGCGAAACCGGTGCGCGTGCTTAACGCAGTATCCATGGGAGTCGTGTTTGCGACCGCACCCATCGACAGAGCACTCTCTGCGTGGAGGCGCACGCTCGTCGTCGGTCTTGCCGATCCATTCTTCGACGGAGCGGGCCATTATGCAGCCCTCGCGAGCGAAAATGGAAGGCGCGAGGAGAGCACCCACATGTGGTACATGTCGGCTTCGTCCACGAGCTCCGAAGCCGGTGGCATCACCGAAACAGCGGTGCTTTCCGCTCCGCAAATTTCATTCTTGATCCGCTGCATGTCACGCCACGGTGGCTCAAGCTGCGATATGGTCCGAATCGCAAGGTGAATGACCTCGTCGCCGTTGGCGTCAGCAAAAGGCCGGATTAGGACTGCATAGAGGTTGTTGGCCCATGCCTCTCGTATTTCACGGCACCAGCCGTGTCCGCCGGGCAGCCCGCTTGGCAACGGCGTTTTACGCCATTCGCCCCAGCTGCCTTTCAAGCCACGACGTTCCATGGCCTTTGAAATCCGATAGTCGCGACGGTTCGCCACGCTAACCCTCCACCGTGCGGTTGCCGTTGGCGAGCGCGTCGCATATCGCCTGCTTGCGAGCCTTGATGATGCGAGCCGCGCCGCGCTTATGCGAGCGGCGGTACGCTGCCTGCTGCCGGTCCAGCTCTGCCAAGACAGGGATTGCTCGATGGAGACGCTTGCGGTTTCGCCACGCGATCCATCCATTGATGGCTTTGCGGATAAGGCGCTTCATGCTGCACCTTTGAGAGAATGGGGACCGGCGGCAGCCGGGGCTTCGGGGGAGGGGGAATGACTGCCGCCGGGTTCGCTCACCACGAGCGAAGGAGGTTCGGACCACTGCACGTCGTGGCGTGATCCGTATTCGTAGATGCATTCGATCAGATCGATCATCTGCCGAACCGTGAGCCGGGATGACCGGAAGCCGAGAGGGAACGGGCCAGCGCCGTCGAGGCCTTCGCAGAACTGCACCTGATGGCCGAGGGCGTGCATGAACGCTGCCTTCCACGTCTCAGGCGTCCACTTTCTGCCTTCCGGCTTGGCACGGGACACATCGGACAGCATCGCCCACATCTTGGCGTTCTGGTCGTTTGTGCGGGTTGCCTCACGGATCGTCACGACGGCATCGGTCGGCGCGCGGTCGATCAACTGCTTGGCGAACGATCGCTGAGAAGGCCCGCGAAGGATGACGGTCTGGCCCATCGCTCACCCCGCCATTCTCAGCTTGGTGAGCGGATTGTCGGCATAGTTCGGGTCGCCGGGGAAATCGCTGGACGCATTGAGCGAGTTGCCGTGTTCGGCCGCTTCCTGCTTCAACTTTGCATCCCAGTCTGCCGGCAACTGAGCCCGCAGCGCTTTGACGTCCGGGTCGGCTATCCAACGGCGGAGATCGTCCTTCGACGTCTGCTGGCGCATGTCCTCGACAAGCTTGGTGTAGATCGGCCTCGCGTCTTTTTTGGACGCCGCCTGCCGGTGTTCCTCGTCCCTGAGGTCGGCCACATATTTGCTGTCGTCATAGCGACCCATGAAGATGTCGCCAGCGAAGCCGATCATCGACAGTGCCTTGACCAGAGCGTCGGTGACAGATTTCTTGGGAGCGTCCTCGTCGGTGAATGGGTTGCCGTTCTTGCGCGTCCCGGAAAACGAGGTGCCGCCGATGTGCTCGACCTCGCCGCGCTTGCCGTTCCATTCGTACCAGACCTTGACGCGGGCGATGCTCATACGCTCGCCGCCAGCGCCTTCCTCGATCCGTTCGTCTTCGATGGTGAAGCCCCATCCGATGCCGCAGGGACCGAACGTCTCCGTTGCCTTCTGGACAAGGTAGTACGGCTTGGGAGACGTACCGGAATACGACTTGCCGGTAATGGGCTTCGTTTGGGCCGGGGGCGTTTGCTCAACCGAGCTCCATAGATCAAGGTTGCCGCTCATGCCGCTTCTCCAAAAGCCACCTGCATCTTGCGATGCACGTTTCGAACGCGATCCACGTCGCTCCGACAGTAGGCGGCGATCTCGTCCATCTCGCCGCGCTGCCACATGCCAGCGATCATCGAGCCGTCCACGCCATCTTTGCCGGGGATGCCCAGAACCTTGCAGAGATTGTCGAGACTGATGCTGTCCTTCGCGCCAGCCCATGCCGTCATTGTGTCGAAGACCTCACGGCTCCATGGCTTCGGATCGCGGGGAAACCACGCAGGGAGAGTGACGCCGAGAACGATCGCGCGTTGCATCAGGAAGCGAAGGTCGAAGTTTGCGACGTAATGGCCGACAATCGTCACGATGGGGACGCGTGCGGTATTCTGGCTCATCCTGTCGAACGACGACTGGATCACATCACGCTCGTCATTCCCTATCGTAGATCGCGCTTCGAAGTTGTCCCAAGCCCAGCCGACGCAGCACACCTTGCCGTAGGCGCCGGAGAAGGAGGTTTTCGCAACAGCTTCCTCGACCAGCTTTGGCTTCTTCTCAACCTCCCAAGCTGCGATGCTTTCAGGCTTGGTGATATTGCCGGGGCAAGTGATCGACGCGGCGATTTCAGCGATGTGCTGCTCATTCGTCGTCGGAATCGTCTCGATATCGAGATACAGGTACTGCGTCATGCCGCGATCCTCCCGGCCCTCGCCTTGCGGACGGCCATTTTGTAGTGACGCCAAGCGCGACGGGCGCGGTGCATATCAAAGCGCCAGTCCCAAGTGCCGCGCTTGCGGCCATGACGGGCGATGCTCCACTCGGAAATGGCGCGATCGAAATCGATCGAGGCCTGCACGCGCTGTTCCCATGGGAGTTGAAGCAGAGCGTCCTCGTCGCGTGTGATGCTAAGCGCGCTCATGGCAACAACCTCTCCACCCAGCACGGCGCCGTGACGCACAGGACAATCGCCTGAGCGATGCGCCATGGATTGGAGGCAGCCCATTCGCACGCGGCGTTGAGAAGGGCATCCATCACGCCGCCTCCGGCGTTTCGACTTCGATGAAGTCTCCGGCGATCGACAGACGGTAGGTTTTGCCGGCCTCAATACCGTCCTGCCCGACCATGGCGGCCCGCACCGCGACGAGATTGCCAGCGTCATCATAGGCGCCGAGGCTGATGCCTCCGCCTTCGTGAGCAGTTGCGGTCCCGTTGATGCCAGCGGAATGCGCTATCGCGTTCCGGCCTTTGGCAGAGGCGTGGCCGTAATCCCCGGCGGCAGAGGCGTGGCCGCGATCCCCGGCG
>CAYSBJ010000006.1:0-5779 GCA_964429275.1 uncultured Pseudomonadota bacterium
GCAACGGCGTGACCGGCACCCCGTCCTCGAAGGACAAGGGCAAGATCCACGAGGTACTCGAGTTCCACGACGGCGCCCGCGTGGTGACGATCGTGGATCGCGAGTGCCCGGTGCAGGATGGGGACAACCCGTTCTGGCACGGCCAGCTTCCGTTCCACGTCTACCGGCCGACGCGCGTGACGCACGAGCTCGTCGGCATCGGGGAGATCGAGGCGATCGAGGATCTTCAGGACGAGCTCAACGAACTGCGCACCTCGCGCCGCGACAACGCGCGCCTGGTGCTTCAGCGCCCCCTCGCGTACTGGGACGGGATGATCGATCCCGGCGTCCTCGAGTTCGGGCCGGGGAAGCTCCTGCCGATGGAGGGCGATCCGCGCGAGCTCATCTTCCCGATCCCGCTTCAGGAACTTCCCGGCTCGGCGTTTCAGGAGTCGGCGGAGCTCAAGCAAGACGTGCAGTACGTCTCGGGCATCGATGACGCGACGGCGGGCGCCGGCGCCGATCAGCAGACCGCGACGGGGACGCAGCTGGTGCAGGCCGCGGCGAACGTGCGGATCCAGAACAAGGTGCTGCGCCTCGAGCATGAGGTGATCCGCGGGACGGCTCGTCAATGGGTCGCGCTGAATCAGCAGCACATCACGACGAAGCTGGACATTGCCGGTCCGCCGGAGCCGGGCCAGGAGGATCGCGACTTCTCGTGGTACTCCATTGGCCCGCAGGAGATCGAGGGCGAGTTCGAGATCGAGGTGGTCGGCGGTTCGACGCAGCCGGAGAACCCCGTCCAGAAGCGAAACGACGCGCAGCTGGCGATGCAGATGTTCGGGCAGAACCCGGCGGTCGATCAGCGCAAGCTCGTGGAGTACGCGCTGCGCAACATGGACGTCCCGCAGCCTGCGACGTGGCTGACGCCGCAGGAGCCGCAGGTGCCGATGGTCGCGCTCGAGCAGGTGCGCGCGGCGCTCGCGGACGCGGTGCAGCAGGGCGATCCGAACGCGGTGATGCAGCTACTCGATCCGGCGACGTTCGACTCGCTGATCCAAGGGGCGATGCAGCCGCCGGGTCCTGGCGAGCCGGCCGGTCCTCCAGATGCGCCCCCGACGGCGCCTCCGGCACAGGCGTAGCGGCAGTCCGTCCGCGCGCATCGCGACGCTACGACCGTGGCCCTTACGATCGCAGCGTGCCTTGCGGCTCTCGATACCGCCCTCAGCGGTGTCACGCACGTCGAATGGAGCGAGAACGGTTCGACCGTTAGCTCGAAGGTTGCAGCTACGGCTGTGACCCTCGAGCCCGCCGCCGACCTCACGACGTACGCCCGCAAGGGCATCAGCGTCGCGTCGCCGCCGCAGCTCACCGCCGCGGCGTCGAGCGCCGGCACGATCACGCACTGGCGGTTCACGACCGCCTCGAGCGGCGGCACCGCGAAGACTGGCTGGAACGCGCTGACGTCGCCGGCGGTGCTCGCGAGCGGCGGGCAGATCAGCCTCGCGAACGTCGCCCTCTACGAGAAGCTCACCCCCGCCTGAGGGCTGACTCGTGGCGCTCAAGATCGTCACCGGCGGGACCACCGGCGCGGCCGACGGCACGCTCGTCTCCTCGAGCAACAAGATCACGTTCACCGCCATCGACGCGGTGGTGAACGCGCACATGCGCTGCGACGACGACACGTACAGCGCCGACGAGACGTTCACCCTGCCGTCCGACGGGTCGGTGCAGGTGTCGTTCGACGGCGGGTCGACGTGGTACGGCTCGGCGGACAGCCCGCGCAGCGTGGGCGTCGACATCGGTGACCTGAACGTCGCGATCAAGCTGCGCCAGCACGCGACGACCGCAAGCGCGTCGGGGTCGTTCTCGACGGATGGGTCGTTCGTCGCGGCGTCCGCGCTGTCGAACGTGTCCGGGTTCACGGTGACCCCGGGGGACGCGCAGAACGCGCTGTCCTGGGGCGCGGTCACGAACCGCACGAGCTACCAGGTCGATCGCGCGACCGACTCCGGGTTCACCACGGGCGTCACCCTCGGGATCTACACCGGCACCGGCACCAGCTTCACCGACACGGGTCTCACGAACGGGACGACGTACTACTACCGGATCAAGGCAGTCGGCACGGTCCGCTACAAGGATTCGGCGAGCTACGCGACCGGCAACGGTGCGCCCGTCGCCGCGCCGCTCCGAACCGACCTGTTCACCGGCACAGACGGCACGTCGATCGCGTCGCACACCCCCGACGGCGGTGGGACGTGGAGCACCGTCTTCGCGAGCGGCGGCACCGGGCCCGACCTACGCATCAAGAGCAACCGCGTCCTTCCGACGATCTCGTCGGGAGCGCCGACTTCGACCACCGTTCAGTCGTGGTTGAGCGGCAGTTCCAACGCGGACTGCGCGGCCGAAGTCGACGCCTACGTCTACAGCGTCACAGGCTCGTCGGTGATGGTCGGCTGTCGCGTGACAGGCGCGAACACGAGCGTTGCCTACCTCTACCGCGCCGTCCTCGCTGACGACGGCACACTCACGCTCAGCAAGATTGTCAACGGCAGTTACACCGTCCTCGGGACGTACTCGGCCGGGACGCTCACCGTCGGTAGCACCTACACCGTTCGCGTCGAGGCGATCGGCACCGCGATCAAGGCGTACATCAACGGCGTGCAGCGGATCAGCGTGACGGACTCCTCCGTTACCGCCGGAGGCGGCCTGGCGCTCTTCGTCTCCAACCCCACGGCGAACACCTACTCAAGCGCGGGCACCGGAATGGCGGCCGACGCGGTCCGCCTCTACAACACTTAGACCGAGGGAGTCGCTGTGAACGTCTGGCTCCCCACTGGCTACGTCTCCGGCGACCCCGTGCGTCTCTTGCTCTGCTGCCACAACGCGGGAGGCAGCGAGACGGTGCCATTCGGGCCTGTCTATGGCGCGGCCGCGATTGCTTCAGCGCAGGCCGCCGGCTACATGCTCGCCGCCGTCGGCACCGGAACGGGGCGCGAATGGGGCAATCCGGCGTCGGTCGCTGACTACGCTGCCGCGCACGCGACGCTCCTCAGCTCGTACAACGTCACCGGCACCGTGCTCTGGGGGGCAAGCATGGGCGGTCTCGCCGCGGCCACGCTCACCGCCAACGGGAGCATCACCGGACTGCGCGGGGTCCTTCTTATGGTCCCCGTGCTGTCGCTGGCGTCGATGTACGCCGACAACCCGGCGTACCGCACGGAGATCGACACCGCCTACAGCGCGAGCTCGGGCCAGGGCGCCACGGTGGCAGCAGCAGCGAACTGCGATCCGTACCTGCGAACCACCAGCCTCTTCGCTGGCATCCCGTTCCGAATGAGCGCAAGCGACGGCGATACTGTCGTCAACAAGGCGCACAACATGGACGCCTTCGCGGGCAAGATCACCGGCGTCACCCAAGTCACGACGCAGACCACTACCGGCGACCACGGAGACGCGAGTAACTGGGTCTGGTCTGACTTCTCCGGGTGGCTGGATGCACGATTCACCGGCCTGTTGATCACGCCTAGCGCGGTTTGGTCGCAGAGCGGCACCACGGTTTCCGCTACCCGCGCCCCCCGCAACACCAGGTCGTTCACGACCGCGACGGTCTACTCCGCGTCCGGCGGCCCCATCCAGTTCCGCGGAACGCACGCCGCCCGGTTCTCGGTGAGCCTCGATGGCACCACCTGGGCGTCAACCGTCACCGTCCCGCCCGGCACGAGCACGATCTACCTCGGTGTCACGCCGCAGGCCGGTGACACCAGTCTCACGGCGCAGATCGGGATTCCGACCTGATGGCCGCGCAGACCTGGGATCTCACGTACTACACGAGCCTCGTCCCGGGCACGGGCGTCGGGAACACCGACAGCGCCGCCGGTGATGCCGCGACCGTCCACAACGACTGGGCGATCTCCTACGTCAGCTCAGTGGTCTCCGCTACGGGCGTCGGGAACACCGACAGCGCCGGGGTTGGCTCCGCGGGGACGCCGGCCATCTGGCCGATCGACTACTGGGACGGCGTCAACCGAAGCACCGGCGTCGGCAACACGACCAGCACCGGAGTCGGTGCGGTCGACGTTATCACGACCTCGACGTGGTACGACCTCACCGGGTCGGTGTCGGACGCAGCCGCCGGCGCCGGAAACACGATCAGCGCGGGCCAGGACGATGGCGCAAGCGTTGCCGGTCTTCCGACGCCCGTCATCACGCTCAACGTCCAGATGCCTCCCGGCACGGTTGTCGGCGCGTACCTGCGGCACGAGTGGATCGGGTCGGAAGTGCCCGTGCGCGGAGCCGGTTCGTACCCCGGACCGGTGTTCGCGGAAGCGGTCGTGAACGCGCGCGGCGAGGTGGCGTTCACACTTCCGCCGGAGTCGTACATCGCCTGGGCGGCGGACTTCCCGTTGCGGCGCCGGTTCTTCGTCATCACGGACTGAGAGACTGCTTCCATGCAGCCGACGCGCCGAACGCAGCCGCATCGCCGGGGCACCGGCCCGATGGAGCAAGGTCACACGTTGGCGGCGATGCTGCGTGGCGCGAGCTCGATGGGGAATCCGCAGGACGCGGTGCGCGAGGCGACGAAGCGGCAGTTCAAGCGCGGGACGCTCGGGAACGCTGGCGTGGCGGATGGCGCTGATGCGCAGCTGGCGCCGCCTGGGCTGCCGCCGCATTCGGGCGCGAGCGGGATCCTCCCGCAGATGCTGGCCGCGGTGCCGATGAGCCGCAACGCTCCCGGTGGGGGTGGGCAGGGTGTCGGTGGCGAGCAGAGCAACGTGTGGCCGGACGCGAATCCCGCGAAGCGCCGCAAGATGCGCCCGCGGCGCGACCGCCGTGGCGATGGGTACTACCACCGCGGCCCGTACCGCGGGCTGCCGCCGTTCGTCGGGTACCCGCAGCGCATCGTCTAGACGACCGGACGGGCGCCTACGCTGCGCGCCATGTCCCGTGTCCCATCGCTGTACGACTTCCTCGGGGATCTCGAGGATGAGTCGGCTCTCCAACGTGCCGCGGACGCGCTCGAGGATCTTCGCGCGCATCCGGGGTGGGAGATCTACGAGCAGATGATCGGCGTGCAGGTGGAGAAGCTGCGCGTGCAGATCGAGGGGAAGCCGTTGCGCGACGTCCAGACCTACGCGCACGGCGGCGGAGTCCTGAAGGGGCTGCGCGACGCGTTGGGCATGGTCGATAAGGCAATCGATGCTGCCGCAGCAGAACGCCGGCGGCTTGAGGATCAGGAGGCGCGTAGGCACCATGACTGACGTGAGCGCAGACACCGGAGCGGTGAGCGAGGGCGGGGCGGACGGCGCGGCGGACGCCGCAGCTGGCGCGGAAGGCGCCGGCGGCGAGGCGGACGCGGGCGGCGGAGATCGCCTGTTCTCGGCGTTCCAGCAGTTCCAGCAGCAGATGGACGGGCGCCTGGGCGCGCTCGAGGATCGGCTGCCGCAGCAGGAGGTGGAGGCGGACTACGAAGACGACTCGTTCGACGCGGGCCAGTTCTTCGATGATTCGCACTTCACCGACGACGACTTCACCGACGAGGGCACGCTGTCCCCGGAGGCGCAGATGCGCGCTCTGGCGGAGATGCAGCGCGCGATCGTTCGGGAGGAGCTCGCGCCCGTCATGGAGGCGCGTGAGCAGGAGCGCAGGGATCGCGAGGCGACCGCGCTCGAGCAGAAGTACCCGGAGCTCGCGGACGAGCAGACCGCCGTTCGCTACGTGCAGGAGGGGGTGCAGGCTGCGGACGCGCTGGGGAACCCGGCGCTCGCCCGCGAACCTGCGTTCCTCGAGATGGTCTACC
>CAYSBJ010000007.1:0-4216 GCA_964429275.1 uncultured Pseudomonadota bacterium
ATAGAAGGAACCCGAAATGGAACAAGTACCGGGCGGACCCGATCCGCGCGCATCGATGGCGTCTGCGCCGCAGCAAGCGCCGGCAGGCACAGACCCGAATGCCGCGACTCCAGAAGAACAGGCGCAGTACGATCAGATCGTCGCGAATGCCTACAACCTCATCTACGACGACAAGTCCATGCCTGCCATCGTCAAGATGCTTGAGGGTGACGGCGATCCGGTGGAGGGCTTGGCGCGCGCAACATCTTCGGTGATGCTTCGCGTAATCCAGAGCGGCCTTCAGTCGAATGCGCCGATCAACGGCGAAGTCGCTTTCCACGCCGGGACCGAAGTCTTCGAAGACCTTGCGGAACTGTCGAAGGAGGCCGGCGTCAAGGATTATACGGAGGACCAGGACGCGCTTGAAAAGGCCTATTTCCTGGCGCTCGACTACTCCCGCAAGGCCTTGCAGGACAGCGGCATTCTCGACCCCGAGGCGGCGGACGCCGACCTTCAGATGCTCCAGAGGATGGATTCGGAAGGGCAGTTGGAGCCAATCATGATGGGTTTGGCTGAGCAGGATGCGGGCGGGTCTCAGCCGACGCAGCGCGGCCTCATGCCGGTGGAGGCGTGACATGGCAGGATTTCTGGCAGTTCTCGGCGGGGCAATGAGCGGCCTCGGCTCAGGCATGGTGGAGAACGCGCGAGCAAAGCGCGAGGCGGCGATCGAAGCGATGAAGATGGCACGCGAGGATGCGCGGGCGAAAGAGGAGCGAGAATTTCGAGCGGGCGAGAGCGCTAAGGAAAGGACCGCTCGTTCAGAGGAAGCTGAGCGCCAGAGGGACTTTGATGCCGGGCAAACGGACAAGCGCTTTGCGCTGGAGCGTGAGGGCTGGGCGAACCAAGAGAAACGAGATGCGATTGATCGTGATTTCCGCTCTGGCGAAGCAGGGAAAGACCGTGATTTCAGATCGGGTGAGGGCGAGAAGGACCGCGTTTCGCGCCGCGCCGAAGCTGAAGCTGACCGCGCTTGGCGATCTGGCGAAGCAGAAGCGCAGCGGACGTTCGATGCGCACCAAACCAGAGCGAAAATCGATTTTGAGCGCGAAGGTCGCGGCAATCTCATTACGCTTTCGGACGGCACAACATGGGTGCAGGTCGGTGACACGGCGCGTCCTCTGAAAACGGAAAGCGGCGAGGGCGTCACACTCAAATCCGACAAGTGGCGCACCCTAACTGCGGATGAGGCGGCAGCTCTTGGCTTGCCTGCCGATAAGAGTTTCCAGCGCGGCCCAGACGGCGAGATCAAGCAGATTGGCAGCAACGGAACCACCGTCAACGTTGGCGCTGGGGAAAAAGCTTGGGATACTGAAAGCGCCAAGCTCTTCGCCAAAAGATACGACGACATCACTGGCGGCGCGATGAATGCCGAGCAGATGCTGGGGATGTACGACCTCGCCGAACAGGCGTTGAAGAGCGGCGTTCGCACAGGCGTTGGAGCGGAAGCCGAACTGACATTGCGCCAGTTTGGCGCTGCGCTCGGCTTGGATACTGACGCAGACAAGTTGGCTGGCGGCGAGTTGATTCGCGCGATTCAAAACCGCATGGCGCTTACGATGCGTTCGCCGGATGGCGGCATGGGCATGCCCGGCGCGTTGTCAGATCGCGACATCAAATTCCTCAAGGATTCGCAAATCGGCATCGATCGATCGCCTGAAGGCAACCTCCGGATGCTGCAAGCCTTCAGGGCTATGGAGGGCCGCAAGATCGAAATAGCGCGGCTCGCTGACCAGTATATCGAGCAGAACGGCCGGCTTGACAGCGGCTTCAACAAGATGGTCCGCGAATTTGCCGAGTCCACCCCCCTATTCGGTGGCGGAGCGGATGGTCGGTCTGCTTCGGGCGGGCGTGCTGGCAAAATCCAATGGAGCGTCGAACCCTGATGGCAACGCTCAATATCGAAGGTCGTCGCGTCACGGTAGACGACGCGTTCCTGTCCCTGTCGCCCGAGGAGCAGGAAGCTACTGTGAACGAGATTGTGCGCCAGATGGGCATCTCTTCATCGACGCAGCCGTCTCACAGTGGAGAACCTGTACCCGAATTCCGGCCTGTTGGTGTCTCCGGGTATGACCCGGCGACTGGTGAAGTTGATCCCAACGCCCCACGCGAAGAAAGCGCGCTCGGGAAATTCAGCCGTTCAGGTGTCGCAACCGCTCAAAACTGGCTGGAAAGTCTTCCAATCATCGGTCCATCCGCCGAAGCTACGACCCGCGCTATCGCGGCCGGAGCCGTGGCTCCATTCTCCGAAAAGACCTTTTCCGAGGTCTACAACGAGATGGGGGACTTGAAAAAGCAGGCGGCAGAAGAAAACCCCATTGCCGCCGGGCTAGGCACCGTGGGAGGGGCGGTTTCCGGAACTGCGCCGCTGGTCGCCGCCGCGCCCGCCGCATTCGGCGTTACCGGCACTTCCCTTCCGATCCGGGCGGCTGCGAGTGGTGCATCGAGCAGTTCGCTCGCTGCGGCGGATACCGCGGCGCGGGGCGGAAGCAACGAGGAAATTGTCGAAAGCGGCCTGTTCGGTCTCGGCGTGGGTGTTGCGACACCTGTCGTCGGTGAGCTTGCACGTCGTGGGCTGGACA
The DNA here is from genome assembly GCA_964429275.1 of uncultured Pseudomonadota bacterium. GTDB lineage: Bacteria > Babelota > Babeliae > Babelales > JAUPTZ01 > JAUPTZ01. The sequence continues at coordinate 2,619 of CAYSBJ010000007.1, forward strand.
AGCTTGGGCAGAAGCTCTCCCCAACACTGAAGGCCATCCTAAAGCCAGAAGAAGAGGCTGCCCGTAGAGTTGGCACTGCGATCACTCGCGATAAGATCGCAAACCCCGATCAGATCGTTACAGCAGCGGACGAAGCCGTTGCACAGCAATCTGGTATAGCGCTCCGAAATGTCGATCGAGGCGGCGAGACGACGCGGGCATTGGCGCGCTCAGTCGCCAATCAGTCGCCTGAAGCCCGCGCAGCCCTTCAAAACGCCGCAGATGATCGGTTCGCCACGCAAGGAAATCGCGCGGTGGCGTTCGTGAAGCGCTTGGCCGGCGGCAACGTCGATGATCTGGCCATACAGGAAGGTATCCGATATGCCGCAAAGGCGGCCAACGATCCTGCTTATGCCAGAGCCTTCGCGCGGCCGGAAGCTCAGCAACTTTTCACACCGGAACTTCAAGAACTGATGCAGGCACCCGCCGTACAGAGGGCGGCAAGCATGGCTACCACGCGAAGCGCCAACCGGGGCGCCGTCGAAGGTTTCAAGGCAGTGCAGAATCCGTTCCACAAGGCGACTGACGGCACATTCAAGCTTCGCCGGACTGCCGATGGCAAGCTTGTCGCTCCTTCACTCCGGTTCTGGGATCAAGTGAAGCGCAACCTTGACGGAGAAATCGGCAAGGCAGGCCGAACCGGAGACAGCACGTTGCAGGGCGATCTTATGGGCCTGAAGCGGAAGCTCGTCAGCGCCCTAGATGATATTGTTCCGCAATACAGGGAGGCCCGGCAAGGTGCGTCTGCCTTCTTCGGCGCCGAAGATGCACTGGAAGCAGGCCAGAAGTTTGCCCGCTCGCCGCGGAGTATTCCGGAAGCCACCAAGGCGTTCGAAAAGTTCTCCGAAGCCGAAAAGGCAGCCTTCAGAACCGGGTTTGCCTCGGAAGTCATCGACGGCATCAAAGCCGCCCCAGATAGAAGGAACGTCATCTCTACCGTATTCAAATCTCAGGCAGCCCGCGAGCAGATGGAGCTTGTGTTTGGGAAGATGAAAGCGCGAGAGATAGAGGCCTACGTCCGGGTGGAAGATATCGTTGACAGGCTTCGTGGCGCGCTTGGCGGCCCAACAACAACAAGGCAGCTGGTCGAACTCGGTATCGGCACGTCGCTGGGTGGTGTCGGAGGGTACGCGCTTGGCGGCGACGTCCAGAGCGCGGCAAAGGGTGCGGCGGTCGGTGCCGGCGGGGCTTTGGCGAAGCGCTACATCGCTGGCAAGGAAGCCGAGGTCATGAAGCAAGTCGGCGAGATGTTGCTCAGTGACGATCCGAAACTTCTCGAAAAAGTAGTACGCCAAGCTGCCCTGAGCCCGAAATACATGCGGGCGCTGGTCAAGTGGGATGAAGCTTTGGGGATAGCGACACGCGGCAGCGCACTCGCCGTCACTCAGCCGAAGAGCCAGTAGACGAAGTGTATTGGCGCTTTGAAGAAGCCGAGATGCTTTAGCCAAAGAGCAACCGGGTAAACGATCGCGAGAGCGATCAGATAGCTCAACGTATCCAGAAATCCGGGGCGCATCCGCTCCCATTACCACACCGCCCGCGCAGCGCATAGCCGGGCG
>CAYSBJ010000008.1:0-3237 GCA_964429275.1 uncultured Pseudomonadota bacterium
TGATGATTGCCGGAAAAAGTGATTTTGATGCTAATGGTAATCTTGGTTTCGATCTCACCAAACAAAACACTCCCAATCTTCTCGTGCCTCTAATCACAATTGAAGACCTTGGGCTTGATGTCGAAAAAACTTCTGCAGCTGACATCATCGCCTCTTCAATAAAAATTCTGAGCAACATTTACGGCGCAGATAACACCGCTCTCACTCTTAAATCGGGCGAAGGCAGGTTCGATTATAGCAACAAAGAAATCACCTCCACAACTTCCAACATCACCAACACTCAGCCACTTTTTGCGATTGATGCTTCTGCTCTCGCTAAAATCCAATCGGGAAAAATATTTCTCATCGCCACCAAGGAAGGTGTTGGTGTGAATATGGTGGGAGAACTTCTTTCTGGCGATGAGATCACCATCAGCGCTAACGGTGATGTTTTTTACAATAAACTCACCGCAACAACCAAAACAAAAATCACTGCTAGCGGTGATGTCGAAAGCCTTAATTCCAGCGCAAAAATCTCTTCAGCAAAAATTGATATCTCGGTAAAAAAGTTAAAAAATCTCGGCGAAATTCTTGCCAATGATTTTGAAATTCACGATGGCGAAACTTTAGAAAATTCCGGAAAAATCGAAGCATTAGATTTTAAAATCTCCAACCTCACCAACATCGAAAATTCCGGCCTATTTTATGGAACGAACTCCTTATCGATTAACGCTGCAAACCTCACAAACCAAAGCTCTGCTACCATCTTCTCGCCAGAAAATTATTCCATCATTCTTACAAGTCTCTTAAGCAATTCTGGCATGATTTCTGGCGATAAAAATGTGAATTTATCCGCAGATCAAATCATCAATAATTCTAAAATTTATGCCGCGCAAAATCTCACAATTTACGACACAAACTCTCTGGCAAATTATAACAAAATTTCAGCAGATGGCGATTTAAACATCGCCGCAGCAAGCCTTACGAATGAAGATTCGGCACTAATTATCGCGGATAAAAATCTCACTATCGATGCGGCAAATATCAGCAATAAAAACACCAAGCCAGCAAATGACAGTGTCACTTCCGGCTTAGTCTCTTCCAACGGAACCGTCACAATTAGAAGCGATTTTTTTGACAACAGATCGGGAATTGTTTTTGGGAAAAAAATCAAGCTCAACCCTTTGAATAACGAGCAAGTAAATCATCTTAACACTCTCGAAAAACTCATCGCCACCGGAGAAATAAATCTCGATCTCGGCGCACTTGATTACACGCTCAGCGGAGAAATCACCGCGCAAAACATCATCATCACCGCCAAAAATATCGCAAATTATGGCAATGTGACGGCGTATGATTTTATTAAATTCAACGCCACCAACGACATCATCAACGGCTATGCCATCGCCAATGACGCGCGCAATCAAAATGTGATTCTTGCTGCTGGCTCTTACATCGATTTCAACGCACAAAATAAAATCAACAACTGGGGCAAAATTTCTGCGGAAACTGATTTAAGTTTGCGCGCGATTTCTGAAATCAACAACTATGGCGCAATCGTTGCTGGCAATGGCCTTAGCAACATCAATGTCACAAATGGCAGCTTTAACAATGCCTTCTCAAGATCAACCATCACTAGCAACGATAATCTAACTTTTAACCTCGGAGACGACCTCAATAATTACGGCGAAATTTCTGTAAAAAATAATCTCACAACCAACATCAGCGATAGTCTCTACAACTATTCCGGTGCTTCTCTTTGGAGTGGGAAAGATGCGCTATTCAACGTGGTGAATAGCTTTGTGAATGATCGTGCAGCGGTTTATGCGGAAAGGAATTTGACGATTCAGAAAAATTTGAGTGGGGAGAAAACCGTTTTGGTGCAGAATATTTCTGGGAATATTGAAACCCACGGCATCTACAATGCCGAGCTAAATAAAATCGAAGGAGATTTGGTCATTAGGGCTGAAACGCTCACAAATAAGCGTTATGACGGAATAGACTTTTATCTGAAGCCAATAGCTTACAATACGGAGGGCTTTGTTTATAACGGCCCTGACTTTATCGATTTTCCTAAGTTTGGCGCTTACTATACTGGAAGCTGGTGGTTTTCAGGTGATAAAGATTCTGGGCAAAATTTTTTATTTTATAGTTACGCCAGATCAAACCCCGCCTCAATTGCCTCTAATATCAAATCTGGGCATGATCTCACTCTCGAAACTAGCAATCTAACCAACGACCTTTCCCTGATTAGCTCCGCAAACAATATGGAAATTTTTGCTAATAAAATCGATAATAAAACACGCTTGGTAAATGGATTCAGCTGGGTCATGACAGTGGGACACGTTCCTAACGATAAATACTACACGAGCAGACTTAGATCGGTTGGAGAGATGTCTGAAACTAGCGCAATTAATACCGCATTCTCATCCTACATCAAATCCGGCGGAACCATCACCATCACCGAGAAAGGCATTCTGAATCCAAAATTAATTAACGGCACTGACATCGCGCAACTCACCGCGGTTGACGCCGTCAATAAAAAATCCAAATCCACAACAATAAACACCATCGACAAATACAGCCTAGGAGAAACTGGCGTCATCGAAGTTGATCTCTCGCAATTCGCATTAGCATTATCAAATAATGCAGAATCAAACCAAACTGAAATTTTTTTAGGAAATTTTAAAATCAACACCAACCCAAACAAACCGCTGGTTGAAGCCCGCTCGCAATTCACCGACATAACAAAATTCTTTGGCAGTGTTTATTATTTCAATGCACTTGGAATCAATAGGAATACGCTTTTATCCGATATTGATCACCAAACCAGATCCGCCACCGCAACCAGAATGTTGGGTGATGCTTTTGTGGAATCGAAGCTCATTCTCGATCAAATCAGAACCCTCACCAAAGATTCCCTTCTCCTCTCAAAAACAACCACCAATCACGATCAGCAAATCAAAGAACTTTTGGATAATTCCATCGCCGAATTAACTCGTCTTGGTCTCGATGCTAAAGATGTCGCACTCAACGGATTAAGCAGTGCGCAAGCTAATGCTTTGCAGAAGGATATCGTCACTTTCGAGAAAGTTAATGTCGGAGGAATTGCAGTTCTCGCGCCAAAAATTTATTTGAGTTTAAGCACCAGAAACAGGCTTCTAGGAGACGATAGCAACGGCTCTGGCTCACTTGCTTCCGGCTCAACAATTTTTGCCAAAGAAGATCTAATCATCGATGCACCAAATGGTGATTTGA